>NZ_QXFO01000012.1 GCF_003584105.1 Flagellimonas taeanensis
TTGGTCTCAAAGTCCAGTGCCTTGCCCGTGGCCAGGGTAAGCACACCCGTGCCACTGATCATAAAAAGGTCGGTGTCGTTGGTCACAATGTTAAAGCTCAGCGCATCGCCATCCACGTCGGTGGCCACCACGGTGCCTATGGTCGCAGTGTCGGTGATGTCCTCGGCCACGGTGAACTCCTGTGCATCGATCACCGGGGCGGTGTTGTTGGGGTCCGTACCCTCCTTGACCACCTTGATGGTGATGGTGGCCGATGCTGCGTCGGTCCCATCGCTCACCTCCACGGTGATGGTGTGCTGTGCCTTGGTGGCGAAGTCCAGTGCCTTGCCCGTGGCCAGGGACAGTTCCCCGCCAGCGGTGATCTCGAAGAGGGCATTGTCGTTGGTCTTGATGGTGAAGGTAAGGGCATCCTTGTCCGCATCGGTGGCGACCACCGTACCGAACACTTCGGTGTCGCTTATGCCCTCGAAGGCATTGAACTCCTGTGCCGCGATCACGGGCATTGCGTTCTTGGGCGGTGTCGGGCCGTCATCTTTTCCGCAGGACCATACCAGGGCCATGGCGAGGATGGCAACACCTAATTTTTTGATGTAGTTTTTCATGATCAAAATTTTGTTTTACGGTGAATATCAGGACAAGATGGGGCGTTCCAAGGAAAGTTTTGGCCATGATCTGATGGATGCCCCTGTTGGGTTGACGGATGGGACATTTGGGTTGATGGGGTAGGGTTGTGGGAAACGGAAGTGCGAAGTACAAACTACGGAGTCAAGAGCTTGGGTTGGGTGTCGGCCTGCAACTGTCCCCTTGAGGGGGCTTTAGGGGTGTTTTTTAGTGGACACGAATTGCACTAATGGTCACGAATCAATGTTCAGACCTCTGACGTCAGACAATCGAAGAATCCCTTTCTGGATCAGATTCTTCAAACACTCCGTTTTTTTCAGAATGACAAGCATCGCGAATACTGGAAGAACCCAGTAGCCCAATAACGTAACTGGTAAACAAAAAAACCGGAAGAACCTTATGGTCCTCCCGGTCGTTATCAAGAAATGGTATGGTACTTAGTTACAAGGACTATCGTTGATGATCCAACTCCTCTCAGCAAGTAGCGTGGCACGTGCATTACTGTGCGCCATGCTGCCACAATCGATGGACAGCCCCGCTGCACCCAAACTAATGTTGGAGGGTGTATTGGGTTGACCGGCCCATCCGACCAAGGTGGCACCGTAATTCTCGGGGGACATGCCAGAACCATCAAGCATATGTTCTAGACCATAGGCACTGGACAGGTTCCAGCCCCCTATGTTCTGGTCAAAGGCAGTAGCCCCATTGAACATCCTTTCCATACTGCCCACGCTGGAGGTGTCCCAACCGCCAATGTCTTGGTTGAATGACGTAGCCCCATTGAACATACTGCCCATATTGGTCACCATGCCAGTGTTCCAACCACCTATATTTTGATTGAAGGAGGTAGCCCCGAAGAACATTCTGTACATCTCGATTACGCTGGAGGTGTCCCAACTGCCAATGTCCTGATTAAAAGAAGTCGCATCAACAAACATATAACTCATTTCGGTCACGCTGGAGGTGTCCCAGCCACTGATGTCCCCGTTAAAGGAAGTCGCCCCTTCGAACATTCGTTCCATATCGGTCACATTACCCGTGTTCCATGCGCCAATGTCCCCGTTAAAGGAAGTGGCCTTGGTGAACATTCCGTTCATGTAGACTACACTGGACGTATCCCAGTTTCCAATATCCTGATTGAAGGAGGTTGCCCCGAAGAACATAATATGCATTTTGGTCACATTGGAGGTGTCCCAGCCATTGATGTCCCCGTTGAAGGAAGAGGCGTAGTTGAACATACCACCCATATTTGTCACTTGGGATAGGTCGGGTACGTCCGTGGCGTTATAGACCATGTTCTCGCAATCAGCAAAGGCATACAACATGCTCTCCCACACTATGCTTCCCCATTGTTCGATGGACATCAGCTTAAGTGCTGTAAGGTTCATCCCCTCTTTATAGTTGATAATGGCAGGGAACTTCCCTTTGATGGCCACGGTGTAAGTTCCGGCAGTGGCATAGGAGTGGCTTTGTGGATCACCACTGGTAATCTGTTCCACGGTGCCATCTCCCCAATCAATGGCATAGTCGTAGGTAAGGTTGCTATCCGTGCCGATAACGATCTCCTGGTTGGCAACAGTGGTCTTCCAGGTGGTGACAAAGGAAGCGGGGTCGTCTGCCAAACCAACTTCGCCATCCTCCACCACGTTGGTCACCTTGATGGTGATCTGTGCGGTGGCCGTCCTGTCGCCATCGCTCACGCGTACGGTGATGCTGTGCTGGGTCTTGGTCTCAAAGTCCAGTGCCTTGCCCGTGGCCAGGGTAAGCACACCCGTGCCACTGATCATAAAAAGGTCGGTGTCGTTGGTCACAATGTTAAAGCTCAGCGCATCGCCATCCACGTCGGTGGCCACCACGGTGCCTATGGTCGCAGTGTCGGTGATGTCCTCGGCCACGGTGAACTCCTGTGCATCGATCACCGGGGCGGTGTTGTTGGGGTCCGTACCCTCCTTGACCACCTTGATGGTGATGGTGGCCGATGCTGCGTCGGTCCCATCGCTCACCTCCACGGTGATGGTGTGCTGTGCCTTGGTGGCGAAGTCCAGTGCCTTGCCCGTGGCCAGGGACAGTTCCCCGCCAGCGGTGATCTCGAAGAGGGCATTGTCGTTGGTCTTGATGGTGAAGGTAAGGGCATCCTTGTCCGCATCGGTGGCGACCACCGTACCGAACACTTCGGTGTCGCTTATGCCCTCGAAGGCATTGAACTCCTGTGCCGCGATCACGGGCATTGCGTTCTTGGGCGGTGTCGGGCCGTCATCTTTTCCGCAGGACCATACCAGGGCCATGGCGAGGATGGCAACACCTAATTTTTTGATGTAGTTTTTCATGATCAAAATTTTGTTTTACGGTGAATATCAGG
>NZ_QXFO01000013.1 GCF_003584105.1 Flagellimonas taeanensis
TTGGTCTCAAAGTCCAGTGCCTTGCCCGTGGCCAGGGTAAGCACACCCGTGCCACTGATCATAAAAAGGTCGGTGTCGTTGGTCACAATGTTAAAGCTCAGCGCATCGCCATCCACGTCGGTGGCCACCACGGTGCCTATGGTCGCAGTGTCGGTGATGTCCTCGGCCACGGTGAACTCCTGTGCATCGATCACCGGGGCGGTGTTGTTGGGGTCCGTACCCTCCTTGACCACCTTGATGGTGATGGTGGCCGATGCTGCGTCGGTCCCATCGCTCACCTCCACGGTGATGGTGTGCTGTGCCTTGGTGGCGAAGTCCAGTGCCTTGCCCGTGGCCAGGGACAGTTCCCCGCCAGCGGTGATCTCGAAGAGGGCATTGTCGTTGGTCTTGATGGTGAAGGTAAGGGCATCCTTGTCCGCATCGGTGGCGACCACCGTACCGAACACTTCGGTGTCGCTTATGCCCTCGAAGGCATTGAACTCCTGTGCCGCGATCACGGGCATTGCGTTCTTGGGCGGTGTCGGGCCGTCATCTTTTCCGCAGGACCATACCAGGGCCATGGCGAGGATGGCAACACCTAATTTTTTGATGTAGTTTTTCATGATCAAAATTTTGTTTTACGGTGAATATCAGGTCAAGATGGGGCGTTCCAAGGAAAGTTTTGGCCATGATCTGATGGATGCCCCTGTTGGCTTGACGGATGGGACATTTGGGTTGATGGGGTAGGGTTTCTGGTTCCGAGTTTCGGGTTGAAGAGTGAAGGGAAAATCCAATCTACAATGGACAATAATCAATGAGCAATAATAGAATAGGGAGACCATCTTGGGCAACTGTCCCCTTGAGGGGACTTTAGGGGTGTTTCTTCGAGGGGATACGAATTACTCGAATCAAGCCCAAACTTCCGATGACCCTACGTTCAATCGCCCTGGACAAAGAAGGGGGGTCTCAATACTTTTTCCTTTGGAAAAAACTCGAACTGACATCTTAACGTAAATCCAACAATCCAATAATCCCGTTTTGGATTGGATTCTTCAAACACTCCGTGTTTTCAGAATGACAAGTATGACGATCATCGAGTAATCGAATAACCAAATACCAAAGTCTATTTTCTAGTGTCTATACTCTTTTATCTAATTCGACACGAATTGCACGAATACTCACGAATCAATGTTCAGACCTCTGACTTCAGACAATCGAAGAATCCCTTTCTGGATCAGATTCTTCAAACACTCCGTGTTTTCAGAATGACAAGCATTACGAATAACCGAACCACCAAATAGCCGAATCATTCAAGTCTATCTTCTCTGTTCCATGCTCTAACAGCTATCCTGACACGAAATTTCACCCATTGGAACAAATGTCATCCAAAATAAAGCTGTGGATGTTGGAAGGTGATCAATAATTCACATACTCCACAATCTCCAGACCGTATCCCACCATTCCTACGCGTCGGGTCTGGCCTGAGTTGCTCAACAACCGTATCTTGGAAATATTGAGATCGTGCAGGATTTGTGCACCGATACCAAAATCCTTGGCATCCATGTCAATCTTTGGTGCTTTGTGGATACCCTGGGCCTGAAGTTTTTTCAATTCTGACAAACGGCTCAAGAGATTGGTGGACTGGTTGCTCTGGTTGATGAAGATCATGGCACTCTTTTCCTCGGCATTGAGCACATCGAACATCCGTTGCAACGTTTCATCGGGATTGTTGGTCAAGGTGCCCAGCATATCGTTGTTCACCAAAGTGGAGTTGATTCGGGTAAGCACAGGTTCACCAGATTTCCAATTTCCCTTCACCAAGGCAATATGTACCTGCTCGTTCGTGGTCTGTTGATAGGCACGTAGCCTGAAGTCGCCAAACCGGGTCTTTATATCAAAGGCCTCCTTGAGTTCTATAAGGCTGTCATGCTCCATACGGTAGGCAATCAGGTCCTCGATGGAAACGATTTTCAGGTCAAATTTTTCGGCCACTTTCATGAGCTCGGGCAAACGGGCCATGGTGCCATCCTCATTCAAGATTTCTACCAGGATTCCTGCAGGTTCCAGTCCGGCCAATCGGGCAAAATCTATGGCGGCCTCGGTATGTCCCGTACGTCTCAACACCCCTCCATTTTTTGCCCTCAGGGGGAAAATATGTCCAGGTTTGCCCAGTTCATGGGGTTTGGTGTCCTTGTCCACCAGAGCTTTGATGGTCTTTGCCCTGTCATGTACGGATATGCCCGTGGTGCACCCATGTCCCAACAGGTCCACGGATACGGTAAACTGGGTCTGGTGCAGTACGGTGTTGTTCTGCACCATCATGTTCAGCTGTAGTTCTTCACATCGGCTTTCGGTCAATGGTGCACAGATAAGTCCCCGGCCGTGCTTGGCCATGAAATTGATCATTTCCGGGGTGACTTTTTCGGCAGCTGCAATAAAATCGCCTTCGTTCTCCCTGTTTTCATCATCCACTACAATAATGACCTTGCCCTGGCGGATGTCCTCAATGGCTTCTTCTATGGCGTTTAGTTGTATCTTTTTATCCTTGGCGATCATCATTCTTCAGAATCTTTTTTCTTCTTTTTAAATATCGATTTTATGCGGTCAAAAATATGACCAAACCCGAACAGCCCCTTGTCGGCCGTGGCCCTTTTGGTAAGCGAAACGCCCAAGGGCAACATGATCAGGGTGGACAACCAGGCCCCTATGGCAGGGTGTATGTTCCCTTCTTTGGCATAGTTCCCTGCAAATACCCCAATAAAATAATAGGTCAAAAATAAGACAATGGCGATGACCATGGGCAACCCAAGTCCTCCTTTTCTGATGATGGCACCCAACGGGGCCCCCACGAAGAAGAGGATGATACAGGACAGTGCCAGTGCATATTTTTGGTGGAGCGACAGGATATGACTGTTATAGAACTTGTATCTGCTCTGTAGCTCGTCTTTTTTGGCCGTTATGGTGTTCATGATGCCCGAAACGGAATTCTTGGCATTCTTCAACACCTGAAGCCGCTGCCATTCCTCAAGATGGTCCAATAGGCCCTCAATGTCCTTGATGGAATCCTTTTGGATCTCTTTCTTCTTCTGCTCCTCTGTCTGGATGAGTTCCAGCTTGGGGTTTTCTGTCTTTTGGAGATTTTTTTGGGGAAGCACCGGAAAGGCGCCCATACGGTTGACGATGTTCTTCGAAAAGGCCTCCACCTTCTCAAGATTGTTTTCGCGGAGGGAGTCGATATCCTTGATCAATCGGCTCACATTCTTCATTTTATTGGTGGTGATGTTCTGGTCCTCCTCCATATCCTGATCGTTCAGTTCGGAGATATCAATATTGATGGTGTAGGTCCCGAAGTCCGCCTTGGCAAAAGGCTTCTTGCGCTGCTCCTTCGGGTCTTTGGAAACCAGCTCCTCGTAATAGTTGCCATCCTTCAGCAACAATTGGATAATGTCGGATTCCTCACTGCTGATGAGTTCGCCGGATTTGGCCTTGATGACCGTGTTGTTGATGTTTTGATCGGTCTTTCTATGAATGATCACATTGTCCAAAAACCGATCTTGCTCACCATATTTTTTGTCTACCTTGATGTTCATGCCCTCCCCGGTGCCCTCAAAATCGCTGAAAACCCCTTCGGTGATGGCGGCCGCAGGCTTTACTTTGGCAATGTTCCTCCTCAGGTTGAACATTTTCTGCTCGGATTTGGGAATCACATTGTTCGCAAAGAAAAAGGTCACCACGCCCAAAAAAAGCACAAAAACAATAAGGCTACGCATGCCGCGCTGCAATGAAATGCCGGAAGCCTTCATGGCCGCAAACTCATAATTTTCGGCAAAGGTGCCAAAAGTGAGGATGGAGGAGAGCAATACGGTCAGGGGTAGGACCTTGTCGATAAGGGTGGGGATAAAATAGAAAATGAACTTGGCAATGATGACAATACCAAGCCCTTTTCCTGCCAAATCATCGATGAAAAGCCATATTCCCTGAAAAATGAATATGACGATCAGGATGAAGAAGGAGCTGAAAAAATTGTATAGAAACCTTTTTAATATATACTGGTCTAGTATTTTCAATGCCTAGTTTCTTGTGATATAATACCCTTTGTCCTCGTATTTTTTCTCGTTAAAGGTAAACATAGCCCCCGAAATGGGTTGGTCGGTTTTGAAAGAATTAACGGTAATGGTGGTTTTGGTGCCATTGTTGCCTGTTTGGATGAGCTTGTAGATGTGCTTGGTCTGGGTGTCGATGCCCAAAAGGACCGATTTGATCTCGGTATTGGAGTCGATTGGGGTCAACTTCACATATTGGATCTTCCGGCCACCCACATTTTGTTGAATGTCCCATTGGTAGTTGTGTCCCGTCTTGTAGAAGGTGAGCATTTTTGATGGGCTCACATTGTCGTCCTCCTCGTTCACGTCTTCAATAGTGACTTCCTCGTTCTCGGGAACCACAGTATATACTTTTTTACCATCATAGAGCTGTTGTGCACCCAAGTAGTTCAGCACGTACTTTTCACCACTTAGGGTAACGTTGCCATTGGTGTCCTGCTTCAGGTTGGCCTCCGTGTTCTCCAAGGTGGACTGAAAATCGATATAGATGTTCTTGTAGGATTTCACCTTGTTGTACACTTCGTCCAAAAGGGCCTTGGCCTTGTCGGAGCCCTGTCCGTATGAAAAAACTGCCGAGGCAAAAAGTGCGATAAAAAGGATATGTTTCTTGATCATGGTCTTATTTTGATTCATTTTCTAAAAATTGTTCCAAAGAATAAATATCCGGGATCAATACTTGCCGTGCTTTGCTACCCTCGAAGGGGCCCACAATTCCGGCGGCCTCCAATTGATCGATGATCCTTCCGGCCCTGTTGTATCCCAATTTTAATTTCCGTTGGATCAGGGAGGCCGAACCTTGCTGTGCCGTCACGATCACTTCCGCGGCTTCGCGGAACATATCATCCCTTTCCGAAATATCATAATCAATACTTGTGCCAGAATCTTCACCGACATATTCGGGAAGCAAATGGGCTTCGGGATAGGCTCGTTGCGAACCGATGTACTCTGTGATCTTGCCCACCTCTGGCGTATCCACGAAGGCGCACTGCAAACGGGTGACATCGTTTCCTTGCGTGTAGAGCATGTCCCCACGGCCGATAAGCTGGTCGGCACCCTGGGCGTCCAAAATGGTGCGGGAATCTATTTTGGAGGTCACGCGGAAAGCAATCCTGGCCGGAAAGTTGGCCTTGATGATACCCGTGATCACGTTTACGGAAGGTCTTTGCGTGGCAATGATCAAATGGATGCCAATGGCCCGTGCCAACTGTGCCAATCTGGCAATGGGCGTTTCCACTTCTTTGCCCGCTGTCATGATAAGGTCGGCAAACTCATCGATCACCAAGACGATATAGGGCAAAAACTTATGTCCGTCATTAGGGTTGAGCTTCCGCGCCTTGAACTTTACATTATATTCCTTGATGTTCCGCACCATGGCCGTTTTCAACAGCTCGTAGCGGTTGTCCATTTCAATACAGAGCGAGTTCAGGGTGTTGATGACCTTGGTGTTGTCCGTGATGATGGCCTCGTCCGAGTCGGGCAGTTTGGCCAAAAAGTGGCGCTCAATTTTATTGTAGAGGGTAAGTTCCACTTTTTTGGGATCCACAAAGATGAACTTCACCTCGGCCGGGTGCTTTTTATAGAGCAGGGAGGTGATCACGGCATTCAACCCGACGGATTTTCCCTGACCCGTGGCACCGGCCATGAGCAAGTGGGGCATTTTGGCAAGGTCCACCACAAAGGTTTCATTGCTGATGGTCTTCCCGAAGGCGATGGGCAACTCCATTTCCGCTTTCTGGAACTTGTTGGAGGCGATGACTGACCTCATGGAGACCACGGTGGCCTTTTTGTTGGGCACTTCAATACCCACCGTTCCCTTACCGGGTATCGGGGCAATGATCCGGATGCCCAGTGCCGCTAAGGATAGGGCGATATCGTCCTCTAGGTTTTTGATCTTGGAAATACGGATTCCCGCATCGGGCACTATCTCATAAAGCGTTACCGTAGGGCCGATGGTGGCCTTGATCTGCGCAATGCCGATCTTGTAGTTTTTCAGGGTACTGACAATACGGTTCTTGTTCTCCTCCAGTTCCTCCTGGTTGATGGTGATGCCCCCAGATGCCCCATGGTCATCCAATAGTTCCATGGGAGGGAACTTATAGTTTCCAAGTTCCAATTTGGGGTCAAACTCCCCAAAATCCTTGACCAGTTTGGCCGCTTTTACCTCGGTTTCCTCTTCCACTGGGGTTTCTTCCACGGTCAGGTCAATATCGGATTCTTCTTCTTCCGGTAGGTTGACATCCAGCCCCGCTGCGGTCTGGAGTGGGGGAATGTCCTTTTTGTGGGTGTAAGTGTCCACCTTTTCCGGCACCTCATCGTCTATGCGGAGTTCGATGCCACTTTCATCGGATTCATCACTATCATCAGTATCCACAATGGGCTCAGACCCTTTGAAATCGGATTTTATCTTTTCCTTTTGGGAACGGAAGAAATTGGCAAAGCCTTCTGGGGTAAAGTTGAACAGGCGTACCAAAATCACCATCAGCACGAACAACAATATCAAGAACACGCCTATCTTACCTGTGTAGTCCTGAAGAAAATCGTTCATCTCGAAACCGATAAGTCCGCCCAAAAGAGGAAAATCGGCAGCAAAAAAGCCCAATGCGACGGACATCCAAATAACGCCCGTAAGGCCCCATACCCATTTCCCGATAAGCCCTTTGGCCTCCAGTCCCAAAAAAAGGTAGAGTCCTGTTACTGCCAATAGCAGTGGGAAAGCGAAGGAAGCGAGCCCAAACCCTTGGTACATAAAGAAGTGGCTCACGCTGGCCCCAAACTTGTTCAGCAGATTGCTGGCCTCTGCGTTTCGGTTTGCGAATTCGGACAGCATGCTCTGGTCTTCCTGCCATGTAAAATAGAACGACATGAAGGAGAAGAAGAGCGCAATGCTGAGAACGATCAAAAGACTGCCAAAAATAATCTTATTTTGCTTGGAAGGCTTTAGTGACAGCTTCTTCTTGGCAGTGGTAGGTTTGGATTTTGATGTGGTCCTTTTCTTTGCCATCAATGGTGTTTAATTCGGGGCTAAGTTACAAATTTACGTGCTCCAACAGTCCTTGGACGTTTTTATAGCAGCTTGGGAATATAGATGATGAGTCCGATAATGCTGGCAATGACGGACACTATCATAACGGCCCCAGCCGAAATGTCTTTGATCAAACCAATTTTTGGGTCCCTTTGGGGCTGGATGTAATCGGCCATTTTTTCAATGGCGGTGTTCACTCCCTCGACTCCCATGACCATCCCGATGGACAATAACTGTACAATCCATTCGGTACTGGAAATTTCGAAAAAGAACCCAGCGGCCGTCATCAAAAGTGCTATAAAAAACTGGATCTTGATGCTGGCCTCCGTCCTTAGGAGCAGGAACATGCCCTTTAGGGCATAGCCCACACTGCGGATCCTGTTCTTCAAGAAAGATTCCCTAGGCATCCATCAACGCTTCAAGCGCAGCTTTGTAGTTGGGTTCGTCCACTGTTTCGGAAACCTGCTCGGAATAAATGACCTTGCCGTTTTCGTCCAATACCACAACGGATCGGGACAACAAGCCCTGCAATGGACCGTCCACAAAGGTGGTGTTGTACGATGTGCCAAAATTACCGTCCCTGAAATCGGAAAGGGTCTCCACTTTGTCTATGCCTTCGGCTCCACAAAAACGGGCCTGGGCAAATGGAAGGTCTTTGGAGATGCACAATATTTTGGTATTGTCCAATTCTGCGGCCTCTTGGTTGAACTGACGGACCGACTGTGCGCAGGTTCCGGTGTCCACACTGGGGAAAATATTGAGTACCACCTTTTGTCCTTTGTAGTCCGAAAGGGATACGATGGAAAGGTCGTTCTTTACCAACTTAAAGTCAGGGGCTTGGGAACCATTTTCAGGAAGGTCGCCAAGGGTGTGTATTTCGTTTCCTTTGAGGGTGACTGTTGCCATGATTTATTTTTTGTTTGAGGGTCAAAAATACTTAAAAAAAACCTTCTTTCGGGAGGCCGCACCATGTTGTTGATAAAAATGATACCTCTTGAAAAATGGCTGTTTTGGGGAGAATCTATTTTGTCAACTGTTTGATTTTGATTTTGAAAGCAGCAAACAACAAGGTCATGAAAGGGCTCAGCCAGTTGAAGATGGCATAAAAAAAGTATTCCCCTACGCCCACACCGAGCACCCCACTGTGATAGGCGCCGCAAGTGTTCCAGGGTACCAAAACAGAGGTGACCGTTCCAGAGTCCTCTAGGGAACGGCTCAGGTTCTCTGGGGCCAATCCACGTTCGGCGTAGGCCTTGGAGAACATTTTTCCGGGAACCACAATGGCCAGATACTGGTCCGAAGCAGTAATGTTCAAGGCCAAACAACTCCCCACGGTGCTTGCAAAGAGCCCAAAGGTGGTCTTGGCCAATTTGAGAAGCGATTCCGTAATGCGTTCCAGTGCCCCGATTCCGTCCATAATGCCCCCGAAGACCATGGCACAGACAATGAGCCAAATGGTGCCCAGCATGCCTGACATTCCGCCCGAGGAGAAAAGATCGTTCAGGGCAGGGTCACTTGTGGCTATTTCGGTATCCACGGTAATGGCATTGATGACTGCAAAATAAGAGCTTTGTAAAAATGAAGTTGGAGTTGCAATTGCATTATATTCCCCCATCAAATTGCCATCAACATAAATCTTAGTGGTCTTGCTAAAAGTTTCGCTCACTTCAGTCCTTGATGTTGGCAAATCCAATACTAGATTGTTTTCTAAACTTACATTTTCTTTGTTTTTAACAAGTGCGTATGTGCCTGGGCTATAAAAGTTTTTTTTGCCAGCATCCCATTGAACATATTCCTTTAAATCTGAAGGAATTGGATTGATACTATACTTTAAACCATTACTCCAGATAATTTGACTTTGAAATAAAATTGCGAAAAGTCCACCTAGGAGAGTTCCAATCAACAAAGCCATCAAAGGTGGTGCTTTTTTGACGATCAAGAGGATAACGGCCAAAGGCACCAAAAAGAGCCACCCATTAATATTGAAGGTAGCACCGATATTCGTTAGTATGGAACTGGTGTCCGCATCGCCCGATGTGTCAATGGTAAAGCCCATGATAATGAACACGATGAGGGTGATGATGATGGTCGGGGTAGTGGTCAGGGCCATGTATCTGATGTGCGTGAACAAGTCGCCGCCCGCCATGGCCGGGGCCAGGTTGGTGGTGTCGCTCAAGGGGGACATTTTATCCCCGAAATAGGCACCCGAAAGCACAGCTCCAGCGGTCATGCCCAGCGAAATGCCCAAAGCGTCACCGATGCCGATAAGTGCAATGCCCACAGTGGCCGAAGTGGTCCAGCTACTGCCTGTGGCCACGGAAATGATGGCACAGATGATTACACAGGCCGCCAAAAATATGGTAGGGTTCAGGATCTGTAGTCCGTAATAGATCATGGCGGGAATGATGCCGCTCACGAGCCAAGTGCCCGAAAGAGCGCCCACCATGAGAAGGATGAGCAATGCCCCTGTGGTGGAACGGACATTCTCCGCCACCTCTTCAATCATTTGATCATAGGAGACCTTGTTGAAAAAACCAACGATGGCCGCTACTGCTCCTCCCATCAACAAAATAAATTGATTGGAACCGCTCAGTGCATCATCCCCAAAAACAAAGACGTTGTAGGCCAACATCGCCACAAGGGTAAAAACAGGGATGAGTGCTTGGAAAATGGTGAGGTTTTTGTCCTCTACAATGTGTTCGTCTTCCCTGTACTTTGGTTTTTCCTCTTTGTTTGGCATATGGTCTGGGTTTGTTAAAGGGTAATATTACGATTTTGAACCCTGTTCTCCAAAAATCCAAAAAATCAGCAATCATCTAAAAAGCTCAAGTGCAAGTTTCAAGTTCAAGAAGGGAACAGGATTGTGGGTTTTGGGTTAAAGGGTCAAGGGTGAATGTTCAAATCTAAAAATCCAACAATCCAATAATCGAAGAATCCAAAAAAAAACAATTTTGCAATGAACAATTATCAATAACCCAATCGGCAGACTACCCTGAGCAACTGCCCCCTCGAGGGGACTTTAGGGGTGTTTCTTAGTGTTGATTTTTTATGCTCTTTTGTCTCTTCGGACACGAATTCCATTAATATTCACGAATCAATTTTCAGACCATCGAAGAATCTAATAATCCAGTTTTCAGTAACCTTTGTCATTCTGAGCATCCCGATGGCTATCGGGACGAAGAATCTTTTTTGCGTTGGGATTCTTCAAACACTCCGTGTTTTCAGAATGACAAGTTCATTTGAATTGGTCAAAGAATGGATTCTCGATATTTTTCTTTGGAAAAACTCGAACTGACATCTTGATTTAACTTGTGGCCCAATCCGACAATCCATTAAGCAATAACCAAATCACCAAAATCTATTCTCTATGGTCTGTTTTCTAATGTCTCTTTTCAGATAATCCCCAATTGCTCCATACAGCTCCGCATGGACAGATAGGTCTTGTGGATGTCGTTGTCAAGGCCAATGGAGAACCGGATAAGGCCTTGTGAGAGCCCCAGTGCTTCCTGCTCTTCCAAAGGAATCTCGGAAGAAGTGGATGTACCCGAGGCACTGAACAAAGTTTTGTAGAACCCTAGACTTACAGCCAAATAGCCCAACTTTTTCTCTTGCATAAGTTCCATCAAGGCGTTGGCCCGGTCCACGGAACCCACATCCATGGTCAGCATGCCGCCAAATCCATACTCATGGTTCATTTGTGCCTTCATGAGTTGGTGTCCAGGATGGCTCTCCAGGCCAGGGTACACCACTTTGAGCCCATCCTTTTCAAACTTTTCGGCCAGATAATGGGCATTTTCACTGTGCTTTTTGATGCGGATGTGCAGTGTGCGCATATTTTTGAGGATGGAAGCCGCCCGAAGACTGTCCAGCGTACTGCCCAAGAGCATGCCCGCGCCATTGTTCACATCTTTCAACCCAAGACAAAAATCGGTGGTGGCGCAGACAGCACCTGCCACGCAATCACTGCTGCCATTGATGAACTTGGTGAGACTATGCACCACAATGTCCGCACCCAATTGGGCCGCATTGATGGTCAATGGGGAAAACGTGTTGTCCACCACTAGGGGCATATCGCTCTTTTTGGCAATTTTGGACAACGAAGGGATATCTGCAATTTCCAACAACGGATTACTCACGGCCTCACAATAGATCATCTTGGTTTTCGGTGTGATGGTTTTTTCAATGGAATCCAAATCGGTAATATCTACAAAGGAAACCGAGATATTGAATTTTTTTACGAAGTTTTTTAGGAACGCGTAGGTGCCGCCATAAATGGTCCTACTGCAGACCATATGATCACCCGCATCGCAAAGTTGAAGGATAACGGCCGTGATGGCCCCCATTCCACTGGCATAGACATTGGCGGATTCCGTTCCTTCCAACTGTGCCATGGCCTCTCCCAAATACAGATTAGAAGGGGAGGAGTGCCTACTGTACAGATAACAACCTTCCGTGTTTCCCTCAAACGTATCGAACATAGTCTTTGCTGACAGAAAAGTATAGGTGGAAGAATCTGATATGGAAGGGTTTACCCCTCCAAATTCACCAAAATATTGAAGGTCTTGAATGTGCTCCGCTGCTTTATAGTCCATGATATGATTTTTTGTAAAACTAATCGGATATAGTCCCAAAGTCAATTCATTCGTCTATATATAGAATTTTAGACTTATTTATGTATATATTTTAGATATTAGTTCTATTTTTATCCATCTCAAAAGCATTCAACCGAAAAATAATCAGTATGGAATTGGATTTGGTGGACCAACAATTGGTGAAATTGCTCCAGGAAGACTGCAAAAAGACTACAAAGTACTATGCGGACATTCTCCAACTTTCCAAAACTGCGGTCTATGAGCGCATTCGCCGGTTGGAACGCACGGGCGTGATCACCCAATATGTGGCCCTGGTGGACAAAAAGAAACTTAAAAAGGACTTTACGGTGCTTTGCCACATCCGTTTGGTGCAGCACACCAAGGACAATGTGCTGCGGTTTGAACGGGAAGTGCTGAAACTGGAGGAAGTCTCGGAATGCTTCCACGTCGGGGGTGATTATGATTACATCCTAAAGATCAATGTGGCCGATATGAAAAGTTATCGAGAGTTCATGCTTACCAAACTTACCACGATCAACAATATAGGGAACACCCAGAGTTCGTTTGTGATCAGTGAGGTGAAGAACACCCCATCGGTGCACATCGGTTAAATTGTTTTTATTTTTTCGGGTTAATGGTCCTTCAGTTGTTATTTATGTGGAGATGACACTCCATCAGTCCATATTTTGACCGCGCGCGCTTCACATTTTACAGTTTTCAAATTTTCTCCGTCAATTCAAAAGGCCCATCCATCAATCCAAACCCATCATCCGTCAGATCGTCTCCTTCAATTTCATGAAAACCGCCCACCTTGCCATAGTTTTTAATTTAAAAAAAATTTGTCATGAAAAACGTAATGAAAAGTTTTGGAGCAATGATTGTGGTCTCGGTCCTGATTTGGTCCTGTGGAAAGGATGATGGACCTACCCCGCCCAAGAACACTGCTCCGACAATCAAGGCGCAGGAGTTCACCGTAGATGAGGATATTGCCGATACTGAGATTATAGGTACTGTTCAGGCCAATGATCCAGAGCGTGATGCCATTGAGTTCTCCATCAAGACCAACGACAACAATCTGTTCGAGATTACCAAGGCCGGAGACCTTTCGCTTGCCACTGGAAAAGCATTGGACTTTGAGACCGCTGCACAGCATGTGATCACAGTACAGGTAGGAGATGGCGATAAAACGGCCACCGCCACAGTGACCATAAAGGTGGGTGACGTGGATGAATCCTTGGCTGCCGACCCTGGTTCCTTTATCACCACTTGGAAGACCACTGTTGCCAATGAGGAGATTGTCATTGCAACAGACAACAGTCTCACCTATGATTATGCCATTGACTGGGGTGATGGGACTGAGGAGAATATCACATCAGGCACATCTCCAACCCACATTTATGCCAGTGCAGGCACCCACACCGTTGCCATTAAGGGTGTATTCCCAAGAATCAACATGATCAGTGAAGATGGTTATGCACTAAAGCTCATGTCCATTGAGCAATGGGGTTCCAATTCATGGGAAAGTATGAACGGAGCTTTTGGTTATTGCGCAAATATGGTCTATAATGCTACCGATGTGCCCGACCTTTCCAAAGTGACCGATATGTCCAATATGTTCTATGAATCCGCTACCTTTAATGGGGAAATTGGAAACTGGAACACTTCGATCGCAACCCATATGGAGGGAGTGTTCTTTGGGGCCACTGCTTTCAACGGGGATATTGGGAATTGGGATGTTTCCAATGTTACTACTATGGCCACTATGTTCTATGGGGCAACTTCTTTTGATCAACCTCTAGGGGATTGGGATGTTTCCAACGTGACCACAATGTCCAGCATGTTTAGGGATGCTGCCGCTTTCAATCAAAATTTGGGTGGTTGGGACCTGTCCAGTATCACAAGCTTGAGCAATATGTTCGACAATTCTGGGTTGGACGCTTTGAATTATAGCAATATATTGAAAGGCTGGGGTGGACAAGGAAATGTATTCATCCCCGATGGTATCACATTGGGGGCCGCTGGGGTCAAGTTCTGCAATGATGCCGATACAACATATTTCCACGATACTGTTCTGGTCATACAAAATGGCTGGACCATCAATGATGAAGGCTCTGTCGCTTGTCAATAACACCTTATCAAACCGTATAGTCGTTTCTCTTTTTTGAGCTGTTTGTGCCACCGAAAGGTCCTTGGGTCTTTCGGTGGTTTTTTTGTTGGATTACTCTGTTATTGAGTTATTAGGATTGTCTGAAGGCAGAGGCCAGAGTTCAGAAGTAGGAACATTGATTCGTGTATGTTGGTGAAATTTGTGTCCAAAAAGACAAAAGACCATAGGCCATAGAGGATAGACTTAGGCTGTTCCGTTATTCAGTTTTTGATTATTGGTCATTGTTTATTGCAAATTGGATTTTTTATTGGCGTTGCTTGTCATTCTGAAAACACGGAGTGTTTGAAGAATCTAATTCAGATAGGGATTCTTTATAGTGATGGCCATTGAGACGCTCAGTATGACATAGATTATGAAAACTGGATACTTGGATTGTTTGATTTTTGAATGATCAGATGTCTGATATCTGAAATCCAAACCTTTATTCGTGAATATTAATGGAATTCGTGTCCGAAGAAACACCCCTAAAGTCCCCTCAAGGGGACAGTTGCGTCTATTGGGATGTTCTGCTATTGGTCATTGTTCATCGCAAACCGCTCACTATTGCGCTTGAAACTTGTTCTTGACCTTAAACCTGTAACCCAGTCCCATCAACCCAAAGACCCCATCCGTCAATCCAGCCTCGGCATCCGTCAGATCGTGCCCGAAACATTCTCCGGAACGCCCCATCTTGCCAAGATTAACTGTAAAAAAATGATTATGAAAAACATCACAAAAAAATTGGGTATCGCCATCCTCGCCATGGCCCTGCTATGGTCCTGCGGCAAGGACGATGCACCCACACCGCCCAAGAACGCCACCCCGGTGATCGCCGCACAGGAATTCACCGCTTCTGAGGACATTGCCGATACCGTGGTAATCGGTACCGTTGTGGCCACCGATGCCGACAAGGA
>NZ_QXFO01000014.1 GCF_003584105.1 Flagellimonas taeanensis
AAGGAAACGGAATCGTTACTTAGCCGATAGAAATAATATTGTTGGAACAGATAGAGTTCTAACCTTAAATCAACAGTTCCACTTACTGCATTAGCTTTAGAAACGGAATAGAGGGAATCTAATGTTTATATTAAGTACGGTAAGTTATTTGAGCCTAAGCCAGAGAGTATTAAGGGCATAACCCACTAACGATTTAAGCCGCTCAAAGGGAACATCAAAAAGACTTTTAATGAGAATATATGGAATCGACCTGTCCAAAGATAAATTTGACGTAAGCTATGTTCTTGCAGGTGAAGAGAAAAAGAGGTTTGTCAGAAATGACTTTAAAGGTATCTGCAACTTTTTGAAACAAGTGGAAGATAGTTGCATCCTGGTAGCTGAACATACTGGAAGCTATGGTGACCTGTTGGTTCATCTCTGTTACCAGTTCCAAATTAAAATAGCATTGGTCCCTGGCTACAACATAAAGCACAGCTTGGGATTGCAACGGGGAAAGAGCGATTCAAAAGACGCATACCGTATCAGGAAATATGGTGAGAGGTTTGTGGAAGAATTACGCTTTATGGAACCAAGGTCGGAATCGGTCAAAGAACTTAAGGAACTTTACAGTTTGCGGGAACAGTTGTCAAAGAGCAGGACATCACTTTTGTTGGGACAGAAAACAAGAAAGCTCAGTCCTTCCCAGAGCATTGTGGCCCATAGAGGCTATCAGAGAGCGATAGCCAATCTGGAAAATGAAATTGATGCCATCGAAAAGGAAATTGAAAAAATCGTTCAGAACGATTCCGATTTAAATGATAACTACAAGCTTATTACCAGTATCAAAGGTATTGGTCCGGTAATAGCAAACAATCTGATCATCAAAACGGAAAATTTCAAACGTATCAATACAGCCAAAAAGGCTGCTGCCTTTGCCGGGGTATGCCCGTATCCCAATTCGTCCGGGAAAATGTCTATGAAGTCCAAGACCAGCCATATGGCCGACAAAAAGCTGAAATCTCTGTTGTTCCTTGCCGCCAAGACAGCCGTGACACACAATAAAGAGTATAGTCTATATGCAGAACGAAAAAAACTGGAGGGAAAACCCTATTTCTTGATAATGAACAATGTATCCAATAAAATGCTCAGAACTGTCTATGGTGTAATCCAGAGTCGAAAACCATATGATATGAACCATATTTGTAATGACCCAAGACAATTGAATTGAAATACTCAGGATTTTATTTGGTTTTTAATAGAGTATATAAGGAGTGAGGTACGAACGGTTTATGCCGTAGTCTTTTGATGGGAACATTTTTGAAGGGCGAACTTGCGGTCAAATAAGGGATAGGTATACTTTGGGGTTGCCCAATACTTTGCAAACAAGAATTTCCCAAATTGGTTTTTGGGTGTTCGACCCACCTAAAAACCAACCATGAACCCATAAAAAAAGCCCATCGTGATGGATGGGCTTCGATGGTGTGTTTTGGCATTCACATATTGAATACGAAATCATAACTGTAGAGATTTCGCATTGCCTCTTCTTCCAAGAGGGTATCATAGTCCTTATCATGCGTTTCTGCAAATTGGAGCAATTCGGTCCCGGAACGGCTTTCCACATCTTCTTTGGATACGGAAAGCAAACGTTCCTGGGTCTCGCTATCAAGGTTGGTAAAGTTCAAATAGACCATTATTCAAAACTTTGATAGTTCATTGCTCACAGATCATATAGGCTTGGATCGAACCCATCGGGGTAATACCTTGGGTCATATTGTTCTTCCAACCATTTTTCAAATTCCATCATTTCTGTATTCGCTGTATTCGCTTCCATGACCATTGGATTAAAGAATTCCATTATCAGCAAAACTGTAATACCTACCATCAGGCGCAAGGATGATATGGTCCAAAACCTTGACATCAAAAAGCTGTGCCGCCTCTTTGATCTTTTGGGTCAATTGTTTATCCTGATAACTGGCCTTGAGTTGTCCAGAAGGATGGTTATGGGCGAGGATGATCCCCACGGAAAGGGTCTTTAGGGTAATGGCAAAAAGGATGCGCAGATCTACCAAGGTACCTGTGATGCCCCCATGGGATAGTGGATAAATGCCCTTTACCTTGTTGGACTGGTTGAGCAGCACGATCTTAAAGGTCTCGTGCAGGCCTATGGTCTTGTTGTCCCAATTTTGGAACAATAGATTCGCCACCTCATTGGAGTTCGTCACGGACAGGGATTTCAGCGTGCTGAGTTTTTCCCGATAACTGATCTGTATTTCATTGACACGGTGTTCCATTTCAAATGTGTTAAGGATGAAAAAGAAAGGAATGCCCAAAGACTGGACACCCCCTATCCATTTTACTCGGTGGTATTGTTATCACCACCGCCCAAAAGCAGGATCTCACTGGCCACCACTTCGGTCACATATTTTTTATTGCCCTCTTTGTCCTCATAGGATCGGGAGGTCAATTTCCCTTCGATGGCAACTTCCTTGCCCTTGGTCACGAAGCCTTCGATGATGTCCGCCAATTTCCCCCATGCGATGATGGTGTGCCATTCGGTATTGGTCACCCGTTCCCCTTCGGAGTTTTTGTAATGTTCGTTGGTGGCCATGGTGAACCGTGCCACACGTTTGCCTTTGTCAAGGTCAGTAATGGTGGGGTCTTGCCCCACGTTTCCGATCAACTGCACTTTGTTTCTCAATGTACTCATGATAAAAAGTTTTAAAGGCCTGCTATCTTCCAGTATGGATAAATCAGCAAACAGGGTTAAAAATTTCCCCTCTATTTTTTTGGTCATTGTTTCCCAAATTTTAAGGGGCGTTTGTTTGCTTCTTACGTGCGTAGCACAATAAAAGAAGGGGGTTCTGTCAAGGCTTTTGGACAGAAATCGGGAGGCTCCGCGACGTAGCAAAACCTTTAGGTTTTCAAGGAAGTGGAAACCCTATTTGTGGACAAAACCTGTCTTGGCCTTGACAGGTTCGATAAGGGCCTTAGGAATTCCTTCAGACCCATTGGCAAGGGAGCGTACGGGAAGTTAAGCGAGTGCAGGCAATGGTGTCCTGATAGGAAGTCCTTGGGCACTGCCCTGTTTTTCGATGCCCCGAAAAACAACGAGGGCTTCTTTTATTATGGACCCCTTAAAATTTGTTGGGCGGACGGACGGATTTGCGGCCTTTCCCGGCAAAGCCCCAAGAAGGGTTTGCTAAGGAAGGGCGCACCAAAGATCCGTTTGGACGGCTTCCGTTTTGACCAAATGAAGTTTCATCAAACATTACGACAATAAGGGAACAAACGTATTGGAGTTACCCTACGACCGGATTATTTATCATCCTCAGTGATAAGCATTTCGTAATTGTTCGGATACGGTTTTTTATGCCCGGAAGCTTTCATATTGTCTCATAAGTCCTGTCGCCGTTTCTCGAAGAATCAGACCCCTAACCTTCCTGAAGTCCCCTCCAATACACGGACAGTTGTTTGGGTGACACAACCTGCGAAGCCTCTCATGTACAATTTTATTGAAGGTCTTGGCGAACCATGGGGCTGCCAACAACGGCTGAAATATAAGTTAGCCCAAAAAATGGTTCCTCTTTGAAACTAAGTGTTCCACTTCATCCGCTGAAGTCGAACAGCATTCAATATTGCCAATAAGGCAACCCCCACATCAGCAAAAACTGCTTCCCACATCGTGGCTAGGCCTCCCGCTCCAAGGATGAGCACAAATGCCTTCACGCCAAAAGCGAGCCCAATATTTTGCCAAACTATCTTTCGGGTGGAGCGTCCTATTTTAATGGCTCGTGCCATCTTGCTCGGTTGGTCGGTCTGAATGATGACATCTGCTGTTTCAATGGCCACATCACTACCCAAGCCTCCCATGGCAATGCCCACATCGCTGATGGCCAGAACGGGCGCATCATTAATGCCATCGCCCATAAAGGCCACTTTGGTGTCTGATTGTTTTTTGAGTTCTTCGACTTCGCCGAGCTTATCTTCTGGCAACAGGCCGCCCTTTGCCCAATCAAAGTTCAACTTTTTCGAGACTTGTTGCGTTATGGAATCTTTGTCACCCGAAAGCATTATGATTTTCGAAATCCCGGCATCCCTGATTTGTTGGATGGCTTGATGGGCATCTTCCTTGAGTTCATCTGCAATGGTAACATAGCCTGCAAATTTTTCATCAATGGCCAACATTACAATAGAATCTACAATATCATCGGTTTCTGAAGGTACATCAATGTTGTTTGAGGCCATTAGGGCTTTATTGCCCACCAGCACTGTTTTCCCATTGACCGTTCCCCTTAATCCCTTTCCTGCAACTTCCGATACATCGGTTGCCTTTATATCCGTGCCTTCGCCTTTGTATTCCAAAATTGCTTTTGCTATGGGATGGGTAGATTGTTCCTCCATGGCCATCAGGTATTTCATAAACTTGGCTTCCTCAAATTGCGCGGTCTTGATCTCCTTGATTTTAAAAACCCCTTTGGTAACGGTTCCCGTTTTGTCCATCACTACCGTGTTCACTTTGGTGATTGCTTCCAAAAAAGATGCACCTTTGAAAAGAATCCCATTTCGGGATGCCGCTCCCAGACCACCAAAATAGCCGAGCGGAATGGAAATGACCAAGGCACAGGGACAGGAAACCACTAGGAATATTAATGCGCGATAGAGCCAATCCCTAAATACATAGTCATTTAGAAAAAAGTAGGGCAAGAACGTTAATCCAATGGCAAGGAAAACCACAATGGGCGTATAAATTCTTGCAAATCTTCTAATGAACAGTTCTGTCTTTGATTTTCTGGCTGTAGCGTTTTGTACCATATCCAAGATTCGAGTGATGGAACTGTCCTTGAATTCTTTGGAGGTTTCTACATCGATAACACCCTCGAGATTAATACTTCCGGCATAGACTTTTTCGTCTCTATTTATCGTATCGGGCTTACTTTCGCCAGTAATTGCCGCCGTATTGAGGGAAGCTCTTTCGGATAAGAGAATGCCGTCCAAGGGGATTTTCTCACCCACACGTACTTGTATCCTTTCGCCAATCTCGACGGTTTGGGGATTTACGGTAACGAAATTCCCGTTACGAAGCACCAAAGCTTCGTCCGGTCGCGCATCCAAAAGGGCCTTAATATTTCCCTTTGCCCGATTGACTGCTGCATTTTGGAACAGTTCGCCCACGGCGTAAAACAACATTACGGCCACGCCCTCTGGGTATTCGCCTATGGCAAAGGCTCCTAGAGTGGCAAGGGACATCAGGAAAAATTCAGTAAAGAAATCACCATGCTTTATACTGTTCCAACCTTCTTTGATGACAGGAAAACCAACAGGCAAATAGGCAAGGGTGTACCATGCGATCCTTATCCAGCCCTTGAAAAACGGAAAAGCATCAAAATAGTCCACTGCTATGCCGATGATAAGCATTACAAAACTGAAAATGGCCGGTAAATAGGTCTTGAATTTAGATACACCTTCAGGACCGTCATGGCTATGGCCACTTTCGTGTCCGTGTTCGCCCTGGCGTTCCTTTGAACCAAGATCACGTAGTTTTACTTTTTTCTTTTTCATAGACGGTAAGGTCGTTATTTGTTTCATGCAACGGAAGTGCAATTATTGCCCGCTGCATTTGTCGCAGATTCCCTTAATGACCAAATTGGCATTTTCTGCCACATACCCATCAGGTAGATTGATATGGGGAATCTTATGCTCAGTGAGACAGACCGTTTCATCACAGTTATCGCAATGAAAGTGCAAGTGCAGATCTTGTTCCATTTCACAATTGCAACCTGGTTCGCACAGGGCATACTTTGAAATATTGGTGCCATCATCTATTTGGTGCACAATGCGTTTTTCCTCAAAGGTCTTCAGGGTCCGGTACAATGTGGTTCTGTCCGCTTTTGAGAAAGCGTTCTCCATATCGGTCAGGGCAATGGCCACTTCCTTTTCAGCCAAATATTTATAGATCAAAATACGCATCGCCGTTGGGCGTACACCTTTGTTTTCCAATGTTTTTTCAATTTCTGTCATCATATTGTAATTTTATCAATGGCTATGTCCCGCATCCCCTTTTTTCATTTGGGCCATTAAATAGTAGGCATTGTTGTATGCAAATGTAGTATTTGGCCCAACGGAATCTACAAAATCGATGGCGACCCAATCCCCGTCATTTGGGCCTGTGTTAATTTCGACAGGTTTGAAGCTCCAGTCATTGCCTTCACGCTCCGCTTTAAAAATATACTTCTTTCCCTCGTTCGAACTTATTGCACTTTCAGGCACCGCAACGGTCTCGGATTTTTGGATTTCAATCCGTCCTTCAACATACATCCCTGGAATCAGCTGCCCTTCCTTGTTCTCGATTTCAGCATGGACGTGTATCGCTTTGGGATTTTGCTCGAAAGTTTTCCCTACGGAATAAATTTTCGCAGTAAGTTCCTTTCCGGGAATGGATTGTACATTGAAGGATACTTGCTGCCCTACCTTTACTTTGTACACATCCTTTTCAAACACCATTAAATCGGCATGGACGTGATGGGTGTCAACGATTTCAAATAGGTCGGTCTGCGGTTCTACATACTGTCCGGTCTTCACCGCTACGTTTTGGACAAATCCCTCAATGGGACTTCGCAATGCCACCCGTTGGTAAATCGTACCGTTTCTCACCCCGGACGCACCAATGTTCAATTGTTGCAACTGTGCTTCCAATCCCTTTGCCAGGCTTTGGGATGCCCGGTATTCCGCTTCGGCCTTTTGAAAGTTGGCCCCGCTGCCCACCCCGGCATCATACAGGGTTTTTTGTCTTTCAAATTCCTTTTTCAGAAACTGGCTGTTACTGTAGGCGTTCAGGTAATCGGTCTGTTTCTGGATGATATTGGGGTGGGACAA
The DNA here is from genome assembly GCF_003584105.1 of Flagellimonas taeanensis. Taxonomy (GTDB): domain Bacteria; phylum Bacteroidota; class Bacteroidia; order Flavobacteriales; family Flavobacteriaceae; genus Flagellimonas; species Flagellimonas taeanensis. The sequence continues at coordinate 6,853 of NZ_QXFO01000014.1, forward strand.
ATAGGCGACCGTTTGTCCCTTTTTTACTTTGTCGCCTTCAATGACCTCTATGGACACCACATTGGCACCCACGACCGTCGTAATGGTCGCTTCATTCTGAGGTGGGACCTCCAGTTGGCCATTGGCTTCCACATACTGCTTCATAACACGTTGGGCGACGGTATCGATTCTCATGTTAAGATTCCGGCACTGCGCCTCCGTAAGCATGGCTTCTTTGGCTTCACTTTCTTTGTGCATTTCGTCCATTTCAGGTTTTTTTTGCTTTGCTTCTTCAGTATCGGCTTTGGAATTCCCACAGGAAGCAAGTACCAAGAGCATCGCCACAAGCCCAATAACGTTATATTTAAAAAGATTGTTCATTTGTCTATTGTTTAAAATATTGTAATTCAAATACTGATTCTAGATAGTTGTCAAGAGCGTCAAGTGCATCCATTTCCGTGTTTATGGCATCCCGAATAATCTGTGTGAACGCTGCATAGTCCACCGCACCCTCCGCGTAGGCCAACAATGCTCCCCTGCGCTGCTCTTGGGCAAGCGGCAAGGCCTTGTCCCTATAAAATTGCCACGATGCGCTCCATTTCTGATAGGCTTGCACCGCCTGCCGATATTCGGATTGCAGCTGGCGTTTGGTATAATCCGCATTGGTCTTTGCGATTTCACTTTCAATTTTGGCGGCCTTGGCTTGACTACGCTGTCCACCTGAAAACAAAGGAACCGAAATGCCGGCTTGATAGGTGTAGAACCCGCTATTGCCATTGACCTGTTGCAGTCCGCCCTGAAGGTTGAATTTAGGCAGCAGATCGGCACGTGCCGCATTGTAAGTCGCCTCGGCCTCCTCGATGCGCCTTTGTGAAAGTTCCAGCGCTGGGTGTTTTCCCAAATCCCCGTCCCATCCTAAAACCGTTACCGCACTTTCATCAAGTTTTTCTGGAACGGAATAGTAGATGTCCGAAACCAACCAAAGATTGAGCTTTTGCAGGGCGATGGCATAATCACTTTCGGCCTGTTGCAGTTGATTGTTGATTTGTAAGGCCTGATTTGTGGCCGATGAATATTCCAGCCGGGAAATGGCCTCTACCTTGAAGTTGAGTTCTATTGCTTTTTTAAACTGTGAATAAATGGAATCCAGTTCACGGTACAGTTCAAATTTCTGTCGTTGTCGATAGGCTTCTGACCAAGCCTTTTTGACCTCCTGTTCCACTTGCAGTTCGGAAAGGTCAAGAGCTGTCTCGGCCAAAGCGATGCGTTGTCTCTGCAAACGCCTTTTTGCACGGATGCCCAACAGGTCGATATTCTGTTGTCCAACCCCAACCAAGGTATAAATTCCTTGTCCGTCCGCAATTTCTTCGCCACCTGTGAAGACCTGGGTATTGCCAAGGTCGTAAGCCATACCTTTTAGGGCGGTTTGTTTTTGGACCTCCCATTGTTTCGCTTTCAACAGCGGGTAGTTTTTCTTGGAAACTTCCACCGCCTCTTCCAATGAAATAGCGGGCAGTGAATCTTTAGGCTGGATCTGCCGTGCATTTTCAAAACCTTCTTGCGCATGCATTTTGGCAGGCAGTGCGGTGGCGAACAAAAGAAGGACCATGACCACAGGGGTAACCCATTTCGGGTCGGGTTTACTCATCCGTTCCGAACGTCCCTCGACCCATTGGTAAAAGATGGGTAGGATAAAGAGGGTCAAGAGGGTCGAAGTTATCAAGCCACCAATGACCACGGTGGCCAAAGGTCGCTGTACCTCTGCCCCGGCCGAAGCCGAAACCGCCATGGGAAGAAACCCTAAAATATCCGTAAAGGCCGTGAGCATAATGGGACGAATCCGTCTTTTAGTGCCTTCTATAATTCTATCTTTAAGATTGGTCACGCCTTCTTCCTTCAGTTCATTGAGACCACTTATCATGACGAGTCCGTTCAGAACGGCCACACCAAACAACACGATAAAGCCGACCCCCGCGGAAATACTGAAAGGCATATCCCTTAACCACAGGGCGAACACACCGCCAATGGTGGCCATCGGGATCGCTAGGTAGATCATCAAGGTCTGTGGAAAGGACTTTAGCGCAAAATAAATCAATATGAAAATCAGGAACAAGGCAATAGGGACCACAGTTTGCAATCTATTGCTGGCACGTTCCAGATTTTCGAAAGCTCCACCATACCGAATGTAATATCCTGCGGGCAGGTCAAACTGTGCATCCAATTTTTCTTGGATATCCTCTACCACCGATTTTACGTCACGGTCGCGAATATTGATACCCACATAGGTCCGCCTATTGGTATTGTCACGGCTTATCTGCATCGGGCCGGGTTCATAACTTACCTCGGCAATTTCCCGTAATGGGATTTGCGAACCATTGGGCAGGTTGATGAACAAGTTCTGGATATCCTCGATGCTTTGTCGGTTTTCCTTTAGAAGTCTTACGACCAGGTCAAACCGTTTTTCACCCTCGAAGATTACGCCCGCCTTTCCTCCTGCAAAGGCGGACTGTACCACTTTATTGAGCTGTTCGATCTTTAGACCGTACTGTGCCAATTTATTGCGGTTGTAGTCAATGGTGATTTGTGGCAGGCCGTCCGTGGCCTCAACTTTCATATCCGCCACACCGGGAACGGTGGCAATGATTTCCCCCATTTCCTCGGCCTTGCTTGCCAATATGCCGAGGTCTTCCCCGAACAATTTAATGGCCACATCCTCACGAACACCCGTAAGTAGTTCGTTGAAGCGCATTTCGATAGGTTGGGTAAACTCAAAATTCACGCCGGGAACGATACTGATGGCCTCCTTCATTTTTTCCACGAGTTCATCCTTGCTTTCTGCAGATGTCCATTCATCAGTTGGTTTGAGGATAACGAAGACATCGGCAATATCCATGGGCATCGGGTCCGTTGGTACATCGGCGACACCGATACGGCTGAGAACGGTTTCAACTTCGGGAAATTCGGCCTTCACGATACGTTCAATAATTGTCGTGGTTTCGATGGTTTCCGACAGGGAACTGCCGGGTTTCAAGATCGCATGAAAGGCAATATCACCTTCGTCCAATTGCGGGATAAACTCACCGCCCATTCTCGTAAAGGCGAAAATGGCAATGGCAAAAAGACCAAGGGCAATGCTTACGACCACTTTGGCCTTGGAAAGTGATTTGGTCAACAACGGTTCATATTTCCGCTCAATCCAATGCACGAACCTATCGCCATAGGATTGTTTTTTGGATTTTGGCGGCCGTAGGAACAATGCCGAAACCATGGGTACATAGGTAAGACACAATAACATGGCCCCGATCATCGCGAAAATGAAGGTGAGGGCCATGGGCTGGAACATTTTCCCTTCGACACCCTCCAAGGCCAAAATGGGCAGGAACACGATCAGAATGATCAGCTGGCCAAAGAAAGCGGCGTTCATCATTTTTTTGGAGGCCTTGGCGGCGATGTCATCCCGTGTTTCTGCACTAACGCCATTCTTTTTGACCACATAGGAGTACATTAAAAAAACGGTGCCCTCTACGATGATCACCGCACCATCCACAATGATTCCAAAATCGATTGCCCCCAAGCTCATCAAGTTTGCCCATACGTCAAAAACATTCATCAGAATAAAGGCAAACAATAGGGATAAGGGTATGGTCGAAGCCACAATGAGTCCGCCACGCCAATTTCCCAACAACAAGACCAACACGAAGATCACGATAAGCCCACCTTCCAAAAGGTTCCCCGTTACCGTGCCTGTTGTCTCGGCGATCAATTCGCTGCGGTCCAGGAAAGGTTTGATGGACACTCCTTCAGGAAGGGACCGTTGTATCTGTTCCACACGTCGGGTCACGTTTTCGATCACCTCGTTGGAATTTGCCCCTTTGAGCATCAAGATCATTCCGCCCACGGCTTCGCCCTTTCCATCTTTGGTAAGCGCACCATAGCGTACCGCACTTCCCATGCTTACCTTACCTATATCCTTCACTTTGATGGGAATGCCATTAACGGCCTTGACCACCATATTTTCAATATCCGATATGGTCCTGGCCAGCCCTTCACCACGAATGAAGTTGGCTTGGTGGTTACGCTCGATGTAGGCCCCACCTGTATTCTGGTTGTTCTTTTCAAGGGCCGAGAACACTTCTGTAATGGTTATACCAATGGCGCGAAGTTCGTCCGGGTCAACCGCCACTTCGTATTGCTTTTTGTTTCCGCCAAAGGCGTTTACCTCCACCACGCCGGGCACCATGGCCATCTGTCTCCGTACAATCCAGTCCTGGATCGTACGCAGTTCGGTTGCCGAATATTCACCTTGATGTTCATCATCTACTTCAAGGGTATATTGATAGATTTCGCCCAATCCCGTTGAAATTGGCCCCATAACGGGTTTGCCAAAGCCAGAAGGGATCTGTTCCTGAACCTCGGGCAGTTTTTCGGCTACAAGTTGTCTGGGCAAATAAGTGCCCACCTCATCGTCAAATACAATGGTCACCACAGAAAGCCCAAAACGGGAAACAGAGCGGATTTCCTTGACATTGGGTAGGTTGCTCATCGCAACTTCCACGGGATAGGTTACAAATTGTTCTATATCCTCCGTTCCCAGGTTGGGTGATTGGGTAATGACCTGTACTTGATTATTGGTGATATCCGGTACGGCATCGATGGGAACTTGGGTCATGCTATAAACGCCCGCACCAATCAATGCGAGGGTCAGCAGACCTATAATAAATTTGTTATTGATTGAAAAATCAATGATTCTGTTGATCATGGACAAGGGTATTGATTCAGTTTATATTCTTACTGGGCGCATTGATGAAAAGCAACGCACGATATTGACGTAACCATGAAAAAGTCACGTCAAAACAGGATAGTTTTATCCTATAAAAACTGGATCATGCCCGAGGGGGCTGTAAAAGAGAAGGTGGAATATCCTTGCCGAGGTCATCAAAATGGGCAAAGAATTCGTCTGGGATTTCTGGCTGGTACGGTTCAAATGCGACAAGCCCAAAATCTATGGTGTGAACGTGGCAACAATGACATTGACAGAAAGGCGAGCAAAGTTCACAATCGTCACCTTGGTCGCCGTCAGAATCGACTACCGAAACAGTTTGGCAATCGTCAGAGGCATTCCCTGAATCACTACAAGGCACCACGTTGAGCGCCAAGAAGTATATTGTTAATATGATTGTCAAAAATTTCACGGGGCAAAGATAAAAAAATCCAAGTGCAACTCTATTGCAAAGAATGGTTCTTAAAAGGAACTCTTTTTGGACCAATAAAAAGTAGTTCCAAACTTCATTATTGGAGTTTTCCCCCTAAAATATCAGGTCATTACTAGAGTATGAAAAAAGTGACATCGGCAACGGCCTTATGCCGTCCCTTTCCCGAGAAATATTTTCCGGGTTTATCTTTGCGCAGTATTGATCGGAATACGTCCTTACTCGCTTTTATTTGGCCAATAGCGCTCCCGATCCCACTTGTCTCGGGTCAGGTTTCAAGGGTTGTTTGACGGTCGTAACCACCTCCAGACTGAAATGCCCGAACTCTTCGGTCACCGTTCCGTGGCATAAATAGATGCCCTTTCCATGAATGGGTGTGGATGCCATCGTTTGTGGAAAGTGTACACAGTCAAAAAAGTGCCCTTCCAGATCGAGCATGGTGGTAAAGCGCATGGTGTCCCCTTTGGATGTGGTGTTCAATCGGGTATGCACTAGGGAACCATAGATCCAGATCCTTTGGTTGACATAGGCCTCAAAATCACCGGCAGTCAGCCTACTCTTCACTTTGCCGTCCATAAGTTCATAATACCCGCATAGTGGAAAACCCAGAAGTTCCATTTGGTCGTAGGCATCCTCAATAGGATGGGAAGGTAAATTCGGCAATGTAAAATGCCTGTGGTTGGGTTTAAAGAGCAGTTTCTGGATAGTTTCCTTTCGATGGGCCTTGGTCTTGAACACGGCCTGCCAAAGCACTTGCTTCTTGGGCACGTCAAAGACACGAAAGGCATCGATACGCACCAAGATGGTCAACTGTTCGATGGCAATGGGGACACGGTCGATAAAATCATCAAAATCTCGGAATTTGCCATGGAGTTGCCTTTCGTTCAAAATGCGTTGGATGACCAAACGTTCCAAACTCCGAAGCTGCCCCAGCCCCAAATAGATGTGCTTCCCATAGATGACATTGACATGATCACTGCGGTTGATACAGGGCGGATGGATAATTCCTCCCCACATCTTAGCCTCATGGACATAGAGCTCTGTATCATAGAACCCTCCCCTATTGTTGAGCACGGCTACCATAAATTCCAGGGGAAAGTAGCATTTCAGATACAGGCTCTGGTAGCTTTCCACGGCATAGGAAGCGGAATGTCCCTTGGCAAAGGCATAACCCGCAAAACTCTCGATCTGTTCCCAGACCATTTGGGTCAAGGCAGCATCGTGCCCCCTTTGTTTGCAGTTTTCAAAAAACTTGAGTTTCACTGCTTGGAATTCCTCCCGGGAACGGAACTTTCCGCTCATCCCCCGTCGCAACACATCGGCCTCCCCTAGGTCGAGTCCTGCAAAGAGATGGGCCACCTTGAGCACATCCTCTTGATAGACCATGATCCCATGGGTCTCCGGCATGATCTCCAACAGGATGGGATTGGCCTCCTTGCGGCGTTCCGGTTCCCGCTCCCTGCGGATATATTCATCCTTCATCCCCGAGGAGGATACCCCTGGACGGATCACGGAGCTGGCCGCCACCAGTCCCAAGTAGTCATGGGTCCGTAGCTTTTTCATCAGCCCCCGCATGGCTGGGGATTCCACATAATAGGCCCCTATCGCCCTTCCTTGGCTCAACAGCCGATTGATATTGGCATCCTGTTTCATGGCCTCCACGCTCTTGATGTCCCAAAGCATGGCATCGGGTCGGTTGTCCTTGATCACCTCAACCGCCTCCTTGATCTTGGCCAATCCCCGTTGCCCAAGGATATCGAACTTGAACAGGCCTACATCCTCGGCAATGATCATATCGAACTGCACCGTCGGAAACCCTTTGGGCGGCAGGGTCGTGGCCGAATAGTAATGCTCGGAACGGTCCAGAATCAAGATCCCCGAGGAATGCACACTGATGTAATTGGGCATCCCATGGATATAGGTGGCGTATTTCAGCACCAATCGGGCCAGTTCGTCCAAGCTTCCTTGCTCATACCGACCTGCACTGAGCTTATCGATTTCCTCGGTGGGCAGACCGAACACCTTGCCCAGTTCCCGAACAGCGGCCCGGTATTTAAAGGTGTTGTAGGTTCCCAATAGGGCCACATGCTCGAAACGTTCAAAAATATAGGCCGTGACATCGTCCCGGTCCCAGGTGGAAAAATCAATGTCAAAATCCGGAGGGGAGGCCCTAAAGGGATTGATGAACCGTTCAAAATACAGGTCCAGTTCAATGGGATCCACATCGGTGATCCCAATTAGGTAGGCCACCAGACTGTTGGCCCCACTCCCCCTGCCCACATAGGGATACCCTTTGGACTTGGCATAGGAGACGATATCATGGTTGATCAAAAAATAGGACACGAAGTCCAGTTCCTGAATGGTACGCAGTTCCCGGAACATCCGCTCCTTGACCTTTTCCGTGGGATGGGCATAGCGTCGAGGCAGCCCATCCAATGCCAGTTCCCGCAACCGCTCCACATCCAAGGCCTTGGACGCCAAAAAACGGGACTGGTTCTGGGAAACCCGCTCACTTCCAAACCCAAAGGCAATGGTACAGGAGTCCATCAACCGCTGCGTATTCTCCCAGATATGCGGAAAATCAACCAAGGCTTTTTTTAGTTCCTCCATGGACCGAAGGGTATCAGAGGGTCTGGCCTCCTCGGACTGGGGAAGTTTACTCAACAGTGTGTTCAATCCTATGGCCCGAAGCAACCGATGGGTATTGAAATCCTTTTTGTTACGAAAGCTCACGGGCTGTAACAACACCAATCTATCGGTATAATCCCGGTACCGGGAGAACCGTAATTTCCGGAGCTCTTCGACGGATACCCCAATGTACTCATAAGCTCGGAAGTCTGTCCGTTCCTCCTCCTGGATCTTCTCGAAGGGATAGATGACATGGACATGTTCGAATATTGGAGCCACGGAGGGAATGGATGTTCCCTTATGCAAATGTTCGGATAGAAAGGCATTGATCTCCCGAAACCCTTCATTGTTTTGTGCCAGGCCCACAAACTCCTGTACGTTCCCGTTCCGAAAATCGATGCCCAGAATGGGACGTATTCCCTGCTCATGGGCCAGTCGCACAAAGTTCATCCCTGCCGAACTGTTGTTGATATCGGTCAGGGCCAAGGTTTCCACCCCATGGGAACAGGCCAACTCCAAGAGCTCCGTTTCGGAAAGCACCCCGTAGTTCAAGGAATAATAGGTATGGCAGTTCAAGTACATGCTATTGTTGTCTATGGGCCAATAAGATGGGTGGTTGTCCGTCAAAGGGGTTTCCGCCTCTTCCTATACTATGGGCCCCCATGGCCGAGGCCCGCATCAAACTGGATTCCCCAAATCGATTCCGTACACGATCCATGGCCTGATAGAGGTTGAGCAGTTTTTCGTCATCCGCGAACAGGTCGATCTGGTAATGCCCCCCTACGATATGACTGTAGTTGACACCCACGAGTCGGATGAGCATCCTTCGGTCATAAAGGGAGGTAAAGAGTTCCTTCACCAAGGGTACCAACACATGGTCCGCAGAAGTATAGGGAACCCGTTTCTGCTTGGTGTAGGTCTTGAAATCACTGTACCGGATCTTCACACTCACACAGCCCGTCATCTTATTGGCCCTTCGGAGTTGGTAGGCCAGGTTCTCGGCCATGGCGAACAAGGTGGTCTCCAGTTTGACCATATCGGTGGTATCCTTTCCATAGGTACGTTCCGTAGAAATGGACTTCCGTTCATGAAACGGGAGCAAGGGGGAATTGTCCAGCCCCTGGGCCCGCATCCAGATGGTCCGTCCATGCAACCCAAAGGCGCTTTCCAGCATCTCCAAGGGCAGTTGCTGTACGGTCTGTATGGTAGTCACCCCCATATTGGACAAAAGCCCATAGGTTTTCTCCCCCACGGAGGGCAGTTTACGAATGTGTAAAGGCGCCAGGAACTCTTTCTCCAGTCCAAGATCGATCTTCATCTGGTTGTTGGGCTTGGCCTCCCCGGTGGCCACTTTGGAGACCACCTTGTTCTGGGAGAGTCCAAAGGAAATAGGCAATCCCGTTTCCCTCAAGATCCGTTGTCGAATTTCCGAGGCGTATTTGTAACAGCCAAAGAAACGGTCCATCCCGGAAAGGTCGGCATAGAACTCGTCCACACTGGCCTTTTCAAAGACCGGGACACTCTCCTTGATAATCTCGGTCACATTGTCCGAGAACTTCATATAGGTCCCTGCATTGCCCTTAATCACAGTGGCCTCCGGACACAACCTCCGGGCCACTTTCATGGGCATCCCTGAATGCACCCCAAAACGCCGGGTCTCATAGCTACAGGCCGCGACCACCCCTCTGTCCCCCAACCCACCGACCAAGAGGGGCCGCTTCATCAGACGGCTGTCCAGTAGTCGTTCACAGGAGACGAAGAAGGTATCCAGATCGATATGGAGAATGGTGGGTTTCATAAAATGTTGGATTTATTCCTATAATTTGGAAAATATCCAAATGTACGGAAAGGAACAACCCGTTTCAAAACTTTAACAATTTTGCCTATCTTAATACGGCATAATTCAACCTCAACATGTGTTACTCGACCAGACAGACCCGGGAACGGAAGGAGCTGGAAAAACTCCTTTCTGTCAAGGCCATGTACGGTGACCTGGACACCGACCTGGAACTCATTTATTTCCACGCCAACGGCTGGAGCCATCCTGTGATGTGGACTTTGGGCCAGGAAGAGCCCTACAATATGCTCCCTGCGATGTGGGGCATCATGCCCCCAAAGGAAAAGCAGGAAAATTACACGGAGTATTTCAAGAACCCAAAAACCTTTGGGGGACTGAATGCCAAATCCGAAAAGCTCTTTGACCACTTCGTGTACCGGTACTGTTGGGAGCACCAACGCTGTATCATTCCCGTGGACGGATTCTTCGAACCACACAATACGAAAGTGAAAGTCAAGGGAAAGGATTTTAAAGTTCCGTTTTATTTCCATAGAAAGAACGGCGACCCCATATACCTAGCGGGCATCTATACCAACACGGCCGATGGACGGAGGACCTTTGCCGTACTCACCAAGGACGCCACCCCCATGTTCGAGGAAATCCACAATGAAAAGAAAAGGCGACCCGTCATCATTGATGATGAAAACTTGGATGCTTGGTTACATAACGGCAACAATAAATCAGATGTTCAAGATCTTATCGATGACGATCTATGGGAAGGTGATCTGGAAGCCTATCCCGTCACCAAGGACCTCTATAGTAGAAGTGTGGATTCCAACTATCCGGGCATCATTGAAAAAGTGGACTACGAAGAGGTGTCCATACCCTATTGACCTTTCCTTTTGACCATGTTCATGGGTACGGACAGGGAATATCCCCCATTAAGGGTTCGCTAGCCCCGGAAGTGCAAGATCTTCAACGGTCAACCCAGACAGATGTACTTATATTTCATGAAAAATATATAAAAATCATCGTTTTTCACGCCAAGTAATTGTTTTTCATGGTATATTTGTCATTATATTTCACGTCATCATATGAAAAATAATGATTTTTCACAGAAAATAACGGTTTTTCATGGCCGCACCTTACCTGAGGAAGGTTTCTTGGTAGGTCAGTCCCTTTTGATTGCCACAATGGAGAATCAATTTGATGTAGCGGTTCCCCTGCCTGATATATTGGCCATGGCAACGGAGAAGCACCAACGCTACGATACGGACCAATGGCAAGTGTTCACCATAAGGCACAAACCCAAGGACGACCTGAAAAGCCATTTGGTCTTTGCCCTTAAATACGAGCCCTTGGACCTATATCTCCTCAAAAGGTTTTTCGAGTTGACCGGGGATGCCATCATACACCAAATGTTGGAAGAGGAGCCCACGGGGCAATACACTAGAAGGGCGTGGTTTCTATACGAATGGCTGACCGGAATAACCCTTGACGTACCGAACCTGAACAAGGGCACTTATGTAACGGTGGTGGACCCCAACCTACAATATACGGCCGAGCCCGAGAATTCCACACGGCATCGCGTCAAGAACAACCTGCCCGGGGTCCCGGGGTACTGCCCGATGATCCGACGGACGGCAAAACTGGATGGGTATATTGCCAAGGACCTATCTGAAACCATCGAAAAGGGATTGGGCAAACGGGACAAGGATCTTATTCGAAGGACCGCTGCTTTTTTATTGTTGAAGGACTCGAAGGCATCCTTTGCCATAGAAGGGGAACATCCCCCGAGCATGCGGGCAAGGAATTGGGGAAAAGCCATAGGCCAATCGGGCAAGTCCCCTTTGGGCATACAGGAGATCGAACGGTTACAGCATATTGTCATCGGCAACAAAAAACTGAGGCATATGGGCATCAGGACCGGGGAAGGCTTTATTGGGGAGCACGATAGGGAGACCCTCTCCCCCTTGCCCGACCACATCTCTGCCAAGGCCAAGGACCTTCCTCTTTTGATGCAAGGGTTGTTCGGCACGAACGAGCTGTTGCAGAAGTCTCGGTACAATCCTGTATTGGCCGCGGCCACCATCGCATTTGGCTTTGTTTTTATCCATCCCCTATCCGATGGCAACGGGAGGATACATCGCTATATCATCCACCATTTGCTTACCCGGATGGGGTATACCAAGAGAGGTATGATATTCCCCATATCCTCTGCCATTCTGGAACGGATTGATGAATATCAGGATATTCTGGAGCATTTTTCCTCGCCAAGGGTCGATTTGATCGAATGGGAGGAAACACAAGACCATAACATCGATATCCTGAACGAAACCATTGATCTATACCGGTACTTTGATTTGACCAAACAAGCGGAATTCCTGTATACCTGTGTGGAAGAGACCATTGAAAGGATCATACCGGAAGAATTGGACTATTTGGAAAAATACGATCGGATGACAAACCTTATCAATGCCCGTGTGACCTTACCGGATACCAAAGTCGATCTTTTGATCAAGTTTCTGAACCAGAATGAAGGTATATTGTCCAAAAAAAGAAGGGAAAAGGAATTTGCGGAATTGACAGATGCTGAAATCCAGGAAATTGAAGATTCATTCCAAAGTATTTTCCAAGGTTGATGGGTAACCTGACCCAGTTTGGGTTCCCTAACTATTCAAATCCCTATCTGTGGTAGGACACCGGCATGGTTCGACCAAAATAAAAAGGGTTCGCTTTCCCGAACCCTTCTTTTGTACCATTTGGAAGCCCTATCCCTCCAATATTTTGGCCTGCCGTTCTAAACTGGCCACCCTTTCCTTGATCCGTTCCTCCCGTTTTTGACGCTTTTCAGTATAGGATTTTTCGATTCCCAAAATCTTCTCCTTGTAAAAGGATTGCATTGCCACATAAAAGGATCGGTTGGTCAAATCATTGGAGTGGTTGCTTTCCCCAAGGTGTACCTGTCGGGTCAACAGGAACCGGAGCAGTTTATACAAGGTCTCCTTTTTGAAACCCTGTTTGAACCGGGCCACCCGTTCCCCATCGGATAACTTGGAATCCTCGCCGAAGAATTCCCCAAAATGTTCCCTTTGGCTATAATACCCGATGTTGTTCTCGAACAGGGAAATGGCAATGGCCACCATTTCATCCGTGGACAAAGGCTTTTTCAGGTTGATATAATCGGTCTCACGTATCATGTCCACGACTTCCTTGAACTGGTTGTTGTTCTCGATCTGTTTTTTCCGCAATTCCCGTGTATTGATCTTGATGATCTGCTCCTCCGGGGTACACTCGGACATTTTGCGTTGCTCCAAGGCCTTGGTACCTGAACTTCCACTATGGGTTTCTTCCCTGACCTTCACAAATACCGGCCGGGTCAAATAGGTGTCCGTTTCCAGCAGGATACCCTTTTCAAATCCAAGGTCCACGGCCTTGTCCCATGCCTCCTTTTCCTCCGTGAAGGATTCCAGGGCCTCTTTCAGGAATTCACCCAACTCTTCCTCGGTATATTCATAGTGTCGGTGCTCCTCCCTAATGTGATTCATGGTAGGTTCTATGGGCTCCTTTAAAATGTCCAGCCCATTGGTCAAATGCACCGCTAGGCCCTCCTTTTCCATTTGGGCCATGACCCATTGGTTGCGTTCCTCGTCCACCCGGTATTTGTTGATGTTGGGCACCAGTTTCAATCCTTCCTTTTTCACGCTTTTCAATAGCTGCATAAAGGTCTTGGTCTTTTTGTTCTCAAAACAGGAGGTCCGGGTACAGACCATCTTCCCATCACCGAACAAATTGCCCTGATTGGCAGCATTGAAGGGACAGGTATGGCAAGCCCCGGCTTTGGGAAGCAACGTCTTATCCGACAACCCAAAAGGGGCTTTGGACAGATCGAAGGTGCGGCTTTCGATCATCCGTTTGATCCGATGTTCCTGGAATTCGTCTTCTAGGCTTTCCAACAGCATCAGTTGTTCTCCGGGTTCAAAAAGGGCCACGGCCACCCCTAGGGAGAGGGTCATTTCCCCACTGCGGATAAAGGCCTTGAATCCCTCGATCAATCCTGCCAACTTGATGCGTTGCCGGATATAGTTCTCAGATCGGCCCAGACGTTTTGCAATCTCCCCGGGTTCGTAACGATCCAACAAAAATTGGATGGCCTCGGCCTCCTCCGTGGGTTCCACATCCTTGCGCTGTAGGTTCTCGATGATCTGGACCTCCAGAATCTCAGTGTCCCTATAGTCCCTTACCATGGCAGGGATAGTGGTCAATCCTGCCAATTTACTGGCACGATACCTTCGCTCACCCATGACGATGATAAAACCTTCGTCGGATTTTCGTACGGTGATCGGCTGCAGCACCCCATGTTCGGCAATGCTCTGTTCCAAATGATTGAGACTTTGCTCATCAAAGGTTTTTCGGGGTTGGTCTGGGTCCGGGAAAACCGAATCGATTCCCAACAACTGGATCTGTGGAACGTTTTCCACCTTCTCCACAGTTTTGGTTTGTTCCGACTTTGAACCTTGGTTGTTACCTGCTTTACGTGTCGCTCTCTTCTTTGTTTGTGCTTCCATGATCTTTGGATTTTGGTTAAACAATATTTGAGCGGAAACCAAGCGGAAGACAAATTTTTGGAGTGGCAAGGAAACGGAATCGTTACTTAGCCGATAGAAATAATATTGTTGGAACAGATAGAGTTCTAACCTTAAATCAACAGTTCCACTTACTGCATTAGCTTTAGAAACGGAATAGAGGGAATCTAATGTTTATATTAAGTACGGTAAGTTATTTGAGCCTAAGCCAGAGAGTATTAAGGGCATAACCCACTAACGATTTAAGCCGCTCAAAGGGAACATCAAAAAGACTTTTAATGAGAATATATGGAATCGACCTGTCCAAAGATAAATTTGACGTAAGCTATGTTCTTGCAGGTGAAGAGAAAAAGAGGTTTGTCAGAAATGACTTTAAAGGTATCTGCAACTTTTTGAAACAAGTGGAAGATAGTTGCATCCTGGTAGCTGAACATACTGGAAGCTATGGTGACCTGTTGGTTCATCTCTGTTACCAGTTCCAAATTAAAATAGCATTGGTCCCTGGCTACAACATAAAGCACAGCTTGGGATTGCAACGGGGAAAGAGCGATTCAAAAGACGCATACCGTATCAGGAAATATGGTGAGAGGTTTGTGGAAGAATTACGCTTTATGGAACCAAGGTCGGAATCGGTCAAAGAACTTAAGGAACTTTACAGTTTGCGGGAACAGTTGTCAAAGAGCAGGACATCACTTTTGTTGGGACAGAAAACAAGAAAGCTCAGTCCTTCCCAGAGCATTGTGGCCCATAGAGGCTATCAGAGAGCGATAGCCAATCTGGAAAATGAAATTGATGCCATCGAAAAGGAAATTGAAAAAATCGTTCAGAACGATTCCGATTTAAATGATAACTACAAGCTTATTACCAGTATCAAAGGTATTGGTCCGGTAATAGCAAACAATCTGATCATCAAAACGGAAAATTTCAAACGTATCAATACAGCCAAAAAGGCTGCTGCCTTTGCCGGGGTATGCCCGTATCCCAATTCGTCCGGGAAAATGTCTATGAAGTCCAAGACCAGCCATATGGCCGACAAAAAGCTGAAATCTCTGTTGTTCCTTGCCGCCAAGACAGCCGTGACACACAATAAAGAGTATAGTCTATATGCAGAACGAAAAAAACTGGAGGGAAAACCCTATTTCTTGATAATGAACAATGTATCCAATAAAATGCTCAGAACTGTCTATGGTGTAATCCAGAGTCGAAAACCATATGATATGAACCATATTTGTAATGACCCAAGACAATTGAATTGAAATACTCAGGATTTTATTTGGTTTTTAATAGAGTATATAA
>NZ_QXFO01000015.1 GCF_003584105.1 Flagellimonas taeanensis
TTATATACTCTATTAAAAACCAAATAAAATCCTGAGTATTTCAATTCAATTGTCTTGGGTCATTACAAATATGGTTCATATCATATGGTTTTCGACTCTGGATTACACCATAGACAGTTCTGAGCATTTTATTGGATACATTGTTCATTATCAAGAAATAGGGTTTTCCCTCCAGTTTTTTTCGTTCTGCATATAGACTATACTCTTTATTGTGTGTCACGGCTGTCTTGGCGGCAAGGAACAACAGAGATTTCAGCTTTTTGTCGGCCATATGGCTGGTCTTGGACTTCATAGACATTTTCCCGGACGAATTGGGATACGGGCATACCCCGGCAAAGGCAGCAGCCTTTTTGGCTGTATTGATACGTTTGAAATTTTCCGTTTTGATGATCAGATTGTTTGCTATTACCGGACCAATACCTTTGATACTGGTAATAAGCTTGTAGTTATCATTTAAATCGGAATCGTTCTGAACGATTTTTTCAATTTCCTTTTCGATGGCATCAATTTCATTTTCCAGATTGGCTATCGCTCTCTGATAGCCTCTATGGGCCACAATGCTCTGGGAAGGACTGAGCTTTCTTGTTTTCTGTCCCAACAAAAGTGATGTCCTGCTCTTTGACAACTGTTCCCGCAAACTGTAAAGTTCCTTAAGTTCTTTGACCGATTCCGACCTTGGTTCCATAAAGCGTAATTCTTCCACAAACCTCTCACCATATTTCCTGATACGGTATGCGTCTTTTGAATCGCTCTTTCCCCGTTGCAATCCCAAGCTGTGCTTTATGTTGTAGCCAGGGACCAATGCTATTTTAATTTGGAACTGGTAACAGAGATGAACCAACAGGTCACCATAGCTTCCAGTATGTTCAGCTACCAGGATGCAACTATCTTCCACTTGTTTCAAAAAGTTGCAGATACCTTTAAAGTCATTTCTGACAAACCTCTTTTTCTCTTCACCTGCAAGAACATAGCTTACGTCAAATTTATCTTTGGACAGGTCGATTCCATATATTCTCATTAAAAGTCTTTTTGATGTTCCCTTTGAGCGGCTTAAATCGTTAGTGGGTTATGCCCTTAATACTCTCTGGCTTAGGCTCAAATAACTTACCGTACTTAATATAAACATTAGATTCCCTCTATTCCGTTTCTAAAGCTAATGCAGTAAGTGGAACTGTTGATTTAAGGTTAGAACTCTATCTGTTCCAACAATATTATTTCTATCGGCTAAGTAACGATTCCGTTTCCTTTTGAGCTGAAATTTTTGGGAAGTGCGGGGATGCCCTCAAATAATTAATAATCTAAAATCATGTATTATGAAAGCAATTGTAAAAAAGTCATTGGAAATCCCTGCAAAGAAACATCCACAGAAAAGCGTTGTCAAAAAGACAGCGGATGCCACGGTGGACAAAACCTACTCCCTGGTGGTCAATCTCTGGATATTTCGGTATGAGTATTACAGGGAACAGACCAATACTGTTCCATCGGAGGACTGACGGGAACAAGACCCTTGAAAAAGGGTCTTTTTTTTGGCGTTCCCGTGGAACTCCCGACGTTGTGGAAACCCAAAAATGGACGTTTCATATTTACTGCGGGCAAATGATGCCATTTGCCCGCAGAACGCATTTTTGTGCCTGAAGGAATGTGGGTATATTTAAGATGCTACATCGTAGCAAAGTTTGCACGGCAACCCAACTTGATCTGACTTTCCAAAAGTCCGTGCTCCATAGGGTAAAATATGAAAAGGGACGGCTGTCTTTTTAAGATGGTTTGTGCGATGCTTTTTGGGCCTTTGGCGCAAAAAGGAGAAGCAAGAGGATAGCGTGCTGGCGCAGCGCTACCGATCATGGTTGCTCCGTAAGGCCCTGTTTATAGGGGTTTTGGGCATTTTAGAAAACTTGGGGCATTCGGTTTTTGTTGAAAAAATGGGCCGGGCCCAGTAAAACCAAGGAATTTTTGTTGAAAAAATGGATAAGGGTTACGAAAAAGAGACGTTTGCGGGACTGAGGATCAAAATCTCGGTGGCCCTGAAATTTCGGAGCTTTTCCAAACGGCAAGGAAAGTCCCATTCCATGACCTTGTTGGCCATGGTGGAGTTTTTTGAACGCCATGGGATCTCCCCGGAACAACATTTTGGGGAGACCATCGCCAGTATGAAATTGTTCATGAAGCGACGCTTCAATGCCATGGTGGCCATCATGCGCAGCATCGAAAAGGAACAGACCCTGCCCACGGTCAGTATGATGCAGGCCCTCTTTCAGCAGGAACTGGAATCTGGGGAGGGGGACGAATGGGAAGGGGACTTTGAATTTTTTGAAAGGCAGCTGACCGAGATCAACACGCCCACCAATCCTGAGCTGTTGGATAAAGAGACCACCGTTCCCAAGATCGTCCATGAACGGTTGAAGGAACAGGTGGAAGAATTGAAAGCTGATTTTGGGCATGTCCTGGATCATGTGTCCGTGACCAAAAACCGCTTCGGAAAGGACCACCTCAAAGTGGACCTCAAACCCGGAGCCATAGAACAATACCGTACAAAACTCAAAAACCTATAAGCATGTACATCGCCATCACACGACAACACTTGGGAGATAACTATCATGGCAGTGCCAGTGATTTTGTCAAGTATCTGGAAAAGGAGAACGAAGGGAAGGCCCCTGAAGATCAAGAACTGTTCTTCAACCAAACAGAAAACAATATTGATGCCCAGCGGGTCATTGCCGAGATCGATGCCAATACGTCCAAGTTGTCCAAACGGGATCCCAAGTTCTATTCCATCATGGTCAGTCCCTCCCAGGCTGAACTCAACCATATCGGAAATGACCCCGAAAAGCTGAAACAATATACCCGGGAACTGATGAAGACCTACGCGGCCTCCTTTTATAGGGACAAAGAGGTGACGGTCAAGGAGGTATTGTATTTCGCGAAACTGGAAAGGGAGCGGACCTATTCCGAAAAGGACAAAAAGGTCAAGGAGAACCAGGCCTATGCCAGCAAGATTTTGGAACTGCAACACCAGATCAGGGCCATCAAAGAGGGTAGGGAGCAAGGGGACATGGCCAAACTTCAAGAAAAAATCAATGCCTTGGAAATGGAGGCACCCCATAAACAGAACGGGAAACGTATCGTTCCAGGCATGGCCAAGGAAGGCCACCAAAGCCATATCCATATCATCGTCAGCCGAAAGGATGTGACCAACTCCCATAGCCTTTCCCCAGGTTCCAAGTTCCGCACCTCGGAAACCACCCTCAATGGGGAGAAGGTCAAACAGGGCTTTGACCGGGACAAGTTCTATCGGACGGCTGAAAAGACCTTTGACAAACAATTCGGGTACCGCCGGAACTTTGTGGAGACCTACCATGCCCGAAACTTGTTGGATAAAAATCCCAAGCAATTCTTTACGGCTCTTTTGGGATTACCAACAACCGAGAAACAGGCTGCCAAACAATTGTTGTTCAAGGCGGGAATCAAAGTGCCTAGCATCCCCACCAATAAAGCGCAGTTGGCCTATAAAGCGATGATGCAACTTAAAAAAGGTATCGGAAAGGCCATGGAGTCAGGATCCATTGGAATATAAAAAATTTAAATATGGAAAGTTTAGGATGGGTTGAAATAGTATTTGGTATGGTGATCGGGGCAGGAATCTCGGTTGTAGTAAATCGATTTCTCAAATATGGGTTTGTGATATGGGTTTTTGGCATTGTTCTTTTGGCCGTGGCCAATGGTTTACTAAGGGGGTGGGATGGTCTATTAAGAGAATCATTGGTCCTTTGGTTGCCGTTGTTTTTTGTCCATGTGGTAATCTATGGTTTGGTGGACCACTACAAAGACAATCAGAAACCCTCAAAGGTTTTTGAGGTGAAAATGAGGGTAAAGGGGAGGCCTCTGGTTTTAGGAAACATCCGAAGGGGGGTCTCCGTGATGGCTTCTGCAGGAAGCGGTAAGACCGAGAGTGTCATCTATAATTTTTTAAAGCATTTTCAAAAGGAGCATTTCTCCGGGGTCATCCATGATTACAAGGATTTTGAGATCACGGAAATGGCCTATCCTTTATGGAATGGGGAGCAGGTACCCTTTAAGATTGTTTCCTTTGGCCCCATCTATAATCGTGTGAACCCCATCGATCCCAAATATCTGCCCGATGAGGAGAGTGTCCATGAGGTGTCCCGGGTGCTGTTGGAGAACTTGATGGAGCATAGGGACTCCGATGAGAACAGTACTTCCCGTTTTTTTAAGGATGCAGCCGAGGGCTTGATCAGTGGATTGATTTGGAGGTTAAAGACCGATTATCCGCACTATTGTACCCTGCCCCATCTCATGGCCGTTTTTCAGCAATTGGCCACCAAGAGCTTGATCAAATTCTTAAAAGAAAATATAACCTCCCGGGCCATGGCCGATGCCTTTATCAGTGGCATAGGGTCCGAACGACAGACAGCAGGGGTACTCAGTACCTTGGCGAATGGGTTCAAAAAGATCAGTACCCGGAAGATCTTTATGGTGCTTTCTGCTGATGAGATTTCCTTGGATATCAATAATGAAGACCACCCATCCGTCATTGCCTTGGTGAACAATCCACAAAAGGATGCTTCCCTTTCCCCTGTGATCGCCACCATCATCCATACGATTTCCAAGCAGATGAGCCAACGCAACCGGAAACCTTCTTTTATGTTGTTGGAGGAGGCCTCTACCTTACGGCTGTTGAACATGCACAGGATACCGGCTACATTACGGAGCTATGATATCGTAAGTGTCTATGTCCTTCAGGACAAGATCCAAAATGATATGATGTACGGGGAGAAGGCCAGTAAAGCGATACTCTCCAATCTATCGTATCAGTTTTTTGGGAAAGTCAATGACCCGGACACGGCTCGATATTACGAACGCTTCTTTGAGTTGGTCAAGATACCGACCCGGAGTGTGAGCAAAAGTTCGGGGTTGAACCTGGAACGACGGATAACGGAAGGGGAGAAGGAGGTGTCCAAGCGTAGGGCCGAGGTGTTCTTTCGGTTGAAACAAGGGGAGTTTGTGGTATTCGCTGATGGTAAGGATAGAAAGGTACAGTTTCCGAGGCCAGAAATTGAAAGGGGATTGCCCAAGCCTTTGCTGGTTTCAGAATTGGAATTGGAACAACATTATCTGAAAGTGCATCATGAAATAAAAGGAATTTTTCTGTATGTAAAATAAAACTAGTTTTAATACATCACTGACTCCTTTTTTGCAAAGAGGTTCGGCTATCATAACGGGTATGAAAGAAGTTAAGTTTAATGCGTAAAAAATATACTTCCATTCCATTCAGAGGACTTAAATTCATAAGCCAATTATTTTTCTTGGTTACTTCTTGATTTCAAGTAATGAAACAGTGTTATTTTGAAAGGTGTTGAGATAAAATTATGTAGCTTTCCTTATCTTAAACATGCGAATTTATACCCTTAGAATACCATAATGGATTATAGGAAAATTACTCGGAATATAATAAGTAACCCCACCTTAAGTTTGGCACAAAAAGCTGCCCTGATTAAGTTACATGTCCCATCTGGTCATTACAAAGATGCTTTAAGAATTAACCCATTAATAGGTAGATATATACTACAGAATCCTTTTTTTGAATCAATAGAGAGCATCTATATTAAAGATCCATTTAGCTTTTTAAACGATTTGAAGAGCGAGTTTAGATGGATTACTTGGATTATAGATAATTTTTTACAAGAAATAAATGATTTCTTAAAATTAAAATGCCAATTCGATAAAAGCATTTTACTTGAAAACTTTACCAACGCTAAGGAGTTACTTGTTCAAATTGAGACCAAATTTGGTATAAGTCTTTGGAGTATAGAAGCTAGCTTATTGATTAAGGATCATGAAATTGGATCTGAAGCAAATTGGAATGCCCTAAGTGATTATTTGAGGAAAATTAAAAATCCAATATATGAGTTCATAATAAATTCTAGTAGCAAAAGGATTGAGTCGAAAGTTAGTTTCCAAAATTTCATTACACAATTTCAAAATGATATTGATGCGGTAAATACGGAAGGAGCTCTAAGAGATTTTTTGGTTTTTAAAAACTTTAGTTATCCCGATTATGAATATTCGCATCCCAATCTAGAAGGTGTGTTGTATGTTACTAATACTTTATCGATTATCGACCAATATTTGATTGTTATTGATGTAATTGAGCATAACATTTGGAATTCCCCTGCAAACGATTCACTATTTATCCCATTTTTACGGAATGCTAATCAAGTAGTGAAAAATGATCCAAAACTAAGGAATCTATACAATGCAATTAATACTAGGAATGAGTTAGTTATTGGTAATGGATTGGAAATCTATTTGGATTGTATGAATTCATACTATCGAGGAGATTTTGAGAAGGCTTTGGAATTATCAAAAAAAGGGATTAAGGAAAACCCAATAGAGTATGAATTTTTTGAGGTTTATTGCAAATCTCTAATCAATTTGGGCTATGACTTTCAGGCCTTGCCTACAAGCCAAAGTATTAACGAAATATTGCACCAAACTTATGATCTTCTTTCTTTCAATAGCGTAGAGGACAAATGCTTCATTTTTTTGACCAAGGTTTCATTAATTTATATGAACACGACTTTTGGGAAACAGATATTCGCATTGCTATCCGAAATTGAAGGGAGGGTTGATTCAAGAAATTACATCAGAGGTTTCTTGTCATCAAATTATTCCTCATTTCGAAATATGTACATGAGTAATTCAAGGAATTTAGTTTTTAATAATTACTCTGATTTATTAAATTCTCATTGCTTCAAAGTTTACTTGTTTAAAAATGGCCATGACATAGATTTTGAAAATGATGTTTCAATGTCTCCCAAACAAAGATTGTCCTATGAGGCCCTGAGAAATTATGGAAAATCTGATTTCCGACAAGTAATAAACTTGCTAAAATCAAATATTGAATTGGATGATATACCATATTATTTAGAGCGAAAGTATAGTTTATTATATAATTCTTATATCAAGATTGGTGAATATAGGGAAGCATTAATTCTTTTTGGAGTGCTTTTGTTTGATAAAACATTTGTAGGAAGAAAATTTGATAACCATTTATTATTTGAAAGTATAGAGAATTCTAATTCTAAAGAAAGTCTTATATCACTTATCGAGTATCCTATATTGTGCAGTCTGAATTTGAAGGAATACGATTTATTTGAAATATATGATGACTTTTTATTTCAACAAGGAATAAATCATTTAAATGAAATACAAATTTCAGCTTTAATTGAAAAGTTCTCAAAGCAGGAGACCATATTTTTTTTAGAAAATGTAGCGACAATTGACACAATAAAATATTCTTCGGATTATCAATCTATAAGTCAGGTTGAAGAGGATAGAATTATGATTTTGGAGAATTTAAGAAATATAAATCCCAAGGATACTCTTAAGTATGAAAAAGAAATCAACGAGATACTCAGAATTAATTCTGTTCGCAAAGTTCTTCGTGAGGTGGATGAAGGACGTCTGTATATTGATGTGAATAGTCTTAAGAAGAAATTGGTAAAGAAATTCGAAGATCAGTTCAAGAGATTTAAAGAAATAGAACAAAGTGCCTCTTCAAGCACTTTAGTAGGTTTCAATCCTTCAAAAACCAAAAATTGGGAAGCAGTTTTAAAATCATCAGGTAAGGAATATGATAGTTTAGATTCGGCTGAGTACCTGGCCTTTAAAAATATTTATATTGAATCTAGGGAGAATTTTCTTTTTAGCAAAGAGTATGGTTTAGATAGTAGTTTAAGCACAAGAATTAGACATGGGGCGTTAAAAAACCATATAAGAAGCGTTTTTGAAAAATTAGATTTGGTTACATCAAAATCTCAAAATCAATATAAAGAAAATGAGGTTTGGAAGGTTCAATTAGGAAATAACTTTCTACTAAACCATAGGGTGCAGGAAATTTTACAGAATTTATCTAAGGAGGTAGATGATTACATTGAATTTATTATTGATAAATTAATTCAAATCCAAACAGAGAAAACTAAAGATAGGGATGACGGTATTTTTAAATTTATGACTGATGACTATACGCTATTCGAGTTTTTTGCAGGTAATAGAAAGTATTTTGATTCAACTGAAACTGTAGTTGAATTAATTTTAGACTCTTTAGTAAGGCATACTTTAATACCCCTACAAACTACAATCATAGCGGCCTTGTCTGGACCTATTTATAATACGTTTCAAGAAATAATTGATATAACAATAAAGGAACTAAGGAATTTAGATTTACCAAGTAGTTGTCAATTAATTCCAAATCTTATTAAATCAGGAACCGAAATTCAAAAGGAACTTGATGTAATTTCTGATTGGTTTTACTTAAATACAACAAACTCAAAATCTCTTCTAAGTATTGAGACTGTGTTGGATGCTAGTGTTGAGTTAACAAATAAAATTCACCCAAATTTTCAAATTAATCCAGTTATTGACTTAAAATGTAGTCCATTTGGGGTTTACAGTAATTTAATTTTTGTATTTAACATATTATTCAATAATATAATAGAACATTCTAAACTCCCACCTGAAAACATGAAAATAAATGTCAAAATTGGTATGATAGAGAATAAATATTTTGAGATAATATTTACGAATAGCGTCAATAAAGATTTCGACTTTTCAGAAAATGTTGAGAAATTAGAAAAGGTTAAGGGTAATTGGAATGACCATACAAATATTGATAAATCCAATAAAGAGGGTGAAAGTGGGTTTGACAAGATTAAGAGGATATTACTCTATGAGGCATATTCAAAAACAGAAAGATTTGATTTTCTATTAAAAAATGATAAAATCTCAATCAAATTATTTTTTCCATATAATAAAATGTCTGGATATGAAGAATATTCTAATAATTGAGGATGATAAAACTAAGATTGAAAAGCTAGTGAACTTTTTCGATGGAATTAATTTGACAATTGAAGAATCATTTCAAGGTGGAGTATTTGAACTAAAAAATAATTTTCAAAATTATGAATTATTGATTCTTGATATGACAATACCAATGTGGAAAAAGGGAAACAACGATTTAGGGGGCAATTACGAACAATTTGGTGGAGAGAAAATTTTACGTGAAATGAAAAGGAAATCTCTTTTTATTCCGACTGTCTTGTTCACAATGTTTGATTTCTTTCCAACTAAAAAAGGAAACATTACATTCAATGAGTTGAATAAAAAATTCAATTTGGACTATTCAGAATTTTACTTAGGAGCAGTTTTCTATAGTACAAATGAAGATTCATGGGAAAGAGAACTTTCAATTTTAATTGAGAAATCAAAATGAATCATATTAGTGTGCTAATTGTTGATGATGATCTAAATAAAATCAGTTCAGTTATCGCTTCAATACGCGAATCTAACCAAGAAATCATATCATATACCCAAGCATCAAGTGTACAAGAAGCAATTGAGACTCTACAAAAAAAAGAGTTTCATTTACTAATTTCTGATTTGAAATTGCCATTAAAACCGGATGATGTTATACCAAGCGATGAGGGAGGGCAAGCTTTAGTTAGAAGTTTATACAGGAAAAAGACAAGGGCAAATGTACCTATGTATATTGTTGGATTGACCCAATTTAAAAATCTTCAGATTGATTTTAAAGGTGTATGGAAAGTTTGGTATTTTGATAAGAGTCTTAATGATTGGAGAGATTGTTTAAGAGATTTGATTTTTCATATAAGTCTGGTAAAATCAAGAATATCGGTTGAGAAAATTGAAACACTTTTTGTGGAGGGTATTTCAGATCAAAGGATAATCGCTACAGGACTAAAGAAGTATTATCCAACATATGAAAAGCTTATTTATGTTGATTCTATGGACTCAGGAGGAGGAGCTAGTTGGGTAGAACGACAATTATTAATTTGGGCAAAATCATTAAACAAAAAAAATGGTTCTGAGGACTATTTAAAAGCCATAGGGTTGTTCGATGATGATAGAGATGGAAAAGCATCGATTAATAACTTAAGACAACTTGTAGACGTTAATTCAGCAGAAGGAAAAACCTTTTCAATTAAAAAAAGTTGTTACAAATACTCACCTATACTTAAATCAATTAAATCAAAAGGAATTTGTTTTCCAAGTTCAATTGAAGATTTGTTGGCTGAGGAATTTTGGGAAATAGCGAAACTTAACGGTTGGTTAGTTCCTAGATTACCAGAATTTTACGAAATAGATAAAAAGGTCTTAAGCTATTCAAATGAAGAGATATCTAAAACTGTACTATTGAAAAATGGTTTCAACGAGACTGAAGTGGATACAATTCTATTCAAGATTGGAAATAAGTTTAAAAAAGATTTTTCACAATTAGTGATCAAAAATTCAAATAAAGACTTGTTTCCATTAAAATTTCTGGTTGAAGATATTTTGATTACATTAAAATTATTGCCATTAGGATAACTCTGGGCCAACTTTTTTCTAGTTGGAATAATTTCAATTGGGGCATTAAGTTGAAAAGTATAATTTTCGACTTAAAATTTCTAGAGACCAGCTAGTTTAAAAAATTCACTAAGCTTTAAACCTTTTGCTTCACAGATTCTGTTTAAAGTTTCCACAGGGATTCTATATTCTTTTCTACCTTTTATTTTTCTAACTGTACTTTCATCAATATTGTATTTAATGGCAAAGGAACTCTGAGACTTGCCCTCCTTTAACCAAGGAAGTAGCCATTCCCTAGTTATGAACCTGCATATTTCAATATTAATGTTAGACATCTAGACAAAGGAAAATGATGGGAAATAGAATATCTCGGTCGTTCGACCGTATTTTTAAAAATTTTACTATATTTAGCCCAATAACATAAATTTGCGATTCTTCGTTTAGAACATATTTGAAGCTATCGCTTAGAATCTCTCGCTAGAAAACTGGTAACTTTTTGCAGAAGGGATGATAAGTAGATTTGCTCACGACCCGGGCGTGAGCTCACTTGTCTCTGCAAGGTATACCAGTACCACTAGCGGGTAAGTTGAGTTTTCACGCCCAACTTTTTCTTAGCGTTTGATTTCTTTTATTTTTCGGAGTGTCGCCTAACCCTCTAGGTTATGGGAAACACTTGGCAACTTTTTTATGTGGGGTTCACTCTGTGTGATTGTCCTGTTTTTGGTACATCACATTCGGTGTTCGATATCCTATTTAAAAAGAAGCCAAAGAATCCCGTATAATCCCAAGGCTAGCGTTGTGGGATACCCGTTACACTAATTTTTCGGTTCACGATATCCTTTAGTCCCACAACTAACGACTACACTTTTTGGGTGACCGACCCAACACGAAATCATGGTCTTTTTTTGATTAAGGAATCCATTTCCACGGGCTTTTGCCCCTTGGACAGGACGGCCTTTGTCCGAACCTTGATGCCCTTCTGGAAGTTACGGCTTTTCCGTGGCTTTTTGGGTAGTGTGTTGAATAACTAACAAAGAAATCAAACGAACTCATTTTTATGAAACAATCAATATCATGCATGTGCAGGGGGACCCTGTTCATGCTCCTATATGTCTTTTTAATGCCATTCTTTTTAATTAATGTGCAGGCGGGCACAGTCCTGGAACCACCACAAGCTACTGTTTCCGGCACCGTGACCGATACTTCGGGGAATCCCCTGGCCGGGGTGAACCTTGTGGTGGAATCCAAGAATATTGGAACTATCTCAGATTTTGATGGTTCCTTTTCTATTAATGCAGGCCCTACCGATGTGCTGATCTTTTCCATGGTGGGCTTTAAATCCCTTACAGTTCCCATTGTGGGTCGAGAAGAAGTTATCGTTCAATTGGAAGAGGATGTAACCGTTTTAGGGGAAGTGGTACTCAATGCGGGCTATTATAGTGTTTCTGAAAAGGAACGCACTGGGAACATTGCCACCATCAAAGCGGATATCATTGAAAAACAACCTGTGGCCAATCCTTTGGCCGCCATGCAGGGACACATGTCAGGAGTCAATATTGTCCAGGATACCGGGGTGCCAGGTGGAGGATTCTCCATTGAGGTCCGCGGCAGGAACTTCATCAATGGGGTATCCGATCCGCTGTTCATTGTGGATGGAGTACCCTTCGGTTCCCAATCCATGGGTGTGGCCCGATTGTCCAATCAGATTGTCGGGGGTAACATCAGCCCTCTGAATGCCATCAACCCCAATGACATTGAGAGCATCGAGGTCCTCAAGGATGCCGATGCCACGGCCATTTATGGTTCACGAGGGGCGAATGGCGTTGTCCTAATTACCACAAAAAAAGGAAAGGCAGGCAAGACCCGTTTTGATGCCCAATTGAGCACTTCCCTTGGGCAAGTATCCCATTTCTTGGACCTAATGAATACCGAACAGTACCTGCAAGTCAGAAGGGAGGGAATCTCCAATGACGGATATGACAGTTTTTTGGAGAACCCCGCATTTAGCTTCTATTGGCCAGATCTTACCTTATGGGACCAAGATCGCTATACGGATTGGCAAAAGGAACTGATCGGGGGAACAGCATATCGCAATAATGCCCAACTTTCCATTTCCGGGGGCAGTGACCGCACCCAGTTCTTGGTCAGTGGTGGTTATCAAAAGGAGACCACTGTTTTTCCTGGGGATTTTAGGTACAAAAAGGCAAATTTGAACAGTACTGTAAACCACCGTTCCAAGGATGGCCGCTTTGGGATCAGTCTCTCCACTTCCTATACCCATGAAGACAATAAGTTGCCCACAGAGGACTTTACCGCCAATGCCTATTCGTTGGAACCCAATGCACCCGAAATTTATGACGAGGATGGAAATCTCAATTGGGAAAATAACACTTGGGACAACCCTCTGGCCGGTTTGGAAGAGGAATATGCCGCTGTTTCAAAAACCCTTATTTCAAATGCGGTGGTCTCCTATAAGATCATGGACCATTTGGAATTGAAATCCAGCCTGGGTTTTACCAGCTACCAATTGGACACCCATAGGGCCATGCCCAGTTCAGCAACAAACCCTTTGTATGGCCTTACCCCCCAAAACTACTCTTACCTCATGACCAATGCATCCCAACGGGAGTCCTGGATCATAGAACCCCAACTGAACTGGAAAAGGGAATGGGACAACTTCTCCGTGGACATCCTCATGGGCACCACCTTCCAACAGGAGACCACGGAACAGTTGGTACTGCGAGGGCGCGGTTTCCCCAATAATGGATTGCTCTATAACCTGGGTGCAGCACAAAACATTGACATCCTTTCCAATGCAGATGGGGAATACCGCTACAATGCGGTATTCGGAAGAGTCAATCTTAAATTCTTGGATCGATATATCCTCAACCTGACAGGGAGAAGGGACGGCTCCTCCCGATTCGGTCCTGGCAAACAGTTCGGAAACTTTGGTGCCATAGGAGTGGCATGGCTCTTTTCCGGAGAAGGCTTTATTGGGACAAACTCCTTATTGAGCCATGGTAAATTAAGGGGAAGTTACGGGACCACAGGAAGTGACAATATTGGGGACTACCGATACTTGGATACCTATACCGTCACTGGTAACGACTATGATGGGACTACTATCCTGGAACCTACAGGGCTATTCAACCCAGAATTTGGATGGGAGGAGAACCGAAAGTTGGAAATGGCCCTGGAACTTGGATTCTTCAAAGATCGATTGTTGCTCAATTCCTCATGGTACCGAAATCGTTCCTCCAATCAATTGGTCGGTATTCCCTTGGCGGCCACAACGGGATTTTCTGAACTTACGGGGAATTTTGATGCCCTTGTGGAAAACTCCGGATTTGAGTTCGATTTGAGAAGTGTCAACTTCCAGTCCAATACATTCACTTGGTCCACTACCGTCAATCTGACCATACCCAAAAATAAATTAGTAGAATTTGATGGTTTGGATAACTCCACCTTTGCCAATCGTTATGTCATTGGTCAACCCTTGTCCATTGTGAAATTGTACCACGCCCTAGGGGTAGATCCAGAAACAGGCCAGTACCGATTCGAGGATTTTAACGGTGACGATGAAATCGGTAGCCCCGAAGATCGTCAATGGATCGAGGATTTGGCCCCCAAGTTTTATGGTGGCTTGGGGAATTCAATCCGTTTCGGCAACCTTACCCTTGATGCCTTTTTCCAGTTCAAAAAGCAAAAGGCCTACAATACCGTACGGTTCGATGCGACACCAGGATATAAGGGAAACTACCATGTAGACCTTTTGGACCGATGGATGGAACCGGGTGATACAAATCCCTATCAAAGGCCATCTGCTGGATTTGGTGGAGGGACCAACTTAGGGGCATTTCAACAGGAGAGCAATGCAGCGGTTTCCGATGCATCCTTTATCCGATTGCGCAACATTTCCTTGGGGTATGAACTGCCCACAAATGAGCAGGGCCCTGATATTAATATCTATGTCCAAGGACAGAACCTTTGGACATGGACCGAATACAAGGGTCCCGATCCTGAGGAACCTTCGAGTACTCGACTTCCCCCTTTGCGACAGATTACCCTTGGACTTCAACTCAGTTTTTAACCTAAAGAGACAACTATGAAACAATATATAAATTCTACTTCTCGACAATTGACACTTTGGTTTGATAAGCTAGGACCTTATCAGGTAAATGTAAAAAGGACCTTAGTATTGCTTACAGTCATACTCCCCTTGGGCTGCACGGATTTTGTAGAGGTGGATCCCCCAAAGAATACCTTGGTATTGGAGACCGTCTTTGATGACCCCGCCACCGTAGAATCTGCATTGGCCAATCTCTACTATGATATGCGTGAGCAGGGAATGGTGTCGGGATATAGGGGCTTGACCCCCATGATGGCTATCTACAGTGATGAATTGGACTATTATGGTTTTGACGCCGACCTGACCCAATTGTACCGACATGATGTTCTCCCTGGAAACAGCATCACCACGGGATGGTGGGGCCAAGCCTACCATTTGATCTATGGTGCCAATGATATTTTACAGGGTGTGGAGGGTTCCAATTCGCTTACAGAGGGCGAAAAGAAAAGGTTCAAGGGCCAGGCCTTGTTCATAAGGGCCTATATGCACAGCCTGTTGGTATCTGTTTTTGGGGATGTGCCCTATATCACCACAACGGATTATCAGCAGAACAATAAAGTATCCCGAACTGTCTCAGCAAATGTCTATGCCAATAGTATAGCGGACCTTACACAAGCCGTGGAGATTATGGAAAATCTAGAACCCTTTTCAAGTGAAAAGGTATTGGCTGACCAATATGCAACCAAAGCACTATTGTCCCGGATGTACCCATATATCGAAAACTGGGAACTTGCAGAAGCCGTATCCTCTGAATTGATCCAAGCCTTTTCGTTGGAAGATGAACTCGATCAAGTCTTTCTAAAGGGCTCTGAAGAAACAATTTGGCAGCTTAAAGCCGATGAGGAGTCCCCCTTGAATACAAGGGAAGCCGAACAATTGATCATTCAGGATGTTCCCGGTCAGAGATTCGCCCTGACAGATAATCTGTTGGAAGCCTTCGAAGCTGGTGACCTAAGAAAGGAATATTGGGTGGCCAGTATGTCGGATGCGGATAATACGGTCACTTTATTCTACCCCTATAAATACAAGGCAGGACTCAATGAAACGGAATCTCTGGAGTATTCCATTCTTTTTCGGTTAGCCGAACAGTATTTGATCAGGGCGGAGGCTAGGGCTCATTTGGGAAATCTTGAAGGGGCAAAAGCGGATCTCAATGTCATTCGGAACCGTGCAGGATTGCCGAATACAGGTGCCACCTCCTCAAACGAACTATTGGACGCCATTGGCAACGAACGTCGTGTGGAATTGTTCACCGAACAGGGTCTGCGATGGTTTGACCTGAAGCGCACGGGAAGGGCAGATGAAATAATAGGTAACCTTAAACCCAATTGGAAGAGTACCGATGTACTGCTTCCCATTCCAGTAACCGAACTCGAAGCCAACCCTAATTTATTGCCTCAGAATGATGGATACTAAAAAAGTTCATTGTGCAGATGGTCACCATGAACACCATCTACAAAGGAAAGACACACACTATTTAACCTTAGGGATGAAGCATTTCTTCGTTTTTGTTGTTTTAATGGCACTTCCCAGGATGCTTTCCGCCAATGAACACAACCAAAGGTCAGTGTATGGAAAGGGTTTGTCTATCGAAGAACGTAAGAGCCCATTTTTGACCACCAGAATTGAAGACGACCAAATCCTTTTGACTATACCTGAGGAAATTTTGGAAAAACCTATGATGTTCGTGCGACATGACCATGGAAATCAACCCAAGTTCATGCAGGTGGTCTGGTCTATGGAAAGGGACAAGATTTTGCTCAAGGTTCCAAGCCTCTGGTCAACTTCGGGCATTACCTTACCCATAAAACCAAGGTTGGATGTAACGGACAATATACTCGCTGTTTTTCCTTTAGTGCATACCAATAGAGCACAAGCCTCATATACCATAAACATCACAAAGCTCGTCATGACACAAATGATTGAATGGGAGCCGGGTTTTACAGAAACTATTGTTCCCGAAATTTCATTGCTCATGGAATCCAAAGACTTTGATGATGAAGTCATCATCAAGGTCCGAAGGGGTTTGGTTTTGGAACGATCCAAAATATCCATACCAGTTTACTTTGGGATCAGTGGCCTGCCGGAACCCATGAAGGCCAGACGGTTCGATTACCGTATGGGGTTTTATGATGAAGAAAGTACTGGAATTCATTTTCATTTACGTAATAGTCTGGCCAATATATCAAGATGGCGCTTGGAAAAGAAGCATAAAGATCAAAAGGTTAGTGTTCCAATTAAACCCATCACCTTTTTAATTTCCCCCGAAGTTCCCAAAAAGTGGAGGCCGTACATCAAGGCGGGTATCGAGGAATGGTTGCCTGCATTTGAATCTGCGGGATTCAAGAATGCCCTTATCGTCAAAGAAGTGGACAGTCTGGATGAGTGGCAGGCCCATAGCATTCATTCCAATGTGGTCCAATGGTCACAAAAGAAGTACCTACGTGGCTCTGAATATGAGGATTATGGTGGGACTGTGGCCAAAATCATTGATTATCGAACTGGGGAGGTCTTACGCGGGGATATCCTCATGGGTGCATCTGAACGGTCGGTGATGGAGCAGTACTTTGTCCGGGCCGCCCCCTTGGACAAAAGAGCGCAGCAGTTTCCGTTTCCGGATTCCCTGACCGGAAGGTTGTTCCAAGTCATAGCTGCCCATGAGACAGGCCATATTTTCGGGCTAAAAGATGGCAACTATGGAGAGTACACCTATCCATGGGACATAATGAACGATAGTACTTGGTTACGGAACATGGGACATACGCCCAGTGTCATGAACTATACCAGGGCCAATAATATTGCACAACCAAAAGACAGCATCCCACCTTCCCTATTATTGCGACGTGTTGGCCCAACCGATAGGTACAATATCCAATGGGCCTATGCCGAGTTCCCAGAGGGCATTTCAATGGAGCAGGAACAAAGAGCCCTGGAACAAATAATCGGATGGCAGGATACAGTACCTTGGTATAGGTTTGTCAACCCGACATTTGAAGTCCTCGGACCGGCAGCTTCCAACGAGGTTGTCGAGACCAATGATCCCGTTCGAAGCACAACTTTGGCCTTAAAAAATCTAGAGCGGGTCATCGCACTTTTACCCAAAGTGACCAAGGATCAAAAGGATAATGCGAGATTGGATAGGCTTTATGAAAAAACGGTCACCTTATGGAATGACCATATGAAGCATGTAATGACCTTGATCGGGGGCTACGATGTCCAATACAAATCCATTGGACATGATAAAAACAGATATACCCCCATCCCATGGGAAAAGCAAATGGAGGCCCTGGAATTTTTGTTGGCCAATGCCTTTGACCCTCCTGAATGGCTGACCAATCCGGATTTTTATAAAGGGGCAAGATATTCCACTTACACGGATAGGGTAATGGATTATCAATCTGGTCTTGCCTTGGAATTACTTATGGCTCCCCGCTTGAATCGATTGGAATATCTGGAAGACTTTCTTGGGCAAGAGAATTTGATTAAAACATATCTGTCCACCCTGAGATATGGTCTCTTCAGTGAACTCTATCAAGGTTCAGAAAAGGCGGATAGCAGGAGACTGAACCTCCAATCCATTTATATTAAACAGTTGATCCGGGCTATTGGACAAGAGAGAACAGGCTATGGTTTAGAAGAGCGGTTTTATGCCTATTCAGATCACATGAAAGCCCTTATTCTGGAAGAATTGATGGTATTGAAAAAAGATATGCAAAAGGGCATGAAAAGGAAAGGGGAAGATACTATGAGATGGCATTGGGATTTGTGTATTAAGAAAATCAATGGGGCATTGTAAGGGGTATTACCCATTACCCCCATTGGTGTTTCGGTCCATGTTTAGGGATCAAATTTGAATTAGTGAGAAAAGGTGCCTGATCAGGCACCTTTTCATTTCACGACATTTGGTCATTGGAACTCATTCCTTACGCAATTGAATGCTGCCAAAATCATCGTCAGAATACAGCTGCAAATTCATGGGCCCATAGGTACATGCTTCGCCCCCATTATCGCCACAGCCTTCCTCAGCTGTAGTGGTTTTCCATTCTTCGTCTACAGGGTCAAAGTAATAGGCGTCCTGAAACACAGGCTTATCCTCCGTGGCAAATGCCAGGCCAACCGCCAACAAAATGGCGAAGGCCGGTAAAACAAGTTTTAAAAAATTAGATTTCATAATACTAAGTATAAACGTTAATGCCTACTCTTTTCTAGGTTTTCGGCTTCCCCTACTGTACAGTATTTTGATTTATTTGGATGTTGTTTTGTTTCTTTGACCAAAGGATTCCCAATAGGGAAAGCACCATAAAGGAGATATTCAAAATTACATGGTCCTTCCACCCCAAGGCTGAAATGACCCCTCCACAAGAGCATGGAATGGAATTACTGTACCTAAGGATTATAATGATATAAGTGGTGAATGAACCCAATAAGACCAAGCTGGCATACAGGGCAAGTGTGCGGTATCTTGCGAACCACAATAGGCCTGCGATCACCAGCTCCACAAAGGGCACGGCCCATGAGATCACTGTGGCATAGGATGCAATGTAGGGCATACGCTCCACCCTCAATTGAAAGGTATCCAAATGCATCAATTTGCTGACCGCAGTATAAACGAACAGTAGGGTCAACAAAAGGCTGAACAGGGTAATAAGTTTGGAGTAGATTCCTTTGTGAGACATATCCTTTGATTTGATATGACAAAGTTCGGGAGTCTGATGTATCCCTAAGGGAGTATTTGTTATCTGAAACGGAGTAAATGCATGATATTAAGGATTTTATGACCTTAAATCAGTAGGGGATAGTCCATATTTGTCCTTGAATGCCCTTGAGAAATGGGTCTTGCTCTTAAAGCCGGTCATTTGGATGATTTGCTTTATCGTCAGGGTGCTGTGCTGGATCAGGGTCCTTGCCATTCGAAGACGTTCCCTGATCAGAAATCTAAAAATGGTCATACCATAGATCTGTTTGAAGCCATATTTCAGTTTGTACTCGTTGGTGCCCTTCTGACGGGCAAGATCCTGCAAGGTGGGAAGATCCTTGTCCAGATTGTTGATGATCATATCATGGACGTCCCTGATGATTTGGATATCCTCTGGCGTCAATGTGACCTTATGCTCCTTGATGCCCTTGGTCACTTTGAGTTTATTTTTGGGCAGCCCTGTTTCAAAAGGTTCCCCCTTGGAAAAGAATACGGAGTTCAACAGGGTTTTTTGACCGCTCCCATCCAAGGCCTGGTACACCGATATTTGGCAATCCTTGGCCAGCAAAAGACCATCGTTGGTAATGAATTCCAGGAACAATACCGTTTCAGACCGCTCCCGTTTCAAATGTTTTGACATCTTCTTGTTCCATCTTTCACGGGACCTTTCCGTCATGAATTCAGAGATATGTTTTCCGAAAAGATCCTTAGGGGGATAGGACAATAGGGAGCAGGTGCCATTGGTGAGCAATTCAATGTGACCATTCCCATCTAAGATCATGGATAGTTGGATGACACATTGTGGGGTGTTGTGTGCGTTTGCAAAACCCTGATGGATAAAGGCCGCCCCTATTTCCTCATTGACCATGTTCAACATGACCACCAAAGAAGCAATATTGTCATTTTTATCGGAAGGCTCAATGGAATAGAAGAAATTGCCCTTGGCCATTTCCAAGAGCATCTTTTGTATCCGTTTTACCCTAAAGTCATCGCTGTTCGGCATATCCTTTCATTAAATTGGTTAGTTTTCATCGGTTTCCTTAATGCCCAAATAGGCCAAGGCCTCCGCTTTTCTGGTAAAGGATCGTGTAGGCACTTTCTGGGAATGGGTGTCCAGATAAATGGAGCTGATCATATCCGTAACCGGTGGATCGATCAAAAAGGCCAGTTTCTCGATCCAAAGGGAACCTTCCAAAGCCAAATAGTCCCTTGCGGCCTTATCGATATTTCTGACTTCCCGTATATCGCATAGCACCGGCATCGATTTACCTTCTTGTAATTCCATCCGATCCTTGACTATGAGTTGTGCCGCCTTACGGTTGATACACGGCACTTTCTTGTAGATAATATGTAAAAGATCATCAGTCAACAGATATATGGCATAGCTGTTTTCATGTGTTTTTTTCATCTCCGGAAAACTGGTTAGCGCAATCAATTTACAAAATTACTGCAATTGATTTTTTTACAGGAGAGCTATTGACGTTAATAAAAGGATTTTGGTTATCTGAAAAGGAGTATTTGTTATCTGAAAGGGATTAAATAGAATAAGTATGATTTATCAACTTACAAAATCCGTTTCTTTTTATCACAAATAATATCAAATAAAATGGCCAAGATCAAACACCACAATTTTTTGAACACTGTACATGAGGTATTCACTGATGCAAAACAAGCTGGGGTATTGCACCTTTATGCCGGCGGAAAGTCTTTTTCGGGAAGGACGATAGAAGTTGGCGGAAGGGAACTGTACCATTTTGGGACCACGGGTTATTTAGGGTTGGAACTGGATCCCAGATTGAAAAAGGCCGCCAAGGAGGCCATTGATAGCTATGGGACGCAATTTCCCTTATCCAAATCCTATATCTCCAATCCGTTATATGAGAAATTGGAAAACTCGATTTCCGAAATGTATGGCTATCCCATTGTCATTACCAAAAACAGTACCCTTGGGCACTTAGGTGTCATTCCAAGTGCCGTGGATGATGACGACGTAATCATTCTGGACCACCAGGTCCATTGGAGTGTACAGAATGCGGCCAAAATGCTAAAGACCCGGAGTGTTCCCATCGAAATGATCCGGCATAACCATTTGGAAATGTTGGAGGACAAGATCAAAAAGTACCAACATTCCAAAGGCAGGATTTGGTATATGGCCGATGGCATTTATTCCATGTACGGGGATTATGCCCCGGTTAAGGAACTGATGGGGTTGGCAAAGAAATATTCCCAATTGCATTTTTATTTCGATGATGTTCATGGCATGAGTTGGGTGGGAAGGAATGGTACCGGATATGTGTTGGACCAATTGGGGGAATTGCCCGAAAATGTATTGCTGTTCGGTACCTTGAGCAAAACCTTTGGTGCAAGCGGGGCTGTTCTGGCCTGTTCCAATGCTTCGATGTACGATAAGATCAAGACCTTTGGTGGACCCTTGACCTTCTCCGCCCAATTGGAACCTGCTTCGGTAGCTGCCGCCATGGCCTCGGCACAAATCCATCTATCCCCAGAGATTTATCGGTTACAACAAGAATTGAGGGAACGTATCGATTATTTCAATGATTGCCTTTCGATAACGGAACTTCCCCTGATCAATCGGAATGAATCCCCGGTGTTCTATATCGGGACCGGTATGCCCAAAACCGGGTACAATTTTGTGAACCGTTTGATGGGGGAGGGCTTCTTTGTCAATCTCGGAATCTTTCCTGCGGTGCCTGTAAAGAATACAGGTGTAAGGATTACGATTTCTAGGCATAACCAAAAAGAGGAAATCAAAGCATTGGTGGACGCCATGGAATATCATTTTCCAAAGGCATTGGAAGATACCCAGACAGATGCCCAAAGGGTATTCCACGCCTTTAAAATGGAACCAAGGACCCTAAGTGGACCGAAAGTATCCTCTGAACTTACCGTTGAAGTATTCGATACCATTGATCAAGTTGAAAAGGAAGAATGGAACCAAAGTTTAGGTGGGCAGGGGGTTTACGATTGGGAGGGGCTGAAGTTTTTGGAAGAGGTATTCCAGGGTAACCCAAGAAAGGAACATAATTGGTTGTTTCGATATGTGGTCATCAAGGATGCTGATGGGGTACCAGTATTGATGACCTTTGTGACGCTTTCCCTTTGGAAGGATGATATGTTGGCACAAGCACAAATTTCTGCTGCCATTGAGGAGGAAAGGAAAACAAATCCCTACCATTTGTCATCCATGGTCCTGTCCCTCGGTTGTCTGTTCACTGAAGGTGATCACCTGTATTGGAATGCATCACATAGGTTGGGCAAGGAGGCCAGGGACAAGCTATTGGCAACCATGGAAAAACTGGAACAGCAGTTTGGAGCCAAAATGACCGTGTTACGTGACTTTGGTGAAGATACTTCATGGAACGAACCGCTTTACGGGCAGGGATTTTTAAGGGTGCAAATGCCCAACTCCTGTTATGTTGTCCTGGACGAGGTGGATTCCATGGAAGATTATTTGCAAAGATTGTCCTCCAGAAACAGAAGACATTTTCGAAAGGATGTCCAACCCTATCTCGATAGGGCAAAGACAGTTGTTCTCCCATCCATGTCAACAAATCAAATTGAACAGGTCAAATCCTTGTTCGGGGAAGTACAGTCCAGAAATTTGGGGCTCAATACCTTTTCCTTTCCGGACTCCCTGTTTGAAAAGATGAACGAAAACCATTTGTGGGAGTTTATTGTCCTTTGTTCATTATACCAACCTGAAAAGATAGTGGGTGTAATGTTCTGCTATACCAACTTGAAGCAAGTCTATGTGCCGGCCTTTGTGGGTATGGATTATGACGGTCTGGAAGAGTTTGCCATTTATCGCCAGTTGCTCTACCGGACCATTGAACGGGCCATTGGATTGGGCATTCCCAAAATCGATTTTGGGTTGACCGCTGCCTTTGAGAAACGGAAACTCGGTGCAACGGTAGAGAAAAAATATGCCTATCTCCAGACCAATGACAATTTCATCCTGGAATTGCTCGGAATCATGGAAGGCCAGCATTAATGGAAAATCGTCATGAAATACCAAAAGCTGCTATCAGAATTTGAAGGCCAATTGGATTCGTTGGAAAGCGGGAACGGGGATATCCTTTTCAAAGCGGAAAAGGGAATCGTACTTGTGGAGAAGAGCATCCGAAAACTACAAAAACAGATTACGGGCAAGACCTTTGATACCCAAGCAGACGAAATCTACTTCTTTAAGCATGTCAAACCCCAAATTTTTAGTAAGCTGATCTATTATGTAAAATTGTTCAATATCGAGAGCAAGCGGCCTAGGGGAAATGATACGGCACAGATCAAGTACCTACAACTTCAGATTGACAAGTTCCAGACCTTTTTTAACGATAATCTGGAGTTTTATAATTATTACCGTCGTGGGGCGATGTCCCTGGACGAACAATATTTTGTTAGGGGGAACCGAGATCTAAGGCTTCCCCTTGAATCCTTCCACTTTTTGATCGATGACCAGTTTTCCACCTGTCAGGATGGTACCGTGGCCACGATTATGGCCTATGACATGCTCATCGTGTACCTGAGAAAGGAGGTGGATGACCTACAAAACAATTTAGAACCCCAAAAGAACATGACCATGGAAAAACCTTCAAAACTCTTCTGGACCGGAAACAAGACCGATTTGATCGAACTTTTATATGCACTCCAATCCAGCAAATGCATCAATAGCGGTACCACGGACATCAAGGAGTTGGCCTCGCATTTTGAACATTTTTACAATGTGGACCTCGGTAACTACTACCACACTTTTATTGATATCCGGTCCCGAAAGACCAGTAAGACCCGCTTTTTGGACAAGCTCATTGAGATGCTCAACCAACGGATGGATTCCCTGGATGAATGAGTTTTAGTTTTTCCCAAGTTGGTACCAACTTGGGAATTTGCATTTTGATGGGCCATAGTGCCAGGATTATGGGTTTTCTGAGGTTTTCAATAGGTTTACAAAGGTCAAATTCAACCAAATACCATCAAACCCTATGCGCAGAAAAAAACACCCACCTTGGTACCAACTTGGGAAGTTTTTCCAAAAACCTTTTTGAGTTTTGTCCCTGAAAGTCAAATCTATCGAAGGGCCATCAAATGAAAGGATAGTAATGGGATGGTCCTTCTTTTAAAACTCAAAAAACTATGGGAGCGACCATCATCACCTCTGAAGATCTCATGGAGTTCAAAGTGGAACTCTTGGAAGACATCAAAGCATTATTGAAGGACCAAAGTGGACAACTGGGCAAGAAATGGCTCAAATCCAATGAGGTCCGGGACCTTTTGGGCATATCCCCGGGCACCCTCCAGAACCTCAGGATCAATGGGACCCTGCCCTATACCAAGATAGGAGGGGTGCTCTACTACGAATACCATGAGATCATGGAGGTATTGGAAAAGAACAAGGTCCATAACCGTATCTAGGGTGGAGGACATCAATTATATCAAACACCTGAACGGGGTGTTTGCCCAATTTGCCAAGGACAACCGCTTGAACCCGACCCATATCAGCCTGTATATCGGACTGTTCCAATTGTGGAACCAAAACTATTTTGTGGCCGAGTTCTATATCAGTAGGGAAGAGGCCATGGCCTATGCCAAGATCGGGTCCAAATCGACCTATCACCGCTGCATCCGAGAGCTCAGCCATTGGAACTATATCCTGTATGCCCCATCCCACAATCCCTACAAGGGCAGCCGAATCAAGATGTTCGATTTTGGGACAAGTAGTGGACAAGCAGTGGACAACCACCGTACCAAAATCGGGACAAGCAGTGGACAAGCGTTGGTACCTATAAACAAACTTATACAAACAACTAAAAACATTACAAACGGGAAGAAACGGAAAAAAATGAAAAACAAAGTTTTCCAGAATGATGAAAACAATGCCGAACATTCCCCCACTGTCCCATATCGGGACAACCTAAGGACCAGCAAGGACAAGGACTACAACGAACCGCTATGAATTTTAACGCCCCACATATCATCACCGAAGGTGCCATAAGTTATGAACTGGGCTCCCTGAAGGGCAGGGAGATCAAATACGATTTCGAGAAGATCCTGGTCTATCTCAATGCCAAGGGAAAACTCCTGTTCGGCAAGAAGTTCAGGATCCATAGGGAGGACAGGGAGATCCTGTACAAGCTCAGTCTCTACTTTATCAGGGACAGGGAACGTTGCAAACAGTTGGGTATCGATGTGGATAAGGGCCTTCTCCTCTCAGGTCCGGTAGGCTGTGGGAAGACCAGCCTGATGAAACTGTTCAAGTTCATGGTGCCCCACCAAAGGCCTTATGCCGTGATTCCCTCCAGGAACATTGTCTTTGGTTTCAACCATTTGGGCTTTAAGATCATTGGGGACTATGGAAACACCCAATCCTATTGTTTTGACGACCTGGGTGTGGAACCTGATGGGGTCCATTTTGGAAAGGAGTGCAATGTCATGGGGGAGATCTTGCTGTCACGCTATGAGCTGTTCACGGACTATAAGATCAAGACACACGCCACCACTAATCTCAATGCACAGGAACTGGAAGCAAGGTATGGGAACCGGGTAAGGTCAAGAATGCGGGAACTCTTCAACCTTGTAGGATTTGACAAGGACAGCAAGGACAAAAGAAAATAGGATTTTGTAGCTGGTTTAAAATGAAGACCTGAATTTGGGCGAATTGCATCACTTTTTGAAAGGCCGATTAGCCGCATTTGACGTTTTTGGGCCGGAGGGATTGGAACCAGATAGCACTTATGAACAGGGAGTGTTCGCTTTTTCATTAAATCTGAATGGATTCCAGACCAATTGAGCCTGTTTTGATACAGTTATAATGTTATTCACAAATAACTGATATTCAGTTATTTGTGATGTGTATTCTACTAATTTTCACATATCAACAATCGTCTAACCCTTAAACGTTTACGATATGCGAAAACCGTTCTTCATCACCTTAATGTTGTTTTTTACCTCCAGTGCCGTTTTGGCCCAGATCGGGGGCATCGAGGATTCGGTCAACGATATTTCAGATACCATTCGGGCCATCTTTCCCATTATACTGGGGGTCATCTTTCTGGTGGGTTTCCTTTTCAATGCCGGACATTTCTTTGGGGAAAATGCTGACCTAAAAAGGGGCATTACCCGGGTCTTGGTCTTTGTGTTGATCGCTGGTGCCGTTGTGGGCATCTTTACCTATCTCATCGGAATCGTGGTCTGATGAAACAGTACGGGGTCTATAGAAATATTCGAAAACGTGCCATGATCATGGGACTGTCCATTTCCCTGTTTGCCTTGATGATGGTTGCTGTCATCGGTTCGCTTTTGATCATCATTTTTTCTTTTCATTTTGGTGTCATCGTGTGCCTACTGCTCTTCAATGCCCTGCTCTATGGGGCATTGTTGCAGTGGGTGAAGAAACCCTTCCAATTCAAGGTAGTGCAAACCTTTCCCAAGATTATAAGCCTCAAACAATTGAATCCCATTGACTATGTCTAAGCTCAATTTCAATGCATATCACCCAATCCTGGATATCCAGAACCATGTGGTTTTTGGGAGCAATGGAGATGTGGTGTTGTGTTATCAAGTGGAATTACCTGAGATATACTCCCTTTCTGAGACGGATTTTGAGGAGCTGCACGGGATGTGGTTCCAGGCCTTTAAATCCTTGCCCGTGGGTGCTATTATCCATAAGCAGGATAGGTATCAAAAGAAAGGTTATGATGCTAGGAACCTTCCAAAGGAAACCTTTCTGGCCAAGGCCACCCATGATTATTTTGTGGGTAGGGAGCATTTGGACCATCAGAGTTATCTCTTCTTTGTACTTCCTCTTGATAAAGCCCTTAATGCCACCAAATATGTCAATCCCTTTCGAAAAGTAGAGAAAGGGTTGCACCGGAAACTGGATGTGCAGGTAGCGGAATTTGTGACCGCCGTCAACGATGCGGTATCCTATATCAACAACTCCAAAAGCGTGTCCATGGTACCCATGGAACCTGAAGCCATATTGGAGCATACCCATGCTTATTTCAATGGATACAATCTTGATTTTGATACGGATATCCAGTTTGGGAAAGGCCCCATAGAAATTGGTGACCATTATTTTGATGTGATGGCCATCAACCATGAAGAATGTTTTGGAGAAACCGTGCAAAGCAGTGTGCCCAACGGGAAATTCAGTTCGGACGGATTCAGTTTTCATAAAGGTTTTTTGGACGGTCTGGGACTGGAATTGGGGGAGAACCATATCATCAACCAAATCCTATATCTAGATGATACCCATCAATGGCGTAAACTATTGGATAAAAAAATTGAGGAACTCTCCAAGAGCTCCAATTTTGGTTCCCAGAACAAAGTGGTCCGCAACAAGGTCCAACATATCTTGGACAGGATCAATGGGGATGATACCGCACGAATAATTCGTGGCCATGTGAATATTGTTTATTGGCATACGGAAGTTGGGGTGTTGAAGCGAATTGCTTCTGGCATCAAGGCGCAATTGAAGGAACTGGATATACGACCCTATCATCCCCATGGGGAGGAGCGCAAACATTATTTTTTGAACTCCTATCCCAGTTATGCTTCCAACTTTTCCAATGAAGATCTTTTTGTGATGGACCTGAAGGCAGCCCTTTGTCTGTATATCAACAATACCAATTATCGCTCTGATGAAACAGGAATCGTTTTTAATGATAGACAGTACAATATTCCTGTGGTCAAGGATGTATGGGACGAGGGGAAAAGGCGTATCAAGGCCCGGAACTTTGCCATTTTTGCCCCGACAGGAGAAGGGAAATCCTTCTTGGCCAATAATATCCTACGTCAATACTTTGAGGCGGATGTACGACTGGTCATTATCGATTTAGGGGGTTCTTATGCCAAATTTGCCCAATTGTATCCCGATGATCACGTGGTCCTTCGCTATGAGCAAGGCAAGAATTTGGGTATTAATCCCTTTTATATCGCCGATCCGTCCGATTTGACCCCTGAACGACTGGAAGATCTGGCCCTCTTTCTTTTGGAGCTCTTGGCTGAAAACCAGGTGACCAAATCCAAGGAAGTGGCCTTGAAAAAAGTGTTGTTGCACTATTATGATGCTGTCAGGGCGGGGCATTCCTTGGCTTCCCTATATCAGTTTGTTGATAAGCACAAGGATACCTTGATCGAGGAGACCCGAGTTCATGAATCCGATTTCAATGTCTATGGATTTTTGCACATTCTTTCCGAATATGTGGATGGGGGACTGTACAGTTTTCTGTTCCATGTGGCAGAAGACCAGACCTATAAAATAGA
The DNA here is from genome assembly GCF_003584105.1 of Flagellimonas taeanensis. Lineage (GTDB taxonomy): Bacteria > Bacteroidota > Bacteroidia > Flavobacteriales > Flavobacteriaceae > Flagellimonas > Flagellimonas taeanensis. The sequence goes on from NZ_QXFO01000015.1 coordinate 28,491, forward strand.
GGACAAGCGCCTGATTGTCTTTGAACTGGACGAAGTGCGAGACAATAAGGAAATCCTGTCCGTAATGCTCAAATTGATCAAGTCCTCCATCCAACGCACCATTTGGAGGAACAGGTCGGAACGGGGCATTATTCTTTTCGATGAGTTTGCCAAGCAGCTTAAATTTCCCCATGTATTGGAGAGTGTGGAGTTCTATTACCAGGCCATCCGAAAGCAAAACGGGGCCATTGGTATCATCCTGCAATCCATCAACCAATTACCGGAAAATGCCACTTCGGCAAGTATCCTGGAGAATACGCAGGTCGTGTACAGTTTACGGAACGAGAAGGGCTATGATGAATTGGTTAGACGGTTGCACCTCTCCAACCATGATCTCAATCAATTGAAGTCCCTTAGAAACAACCTTACCGGGGTGCGCAAATACACCGAAATCTTTATCAAAATCGGGAAGGAAAGCAATGTCTTTCGCTTGGAGGTGCCCCCAGAGGTCTATGCCGCCTATCTCACCGATGGGGTGGAACATGGCCAGCTTATGGAGCTCTTTGAACAGTTTGGGAATATGGAACGGGCCATTACTGAATTTATAAATCAACAAAAGAAAATGATATGAGAGTAACAATAAAACAAACCCTTTGGAAGAATCCCAAGACTTTGATATTTGCACTGATCTTGGCCATTTCCTTGCCCGGCCGTGCTACGGCCCAGGGGATGCCGGTGTATGACAATACGAACTTTATCAGTATGACCAAGTCCTTGTTGGAATCGGCCAAACAGACCTCGGAATTATTGAAGACCGTGGAGTTTTTAAAGGAACAGAAGGACAATATTGTCAAGGTCAACAATACCATCAAACAATTGAAGGCAGTCCGGGAACTGGCCCGTAACAATGAGATTTTGTTTCGGACGGTGCAAAATGATCTAAGTGACATTTTGAACTCCCCCTATATCAAGGCAGGAGAGGTGGAACAGGTATCCAAAGCCTTTGAACAGATTATGGATACGGCCATTGATGACCTGGATTTTGTGAACCAGATCTTGTCCAGTGATTTTTTGAAGATGACCGATGCGGAGCGTACCGCCATTTTGATGGAAAAAAAGGTGCAGTCCCAGGAAATGGTGGCCGAGTTGGAGGTCAAGACCCGACGCTATCGAGAGATTATTTCCTTTCGGAGGATGCAGGATATCATCAATAACCGGGAAACGGAATACTGATGGCGGGATACTTTTTGGGCATAGGATTGGAATATGTGGATGCGGTCTTCCAGACCATCAAGGACAGTGATTTCTCCCAATACACGATAGTGGGGATGAAGACCCTGGCCGTGCTGTTCTTTCTGATCAATATTTTGAAGAAATACAATGAGGGAATAGCTTCTACCGATGGCCATACCTGGGGGTTGACCCCAACGGAACTGGCCAAGAATTTTTTGGTGGTGCTCTTGGTCATCTTTTCAACTGAGGTATTGGGAGTTTTTGATGGGATTTTGGTCGCCATTGAGACCCAATACCGGGACACGGCTCCGGCACTCCTCCCATTACAGTTGCAGGATGTGGACCTGGAACGGGATGTGGGTGCCTTGGAAGCCGCCAAGAAAGCCATGGCACTGTTGTATGAGGCCTTGGTCACTCCTTTGTACGGATTAAAGGTCTTGGCCTTTATCATCGGGGTCATTCTTTGGTTGATGGACCTGTTCATCTATCCTTTGTTCCTTGCAGAGCGATATTTCCTATTGGGAATCCTACAGGCCTTTTTTCCCTTGGTCATCAGCTTGGCCGTCTTTGAAAAGTTCAGGCCATTGGCCTATAATTATTTCAAGCTCTATGCAGCAGTATATATGCTGGTTCCCGCCTTCTTTTTGGTCAATGTCTTCGTCAACAACCTTTATACGGAGATCAGTACCAACTTCTGGGGGAACCTCTTTGGTTTTGATTTTGGGAGTGAATTCTTTGCCCCGATCATTGAACTCGGGACCATTGGCTTTATTGTCTTGCTCAAATTTAAATTGTACCGAAGGGCGACCAGTTTTACCCTTCGATTGTTCACCGGTTAAATTGAAGTCTATGAAAACACCTTTTAAAAGTATTGTTCATGTGCTGCGGCTCAACCGTTTTGTGGTTCTTGCCGTGGTTATCGCCTCGGTTTTGGTCTGTATGGTTGCTATGGTCCTAGTGGGCAGGATATACCGTGAATCGTTGAACGGGGCCTTCGTGGTCAATGGGGAAGGGGAGGTCATACCGCTTTCCTGGGCCGAACAACGGGATCATCTGGAAGTGGAGGCCCTGGCCCATTTGGAACAGTTTCATAGGTGGTTTTATGGGGTGGATGCCGGCAGTTATGAGAAGAACATGGAGAAGGCCCTTTGGTTGGGCAATGCCTCCGTTGGTGCTGTCTTTCAACAGAAAAAGGCAGACGGTTTCTATAACCGGTTGTTGCAATATTCCCTTGTGCAAGAGGTCATCCGAATCGATACAGAGCTGGATTGGGATGGGTCTTCCTTTGCGTTTAGGACCCAATTGCACATACGGATCAATCGGGGAACCGTCACCGATACCTATGAACTGGTGACCTCGGGACATTTGATCCAGGTGGAACGGAATTTTCCCCATAATCCTCATGGATTGTTGATCACTGATTTTTTTGAAAACTCACTTCGTAAACTAGAAACTCATGAAAACACAGAAGAATAAAATAGTTTTTGTGCTGGTACTGGCATGTATGGTACTCTTTATCACCATATATAGCATCGTCACTTTTGGTAAGCCAAAAAAGGAAAGCCTTGATGTAGGGAGGATCCCCATGCCGGATCTGGAGGACACTTCGGTGGAGTTTGAAACCAAACTGGAAGCCGTGGAAGCCATCAAGGTGGAAAAACAATCCACGGCACCACAAGTGTATCCCGACCAGATGGTGGATGATAAAGGGTATTTCAATCCCGATTATATGGAATATGAAAAGCAGCGTATCATAGACAGTGTCTTTGATACCAATGCCTTTACTGCGAAAAAAGTTTCTGTGTCGGATGCAGGCGTAATGCCCAGGTTGGGGACTGTAAAGAAGGTAAAGGTAGACGATGAAAAGTTGACAATGGGTTCACCAAGGACGGAAACGGAGCTAGGATCGGTACATCAACTGTTCTTTGCCTCCAATCCAAAAAGGAACCGTTCCGATGGAAATTTACCAACTACTGCTGTGGCCAAGGTGTATGTGGATGGGGACCAGACCCTTCGGGATGGACAACGATTGGACTTGCGACTCGCCCATGACTATGTTGTGGATGGGAAAAGGATGCCAGGAGGTACCCGCCTCTATGGCTTTGTAAAGATAAGGCCCAACCGGGTGATGGTGGAACTTACCCGATTGGGGACAACCCTTATGGATATGCAAGCCTATGATGCCCAGGATGGGCAGGAAGGGATTTATGTGAAGAACCATCTGCGGGGTGAAGTGGTGGATCGGTCTTTGGATGAGGGCCTTGGAGAGATCAATGTGCCGGGTGTGCCCCAGTTCAATGGGATCAAACGCATATTTCAGCGTGATCAACGTACCGTTAAAGTTCAGATTTCCGACCATTATCAATTTTTCTTAATACCTAGATCATGAAAACACTAAACGTCATCATTGCAGTAATGCTAATGGCCTATGGGCACACCGTATCGGGCCAAAAGGTTTTGGACACCATCCAAGCCAATTCACAAATGAACGTGGCCCTCTTTTTTCCCAGTCCCATCAAACAGGCTATAACGGGAAACACTAAAGCGATCTTTACCTATAACCGGGAAGAAGCTCAATATTTTGGGCTATTGCAGTCCACAGCCAACACCATTACCAACCTTTTGGTGGTCACCATGGACGGACAAGCATATGAATTTAAGGTGGCCTATAGGGAAAACGTTGCCCAAACCCATTTTTTTGTGGACAAGGCGCATAGCATTGGTCCAGTACAGCCATTACCTGGTAAAAAAGGGGATTCCTTGGCTTCCCACACAGCTCGATTTCCTCTTTTAAGGGGATTGCCATCAAGTGATGGGAATGGTGCCTTGGCATCGGTGCGAAGAAAGGGAATCCGATTGCTGTTGAAAAGGTTGGTCTACCGAAACGCTCAAGTATTTATGGTTGTAGAGGTGCGCAACCGATCAGGCATTGATTTTGAAGTAGGCACCCTTGAGGCCCTAAGGATAAATGGCAGCTTGAAACGGAGATCCTCGTATCAAGAAACCAGGTTGGAACCCCATTATATCATTGAACGACCCAAAATTATTAAAACCGGGACTTCCCAACGATTTGTACTTGTGCTACCTAAATTTGTCCTATTCGATAAGGAGCATCTAAGACTGATTCTCTTGGAAAGCCGTGGAGGCAGAAGGTTGGAGCTCAACTATTGACCTATCGATAAAGAGAAGTGGAATCCCTTATAGGGTATACACTTTAACATGAAAACAAAATTTTGCCATAACAAAGGTTATAATGGTTACCAAGAAAGGAAATAAATTAGGAATGGTACACCTCAGGAAAAATGGAACTGGCTTCCAGCAGTATTAATACCAGAATCCAGTATTCTCTTCGTAGTGGCCTAATAGGATTGCGGGAACACTGAAAATCCGTATTGCTATTGGGAATGCACCCTTTTATATGCTAAATTGCTCTATTTGCCTATCATCCTTTGATCTGATTACTTCCTATCTTACGTTTTAACAACTGCGCATTGATGGCCACAATGATGGTGCTCAGGCTCATGAACACCGCACCGACGGCAGGGCCCATGACAAACCCTGAGGAATACAGTACACCGGCGGCCAACGGAATGGCCACCACATTATAGGCCGTTGCCCAAATCAGGTTCTGGATCATTTTGTTGTAGGTGGCCTTGCCGAACAGGATGAGATTGGCTATATCCTTGGGGTTACTGTTGACCAAGATGATGTCGGCGGTTTCCGCCGCAACGTCCGTACCGGAACCAACGGCAATGCCCACATTGGCCTTTGCAAGGGCCGGGGCATCGTTCACACCGTCCCCGGTCATGGCCACGAACTCGCCCTTACGTTGGAGTTCTTCCACTATTTCCACTTTTTGGTGGGGCAACACTTCGGCATAGTAGCCATCCAAACCGAGTTTTTCGCTAACGGCCCTGGCCGTTTTTTCATTGTCCCCAGTGGCCATCAATACCTTGATGTCGTTCTTCTTGAATACTTGGATGGCCTCTTGGGATTCCGATCGTATCTCATCGGCCAGTGCAATGTATCCGGCCAGTTTTTCCTCGATCAACACAAATACCACGGTTTCGGCGGCATCGCTATAGGCGTCTTTGGGAATGGGAATGTTGTTGTCCCTTAAAAAACCGGGACTGACCACTTTTACCGGTTTGTCCTCCACGGTTGCCTCGACCCCTTTTCCAGTGATCGCATGAAAGTTCAAGGGATTGGGAATGGTGACCTTTTCCTTTTGGGCCCTTTTGATGATACCCACGGCAATGGGGTGTTCCGAGCTTTGTTCCAAGGCACTTGCCAGGCGAAGGACTTCATCCTGGGAATAGTTGTCATCGACCGATTGGATTCGGGTAACGCCAAAATCACCTTTGGTCAGGGTCCCCGTTTTATCAAATAACAAGGCCGAAATCTTCCGGGATTCCTCAAAGGCGGTCCTGTTGCGGATCAATAGGCCGTTTTGGGCGGATACCGCGGTGGAAATGGCCACCACCAAAGGGATGGCAAGACCCAGGGCATGGGGACAGGCAATGACCATAACGGTCACCATGCGTTCCAGGGCATAAACAAAGGGGAAACCCAGGGCCAACCATACCGCCAGGGTCCCAAAACCAATGGTCAAGGCGATATAGGTCAACCATTTGGCGGCCCTATCGGAAAGGTTTTGCATTTTGGACTTGGTCTTTTGGGCCTCTTCCACCATCGTGATCACTTTGTTGAGGTAACTATCCTTGCCCGTGTGCTCCACTTTGATTTTTAAGGTGCTGTTGCCATTGACGGAACCGCCGATCACCTTGTCCTTTTTCTCTTTCTTTACAGGTTTCGATTCCCCCGTGAGCATGGATTCGTTCAGGTAACTGCTGCCTTCGACGATGGTACCGTCGGCTGGGACCTTTTCCCCCGGCTTGACCAGTATGATGTCATCTTTCAATACCGCTTCCAACGGTATGTCCTCTATGGTTTCCCCTTTGACACGGTGTGCTTCGGCAGGCATCATGCTGACCAACAACTGTAAGGCTTTTGAGGCACCAAGGACGCTCTTCATCTCTATCCAATGCCCGAGTAGCATGATGGCTATAAGGGTGGACAGTTCCCAGAAAAAGTCTTGGCCCTTCAGTCCGAATACGGTGGCCGTGCTATAGAAATAGGCTACGGAAATGGCCATGGAGATCAAGGTCATCATTCCCGGTGCACCCTGTTTTATTTCTGACCAAAAACCTTTCAAAAAAGGCCATCCCCCATAGAAATATACAATGGTGGAAAGCCCAAAAAGAAAGTAAGGGTTGCCGGGAAGCAGGAATTCATATCCAAAAAAATCCTGGATCATGGGCGATAGGAACAAAATGGGTATGGTGAGTACCAGTGTTGTCCAAAATCGCTTTCGAAAGTCGGCGATCATCATTTTGTGGTGGTCGTGGCCCATTTGGCCATGTGCGGGGTTGTGCCCCGAATGGCCCCCAGGGCCATGGTCCATTTTGGAGTGGTCGGTCTTATCGTGGTTCATCCGTGAATGGTCGTGGTGTTGGTGCTTTTCCATCATCGGTCCTTCTTTTGGGTTATCGTAATTTTTTTCTCATTTTTTCAGAAATGTTTTCGGCATAGACGCCATAGGCATCCACCAGGATGCCCCTAATGCCATCCTTGGAGGATATGGCGTACAGCACGCTGTTGTCATCGGTGCTGCTCATCCCCTCAAAACGATGGGTCTGGTCGACCTTAAAGTCTTCCGGTCGAATTTCGATTTTAAGGGAAGCGCATTCCAGACAATGGGGCTTGAGATTAAAATCATAGGTGTAGCCCTTTGCCTGTAAATCGGATATGGCTTCTGAAAGGGTATCATAATTTTTCATAGGGTTTCGATTTTGGGTTATTGTGATATAACCATTTGTTGTTACAATCTCCATTGATAAATCGTCGTTTTTACAACAGATCAGAATGTATTGTCCTGAAAATGCCCCAGCCATTTAAAGGACGAATGTCCTTACAAAGGGACAAACCAGGGCATAGTGCCCAAGGTGGAAAAAAAATCAAATCAATAAAGTCCTGTGGAGGATAGGGAGGTTTCGTTCGACCCAAGGGGGGATATAGTCTTTAAAAGGAACAATGCTTTCCTGTAGCCCACCAGAGCGATCGGTATGGTAAAAAATGGAGGTATATGGAACTATGAGTGTATCGAAATCAAGGTCAAAAGATCGAACCATCAGGTCATCCTTGCCGAAATTGGCATAAGTAACGTTGCTACAGCAATTCTTTTGCTCCAAAGAACACTTCCTTAAGGGGCTTTTGGGGCTTTGAAGCTTTTGGTCGCAGGGTTTTGCCTTTCCTGTCACGGAAAAACTGACTAATTTGTTACAACAAAAATGGGCGTTGGAAGCAAAGGAAGTCGTACTGACCAATACGGAACAGGCTAGAAACAGGGATAATATTTTCGATATGGTTTGCTTCACCTATTAAAATTAAAAAAAATAGTACACCGATCATAAAACATATTGAAATCAATTCGATCTTAACTCACTCATACATTAATAGTTTTTTGTATTCTGATAATGTGGATTGTTCCTGTTTCAAAAGTATGGGAACTACTTCTGAAAAAACATGATGGACATCATGTTTTGGATTGGGTGGAACAACTTCATATGCCCATTCGATTTCTGTTGCTTGGGCAACAGGTGAAGCTAAAGGTCAATGTGCCCGATCCACCGACAGGATGTGGGATGGGACAACCTTTGTGGCCCAGCCTAAGAAATTGGTATACCATTATTCCCTATGGAAGACAAAATATCATAGCCCGTCCTTCCTTCATTTCTGACATAAGGCCGACCTGAAAAAGCCGTTATGTCATTGCTGGCCAGGGAACGTTTTGTCACACTATATGTAATTGAAAATCAAACCGATGATTTTGTGGGACCTGCTTAGGTTCAGGGCTGTGGAATGGCAAGGATTTTACATGAAATCACCATAAAAAATATGTTAAATAAAATAGGGTTGTTAAAATTATTGTAGTTTTGTAATCGCATATGAAACTATTTTGGTTCAAAATATTATCTTGTTTCATGGCACTGAATGTGCTGGCCTCCACATTTTCCTTTGCGGTGGGGCAACACTATTGTGGTGAGGATCTTGTTGATTTTTCCTTCTTCGGTAAAGCGGAATCCTGTGGAATGGATGTGCAACAAGCATCCGATTCGCATGAACATAATCTGCAAAAAAATGGATGCTGTGAAGATGAGACACTTTCTGTCCTCGGGCAGGAAGATCTTCTACTTTCAGTTGAAAATGTAAGTATAGGGGAGCATCAGTTCCTAATTGCCTTCACCTACAGTTACATAAATCTTTTTGAGGGATCACAGGAAAATATAGTTCCTGTCGTACATTACCCTCCGCCCCTTTTGGTCAAGGATATTCAGATTCTTGATCAAACTTTCCTTATTTAAGAGCATATCGATGACGTTTGGCCGTGCTATGGTTTTTGGCATGGCCCTAGGTATTTATTGCCTTTGGAACAATTTCACTATTTCCAACACAATAAACTCATGATATGCTCAATAAAATCATAAAATACTTTTTAGAGAACAAACTGGTGACCGTTCTCGTTTTAATAATGTTGGTTACCTGGGGGATTGTCACTTCCCCCTTCAATTGGAATACGGGCTTTCTTCCCAAAGACCCGGTGCCCGTGGATGCCATTCCCGATATTGGGGAAAACCAGCAAATTGTTTTCACGCAATGGCCCGGACGTTCGCCACAAGATATCGAGGATCAGATTTCTTATCCAATGACGACCTATTTACTGGGGATTCCAGGAGTGAAAACAATCCGTAGTTCATCCATCTTTGGATTTTCCAGTATCTATATCATTTTTGATGATGATGTGGAATTTTATTGGTCGCGTTCCCGGATCCTGGAAAAATTGAATTCACTTCCCACGGGTCTGTTGCCCGATGGCGTTACCCCGACTTTGGGTCCCGACGCCACGGCATTGGGACAGGTATATTGGTATACCTTGGAAGGAAGGGACAAGGATGGCAATCCTACGGGAGGATGGGATCTGCACGAGATACGGACCGCCCAGGATTTTTATGTGAAATATGGATTGAATGCCGTGGACGGGGTGTCCGAAGTGGCTTCGATCGGGGGTTATGTCCAAGAATATCAAGTGGATGTAAATCCGGATGCCCTAAAGGCCTATAATATCCCCTTATACAAGGTCATGGAGGCCGTACGGAAGTCGAACAGGGATGTGGGCGCCAAGACCATTGAAGTCAATCAAGCAGAATATTTGGTCAGGGGCTTGGGATATGTCAAAAATACGGAAGACATAGAAAAGGCGGTGGTTGCCGTATTTGACAATGTCCCGGTTCGGATCAAGGATATTGGGGTGGTCAGCTTGGGACCGGCCACACGAAGGGGCGTGCTCGATAAAGGGGGCGCCGAAGTGGTAGGTGGCGTAGTGGTCGCCCGTTATGGTTCCAATCCCTTGGCGGTCATCAATAATGTGAAGGACAAGATCAAGGAAATCGCACCCGGATTGCCCAAGAAGACCTTGGCCAATGGTGTGGAAAGCCAATTGACCGTGGTCCCGTTTTATGACCGGACACAGCTCATCCACGAGACCATAGGCACTTTGGAAAATGCCCTGTCCCACGAAATACTGATCAGCATCATCGTTGTACTGGTACTTGTCCTCAACTTGAGGGCCTCTGTGATCATATCAAGTCTATTGCCCGTCGGGGTGCTAATGACCTTTATTGTCATGCAATATGCCGGGGTAGATGCCAATGTGGTGGCCCTTTCCGGGATAGCCATTGCCATAGGGGTGATGGTGGACGTGGGGATCGTGTTCGTCGAGAACATTATCCGACATTTGGAAATGCCCGAGAACCATGGTGCCAAGGGCAAGGAACTCATTCAGGTAATATATAGGGCCACCGTGGAAGTGGCCTCGGCAATTACCACCGCATTGGCGACCACTGTCGTGAGCTTTGTGCCTGTCTTTGCCATGCAATCGGCAGAAGGCAAGTTATTTAGGCCCTTGGCCTTTACCAAGACCTTCGCCCTGTTGAGCGCCTTTGTACTGGGAATCGTTGTACTGCCTGCCTTGGCCCATTTTGTACTGGGGGTGGATTATGACAAGAAACGGGTGCGACGATTTTGGTCCATTCTATTGATATCCACTGGGCTTATCTTTGCATTCTATGCCCAGATGTGGTTGCCATTGGTCATTTCACTCATTGGGTTGAACAATTTGATGGAACCCAAATGGCCGGAGCACTATAAATCGTTTCCCAACTATATCAATTTGGGATTGACCGTTTTTATCGCCTCGTTCTTCCTGACCGAGGAATGGATGCCCTTGGGACCCCAAAACGGTATTGTGGTCAACTACTTTTTTGTGTTGTTCCTAGTGGGCATTATCCTGGCCGCTTTGATGGGAATCGTACATTTCTATACCCCGGTCCTAAAGTGGTGTCTGGAAAACAAGGGAAAGTTCATGCTCATCCCATTCGTGACCCTGTTTTTTGGGGTATTGGTTTGGCTGGGGTTCGATAGCACCTTTGGAATCGTGGCCAAAGGCTTTGAATCGGTAGGTTGGAAAAGTGTCAGACAGACCTCGGGATGGCAGGCAGCTTCCAAGAGATTCCCGGGAATAGGGTCCGAGTTCATGCCATCGCTCAATGAAGGTTCGTTCCTGTTGATGCCGACATCCATGCCGCATTCAGGGGTGGAATACAACAAAAGGGTGGTTGGACAGTTGGATATGCTCTTGGGAAGCATACCCGAAGTGGACTTGGTTGTCGGTAAACTCGGTCGCGTTGAATCCGCACTGGACCCTGCACCCATTTCCATGTATGAGAACATCATCAACTATAAACCTGAATTCATTGTGAATGAAGACGGACATAGGGTCCGTTATAAAGTAGATCGAAAGGACAGGTTCATTACCCAGCATAAAGACACTTTGACCAATGAGGAAGCCTTGCAGCGAGGGATTGCCGAGAAGGACCTGATCGTGGATGAGGACGGTGAGTTTTTCCGAAACTGGAGGCCCCATATCAAATCCCCCAACGATATCTGGGATGAGATCGTAAAGGTCACCAAGATCCCGGGCATAACCTCTGCTCCCAAATTACAGCCCATTGAAACCCGGTTGGTGATGCTGCAGACCGGAATGCGCGCTCCCATGGGGATCAAGGTTTTTGGGCCCGATTTGAAGACCATCGAGGATTTTGGGATGCAATTGGAAGGTATCTTGAAGGAAGTGCCCTCGGTCAAGGCAGAAGCCGCATTCGCCGATAGAATAGTCGGCAAACCTTATTTGCACCTCAATATCAACAGGGACGGGATATCCCGATATGGTTTGAACATTGAAGATGTGCAGCAAAGCATCGAAACAGCGATCGGTGGGATGAAGATCACCTCCACCGTTGAGGGAAGGGAACGTTTTCCCGTGCGGGTGCGCTACCCGAGGGAATTGAGGGACGACCCGGAATCGTTGAAGAAAATTTTGATTCCCACACCGGTAGGGGCGCAAATTCCCTTATCCCAAGTGGTGGATTTTGAATATGTCCGCGGGCCTCAGGCCATCAAGAGCGAAAACACCTTTTTGGTGGGCTATGTGCTTTTTGATAAACGGGACGGTTTTGCGGAAGTCGATGTGGTGAACGATGCCCAGGAAGCCATCCAGAAAAAAATCGATGCAGGGGAATTAACGGTTCCCGCCGGAATAAGCTATAAGTTTTCTGGGAGTTATGAGAACCAAATCAGGGCAGTGAAAAGACTGTCCATTGTCATACCGATCAGTTTGATCGTGATTTTCTTGCTCCTGTTTTTTCAGTTCAAGACGGTCATCGCATCCTCCATCCATTTTTCAGGCGTTTTTGTTGCTTTTGCGGGAGGTTTCATAATGCTCTGGCTCTATGGTCAGGATTGGTTCATGAATTTTGCCATTGCAGGGGTCAACATGCGCGATCTGTTCCAAATGCACACGATCAACTTAAGCGTTGCGGTTTGGGTAGGATTTATCGCGCTTTTCGGTATTGCCACCGATGACGGTGTCATCATGGGTACGTACATCCACCAGGTTTTCGAGGAAAAGAACCCTCAAACCGTACCGGATGTGAGAGCGGCGGTTCTGGAGGCAGGGAAAAAAAGGGTTCGTCCCGCCATGATGACGGCCGCAGTGGCCATTATCGCCCTTTTACCAATACTCACCTCGACCGGAAAAGGGGCCGATATCATGATTCCCATGGCCATCCCGACTTTTGGGGGAATGACCATACAGATCATGACCATGTTCGTGGTCCCGGTACTCCAAGCCTATTGGAGGGAAACAGTCATTAAAAATCGCAACAAAGCATTGAAAAAAATACAGTAAAATGAAAAAGGTAGTGACCATTATATTTATCTTGACAAGTATCCTATCCAATGGCCAGACCTTGGAGGACTACTTTGAGATTGCTGCTGGGAACAACCCGGGGCTGCTTTCACAGTACAAAGATTTTGAGGCGGCGTTACAAAAGGTACCGCAGGTGAAGGCTTTACCAGATCCAAACCTGTCCTTTGGGTACTTCATCTCCCCGGTCGAAACCCGGGTAGGGCCCCAAAAGGCAAGGTTTTCACTGACCCAGATGTTTCCTTGGTTTGGAACCTTAAAGGCCCAAGGTGATGCCGCTGCACTTATGGCAGAGGCCAAGTACCAGTCTTTTTTGGATGCCAGGAACAAACTTTATTACGAGGTTTCGGCAGCTTATTTTCCATTGTACGAACTTAAGGAGTGGGTACGGATCGAAGAGGACAACATCGCCATCCTGGAATCCTACAAGACGGTTTCCAATACGAAATTTAAAAACGGCCTGGGATCATTGGTCGATGTCTTAAGGGTGGACGTGCTTTTAAAGGAAGCCCGGACGAATCTGGGTATCCTTAAACATAAGGAAATCCCCCTTCTGGCGTCCTTCAATAAACTATTGGACCGTAAGGAAGATGAACAAATAAACATCCCTGAGACCTTTGGGGTCAATGTACTGCCCATTGATTACACAAAAGATTCCTTGGTGGTGGACCATCCGCTTTTGAATTCCCTGGAATTAAAGGTCAAGGCAGCAGCGGCCTCTGAAAGGGCAGCCCTTAAACAAGGCTTGCCAAAAGTCGGGATCGGACTGGACTATGTAATGGTCGATGAGCGAACGGACATGGTGGTTCCCGATAACGGCAAGGATGTATTGATGCCCATGGTTACCTTGAGCCTGCCCCTATTCAGGGGTAAGTACAGGGCAGCCGAAAAAGAGGCCCAATTGATGCAGGAAAGTTATGCACTGCAAAAAAAGGAAGTCACCAATACATTGAAGACCAATTATGAAATGGCTGTTTTTGACATAAGGCAGCAGACCGATCTGATTTCCCTCTTTGATGAGCAGATCATGGAATCGGAACAAGCACTCAATCTGTTGTTCACTGCCTATGGGAATTCCGGGAAGGACTTCGAGGAGGTGTTGCGAATGCAGCAACAGTTGTTGAAGTATACTAAATTGAAAATAAGCGCATTGACGCAGTATGAAATAGCGTTGGCCAAGTTTAACTATATCACGGCAAAAAAATAATCAGATGAAATCAGAAACACAAAAAATAGTAAAAATAGCCTTGTCCACCCTGGTTCTTGGACTTTTGCTGGGTTGGCTATTGTTCGGAGGCTCGAAGGGCAATGCCACGGAGGAACACCAACATGCTTCGGAAGTATCGGAAGAAACCACTTGGACCTGCTCGATGCATCCGCAGATCAGACAGCCGGAACCGGGAGATTGCCCCATTTGTGGGATGGACTTGATCCCTTTGGAAAGTGATAACGGTTCGGAACTGGACCCTATGGCCGTAAGCATGTCGAAAACGGCCATGCAGCTTGCCAATGTCTCTACGGAAATCGTGGGCAAGACCGCCCCGGTCAAATTGATCGATCTTAATGGCAAGGTGGAAGCGGATGAACGATCGATCTATTCCCAATCTACCCATATTCCCGGGAGGGTGGAACGGCTAATGGTGAATTTTACAGGGGAGTACATCAAGCAGGGGCAGATCATCGCCTATATTTATTCCCCTGACCTGGTCACTGCCCAAGAGGAACTTTTTGAAGCAAGAAAGGTGGCGGACACCCAACCGCAGTTTTTTAATGCCGCCAAGGAAAAATTAAAAAACTGGAAGCTTTCCGACAACCAAATCGTACAGATACTTCAATCTGGGACCGTTAAGGAGGAATTGCCGATACATGCCGATGTTTCAGGCTACGTTACCGAAAAAATGGTAAACCTTGGCGACTATGTCAACAAGGGCAAGGCATTATATCAAATTGCCAACCTGAACAGCGTTTGGGTATTGTTCGATATTTATGAGTCCGACATGCCCTGGGTAAGGAAAGGCGACGAAGTGGTCTTTACCATACCCTCCCTCCCGGGCGAAAATTTCAAAGGCAGGATTTCCTATATCGACCCGGTGATCAATCCCATGACTAGGGTTGCCAAGGCCAGAATCGAAATCGGGAACGCCGGTTTAAGGTTAAAGCCGGAAATGTTCGCTTCCGGAACCGTGAAAGCAAAACAGCCCATTGCATCAGAAGCGATAACCATTCCTAAGTCGGCAGTGATGTGGACCGGGGAACGTTCTGTGGTATACATCAAGAATACCACATCCAATGGGGTGAATTTTGTGTTGCGCGATGTCACCTTGGGACCATCATTGGGAAATGGGTTCATTGTGAAGGAGGGACTGCAGGAAGGGGATGAGATCGCGGTAAACGGGACCTTCAGTATCGATGCGGCGGCCCAATTGGCCGGGAAACCGAGCATGATGAATCCTGAGGGCGGGCCCGCCATGACGGGACATAACCACGGAGGCATGAAGATGGGGGATGACAAGGGTACTGGCGGTAGCGATCATTCGGAAATGGATATGGGGGATCCCGGCTTGGAAAACAAAATAGACCATTCCGATATGAACCAGCGAATGACGGCGACAGCGACTTTTAAAAACCAATTGAAACAGGTGTTGAGCGCCTACTTGGAGTTAAAGGATGCCCTTGTCAATGATAATGGTACCAAGGCAAATGCCGCTGCAAAAAAAGTGTTGTCGGCCTTGGAACATGTGGATATGAAACAATTGACGGACAAGAAGGCGCACGGCCATTGGATGACGATATCGAAGGAAATCTCCAGTTCGGCGAATTCCATTTCAAAGATATCGGATGTCAAGGTGCAACGCAACCATTTTAAACAGCTGTCCGCCCATTTATCCAATGGTATCAAGCTTTTTGGGGTGGATCAAAAGATATACGAACAGTTTTGCCCGATGGCCGATAACAACAAAGGTGCCTATTGGTTGAGTACGACCAAAGAGATCAAAAACCCCTATTTCGGAGAGGCTATGTTGACCTGCGGTGAAATCACCGATGAAATGTAATTGAACAAATGTAAATGAATGAATGATGAAAATATTGAAATCTAAAATCTTGTTTTTTGTCCTAACTGCCTTGACGACCCATGTTTTTGGGCAAGTGGGGACAAATGGTGAGGACAGAAAAGAGGAAGGTAGACCCGTTAGGGAATACAATCTTGTACTGGAACAGAACAAATTGACCCTCGGTGGGGTCACTGCCGATGCAATGACCATCAACGGAAGTATTCCGGGACCGGTCTTGGAATTCAACGAGGGTGACCTCGCCCTGATCAACGTGACCAATAAGATGGATGTGGAAACCTCCGTACACTGGCATGGATTGATCTTGCCCAATTTTTATGACGGGGTTCCCTATTTGACCACACCGCCCATAGAACCTGGCACAACTTTCCAATATCGGATTCCGATCAACCAATCAGGTACCTATTGGTACCATTCCCACACCATGCTACAAGAGCAAAAGGGGGTGTATGGCTCGATATTGATCCATCCCAAGGAAAAGACGTTGGACTACGATAAGGATTTGGTCGTGGTGCTTTCCGATTGGACGAACGAAAAGGCCATGAACGTGCTCCGAAACCTTAAACGGGGAAACGAGTGGTACCAGGTCAAAAAAGGGACCGCGGTGCCCTTGAGTAGGGTCATCAAGGAAGGTGCACTAGGTGCACAGCTCAAATTTTGGCGAGATCGTATGGAGGGAGCGG
The DNA here is from genome assembly GCF_003584105.1 of Flagellimonas taeanensis. Classification (GTDB taxonomy): domain Bacteria; phylum Bacteroidota; class Bacteroidia; order Flavobacteriales; family Flavobacteriaceae; genus Flagellimonas; species Flagellimonas taeanensis. The sequence goes on from NZ_QXFO01000015.1 coordinate 44,840, forward strand.
ATATTGCGGATATCTACTACCCCGCATTTTTGACCAATGGGAAAACATTGGCCGAATACCCTGATTTCAAACCAGGGGAAAAAGTGCGGCTCCGGTTCGTCAATGCCTCTGCCTCCACCTATTATTGGATGGATTTCGGTGGCGGTAACCCCATGGTGGTTTCCGGGGATGGTGTCGATGTGGAGCCTGTTTCCAAAAGTCGTTTTCTTTTTGGCATTGCCGAGACCTATGATGTCATCGTGACCGTTCCTGAAGGCACTTTGGAGGTAACGGCCACGGCACAGGACGGCTCCGGGCATACTTCGTTGCATTTAGGGCAGGGAACGCTTTTTCCCGCAACGACCATCGATAGGCCCGACAAAGTGGCGATGATGAAACAAATGGCCCAAATGGACATGAAAATGGGAGCTCCGGCAATGGCCGGCAACAAGAAGAAAAATACACCCGAATATTTGATGCAAAAGTATGGGATGCAGATGGACATGAAGGATGGCAGCATGGATATGGGTATGCACAATGGGATGTCGATGGATAAGACCGAAATGAGCGGTCAAAAGGATAAACCCATTGCGAAGATGGATGATAAAAGGCCTATGAATGCGAATGAAGATCATAGGCACATGGAGATGGATAAAAAGATGGGGGATATGGCAGGAATGGAAAAGGATTCAACGTCAATGAAATCCACCGGACATAAGGATAAGATGGAAGACCCTATGGTTCAGACTATGCCAATGATGCAGAAAGACACTTCAGCTTTTGATTACGATACCCGTAAAACGTATTTCAACTATGATTTCTTAAAAGCAAAGGAAAGTACTACCTATAATGCCGATCTGCCCGTCAATGACATTCTGTTGAACCTGACGGGAAATATGCAACGGTATATCTGGAGTATGAACGGTGTGCCACTTTCAGAAACCGATAAGATCAAGATCAAAGGTGGGGAAGTAACCCGGATCACCCTCAACAACCTGACCATGATGCACCATCCGATGCACCTCCATGGGCATTATTTCAGGGTCATCAATGAGAATGGTGAAAAGTCACCCTTGAAACATACGGTCAATGTGCCGCCCATGCAGAAAGTGGTCATCGAATTTTATAATGAAGAGTACGGGGATTGGTTTTTCCACTGTCATATCCTCTATCACATGATGGGGGGCATGGCCCGGGTTTTCAGTTATGATACCCCAAGGGATGTGAGGATGAAGGATTTTCCTGTTCAAAAGTTGGTAGATGAAACTGACCATTATTATGCTTGGGGTGCTGCCAGATTGGGTTCCAATTTTAATGAACTCTTCCTTGTTTCAAGTAATATCAGGAATGAATTTGGGGTACGGGCAGAATTTGACTACGACCAAAATGCCGAGGTGGAATTCAATTATAACAGGTATCTCAATGACTGGGTACGGGTCTATGCAGGGGTGAACACGGAAACCTCCATCCCTGATTCCTATGACCGCTTCAATACAGTGGGACTGATAGGGGTCAAGTATTTTACCCCATACCGCTTTAATATGGATGTGAGTATGGACCACCAGCTGCGTCCAAGAATAAGGTTGGATAGGGAACTATTGCTTTTTCCAAGGATTTTCCTCGAGGGGGAATATGAATATCGGGCCGATTTTGGATGGGTCAACGATTTGGGGAATTCATCCTATGAAAGTGAGACCCAATGGCTGGTAGGGGCCTCCTATATCCTTTCACGTAATTTTTCAATCCAGGCCAACTACAACAACCGATATGGTTGGGGCGGAGGCCTGCTAGCCCGTTTTTAAATGGTAGAATACAAAAAAAATAGCCTGAGTTTGACCCGGATCGCTGCATTGGGTGCCATCTTTTATTTGATCATGGATATCGGGATCCATTGGGGGGTCCTAAAAAATCTACGAAAGGAAATCGGTGCAAATCCCATTATCCTCATTACGGCCCTTGTGCTGGATGTACTGGTGTTGGGCGTCTTTATTTGGTCAAAGGCGGGTAGTGACCCCTTGGTGGTCATCGTTGCCCTTGCATTGATGGTGCTTATTTTTTTCGGGGAACGATTTTTTTTGGGGAAAAAGCGTACGGTCGAGGAAGAATAAGGGCTGAGTGCCTGCGTGGGAGAAATGGAAAATTAGATGAAAAAATTAAAATAGTAACAATAATAGGGGATAATACAAAAATGCTTACCCCGGGCAATCAAAACGAGGAATTAATCTTAAAATCAATTACAATGAAAAGAACAACAGTTACATTAAGTACAATTGCCATTGCGCTTTTGACCATTACCGTGATTTCCTGTAAGGACGGTAAGAAGGAAACAAATGACAAGGAAGGAGCCCATATGGAGATGGGAACGGAAGAGGGCCATCACCATGAGAGCACTGCAGGGGAAATGGACCACGGGACCATGGACCATGATATGGGTTCGTCCGATGCACAGGGCACATCCGTGATCGACAGCTACCTCCAACTGAAGGATGCCCTGGTGGCGGACAATAAGGATGAAGCGGCCAAATCGGGCCAAGCCTTGGCCAGTGCCTTGGGCAGCTTTGATATCAGCGGATACGATGAACAGCAACAGAAGGAGCTGTCCGATATCATTGAAGTGGCCAAGGAACATGGGGAGCATATCGCCAAAAGTGATATCGGTCACCAACGGGAACACTTTGAAGGACTGGGCAAGGATATGGTCGATTTTATTGCGATAACCGGGACTTCCAAAACCTTGTACCAACAATTCTGCCCCATGTACAACAACAACCAAGGAGGAACGTGGCTCAGCGCAAGCAACGAAATCCAGAATCCATTTTTTGGAAGTAAGATGTTGACCTGTGGTAAGGTGCAAAAGGAAATCAATTAAATGAAAGTACTGAAAATCATAGTATTGGTAGTGCTGTTGGGATTTGTGGGCATCCAGTTTGTGCCCACAGATCCCAACTTGAGCGATGTGGTTCCCGATACGGACTTCATGTCGGTGAACCAGGTTGCCAAGGATATCGAACACGATTTGCGGGTATCTTGCTATGATTGCCACAGTAACAACACCCAATACCCGTGGTACAATAAGGTCCAACCCATCGCCTGGTTTTTGGAAGAACACATAAAAGAGGGAAAGGAAGAACTCAATTTCAATGAATGGGGCGACTATTCGGATCGAAGAAAAAGGAGCAAACTAAAGTCCATCGCAAGTCAGATCGAAGACGATAAGATGCCCCTATCTTCCTATACCCTGATCCATAAGGATGCAAAATTATCGGTGGAAGAGAAAGAACGGATATTGACCTTGGTAAATGATCTAATGGAAGAATTGGATAATTGAAAATGACATGGAAATTACCCTAAAACCGGGACAAACGATATTGCTATTGTTGTTGGTCATGTCCGGTTACTATGAATGAGGAAATAAAGTCCTGAAAGGGAGGGGAACACCCAAAGTTGATTGGTTGGTGAGTTAGTTAGTTAATCGTTCCCTTCCCTTGTCAGGCACTAATGGAAAAAAAGGATGAAAGATTGTTGTCGTGACAATGGACCTGTCCAGCCGAAAAAGGCCATTTTAAAAAAATGGTTGGCCCATATCCTGTATGGGATCGTCATTTCGATTGCCCTGGGAGCCTTTATCATACAATAAATACTAACCTAAACAATGCTAAAACAAACCAATGAAACGTATTACTTTACAGATTTTTCTAATGGCCGTATTTCTCACAGGGACAAGCTTTGGCCAAACAAACCCTAACAAGGAAAACCTAGACCAGGACAGGGCCGCTGTGCTGAGGATTTTGGAAAGCTATAAAGAAGCACTGCAAAATTTGACCACGGAAGGTACCTTGGAGCTTTTTGCGGAAGATTCCGAAGTTTTTGAATCCGGGGGCGTGGAAGGCACCTATCAACATTATCTCGACCATCATATAGGTCCAGAACTTGGACATTTCAACAGTTTTAGGTTTTCGGATTATACCATTGAAGTGAAGGTGGAGCTACCCTTTGCCTTTACTACGGAAAGCTATGTCTATACCATTGGCCTAAAATCGGAAAATGGAGGTGAGGGCAAAACGATCAGCAGAAAAGGGGTTGCCACCACCATCCTTAAAAAAACGGATGGGGATTGGAAAATTGTAAAGATGCATAACTCCTCACGGAACAACGGGAAGAACTAATGGTCGGAAGAAAAACATCGATGAAGGTCAGAAAGATACATAGATATCTTGGCCTATTTATTGGGATCCAGTTCCTAATGTGGACCATCAGTGGACTATATTTTAGTTGGACGGACATTGACGAGATCCATGGAGATCAATTCATCAAGGAGCATCCGGACCAGTCAGAATTTGGGAATTTAATTGCTCCCAATGGACACGGGAACGTTAAAATCAAATCTTTGGAAATGAGAAATATAGGGGGAAGTCCCTATTATTGGATCAATGGCGGGGTTTTGATGGATGCACAAACGGGGGAGATCAAAAAGGGTATCGATGAACAACAGGCCTTAGCCGTTGCTTCACAGTATATGTTGCCCGAACTTAAGGTCAAAAGTGTTGAAAGACTCACCCAAACAGGTGGGCAGCACGAGTATCGTGGACGTCCATTACCGGCCTATGTGATCACCTATGAAACGGATGAAAACCTTAAAGCGTATGTCTCAGAGACCGATGGGTCGTTTCAACGTGTAAGGCATCGGTCCTGGAGATGGTTCGATTTTTTGTGGATGACCCATACTATGGACTATGAGGGACGGGACGATTTTAACACCATGGTTTTACGGATTTTTTCCCTGATGGGATTGATTACCGTTTTGAGCGGATTCTTGTTGTGGTATGTCAGCTCACCAACGATCAGAAAATTATGGAAAAGGCGATAGTTCAAACACATTGACATATTATTTGGCAAAGGACTCCTTAGGAGCAAATAGTTGACTATTGTGCCAGTTGAACCATTTTTGGAAAAATGAGCGAACTTAGGAGGCAAAGACGAAAGAAAAAAAGGGGGCTGGCGAAAAGGAAACGGGACCCGGCCAAGAATAGAAAGGAAAAAAGAATGAAAATCCTTGGCATATTGGCCTTGATATTGATCGTTATATTGGCAGTGGTCGTCATTTTTTTGAAGGCCCTGTGGAAATTCACTGCATGATATGGAAGTTGGGTCCAGTAAATCGAAAGATGTGTTGTACATCAAAAACATGGTCTGTCCGAGATGCATCATGGCCGTCAAAGGTATTTTGGACGATGAGGGCATTCCCTATATGAATGTGTCGTTGGGTGAAATAACCCTCAATGGGAAAATCACGCCTGAAAAACGGGAAGGTCTCAACGAACGACTTGAGAAAATTGGATTTACGATCATCAACGATCGTAAAGGTCAGTTGATAGAACAGATCAAAAACCTAGTGATTGAGGCGATACACTACACCGGACCCATGGAAAAGGTCAAATGGCCCGAATACCTTTCCGATGGATTGCATCTTGACTATAAGTATCTTAGTTCGCTGTTTTCCGCGGTGGAAAGCATTACCTTGGAGCAATATATCATCAACCAAAAGATTGAAAAGATCAAAGAGTTTCTTGTTTATGACGAATTGGGCTTAAAAGAAATAGCGTTTCAATTGGACTATAGCAGCGTTGCCTATTTAAGCAACCAATTTAAAAAAGTAACTGGAATGACACCTACACAATTTAAGAAAAGTGCCATTCAAAATAGAATATCGCTTGATGATATTTAACCTCTACCATTAAGGGCGCAATACCTTTCCAAGGAACCAGCTTCCTAAACGCTATTTAAAAAACATCTTTCTTCGCAAATGGGTCAAGGTTTGTTTTTTTTCAAACAATGCCCTTATACAGAAAGTGTTACTTTTCCCATACGTGTTGGAACCAACATTGTTGATTCTAGGTGTAAAATTGTTAAAATAAAAAATGATCACAACATGAAAAGAAGATACCAAATAGAAGGAATGACTTGTGATGGCTGTAGGGGGCACGTTGAAGAAGCTCTTTTCAATGTGGCCGGTGTAGCCGATGTAGCGGTCGATCTAAAAAACGCAGAAGCTACAGTGGAGTCGCAATTTGAGGTCCCCCTTGAAAAGCTACAAAAGGCATTGGAAAATAAGGGGGGTCAATATAAAATACAAGCGATGAACAAAGCCAATTGAACCGATATACGATAACTGGGACAGGTAAATTGTCAGGCCTACAATTGGAATGGAACAATACAATACTCGAAAGTCAAGGAATAATCACAATAACCAGATAAAATTTGCACAATGGAAGATAGTCAAAGGAAATCCAATAATTATTTAAAGTTTTTTGCGATGATTGGTACTTCAATGGTCGCCATGTTTTTTTTAATGTACACCCACTCATATCAAATCATTGATCACTTTTGGTATAGTGAGACTAGATTTTTCATGACTTTGATTATGGGGGGATCGATGATCATTATTATGCTGCTATATATGCTACAGATGTATAAAGACCGACGCAAGAACATGTCAATATTAGCCTTGGGTGTTTTGTTGATTGCAGGTGGGATATGGCTGGTCAGGAGTCAGGTCACCGTATCAGGAGTCGACTACATGGAAGGAATGATACCCCATCATTCCATTGCTATTTTGACCAGTGAACGTTCTCAAATAAAAGATGTCAGGGTACGGGAGCTTGCCAATGAAATTATCAAGGCACAACGCAGGGAGATAATGGAAATGCAGTGGTTGATAAACGACATTAAGGAAAATGGAATAGTGGAAACCGAAGCAGGAAAAGAAAAGCGGCCTATTCCTAAATTCGAGGGATCGCTTAGCGAAGAAACAAAGAATCTGGCCGAATGAGAGGCGATTATTTACTACCAATGTTCTTGTTTTGCCCCAAGTTCACTACAATGGTTTGTCCTATCGAATATATTCTAAACTGATCGGTGCAAATTCTCCAAAAAAGATTGACGTGGGCGAACCTGATTTCATAGATGTTGCCGAATTCTATAAACCACTCACCAATTATTAGTACTTGACGAGGAAAGATAAAAGTTGATTTTTCGGAAAATTCTACAACTCTTTCAGTAAATAACGTAACAGTCCATTTTAGGTCTATTCTGAAATTTGTACCATACAAATCGGAGTAGAAAATGGATGCAATCGATATTATTGAGGACACCGAAAGGAAAGCGAAGATGGTGTCAAAAAAATCTTTCCCGGTCACTGGAATGACCTGTGCTGCCTGTGCATCCAGCGTGGAATCCATGCTGGGCCATACCGAAGGGGTCTACAATGCCAGTGTCAACTTTGCCAACAGTATGGTCCTTGTGGAGTATGACAGTGCTATGGACCTAAGCGATCTTCAAAATGCGGTACGTCAAATCGGTTATGATATAATTGTGGATGCCGAGGATCCTACCGAAGTACAGGAAGAGCTTTCGAAAAAGCATTATGTATCCATAAAAAAGCGAACCCTTTGGTCCGCTATTTTGACACTTCCCATTTTCCTTCTGGGGATGTTTTTTATGGATTGGGTCCCGGGTAGGTGGATTTCGTTGGTACTTGCCGTTCCTATCCTGTTCTGGTTTGGCCGAAGCTTTTTCATAAATGCCTTCAAACAGGCCAGATTCGGTAAGGCCAATATGGATACCTTGGTCGCACTCAGTACGGGCATTGCCTTTTTGTTCAGTGCATTCAATACCTTTTTTCCTGAATTTTGGCTCAGTAAACGCATGGAACCCCATGTATATTATGAGGCGGCCACAGTGATCATCACCTTTATTTCATTGGGGAAATTATTGGAAGAAAAGGCGAAATCAAATACATCCTCCGCCATAAAGAAATTGATAGGGTTGCAGCCCAAGACCTTAAAGGTGATAGCAGATGGGGAGGAAAGGGAAATCCCTATTTCTTCGGTCAAGGTAGGTCAAACGATATTGGTCAGACCGGGAGAGAAAATCCCTGTGGATGGAACGGTGTCCAAAGGAAGTTCCTATGTTGATGAAAGTATGATCACAGGCGAACCCGTCCCTGTAGAAAAGACAAAGGATGAAAAAGTTTTTGCCGGTACCGTAAACCAAAAAGGAAGCTTTCAGTTTGTAGCTGACCGGGTGGGAGGGGAGACCCTTTTGTCCCAGATCATCAAGATGGTGCAGGAAGCACAGGGGAGCAAAGCGCCCGTACAAAAATTGGTGGACAGGATTGCCGGTATTTTTGTTCCCGTGGTAATGACGATTTCACTGGTGACATTTATCACCTGGATGTTCCTGGGAGGTGAGGACGCTTTTACCCATGCACTGTTGACCGCAGTTGCCGTATTGGTAATAGCTTGTCCCTGTGCGCTGGGTTTGGCAACCCCCACGGCCATCATGGTGGGAATCGGCAAGGGGGCCGACCACAATATTCTCATCAAAGATGCGGAAAGCCTGGAGTTGGGTTACAAAGTGAATGCCATTGTCCTGGATAAAACGGGTACCATAACTGAAGGAAAGCCTGTGGTGACCGATATGGTCTTTGCGGACCATGTGACCGATCACAGGGCCCTGGAGCAAATTTTATATGCCATGGAAGGACAGTCCGAACATCCCTTGGCTGAAGCCGTGGTCTCCTTTTTAAAAAATAGAAAGGTAAATCCGGTCGAAATTTTGAACTTCAATAGTATTACAGGAAAAGGTGTTCGCGCTGAGGCATTGGATGGAACCCAATACCTTGTGGGCAATCATAAGTTGATGGTCGAAAAAGGAATCGCCATGGATGACAACCTGGGGCACATGGTCGAAGGGTTAGAGCAGGAGGCCAAAACGGTCATATACTTTGGCGGTGGAGGCAAGGTGAAGGCGATTTTGACCATTATGGATAGTATAAAGGAATCCTCAAAGGAAGCCATACGGGAAATGCAGGGGAATGGTATGGAAGTTTACATGATGACCGGTGATAACAAGATGACCGCCGAAGCCGTATCACAACAGGTGGGTATCAAAAGCTATGAAGCCGAAGTACTCCCATCAGAGAAAGCTGATTTTGTGAAAAGGCTTCAAGAAAGTGGAAAGGTGGTCGCCATGGTGGGCGATGGTATCAATGATTCGCAGGCACTTGCCCAAGCAGATGTCAGTATCGCGATGGGCAAAGGGTCCGACATTGCCATGGATGTCGCGAAAATGACCTTGATCACCTCTGATTTAAATGCCATTCCCAAAGCGTTGAAGCTCTCCCATAAGACCGTTATAGGTATAAGGCAAAATCTTTTTTGGGCCTTTATATACAATATCATTGGAATTCCTATAGCTGCAGGGCTGCTGTATCCGATCAATGGATTTTTGTTAGATCCGATGATAGCTGGTGCCGCTATGGCTTTTAGCAGTGTATCGGTCGTATTGAACAGTTTGAGGCTTAAAACGATTAAACTATAGTAATTTTCTAATTTAAAATCGATGAACATGAGTACATTACAATTCAAATCAAATATTAAGTGCAGTGGGTGTGCCAATACCGTAAAACCATTTTTGGATAAGGTGGATGGCGTGACCGATTGGTCTGTTGACTTTGCCTCCCAAGACAAATTGTTGACCGTACAGACTACAAGTGCTACGGAAGAGGAAATCACTTCTGCTGTTGAATCGGCTGGATATCATTTGACCAAGAAATAAAGGAATGTCCAGAAGAATATATTAAATGGTTCGAATAGGGTTGGGGGTTACCTTAATCCTATTCGGGTTGTATAAGTTTATTGGATTTTTCTACACAACTTCGGTATAGGCATGGTCATTGGTAGTATTGAAAACATCGTAAGATTCAGGTATCACTGCAATCAAAACCTCTAAACTTGATTGTGTCCATCATGTAAGGTGGACCAGTAATGGCTTGGCTGGAACACTGGTGGCAAAAATCTAAATCTTGTAATTTATACAGCTAGTTTAAAAATGACAATCAAAGTTCTTATTATATCTGCTTGTCGATAGGGCGAATAGATACTCATCTTGTTTGTGATGAGATTTTGAACTCACAAAAATTCCTTTGTCTATTTTGATTTAAAATTAAATAAAACAAGATGGTGTGGTTTGATTTTAAATATCGATATTTACGTTGTGAAAATCATTATTTCACACGAAGATGTCCTATGGGATGTCCTATTTTGGGAAAATCGACATAATATTCTGGATATTAATGGGTTAGCGCCTCTTCAAGAGGTCAGTCATCCCGACGAACCACTAAATAGGTGGTATCAAAGCACTGTCAACTGACTGATTGACAGTGCTTTTTGTTTTTATTGCATTCAATTGAATTCATTTAAAACCATATAAAAGGTGTAGAGTTCGGTGAATGGTTCGGTACGTTCATTGTGCATAATTTAGATAGCGTTTGACGCTGTTCATGGGTGTTTTGCAAACCTGTTTTGTCAAACCCAAAAGTTATGTATTATGCGCAATTCCAACACATTAAAAGTACTGCTCTTCACTCGGGACATTTCAAGTAATCCCCAAAAGCTGACCATTTATGCCCGCATCACCGTCAACGGAAAACGTGCAGAAATAAGTCTTAAACGATATGTTTCGGTGAATGAATGGGACGAAAACAAGGGAAGGCTCCATGGTCTGACCCACAAGGCCCGTTTATTGAACAGCTACCTTGATGAGGTGTATGCTGCAATAATGGACACCCATAAGGTATTGTTGCGGGAAGAAAAGGTAATCACGGCACAGGCCATCAAAGCCCGTTATCTAGGGCAGGACGAGCAACATAGTACCCTTCATGAACTTATCGAGTATCATAATAAAACACAAAAGAGTGTGCTCCGCCCCGGAACGATGAAGAACTATTACGGGACCAAAAAGTATCTTTTTCGCTTTTTGGAATCCAAATACAAACTCCCCGACATCCGATTGAAACAATTGAACTATAAGTTCATTACTGATTTTGAACACTATCTATTGAACGGCCCACAACTCCAAAAGGGAAAGAAATGTACCAATAATGGCGCTATGAAACACTTGGAGCGTTTAATGAAAATGGTCAAGCTGGGCGTTAAGTTGGAATGGTTGGACAAAGACCCCTTCATTAACTATAAGCTCAGATTTCATAAAACTGAACGAAGTTATCTTACGGAAAGGGAACTTAGGCGCATTGAAGAAACGGACTTCACTGGATTAGGCTATGAAAAAGTCAAAGATGCATTCCTTTTCGCCTGTTATACTGGCCTATCCTATATCGATGTCCGGGAACTTGAAAAGAATCAATTGGTACTTGGTATTGATGGAAACCAATGGATTTATACCAAAAGGGAAAAAACATCGGAAAGTGTAAAGCTGCCCTTATTGCCCAAAGCAAAAGAAATCATTGAAAAGTATTGGGACAGCCCTGAGACCGATACAAAAGTGATACCTGTGCTCTCCAACCAGAAGACAAACAAATATCTAAAGGAAATTGCTAAGGCTTGTGGTATTTACAAAACCATATCCTTTCATTCGGCTAGGCACACATTTGCAACAACGGTAACCTTGTCCAATGGAGTCCCTATAGAAACCGTTTCAAAAATGCTCGGTCATACCAAACTGTCCACCACACAAATCTATGCAAGGGTATTGGAACATAAGATAGGGGAGGACATGCAAAACCTTATAGAACATATGCAGACCAAAAAAGCAGCCGAAGGATGATAAGGTTGTATTCATTCGGTCCCGCTTGCGGGACGTAGGAATAGCAAGAGGGTGATGCGCAAAATGCGCCATCACGGTTGTTTTCGGGTCTTCAACAAGTTGAAAACCAGTTGATTGAATTGATTTTGAAATTCTGTACAAAAATCGGGGCTACAGTAGACTTTTTTGAAATCTACAGTAAACCCTTTGGGAAGCCCTATAAACACTGGAAATTTTTGACGCAAAAATTGACGCAATTTCACTAAAAAACAAAATCGCACCCATGGAAAAGCAAAAAACAAATGAGAGAACAAAGAAAGGAAGCGGTGGTTATTCCAATATCACCGTAAAGAAGCAAACGGCCACACGCTTTCGCAGTTATTCAAAGAAGTTCAACAAATCCCATAGCGAGGTATTGGATGGAATGATACAATACTTCAAGGAGAACAACCTTGACCCTTTTGGAGAGGGCACAAAGATCATTCTTGACAGTATCAAAAAGTTGGAGCGTCAGATGATGAAAAAATTCGATAGGCTCATTGCCATTATCAAGAACATGGAAAAGACCAGTATCCGGCCCACCTATGAAATGGTACTCATTCTTTACGAGGCCTATGTAAAGGATGGGAGGAAACCCAAACGTGAACCAGTCCAAATTCAGGAGGAACGAATGGATTTTTTGGAGCCTAGAAACACCGTTCCAAAAGTGGAGCATGATAGAATGCTGCAAGATTTTGAAAGCTATAAGAAACGCTGCAATGAAATCCTCAACAATGTGGAGAAGGTAGAGCCTATGATGGGAAAGCCATATCTGAAAATCAATATGGGCATCGGGGATTTTGAAAGCTTGAAATATCAATTAAAATAATAGCCATGTACCTTACCATCTCGGCACAGAAAATGGGCAGTACCTATAACTCCAGTGTAGGGAACTATGTGGACTATCTGGAAAAGGAAAACGAGGATAGGTCGCCCGAACATAGGGAGGAATTCTTTAACCAAGAGAACGACAGTGTAAGCCCTCAAACGGTCATCGATGAAATAGATGCCAATACGGCCAAATTGAGGCAGAAAGATCCGAAATTCTATTCCATAGTGGTAAGTCCCAACCAAAGGGAGTTAAAGGCCATTGGAAATGACCCAAACCTGCTAAGGCAATACACAAGGAAACTTATGGAGGACTATGCCAAGAGTTTCCATAGGAACCAAGAGGTCAAGGCCGAGAACCTGAAATATTATGCCAAGATCGAACATGAACGCACCTATCGGGGATTTGATAGACAGGTTCAGGAAAATGCCCCATATAGAGGAGAAATTGCAAGACTTCGGAACGAGATACGGAAAGTGGAGCGTGGCGAATCCATCGGGAATGTCAAAGAGCTTGAAAAAAGGATCAAAGAGCAGGAAAGATTGGCCCCACATAAACAGAATGGACAGTTAGTGGCAGCCGGAATGCAAAAAGAGGGGCCACAGACCCATATCCATATCATCGTCAGTAGAAGGGACATAACGAACACCTATACGCTTTCACCCAGGGCAAAACACAAAGCCTCCGAAGTGGAACTGAACGGAAAGACGGTAAAAAGGGGTTTTGATAGGGACAGTTTTTACCAAGCAGCCGAAAAGACTTTTGATAAAACAACAGGGTTCAAAAGGAACTATGTGGAATCCTATGTTGGGAGAAAGGCCCATGCCAAGGAACCGGGGAAGTTCTTTGCAAAGGTGATGGGACTGCCCACCAAGGAAAAGGACATGGCTTTTAAACTGCTTAAGACAATGGGCGTCAAAGCTCCAAGTATTCCGACCAATAAAGTACAAATGGCGGCCAAGATCATCAAAGCTCTTGGGAGGGGTATCAATAAAGCTAGGGGTATTGGTGAGGATATGGGTTACTGAGATCCAAAAAGTAGGTTGCGCCCTATCGTGTTTTTGCTTGACGCTTATCTATCGGAACACTACAAAAACCCGACAGGATCCATGCGCAAAAGTCGGGGTAAGTATTCTATGGACTTTCCAAATTAAATCGGATAATTTTTAGGCATTATTTTTTCCTATCAATACACCCCGTCCATTTGCGGGGGGCGATATTGAAGGAAAAAATAATGTTTAGGAGGCGTGTTTGTACACGTTGACGTAGGGTGTCCCCCGATGGACGACGGCGAATGCCCGTGAGACGAGCTTGTTGCGGACGATGTTCACAGTGCTCATCTTGTTCTTTCCGGACGCGACCCTCTGGTCATAATATCCCTTCAGTTCCGCATCGTGCCTAATCGATGATAGTGCACACATGTTCAACAGGCCCTTGATGTTCTTATTGGCCATCTGGCTTACCCGTGACTTGCCCCTGATGCTGCTACCAGATTGGTGCGGGTAAGGTGCTATCCCGCAATAGGCCGCGAACTGTCTTGCACTCTTGAACTTGGTGAACCCCTCGGTGTACACCAACAGGAGCATGGCCGCCTGTTTCCCGATGCACTTGATGCTCAGCAATAGGGAGAAGATGCAATCAAGTTCCCTGTCCGATTTGATATTGGCCTCCATTTCGAGTTCCAGGGCATCGATATGTACGGTGAGCTCCCTTATCATCTTTTCCTGGACCTTGAACAACAGTTTGAAGTCCTTTCTTCCAAGTACCTTTTTCTGTTCCTTGATACTGGCCTTGTAACCCGCCCGTTGTCTTATGAGCCTTTCCCTTAGGGAGAGCAGTTTTTTCAATGTCCTGATGGTACTTGAGGGGGACTTGGATAATGTGATCTCGTCCCTGAGCCTGTAACCGTACAGTGCAATCCTTGCGGCATCTACCTTGTCATCCTTTCCACGGACTATCCCGAGCGATCTCTTGATATCAAGACCGGACACTATGGAATAGGGAATCCCCTCCTTGGAAAAGTGCTCCGAGAGCCTCTCCGAGTACAGTCCCGTGTGCTCAAAGATGAACAGTATATAATCTTTGGAGTGCGGGCTGTTGGCGTAAGCCCATTTGACAAGTTTGGCGAACCCTTTTTCCGAGTTCTCAAAGACGGTACTTTGTCTGTTGGAGTGGATGTGGGCATCCAATGTCAATTTGCTGACATCGATGCCGATGGTCTCTTTGATTTCCATAACTTTATGATGTTTTAAATGGTTACGTTGACTAAAACCTTTAACAGGAGGTTCCTAAAATTCTATATGGTCCTTGTAACCGGGTTAAGAGAGAATGGGGACTAATACTTACCATGGGCCATAAACCCTGATTTGGGCCGAGTTCACCCCATTCTCTTTTTTATTACCATCAAAGTTATCCATAAAATGAAGGTCAAAGATTTGGTCTAATGACCAACTTTTAGGAATCAACAATGACGGTTCTTAAATGGAAATCTAATCTAAAGGATTTGGGACGCTTGGAGTGTAAAACCATGTTTTAATAAACAACATTTGTAGCATCGGAATGTAATTTATAAGTCCACTTTTAAATAGATTGTTGACCTACTCACAACTTTATTAGGTACAGGTCATGACAAGAAAAGGAATCCAGACTTAATGTATACTGGATAAGTTCAAATTTCAAATTGGGATCAGTGATAATTTGTTGAACTCTTTGGGCTCCATCATTTTGAATACATGAGTTAATGGATAGTTGGTTTTTACTATGTCCTTTATTCTTTTTATGAATTCTGGCTTGCATTTATATCCTAGAATTACCTTTTCTAAAGCCTGTTTATGAAAATAATGCCGGCCAGTATGTACTTTTAGCAATCGCATTTCCTTTTCATAACCCCAATCCAAAGTTTTTTGAAAAAATAACTTCGTCAAGGTATCCCAATCGGGATGTGGATGGAAGGTAACCTTACTTGGTTCTGGAATATATTGAATGGGACGGAGGTCGCTGAACAATCTCCAATCCTTTTCAATATTGAATTGCAAACATAATCCAGAATGGTTGTCTGCATAATTTGCCCATAGTGGATAATTTTTCAAATACATGGAAAAGCAGACCACTCCGTAATGAAGAATATAGAATTCCAGTTTTTCAATCATGAAATCCCGAAGGGTGTTTGGAGTGTAATTGTTAAGAAAATCCAGCTTGGTGACTTCATTTGGAAATGAGCTCGCCATGAAATCATAGAATTGCTTCAGTTCATTTTCATCCTCTGTTACACTCACCATATTAGGATTGGAGTCGAAGGGGTCATTGAGTTCATTTCTATTTGCAAAATAGACGTAACCCTCCTCCAATTCAGAAATGGTCCGCTCAGAACCACTCCTGAACCTATATACATAAGGATAACCTCCAAAGTCTTGTAGAAAATCCATTCTATTGGTCAGTTAGTTAACTAGATAATGTAAAGAATATTAGCGTATGCATATACCTTCTTGATCTTTGCTCCTTAAATTTTAAAGGTTTAAAAAAAACGAATTTGGGACTAAATCAAAATCATGTCATTTCGTTTATATCCTCTTCCGAATCAATGATCTCATTGCCATGGGAGTTGATGAAGTTTATCCCGTTAAGGTCAATCTTGGTAAGATCGGCCTCAAGAATACCATCTTTGGCCAATTGTACGATTGTTTTCAAATTTTCCAGTTGGGCCGCGGTATTTTTCAATTCCAAACTGCGGTTTTCCAACCTTTTTCTTTCAAGGTCAAGAAGACGATCCTTCTTTTTGTTGTTTGCATCTTCATTATCATCCAATTGTCGTTGAATAAGTTTTTGTTCCCTTTCCAACTTATCGATTTCAGCCGTCTTCCTTAATGTATCAGTGGCTGATATTTTACCACCCGTTAAGGCACCAAACAACAATTCACGGAGTAAAATAAAAAAATTCTTTACTTCACTCTTGGCAATAAAATCTTTCATTTTGAGCCTGATACGGGTCAATAAGCTACCTTTTTCCAAATGCTCAAATTCAAGTGAAACATTCTCGATGCTTGAGATACTGGATATTATTTTAAAGAGTGAGGAAGAAATCTTTTGGGCATCATGTTGTTTGCTGTCAATGCTAAGATCCAGAATGTATTCATAACACTCACTCTGATAAATCAATTCATCTGTATTTTGGAACATATATCCGTGTACCATAAAATCCATCATGTACAAATTGATAATCTCACTTTCCTTATCGTATTTGACCAAAGTCTTATCAATTAGGTTAAAATCGTATTCAATGCTGATTTCCAGTTCCTTAAAATCAACATCATAATAAAATGGATTCCTTCCCATTAAGTCAATTGGGATGCCATGGTCAAAGTGCCTTTTAAGATAGGTAGAATTGTACCTGACCTTAGGACCAAATAATGAAGGGAAATTTTTGGTAAAGTTTCTTGAGAAAAAGAGAGGGTTTTTAGGACAATTTTCTTTATTGAACACCAATCGGAGGAAATTGATGTACCTGAAATATGCATTTAGCATGGGACGCTCCAATAAACCACCCCTTTTGAGAACATAAAGAAATACATGAAGGCTCATTTCCAAATAGCTGTGAGCTATTTTGGCGATTTCGATATTTGAATTTTCTATAAAGCTTCTGGATTCTTCCTCGAGATGTTGGGTGGCCTCATGGAATTTAAGCAGTGTAAGAGCATTTGTGTTTTGGAATTTTTGGCTTTCGGCAAAATCATATAATTCCTTAAAAATGTCAAGATTGCCCAAATCTTGTTTTAGGATAAAGGTCTCCATTCAGTATAAAATGACTTTAGATTTGGCCCCAATAAAATCAACTGGTCTGATTTATTTAAGCCAAAGTTCTACATATATAAGTATTAGGAACCATACTAAGAAACAAGCCAAAATTGCATGTAAAGATTTTCAGGAGGGGCTCTCGTAAGAGAATTCCCAAGATATGAATATTCTTAGAAATTCAAATATAAAAGTTGTAGGACAATGAGTGGGCTATGTTACCTCTGTTTTACGGTGCCTCATCAAATGTTTAAGTGTTTTTACCGAATTGTGGAGAAGATTGATAATGAGAAACATCCTGCAATTCGTCGAAAAATTATATAAATGTCAATGTCACACGACTAAATACTATATACTTGTAAGGCAAATACTTTGAATTAAGTAAACAAAAGATTACATGACTTAACCTACAATTAAATGAAAAACCCATGTCCCAAGAACAAAGGAAATCCCATTTGCACCCATTTCTCAGTTACCCTGATTGGTTTTCAAAAAAACTCTTTTTGATATAAGGGGTATCAAACCAAAGAAAAAGCTTTTATATAAACACTGCCCATTCATAGAAGCAAACATTGATAGGCTCAATGGATTGTGCGGTTGGTACAGATCGTATTGGTTTTTATTGGATGAATGTTTTCCGAATGACTTTAAAGGTTGAAAGACTAAACCAATGAACCATATCGCTGCAATTTGATGTTTCTGAGTAAATTCTGGTAAACAATTTTTACAAAATCTATAAAACCCATCGATAAAATAGAAATTGGACCAAAGAGTTTGAAAGGAAAAGATTTTCCATGAAAATGAATGATATCGTTCTCCATGCCATGGAATAGGAATGAAAGATTTATACCGTATTAAAATTAAACCATAACCAAATCGATGAAAAAGTTCATATTCTGTCTTTTAAGTGCATCACCTGTTTTCTGTCAAGAATTGCCCGATGTTATTCCTCCATCCCCGAGAGCGACCGAGATGGTAAAATATATAGATTATCCTGCCAATCTTTCCTCAGGATTGCCAACGGTAAATGTTCCCATTTATACTATAAGCGCCAGAAGTTTGGAAGTGCCCATCTCACTGAGTTATCATGCTTCTGGTCTTCGGCCCAATGAAGCCGAGAGTGGTGTTGTTGGGCTTGGATGGCAATTAAACGCATTTGGTTCGGTAAACCGCTCAATCAACAAAAGGGAGGATTATGGTTTGTCCGTGCCATTAACGGACACTATCATAAGTACCAATACAAATTTATTGGTGGAGGATGAAGCTGTATTCCTTTTGGACAATTTGGCAAATCGAGAAGCAGATGCTTCCCCGGATATATTTTCATATGTCTTCCCAAATGGGGATGGGGGCAAATTTGTTTATGATGAAAACTCCAATCCTGTTCAGCTTCCCTACAAAGCGAAGAGAATTTTAGATGACCCAAGTTTGAAAGATTACTATGACATCCTCGATGAGAATGGTAACCTGTATAGGTTTGGGAAATCATTGAGTACTGGGCAAACTGTACATGAGGAATTTAGACAGGTGAGTGGATATGATGTCAGTGATGGTGTAACCTCATGGTTGTTGACCGAAATGATATCAGCAAACAAAAAGGACACCGTTTACTTCGAATATGAAAATGTACTGAACTCAGGTACTTTGCCGCCTTCCAATCCCAATAGGCACACTTTAATAAAGTATAGCCCATCGTTCAGTAGATCCATGAGAGAACAGGTAGGCTCTGGTGCAGGCTCAGGTACGAATTTCAGTACTCCACCAAGTGAATCTCGAACCTCCATAATTACCACATATACCGAAAAAAGAATAACAAAGATCAAATTCAAAAATGGTGAAGTGCACTTTGTGTACAGTGGGGACATCTACCCCGATCATCTTTTGGATAGGATTGAAGTATATGACAATCACACGACCGATCCAATAAAAACCATCAGGTTGAAACAGACAAAGTACCATAGTAATCCGAACAAGCTCAATTGGTACAAATTGGACGAACTCGAATTCTATGATGCGAATGATGCCAAGGTCAATGAATATGGTTTTCATTATAATACAGGCATTTCCTTTCCCGACGAAGATGTATTTTTGAGCGAGCCGACCAGGTACACGTTGGCCATTGATTTTTGGGGATATTACAATGGTGCAAACAACAATCAAGACTTGCTGACGGATGAATTCGAATGGGAACCTAAATTTGTGAACTTGTTCGGGTCGGCAAATCGCTCACCAAGTCCATCATATACTCAGGCCGGTATCCTTACCAAAATTATCTTTCCAACGGGAGGAGAGCGAAGTTTTGTATATGAGGGCAATAATTTTTCAGCAGGCATCAATGGTTATGTGGGAGGGGTCCGTATCAAGTCCATTACAAATACAACTGATGGCATAACAACAAAAAGGACTTTTTCATATCAAGGCAGTGCAAGACAGGTAATCCGAGAATATTTTATAAACCATTCCATGACATTTCATGCAGCTAATGGGAGCACGGACTATTTAACAAACGATTTTTCGGTTTCATCAAATCCAAAGGCAAGTCTCTTCATCAATGGTCGGCCCATGCTGTATACCAAAGTGACTGAATATGATGGGGATGAAAATACAAACAATGGATGGATCGAACACAAATTTGATACGTCCTTTCTTGGGGTTTCACCAATCTCCACTTACACAAATGCTACTTTGCCGGACTCTCCTTGGAACTTTAGCTCATTTTATATTCCTTTTCCTAAATATTATGACAATGTTGTCTTCGGTGATACCTACGAAAAAGAAACTTTGGTCCTCAACAATCAAGGGGATACGACCCAAGTTGTTAAAAGATATTATTCCAATGATGTGGTTCAAACTATCAAAGGTTTCGATGCCTCCAATTTGATAAACTATTTCCCAGGCCACAGTTACCGAAAAGCAGGAGCATTTCAATTCCATAACTATGATATCAGGCAATTGGAACAGAAATTGGACAGTACGGAGACGGTCAATTATCAGGGCAATGATGAGGTTTTTGAAAAAGTGGAATATGTGTACAACGATAAGCTGTTCCCCACCCATAAGAAAGTAATGAACAGCAGCGGTGCCATATCCAATTTTCAGTATGGATATCCTATGGATTTCAGCACGCAATCTCCTTATAATACAATGGTTACAAGAAATATCATAGCGCCCGTCATTGAAGAGGTTTTGGATGTGGACTCACAAGTTCTGTCAACAAGTAAAAAACTTACATCCTACAAGGATTGGGGCAATTTTATCATTGCTCCCGATACTGTAAAAACCGCAAAGGGTCCCGCAACCTTGGAAAATCGAGTGATTTATCGGGATTATGATTCAATGGGAAATCCAGAGGAGGTTTCCTTGGTTGACGGACCCCATGTATTTTTTATTTGGGGATATGGTGGCCAGTATCCTTTGGCCAAGTTGGAAAACTTTGAATCCGCGCAGATCACAGGAACCATCCAGGGGCTTATTAATACGGCTATCTCGGCTTCTGAACAGGATAGTGACCGTACGCGAAATTATATCGGAAATGAAGGGGCGTTGAGACAAGCCATGGACAATTTGAGAAATGCTCTGCCCAATGGTTCCATGATGACCAGCTACACATATGATCCAACTGTGGGGATTACAAGTGTGACCAATCCACGTGGACACACTACATATTTTGATTATGATGATTTTGGCAGGTTAGAGGAAGAAAGGGACAAGGATGGAAACCTGTTAAGGGATTATGACTATCATTTTAAAGGGCAGACTAACTAAATAGAAGGACATGTACTCGAATAAAACAAAAATTAATAGGCTTCCTGTAATATTTATGATATTTGTTGCTTTATTCTTCTCAAAAGAAAGAATACAAGCTCAATGTGCAATCAATGGAATGATGCCATTCTCAGCAACTTTTAGTAACACTGGAGGAAGTGTGTTCTTAAGCATAGATTATCAATCTTCGGGATGTACTTCAACTACGATAACATTTACGGATAAGCCAAGTTGGGTGACCGTTGCGCAACAAATTAATTTCAGTACGATAGAGTTGCGGGCCGGATCGACCACGACTTCCCGTAGTGGACTGATCTATTACCAGTATTATGTGAATGGGAACCTTACGACATCATCTTTTCCAGTATCCCAATTAGCTCCACCAAGTACCCCGCCGGCACCTACCGTTCAAAGCATGACATGTGGTAGTACGATTATTGCAAGGGCGTCCCCCCCAACAGGAACCACTTATTACTGGCAAAGTAGCGCAACGGGAACAAGTACCACTAATTCAAGCGCAACAATAACGCATACCAGTGGTAGTGGGACACAATATTTAAGGGCTAGGAGAAGCGGGATATGGAGCTTGTCATCCAGTTCAGTGACGTATTCAGTCAATACCGCACCCTCGACCCCATCAACCCCAGCCATCACCAATAACTGTGGCAACACTGTTTTGACCAGGGGCAACCCTCCGACTGGTATTACATGGTATTGGCAGAGCAGCTCCTCTGGAACGAGTACCTCCAATTCCAGTAGTTCGGTTACCCTGACCAGTGGGAGCACATATTATCTGAGGGCAAGGAACAATTCCTCTGGTTGCTGGAGTTCTATAAGGACAATAAGCTATTCTGTAAACGCAGTGCCCCCGACCCCATCAAGCCCAACGATTACCAACAATTGTGGCAACACTGTTTTGACCCGGGGCAACCCTCCCAGCGGCATCACATGGTACTGGCAGAGCAGTTCATCTGGGACGAGCACCTCAAATTCAAGTAGTTCGGTCACTCGTACCAGTGGGACGGTATATTATTTAAGAGGAAGGAACAATGCCTCTGGCTGCTGGGGTCCCGCTAGGACCATAAATTATACGGTTAATAGTGTGCCTTTGGCACCAGATGCCCCCTCAATCACCAATAATTGTCAGAATACTGTTTTAACTAGGGGCACCCCACCCAGTGGCATTACATGGTACTGGCAGGGCAGCGCGTCAGGGACCAGTACTTCCAATTCCAATAGTTCGGTTACCCTGACCAGTGGGAGCACATATTACTTGAGAGCGAGGAACAATTCCACTCAGTGCTGGGGCCCCGCAAGGACCATTAACTACACAATTTCACCGCCGTTTACGTGGTATGCCGATACGGATGGTGATGGTCTTGGAGATTCCCAGTCCTCCACATCATCATGTACACAACCTAGTGGCTATGTGGACAATTCTGATGATTATGATGATGAAACCCCCATGGTTACGAACATTGCACCCCAAACCTTCTATTGGGACTCCGATGGTGATGGTTTTGGGGAATCGTCCCCAACACTTTATGCAAGTTTCATGCCCTTGGGGTATGCGAACAATGCTCTTGACCAATGTCCTGATGCCCCGGGAACAGTGAATGGATGCGACTATGCCCCACCCATTCTAAGTGACGAGAACTACGTATATACCCGAAGCTACCAAGTGCCCATGTCAAGTCCAGGGAGCATCAAAGAGAATGGTGATGTCCTTGAAAATGTGGTCTATTATGATGGACTAGGAAGACCCAAACAACAGATAGGAATAAGGTCCTCGGGTATATACACTGGCCTCGATGCGAACACTCCAGCCGGATGGGCTATGGACTGGACAGAAGGAGCAGGTAGCACCTCCTTTTTCAACCAAAATGGTGCGACCGAGGAAAATCGGCGTTTCTATGCCCCGAACCCGTTCGGGCAAACCGATTTGATCTGGGAGTGCGGTAACCAGCCGGACAACGGTCCTGATGGTGGCTGGAATACGGATTACTTTAATGTGGACAATACCAAAACATATCGCTATATGGTTTGGGTAAGACGCAATCATTCACAGGATGGGACCACGTACCATGGGACACAGAATGTGGAAAATTTGGGAGGAGGGAGCAACAGCAACCCATATTTTTGGAGTGGAGACCTTCCCCAACTGGGACAGTGGTATCTTTTGGTGGGCATTGTTCACCCCTATGGCCATAGTGGAGGGGATACTGGAAAAAGTGGAGTGTATGATATGGAGGGCAACAAGGTTTTGGATGGAACCGAATTCAAGTGGGGTTCCGGTACAACAACCTCTAGGTTTAGGAGTTATTTGTATTATAGTACAGACGTTAACGTCCGCCAATATTTCTATCAACCAATTTTGGAAATAGTGGATGGGAATGAAATCCCATTGCAGGATGTGTTCCGCAACGGTAAAGCTTTGGATGTTGTGAGCCATATAGGCTATGACTCTTATGGAAGGCAGGACAAGGAATGGCTTCCCTTCCCTGAGATCAGTGGGGAGATGGGAAGCTATCGCGGCGATATCACTACAAAGATACAACAATACCATCTGGATCAACATCCTGAGGATTTTCCAAGTACTTCCTTGGGTAATGTAAATGCGTATTCGCAAAAGAATTTCGAAAATTCTCCCCTCAACCGTGTTCAGGAACAGGGAGCACCTGGCAAGGACTGGAAAATAGGCAATGGTCATGGGAGACATTTTGATTATCAGTCAAATGTATCCAACGAGGTCCGCAGGCTCTCTGTGAGCCTAAGTCATTCCAATGGCCTTTATTCCCCCACTTTGGTAAATAGCGGATATTACCTTGCAGGAGAACTCTACAAGAATATCATTAAGGATGAAAACCATATCTCTGGCACGGACCACACCACGGAAGAGTTTGTGGACAAATTGGGTCGGGTGGTATTGAAACGTACCCATAACAATGGTGACCATGACACCTATTATGTATATGACGATTATGGGAACCTTACCTATGTGATTCCCCCAAAGGTGACGGCGGATAATGTTAGCACCACGGAACTCAACGAGCTGTGCTACCAGTACAAATATGACCATCGCAACCGTTTGGTGGAGAAGAAGTTGCCGGGCAAGGGCTGGGAACACATGGTGTACAACAAATTGGACCAACCAATAATGACACAGGATTCCAAACAGGATGCTGCCAATGAATGGCTGTTCACACAGTACGATGCCTTTGGTCGTGTGGCCTATACGGGTATTGATACGGGCAATGGAAGTACAAGGGGTTCCGTTCAGTCATTGGCAAATGGAGCTGCTAATCAATATGTGGAAAGGACATCAACAGGCAATAACTATGCGGGTACAACGGTCTATTACACCAAAAATGCATATCCGGATAGTTTTGATCAGGTGTTCACGATCAATTATTATGATAGTTATATTGATATGGACGGGTTAAGTGTGCCAGGAATGGTACTGGGACAAGCCACAGCGAGTAATGTTACCGGCTTGGCCACAGTCTCCAAGGTACGGGTGTTGGGTACCAATAATTGGGTAACCACCGTTACGGGGTATGACCTAAAAGACAGGCCTATTTATACGGCAAGTAAGAACAACTACCTTGGTACCACAGACATTGTCGAGGTGGAGCTTGACTTTGGGGGCAGGGTATTAAGGACCAAGTCCACGCACACCAAAGGGACAAACCCTTCCATAGTAACCACTGATGTTTTTGAATACGACCACATCGGAAGGCTCAAAAGCCAAAAGCAGACATTGGCAGGCAACACTGAGACATTGGTGGAGAACAGCTATGGCTTTTTGGGACAATTGGCGCAAAAGAAAGTTGGAGGTGGGCTGCAGACGGTGGACTATGCCTACAACGTGAGGGGCTGGCTTAAGCAGATCAACAATCCTGCCAACCTAGGGAACGACCTGTTCGCCTTTGGTATAAGCTATAATGACCCTTCCCACGGAGGGACTCCGCTCTATAACGGAAATATCAACGAGACCGAGTGGCGCACGGCCAATACGGACAACAGCTTGAAGTGGTATCGCTATGGCTATGATGCCCTGAACCGAATAACATCGGCCACCGATATATCGGGCAAATACAATATATCGGGAATCCTTTATGATAAGAATGGGAACATCTTGACCTTGAAAAGGGAAGGATGGACAATTGCAAACCCACTGTTGGCCACCAATACAGGATTTGGCACCATGGATGACTTGGTATATTCTTATGATGATGGCAACAAACTTATGAAGGTTGCCGATGGCGCTGCCATTGATCAATTTGGCTTTAAGGACGATGCAGTGGATACGATGGCAGACAATATGGACGACTATGCCTATGACCAAAACGGGAACCTGACCAGGGACGACAACAAGGATATTACCTCCATAAGCTATAACCATCTGAATCTTCCCACAAACATTGCGATGGGTTCGGGAACTATTTCGTATGTTTATGATGCCACGGGAAATAAGTTGCAGAAAACTGTATCGGTGGGAAGTACTGTGACAGCCTATGCGGGCAATTATGTGTACCAAGATGGGACATTGCAGTTTTTCTCCACTCCCGAAGGGTATGCGACCCCGGACGGTATGGGAGGATATGATTACGTATACCAATACAAGGACCACTTGGGCAACATACGCTTGAGCTATGTGGAAGACACCAACGGGGAACTTGAAATCGTGGAGGAGAACAACTACTACCCATTCGGGCTTAAGCACAAAGGGTACAATGAGGTGACTTCTTCTTTGGGTAACAGTGTGGCACAGAAATGGAAGTATCAAAATCAAGAGCTAAATGAATCGTTCGATTACAACATGTATGAGTTCGAGTTGAGACACTATGATGCTGCTCTTGGAAGGTTTGTTACAACTGATCCGTATGAACAGTTTCACTCTCCTTATTTAGCAATGGGTAATAATCCTGTAGTAGCCTTTGATCCTGATGGAGGAAATTGTTTTGATGTCAACGGTAATCCTATCGCATGTCCCGATGATTCTCTTTATGACGACTATAGGGATAATAAAAACAACCATATTACTATATTAGATGAAGCCGGAGGCACAGCTGAGGCAAGTCAAGGGGATGAAAGTTCTGATGGTATAAGCCTTGTAGCTGTTAATTCACTCATTGGAGCTCAGGTTTTACCAAAAAAACAGACGGCACTCGGAAGGGTATGGGCGACCTTGGAACCAAGAACTGTAGAACTTAATGGATTTACCTATAGGGTTAATGCAGATGGAGAAATAACGATGATACAACCAATGGGGGGTGCTGGTGCGCTTGCGCTATTGGGAGGATTTGGATCAGGAGTGAAGCTACTAAAATTTAAAGGATTAGTTCAGAACCTGAGTCTAAGATCATTAACTCACCATCAATTGGTAAATGCATTTAAAGGAACAGGCCTTAAACTATCGGGTCATGCTATTAAACGACTTAAGAGTTTGAGAACTTTCGAATTGGGTATAAAGAATTTAAACGATTTTAAACAAATAATAAATAAAGGAACTAAATTCAATGCTGGAAATGGAGCAGTTGGTTTTTCACATAAAGGTGTTGAAGTAATAATCAACCCTAAAACCAAGGTTATTGTTACCATTAGGCCTGCTAAAAATATCAGATGATGTTTATTATAAGAGATAAAAACAAACAGTTTAGATTGACAATAATTGATTATGAGTATTTGACATCTGAAATTGTTGAAGATTTGAATTGGTTATGTATTTCAATATTTGCTTCAGATTTAAAAGCTGAATGGAGTGCTAGTGGCCCTTATGTTAGAACTTTTGATTTACTTGAAATGCAATCTTGGTTTTTAAATATGAAAGAGGGAAAGCAAATACCAAAAAGATTAGACTTTATGGAGCACGAACTGTCATTCGAGTATTATGAAGGAAAACATGAGTTCTCTGTGAATTTGGATTATGATTTACATCCAAAAGGGAAGCATTATAGAATGGATACGGATAGCGAATACAAAATTATTTTTAGTCTAAGTGAAATAAATATAGATTCGTTATTGGTTTCTTTAGAATCATTAGTGAATAAATTTCCAATACGATCTTTTCAAAGTAATAGTCCAACAACATAAATTGGTATTGTAGTAAAACAATTGTTTTTACTGACAGTAATAATTCAACAGCAACTCTTTTTGGGTTGCTGTTTTGTTTTTACCACTTTTCAACTCTTTCAATGATATGGAAGCGTTTGCGTCTTGAACTTCAGGGTGATTTTTCTTCGTGTCATATTCAGTAAATTTAATGAATAAGCTTACTGCCCTAATTTTTGGAGTATCTACACTATCCATGGAAATAATAAGAAACCGGCTTTGATAACTGTGTTGAACAGGTTGTTGAATCAGGATGTGCCAATGAAAAATCAAGTAAGCCGGAGGATAACAATTAAGCTACGAAGTGTGTTTAAAAAACTCTTTTTTCATATTACAATTGAGAAATAGAGTTATAAACAAAATCCAATTTTAAGTTACCCTATTTTTGGGTAGGGTTACACTCTGCAAAGGCATCAATAAGCCTGTTCCAAATGGATAGTGGCCCTTAGGGATGTCTTTTTGGTACGATGATCCTTTTCCTTTGTGAAGGCCATATGGGAAATGGCCCCAAAATTACCTTGGTTTTCAAGGGCATGGGCCACATGCAGTATCCCTTTAAAATTTCCTTCTAGGGTAAAGATGTAGCTTTTATAGGCAGTGTTGCCATCTTGTGTCAGATGTGGGGCACCAAAGTCCATGATCTTGACCCCATGGTCCCCCGTATGGCTGTTCAGGAATTTCAAGAGGTCGTTCTGGACCGAGGAACTGCCCAAGTTCAGCTGTTGGAACTGTTCGTCCAGATAGGTTTCCTTTTTGGTTAGGCTCGCCAGTTCCCTGGGAATGTCCGTGGCTTGCTCCGCCTGTTCAAGTCCGGCCACATATGCCTCCCTGAGCACCAACGTTTTTTTGATGGCCAACTGGTAGCTCAGTACCAACAGGACAATAAATCCGCCCAGAAGCAATTTGTTCCTACTGTCCAGTCCCATGAAGTTCAATTTTTAGGGAAAACGTGTCGGAAGAAGAGGAGGCATATTCATAGCCAAGGATGTCCACATGTGCGATCCACTCCATTTTCTCCAAAGTGTCCGTCCATTGGGTAAATGCTTCCTTGTCCGAAGTTTCACCGGATAGGACCAAACTATGTTTGGTCACTTCTATAGGTTTCCCTTCCTGTACCGGTTTTGAAAGGGGCTGGTACACCAATTCGTCCAGTAATATGCTGTTGGGCAGACTTTGCGCTACCCTGTCCAGATAATAGGAGGTTTTGGAATGGGAAGAGCCCAACATGGTGTTGAGTTTGGTTTCCTTTTTGTTGACCCTGTCCCTGACCTCCTTGAGCATCTCGGTCTGTATTTCAATACTAGAGGACGAATCCATGTCCTGCGTTTTGCTCCGATAATGGGAAAACAGTACAAAGTTTAAAAGTAGGATGACCAAGATGGTCCCCAGACCCACCTGTAGTCCCAAGTGGAAGAAGCGTCTGTTTTTGAAACCGCTGGCTAGGGTCAAATTTGTACTGGCGAGATTGGATATGCCCCTATCTTGTGCAATATGGCCAAGAATGGCGGAAAAGGGCAGCAGATTGGGTACGGATAGCGTCAGCCCATGGATATCCATTTTACCTTGTCCCAAGGCATCTGTGTTTTCCAGGTGCAGTGAGCCAGTGCTATGTTTCCCAATCATAAAGTTGGAACCTTGTATGGGAAAGTCCAGATAGGGTAAACTATTTTTTAGAGGGGAAACACCCAAGCACACTTTTGCAGAAAGGATACCATGGCCTTTCAGGTTTTCCAGCATGCCATTCACCTCCGATGTCTTGCAGATGGATACCAACCTTATACTGGGAGATTCCATGATCTCAAAATGGAAGCTGTCCATATCCAAGTTGGGAAAAGCCTGTCCCATCCATTGTTCAGGTGTTCCTTGTGCCTCTTTGGCAATCTGTTTTTTGAGGACTTTTGAGGTATTGATGACCAAAACCAAAGGATTTTTTTTGTCAACCTCTGGCAAAAGGGTGTCCAATGATGTCGATGTGGATTCGTGCAAAAGGGTCAATTCTCCTTTGCTCCGTTTCAGTTTCAGGAAAGACCAGTGCACAGCATCCCCGATCGTAAAGACTTCCAGTCCCTGATAGGTATTGCCATCGATGATATGTTGTAGCCTTTCTTTCAACTTCAATAGATGACGGTGGGTTTGATGAGAATGGTCAACTTTTGTTTGGTATCCTCACGTTTACGTTTGCTGAAAAGCCACTTAATGACAGGGATCCTAGCCAATAAAGGCACTCCGCTCCCCGAATCATTTTTGATCTTTTCCTCAAGTCCGCCCAAAATGGCGAGATCTTGGTTCTGCATGCGGATGATGGAACTGAACTCCCGTGAGGTGAGCCCGGGTGGTGCATCCTCCTCGATACGCTCCCCACTGAAATCGGATTGGATGACATTGATGTTCAGGGTCACCTGCCCATCGCCGGATACCAAGGGCTTGATGCTCACACCCAATTCGGCATCTATGGGCGCATAGTTACGTATCTCTGAAGTCGTGGGAATCTGGGACCCAAAAAAGTTCTGGTTGGTGACCACATAATAAGTGGTTTCGCCAATCGATAGGTGTGCCCGGTGTCCGTTCAGGGTCGATAGCTTTGGGGTGGACCGTATCTTGATGTTGCCATTTTCCTCCAAGGCCTTTATTGTGGCAAAGAACTCGGGGACTACCTTGCCCATATTGAAGGAACCAAAACCATCAAAACCGCCAATGACCTTGTTCACGGTCTTGGCTCCCAAAGTGAGTTCCGCATCGGGAAACAGTTTACCTTGGGTCTCCACGGGCTCTTCCCCAATGCCCCAACTGATCCCGGTTTCGACAATAGAGGATTTTTTTACCTCAATGATCATGACCTCGATAAGCACAACGGGAACTGGTTTATCAATTTCAGCAATAAAACTTTTGAAACGTTCTATATTGGCCGAAGGCCCACTGACAAAAAAACTGTTGAGTTCAAAATCCACTTTGATGTCCAGATCGGCCTTGATCTCATCGGGCAAGATGCCCACCAAAGCCTCTGCTGTGTCCTTATAATCACCAAAACCATCATTTCTTGTGTTGATGGACCTTTGCCCATTGAAGTTTTGAAGTCCGTCCTGAAAGTTCGAACCCTGTCCATTGCCATAATAGTTGATGCTTCCCGTGTTGGTCCTTCCCGCAGAACGATATCCTTTGGAGTAGGAGGTAGGGTCGCCCAAGAGTTCCACGGAGCGGTGCATCATTTGCACAATTTCCACTTTACGTAGACTGAGTTGGTCGGCAGTACCAAAAAAATAAATGTTGTTTTCCTTCTTAAATGTAAAGTGGGCTTGGGAAGGGACGTTCAAGCTCGGTGAATCGGGAAGGTTCCGTGCACGTGTGGGGCCATTTTGTGGTAAGTTGTTCTGCAGTGGTAGCGTTCCCGTTTGTTGGCTTTCAAAGATGTGGGAAAGCAGGTCGTCAAAATAGATGTTCTTGGCATTGAAGGTGACCTTTCCGGCCTGTTCCAAAGGAGTGGCCGTATATACATCCAACTTGAGGTCGCGGGCCAAAGAACCAACGATATCGGCAATGGGGGAATCATTGAAATCGACGTTCAGGATCTTGTTGATGGTATCCAAGACCTCATAGTTTGTTCCCCTCCCATAACGCTTTGCATTGAAACCGCCCGTGTTCCCTTCTTGGGCACTGAACAGATAAAAACCGTCCCTGGACTTGGAATGGGCAAGTCCGTTCAGTCCGGCCAATTTTTCCATGGCGGTATCAAAGGGAACATTGTTAAGGTAAATATTGATAGGTCTACTTTTGAGGTCATTGGCATACAGCAGGTTTTTGCTGGACACTTCCATAATCCTTCGGAAGACACGATCCAAGGAAATATCATTCACATCCATACTGATGGTCTGCAGTGATGGATTCAGTTGGACCTGAAAAGAATTCTCTACAACTTCAGGCTGTGGTGGCACATACCGTTTGATGGATAGGATGCTTCCCGTAAAATCGATGGTAAGGTCATATTCCTTGCACAGAAAGATAAGGAGCTCGGAAATGGTCACGTTGGAGAAATTATTGACGATGCTGATGTTGGCAATATCGTTGGACACACTCAAATTCAGGTTGTGCACTTTGGAGACCGCAATCAGAAAATTGGGCAGGGTCACATTGGCAACATTGACCTCCAATTTCAAGGTCTCAGTATAGGATGGATTGTCCACGGCCAAAAGCTCCAGTTGGTTTTGGATGCGCTGTATCCTGTCCCCCTGGTATTGGGAGATGGCCAGATGGACGACCAACAACAATAGTATGGTAATGGTTTTTCTCATAGATCAGTGGCTTAACAGGGCATATACTTCCTCGATAGAGGTCACCCCTTGCAGGACCAGGTCCAGGGCATTCCGTTGTAAAGTGGGTATACCATTTTCCTCTAGATAGCTATCTATTTGTAGTTCGTTGTTTTTGATGGATGGTGCCAGTTCCTTCGAAATGGGCAGGATTTCATAGATGGCCTTCCGGCCGCTGTATCCTGTATGGTGACAATCATTGCACCCCACGGCCACATGGTGGTACTCCAAGTTTTTTGGGATGGCAAAACCGGATGGAAAGGCGTTGGGGTCGATCGGTTCCTTCCGTTTGCAGGAGTTGCAAAGTTTCCGGACCAAACGTTGGGCCACACTCATGTTCAGGGTACTGGCAATCAGGAATGCGGGAACACCCATGTCCACCAATCGGGAAACTGTGGCCCATGCAGAGTTGGTGTGGATGGTGGAAAGGACCAAGTGACCGGTCAAGGCTGCCCTTATGGCCATATTGGCCGTCTTTACATCGCGGATCTCACCCACCATGATGATGTCCGGGTCCTGTCGCAAAAAGGTGCGCAGGGCACTGGCGAAATCAAGGCCGATGTTTTCTTTCAATTGGACTTGGTTCACCCCTTCCAGGGTATATTCTATGGGGTCTTCGATGGTGAGGATGTTCGTCGCCCCATCGTTCAATTGTTTTAAGGTAGCATATAGGGTAGTGGTCTTCCCGGAACCTGTGGGTCCTGATATCAATACGATACCATTCGGCTTTCGGATACCTTCCCTGTACCTGTTCAGTTCCAGATCCGTCAACCCCAGTTCCCCAAGTTCGATGGAACCCGTGTCCCTGCTCAGGATCCGGAGTACCAGTTTCTCCCCATGCAATGTGGGGAGGGAGGATACCCTGATGTCGAATTCCCTTCCATTGGAGTTTACGGTGATGCGACCGTCCTGGGGCAATCTTTTTTCAGAAATGTCCAGATGCGCCCGTATCTTGATCTTGTTGACCATGGTCGGATAATCCTGAAGAGGGATGTTGTAGTATTCCAAAAGTTTGCCATCCAATCGCAAGCGGACCCGGCATTGGTTCTCATAGGGTTCAAAATGGATGTCACTGCTCCCTATGGCCTTGGCCTCGAGCAGTATGCGCTCCAGAAAATCATTTGTGTAGCCAAACTTTGAAATTTCTTGTCCTTTGCCCTGTCTGTAGTTGGTGGTCAGATACTGTTGCAAATCCTCACTCGAACAATGCTCCAGCACCACCTTGGAATTTAGTACAATGTCCAGTTCTGCCAGCAGTTCTTTCAGGGCGTTGTTATCTGTCTTCAGGACAAGTCCTGCATCATTTTTGGCGACGGGTACGATTCGGTAATGGAAGGCCTGGTCGGCAGAGATGCACTGTTGCAAATGGGGCGGTATCTTAAAGGTCTTCTGTAGCATTAGATTACATATAGGGAGGGAGTGTTCGGAAACAAGGTCAACAAGGTCACGGCCATCAGAAAGATGCCCATCAAACCGGCCAAGGGAACGGTCTTCATTTTAATGAACCTGTTCAGAAGGAAAAAGGCAACAAATGAAAAGCAGATGGAGCCTACAAGCAGGTAAATGAATGTAATCGTTGGAAAACCAAGAGCAAGGGCATAGAAAAAAAGTACATCACCCAACCCAAAGCTGACGTTCAAAAAAACCTTCTTGAAAATATATTTGGTAACGGCCCAAAGGATCAGGAGTATACCGCTGACCACAACAACGTTTCCAAGAACAGAAACAAAAAACAGGGTCATTTCTACATGAAATAGATGGAGCAAAGCCATCAGCAGACCCAAAATCGGAAAAAGCACCCAAGTGACCTCCCGGTCCTTAAAATCCTGAAAGGCCATGATGCCACATCCGGCAAACGTCAATGTCTGTAGGGCCAACATCAATCCTTGATCAGTTGTTTGGGGTTGCCGTTCTCATCGATTTCCCAGACATTGAACACCCCGTCACCATCAAAATCCGTGATGGCCTCGGCCCTAGCCTTAAAGGATGCGTTGGTGGCCGATAGTATCTCGTATCGGTAGTTGGCGGTACCATTTTCCTTGTCCGTCTCGGGTGGGGCGAAATCCAGTTCGTTCATATCCATGGTGTACTTGCTGTACATATATCGATACGTGGTCTGTGAATTGTAGAGGGCCTTGAGTTGGGTCTGGGCCTCGATGCTCTTTGCCTTGGAAATAAGCGGCATGAGATTGGGCAGGGCCAACAGCAACAAGATGCCAATAATGGCGAGAACTATCAGGGTTTCCTGAAGGTTCAAGGCTTTTACTCTTTTGGAAAATAGAGGTTTTGCCATAAGTAGGTCATTAAGATTGGGTCATTGAAATAACAAAAAAAAATCCAGTTTAGTATATAGGTAGGGTAAATTAAGAGAAAAGGGTGTCGTTAATGCAGTTTATCGAAAACGCAACAAAATGTTAAACACATTAAATTTATTAACATATAATTGTGAAGTGATTGGATAATTCCCAAATATTCGATTACAAAGTAAACCTTAACCTACTAAACTATGTGTAGTCTATTTTCTTCGAAAAAGGCAGCTTCACTATTCTGCCATATTACCCATTTTTTCAATTCTACATCCATTACTAGCAAATGCGCAGCATTTTTAATGTTGTGTTTGTTTACGGGTACGAATGGGACGGACGCTCAGGAGTTGCCACAACTGACCCCACCATCCCCTACGGCATATGAATTGACAAAATATGGGGAAATTCCTGTGAATGAATCAACGGGCATGGTCAATATCAATATTCCGTTGTTTGAATACAACGCCGGTAGGTTGTCGGTCCCGGTAAGTCTCGGATACACCTCTGATGGTGTAAAGGTCGATCAGGTGGCCACTTGGGTCGGGATGGGTTGGAACCTACATGCCGGAGGGGTGATCACTAGGCAGGTAAAAGGGGTTGCGGATGAACTGGCGTACACTAGGGTTTTCACAGATTTGACCACTGTGGAAAATCTGAGAAGTGACGCTTCTGGGTTTACTTATTTTATTCGTGATCTTTTGGATGATACAATAGATTATGAACCTGACATTTATTCGTTTTCTATTGGAGGTATCTCAGGTTCTTTTTACATCGATCAGAATTCCAATGCAATCCTAATAAAAAACGAACATGAGATCAAAGTAGAAGTCGACGGCCTTGGATTTATTGTAAAAACCACAGATGGGAAGAGGTATTATTTTGATGGAACAGGGGAAAATGCAAAAAGCGATGCAATGGTGGGCTCTGGCCCTGGCGGTATATCCAATTTTACGCAAACTTCTTGGTATTTGACCAAGATGGACAACCATTTCGGGGATGAAATTTATTTCACGTATGCTTACACAGCTAGTTACGTCTACACTACGGGCTTTGATCAGACCATAAGGGTGAAAAATAGTTGCCCTTCAGGGTTGGAGAGTATTACAACTTGTTATGTAAGCCAACAAAACACAAGAAAGATTTCTGAGATTTCGTCAAATAGAAATGGGGCAAAAATTGTTTTTAATGCTGCCAAGCAACGATCGGATTTGCCAGGTGAGTACATCTTGAATTCCATCGACCAAAAAAATGGGAATGATTTGGTCAAACGATATAACCTGTATTATGATAATGTAGAAAGCACAGAAAGTTATTATGGTGCGGCAAACCATGCTTGGTTAAACTACCCCAACCATTTTTTTAGGCATTTCCTAATCCATGTAAAAGAGACGGACAATAATGGAAATGAGTTAAATGGCAGGGTACATTCGTTTGAATATGATGATCCGACCGGACTCCCCCCACGATTGTCATTTTCGCAAGACCTGTTGGGCTATTACAATGGTAAATTGAATATGGGCTATATTCCCATAAACACTGGGGATCAACTGGATTTATACTCACTGAACGGTTACGCAAGGGGAGATCGTTCGGCGGATTTCAATTATGCCAAAAAGGGTTCCATGACAAAGGTTACCTATCCTACCAAAGGCTATACCGAGTTGGAATATGAACCCATATTGAACCTGGAGACCACGACAAGCACGCTCACCTCCACATTTGTGATGGATGTCAATAATCTTAACCAAGTGGATTATTTTGTGCAGGAATTCAACTCCTTATATGAGCAGCCACTGAATATAAATGTAGACTTGACCATATTGGAAGGGGATGACTATATTCATGATAGGGCAATTATTACTATTAGAGATAAAGTTACAAGTGCTGTATTGTTGTCTGAAAATATAGACCAGAATTCGACTTCATTGCCATTGGTCTATGTAGAAGCAAACACTGTATACGAAGTGATCATTTCTTTGCAACCTGTCATTATGGACGATGTACAAGTGGAATTGGACTTCTCATACAAATCTGGGGAAGTTACCCAAGAGTCTCCCATCAACAAATCCGGGCTCAGGATCAAGAGGATCAAAAGCAAGGCGGCATTAAATTCTGATGAGGAAATTGTAAGGTATTATTATGCGGCAAAAGAAGACTTGAACAGTTCTACCCTTCTTTTGGTTTCGGAGTTTGAGTTTATTGAGGATTTGGGAGCCTCTGCACCTAGCCCTTATTGTATAGTTCCTCTTTATGCCATCAAATCCACTAGTTTGAATCACTATTATCAAGTGATGCCCCAACGATTTGCATATGCAAAGGTCACCAAAAGTTATGGGGAGAATTTTGAGAATGGAGGTACGGAGAAGCATTTTGAGAGCATCATACCTCCTTTGAATACTGTGGTGTGGGGCAATACCATTCCCAATTCAGGACTATCCAATTATGCCGAACTCCACAATGGGAGGTTGAACAAGGAAATTCATTTCAGTATGGAAAATGGGGCGGCTCAAGTCAAGAGTGAAAAAAGATATGTGTATAAGGAAACAGGCACATTTATAGATGCCTTTGCTGGTAGACGAAGGTTTTTAAATTTCGGTTCATTGCCAGGAGAAACAACATACTCACTGGGAGTGGATGTGGAAAGATACAAACTGTATTCCCAATGGAATTCTATAGACTCCATCATTTCCACGGACCACTTGAACGGATTGGAAGTGACAACAACCGAATCCTATGTCTATGGGGGAAATTTGGCTGGACATCCCACTGAAATCATTAAAAGGAACAGTAGAGGGGAGACCCTTAAAACTAAAAATACGTATCCTACTTCCGGAACCCTTTTCAATGAGTATAGGATTGCTGAAATCCTAAAATCGGAAAACTTCAAGGACAACGATCCTCTGTCCACCCAAACAACAGAATTCTCAAATTTTGGCAGTTTATATCTTCCATCGAATGTAAAAACGTTAAAAGGGGAAGAATCCATAGACAATGCAGAGGAGAATAGAATTGTGTACCACCAGTACGATGGCTATGGCAATCCGATGGACATCTCCAAGGCCGGTGGCCCACATATCTATTATGTTTGGGGGTACCAAGGGCAGTACCCGATTGCAAAAATTGAAAACTTTGATTCGTCCCAGGCATCTGCAATCCAGGCCACAAGGATCGATCCTGCTGTAACTGCCTCCAACAATGATTCTTCGGAGGCAGCGGAAGATACGTTACGTGCCAAATTGGAAGATCTTAGAAACGATCCCGCACTTTCAAACGCATTGATCACCACCTTTACCTACGACCCCTTAATAGGCGTTACCAGTATCACCGATACAAAAGGAGTGACAACCTATTATGGATACGACAATTTCAATCGCCTGGAAAATAGTAGGGACAATAACGAAAAACTGCTCATGGAGCACATCTATCATTACAAGGATTGATTCCAATCCACACCAACGCTTTAAAAATATTCAACATGAAAAGATTTTTTACAACCTTGATTTTGGCTGTGGTTTCCTTGTGTGCGTTTGCACAGGAAAAGGACAATGGAGGAGATGGGAACGATGACCCGGGAGCCGTATTAATGGACATACCCCCAGGAGGTGGCGATCCCAATGACCCTATATGGAACCGTGATAGGGACAATGACGGTTATGGAGATCCCAACACGACCATCACCAATCCCACAAAGCCAGCAGGCTATGTGGCAAATGCACTGGACTGTAATGATTATGACAATACTATATATTATGGTGCACCGGAAAGATGTGATGGGAAGGACAATGATTGTGATGGACAGATAGACGAAGGAGTGGTTGTTCCTGCAACGGCCGGGGGCAGCAATGTGGGACGTTGCGGCCCAGGAACGGTGACTTTGACGGCCACTGTGGGCAGTGGGGGCAACACCATCCGCTGGTACAGTGCGGCCAGTGGCGGTACCCTGTTGCATTCTGGCACCAGTTTTACAACGCCGAGCCTAAGCAGCACCACCTCATACTATGCAGAGAGCTACAATACATTGACCTACTGCAAAGCCACCACCCGAAAACTGATCCAGGCGGTGATCAACCCGATTCCGGCAACGGCCGGTGGCAACAACGTTGCCCGTTGCGGTCCCGGTACGGTCACATTGACGGCCACGGTGGGCAGTGGGGGCAACACCATCCGCTGGTACAGTGCGGCGAGCGGCGGTACCCTGTTGCATACGGGTACCAGTTACACCACGCCCAGCATCAGTAGTACGACCTCGTACTATGCACAGAGTTATAACTCGTCCACGGGCTGTAGTGCTTCCAGCAGGAAACAGATTCAGGCAGTGGTCAATACCGTCCCGGCAACGGCCGGAGGCAGCAATGTAGAACGTTGTGGTCCGGGAACGGTGACCCTGACGGCTTCAGTGGGCAGTGGGGGCAACGCCATACGATGGTATAGTGCTGCCAGTGGTGGAACCTTGCTGCATACGGGCACCAGTTACACCACGCCCAGCATCAGCAGTACAACTTCGTATTATGCACAGAGCTATAACTCGTCCACGGGCTGCAGTGCCTCCAGCAGGAAACAGATCCAAGCAGTGGTCAATACCGTCCCGGTTGAAGCTGGGGGAAGCAATGTCCCTCGTTGTGGTCCGGGAACGGTGACCCTGACGGCCACGGTGGGCAGTGGGGGCAATAACATCCGATGGTACAGTGCGGCAAGTGGTGGTACCCTGTTGCATACGGGCACCAGTTACACAACGCCCAGTATCAGTAGTACGACCTCATACTATGCGGAGAGCTACCATACAGGGACAACCTGTAAGGCCACTACCCGAAGACAGATCCAGGCAGTGATCAACCCGATTCCGGCAACCGCCGGAGGCAGTAATGTAGAACGTTGTGGTCCGGGAACGGTGACCCTGACGGCCACTGTGGGCAGTGGGGGGAATACCATCCGATGGTACAGTGCGTCCAGTGGCGGTACCCTATTGCATACGGGCCCCAGTTTTATAACACCAACTCTTAGCAGCACGACTTCCTACTATGCGGAGAGTTACCACACGGGAACTACCTGTATGGCCCCTACAAGAGTGCAGATCCAAGCTGTGATCAATGCGGTCCCTATTTGGTATGCGGATACGGACGGTGATGGATTGGGAAATCCTTCCTCATCTATAGCTGATTGTAATCAACCGACTGGATATGTGTCCAATAACTCCGATTATGACGACTCTTCGACCATGATTACCAATCTTGCACCACAAACGTTTTATAGTGACAAGGATGGAGATGGATTTGGGGAGTCCACACCTACCATATATGCAAGTTTCAAGCCTTTGGGTTTTACGGACAATACCTTGGATGAATGTCCCGAAGTGCCTGGTGCAATCAATGGGTGTGATTACCAGTCACCGGGCTTCAGTGATGAGAATTATATATTTACACGGACTTTTCAGACTGAAATGTCCTCATCATCAGCTATTAAGTCCAATAAGGACGTATTGGAAAGTATTACCTACTTTGACGGTCTAGGGAGGTCCAAACAGCAAATTTCCATTAAAGGCTCTACGGGTCTATCCAATATCATAAGTCCCAATACACCTTCGGGATGGGTCATGGATTGGACAGAGGGAACAGATGGTACAGGATTTTTTAACAGGAATGGTGGAGTAATTGAAAATGAGCGCTTATATGGGCCAAACCCATTTGGCGAAAAAACGCTTATATGGGCCTGTGGCAATGATCCTGCCTCGGATGCAGATGGAGGTTGGAACACGGATTATATCAATGTGGATAAAACGAAGACCTACCGCTATATGGTGTGGGTACGCCGTGATCAATCCAATGATGGTACAACGTACCATGGCACACAAAACGTGGACAATTTGGGCGGAGGTGCCAACAGCAACCCTTATTTTTGGGCTGGGGACCTTCCCCAATTGGACAAATGGTATCTCCTAGTGGGTATAGTGCACCCCTATGGACATTCAGGAGGGGATTCTGGCGTGAGCGGGGTCTATGACCTGCAAGGAAACAAGGTAATCGATGGTACGGAATATAAATGGGGTTCAACCACCACCACATCCAGATTCAGGAGTTATCTCTATTATGCCACGGATGTCAACGTGAGGCAGTATTTTTATCAACCTATTTTGGAAATTGTTGATGGTAATGAAGTACCCTTGGAACAGATGTTCGGAAATGAGGGATATGCAGACATGGTGACCCATATTGGGTACGATGCCTTTGGCAGACCGGCAAAAGAGTATCTACCTTACAGCGAACCCGGTGGCACGGTAGGCAGTTATCGGACCAATGCCTTGGTGGCCACGGAAGATTTCTATGATGTATCCAAATACGACAATACATCGAACCCCTACTCGGAGAAGCAGTACGAACCTTCGCCCTTGAACAGGGTTTTGAAGCAGGCCGCACCGGGGAACGATTGGGCCATTTCTGGACCGGGTGATGACAACAGCATCGAATTTGGATATCAGGCCAATGCAGCCAATGAAGTACGCCTTTTCCAAGTCAGTACGGTCTTTGGCAATGGCATCTATGGCCCCACACTTACTCTTGGAGGCGGATCGGGTTATTATTTGGTCGGAGAGCTCTACAAAACAGTGACCCGTGACGAGAACCACGATGGTACGTCCACAAAACTGCACACGGTGGAGGAGTTCACGGACAAGCAGGGCAGGGTGGTGCTCAAACGCACCTATGCAAACATGGATACGGACAACAATGGAACCGTGGAGCAGGAAGTGCCCCACGACACCTATTATGTCTATGACGATTATGGGAACCTGACCTATGTGCTTCCCCCGAAGATGGACGCCAGTTCAGCCACACTGATGACCCTCGAGGGGCAGTTGGACGAACTCGGTTACCAGTACGTTTACGACCATAGGAACCGCTTGGTGGAGAAAAAGATCCCGGGCAAGGGCCAGGAACATATCGTGTACAACAAGCTGGACCAACCCATCATGACGCGAGACGCCCTATTGGAGGGCCAGGGCAAATGGCTGTTCACCCGGTACGATGCCCATGGCCGTGTGGCGTTCACCGGGATGGCCACCGGTGGCAGCAGACAGGCGGAGCAGACAGCGGCCAACAATGCCTCCGTGCTATGGGCCGACCA
Organism: Flagellimonas taeanensis; assembly: GCF_003584105.1. Lineage (GTDB taxonomy): Bacteria > Bacteroidota > Bacteroidia > Flavobacteriales > Flavobacteriaceae > Flagellimonas > Flagellimonas taeanensis. The sequence goes on from NZ_QXFO01000015.1 coordinate 85,684, forward strand.
ATCCGGAACGGGCACTACCGTGGACGGCATTCCCCTTTATTATGGCACCGGTGGCTACCCCGCACTGGGGTCGGTGACGGAACTGCACACGGTCAATTACTACGATGGCTACAATGCCACCAGGGACGGCCTATCAAGGCCCGTCGGCCAGGTATTGGGGCAGGACCAGGCCACAGATGTCACGGGGCTTCCCACCGTGGCAAAGGTGCGGGTGCTGGACCACCCCCAATGGATTACGACCCTGATGGTCTACGACCCCAAGGGCAGGGCCATATATACCACCTCCCAGAACGGCTACCTCAATACCACCGACATCGTGGAGACCGAGCTCGACTTTACGGGAAGGGCAAAACAGACCAAGGCCACGCACCAGCGTACCGGTTATGTGGACATCCTAACGGTGGACACCTATGGTTACGACCATGTTGGGCGTCTGGTACAACAGGAGCAGACCCTGGGCGGGCATACGGAACTGTTGGTCCACAACCAGTACGATGCCCTGGGGCAACTGGAGACCAAACAGGTGGGCAACACGCTGGGCAACCCCCTGCAGACGGTGGACTATGCCTACAATGTGAGGGGCTGGCTAAAATCCATCAACGACCCAGCCAACCTGGGCAGCGACCTTTTTGCCTTCGGGATCAACTACAACACGGTGTCCCATGGCGGAACGGCCCTGTACAACGGAAATATCAGCGAGACGGAGTGGCGCACGGCCAACACCGACAATGCACTGAAATGGTATAAATATGGTTATGATGCGTTGAACAGGATTGAAAATGCCCAGAACTGGAACAATAGTTACAACCTGTCTTATGTGACCTATGACAAGAATGGGAACATAAGGACATTAAAACGTCATGGATGGCAGAATAGCAGTAATTATTGGGACATGGACGTGCTGGACTATGACTATTTCAACAGTGAGGCCAGTAATAGACTCTACAAAGTACGTGATGACGGGAACGATGCTTATGGCTTTAAGGACAGTGGTAACGATGACCAGGACTATTGGTATGACGCCAACGGCAACATGACTTCCGACCTGAATCGGGGGATAGCAGCAGGCGGTATCGAGTACAACCACCTGAACATGCCAGTCAAGATCACGGTGAGTAGTGGCGGCAATGCGGGAGTGCTTGACTATGTTTACGATGCCACCGGTGTAAAGCTCAGAAAGGTCAACAGCAACGGTACCACCACTGATTATGTTGGTAATTACGTTTATGAGAACGGTAACCTGAAACAGATAACCCATCCCGGGGGCTACATCGAACCCGATGGACAGGGCGGCTATGACTATGTGTACCGTTACGTTGACATCTGGGGCAATACCCGTGTCACCTATGCCGATGACAATGGCAACGGTTCCATTGATGGTGCTTCCGAGATACGGAGGGAGCAGAACTACTACCCCTTTGGATTGGAGCACAAGGGGTACAACTCGGCCTCGTATGGTGTGGAAAACAATTTGAAGACCTATCAGGGACAGGAGTTCACCGATGACCTTGGGCTGAACACCCATGAATGGAGATACCGTATCGGAGACCCGGCCATTGGCAGGTTCTGGCAGGTGGATCCATTGGCGGAGGACTATATGTACAACTCCACCTATGCCTTCCAAGAGAACAAGCTTGGCATGGGGGTTGAACTGGAGGGATTAGAGTTGGCGGAATGGTTCATGGACAATGTTTGGCACGGTCTTTTGGGTCAACCACGGGGAGGGAACACCAACACCCATTTGGACAACACTTTTACGGCCAACACTCCGACCAAGAACAAGACGGGGAACTATTTTGGCGATGTAGTTTATAATTTAGCCGGGGGCGAGACCATATCAAAGGCAATAGACGGAGATGACAGGGCCGAAGGTCAAGTGATAATGAACGCTATACTCTTGTTCCAGCCGGGACCTAAAGGAAGTGGGGCTGCTGATGACGTGGTCAAAAACACTGCTGATGATGTTGTAAATGCCAGCACAAAAAAAATGAGGGGTCGATTAGGGAATGCCACGACGAGAGCCCAAAATAGTGCAATAGCTGACGAACTTGAATCAAGAGGATATGAAATTACAGGTGGTGGGGGAAGAACGAAGGAGGAATATCTAAAGCCTTTAGATGGCGGAAGCACAGGAGGTTCTTATCCTGATATTACAGCAACAAAGGATGGGCGAACATTGAGAGTTAACACCGTAGATACAAAAGTAAGCGGAGCTATGACAAAGCGTGAGGCTGAGAATGCCGAAAGAATAAGAGCTCAAAGACCATATGATCACTTATTGATTATACCGAAAAGCCAATAATGGGAAAGGAAATATTTTTGTTGGAAACAAAAGAAGGCTTGATGAAACTATTAGATTTCATTGAGTCTTCTTTTGAAATAAAATATATCAGGGCAGGTTTATTAGATGAACACCCAAAAACTAAAAATTCCTTAACGGATAAATTAGAGTTAGGGATTGTGGATCACAAAGACTGGAACTTTAACGAGAAATATTTGATTTTAAAACAAAACGATGAGTTACATGTTCGAGAAGTTCCTCAAAAAAAGGGGGGCATCAAATATGCTATCGACCAGATGAAGAATGCAGATAGTTTGATTATCAGTCTGGGAGGTTATAACAAAACAGAGAATGCAATAATTGCGAGCAAAATAACTACTAAAAACAACACTTCGTTCACTAATCTTTTCTTTAAAAAGCTTAATGAGTTTTTAAAGGCTAACAATAAAAAAGTGGAGAGTTTTTACATTGGTGCCGATGCCTTAATCATGGCAAAAGAGGGAACCCGTTTAACGGAAGACGCACGCTTGGAAGAAACTCATGACATAAGTGCCTAAAGCGGTTCGAATATTGCATTTTCCACTTGATAGGTGATAAAATCTATCTCTTGTCTTACGCATTCCGAATCCAATTCTTCGGAAAGCACGGTATAGGAGAAGTTGACCAATCTGGTTTTATTGAATTGGATAGACTGGACTAAAGACCAATAATAGATGGTTATATCTAACCCATCATCCGTTGCCTCTTCATAGAACATTTTGTAGGCGTTTTTATTGGGTAGCACCATGGTTTTTGACCCTTTGTTAAGGGTCAAATCGTTTAATACATCAGCGGTATTTACGATATTGGAACTCTCAGGAACTTTAATTGAAATGATTTTTACTCTTAATGTGCCGGACTTTGGGGAGTTTTTGTAGAAAGTTCCACCATCGTTATCGTCGTATTCTTCAATCCAATTTTTTGGAATCTCAAAACTCAATATACCACGATAAGTTATTAGTTTTTTGTTTTTTAAATCTGAACTCATTGTATGGATTAAGCATACGCTTTTTTTGCCTTAAAATCACGAATGGACATGTCGATAAAGTAGAAGAGTTTCTCCCTAACCTCTTGTGGAAGTTCCTGCACTTCAAGGATGCGCTGCAAGGTCTTGGTGTCCAGTTCCACATCGGTCTTGCCCACCAAATAATCGAGGGAGACTTCTAAAAGGTCTGCTAATTTAGTGGCAGTCTCTATCGAAGGCTTCATCTCATCACGTTCATAACGGCCGATGACGGGTGCCTTGGTGCCAAGGTGCTTGGCGACTTCTTCCTGCGACAGTCCCTTGGACTTCCTTACTTCCGATAGGCGTTTGCCAAAACTCATAAGTACTGTTTGTTACGGATAAACCTAGTGTTCAACAAATGTACAGAACCTAAAAGTATTTATCAAATAGTATAAGTGTTGTCAATTTAGAATTGATTAGTTACTTTTGATACTGAAAAGTACTATCAAAATATTTTTGCGATGCTGAACACCACCGACCCGAACAATTACGAATACACCACAGAGCACCTAGAAATCCATATCCTCGGGGGCATGAAGGCCACCAAACTCGAAACCTTACGAGTGACGCTAAGCGTTCAGAAGCCAAAGTCCCACAACATCCTGCGCCACTCGATAGACCTGTACAACGACAACCAGACCGAAAGGTTGGTGAGGAAGGTGGCCGAAAGGTTGGAGATTGGTACGACCATCGTAAGGCGCACCTTGCAGGAACTGACCAAGGAACTGGAAAACCACCGCTTCCTGTTGTTGGAGCAACAGCAAGTCGCCTCACCCTCCAAGGAGTTGAACGCAAGGGAAACCAAAGAGGCTGAAACCTTCCTAAAGAAAAAGAACCTGTTACAACTCACCAATGAACTCATCGGAAAATCGGGTGTCATCGGGGAGCATACCAACCGATTGCTGATGTACCTGATATTCACGAGCAGAAAGACCAACAACCCGTTGCACTGCATCAGCCTAGGGAGCAGCGGGGCGGGAAAGACCCACCTACAATCCAAGGTGGCCGAACTCATACCACAGGAGGACAAAGTGGAGATTACCGTTTTAAGTGCCAATGCCTTTTATTACTTCAACAGAACGGAACTGCAACATAAGTTGATACTCATCGAGGACTTGGACGGGGCGGAATCCGTACTCTATCCGCTCAGGGAACTCCAATCCAAAAAGCGCATCACGAAAACGGTCGTCCACAAGGATGCCAAAGGAACCACCAAGACCATACACCTAACGGTAGAAGGTCCGGTGAGCGTTGCGGGCTGTACCACCCAAGAGTCCGTTTACGAGGACAACAGCAACCGAAGCTTCCTTTTGTACATTGACGAATCCGCCGAGCAGGACAAGCGTATCATGGACTACCAGCGGTTGGCAAGTGCGGGCAAAATCGATGAACAGGGACAACTAGAGGCTGCCGAACTGTTGTGCAACGTGCAACGGGTATTGAGGCCCATCAAAGTGATAAACCCCTATGCGGAATTTTTGGAACTACCGGGATCGGTGTTCAAGCCACGACGGACGAACAGCCACTACTTACAATTTATAGAGGCGATTACCTTTTACAAGCAATGCCAACGGGAATCGAAGGTCGATTCCCAAACAGGGGAAATGTATATTGAGACTACGATTGAGGACATCAGGGAGGCCAACGAACTTATCATGGATGTGCTGCTGCGAAAATCCGACATCATCACAGGGGCCTGTAGGAACTACTTGGAGGAACTCAAAAAACAAGGTGACCGCTTCACCGCCCTTGAAATGCGACGGAAACTGAAAGTGAAGAAAACGACCCAATGGCGTTACCATCAACAACTGTTGGAGAACGGTTATATCAAGAAAGTAAAAAAGAAGGGGGAGGGCCTTGTGAGCTACGAAGTGGCCGACCCCGACGAATACAGGGCATTGGAGGAAACCATATCCCAAGCCCTAAAGACCTGCCTTGATAAGATAACCGTCAACGGCGACCCTGCCCGTTCCACCGTTCCAAGGCGTTCCACTGCCAAAATGGAACAGGTAAAACACAGAAATAGAGCCAGTTGAACCATCTGTTCCACTAAAACTCCAAAAACACATACCCATGCAAAAATTACCGTTGCACAATCGTACCTATAAAGCATTGCTGCTCTCCTTCAAGGAATGGCTGGGCATCCTCGGATATAGCAAGAGCTGTACAAAATACTCGCCCCTTTACCTACGGGAGTTCTTCCACTGGTTGGAACAGAACGGACATACCGACCTGAACACGGTAATGCAACAGGACATCACCGAATACTATGTCTATCTGCGCCAACGTCCCAACCAAAGCTATGGCGGGGCACTGGGCAATCATAGCCTGAACAACCATATCAGTGCCCTGAAACGTTTTAACGAATACCTGAAAAGACACAATGCCAGACCGCTGTCCATCCACCTGCGTTCCGAAAAGACGGACAAACTGGATGCGACCGACATCGTGAGCCAAGAAGAGATAAAGGAAATGTTCGCCGCTGCCGAACACAGCTATGTGATGCCCCACGTATGCCTGCGTGACAGGGCCATGTTGGTGGTGCTGTACAGTTGTGGGCTTAGAAGAAATGAAGCCGTGCACTTGAACCTTGGCGATGTGCTCTTTGGACGCAATCGTATACTGGCACGATGGACGAAGAACGGAAAGGAACGCCATGTACCGCTCAACGACCACAACATGGAAATCCTCGAGGAATATATCTATGACGGTCGCCCGGTCTTCTACAAGGCCAACGAAACGGATGCCCTCTTTGTTAACCAACAGGGCGGACGGATGGGAGGGCAGAGCTTTAAGCTACGGTTGCGTGCCATCATAAGGGCCACGGGGAACCCCGAACTGATGGAGCGGCGTATCACGCCCCATAAAATGAGGCACAGTATTGCCACCCATTTATTGGAGAACGGGGTGGCCATCGAAACGGTCAGCCGCTTCCTAGGGCATACCTCATTGGAATCCACCCAAGTATATACCCACTTGGCAATGCCAAGAGATAATTAAGATGATATGGACTTTAGAGAATATTTATTGCAGAACCGATACAGTGAAAGCACCATCAGGGTACATCTGTTACGAATCGGACGTTTAGGGGACTGGCTAAAAAAGCAGGGCATCAAAGAAAACGGGATGACCTATCCGCAAATGTTGCAGTACACCAAATACCTACAAACGGAAAAGGGCTACGAAAGGCAATCCATCAACAACGAGCTGCGGGCGGTAAAACTCTACCACGATCATCTGATAGAGGAAAACAGGGCCATGGAGAACCCCGCCACCGATATGTCCATAAGGGGAACCCGTACCAAGGCCATCGGTGATGTATTGGACGAAGAGGAACTGGAAGACCTGTACTACAGTTATGGAACGGAGCACCATGATACTTTTTTTAGGGCAAGCAAATTGAGGGACAAAACCGTGGTCGGGCTAATGGTCTTCCAAGGTGTCACTGTCATGGAACTGCACCATATGCAGGAAGAGCACTTACAGTTGAAAAAGGGCAAAGTGGATGTTCCCAGTACCCGAAGGAGCAATGCACGTACCTTGAACCTACAGCCCTGCCAAATGATGGAGCTGTTGCAGTACATGCAGGAGGCCCGTCCCTATCTATCGGAAAGGGACAGGGGAGGCAATCCGGAGAAACTGTTCTTTGGCAGCATTGACCAGATGCACAGCATAACCAGTAGGATATTGAAGGCCATGAAAGGGAACAACCAAAAAGTAAAGGGATGTTCCTCACTGCGGACAAGCATCATCATCAACTGGCTAAAGAACCACAGCCTTAGAAAGGTCCAGTACATGGCGGGGCACCGATACATTAGCAGCACAGAAAAATATGTCCAGGACGACTTGGAAAACCTGCACGACATCGTGGAGAACTTCCATCCGATAAACTAAGGGCCTTCCACTTGCCACCACACCGCCCAAGCTATGTTTACATAACGTTGCATTATGCCTCCAAAAATGGCGCATAATAACGCTATGTAAAATAGCCGCTCCCTCCACTTCCAAAACCCGAAATAATACCAATATCAAGATGTGTGCGTGTCATGACAAACACCCCGTTCTCGCATGACGCTCAATCGCCGCTTGGCTACCATTTTTAAAGCTGACGGACGCCACCGCTCGACCCCTTGCAGTCCATCAACTTTAAAAACGTCCAGAAGCTCGATAACGTTTTAAAGAACGACAGGGGAAGTGGATGGCGGGCGGAGCCCTGTCGGTCTTTAAAATGCAACAACCCCGAGCCTGTCGAGGGGGCGTTAGATCACTTCATGTGTATATAGTGGGCGATTGCCTTCGGTAAATTGATAAGCTCGCCATAAATGAAGTGGTTCAATTGCATGTTTTGATCATTAAGGCGTGCATTTACATAGTTGATGTAAGCCTCAATATTGGTTTTTTTATCAAGTCCCGTATCACGCTTAAAATCTTGTTCAAAAGCGTTGAAATTGTTGTGAATTTTTTTTGCCATGACTCTGGTTTTAAAATTAATAAAGGCAAAGTAGCCATAAAAAAATAGAAAGGAATCTGGCATTGGTAATGTAGGTGCCTTAAACAATACTTTTATGTTTTTGAAATAAAACCTTCATGTTACAACTGAATCCAAGAACTCTTTGTTGATTAGCGAAATCCCAATAAACATGGGTGTGCAGGGGTGTTACTAGGCAATGTCCTTTTAAAGTGGAACTAAAAGACATAGCTTAAACCCGCCCGATTGAAAAGTTTTATCGCTTAAGGGGGCGAATCTTTAAAACATCGCTTATGGATAACAACGTTTTATACATCTTGATATGGTCGCTGGTGCTGGTGGTGTACCTGACCCAATTGCCCAAATGGCGGTTGGACATGTTCGGGAACTTCTTGAAGAAAGTGCTGGCCGTACTGCCCATTACAAAGGTGGCCGAGGCCATAATGAGGGGTCTGAAAGACCGACAAAGTCCCCGATAGGTATAACGGGGACTAACTCGACGCGTGAAATTTTTATGGTATAATATGCTGTAAACAAATGGGTTGCAATGATAGTAAAAATCGGTCGAACCACCGCAATCAGAAATGGGAACCCATCCCATGAACACATTTAGCAAGCTATGTTTTTGCTATCAAAAACCCTGTTCACTCTGTTCGTCAACAACAGGAATAGGGTTATCTTTATGCCACGTTCTTTTACATTTTTGGCGGCCCGATGTTCCAAAAAATGGTGTCGATAAATGCTTTTTTGCATAGGGTATGACCAAAACGGCAA
>NZ_QXFO01000016.1 GCF_003584105.1 Flagellimonas taeanensis
ACAGAAGAAACAACAACCGCCCAACCTGAAGAGAAGAAAGCCGAATGGGTCCATCTTTTTGACGGTACCAGTCTGGAAGGTTGGAGAGGATACAACATGGACTCCCTGCCCCCCGGATGGACCATCAGGGACAGCATCCTGACCTTCGACACCGAACTGGGCATGGAACAGGACTATACCGGTGGAAAGGACATCATATATGGTGCCGAGGAGTTCGACAATTTCGAGCTCTATCTGGAATGGAAGATCCCCGAAGGGGCCAACAGTGGCATTTTCTACCATGTGAAGGAAGGCTATGACGGCCCCCCCGTGGTGGCCCCGGAATATCAGATCATCGATGACGAGAACTATGCCAGGATACATGATCTGACAGGGTACAACTCGCAATTTGGTGCCGAGCACCCCGAGCTGCTCCAGGACTGGCAGAGGACAGGGGCGGACTATGCCATGCACGTGGCGGACGAATCCCAGAAACAGTTGAACCCGGTAGGGGAATGGAATTCTTCCAAGATCGTGTTCACCCCCGAAAAGGTGGAGCACTGGCTCAATGGCAAGAAACTGTTGGAGTTCGTGCCGTGGTCCGAGGAATGGAACGCCAAGAAGGCCTCGGGGAAATGGGACAATGCCCCCGATTACGGAAAATTCAAAACGGGCTACATCGCTTTGCAAGACCATTCGAGCCCCATTTGGTTCAGAAACATAAAAATCAAGAAACTATAACCTCCAATACCTAACCATGAACAAAAGAGAATTCATCAAAAAAAGCAGTGTGGGAGCCCTAGGGATCATGTTGGCACCTTCTATTTTAAAAGCAGGTTTCCCAAAAGAAAAGTTACGAACGGCCCACATTGGCGTGGGCAATATGGGGATGGAGGATCTCAAGGCGATTTCATCGCATGCCTCGGTCGAGGTGGTCGCCCTCTGCGATGTGGATGCCATCAACCTGTCCACAGCACACAAAATGCACCCCGGTGCCCGTGTGTTTTTTGATTACCGTGCCATGTTGGAGGAAATGGGCGACGAAATCGATGCCGTGATCGTTTCCACACCGGACCATACCCATGCGCCAGCTTCGTTGATGGCGATGAACATGAACAAACCTGTGTACTGTCAAAAACCATTGACCCACTACGTGTCCGAGTCACGGGAAATGAAAAGGATGGCGGCCGAAAAGGGACTGGTCACCCAGATGGGCATCCAGGTACACTCTTTTTATGATTACAAACTGGCCACCTTGCTGATCCAATCCGGAATCATCGGAAAGGTACACACCGTGCATGCATGGTCTCCCAAAAATTGGGGATATGATGGGCCGCTTCCCGAAGGGGAGGACAACGTCCCTGCCCAGTTGGACTGGAACCTTTGGTTGGGCACTTCCAAGGAAAGACCCTATAAAGAGGACATGTACCACCCGGGCAATTGGAGAAAATTGATGGATTATGGTTGTGGGACTTTGGGCGATATGGGTGTGCATATTTTTGATACACCATACAATGCTTTGCAATTGGACGTGCCGACCACCATCACCACTGAGTGTAGGCCCACCAACGGTTTCAGCTACCCGGAAAACAATGTGGTGACCTATGAATTTCCAAGTACTCCTTATACCTCAAAATCCTTCAAGTGGATTTGGTATGATGGCCCTGGTGTTCCTGACATGCATGAAGATCTGGTTTTGCCTGGTGCTAAAAAGACAGTGGACACAAAACCGAAAAAAGATGAGAGTGTAGCCGATAAGATGTCACTCGACACCAAAGTGGCCGGAGAGGGCGAACTACCTGAACAGGGTGCCATGTTCGTTGGTGAAAAAGGCAGGTTGCTGCTTCCCCACTTCATGCAGTTGCCCAAAAAGATCGTGAAGGGCAAGTATGTGGACATCTCCAAGGAGATCGCCAAGGTATCGGCGGCCAACAACATGGGCGAGCCCATCCGAAATTACGAAACCGAAGGCCCAAAGCATTACCACCAATTTGTGGATGCCTGTTTGGGCAAGGCCACCACTACGGCACCTTTCGATTATGGGGCACGGTTGACCGAGACCATTTTGCTGGGCACCATTGCTGGCCGTTTCCCTGGTGAGACCCTGCATTGGGATGCGGAAGCGGCCCGGTTCAAGGAAGAAAAGGCCAACCAATATCTGTCAGGAGATTATCGCGATTTTTAAAGATATCCATTGATCGGCACGGACAATGACCGAGCGGTAGGAACGCTATTATTTTTTAAAACAACAAAATATATTCAATATGAAATTGATACGATACGGGAAGATGGGAATGGAGAAGCCAGGAATATTGATAAATGATAAACGATACAGCCTATCGGCCTACTTTAAGGATTTTGATAGGGATTTTTTTGCGACTGATGGTCTTGCCCAAGTGAAGGAATTGCTCTCCCGGGGAGAAGATTTGCCATTGGTAGGAGAGGAAGAACGATGGGGAGCCCCAATTGCAAGGCCAGGCAAGGTGATGTGCATAGGATTGAATTACTCGGACCATGCCAAAGAAGCAGGAATGCCAATTCCTGCGGAGCCAATCATCTTTCAAAAGGGAAGCAATACCGTGGTCGGGCCCTATGATCCTATTTTGATTCCCAGGGGAAGCGAAAAGACCGATTGGGAAGTGGAACTGGGAGTGGTGATAGGCAAAAGGGCCAGATATCTGGATTCGATAGAGGCATCCAAGGATTGTATTGCTGGGTATTGCTTGGCCAACGATGTTTCGGAAAGAGCTTTTCAATTGGAGAGAGGGGGCCAATGGACGAAGGGCAAATCATCTGATAATTTTACGCCTATAGGACCCTTTTTGTTGGATGCGGACCGCATTGAAAATCCCCAAGACCTGGACATGAAACTATGGGTAAATGGACAGCTTATGCAATCTGGCAATACGGACAACATGATTTTTTCTGTCCATTTCATCGTCCATTACCTATCCCAGTTCATGACCTTGGAAGAGGGTGACCTGATTCTTACGGGCACCCCCCCGGGTGTTGGCATGGGCCAAAAGCCGCAGGTATACCTAAAGTTGAATGATGTTGTCGAGCTTGAAGTTGAACATTTGGGCAGACAAAAACAAATATGTCATAATGCATAAGATTGGACTTTTTGATTTTATGCTCGATGGGTACATAGCAAGAATCCAATACTGTTATTTGAATAGTTAGTTTTTAGTTGTTGAGTTAGTTGATGAAGGCGGGCAGGGGTTGCTCCCTGCCCATTCTTTTCCCTACAGAAAATAACTATTGCCCATTGCCAACCTTTCCATACCATAATCATGATCACATTACAACTGCTGGATTATGCCATCATAATCACATTCTTTGCCATTACGCTGGGGATTGGCCTCTATGTCTCGAAAAGTTCGGGAAAGAGCAGTTCCGAGTTCTTCCTTTCCGGAAGATCAATGCCATGGTGGCTCTTGGGCATTTCCATGGTGGCCACCACCTTTTCCACAGACACCCCCAATCTGGTCACGGATATCGTCCGCACCAACGGGGTAGCGGGCAATTGGGTATGGTGGGCCTTTCTGTTGACAGGTCTGTTAACCGTTTTTATCTATGCTAGGTTATGGAGAAGATCCAATGTGAATACCGATCTGGAGTTCTATGAGCTGAGATACGGAGGGGCACCGGCCCGGTTCTTGAGGGGATTTCGTGCCGTTTACCTTGGGGTAATCTTCAATGTGATCACCATGTCGGCAGTCACCTTGGCGGCCATCAAGATTGGGGGCATTATGTTGGGGCTGGAGCCTTGGCAGACTGTTTTCATCGCAGGAATCGTCACGGTCACTTTTAGCGCCATTGGGGGATTTAAGGGAGTGGTGTACACCGATTTTGTCCTATTTTTTGTGGCCATGGCAGGAACCGTGGGTGCTGCCTATTATTTGGTGAACATCCCAGAAGTTGGTGGTTTGGACGCCATGTTGTCCAATCCCCAAGTGAAACAAAAACTGGCAATTGTGCCCGATCTGGACAACACAGAGGCATTGGTCACCTTGATTATTATCCCCTTGGCGGTACAATGGTGGAGTTCTTGGTACCCGGGATCGGAACCGGGAGGCGGGGGGTATATCGCCCAACGGATGCTTTCGGCCAAAAATGAAAAGCATGCCATTGCGGCCACCTTTTTCTTTAATATCATGCACTATGCCGTGCGACCTTGGCCGTGGATCTTGGTGGCTTTGGCCTCACTGGTGGTCTTTCCGGACCTTGAAAGTTTGCAACAGGCTTTTCCGATAGTTTCCGAGGATAAGCTTGGGCACGACCTTGCTTATTCCGCCATGTTGACCAAATTACCCACAGGGCTTTTGGGTCTGGTACTGGCTTCATTGATAGCAGCATACATGTCCACCATATCCACCCAGCTCAATTGGGGTTCGTCTTACATTGTGTATGATTTTTATAAAGACAGGGTCCATCCAGAGGCATCGGAAAAGAGGTTGGTGGCCGTAGGAAGGATTTCCACAGTCGTTTTGATGATTCTCAGTGCCGCACTGGCACTCTTGCTACAAAATGCGCTCCAACTCTTTGAGATATTGCTTGTTTTTGGGGCCGGGACAGGACTGATTTTTATCCTGAGATGGTTTTGGTGGCGGATCAATGCTTGGAGCGAGATCACGGCCATGTTCGCTTCGGGAATACTCTCGTTGGCACTCAAATTGACACCTCTGGGCGACTTTTTATTTGCTGCTGATGGGGGACTCCTACCCAGTTGGTCCGAATACCCCTTTGTGGTCCTGCTGACGACAGTTGTATGGTTGGTGGCCACTTTTATTACTTCACCGGAGCACAAGGATGTACTCTATGCGTTCTGCGAAAAGATCAGACCGGGAGGCCCGGGGTGGAACAAGATTGTTGTACAGGGAAAAAAAGAGGGAATCGATTTGGAAACAGGGGAAAAATGGAGCGTGCCTAGTGGAATACTGGCAATGCTTTTGGGAACAGTCCTCATATATAGTGCCCTGTTCGCGATGGGCTATTGGATTTATGGGAAATGGTTATGGGCATCGGTCTTGAGCATCATTGTCGTGGTCTCAGCAACGAGTCTTTCACTTTTATGGAAAAAAATTAAAACAATCATTAGATAAAATACTTCAAACTAAATTATGGGAACGGGTCAACAGTCAATTCAACATGAGCCTGCAGGGCAATTTGAAGCTACTCGGTTTGAAAAAATACACAATGTCATCTTTGATGATTCGAAAGAAGGATCGTTACAAGTGGCAAGAGAGATATCGGATCTGATCAGGGACAGGGCGAGCAAGGGCCTTCAGTGCATACTTGGTCTGGCCACGGGCTCCTCGCCCATAAAGGTGTATGAGGAACTGGTGCGCATGCACAGGGAAGAAGGACTTAGCTTCAAAAATGTGGTCACCTTCAATTTGGACGAGTACCATCCCATGGAAAAAGCCAATATCCAGAGCTACCACTATTTCATGCACCAGCATTTGTTCGACCATGTGGACATACCAGCGGAGAATGTGCACATCCCCGACGGAACCATCCCCTCCTATGCGGTACAGGAATACTGCAGGGCGTATGAGCGAGAGATTGAAAAAGCCGGGGGACTTGATTTTCAACTGTTGGGTATAGGCAGGACGGGTCATATTGGCTTTAATGAACCTGGATCCCACTTTAACTCGGCCACAAGGGACATCACTTTGGACCACATTACACGAGTGGATGCCGCTGGATCCTTCAAAGGCCTTGAAAATGTGCCGAGAAAGGCCATCACCATGGGAATAGGCACTATCAGAAAGGCTAAGCGGATTGTACTCATGGCCTGGGGCCAGAACAAATCGGAGATTGTGAAGGAAACCGTGGAAGGAGAGATAAGTTCTGAGGTGCCTGCCACCTATTTGCAGGAACATCCTAATACCACTTTTGTTCTGGACAAGGAAGCGGCCCAAAATCTCACACGCATTGACACCCCTTGGTTGGTGCAGAGCTGTGATTGGACCAAGGACCTGACCCACAAAGCTGTGGTATGGCTGAGCCAAAGGAAGGGTAAGCCCATCCTTCAATTGACCGACAAGGATTATAATGACAATGGAATGTCGGACCTTCTCAGCACAGAGGAGTCCTCTTACGAGATCAACATTAGGACGTTCAACCGTCTGCAACATACCATAACGGGATGGCCTGGGGGAAAACCCGGTTCAGATGACAGCAACCGTCCCGAACGGGCGGAACCTGCGAAAAAGAGGGTGATCATTTTCAGTCCCCACCCAGACGACGATGTGATTTCCATGGGGGGTACTTTCGATCGTTTGGTTTCACAAGGGCACGAGGTGCATATCGTCTATCAAACCTCAGGTAACATTGCGGTGGCCGACCATGAGGTGTTAAAAGTTGCCGAGGTGGCGAATTCCATTCAACCCACAGCATACTTTGAACAGGTGATCCAAGATTTGGGGAACAAAACGGACATGGACTTTGATTCGGAAGCGGTGAGAAAGGTCAAGGGAAGTATCCGAAGGAGTGAAAGTTATGGTGCCACACGATATATGGGTATACCGGACAGTCAGGTACATTTTTTGGACCTTCCGTTCTATGAGACTGGCACTATCAAAAAGAACCCACTAGGGGAGCAGGATATTCAGATCATGAACGATATCATAGAAAAAATAAAGCCACACCAGATTTATGCTGCGGGCGATTTGGCAGACCCCCATGGAACCCACCGCGTATGTTTGGAGGCCCTATTTGCTTCCTTGGATGTGTTGAAGTCAAAACCTTTCATGGAAGAATGTTGGGTTTGGCTCTACCGTGGTGCATGGCATGAATGGGATACCCACGAGATAGAGATGGCAGTTCCGATGAGTCCGGAGCAGGTTCTGAGAAAGCGTAAGGCCATATTTTTTCACCAGACCCAAAAGGATGGGGTCATGTTCCAAGGGGAGGACCTCAGGGAATTTTGGGTACGTGCCGAGGACAGGAACAAGGAAACAGCACAACGGTACCAGTCCCTTGGATTGGCCAGTTACGCTGCCATGGAGGCTTTTGTGCGATATGATTTCTATAAAAAATAGGTTCGGGCATGGTCTTGATTGCGGACAGTGGCTCCACCAAATGTGATTGGCTCGGACATGACTCCAAGGGTGTAGGGATCTTTCAAAAGAGGACCATAGGGGTGAATCCAATGTTGCTCTCCGATATGGAAATAGAAACAGTTATTCAAGAAGTAAGAAAAGATATTCCACAAGGTGTGTCGAGGGTAGAGTTCTATTGTGCCGGTGGCAATCATGATGAATCCAAATCAAGGTTGGGTGATTTGTTCCAAAAGCATTTTCCGCAAGCAAATGTGTTAGTTGCCGATGATTTGGAAATGGCCGTGAAGTGTGGCCAAGGATTACCGGGTGTAGTCTGCATTTTGGGAACGGGATCCAACAGCTGTTTTTTTGACGGTGCCCAAATCCATAAGCGATTGCCCGATCTGGGATTTCATGTTATGGATGAGGGAAGCGGCAATTACTTTGGAAGAGAACTTCTCCGCAGCCATGCTTATGGTTACATGCCTACTGACCTCCGAAAAATTTTTGGGGACCAGTATGATCTGGAGGACAATACCATAGTAAAAGAACTCTATCACGGGGACAACCCCAGCTCTTACTTGGCCAACTTTGCCCAATTCATGGTCCAGTACCAAGAACATGTTTTCATGCAAGGTATGATCAAAGATGGGGTTGATAAGGTTTTTGAACATGTGTTGGGGCCATACAAAAAGGAAATGCAGCGACATCCCATATACTTCATAGGCTCAATTGCCTTTTATCTGCAAAAAACAATTCAAAATGAAGCCCGTAAAAGAGGGTACGACACAGTTTTCTTTATCAAAAATCCTATCCAATATTTTACAACGCTGTCCTGAACATTTCTTTTTTTAGCTTTTGAATGACTTATGCGACAATACCATTTTCAGGGTACAATGATGATTATGGATTTTTAATTTATTAAACTGGTTTAATAAAGAAGCAATTTTATACCCGTACTTTTGAAGTAAAGACGTTTTTGATGGAAAGTAAGCAAAAAGTTGTCGTTGTGGGAGGTGGGTTCGCAGGACTTGAACTGATCAAAGGATTGGGCAGCTCAAAGAAATACGACGTCACATTGGTGGATGTGAACAACTATAACTTTTTTCCACCATTGATCTATCAGGTATCCACTGGCTTTATGGAACCGTCCGCTATCAGTTACCCGTTTAGGAGAATACTTAGAAAAAGTCCAAGTGTCCGGTTCAGGCTTGGAAGTTTGGAGAAGGTGGTGCCTTTGGAGAATAAGATTGTTTTGAACAACGGGGAGCTGTCCTACGACATCTTGGTGATGGCCACTGGTGCGGAGAGCAATTTTTTTGGCAACAAGAATGTTGAGAAATACAGTCTGCCCATGAAGACCATAAGCGATGCCCTTTCGCTCAGAAATACCATTCTTACGAGATTGGATCGTGCCACTCGTTTGCCCAATAAAGTGGACCGCAAGCGTTTGTTGACCTTCGTTATTGCCGGTGCAGGCCCTACAGGTGTTGAGCTGTCCGGAATTCTTGCAGAAATGAGTACTTCCATCCTAAAGAAAGATTACCCCGAACTGAGCCAAGAGGACCTTGGCGGGATTTATTTGATCGATGGGCAAGACGCCGTACTGGCGGCCATGTCGCCAAAGTCACAGCAATATACATTCAAAAAACTCAGGCAGTATGGGGTTGTGATCAAGCTCAACACCTTTGTAAAGGACTTCGACAATGAAAAGGTCTATTTGTCCGACGGAACAGAGATCCAGACCAAAAACCTCATATGGGCCGCAGGGGTTTCAGCCAAGACTTTTGATGGGTTCCAAAAGGACAGCTTTGGCAAAGGCAACCGCCTTAAGACCAATGCCTATAATTTGGTGGAAGGTTACGATAATATCTATGCCCTGGGTGATTGTGCGTTGGTCTCCGGTGATGAAATCTTTCCGAACGGACACCCCCAATTGGCACAACCGGCACTACAACAAGCTAAGAATTTGGCAAGGAACCTAGAGGTAGACAATGGGAAGTGGAGACCTTTTTCGTACAGGGACAAAGGGTCTTTGGCCATCATAGGAAGAAATAAGGCTGTATTGGACTTTCCGGGCCAAAAGAATTCCATTAAGGGATTTTTGGCTTGGCTCATCTGGATCTTTGTACACATTATGGGGTTGGTCAACTTTAAGAACAGAATACGGGCCTTTTTCAACTGGATCGGCTATTATATCTACCGTGATCAATATTTTAGGATGATCATCAAACCCAAGGAACGGGAAAATATCAATGCTTGAGCTCTTCAATATTTCCAAAATACAGTTGGTTCACAACTGCTTTTGATTGTATTGCAAATATTGACATGGGGATTGTCGGACAAAACAACCATCTTAAAGTTTGTATATCCCTACATTGGGCCATCATTCTTTTATAAATTGCGATGAGTGCTCAAAAAAATGAGCATTTTTACCCAAGCTGAAAGTCGATATGTCCATAGAATATTTACCGATTGTTTTTTTTCTGATAGCCCTTTTTTATAGCTCCGTAGGTTTCGGGGGCGGATCCAGTTATTTGGCCATTTTGAGTCTGTTCTTGACCGATTTTTACGAAATACGGTCCACGGCCTTGATCTTGAACATCTGTGTGGTCACCATCGGCACCTTGGTCTTTATCAAAAACAGGGTTTTCAACCTAAAGATGTTCTGGCCATTTTTGGTGGTCAGTATCCCTTTTGCCTACTTGGGCGCACAGGTGAGGCTTTCCCAGACGTCATTTTTTTTAGTGTTGGGCGGTGCTTTGATCCTGGCGGGCATTTTTATGTTGTTGCGATTCGTGAAGAAAAAACTCGAGTCAAGGGAGTTTTCAAACCCCAAGAAACTTCTCTTGGGCGGCAGCATTGGCCTGCTTTCCGGCATATCGGGAATAGGAGGAGGTATATTTCTTTCTCCAGTGCTCAACCTGTTGAAGTGGGCCAATCCAAGAGTGGTCGCTTCCCTGGCCTCTGTTTTTATTTTGGTGAACTCCGTTTCGGGGTTGATCGGATTGAACGTGGCCGGTACTTTCAAACTGAACCAAGAACTGATGTTCAAGCTCATCATTGCTGTGGTCGTAGGTGGTGCTATTGGATCATATTTGTCCAACAAAAAGTTCAACCTGAAGTTTTTGGGTGTCCTTACAGGTATATTGGTGCTTTATGTGGGATTGAGACTGATCTTGTTGCATGGATTCGGAATCAAAATTTAGGGTACTTCCCAGAGGCATACTATCCCAACATGTCAACCCCTTTTTTTGGACTGGTCCAAAACCGATAATGCGTCAAGGTTTCCCGAAGTAACGGACCAAACTCCTTTTTATCCCTTATCAAAGGCTATTTGCATGAAAATGAAGGGGATTTCGTTGAAAAAAGTTAAATAAGTGCTGTGGTCAACACATGTTTGGTAACTTACTAAAAACAGCATTCTATGAAATTTTCAGCAAAATATATAGTATTGATAGACCTTTGTGTCTTATTAGGGGGCATGGTATATTCTTGTGGTTCGGATAATGGCCCTCCAGATTTGGAGTCTGAGGTGCCCAATGAACCAGAAGACCCGAACGATGACGACCCAGAAGGACCAGGAGAACCACAGGACCCAGTGGAAACCAATGATCCCAATACAGATTACTCCCCTGCGTTTGAAGGCCAGACCAGAATCAATGGGGTTACTACAGAGACCACCTATACGGTTACCGTTTTTGCTTCGGGACTATCCAATCCATGGGGGATGGCCCACTTGCCGGATGGTCGTATCCTGGTAACAGAAAAGGCAGGCACCATGCGGTTGGTGTCAACTTCGGGAACTGTGAGTTCCCCCATTACAGGAATCCCCGCGGTCAACAGCTCGGGCCAAGGGGGGCTTCTGGACGTTGCGGTGGACCCAAACTTTCAGGAAAACAGAATGATTTATTGGTCTTTTTCACAAAATGGGCCAGGAGGCACGGCCACGGCAGTTGCCAAAGGAAGATTATCGGATAGCGAAACTGCCATTGAGGATGCCGAAGTGATCTATACCGCCATACCCGAATTTGAAAGCACGGCCCATTATGGATCGCGACTGGCTTGGGACGGCGAAGGAAACCTGTTTGTCAGCACAGGCGACAGGTCAAGTAGGGTAACCCGAGGGGAGGCCCAGGAATTGGATGCCGCTTTGGGCAAGGTGCTCCGGATTACCACAGATGGTGCACCCGCAAGTGGAAATCCTTTTGTGGGTGAGGATGGGGTTCTGCCCGAAATATACTCTTATGGACATCGAAATGTACAGGGATTGGCAGTACATCCTGTCACTGGGGAGCTTTGGGAATCCGAGCTAGGTCCAAGGGGAGGGGACGAGGTCAACCTCATTGAAGCAGGGGCCGACTATGGTTGGCCTACTATTTCCTATGGATTGGAATATAGTGGTGCGGCAATCGGTTCAGGCATCACACAACAAAATGGTATGGAACAGCCTGTTTATTATTGGGATCCCGTGGTATCGCCAAGCGGTATGGATTTTTATTCGGGGAATGCCATTCCAGAATGGACCAACAATTTGTTTTTGGGGGCTTTGAGTGGCCAACATATCGTGCGTTTGGTGATCGAGGACGATAGGGTAGTGGGTGAAGAACGCTTACTGGAAGGTCAAGGCCACCGTTTCAGGGATATATTGGACGGGGCCGATGGGGCACTCTATGCCCTGACCGATGGTGGCGGTGCTGTGATCTATCGCATCGGTCTTTAAGATTTTCAATAGGAAGGATTTATGGGTAATTCCCGATAGATCAAAAATAAAAGGGCAGCATCAAACCTGATGCTGCCCTTATTGGTTGGGTATTCGGTGGGTTATCTGTATAGGGTAAAATGCCCTATGAATTCCCTGGTGTCCGTATCTCCATTGAGTTTGATGATGTACCAATAATCTCCCATCGGCAGGTTGGCATCGTTGTAGAACCCATCCCAGCCTTCAGTATCTTGGACCATTCTGTACAGTTTTCGTCCATATCTATCAAAAATGGAAATGGTGATGTTCGGGAAAATTTCAATGTTCTTGGGTTTCCACCAATCATTGATCCCGTCACCATCAGGGGTGAAAAAGTTCGGGATTTCAATGTCGATGAATTCCATGTAGATTTCTTGGGTGACACTACATCCATTTTCATCGGTCACGGTCACGGTGTAGGTATCGGTCCTTGTAATCAAGAACGTATGGTCGCTGGACGCTATGGCATCATTCGCATTGATTTGGAAGGTATAGTTTGGGTTGCCTCCCAGCGCCTCGGCCGTGATTTCATTGATATTTTCATTGCTCAATTCCAAGGTAAGGGGTTCGTAATTTTCAACGGTAAAGTCGAATGTGCGGATACACCCATTGGAATGTGCAATGGTCAGGGTATGTTCCCCCGGGGTTAAGTTGCTGAAGTCTGGATCCAAAACCAAATCGTTCGGGTCATTGGAATCCAAGCCATACATCAATTCCTGGACCACGGATGCATCCTCCATCTGGATGGCCAGATAGTTGGTGGGCAAATTGCCGTCACACTCATAGACCACGTCCACCGTACCCGCCAAGTTGACCCCAGATGCTATGGTGAACACCTCGTAGATGGTACAGCCGTTGGCATCTCGGATGAAGGCCACATGTGTTCCGCTTGGTAGATTGCCATAGCTCATGATGCCTTCAGTAAAATCAGCATCCGCATTGGAATTTAAGCTGGTGCTATAGGGGGCGGTACCTCCCTGAACATCCAGATAAACTACACCATCTTCGCTGCCAAAGCAGACTTCATCCTCAGTGGTCACGGTTGTTGTCAAGGCCTGTGGTTCGGTCAAGGTAAATTCGAGCACCTCGAAACAACCATTGGCATCCTGTACGATCACCGTATAGTCCCCTGCGGCCAAATCCGTGAAACTACTGTTGTCATCAAACTGGTTGAGGTTGGGTGAAATGGCATATTGGTAGCCCGCGGTTCCTCCTGTTACAGTGAGGGTTATGGTTCCGTCATCAGCACCCATACAGCTTACATTTGCGGTGTCCGCAGTGATCATAAGAGGAGCAGGTTCGTCGATATCAATGGCCGTGGAGACCCATTCACAATCCACACTGGTCACCCCGATATAGTAGGTGCCTTGTGGCAGTTCTCCAAAGAAGCCATTGGTATTCGTTGGGGCTGCTGAAGAGCTTAGGGCCGCATCGTGATACAGTCCGTAGACATAGCTGCCCAAACCACCTGTGGCCTTTGCAGAAATGGCTGCGGTGCTGTCCCCGTTACAATTGATGGATGCTCCACTTTGGTCTATTTCCACGCTCAAAGGAGCAACTTCATGGACGGTTATGGCATTGGAAAGGACAGGTTCACATCCATTGGCATCCATAATATAATATTGATATGCTGTGTTACTGGGCGTCACATCGAAGACATGGCTATTCCCTCCGTCCATGGCTATATATGGCCCTGTTTCCGAAGTACTCCAATGATACACATTTCCAGTAAAGGGTGTTCCTCCGCTCACGGTAAGGGTCAATTGGGCATCCGTGTCACAGGTCAGTGCACGGGAAATGACCAAGGCTCCCCTCACATTTTGAGGATCTTCTATTTCAACTTCGGCAGTGGTGAAAGTACAGTCTGCTCCGTCCAAAATAGTGATGGAATAGGTTCCTGCGCTTAGGTTGTTGAAGGTATTCGACGTTTGGGTTGCCGAAGTCGAGGTAATGGTTCCGTTTTCAATGCGATTCAAGCTGTACAACACAGTACCCTGACCTCCAGAGGTCAATGTCGCGCTGATGCTACCGTCTGTATCCCCGATACAATCCAAGATCTGTGTAGCCGGATTGATATCTGCCATCAATGGATCTACGGTCTGAATGGTTCCGCTCAATGTGGTGTTGTCACAACCCACGGCATCGGTCACCTCAATGGCATAAGTGCCATCTTCCAAATTGGTAAACACATAACTATACACTCCGGTCTGGGACAATCCCAAAGAAGGGATGGAAATGGTATAGGGTGCCACTCCACCTGTAGGGGCAACGGACAACCTTCCCTGATTATTGGAACACGAGGCATTTCCTATTTCAGTGATATAGGCATCCAAAGTGGCTTCCGCTCCTCCAACGGTGACCATGGTCTCGTCGGTACATTCCGGAAAATCCAATTGGGTCACCACGATGCGATAGCTGCCTTTTGGTAGGTCGATGTTACCGCTTGTGGTACCCGTGCCACTTCCGCCAGGACCGAACACTACATCATCACTGGTATTGGAAAGGGTTCCATTGGTGTCGTACACTATGAAGGTAAACCCACCGGAATAGCCGCCGGTCAGTTCAAAATGATATTGGGCGGAGTCTCCGGCACAGATTACGGGATTATCTTCGATTACATTTATGCCAAATTGTGGAATTTCCTCCACTAGATGTGTCCTGACAATAGAACAGCCTGTCACCACATTGGTAATTCTGAACGAGTGCAGGCCAACTTGTAATCCACTGAACGATCCAGTAGTATTGGTGGTTCCTGTGGACACTTCCTCAAAACTGTAGTTATGTGGTCCGACCAATGAATTGGACAATAAACCTTGGGCAGTAATGGTGATGACCTCACCTCCATTACAATCAATATCGCTCACTACAGTTATGTTGGCATCTTGCAATTCATCAAAGGGATCAATCATGACCGTGGTGGTGCCGACACATCCCGAATCATCATAAACGTTGATGGTATAGGTTCCTCCCGAACGGTTGGACACGATCAATCGGTTGTTGTTCCCTTCCTGTGCAACATTATTCGAAGGATCTACAAATTCATATCGAACGTAAGAGCCTGTTCCTCCAGAAATGGAAGAAGAGTTTACGGTGATGGAGGCATTATCTGGATTGTTGCCAGCGGCACAGCCAAACTGAACCACATCCGCAGCAGGAATGGTGACAGCAATGGCTGTGGGTTCCCCAATTTGGATTATGGCAGAGTCAAAGTGACAACTGTTTGTTCCTGTTGCTCTAACGATATAATCTCCAGGTGCCAATCCTTCAAACCTGCGCAAAGTTGCATTGTAGGTGTAATCGGCAGGATTTATAGGGTTCAATACAGCATCCAATAGTTCGTAGGACAAAGGCGTAATACCATTATCGGTCTGTACCATAGCAATGCTTCCATCCGCAGCGCCATTACAGCTTATATCTGTTGGGGTAGCTGCAAAGCTGGGGTCAATCGGGTCTGGAACCGATATGTTAAATGTCCGTTCGCAGGCTTCGTGATCAGCGGTGGCATTCACATATACTTTGATCTCGTAGGTTCCGGCAGCGGATGGTTGGTATAAAACAGTGTTACCTCCCATGGGGGTTCGGGGAACCTCCATGGATGATGTTGTGATATTTTCCACAGAATATTCATACGCGCCTGAGCCTTGTAGCGCTTCAATCTCTATTGTAGCGTCTGGGGTGGTTGAACAATCGATCAATTTGGTCAATTGGGCACTGGCCTGCAAAGCAGGATGGACGGTGAATGTGGTCTGGGTGACGGAACAGCCATTGGCATCGATCACATAAAAGTCATAATCCCCTGCAACTACATTGGTAAATACACCCCCATTGTTAAAATAAGTAGCTGGGGTTGCGGCACCGGCTGTTATCATGGCGTAGCGGATACCTCCTGCTAGAGAAGAGGCCGTAACGGTCACGTCGGCACTGCCATCACAATTGGCCACTTGGATATCGTCAATAGTTGGGTTGGGGGTCAGGGTCATTGCAACCGTATATGGAACACTGGTAGTACATCCATATACATCGGTCACAGTAACATAGTAATCCCCAGCAGGTGAGTTTGCAGGTATTTCAATCGGGTTTTGTGATGTGGCGGTAATCATAGTAAATCCAGCCGGTCCTGTCACATTGAACGTGTATGGGGCAGTACCTCCATTAATATTGGTCACCGAGATCAATCCAGATTGGTTACAACCGATTTCCCTTATGGCCGTTGCGGTCGCAGTGATGGGGAGTTGTTCCCCTACAAAAACATTTTCGCTTCCTCCATTACAGCTATCCACATTGGAAGCATCCACTTGGGTTACTTCGATATAATAATCACCAGGGGCCAGGTTGATAAAATCAATGGTGGACGAATAGGGTACATTGCTGGCAGAAGCACCGCCACCACTAAATTGTACAGGGGTGGCATTGCCCACTTCAAAGAGTTCCCACCTCATTTGAGGCTCAGCAGTATCAGGATTCAGAGTAAAACTGATAGAGCCATTGTTGGCACCATTACAGCTTGGCTCTACGGTTTCCGTAATCTCTATGGGAAGATCGACACCTGGTATTTCATTTACGTTAACGGTACTCTGTTTGATACAATTATTGGCATCCTTTACAAAGAACACATAGGTCCGTCCGGGAATCAAGTTGTTGAACGTATGATTTCCACTTGTTGGAACAGCGGGTTCCCAACTTGAAGTTGTTGATGCATCAAAATTTATGGGATCGTCGGTATAGGTATAGACATAAGGAGCGGTACCAGCGGTTCCTTGCACGGTAACTTCCAAGTCTGTACAATCCACTACCACAGCAGATACATTGATGTTGAGATCATCCAAAGGATAACTCAAGGTATATCTTGGTAAATCATATCTACAGAGGGTATTCCCACTGCCATCCACTGTTCTGATAGAGGGGTACACTTCATCCCCTGAAGTCAGCCCAAGATCGTCAAACGTATCACTGGTTCTCCAGTCTGTTCCATTATTATGACTGAACTGGAGTGTTCCATTTAAACCTGTAGGATAATTTTCAAATGTAAAGCCAAATGCAGGTGAACAAACTCCAGTTGCAAAATCTGTTTTCACGTCCGCAGTCAATACTGGAGGGTCCACTACATCAATAGGAGTTTGGAAGAGAGTGCAACCCATGCCATCCGTAATACGGATTTCGTAGCTACCGGCCATCACATTGTTGAAGGTGTGCGATACATGGGCCAAATTGGATATAGAGGCCAATTCTGTCCCTCCTTGGTATAGGGAATAGGTGAATGGTCCAGCTTGTGCAATTTGTGCAGCAGAAAGGCTTCCTCCCCCGTTCAGTTGCACGTTGGCTACAATACTGCCGTTACCACCATTACAGTTGGGATCTTCGGCTACAGCATCCACCTCCCATTCCACGGCAGGGTTCACGATGATATCTTCTTCAACAACCTCACAATACCCTGGATTGCCATTGTTGTCACGCACATAGAGGTCAAACCCGGTCGGATTTGCTGTTGCAGTGGCATTGTCAATAGGGAAATTGATTGTTGCCCCAAAATCAGTTAGGACCGGTGTTACCCCATTGGCAACAAGGGCATAGATCAATGTCCCATTGCCTCCTGTAGCAGTCACTTCTATAGATCCATCGGCACAACTGCTCACATCTGTCGCCGTAACATTCACCACTAATTGTGGTTCAATGGTTACCGGGGTGGCCACATCGGCGCATCCCAAAGCATCTTTTACATTTACCGTATACGTGCCATTGGAAAGCCCCGTAAAGGTATATATGTTGGATGTGGATGGGCTTGGAGCCTGCCATGGGCCGCCATCGATTTGGAAAAGGTATCCACCGTTTCCTGAGGTCACCGTAAGTTGGATGGTTGCATTGTTTCCGCCGTCGTAGCATGTGGTGAAATCGACATCATAGGCCAATAGGTCCGGCGCATCCAAGGTTATGGTTCCACTTCGCGCTTCACATCCGTTGACGTCGCGAGCGATGATCACATAATCTCCTGCCGCCAATCCGCTGAAGGTATTCCCTGTAGCATTGGGGAAGGGGACCAGATTGTTGCCCAATCCGTCCTCCAAAGCATATTCATAAGTGGGTGTTCCCCCTGTAAAGGTCGCTTGAATGGAGCCCAATGGGTCGTTACAGCTCGGATTTTGAAGGACGGTGGTGCTGTCTATGGAAAGAGCCGCTGGCTCGTCTATATCTTGATTCAAGGTGATGGAACAAGCAGTATCATCCGCTTTGCGAACGATCACACTTTGTGTGCCGGAAGACAATGTTGTAGCCGTGGTCACCGGTGATGTTGTGGAAGTGATCCAGTTGCTTCCCCCATCTATGGAATATTCAAATCCTAAAGTGGCATCAAAGTTCTCCACTTCAAAAGTGATGGAGCCATCGTTTGCTCCGTTACAACTAATATCGGTATGTCCCAGAACACCCGCACCAAAGGCATAGCCGGATTCGATCACTACGGGAATGTCCATGGTTCGTGGACAACTTTGCGGAATTTGTTCCACCAGAATATCGTCTATGGCCACATCGTTTCCACTGTTCCCACTTTTCTTGGAGATGAGCACAAAATCCAGTTCTTCATGGATTCCTGGGTTGATGAAAAATTCAAATTCGTCATGCCAGGCCCTATCTTTGGGAATATCGTGTGTCTGTACTTCGCCAATCACTGTACCGGTACCGGGAACACGCATTTGCACATAAATATCGGGGTCGAGCTGACTTCCGCTACCGAGCAAGTTGATGGCGGCAAAGGAAATCCGCATATCTTGATTAGGGATGATATCTTTGATGGCTTTTTTATAAATGATTTGGGTAGGCGTGGGCGTTCCCACATTGATAACCAAATAGCGACCATTGGAATCTGCCCCATTGCTGGTATGGTCAATAGGTCTGATCCATGGTCCAAATGGGGATACAATGTAACTTGTTATGGAATATTCAAAATCATTGATCTGGGTGTTGCTGCCCACTTGATCTTCATAGGTATATCCAAAAACATAAGGGCTGTCCACAGTGGGTCCACTTCCAAAATCCTCATGCAAGAGCACACTTGGGTTTGGAGGGTCATTCTCTGTATATTCCACGGTTATGGTATAGGTGCCCGGTGTGATACCTGAAAAAGTACCGTCCGTTGAACTCGTACTGGGTGCTGTATTGATGGTGTAGTTATAATCGTATATGGTTTGATCGGCGGATAGGACCACATTTCCATTGCCATCACAATCGTATTCCAGATCCATATCAAAATTTGGAATGGGAAGAGGTTGATCTATAGTGATGGGCAATGTGATCTGGCATCCACGGGAATCCCTGGCAATGAGGATATGGTTGCCCGGAGGCAATAGACTGGTCCTCACCGATGGATCCATGGGGTCATCTGCAATGAAGGAGCTTCCACCATCAAAACTGAATTCATAAGGTGCAGTTCCACCCTCTATATTGGTGAACCTGACTTCGGAATTTCCATTGGCGTCACAGGTCCCGGTACTAGAGATACCTGCATTGGCCTTGAAGGTCTCCGGATCGTTCAAGGTAAAGGTTGTTTGGTCCTCACAGCCGTCCTGGCTACGGACCCGTATGGTATAGGTTCCTGGCGAAAGGTTCACAAAGGTGGGATCCGTCTGTTGGGTGGCCCAATTGTCTATACTGAAAACATAGGGTGTCTGCGCTCCCGATACGTTCATGGTGACCTGGCCCGTATTGGACCCTTCACAGGTAATTTCGGAGTCTATGGTTGGGGCCGCTAGCGTAAGACCTCCCAAATCGTTTATGGTAACCTCATTGGAAAGTGCAAAACAGTTGTTACTGTCCACGATCACAAATTGATATGTGCCATTTTCTCCTGAAGGGAAATTGAACACTCCGGGAGCAATGGTATCCCGTTGGAACTCATTGATCGGAATATCCGTGATATTGCTGTATGGTGCGACCCCATTTTTTTTCCAAATGGCATATGAATAGCTCGGTAGCCCTTGCGAAGGGGTCAATGTAATGATACCATCGGTACAGGTAATCTGTTTGGTGGTCGTTGCACTTACCACTGGATCGGGAATATCAATAATGGAGAAGGTCTCTGTCACTTGGCACCCATCATCGGTGGTGACCACAATCACGTAGTCCCCTTCCGTGAGTCCTGAAAAAGTATGGTCGCTACTGCTTTGGGCCAGCGCCTCTCCGGCCGAGGTCCCTGGGGCTCCCGAACCATTGTCAAAGTAGAGTCTATAGTGATAATTGGCACGGGCCTGACCGGCCTGTATCCTCACACTTCCCTGACCGTTACAGGTCACAGGTACCGTGGAAAGGGTCAGGGTAAGATTTCTTTCCCTTATCCCTATGTCTTCGGTACTGAAAACACAACTTCCATCCAGAGGATCTCCAGTTACAGGGTCTAGTTGGGTAAAATCCACGCGATAGGTCCCCGAAGTCCCAATGGTAAAATTGGGGCCGTTGTTGGCGGCATAGGGAACCACTACGGAACCAGAATTGGCGTCCACCAACTGGAAACCATATCCGGAACCGACATTCTGAATACGTATAAATCCATCGGTGGAACAGAAAATATCCTGACTGTCATAGTCAAAGTCCAGATTGTTCTGGAACACGTCAAAATAAAAAATACTGTTACAGCCACCAGCGTAGGAGAGGACCAATCGGTAACGTCCCTCCGCATTTGCAGTGAACGCATTTCCCGTGGCCACCTGGTTCCATGTACAGCCCATTTGGTTGTTGGGACAGTCTGGTCCGGTTTCGGAACAACTGCCTTCGTTGAGTCTTTCCCAAGAAATGTTCTGGGCATCGGTGATGTTCAATAGGATATTTTGGGTGTCATTGGCACCACAAAGAAATATTTTGGGCAATTGTGATCCATCGTTGGCACAGGTGACTATTTCCCCTTGGATATCATTGCTGGGGTCTGTATCACCGTTCAACGTATTGAAATAATTGATGATGGGGTTGGTTTGCGTATTTCCAAAACGGGTCACTTCGGTGGTCTCTATATTGGTGCCGCAGGTCGCGGACTCTTTCACCACTAAATAAAATCCCGTTTCTTGAACAGTGATGGTAGTTGGGTCGTTATCAGGGTCACTATCGCTATAGACCGTATCGGAAGCATCCAATTGGCCATTTGCGTTGAGGTCCCTGTACCAAGTGTAGGTGTCATAACCTTCACCAGCCGTTAGCTCAGCGTTGGCACCACAGATCTGTACCTCACTTTCAAAACTACAATTGGTAAGGTCGTCCAGAAGGAAATTGGTGGCCCCCACGGTCACAAAACCACAGTTGTTCACATTGGAAACACTGGCATCTCCTAAACCGGTTTGTCCACTTGTCACACCATCATAAGAGGAAAAAGCCGTATTGTTGATAGTTGAGCTGCATGCGGCCACAAAATCGTGGCAATCATCGGACACATCGACTCTGATCCGTATTTCGTAGGTATTGCTTCCTTGAGTGACCAGGGCATCCGGTACATGGAAGGTCACCTCCCTTGGATTGGACGGATTGGTGGTCATGGTGGTGCCGGGAGCATCGGTAAGGTCAACGTTCTCCAAGGAAACATTATCTGGTAGAACGTCGAGAATCGTAAAGTTTTCAGCATCGTCGTTGCCTCGGTTCCAGAACCGCAGCACGTATTCCAAGGATTGTCCCAAGTTCACACCCGCACCGGTAATGTCGTTGCCTGCCAAATCCTCTACCTTTTTCTCCACAAGGATCTCTGGGTTGATGATTTCTACGGCAACAGTGGTCAAAAATAAAATGACACCTTCGCTGGAGGTGCTGATCAAGATTTCGCCACTGTCATGGTCGTTGGGCAATACGGAGTTTCCAGGATTGGTAAGCTTCAAAATATCCGCATCCCATCCCAGCGTATTGTGACTTGCCGGGTTTCGGTTATCCACCCAACTACCTTGGTTACTGATCGTACTGTTGAAAACATTGTTGCTTGGGTTGATGGCATCGCTCAAATAGGTCCAACTGTCCGTTGGGTTGGCCCTGAAGCGCATGCTGGGTCCTGTCACCCGATCCCCATCGATGGTACTGGCACCGATCACGGCATTTACGGGTAGGGGAGCTGGTAATGTCCTAAACCCGCTGAACGGAAAGTTCACACTTGTGTAGGTGCTTCCCATTGCGGCATAACCATCAAATGTGGAGATATATTTACTCGTTGAGTTTTGGTTCTCATAAATAACGACCATGGTCCAGCCAGCGCTCACGTTTTGTTGGTTGGTCGAGGCCACCACGTTTGCCACAGTATATTCGCCGTTGGGATCGGCCAATCCTGAAAGCAAGTGGGTCACGTTGGCATAGTTGAGGTAGGATGTCATATTTACCCCACTTAGGTAGTCCACATCTATGACCCCTGGGTCGGTCGACCCATCCCCGTCACGGTCCCCATCCTTATCATAGATCTGCTCATATTCGAATATAGGATCACTGCTTGGCCCAATATCGATATAGGATGAACTGCCCGGAATCTTGAACTTTACCGATTTGTAGGGGTCGTCCCGATCAGTGTCCCGGTAGATACCCCCCCAATAAAGACCAGCATAGATGACGGCCGAACACGAAGGGGCGTTCAACTCTGCACTACTGGAACTGAATGTGTTGGGGTCACCATCAATATCTACATAGTTCATGGTCACATTCTGGTTGCTCGAGCTACCATGGTAGGCAACGTTGGGATCACTGCCTGTACTGACAATGTTATTGGCCACATAGACCAAATCTCCCTTTACTTTGATGTTTCCTTCGGGCAGCCTTGGATTAAAAGGCACCGAAAGCTGTGCATGGGAAATGGACACAAAAATGGTGAACAACAAAAAGGCAATAAGTATTTGGGAAGTCTTGGTCTGAGGTTGTAAAGACATTACTAAATATGGTTTGGTCGTGGTCTAACAATGCGATTTCAAAGCTATTTCAAGAGATTGGACCTCGAAATGTTATGTTGTGGAGACGGCCTAACTTGTTGTAAACCCCTTGTTTTTTAAGGATTCGTAGGTTTGAAATCGCTTATTTGTAGGGGATATTGGCTTTTGGGAAGCAGTAGATGGATGATTTTCAATGGCTTGATGAAACAGGATTTACTCTGTAAAGGGCAATGACGTTTTCTCCCGGATCGAGAACTTTTCAATTCGGGTTTATGGAAATTATTGTATTGAAAATGGATCGGAAGGGACCGGTTAGACCCAATCAGAAAAAAGGAACGTTATCTACCAGTGTTGATTTCGGTCATGATTTCTCCAAACAACTGTATCGATTTGATCCTATCCGCAATATCGTACATAGTGGTGACGCTTATAAGTTCGTCCACTTGTGTATCCTCTAGAAATGCCTGGATCTGTTTTTTGACAGTTTCCTTGCTCCCGATGAACGAATATCTCGCCATTTGATGGATCCTTGGATGTTGCATGATCTCTTTCAGGTCGGAGGTCATTTCTGTTGGTTCTTCGATATAGGGCGTACTGGTGCCCGATAGAATATTGACTACCAGCCTTAAATTGGAGGTGTACAATCTTTCGGCCTCTTGGTCCGTATCGGCAACAAATACATTGATTCCTGCCATGACATAAGGATGCTGCATTGAAGCGGAGGGTTTGAATTGGTTGCGATAGATTTGGATGGCATCGTAAAAATGTAGGGTGGAAAAGTGACTTGCAAAGGCATAGGGCAACCCTTTCTGGGCCGCTAAATGGGCGCTACTGGTGCTGGAACCCAAGATGAAGATGGGCACGTCCATACCCTCGGCCAGCGTGACCCTTACCTTGGACGCCCTGTTTTCCTTGGAAAAGTAGGTCTGGATTTTATCCACATCCTCGGGAAAGGAATGTGTGGACTCAATAAATCCCGGTTTTATGGCGCGTGTGGTTTCAGGGTCGGTGCCAGGGGCCCTTCCCAAGCCGAGGTCTATACGATTGGGGAACAAATGGGCCAAGGTCCCGAACTGTTCCGCTACGATAAGGGGGGAGTGGTTGGGCAGCATCACCCCGCCAGACCCTACTCTTAGCGTAGAAGTGGCCTGTGCCACATGGGCCATCAGTATAGGGGGGACGCTGCTGGCAATGGCAGGCATGTTGTGGTGCTCCGCAAACCACATGCGTTTGAACCCGGCGACCTCTGCTTTTTGTGCCAACGCCACGGTGTTGGCAAACACTTCTCCTGTACTGTTTCCCTTGCTCACTGTGGCCAGTTCCAGAATGGAATAGGCAATTTTCTTTACATTCATATATTTATATGTGTCTATATGTTGTCCAAATAAAAAATCATAATTTTTCCAAAGCCTTCAAATAGCTTTCCCATACGTCCTTGTTCAGGGAATAATAATAAAACCGTCCTTCCTTTTGGGGTTCTATCAAATCCGCTTCCACCAATTTCTTGATATGGTGGCTGATGGAGGGCTGGGAAAGGTTCAGAAAGGAAACAATGGTACTGCACTCCAATTTCTCGTGACTGGATTGGATGGCCTTCAAGATTTTGAGACGGTTGACATCACTCAGGGCCTTGGATATTTTTTCAACGCTTTTAAGGTTCAAAATAGGAGTACATATATTGATAGATGCAAATGTATCGATAAATCAACAATGCACCTCTATTCTTTACCTATGATTTTTCCATAGATGTTGATAACGATCGATAAAACACAAAGGATATGTATTGGCCGTTTGGTCTTATTGATGGGTCTTTGGCAGTGCCTTCTCAACATTCTGGAAACAGTCTACTGCCTTTTTCGTCTCACTATGAATGGCTTGGATGAATTTATGTAACTTTAAAATGTTACAGTTCAGCAGGCATTCCAAATTATAATGTTGTAGCATTGCCTCTTCGTATGATTGCATAGTATGAAAAGAATTTTGGTCATTTTATATCTGTTGCCTTTCTTGATGTTGGCCCAGTACGAATCCAAACTGGATTCGCTCAACAGGGTTTTTGAGGAAACAGATGTCATAGAGGAGAAAGCCGAGGCCAAGGTACGGATGGTGGACATCTATCTGTCCATTGATAGACAGAAGGCAAAGGAAGGGATTGAATATGTGTTGGCATTGGGAATTCGAGAAGACTGTGTTCGGTGCAAGGCTCTTGGCCATTATTATTATGGACACTATTATTCCTATGAGGGAAATATTGAAAAATCCATTGACCATTATCAAAAAGCCTCCGCCCTTTCCTTAGAGGCAGGGGATACATACTTGCACAGAAAATCCAAGGCATGGATGGCCCAGGACTATGTGAGCGACAAACAATATGAAAAGGCAAGAAACATCCTTAACGACCTTATAGATGAAGTGGAGAACGATGATGACAAAACAGGGATAGAGGATAACTATTTCCTGTTGGCCATCATTGATTATGAAAGAGGCTTTTTGAATAGGGCCATTGAGAACTATATCAATGTGGAAAAGAACATACAGCCCGATAATCCCTATGCCGATGTCTACAGGTTCAAGGTCTATAACAACATAGCCCAGTGCTATCGTGAACTGAAAAAATATCAAAGTTCACTGGATTATGTAGATACTGGATTGGCAATGGCCCAAAAAATGAAGGATACCTTCAACGTTATGAACCTGTTGCTCAATAAGGGCATCACGGAAATTGCCATGGACAGCTCACAAATAGGGACAAAGCACCTAAAGGATACCTATACCTATTTCTCGACGATTGGGGATAAAAATTTTCAGGCCAGTAGTGCCCTCTTCTTGGGAATTGGATACCGAAAGCAAGACAGTCTGCAGCGCTCAAATACGTTTTTGGACAGTGCCGAGAAAATCTACATGGAGATGGGGGACAGTCTTGGCTTGGCCGAAACGCTTTCCGCCAAGGCTATAAACAACCTGATATTGGGAAGAAATGAGATGGCACTGGAACAATCCGACAGGGCATATGGACTGATCAGGCATAGAGAATTTACCCCCATCCAAATTGAAGTTTTGGGAAACCATCTTAAAGCATTGCAGGAAAATGGGGATTTGGAAGCTGCAGTTCCTTTATTCAGGGTCAAGGATTCACTTGAAGCGATTCTTACTGACCGAATGGAAGCGGAAAAGTTCTATGAACTTGAAACCAAATACCAGACCGAGAAAAAGGAGCAAGAAATAAGTTTATTGTCCGCCCAGAACCAACTATCGGAGCAACGCCGAAAAAACCAGCAATATCTGTACGCCGGAATCTTGGCATTGTTTCTTGCCTTGGCGGGGATATTGTTTTTGGGATATAGGAACAAGTTAAGGACAGCAGATAAAATGAAGGAGTTGGATGCACTCAAATCCCGGTTCTTCGCAAACGTGTCACATGAGTTTCGAACCCCACTTTCCCTTATCAAAAGCCCTGTACAGCAACTCAAGGCAAGTTCGGACGGAGCTGCATCAAGGCAATTGGACCTCATAGATGCCAACGCTGACCGCATGTTGGAACTGGTGGACCAACTTTTGGAGCTTTCAAAGATAGAAGGAGGGCATATGGGGATCATCCTAAAGAGGGGCAACATCCCTTCCTTTCTGAACGCTCTCGTGGAACCTTTTGTATTTCAGGCCAAAGAAGAAGACATTCCTTTTGAAGTGGATACTGATGTTTCCGAAGCCCTGCATTACTTTGACAGGGACATCCTCACCAAGATCGTTGTCAACCTACTTTCCAATGCTTTTAAATATCGGGAGAGTGGCCCCGTCACCTTTACATCAAAAGTGATCAACAATAAACTTGGGTTGGAGATAAGTAACTTCAACAGCCAAGTACAGGAAAAAGAGTTGGAGAAATTTTTTGAACGATTTTACCAAAGAGAGGGCACTTCTGTTGGATTTGGCATCGGGTTGGCGTTGGTCAAGGACTTGGTCACTTTGTGCGAGGGAACGGTCCATGCACATTTGGACAAAGGGAGGGTAGTCATTTCTGCGGAAATGCCCCTCAAGAAGGATTTGAAAAATGCAGTGGTCATTGAGGAAAGCATGGTTCCAGGTTCCATCACCGAAGTTCGGACCATCGATGTGGAAAAAGATGGAATGCCCGTTTTGCTCATAGCCGATGACCATCCGGACATACGGGCCGTGTTGCGGGATATTTTTAAAAATGAATTTACCATAGTGGAATCCGGTGATGGGGAACAGGCCTTTGAACTGGCCCAAAAGGAAATCCCGGATATTATCATCTCGGATGTCATGATGCCCAAAATGGACGGCTATGCCTTGGTACAACAATTGAAAGAGGACGAACTCACCGCTTCCGTCCCAGTGATATTGCTCACCGCCAAAGCTGGCGATGAGGCACACCTGAAGGGATTGCATACCCAAGCCGATGGGTATCTCACAAAACCCTTCAACCATGAAATCGTGAAGGCAACAGTGGCACAGCTCCTTCAGGAACGTAAAAAACTTCAGGAAAGGTACAGCCGTGAACTTATTTTGAGACCCGTGGACATTGCAGTCAACACGGCAGATGAACGATTTATCCAACGTTTGGAAACCGTTATGGAGATTGAGCTCACCAATCCTGATTTTTCCACAGATGATTTTGCATCACAAATGAACCTGAGCCGAATGCAGCTCCACCGAAAGCTCAAGTCCCTTCTCGGGGTCTCCGCAACGGAGTTTGTACGCAACGAGCGATTAAAGGCCGCTGCCAAACTTCTCAAAAACCCTGAACTCAGTGTTGCCGAGGTGGCCTATAGTTCAGGTTTCAATGAAGTGACCTATTTCTCCAAGTGCTTTAAGGAAGTCTATGGCCTATCGCCTTCCGCCTTCCGAAAAAAAGACTGATATATCCCTTCGATTATCTCCCAAAGGGCTCCATTTTGAGTGGATTCCCATCCATGTTACATACTGACATACTATCTGTTACATAATTTCAAGTAGTTGTCCAAGCCCTCACATAGCTTTGGATAAATGAAAGCACGCAGTGGCAAACCCTTACACTACAAAGGGGAAACGGACCATCTTCCGGATACTAGGATATATCTGAACATCAAGTATCTGGACAAAGGCCGGTATGAGTTGAACATCATGAACAAGAATAAGTTGATCAAGAAGATACACTTCAACAAAAAATGACCGATATGAAAAACAAAGTATTGATTCTTATGCTTCTGGGAATTGCATTCATGGTACCCACACATGGGACCGAGGCCCAGTTTCTCAAACGATTGGGCAAGAAAACCAAGGAAGCTGCCGAAAGGGGAGTGGAGAACACGGTGGAACGCAAGGCGGAGCAGAAGGCTGAGGAGGGCACGGACAAGGCCATAGAGACAGTGTTCGGAGTGCCCAAAAAAGTGATGGACAAAAATGGGGACACACTAAATGCCAATAGCCTTGAGGGCATATGGCATTATGAATCGTTGGAAGGTGTTCCCGGCTTTGAAAGTCTGAACGAATGTGGAAAAAAATCGAACATCACCTACTCTGGTACCAATTATCATGTACTCTTTTATGACAATGATTGCAAGCTGCTGACAGATAGCGGTGGCACCTTTGAGTTGGAAGGCAACATCATGACCGTAACCGCCATTGCGCAAGATGAAATGGGAACGACCAAGATGAAGACCACCCAGACCATTCTGGAACACGGTGAAGATTACCTGGTGATCAAAGATGACCTGACCGGTGCCGTGGTGAACTTGACCAAAAGTGAACAATAATCAAATCTATAATATGGAATCCAAGAAAATTTCAATCATTGTTTTTGCCCTGTTGCTTTGCATGGGTTGTGGGCAATCAGGGAAGAAGGAAAAAGAAACCACTTCAGAAAATGGGGTGGAAACTTTCCTGGAGGAAGTTCCTATGGGGAGCAAATTCGACCTTGAGCAAAAAGGGGACTACACGAGGCTCTTCGCTTCTAGTTCGGAATGTAAGATAACACCCGAAGAAGTGGCCACAATCTACGGTATCCCTACGGGCAACTTGGTCGAGATTTCCAATGGCCCGAGTGGTGAAAAGGGATATATATGCAGTTACATTGTTACACTCAATGATGGGACAGAAACAATGTTTGGCCTGACACTGTTCGGAAGGTCCATGGCGGATGTACAATCGGAAATCTCCAATTGGCAAACGGGAACCTATGAACAGAAGTTTTTACGGATAAGCAATTCAGGTGACCATTACATCTGGAAACACCCCAACCAAGGGTATTTTATCCTCTACAATCCCCATTATGCCAATGGCATCAAAATTCAGTACAAAACACTCAGGAATACAAAGGAGCAAAGGGAATACCTCGAGCAAAAGGGCATCCAGGCCATTGATTATTTGATTGAAAAATACAAAAGTTAGTGCCATGAAACCATTGAAAACCATACTGATGATTGGATTCCTTTTCATGGGAGCCTCGCAGGCATTTGCCCAGCCCTATACTTTGGACAAAAGTATAAGACCCATGGAACTCAAGCTAATGGAAGATGCCCGGAAAGGGCACGAAGGAGAAAAGAGCGTGGTGTACTTCAATCGGGTCACTGACTCTGTGATGTACCACTTTGTCACGGGGCACTCCCTGTTCCAATTCGTGGACGTGCTGGTCACTAGTTTGGATGGCAGTCCATTGGAAGTCAGTTTGAACCAGGACATTTGGAACGATGAGTACAACAAGAAGAGCACAGCATCCTCCGAGGATAATATGGTCCGCTTTAAGCTGCGTGCTGAGGGCAAGTTTGGCATCAAGATAGAAACAGATGCTCCCAAGAATTCCCTATACAATATCACAGTATTGGCCAGTCCCGAGAAAAAGGCATATCTGGGCAGTGCGTTCAGGCCTATAAAGGAGAACGAGATGAAAGCAAACGACAAAACTACCGCTGACGATGTTGCTGTTGATGGCCCCACAGGAGGAAACAACAATAACACCTTCCTGTACATTGCCCTTGGAGTGGCCCTGCTGGTCATTGGTCTGTTGGCTGGCAAATTGCTGGGCCGAAAAGGGAAGAACACCACCATGTTACTGGTCTTTATGCTCACTTTTTCAATGGGCATTCATGCCCAACAGCACTGGGGCGGAAATGTTATGACCATGGAGCAGTTCGAAAATTGGAAGACCAAGTTCGAACACGACCAG
This sequence comes from Flagellimonas taeanensis, assembly GCF_003584105.1. Classification (GTDB taxonomy): domain Bacteria; phylum Bacteroidota; class Bacteroidia; order Flavobacteriales; family Flavobacteriaceae; genus Flagellimonas; species Flagellimonas taeanensis. Next base: position 29,800 of record NZ_QXFO01000016.1, read on the forward strand.
GATATGCTAAAAACAGAGATGGAAATCCTGAAGAGTGAGCGAGCTGGCGTGAAAAAGGGCATTGAAAACCTGGGCAAGACCATTACCAACATCCAATCCACCTGGAGTACGGTAAAAAACCTGTATACCTCCTATACCGGCCTCAGTGACTGTATCAACTCAGCGCCACCTGCCGGGGCACCTACCATTCCTTCCATCTGCTCGGAGATTACTTTTGACGATCGGGGCAGAATTGTGGAAGGGGAAAATGAGGAATGTGCCAGTTGTTTTCTGGAAGCAAGGCAAAAGTTCAATGATAGGCGCTACCTGTTTGACCGATTGGCCACTATCTATAAGTGCACCAAGAAGTTCAGCAATGCGGCCATTGCATTTGGGGACAATGCCTCTGGCGTGCATGGCGTCGCCGGATTGGCATGGCAGGCAGAACGTATCAAAATTGAAAAATCAGTGGAAGAGCTCGAAAAGGCCTATGACAATAAATATGCTGAAATGCTCCAAGACCTTGCCGATGCCATGATGGAGCTCAACATCTGTGAGGCCAAATACGGAGTGGAGGATTGGTATGACCGATTTGGCTACATGTATTTTGAGTTCATGAAAGAAAAGTATGCAAGGAAAGATTGAGCATATAAGGTCATTCACGCAGATTTTGTTTTTGGTCTTTGCCACCATCTTTTGGCAAGGCTGCAAAACAACATCTTCCAACATTCCTGCCACTACAATGGATAGGGACATTGTGGGTTCATGGAAAGGTTGTGATGGACGTGTGGTGACTTTTACCAAACAAAAAAGCGGCGAGATCATAGGTCGTTATACTCATTTGGGCAGATTGGGGGAATATCGGTTCACCCAAGATGAAATAGGGTACAAGGTTGCCCAAAAAGAGTTGGGTACCTACACAGGTTTGGTGAAATGGCGCAATGCCACTGGCGAAGTTACCTGGAAAAAAGTGATGATTACCATCGGGGATAATGTATACAAGGACAACAATTCCGATGGATGCAGCAAAGAAATGAAACGAATTGGACAACGATGAAACAATCAATCTATATAGCAGTGGTTCTGCTGACCCTCATTTTTTCCTGTAAGCACAAGGAAGAAGACAAAACTGGTGCAGATTTGGAAACAACGGTGGATGGCACCGATGCCCAAGATGATGATGAAGGTGCATCCAAATTGGACGAACTGTTCGGTGTGGATGTCGATGAACTTTCAAAACGGGTCCCGGCGGGTGCCAGTAAAGATCCCGCCTCCATTTTCACTTTGATGATGGGGGGAGAAGTGTCCGTCGATAAAAGCAGTCTTTCAAAATCCGATATGGACACTTTGGAGGCCATGTTGGATACATATCCGGATTTGGGCAAGGCAATCGTCATTTCTGATACCAAGATAACCACGGATGTTTCAAAATTCACTTTGATCCTTTCCCAAACGGAAGGAGCGGACCTCAAAGCCATAAATGATGTCATTCAAAAATTAGTGAACCCATTGAATTCCAAGAACGGCATGACCAACAACCCTTATGCAGGCAGTTTTTTTGAGGAAGACCTTAAAGAACAATCCAGTGGAAGCATACTCAATAGGGTTGCGGGCAAGGAGATGTACCAAGAATTAAAGGCCCTGGAACCCGAGGAGGCCCGTCAAAAACTGGCTGACCATTATAGTATCGAACCCAAAGAAGTAGATCTGTTACAGAGCATTGGGAAACAACCCGCAATCTTAAATGAAAAACAGGCCAGAAACCTCGCCAACCCTGTTTATGGGAAAGAAGTGGAAGCGGCTCTCGCAGATACCAAGACTTCTGCCAACTTCAAGGCATTGGTCCATAAGAGCAAGGAAAAACAGCGAAAAAATGCGGAAAGGTTCATAAAGGAATCGTCCAGTGCCCGGGCAGCATTTTTTAAACTCAATCCTAGCTGGTATTCAGAACAATCCGGAGAGATGGGCAATACCTATCGGGATACTCGCGACCAACTCATCTATCTCCCTTTGGGTGAACGCTCCTTTGCAGATGAGGTGGTCATGTTTGAAGCCGGAAGGGGAGGACTGTATCCAGAAGGTGCTTTGCACGAACCCGATCTACTGGAAGATACAGGACAGGCCAATCCCCAGATGTGCAACATAGGCCTTAAAGGTGTTCTGACATTGCAGTTTACCGATAATGCCATCACCGATGTGAACGGCCCCGATCTGTATGTTTTTGAATCAGGGGCCATTGAGCCAACGATCTTAGAGCTATCGAAAGATGGGAGCAACTGGCTTGAAGTTGGAAAAATAGAAGGGGGTACTGCCATGGTGGATATCCATGACTTTGTGGAACCGGGCGAGACCTTTACCTATGTCCGACTCACCGATTTGGAGACGCCAAGTGGTGTCCCTGGGGCGGATGTGGATGCCGTTGCAGCCATTGGGGGTGCCCTAAGGTTGAATCTGGACAGTTCCGTGCTGTTCGAATTTGGCAAATATGATCTCAGGCCAGAAGCGGAATCCTTGCTTAAAGAACTACTTCCACAGATAGCCGAGATAGGTAAGGGAACCATTGTCGTGGAAGGCCATACCGATAATGTGGGAAGTGCCCAGGCCAACAGCAGACTGTCGGAGCAACGTGCCAATAGTGTAGGGACACTTCTAAAGACATTGATGAAAGGAACAGCGACCCAATTCAAATGGGAGATAAGAGGGCACGGGGATAGACAGCCCATAGCACCCAATGACAGTGATGAAAATCGGCAAAAGAACAGAAGGGTGGAACTTTTGATACTACCCAATTGAAGCATATCCTTCCCACTGAAGGAACAAAAGCATTTATGAATTAAAACACGAAACCATGAAAACAATGAGCAAACTCTTTATTCTGGCACTTTGCCTTGGCCCCCTAACAGCTCAGGCCCAATTGGTGCCCAAGAAGAAGACAACGGTCACCAAGATCAATAAACCAGTGGAGAACAAGCCGACAGTACAGGCCGTACGAACAAACACAGAAAGGGCTACGGCGGAGATTGTAAAGACAACAGGATGTAGGCCATTGGCTGCAGCAAGTGTGAATACCGTTCTTACCAGTAGGGTGGCCAAAACGCTGAGCATAAAATTGGACAGGGAATCATCATATATCCGCTTCAATGGAAGTACACAACGACTGTCGATTTCTGAATATAAGGTTGAAAAGCCCGGGCACGACTGGTTGTATTTTATGAACGATGTAAACTCTACCAAGGCAGAAGCATCCTTTGATGAAGAGACCAGAAGGTTTTATCTAAAAATCACTTTTGAGGGGGACGGCAGTGAGATCAAGGGCAGATGCCCGGGTTGTATCGGTCACTATGAGGACAGTCGTGCCCCAGATATCAATTGGGTTGGGCAATAGGAAACTCATCATAGAGCTTAAGCCGATTGTGCATGGCAATTCCATCGCTTTTGAGGCCATAGGGACCAAGTTGAAGGGGCATTTTGCCATCAATGGCCCCGTTCAGGCCTTTATGCCCGGTCTCACCACTTATTTTGAGCGTCAGATCATGAATGCCGTTGAAGCGCAGGCCAAACGGTTGATGAACACTTCGGCGGTACGGACCATGATGGCCGATGCCTTTCGGGGCACGGTCAACACCTTGGGTCTGGGAGGTATCGACACGGTGGAAACCGGGGAGGACCATTTGTACATTTGCGCAAAATGAAAGTGTTCTCGATTTTCGGCAACAACCCATCACATTGGGAGCATAAATTGAAATTTCTGCAATCCCCTCCCATGTCAGATGGATGCTAGATGTAGGGAAGAACCTATTTTACACTTGCCATCATGTGTATCGGATGAGCTAAGGGAAATGTTTTTTTCTTCAAATAGATCCAAGATCTTACGGTGGAGTTTTTTATCTGAAACCCCTAGGATTTCATGCAATAGATCTGTTGAAATGGGTTTGGCACTGGGGTGACCATGTTTTTCCAAAAAAATCTTCAATGCCAAATTCAATTGTTGTTCCCCAATGAGTTCGCTCAGCTCCACAAAGACAACAGCTCCTTTGGAGTAGGCCATATGAAGATTCTCCGTACTGACCTTCAGCAGGGAACTTTCTTCATGAAACCCCTTCTCTGCATCATAGATCTGCTGATGTATGGCCACACGCTCCATCATTTTGGCTTTGCCGTGCATCTGTTTGTAGAGCATCATTTCGGTATACATGGCCAAGCTCTCAGTGAGCATGGCATGACCCTCACGATAATCAGGGTCGATTTGGTTGGTGCCCCACCAAAAATGGGCCACTTCATGCCCGGCAAGTTCATTGACCACATCTTGGTTTTGCTCAGTGGCTATGTTGGCATTGAAGGTCATGTTCTCGGTCATATAGATCACCGCTGGATAAGCCGTCCCCGCAAAACCTTTTGTGAAAGCGGAGACCTCTGCAAAAGTGACCGACCCAAATGGATAGGGTCCAAAATTCTTGATGCAATAATCCAGTGCCAGCCTGGTATTGGCAATCAAATGGTCCACATTGTGACCTCGGATAGGGTTATAATGCACTCGTATGGCAATACCGTTATGGTCAACTTCTTTAGTGGCATATGCTGCCGAAGCTACTGCAAACCGAAACGGTATGGCGGCTGCTCGATACTCGAAATAGTTTCGCTCCTCATTTTTCCATTGCCTTATCAACTCGCCTGTACCTATGGCAACTTGGTCTTCGGGAGTGGAAATTTGAAGGGAAAGGTTTATAAAATCATCGACTTTGATTCTTTGGGCCTCCAATGGGGGCAAAAGGGTTGCCTCTCCCAGTCTTTGCTTCTTGCGTAATTCAAGATCTGAAATCTCTCTGGTCTCATCATAACCGAACGTTGGAAAGAAGCGACTGATCCGCATAAAGGAACCATTTTTGAGGATGGCATTGAAAGATTCGTGGCCGTTGATTGGCTTCCATTGGTATCGTAATTCAAATGCCAGCGTGGCCGAATCCTGTGGTGACAACCCTTCTTTTAAATGGATTTCCGAGATGTGTGTGCCTATCTTGTGCCGTTCGTTTTTGTGCTGATAGACCAGGGAAACCAATTCAAAATCTTCTGGGATGTTTAAAAGAATGGAGTCGATGGATCGTATTTGTTTGTTTTTGACCACATAATTTCCCTTTATGTGATAGGCCAACGATTCAGGATAGAGATCTATGCGGGCGGTGACATCGGATATGGTCGGCTGTGGACTGTTTTGATAGCTTCTGTAGGTTTTTTCATAGTCGGCCCTTTCAGTTATTCCAACATCCTTATCCTTTTTTTTATAGCCATCCAGGAAACGAAAACCACTTATGGTGCCCAATGACATACAGGCCATAACCCCCAACAAATTTATGGCCTTTCTTCCTTGTGACCTTGCCCCATGATAGATGAGAAAAAGTGCGGTGACCAACGAAAATCCAAAGGCCAATCGCCATAAGAATGAACTCAAGTAAGGACCATAACCAAAAAAGTCGCTATAAGGACCATTGTAGCCAGATAAAAACCGTAGGACAGGATTGTTGATCAAGCTTTTGGAAATTGGAGAGGCAAACAGCAAGAACACCAAGATGGAAATGCCCAATGCAAGGGATTTCTTTTGGGTGATGCTGTTGACCAAAAGCAAAAAGAACGAAAACAACAATAGGGGCAAGGTATTGAAGATAACTACTCCAAAATAGGCCTGCCAATCCACTACGAAAAAGCGGAACAAGATTTGAAAGACCAAAGCCTCAAGGATCATCAATCCTGTGAGGTAACTGACCAAGATGACGATGCTGCCCACATGCCCCAGCCATTTTTCCTTGGCATAATATGTCGTGTCTTGAATGATCGAAAACCCGGAGGCATTGCTACGCCAATAGATATCGTTCACGAAATATACCATGACCAAGGCCCCGATAAAATAAAAGATGGAGTTGATGGTCTGGGCCAAAAGCCCGGAGCTGGCGTATAGCTGCGGCATCCGGATTCCCATATCAATGTCACCATACATTTCCATGCCCACATAAAAAAGGAGCAGTACCGAAACGGCAACCAAAGCAATGCTCTTGAACAGGTAGATCATGTCAATTTTGATGAAGGAGGCAATGGCCTGCCATTTGGTATTTGGGTGGAACCATGTGTCCGCAGCAATGAAGGGGATATGGGCATGCTCCAACTGCAATGGAATGGTTTTCCTTTTCACGTTGTTTTTGTAAATGGGCAAAAACGAAAATGCTCGAATACCCCAATACAACATTCCAAAAGAAAGAATGGCGATTCCCCATCTATTGATCAATAGGGAATTGGAAAAAGGAACCACTCCAAGGTTCCGCTGCGCTAGGGTCAAATCCTTGGCTTCAAAAAAATATGCGGAAAGGCCAAATACATCCACCAATGCCGAAATACGTTGTGCCATCAGTGATTGTGGCAAGGATTGCGCCATGAAAGGGGCATTGGTAAAGACCATGGAAACCATATATATAATGTAGAGCAACAGACCTGTAACGGCCACCAAGAGTTTGTTTTGGAACTTTTGCGCAACGAAAAACAAAATGCCACACACCAATAGGGTATTGGTAATCCCAAACAGGGCAAAGGGATACAGATAATGCCAAAGGTGAAAACCAACGTTCATTTGGCCCGATGACTGGGCATGGAGACCAATTACGTAGGCCACTGTCAAGATGAAAAAGCCAAGCAAGGTCAACACAAAAAAAGAACAGAAGCGCATCAAGGCAAAGCCACGTTTCCGGACCGGGGTAGAAAATATGATCAAACCAAAGTTGGCATCCGCTTCCTTGAACAACACAGAAAAAGCCAATACCGTTGCCATCAAGATAATGGTCAAGCTCATCAGCCCTATCATGAACCCCACAGAGTAGGGAGCATTGATGGCAAGATTGTCACCAACAGATATATTGAGTTTATAGCCCACCCAAAAGCCTATGCCCAAATAGGCCATTAAGGCGCCGTATGTGGATTTTTGCCGCAAAGTCATACGGATATCGTTTAAAAAAATGGAGCCCATGCCGTAGTATTTTATAAATGGTTGAAGTAAACATCCTCCAAACTGGGTGTTATGCCATGGAAGCCTTTGGGACAATCATCGGCATACACCGTCACGTGCATCACCTTTTCTATTAGCTGCTTGCTGATGACCCTGTGTGTGGCCTCAATTTGTGGCAGTTCGGATTTTTTGATGGGTTTTCTCCATAGCTTTTCATTCAATTGCGCAATGAAATCATTTGGTGTGCCTTGGGAAATGATCCTTCCTTTTTTGATGATGGCCATGGTGGAGCAAAGATTTCGAACATCTTCCACCAAATGGGTAGACAGCACAATGATAATGTCCTCACTGATATCACTCAATAGGGTGTTGAAACGGTTTCGCTCCTCCGGGTCCAATCCCGCGGTGGGTTCGTCCACGATCACGATCTTCGGCTCCCCGAGCAATGCCTGTGCTACCCCAAAACGTTGTTTCATACCGCCGGAAAAAGTGTGGACTTCCTTGTTTTTGACATCCAGCAGATTGACCTTTTGTAGAAGGCTCATGATTTGCTCATGGCGTTGTTGTTTGTGGCGGACACCTTTTAATTGGGCCAAATGGTCCAGTAAATTATAGGCTGAAACCTTGGGATACACCCCAAAATACTGTGGGAGAAAACCCAGGTACTTTTGCAGGTCAAGCGGATTTTTTACAATGCTGGATCCATTGAAGTGGAGTTCTCCTTCCGTTGGTCGTTGTAGCCCAACGATGGTTTTCATGAGGGAGGATTTCCCAGCGCCATTAGGCCCAAGTAACCCAAATATACCGTTCCCTATCTCTAAATTTATGGCAGTAAGCGCCTGGTATCCGTTGCCATAGACAAGGGATACATTGTCAATTTTCAATGTATTCATGGTATTGTATTTAAAGCAGAGGGCTATTCTACATAGTCTATGATGTCTCCTGGTTTACAATCTAGGGCTTTGCATATCGCTTCGAGGGTTTCGAACCTCACGCCCTTGGCCTTTCCGTTTTTGAGCACGGACAAATTTGCAGGTGTAATGCCAATGGCCTCGGCCAAGTCCATGCTTTTCATCTTTCGCTTGGCGAGCATCACATCGATATTGATAATAATTGGCATACTTTAGATATATAGGTCCTGTTCGTTTTGCAAGGTAAGTCCTTGGTTGAAGATCTCTGATATGATAAAAATGAAAATCCCAAGGAATAGGTGCAGTACCGAGATCAAATACATTTCATTTTCAATTTCGATGAAAAAAGACGAGAAGGTAATCAACAGGGCAGGCAAAAACAGGTTGGCCAAGTAAAATCGTTTTAGTTGGCCAATATTCTCCAAGGTAAACAACTTGTTTTGAAAGAACACCTTGAACACTTTAGAGAGCAGCCAAAAAAATAGGGCATAGGAGAAAACGGGCAGCAAAAATGCAAATACCAAATAGGTAGTGTTACTGTCCAAGATCAAAAATGGACTGTCCGTGAACGGGAAATTGATTGTTGTTTGGTGGTCTTGTATCTGTATGTTGGTTTTACTGATCCAACTAAAAGCACCATATAAGCCTGTAATCAAGTACAACCAGGCCAAGACCCTTGTGATCATATATAGGACTTTGGAAACCAATGCTGTTTTTTTCATTTTATAAAACACTTGTTTGTTGTTGCAAATATATAATAATATATCGTTTTACGATAAAAAAATATTATTTCATTGAAATTGTCTTTCACTCGATACCTTTGGTGGTAGCTCCAAATGAGGATGCTTGATGGGAATTGATTTAGTCAACCAAAAAAACTCAGTTCAATTATCGGTTTGAGGATCAAAATGGCCTTGCGGGAACATAAGCCAAGGATTTTTGTATATTCAAACGATTTTTAGAGCTTGATCACGAAAATCATCAAACCTTAATAGCCAAAAAAAGAAATGGGAGCAAAGAAGATAACTGCAATTGCCTTTTTGATGCTGTCCGCCCTCGTATGGGCACAATCTACTCAAAACGAAAAATGGTCCATTGAAAAGGCCGAAAAATGGTATGCCCAATACCAATGGCTCAATGGGGCCGATTTTATCCCCAGCAATGCCATCAACCAGTTGGAAATGTGGCAAGCGGACACCTTTGATCCCGTGACCATAGATAGGGAGTTGGGCTATGCCGAAGACATTGGCATGAACGTAATGCGGGTATACCTCCACAGTCTGGCCTATAAGCAAGACCCCAAAGGGTTCAAGGAACGGATGGACACATATCTCGATATTTCACAAAAGCGGGGCATCAAAACCATGTTCGTGTTCTTTGACGACGTTTGGGGCAAGGAACCCAAAGTGGGAAAACAGCCAGAGCCCAAGACTGGGACCCACAATTCCGGGTGGATGCAAGACCCGGGAGATCCTGCCTCCAAAGAACCTGCCAATTTCCCTTTTCTGGAAACCTATGTCAAGGATGTATTGGAGACCTTCAAAAACGATGATAGGATATTGCTATGGGATTTATATAACGAACCCGGCAACTCAGGGAAAATTAACGAATCCATGCCTTTGTTGCAGGCCATATTTAAGTGGGCAAGGGAAGTAAACCCCTCACAGCCCCTCTCGGCCGGGATATGGTCATGGGGGTTGGTGGACCTGAATGCTTTCCAGGCGCTCAACTCCGACATCATCACCTACCATCACTACGGTCCTCCTGAAGATCACAAACTGATCATAGAACTCTTAAGGACCCATGGAAGACCCATGATCTGTACCGAATATATGGCACGTACACGGAACAGTCGTTTCTCCAACACCATGCCCATGCTGAAAAAGGAAAACATCGGGGCCATCAATTGGGGGTTGGTAAAGGGAAAGACCAATACCATCTACCAATGGGACACTCCCATCGATAGTGGTGAAGAGCCTGTGGAGTGGTTCCATGACATTTTTAGGAAGGACGGAACGCCCTATCGGCAGGATGAAGTGGACCTCATCAAGAAATTGAATGGGATAAAATAGGGAGTAAAATACTATTCCAATTCGTAGAGCATGGGGCCTCCTTTCACTCCAGCCTTTACTTTACCAGTACTTTTAAGGATGTCCATTTGGAAGATACGCTTCCTGAAGTTCCGTTTGTCCAGTTGAAGGCCTAGAATATCTTCATAAAGGTTTTGCAGCTCGGTCAGGGTGAAGGTCTTGGGCAGCAGTTCGCCCACAACAAGCCTATCTTTGAGGTTGCCCTTTAAAAAAAGATGTGCATCGTGGATGATCTGGGCATGGTCGAATCCCAAATTCTTGGGAATATCATCTATATCGAACCAAGCAATCTGCTCCACGTTTCCCTTTAGGGAAAAGGGATGGTCCTCTGGCTTCACCAAGGCATAGAACGAGACCGTGATGACCCTTTTGATGGGATGCCTGTCCAGCGCCGAATATACTTTCACCTGTTCAAAATGGATGTCCTTCACTCCGGTAAGGGCAAACAGGATTTTACTGGCACAATCTTGGAGAGTTTCATCTGCTTCCATAGCCCCTCCGGGCAACAACCAATGGTCGGTAAACTCACCGACTGCCCTTTTGGTCAAAAGCAGTTTCAAGCGATTGTCAACATACCCAAAAACAGCGATATCCGTGGTTATGGGACACGCAAACGAATCAATGTTTACTTGAAAATTTTGAGGAATTTTAGGCGTGTGGCCACTTTTATTGGTCATTTGTTTTTTTTCGTGAAGCAAAACATATAATTTAGCAAATGTGTCAAAGGTACACAGAAATAACTTTTGAATAAAGAACGCATCAAAAATTTTGGCTTGGGAGAAAAGATGGGAAATGAGTTGTTCAACATTTCGGGAAGAGTGGTCCTGATTACAGGGGGGACGGGTGTTCTGGGAGGAAGTATGGCCGAGTACTTGCTTGACGAAGGCGCAAAAGTCGTTCTCTTGGGACAGACTGAGGCCAAGGTAGAAAGCAAAGTGGAGCAGCTTAAAAAGAAGTACCCAGATGTCATGGGTTTTGCAGGGAACGTCCTCGATAAGGATTTCTTGGAACAGGTGATGGGGAGTATTGTCAAGACTTGGGGGAAACTGGACGTACTGATCAATGCGGCTGGGGGCAACATGCCCGGTGCGGTGATAGGTGAGGGGCAGACCATATTCGATTTGAAGATGGACGACTTTAGAAAGGTTTCCGAACTGAACTTGGATGGTTCCGTGGTCCCTTCCCTGGTTTTTGGAAAGCTAATGGCCGACCAGGGCCATGGGTGTATCCTGAATATATCCTCCATGGCGGCCACTAGGGCACTTACGCGTGTGGTGGGTTATTCCGTGTCCAAAGCTGCCATTGATAATTTCACCAAATGGATGGCCACTGAACTGGCCTTGAAATTTGGAGAGGGATTGAGGGTCAATGCCATTGCGCCAGGATTTTTTATCAGCAACCAGAATAGGAATCTTTTGCTTAACGAGGACGGTAGCTACACCGAAAGGGGCAAGACCATCATTGCCAATACTCCCATGAAACGATTTGGAAAGGCGGATGAATTGCATGGTGCCGTTCATTGGCTCATCAGTGATGCCGCCAGTTTTGTAACGGGTACCATTATTCCAATTGATGGTGGATTTAATGCATTTAGCGGTGTATAGGGATCGTAAAAGCAATATGGGTATGGAGCAGACTTGGCGATGGTACGGACCTGCAGACCCTGTTTCATTGAAAGACATTAAAATGGCCGGAGCGATTGGAATAGTCACTGCCCTGCATGAAATTCCCAATGGCGAGATATGGCCCGTGGAAAAGATCGTGGAACGAAAGGCCCTTATCGAAGCCGAAGGTCTAAGATGGTCGGTCGTGGAATCCCTTCCGGTGCACGAACAGATCAAGACCCGGTCGGGGCATTTTGAAGCTCACATAGAAAATTACAAAAAGAGTCTGGCCCATCTGGCCCAATGCGGAATAGAAGTGGTGTGCTACAATTTCATGCCCGTTCTGGACTGGACCCGCACCGATTTGGCCTATGAAGTGGCAGACGGCTCCAAGGCCTTGGCCTTTGAGTTCAATGCCTTGGCTGCATTTGACCTGTTCATTTTGAAACGCCCCCCTGCACAAGAAAGCTACACACAGGAACAAGTGAGGGCAGCAAGGCAGTATTTTGACGGAATGTCCAAAGCGGCCATCCAAGAGTTGACCAAGAACATCATAGCTGGATTGCCGGGATCTTCGGAAGGTTATCTAGATGCTCAGGGAGATGGGCTTAAAAGGTTCCAATCCATTTTGGACACATACGCTGGCATTGATGCAGATGCCATGCGGAGCAATCTGGTCCATTTTCTCAAGGAAGTAATCCCTGTGGCCGAGGGACATGGGGTGCGCATGTGCATCCACCCCGATGACCCGCCCTTTTCTATCTTGGGCCTGCCCAGGATCATAAGCACCGCTTCCGATTATGACCATATATTCTCGGCAGTGCCATCACTGCACAATGGGTTCACTTTCTGTACAGGTTCGTTGGGGGTCAGGGCCGATAACGACTTGGGAGAAATGTTTGACCAATTTGCGGAAAGGATTCATTTTCTGCACTTGCGAAGCACACTGCGGGACGGCAATGGCAATTTTCATGAAGCCAACCATTTGGAAGGGGATGTGGACATGTTCGATATTGTACAGAGGGCCTTGAAGGAGCAAAATCGACGAAGGCAAGCGGGCCGAAAAGATCATCAGATACCCATGAGGCCCGATCATGGGCATCAAATGCTCGATGATCTTAGCAAGAAGACCAATCCTGGATATTCGGCCATAGGACGACTCAGAGGATTGGCCGAACTAAGGGGACTCATGCTGGGCGTTGAACGGTCCATGCAATCAGGGCCTTCTTAGCAAGGAACTGGAGTGATATGAAAAAATAAATTTTTTTAAGAATGGCACATAGAAAAAACAAAGTAATGTATTTGGCACTGACCCTCTTTTTGGCATGGGCCTGTGAAGAATCCCCAAAGGATGATACCCCTTGGATAGGCCTTTTCGATGGTTCAGCATTGGAAGGTTGGACCCAAAAAGGAGGCAACGCCAAGTATGAGGTAAAAGATGGAGCAATCGTGGGATCTACGGTCCATGATACTCCCAATTCCTTTTTGACCACGGACAAAATGTACGATGACTTCATTTTGGAACTGGATTATAAGGTAGATTCCACCATGAACTCTGGAATCCAGATCAGGAGCAACAGCTTTCCCTACTACCAAAATGGCCGTGTTCATGGCTATCAAATTGAGATTGATCCATCGGATCGGGCTTGGAGTGCAGGTATTTATGATGAAGGTCGGAGGGGTTGGTTGGTCACCTTGGACGATAATCCAGAAGCACAGAAAGCTTTCAAGCAAAATGATTGGAACCATTACCGTATCGAAGCAATCGGGGACACCCTTAAAACATGGATCAATGGGGTGCCTGCCGCCCATTTGATCGATGATAAGACATCGAACGGATTTATCGCCCTTCAGGTGCACAGCATCGGCAAAGATCAGAAAGAAGGTACCGAGATTGCTTGGCGAAACATCAAAATCTTGACCGACAGTCTTTCCAAGTACACCAAGGAGACGCCATTGGCCCCTGTAGTGACCCGGAACCAACTCACCATTGACGAGGCAAAGAATGGTTGGAAACTGCTTTGGGATGGCAAGACTACCAATGGTTGGAGAGGTGCCCGTTTGGACAGCTTTCCAGATAAAGGCTGGATAATGGAAGATGGCGTGTTGACCGTTCTGTCCTCGGGGGGAGAAGAATCGGCTGCCGGAGGGGACATTGTCACCACAGATCTTTATGCCGATTTTGAACTCAAGGTCGATTTTAAACTGACCGAAGGGGCCAATAGCGGTATCAAATATTATGTGAACACCGATTTGAACAAAGGCCCAGGATCATCCATTGGTCTGGAATATCAGATCTTGGATGACGAAAGACATCCAGACGCTAAACTCGGCAACCATGAAGGTAGCCGTACTTTGGCCTCGTTGTATGATTTGATCAAGGCGGACCCCAACAAACCAGCCAATCCTATCGGGGAATGGAACACGGCCCATATCATTTCCAAGGACAACCATGTGGAGCATTGGCTCAATGGCATGAAGGTCTTGGAATATGAGCGGGGAAGCGATGATTTCAAAAAATTGGTCTCCGAAAGTAAGTATGTGGTGTGGCCCAATTTTGGCGAAGCCCCCCAAGGCCCAATTTTATTGCAAGACCATGGGGACAAGGTAAGTTTCAAGAACATTAAGGTAAAATCCATTAACAAGGAGCAGTAATATGGGAACAAGACGCGATTTCATCAAAAAGACAACAACGGGAACCGCAGCCGTCACCTTGGGCGGGTTGGCTTTTCCTTCATGGGCCAACGCCCGAATTTTAGGTGCGAATGACCATATCAACTGTGCCGTAATCGGTGTTAGGAGTAGGGCGAAGGCCCACGTACTGGCCATCCACCAAGATCCCAATGCGAAGATTTTGTACAACTGCGATGTGGACGACACCATTATTGAAGAGCACAATGCCTGGTGCCAAGAACGCATAGGCTATCTGCCCAAAGTGGAAAAGGACTTTCGCAAGATTTTGGAGGACAAGGATGTGGATGCTGTCTTCATTGCGACCCCGGAGCATTGGCATGCGCCCATGGCCATCATGGCCCTTCAAGCAGGAAAACATGTCTATGTGGAAAAACCGTGTAGCCATAATCCCCACGAAAATGACCTTCTCGTAGCTGCCCAGAAAAAATATGGCAAGAAAGTACAGATGGGCAACCAGCAGCGGTCTGCCAAGACGTCCATGATGGCCGTCGAGGATATCCGCAAAGGAGTGATCGGCGAGGTCTTCAAAGGAGAGGCCTATTATTCGAACAACCGGGAATCCATCGGTAAGGGAAAAGCGATAGCTGTGCCACAGACCTTGGATTGGGAACTTTGGCAAGGCCCTGCACCCCGTGAAAACTACAGGGACAACATCCACCCCTATAACTGGCATTGGTTCAGAAATTGGGGTACCGGTGAGATCCATAACAATGGTACCCACGAGATTGATATCTGTCGCTGGGCATTGGGTGTCAACTTGCCCGAAACAGTCACTTCGTTTGGAGGGAAATATACCTATGACGATGACTGGGAATTTGTGGACAACCAACAGGTCACCTATACGTTTCCTGGTGACAAGTTCATCACATGGACATCCCATAGTCGGGGAATCATGAAACCCGAAAGACCGGGTAGGGGAGCTACTATTTATGGTAGTAAGGGAGTTATCGAATTGGACCGTAATTTTTACAAACTATATGATTTGGCCGGAAATCTTATCAAAAATGAAGAAGAGGATTCCATCAGTGCCACTTTGAACACGCAGGGTATTGGAGGATTGGACATTGACCACGTGTCCAATTTCTTCAACGCCATTCGAAAAGATATATCCTTGAATTCCGATATCAATGAAGCCAGTGTTTCCACTATGCTCTGTCATTTGGGAAATATGGCACAAGATGCCGGACATACACTCAAGATCGATACCCAAACGGGCAAGGTGATGAACAGTGATAAGGCTATGGAAAGCTGGAAAAGGGAGTATGAAAATGGATGGGAACCCACACTTTAAACAAACATGAAACGACGTGATTTTATTGTAAAAGGGAGTTTGGCCAGCTCGGCTGCCCTGTATGCCCCGACTGTTTTGGGATATGGGACCCCGAGTGCCAACCAAACCATCAATGTAGGGGTAATCGGCACCGGAGACCGTGGCGGAGGAATGATTCCCTTCATCAACCAAATCCCGAACATGCGGGTAGTAGCTTGTAGCGATATCATACCTTTCAGATTGAGTTCAGGCCTTTCAAAGGTGGACGGAAAGGCAAAGGGCTATTCGGATTATCGAAAATTGTTGGACAACAAGGATGTGGATGCCGTTTTGGTGGCCACTCCGTTCAGTACACATTCCCAAATTGTGGTCGATGCTTTAAAAGCCGACAAGCATGTGTATGGCGAAAAGACCATGGCAAAAGGATATGAAGGCATAAAGGACTTGGTCCATGCTGCAGACACCTCGGACAATATATTCCAGGCCGGTCACCAATACCATAGTTCCAGATTGTACACCCATATCGTAGACGAAATAAAAAAGGGGAAAATAGGCAAAATAACCGCTTTTGAATGCCAATGGAACCGAAATGGTAATTGGAGAAGACCCGTTCCGGACCCCAAATGGGAGCGCATGATCAATTGGCGTATGTACAAAGAGTTTTCCGGTGGCCTTCTGGCCGAACTCTGTTCGCACCAGTTGGACTTTGTCAATTGGGTGTTAGGCTCCATGCCCGAAAGGGTGATGGGAATTGGGGGCATAAACTATTGGAAGGACGGTAGGGAAACGTATGACAATATCCATCTTATCTATAGTTATCCCCAAGGTGTAAGGGCCACGTTTACCTGCCTTACCAGTAATGCCATGGGCGATTACAAGATAAAGGTGCTGGGAGACAAGGGAGCATTTGTGTTGGACTATGTCAAGGCTTGGTTCTATCCCGAGGGCAGCTACCAAAAGGAAGTGGGCGAGGTCGACGGTGTCTCTGGGGCCACCTTGAATTGGGACGAAGGAAAGGGTATTCCCGTTCAGTTTGACCATGAAGACCCAAGCAAGCAAGCATTGATTGATTTTAGGGACAACATAGTAAACAATACCCTTCCCATACCGAATGCCAAGACGGGTGCCATGGCCGCCCTTTGCGTACAGATGGGCCTAGATGCCATGTACAACAATACCATTGTAGAGGCAGACCAAAGGTTTTTGAAAGAAATCTTGGGTTGATCCCAAGTGATTCTTGACAAAAGTGTGATTTTAAAGTAGCATCTTAAGGTATCATTTTATTTACCTATTGATTTATCCATTCTTCACATTCTAGTGTCATTCAGTACACTTAGAATGGAGGAAATTTTTTCCCTCATCTGTTCATTTATCAAGATATTATTTTGGATCTTTCTGAAATTCATTGTGTTACACTCATTTCTTATTTTCTTTTGATCGATTGACCAATCCAAGTACATAGCAAAATTCATTGAATTTCAAGAGTATATATTTATTTGTAAGTTTTTGACTACATTTTTTGTGGTTTTCACAACAAATATCTCTTTTGGCTCAATAATAATTCTACTTTAATGTCAGTATTTCAGTTACTTACGTTTTTGGAGGATGAAATTTTATATCATTTTCATAGGCCTGATCGGTATGGGGCTGCATTTGTGCAGGGCACAGGTCAAGATTGGTGACAACCTACAAACTATAGATGGCTCATCGCTCTTGGAACTGGAAAGTACTTCCAAAACTTTGGTGTTGACCCGGGTCAACCTGTCCCAAATGAACACCATATCCCCATTAAACGGTGCAATGGTCTATAACACTGATGCCAACTGTGTATTCGTATTTGATGGTTTGACATGGAAAAACCTTTGTGGTGCGGGGATTTCCGTGACTACATCTGCCTTGGCTCCCTCTGGAAGCCAGATAGGGGATATATGGATAGATTCAGGCAGTGATGTGGTTAGTGTATGGGACGGAGCGGTTTTTGTGCCCATAGGTTCCAACCCGAAAAGTGGAAATGGTTCTCCATCTCCAATGACGGTGACCAATGCCAATGCAGGCGATATTTATGTGGATAGGACCACTGGCGATCTATTTACCTATGATGGAGCCCAATGGATCATACAAGGAAATGGGATTGTGGCCACAAATGGTCTTACTGAAACCACAAGTAACAACATTGAACTTGGTGGTACGCTCACCAAACCAACCCTTATAGAGACGGACAATACCAATACACTGGCCATAACGGGGTTATCGGAGGACAATGATCCTTCGGATATGTTGGTAACCGTGAATGGCACCACAGGAGTTCTGGGGAAAACCTCCAGGTCATCATTGGTCCAGCGGCAAGAATCGGTGATTGTGGCCAGCAACGGACAAAGCCAGTTTATAACACCAATGACCATTACAGATGCTGAAAAAATAGATGTGTACCGAAATGGCATCAAGATTGGTTTTTCTGTGGTCAATGGCAATACCATCGAATTGGATCCCAATGCCACCTGCTTTCAGGACGATGAGATCCGTATCGTACAAGTTTTTTGATAAAGCTCAATTGAAACAACAAAAAGCACATTTTTAAATCTACAACTATGAAAACAACTAGACAATCAACACTTCTAAAGAAGGCCATTTTTGCCATTGGAATGCTCTCTCTCGGCGTGGCCAGTGCACAACAGACCTCGGGCGATGTCGCTAAAGCGGCCGACATTGATCCTGGGACCACGACCACTGGTGGAGCGGTGCGTGTCGTCGACAACCGCGGGACCATTAAATACCTACAGACCCAGAATGGTATAACACTATTGTCCAATACCACCAATGATGTCACCACGACCACTTGGCAATTGGGCGGAACATTGACCGATGACACCTTTATTGATGTGGATGGCAATGTATTTGGCCTTGACGGCATTGAATTGATCAGTACGGAAGTCCCTTCCACGGATGCAACTACCGAATCTGATCATGGAACGGGAACGGGATATACCATTTTGGTAAGGGACGAGGCTACAGGGGCCGTAAAAAAATTATTGACCTCCGATTTGAGTTTGATCCAAAGCGGCCATGAAAGCTTTACTGCCACGGCAGGACAAACAGCCTATGCCTTGACCGGGAGCCCAACCCTACCTTCCTTCAGTCAAGTTTGGGTCTACAGGAACGGTGCCAAATTGGTGGCCAGTGTGGATTATACCGTGGCGGCATCCACAGTGACTTTGGTGCCCGGTGGGACAGCTCCCAATGATTGGGCAGTTTATGCAGGAGATATCATTGAGGTCCAATTCGTTAGATAGGAAAAAGGGTCAGAGCACTGTTTTTCGATATAGCATTATGTTGGGACGCATTGCTATTGTATCCATTCGTTAAGACCATGGATCGTTCCCGGCGCATACCTTCGATTATGATCAAACATTGGAACTTTGGACATATCATCGTTTTAATGCTCATTTGGGCAGTGCCGATGATTGTCTATACCCAAGAGGTTAGGGTCATCGACAACAAGGGAACGAAAGTATTGGTAAAGAACACCTCCGTGAGCACGGGCACAACTGCTCCATTGGCCCCTGTACAAAACGATATTTGGATCGATACCTCCGATGCAGACCATCAAAGGGTGAAAGTATGGAACGGAAGTGAATGGGCAGAGCTAACGTTTACGGGTATTTCGGGATCTATCTTTTTTGCAGGCCCCGATGGTGTCCCAACGCAGGATAACAATGCACTTTTTTGGGATGCAATCAATGAGAGACTGGGGTTGGGAACTTCATCCCCTACCCAATCTTTGGATGTGAACGGTTATGCCCGAATACGGTCCATGGATGAAGCAGCGACCATGGACCAATTATTGAAAGCCGATTCCAATGGGGTGCTCCATACGTCCAAGGTCAATTTTGGGGGCAGGTGGACCAATACCAATACTACTGAAAACTTGAACGTGACCAATACCGTGGTACCTATTTTTGGCTCCAATGATTATGTGGATGATGGTACGAATCTGTATGAGGTCAGTGGAAACACACTGATTGTAAAGGAAGCCGGGAGGTATGATATTCGGGTCAATATAACTTTGGAGGGGGTTGATGACAGTCTCTTGACCACTACTGAGTTCGATACGAATGTCAATGTGCGCTTGGCCATAAACGGCACCCCAATTGGGTCCTTCGGAGCAACAGGACATATCAGTTTTGATAATTTCAACAACTTCTCCAGTGTCCATTTGAACGATATCTTGGAACTGGGTGCCAATGATGTGATCACGATCATTTCCTATAGGGAGGCCAATTCGGGTACTGTTCGTTTGTACAGTAGTGGCACGTCGAGTTTCGTTATCAACAAACTGCGTTGACCTATGGAGCGAGCAACTCTTTTATTTTTTCTTTTGACTGTGTATGCTGCAATGGCTCAGGATGGGTTGCGGAGTATAGGAGCTTTAAGGATACATGATGCCGGAGGATTGGGACTTTATGCAAGCTTGGTGAATGATGGGGTTCTGGACAACAACCAAGGCCTTGTAGGTTTCTATGGGGATAACGATATAACGGTTGCAGGGGCTTTTTCCCCAGTCTTCCATGATATCGAGGTAATGGCCAACAGTGGAGTTCAATTGGCTATTGCAATGGGAGTGGAAAACAATATCAATTTCATTCAGGGGGATATTAGGACCCCAAGGACGAACGCTTCAACAGCCCTTATTTTTGAGCAGGATGCCTTTTATACCGGTGCTGGCAACATGGGTAAAGTAGATGGATACGTTGTCATAAAAAATCAACAAAACTTCATTTTTCCGGTAGGGGATGAGGAGCAGTTGCGCCCCTTGATTTTGGATTCGGAAAATAGCAATAGCACTTCAAGTTGTGCATATTTTTATAAAAACCCTAATTGGGATACCAATGCCAAAGAAACTACTCTGCAACGCATCGGCAACAGGGAGTTTTGGCGTTTGGAAGGGTCAGTTCCATCTTCGATCCAAATATCTTGGAACGAACGAAGTATCATTTCCCTATTGACGAACAATATTGATGTAATTGTCGTAGTGGGTTGGAGCAAATCCAATCATCAATGGGAAAGCTTGGGAGGAAACGCTGTTGGAGATCTATCCCAAGGCATGGCCGTTTCCAATTCTTTTGTGCCCAATGATTATGAGGCACTTACTTTTGGGTCAGCAAACGTTCCTAAGCAGATGATGGACCTTCCCAATTATTTGTTGACCCCCAACGGCGATGGTATCAACGACTTTCTCAAAATCGATGAGTTGGAACAATCACCCCATAACCATTTGCGCATCTATGACCGCAATGGTTTGTTGGTCTTTGACAAAGAA
The DNA here is from genome assembly GCF_003584105.1 of Flagellimonas taeanensis. Classification (GTDB taxonomy): domain Bacteria; phylum Bacteroidota; class Bacteroidia; order Flavobacteriales; family Flavobacteriaceae; genus Flagellimonas; species Flagellimonas taeanensis. The sequence goes on from NZ_QXFO01000016.1 coordinate 50,650, forward strand.
AACTACACCAATGAATTCAATGGGTATGCTACGGAAGGTGACATGGTGATCAACCGTGGTAGTGGTCTGCCATCAGGCGTCTATTTCTATCTGGTCCAATTGCATGACCTCAATTTGGAATATCAAGGATATTTATACTTGGCGAACAACTGATTCCAGGAACTGAACATTTTTTAGTGGCTGCCCACACCCTCGAAAGTCATTTTTATCGGTTTGATGGTGCCATCCGCATTGAACTCCATTTTGTCCATACAAGTGACCCGGTGATCACGATCTAGGTTTGGGATGGGCCTTCTGTGATAGACAATGATCCATTCATCCGTACCTGGCCTGTTGATCACGGAGTGGTGCCCGGCACCCGTGGCAATGTCGCCTTCCTTGGATTCCAGAATAGTTCCAATACGCTTATAGGGGCCTGTGGGTTTGTCTGCCATGGCATAGGCCACTTTGTAACTTCCATTGGTCCATCCACCTTCGGACCACATGAAATAATAGATTCCGTTGCGCTTGAACATGAACGGGCCTTCCACGTAGCCCTCGGGCGTGATTTCCTTGAACAAGTTGCCATCCTCCCAAGGTAGGAAACCAGTAAAATCCGCATTGAGTTGCCCAAGATTGCAATGGCTCCAGCCCCCATAGAAAAAATAGTAAGTGCCCTGATCTTCAAAAACAAATTGATCAATGGGCTGGGCATTGTTGTGGAATTCAGAAATAAGGGGCTTGCCCAAAAGATCTTCAAAAGGCCCACTGGGGCTGTTGGCGACAGCTACCCCAATACCTCCAAAATGATTGATGTCATTGTTGGGGTCGTATCCGTCCCTACCCGGTCTTTGGATGTCATTTGCCCCAAAGAACAGGTAATATTTTTCGTCCTTTTCAATAATGGAAGGTGCCCACAGGGCCTGTCGCAACCATTTGATCTTGGTGGTGTCCAAGATCCGTTCATGCTTCTGCCAATGGACAAGGTCCTTGGATGAAAAGGCATCAAAATGAAGCTGCTTGTCATAGTCATCGGAAAAAGTGGGATACACCCAATAGGTGTCCCCGAAAACGATTCCTTCAGGGTCGGCATACCATCCCTCAAAAATAGGGTTGTTGTGTTGCTTTTCGTTGGATGTTTGTGCAAACGCCCAGCCACTCAGCAGTAAGTTGCCTACTAAAAAAAGAACCTTGGTTTTCATGGTATATTGCTTTGTTGAATTGATGGCTAACCACAAAGATTGCAGCAAAGCCACCCCAATAATATGACAATAAATGCATTTCTGAAATTATTTCATCGAAGGCTGAAGATCTCTTAGGTTGGTTTCCAGTACATTTTACAGCCCAAAAAAGGAATTGTGGATAAAAAATTTGTTCTTAATCCGAAATTTGTAAATTGCAATGAGCAATTCTTTGCATTTTTCAAAAATGACCCCAGAATATTCACATAACCTCAAAATGAAAACCGCATCGGATTATGGTGATGAGGATGATTTCAATGTGATGTATGGTTTTTATCGGCCTAAGCTCTTCGTGATAGTGAATAGCTATATCCCTTCACGGGAAGATGCCGAAGAAATTGTGCACGATGTTTTGGTGAAGCTGTGGGAAAAAAAGAAAACCCTGAAAATACATTCCAATTTTACGGGCTACGTCTATAGCATGACACGAAATGCTTGTCTGGATTACCTCCGTACCCGAAAGAACCAACTTTCAAAGGAAATGACCATGGAGCAGCAAGAGTTCTGGTTGAACCATGGTGCTCTGGCCGATGATGCAGCCTCGTCCATTTTGGCTGAAGAATTGGAAGCCTTGGTGGATATGGCCATAGGACAGCTTCCCGAAAAATGCAAACGGGTCTTTGTGAAGAGCCGGATGGATGGTCTCAGCCACCAAGAGATTTCAAGAGAACTCCAAATTTCTCCCAAAACAGTGGAGAACCACATTACCAGGGCTTTAACGCAATTCAGGGTAGCCCTGAAGGACTATTTGCCATCTATTTTTCTATAAAATCCACAACCCGACTAGGGGGTACTTTTCTTTTTTACGTCCTGTTTATAAATACTGTTCTTAAACTACGATGAACAAGAAGGATATCATTGCATTGGTGGAAGACCGTCTACCTGCGGAAAAAAAGCAGGAAGTGATCAAGTGGTTGCTCAAGAACCCCAAGCAACAACAACGTTACCACATCCTAAAGGCCAAGCATGTGGCCAAGTTGTTGAGAAAAAGTGGGGATGATAGGACGCAAAAGCCAGGAACAATTCAAACTAGATGGTACAAGTATGCTGGATATGCAGCAGGTATTGCCTTTTTGCTCTCTTTGGCGTATGTGCTGATGATACCAAAAAATGGCGTGGAAACACCGGTATATGCTACAACGGAGACCGTCACTTCTATTGGGGAATACAGAACGGTGGAACTTTCCGATGGCACCAAAATAACCCTGAATGCCAACACGACACTTTCATATCCCAAAACCTTCTCTGGGGAATCCAGGGAAGTCAGTCTAAAAGGTGAGGCATTTTTTGATGTGGCGCACAATCCAGATAAACCATTCGTGGTATCAACGGACAATGGCATGAAAATCCAAGTATTGGGAACAGTTTTTAACGTAAGGTCATATCCGGAAGACCTTAACGTGGAAACCACATTGGTCTCGGGAAAGGTGAAAGTTGTGGAGGAGAAGGACCAAAAAACAGTGGTGCTGAACCCATCCCAAAGGGCTACCTATGTAAAAAATGAGGACAAGCTTATTGTGGACAATGTCCAGACGGAAAATTTTACCGCTTGGCGACAAGGCAAGCTCATTTATGACGAGACCCCTATCCGGCAGGTGATCGGGGATCTAAAAAGGAAGTACAGGATTGCGATTTCTGTCGAATCCCCCAAAATAATGGATTATAAATACACCGGGGAATTTGACAACCTGAGCATTGAGCAGATCATGGACCTATTCGAGGTTTCCTCGCCGATACTATATAAAATGAAAGACAACCAAATAACATTGTATATGGAGAACTAAGCAAAAAAAGAAAGGGAAGTGCTGCAACACTCCCCTTTCGGCAAAAATTATTTAATCACATAGTAATTAAACAACGTAAACTCATCAAAATTATGGAAAAAAAGGAACATTTTTTTTCAAAGATTCCAATTGTCAGGATAATGAAAATCTATTTAATCTTAGTGGCGCTTACTTTGGCTAAGTTATTCGCTTCAAAAGCAAATGCCCAAAATATTTCGTTGGAAGTAAATAATGTAAGGTTAAAAAGGATATTGAACGAAATAGAACGCAAGAGCGACTTCAGTTTTTTCTACAATAATAGCATTGTGGATGTATATACGAAGAAATCACTCAAGGTTGAAAACAAAACAGTTGATGAAGTATTGCATGAACTGTTTTCTGGGTCGGATATCGATTTCAGCTTTGTCAGGGACCAGATCATCCTTTTTCCCAAGAACAACCCGGAAGTAAAACGGAAAATAGAAAGCCTGCTCAATAAACACGTGGACAGGTTGCCCACTTCACTGAGCCCCGACAAGATCAACGAACTCATCAGGACCTCCATACAGTTTACCGTGAGTGGTAAGGTGACTGATAATGCGGGAACTCCCATCCCAGGGGTGTCTATATTGGTCAAGGGCACTTCCAAGGGAACAACCACCGACTTTGATGGCAATTATAGTATCATGGCAGATTCTGGTGATGTGCTGATGTTCAGTTATATAGGCTTTACCACCCAAGAAATCGAAGTGGGTGATGAAGAGGCCATCAATATCGTGCTCAGGGAAAATGTTGCGGCATTGGACGAAGTGGTTGTCGTAGGATATGGAACACAAAGGAAATCGGACCTGACCGGAGCGGTCGGTGCCGTGGACAGCGAAACCCTATTGAAAGCCCCAGTGAGCAATGCACTTCAGGGAATGAGGGGCAAAATTGCCGGTGTGAACGTGTTTTTGAACTCGGGATCGCCAACAGGATCGCCAAGGATCGTGATTCGGGGGGTAGGTACCATCAACTCTTCCACAGACCCATTATATGTTGTGGATGGGGTGGTCATGGATGATATCCAGTTCATCAACCCCAACGATATAGAGCGCATGGAAGTATTGAAAGATGCATCCTCCGCTGCGATTTATGGAGCAAGAGGTGCCAATGGCGTTGTGTTGATAACCACCAAACGTGGGACCAAGGAAAGCAAGGTGGCCATTGGATATGATGGTTTTTTAAGTGTGGGACACATTCGCAAAAAAATGGATCTGCTCAATGCTGAGGAGTGGTTGGAAGTTGTAAGGACAGGTATGGAAAATACGCCAAAATACCGACCTGGCGACCCAGCCCCAATTTTCACGACCAACGACCCCAACCTTTTTGATGCAGAAGGAAATCCTCTTTATGATACCGATTGGCAAGATGAGGCCACCCGTACCGCATATTCCAATAACCACCAATTGTCCATCCAACAGGGCAATGACAAATCTTCCGTCGGGGTATTCCTCAACTATTCGCACATCGAGGGAATCATGTTGAACAACAAACTGGATAGGATCAGTGGCAAGATCGCCTATGATGTTACCCCGAAAGATTGGTTAAAGCTGGGCGTGAACCTTTTGGTAAATGATGTAAAGGATACTGAATTTGAAGAAGGTGGTGGAGGTCAATCGCCAAGGAGGACCATGATAGAAATGCCCCCGATCTTCCCGGTGAAATTTCCCGATGGCACATGGAGCAATAGCCAGATGATCGATGACGCATACAATTTGGAGTCCATGTCCAACCCAGTCCATGTCCTGGAAACACAGGAGAGATTCTGGGAGAGGAACCAGATATTCGGAAACTTCTATGCAAGTTTCAACATCATGCCAGGGCTGGATTTCAGGACGCAGTTTGGTTTTGACAAGAATATCAGGAACAAAAAAGAATATTCCCCAAGGGATTTGGTGAACATTTCTGCCCCCGATGGGTATGCCAGGATATTCAATGAAAAGAGTACCTACTGGCAGCAGGAAAATTATTTGACCTATAATAAGGAGTTTGGTGCCCACAGGATCAATACCATGTTGGGTCTGAGCTGGCAGGAACGCAACTACGAATCCTCCAACATTTTTGCCAGAGGGTTCAGCGATGACTTTTTCCGCTATAACAACATAGGATCGGCCAGCAACCCAAGTGCTCCTGAGTCTTCAACAGAAAAATGGGCATTGAATTCCTACTTTGTACGTGCCGGTTACACCTATAAGGACAAATATTTGTTGACCCTTACAGGAAGGATCGATGGTTCTTCACGCTTTGGAAAAGACAATAAATATGGATTCTTCCCTTCCATTGGAGCAGGTTGGAACATCAGTGAGGAAAGTTTTATGGAAGGAGTTTCGGCCATCAACCGTCTTAAATTGCGTGGTAGTTATGGAATTACGGGTAATACCGAAATTTCCCCCTATAGCTCATTGGCAACGGTTTCTTCTGGAACGGTTCTCTTGAACGGCACCAGAGTCAGTTCCAGTTCAGTGAACCGTTTGGCAAATCCAGGTCTGGAATGGGAAAAGACCAGTCAATTTGATATTGGGATCGATCTTGCAGCATTTGATTATAGGTTGAGCTTGGAGTTTGACTATTATGACAAGTTGACCAAAGATCTATTGTTGGATAGACCTGTACCCTATACTTCAGGATTCACTTCCGTTAGGGACAATATCGGTTCCGTTTCCAATAAAGGTATTGAATTGATGATTACTGGCGAGATAATCCGAACTGCAGATTTTGGTTGGGAATCATCCTTTAATATGAACTACAACAAGAACAAGATCGAGAGTTTGGGCGAGAACGATGAAGATATCGAGCCAGGACCATTTTGGGTGTCAGGTAGCCAGACCATACTTAGGGTAGGGGAATCCCTTAGCTCTTTTTGGGGTTACGAGCGCTTGGGAACCTGGGGCACCGATGAAGCTGCCGAAGCGGCATTGGTAGGAGCGGTTCCAGGTGAGGCCAAACGATCTGCGGACAAGAAAATTCTTGGAAAAGGATTGCCAGACGTTACAGGTAGTTTCATCAACACCTTCCGTTATAAAAACTTTGACTTCACTGCGGACATCCAATTTGTGGCTGGCGTGGAAATCATGCAGCAATTCTATCACTCTACGGAAGACCGTTCGGGAATTGCCAACGGATTGGCGACCATTCTCTATGATGGATGGACAGAGAGCAACCAAAACACCATGGTACAGGAAATCAGGAACCAGGCCTATGCCGGGCAGAACAGCCAAGTAGATAGCAGATGGGTGGTCGATGGATCCTATATCAGGGGAAATCTTTTCTCTTTGGGATATAATTTCAACCAACAGTTTTTGGATTTGTTGGGCATGGATCGCCTAAGGGTGTATGCCAGTTTGGAAAATGCCTTTGTGATCCACTCCAAGGACTTCCAAGGATATGATCCTGAAGCCACCTCATGGGGAGGAAATCAATGGGGACAGAACATCTTTTTCTTCCAATACCCCAAACCTAGGACTTTCACCTTGGGTTGCAGCCTCAAATTTTAATACATAAAAGAAAACATCATGAGAATTAAATATATAGTATTTCTAATCGGAATAATTTTATTCGGTTCCTGTTCGGACTTTTTGGAAGAGAAACCGCTGAGCGAACTCGACAGCGACCAATTTTTTTCTGAACCGGACCATGCGTACAGTGCTGTCAACTCGTTGTATAGAACGGGATCTCCGAACATGACGGATGGAGGCGTCTACAGTGGTACGCCCCTCATGTTGGGCGGTTATATGTCCGGCTATTTTACCAATGAATATGCGGGTCAGGAACTGCATGTGAGCAATACCCAAGAGTTGACCCTGAACGGTGACAATATAGGGGGCTATCTCCAGGACAGATGGAGAGAGCTTTATTTGGGAATATCAAGGGCAAACAATGCCATAAAGTATATCCCGGAGACCCCTGAGCTCAGTGATGCTGCAAAAAATCAATTATTGGCAGAAGCTAAGTTTTTCAGGGCCTTTTCCTACTACTATTTGGTCAGGTGGTTTGGTCCGGTACCTATCACAACAGAGCCCTACGAATCCTTGGAAAACCTTTACTTGGAAAGAAGTTCCGTTGCAGATGTCTATGAGCTTATCGAAAGCGATTTGAAGGAAGCTCTAGAACAAGGCGGTTTGTCAACTACAAACATGGTTGATAATGGTAAACGCATTACTGCCGGGGCAGTGGCTACCCTGTTGGCCGATGTGTATCTCACCATGAGTGGAAACCCATTGAATGCGGACAGGTATGGAGACGCTGCCACATTGGCCCAAGAAATCATCAACGGCACCTATGGCACCTATGGCCTGGTACAACATGATGAATCATCCCCAGGAGTTATCGACTTTGAAAATTCTGCATACAACAAGATCAGAAAAGCAGATGCATCTGCGGTTGAGCATATCTATATCAAGGAATACGACCCGGAAATCGGAACATCCGTATATCCCCGATATTCATATCCCGTGGCCCTCGCTTCGGAAGTACTTTACGATATCACCAATGGTGGCTATTTGCCTTCTGAAGGATTTCTTGATCTTTATGATCCCACCCTTGACCTCAGGGCCCAGGAAAGACAGTTTTTTCATACCGTTTTTGAGCCTACAGGCCAAACTTTTGCCCCCGCTCCATTTGTATGGCATGATGACACGGCCATTTTTGAAACTGCAAATTCAGGAAAAGATTTTGCGGTCTATGGCTATGCAGATGTATTGTTGATAGCTGCCGAAGCTATGGCACGGTCCAATGGGGTAAGTGCCGATGCTGTCAACTATTTGGCGCAGGTACGTTCCAGGGCTTATTGGGAAACCGATTTGGCCGATATAGAGGCCAGCCTGTCTGGATTGGGAACAGAAGCCTTTGTGGAAGAAGTATGGAAGGAAAGGCACAGGGAATTGGTGTTCGAATTTAGGACATGGTTCGACATTGTCCGAACAGGTCAGTTTCCTGTGGCAGATGCACCAGGATCTATATCTTTCGTAAGTGCTGTGGGCCATACTACAGAAAGAGGGAAATCAATAGAACAAAAGCATATGCTTTTGCCATTGCCCGGGCCAGAACTACAAAGAAACCCAAGTCTAGGAACAGACAACAATGGGTATTGATCTTATCAAAAATAAATCAAGGAATTAGTCTAGGGAACACTCCCTATTCGGTTAATGAACAGTCCACTGACCAAGAACCTAATACAGGTAATGGTCAGTGGCACTGATCAACATATATATCAAAAAAAGAGGAACAATGCAGATAAAGGAGAACAGTACGGTATACGATGCGATAGTGGTCGGATCGGGAGCTGGTGGCGGTATGGCGACCAAGGTACTTGCCGATGCGGGCCTTAAAGTGGCCGTGGTCGAGGCAGGCCCTTTTTTCGACCCTGCGGACCCGGAGCAGAAGACGCAGCTGCGCTGGCCGTACGAGTCGCCCAGGCGTGGAGCGGGCACAGTGCGGCCCTTCGGGGATTTCGATGCCGCCTATGGGGGCTGGGAGATAGAAGGGGAGCCCTACACGCACAAGGACGGCACCAAGTTCGATTGGTTCCGTTCACACATGCTCGGCGGTCGCACGAACCACTGGGGGCGGATATCGCTCCGTTTCGGCCCGGACGACTTCAAGCACAAGAGCATCGATGGGCATGGGGATGACTGGCCCATCAGCTATGACGATGTAAAGCCCTATTACGACAAGGTGGACAAGCTGATCGGGGTGTTCGGCACCAACGAGGGGCTCCGCAACGACCCTGACGGATTCTTCCTTCCCCCGCCAAAACCAAGATTGCACGAGCTGTTCTACATCAAGGGGGCGAAGAAGTCCGGGGTGCCGGTGTACCCCTCACGGATGTCGATGCTCACCAAGCGTATCAACAACGAGCGCGGGGTGTGCTTCTATTGCGGACAGTGCTCAAGGGCCTGTCAGGTGTATGCGGACTTTTCGGCAGGTACCTGCCTGATCTTCCCAGCGCAGAAGAGCCGTGGCCAGGTGGACCTGTTCGTGAACTGTATGGTGAGGGAGGTCACCGTGGACAGCGAAGGGCGTGCCACGGGCGTGTCCTATATCAACAAGGAGGACCGCAAGGAATACAAGCTCAAGGGCAGGGTAGTGGTGCTCGGAGCCTCGGCCTGTAGCACGGCCCGCATCCTGTTGAACTCCAAGAGCCCACAGCACCCCAACGGACTGGGCAACAGCAGCGACCATGTGGGCAAATACCTGCACGACTCCACGGGCGGTGACCTGATGGCCTTCGTGCCCGACCTGATGAACCGCAAGGTGTCCTACAACGAGGACGGGGTGGGCGGTATGCACGTCTATTCCCCCTGGTGGGGCGACAACTCCAAGTTGGACTTTCCCCGGGGCTACCACATCGAGATATGGGGCGGCATGGGGATGCCCGGCTATGGTTTCGGTTTCAACGTGAACGAGTTCAACAAGTTCTTCGGGACAAAAGTGGGCGGCTATGGGGACATCCTCAGGAGCGATGCCAAGAAATACTACGGGGCGGTGGTGGGCCTCAGCGGGAGGGGGGAATCCATCGCCCTGAAGGACAACTACTGCGAGATCGACCCTGCGGTGGTGGACGAATGGGGGATTCCCGTATTGCGCTTCCACTACAAATGGTCGGACAACGAACGTAAGCAGGCCAAGCACATGCAGGACTCCTTCGAGGAGATCCTGACCAACATGGGCGGTGAGGTGATCGGTGGCAAGGCAGGAAAGGAACGGGACTATGGACTCCACGCTCCCGGTCGGATCATCCACGAGGTGGGCACCACCCGAATGGGGGACGACCCAAAGACCTCGGTGACCAACAGGTACCAACAGTTGCACGACGTGGACAATGTCTTTGTGGTGGACGCCGGGGTGTTCACCTCGCAGGCGGACAAGAACTGTACCTGGACCATATTGGCGCTCTCGTGGAGGGCCTCGGAATACATAGTGGAGCAATTGAAACAACAAAACCTGTAAGGAAATGGACAGAAGGAAGAGTCTGAAATCGATAGTATTGGGGTCCGTGGCCGGAGGATTGGCCATACATGGCTGCAGGCCGGAGCCCACAGTTCCTGAAGTAGGGGCACAAGAGGTCCCTATGCTGAAGTGGCGGACGCCGAAGGAGAACGAACAGCTGGCCGAACTGCATGCAGAGCAGTTTTTCAATCCCCATGAGGCGGAGACCCTCACGGTGCTGTGTGACCTGATATTGCCCGGCAGCGAGGAATATAAAAGTGCCTCGGATGCAGATGTGGTATCTTTCATAGAGTTCATGGCCAAGGACATGCCAACGATGCAGGTGGACCTTCGCGGTGGCCTGATGTGGCTTGACCACAGGAGCAACCTGGACCATGGGGTTGAGTTCAAGGCGGCCACCAAAGAACAGCAGAAGGCCATATTGGACACCATTGCGTATTATGACCCGGAGGTGCCGGGCAACGAGCGGCCCTTTGAAGTGAACTTCTTCTCCATGGTAAGGAACCTGACCATGACAGGGTTCTACACCTCGAAGATCGGGATAGAGGAGCTGGGCTACAAAGGGAACATGCCCAATGTGTGGGACGGGGTGCCGGACGATGTACTGGAACAGCACGGGGTGTCCTATGACCCGGAGTGGCTGGCCAAGTGCGTGGACCAAAGCAAGCGCAACATCGTGGCCGAATGGGACGAGAACGGAAATTTGATTAC
>NZ_QXFO01000017.1 GCF_003584105.1 Flagellimonas taeanensis
TAGTGGGTCAATGGTTTTTGACAGTACACAGGTTTGTTCATGTTCATCGCCATCAACGAAGCTGGCGCATGGGTATGGTCCGGTGTGGAAACGATCACGGCATCGATTTCGTCGCCCATTTCCTCCAACATGGCACGGTAATCAAAAAACACACGGGCACCGGGGTGCATTTTGTGTGCTGTGGACAGGTTGATGGCATCCACATCGCAGAGGGCGACCACCTCGACCGAGGCATGCGATGAAATCGCCTTGAGATCCTCCATCCCCATATTGCCCACGCCAATGTGGGCCGTTCGTAACTTTTCTTTTGGGAAACCTGCTTTTAAAATAGAAGGTGCCAACATGATCCCTAGGGCTCCCACACTGCTTTTTTTGATGAATTCTCTTTTGTTCATGGTTAGGTATTGGAGGTTATAGTTTCTTGATTTTTATGTTTCTGAACCAAATGGGGCTCGAATGGTCTTGCAAAGCGATGTAGCCCGTTTTGAATTTTCCGTAATCGGGGGCATTGTCCCATTTCCCCGAGGCCTTCTTGGCGTTCCATTCCTCGGACCACGGCACGAACTCCAACAGTTTCTTGCCATTGAGCCAGTGCTCCACCTTTTCGGGGGTGAACACGATCTTGGAAGAATTCCATTCCCCTACCGGGTTCAACTGTTTCTGGGATTCGTCCGCCACGTGCATGGCATAGTCCGCCCCTGTCCTCTGCCAGTCCTGGAGCAGCTCGGGGTGCTCGGCACCAAATTGCGAGTTGTACCCTGTCAGATCATGTATCCTGGCATAGTTCTCGTCATCGATGATCTGATATTCCGGGGCCACCACGGGGGGGCCGTCATAGCCTTCCTTCACATGGTAGAAAATGCCACTGTTGGCCCCTTCGGGGATCTTCCATTCCAGATAGAGCTCGAAATTGTCGAACTCCTCGGCACCATATATGATGTCCTTTCCACCGGTATAGTCCTGTTCCATGCCCAGTTCGGTGTCGAAGGTCAGGATGCTGTCCCTGATGGTCCATCCGGGGGGCAGGGAGTCCATGTTGTATCCTCTCCAACCTTCCAGACTGGTACCGTCAAAAAGATGGACCCATTCGGCTTTCTTCTCTTCAGGTTGGGCGGTTGTTGTTTCTTCTGTCGGTTTCGATTGGTTTTTGCAAGCGATGAACAATGCCATCCCTACTAAAAGTGTGAAGACACTTAGCGATTTTCTTTGATTGGGTCTCATTTATGAATTTGAATTATGATTGTATAAAACTTTAAATCTCATTGTAGCGGCTTTCTACTATTTTTCAGCATATTCTGTCCTTACTTTCAATACCTCATCAGCGGTGATTTTTTCAGCTTCCTCGGCAAATTCACCCTTGATGAATGTGAGTATGTCGGCGATATCCGCATCTGATAAAAAGGCAAATGATGGCATCGCTTCCCCGTATCCATCCGCAGCACCATTGGTCGACCTTGCGGCTCCTCCCAACGTGAATCGGATCAATCCCTCATTCGGGCCGTTCACGATATCTGAGCCTATCAATGGTGGAAAGGAATTTTCGACCCCTTTCCCATCGGTTTTGTGACAAGCTGCACAATACATATTGTAGCTTTTTTTGCCTGCTGTGCCGGCCATTTTCACTTCTTCCCCGCTTTCTTTTCCTTTGGAAACCTGTTTGAACAATGCTGCATTGGCAGTATCCCCTACCTTGAATATGCGGATGATCCTATCGTCCGTTTCTTTTGGGAAGCCCTCTTTGGGGTTCCAATCCTGGTTGCTTGTAGAAATGAAAACATCTCCCTTGGGGGAAATACATAGGTCCCTGATCCTTCCCAATACATTGTCAAACAAAATGGTTTCGGATACAATGGAGTCGCCTGTGCCATTCAGCCCCAATACCCGAAAATCACTCTCTTTCAAGGTGACGAGCAGCAAAGAATTGTTCCATTCGGGAATGGATCTTGAAGCATAATAATCGATTCCTGCCGGGGCTATGGTCGGGGTCCAGGCCTTCATAGGTTCCACCACAGCGGAATCTTTGCAGAAGGATGGATTCCCCGTTGCATCATTGCAATATCCACTGACGTTCGGCCATCCATAATTACGGCCCTTTTGCATGAGGTTTACCTCATCGTCCGTGGCATCCCCATGCTCGGAGGTGTACAAGAGTCCTTTGGCTCCATAAGCCATTCCCTGTACATTGCGTTGTCCCCATGACCACACCGGGCTGTTGGCAAAGGGATTGTCATCGGGGATGGAACCATCCAAGTTGAAACGCAATATCTTCCCGTTCAATGATTTTACATTTTGGGCGTTGTCCACATCCGGACCGATATCGCCTGTGGCCCATATCAGTTTTTTATCGGGGGAAATGGTCAACCGGGTACCGTTATGTGCCGTATGTCCGGGAATCTCCAATATCGTTTTAGGATTGATCAGTGTATCATTGGCATATTCATATCGCATCAACCTTGAAGTGATGGTTTTTTCATTTTTGGTGGTGTAATTCAAAAAAACATAAGGTGATTTCTTGAAATCGGGGTGAATCGCCAATCCCAATAGTCCAGTGGTCCTTTTCCTAAAAACATCCTGTATTTCCAATAAAACATGGACTTGTCCTGTGTTCGGGTCCAAACGGCTTACGCGTCCACCCTGTTCGGTGAACCAAATGTTATCATCGGGTCCCCATGTAATCTCCCAAGGCACATCCAAATTTTCAGCCACCGTACTTCTACCGATAATGGTCGAATCGAGGGCAATCCACTCTTCTATCGGGTTTCCCGAAGAATCGTGGAAGATGTCCGCCGTTTCACTCTTTTCTTTATCTGTTTTGCATCCCATAATGAGTAGACACCCTAGGAGATACAGCACATGTTTTTGATATCCTTTCTTCATTTCTTCCAATTGGTTTTCCCCATAATTTTCAATACACACTGTCCAAAGGAATTTGTTCGCCCCCTTGTCTTTTGCTATCATGGGCAGCCTGCATAAAGGCATATATTTCCATGGTTTCCTGTGGTGATACCGGTGCAATTCCTGTTTCAAAAAAATCGATGATCTTAACCAACAAGGGTCGGTATCCCTTGTACTCCCCTACCAAGGCATTTCCATTTTCACCAAAGGCCATACCCCCAAAACCTATATCTCTTTGTCGCTCTCCCCGAAAGGTTCCCAATCTCCCATCTTTCCAAACTCCTGTTACCACTTCGGTAGCATCCGTAGAAATACAATTGACCGTTTCACAACCTGTCCCCATTAGGGTATATAGTAATTCCACTCCGTGTATCCCGTACCAGAATAGATCGGGGTGTGAGGGTTCTATGTTCGCTGGTCCGTAGGTACTGGCCCCCATCACCTTTCCCACTACCTTTCCTTCCGCGATTTCCATCGCCTTATCCGTATACCGCAAGGATGAAGCAGAAAAAATGGGTGTTCCATACTTTTCCGACAACTCCACAATGGTCTTGATATCGGGCATGGAAGCAGCGAAAGGGGTATCCATGAACACCGGTTTCCCGTACTTCAGAATCTTTTTGGCCTGTTTCAGGCGCAGGTTGCCGTCATGGGTCTCCAGAAGCACTACATCCACTTGGTCCATAACCTCATCAATGCTTTTGGCGATATGGACCCCCATTGTAGCGACTTCTTCCGTAAATTTTGGGATACGATCACGACTGGATTCAATGTCCTTGCTTCCCCAAGGATATGCCGCAACCACCTTATAGCCCATAAAATCCAGGCTGGGTTCATCGGCGTTGAGCATTTTGGTGAACGCTGGGGCGTGAGAGGTGTCCAAACCGATTATTCCCACTCTCTTTCCCTTGCCCATCATTTTGAACAGGGGTGACCCGGCGACCTCGGTCAGACCAAGGCCAAGACCTGCCAATAACGTTGTACCCACAAAATTTCTTCTCGTTCCCATTTTCAATCAAAAGATGGCCGGTTTATGAAAGCCACTTATCCAGGTTTTCCTTGACGAATGCATCATCGTTCAAATGTGGATAGGCCACATAGATCCTATCAATTTCCTCCATCTGCCCTTCGGAAAGGACCTCTTTTTCATTCAAGGTCCAAATTCCTTCCAACAGTCCCTGTCGCCTAAGGACTTCATGGATTCCGGGAATGCATCCCTCAAAAGCATTGGCCGCGTCAAAAAAGGCTGCATTGCTGTCCGTGATCTCAATGGCCCTGGTGAGCGTTCCTTTTATATCATGTTCAAATTCTCCGTTGTGCACCTGTTCGAGCAAATCGACTGCGGATTTGGTCCAGACGGCCCAATGGCCCAGCAGTCCTCCCACAATACGCTTTTTAATGGTTTTTCCTTCTGTTTTTATCTTGAACTCCGACAGAAGATCAACCAAAATGTTATCATCATTTCCTGTATACAATGCTATTTCATCGGCCCTTCCCGACTCTGCTACCCCTCTCACCACATCCAATGTTTGGTAACGGTTGAACGGAGCCATCTTTATAGCAATGACATTGGGAATACTTGCAAAGCCTTTCCAAAATTCCACATCCAATTTTCTGCCCCCCACGGCTGGCTGAAGGTAAAAACCAACCAACGGAATCACTTTGGCAACCGTTCGGCAGTGTTCAAGGATTTCTTGGTTGGGTGCCCCTTTGAACGCCGCAACACTGATCAATGCTGCGTGGTATCCCAAACCGACTGCGGTCTGGGCTTCGGCAATGGCTTGTTCTGTTTTTCCGATGATACCAGCAATCCTAATAATTGGTCTATCGTTCACTTTGGAATATCGGTCAAATTCCTCCTTGGCAATTTCAAGTACGGTACTGTAAAGGTTATGTTCCGGCAAACGGATTTCAAACTGGGTAGAATGCACCCCAACGGCCACACCTCCTGCCCTGGCATCCAGATAATACCGCATCAGGGCCCTTTGTCTGGCCTCGTCCAGTTTTCGCTCCTTTGTCAGGGCCAGCGGCAATGCAGGAATCACCATTCCTTTTTGAAATTCCTCCAGAATATTGTAGGGTATCTCCGTATAATCCATCTCAGTCGGTTAAAATTGATCTATCTATTTCTACCAGCATCTTGTCCAGCTCTGGCATTGATTTAATACTTTCCGTCCCTTACCTCAAAATGGGTGGGCTTGTCCAGGGTCTTTTTTTCCATTTTCATCCAATTCGCCGTCCATTCGATTACTTTTTTGATAGCTATCTTGGGTTCACCAAAAAGCTCGAACGACTTGGTCGCATTGTTCAAAAGAGCGGTATCCGATTCCACGCCCGTAAATTGTGGGCGGATTCCGAAATGTTTTCCAAACTCCTCCGCCACAGCACGTACGGACAAGGTTTCCTCTCCGGTTACGTTGATGATGTTGGCGGGAACCGATGTCTGTTCGAGGGATCGCAGCACCATAGTATTGGCATCTCCTTGCCATATGGCATTGAAATAGCCCATTTCCAAATCCACTGGCTCATTGTTCTTCACCTTGGTGGCAATGTCCACCAAAACTCCGTAACGGGGTTCCACCGCATAATTCAATCGTATCAGTGCGGTTGGTGTATTGTTCTTGCTGCTGCCGTATTCGAACATTCGCTCGCGCCCTAGGCAGGACTGTGCATATTCCCCCACGGCAATGGGCCTGTCCGTTTCTTTGGATCCCCCAGAAGCAATGGGAACCATGGGATATACACAACCAGTGGAATATGCCACGATCTTGGAATTCTGGTACCGTTTGGCAACCATTCCGGGCAAAAGGGCATTCATGGCCCAAGTCAAGGACAAATTGGTCTCGGATCCAAACTTCATCCCTGCCAAAAAGAACACATTCTTTACGTCGGGCAGGCTATTGAGAAAATCCTCATCCAGCAGGTCACCTTTTATGGTCTCAATTCCCAAGGATTCAATATAGGTCTGTTCATTGGGATCACTAAAACGGGATACCCCGATGATCCTCTTTGTTACGCCCGCCAATTCACAAGCACGTTTCGCCATGTGCGCCAACGAGGGACCTATTTTTCCGCCAATGCCCAAGAAAATGATATCCCCTTCCCATTGCTTGAACATTTCCACAGTGGAATCATCCGGTTGCGACAAGAGTAATTCCAAGCTTGATTCGTCCAACATGCTATCTTTTTCCATCTTCATCTTTCAGGTATTATATATTATTTTTTTATAAATGTCCACTGCCTCTTCCAGCTTTGAAACATAGCAGTATTCATCAATCTTATGTGCCATTTCAGGTTCCCCGGGGCCAATGATCACCGTAGGTATGCCGCCGTATGCCTTTTGCAGGACGGAACCATCGGTGAGGTAGGGCATTGTCTTTGGTGCGCTCCTCTCTTCATCTGAGATGCCACAAGCGTCATAAACTCCACGTATGAATGCAGCATCGGGGTCATTTGCAACTGCCGGAAGATTCACCAGTACCTCCACCTCTATATCATTTCCCAATTCCTTTTTGATCTGCTCAAGGACGTCACTGTTACGCAAGTTCGAAGTGATCCTGGCATCAATGGTGAACCCTGCACGATCGGGTACGGAGTTGATGTTCAATCCGCCTGAAACCTTGCCCACATTGATGGTGGAATATCCCAGTAGCGGGTCTTCCTCCTGCCCAAAATCAAACTGCTCCATTCTTACAATGGCCCTGGCCACTTTGTAAATGGCATTATCGCCTAACTGGGGCATGGAGGAATGCGCTGTTATACCCGAGGCTTCCAGGTTAAGGTAAAGTGCCCCTTTATGTCCAATGGCCGGGATATTTCCCGTGGGTTCCCCAACAATGATTCCCCTTGCCTGTCCCAATCCCATATATGTTTTTACCAGGTCCATGGCACCTTGGCATCCTAACTCTTCTCCCGCGGTAAGCACCAAACGTATGCCACCGGACGGGACTCCTTTTTCAAAGGCTTCAATTGCCGCAATGGTCATCGCCGCAACCGCCCCTTTCATGTCGGTGGTGCCCCGTCCATAGATCTTGCCGTCCTTGATCTCTCCTGCAAAAGGATCCATAGTCCATTTTTGGTTGCCCAAGGGCACTGTATCGAAATGTCCCGTAAAAACTATGGGCAGTTGCTTTCCATCAAGTCCTCGCTCGGCAATGACATGGAGGCGATCTGGACCAAAGGGAACGTACTCGACCTTGAAACCATTCTCGGCCAATAACTTTCCGACCATCAAGGCCAAAGAGGCTTCGTTCCCCGGAGGGTTTATGGTATCCTGGGCCACAAGAGCCCTTGTCAATCCTATAATGTCGTTCTTCATACCGTTAAAAATATCTTACGTAGAAATACAGGACTATGACCGTTATGAGCAACCACCAGTAAAAAGGGTTCCTAATTCCTTTATACAATGATCTTTCTTTTACAGGCAACTTTAAACTTTCCTTGTTCCATATCAATCCTTCCAACTCTGCATCCGTCTTTGGTTTTGTGAGCAGACTCACAACAAAACAGGACAACATGCAGGTCCAAAACACGATACCGGTCCGATTAAAAAAGGGCATGTCGGGCAAAAGGAATTCGATCAACAAGGAAAGAGGTATCGTAATGAGACCGGCCACCAAGGCACCTGAAGCGGTCGTCCTTTTCCAAAAAACGCCCATCAAGAACATGGTTGCGATTCCCGGGGTGAACAGTCCATAGAGGTTCATCAAATACAGGAACACCGGTTTGTCCGAATAGCTGATCAATAGAATGGAACTTACTATTCCCAACATAATGATCACGATTCCAGATTTTTTACCAAAGCGGATGGCCTGTGAATCAGAGGCATTTTTATTGAAATATTCCATGTATATATCCACCGTAAGGATCGTGGTGCACGAATTGATGGCTCCAGAGATATGGGACATGATCGCCGAAATGAGACCGGCCATGACCAAGCCGATCAAACCTGTGGGGAGTAGTTTCTCCACCAAGGTGGCAAACAACAGGTCCGGTTTGTCCAAATCTGGCAGGAACAAAGGGGCGACCAAGGCCGGCACCGTTATGATCAAGGGGACCAAAAATTTAAGGTAGTTCCCAAAAATGACCCCCATCCTGCCATGCCATTCATTTTT
Organism: Flagellimonas taeanensis; assembly: GCF_003584105.1. Classification (GTDB taxonomy): domain Bacteria; phylum Bacteroidota; class Bacteroidia; order Flavobacteriales; family Flavobacteriaceae; genus Flagellimonas; species Flagellimonas taeanensis. Next base: position 8,010 of record NZ_QXFO01000017.1, read on the forward strand.
GGCCGCCAAAATGCGCTGCACGATGAATTGGTTGGTGGCACAATAGAACACACTGATACATAACAGTCCTCCTAGGTACATGGTCCATGGAAAATCGGGGTCATCTGCCGGGTAGATCATCTTCCAGTTCTGGGCAGAGTCGATGACCGTTTGGATACCTCCGGCTTCTTTTACCGTTGCGAACGTAAGGATGATCCCACCTGTCACGAGAACGATCAATTGGACCATCTCTGTCCAGACCACCGCCCGCAGCCCCCCAATGATAGTGTATATCCCGGTCAATATGGCCAAGGAGAGAATACTGTAGATTATGGGAATATCGAACAGGGCATACAATGAAAGTGCCCCCAGAAAGAGAACCGCACCGATTTCCACAAAAATATAGGTGAAAAGGATCAGTACAGCATAGACCGCCCTGGTCAGGTTTCCATACCGGACCTGTAAGTATTCAGGGATGGTATAGAACCCATTGCGGAGGTAATAGGGCAAGAACACCCACAAAAGGGCATTGAATCCCAAAAGTATGGCTGCCCACTCCAAGGTTATTGCCACAAAGCCCCTGCTGTAGGCCACACCCATTGCCCCGACCAAATGATGGCTACTGATATTGGCGGCAATGATGCTACCGCCGATCATCCACCAAGGCAATTTGTCCCCTGCCAGAAAGTAGCCCTTCTTTGTCTTGGTGTTAAAGCGGGAAGCATATAGTCCCAATACCAATATGGCCAATATATAAATAGCAAATATGGTGATGTCTATGGTTCCCAGCTTCATAAGTTCAGTGTTTGGATGGCTTCAGTTATTCGACCGATCATTTTCTCAAGACTGCCTTTTGCATAAGGCGTTTGCCAAACGGCATACATATCCTTGTCATACAGATCTGAAGGTGGGAGGTACCCAACATAGCCATTGGCTATGTTTATAAATACAATATTGTTGTCCGGAAAAGCAGAACGCAATTGTTCCTGTATCACGGAATAGGTTTCATTGGCCTGCGCAATCACGACAGCGTTACCAAGTTGCCATATCCAAACAGGAACCTTTTCCGTCTTTTTCTCACCGATGGCCCTCCGCGTATTGATCTTCCTCCAAAGTCTGTCTTTGAGCACTCGGTCTTCGCATTTTTCATACGCCTCCAGCAGTTCTTCCACAGAAGGTAGTTTTTTATAGTCTATCTCAACATGGATGATCTGTGCCCCCATTTGATGGTTCGGAGCTTTTTCCACTGGTTTCCATAGTGCAAGTGGAGCCCCTGAAATCAAGGCCTCTTTAAACTCAAAGCCCATATTGTTCTGCGGAATGGACTCCAAAGTGGCTATAGTGGCATGGCCCAAACGGCGTCCATGACTGTCCACAATGGCCGGGTCGGCAACATATTGTTCCTTGGGAGCCAAATCCCCAGATGCTCCTTGGAAAAATAAACAAGAGCATCCCGAATAGGCTTCCACGACTTCCCGAAGTGAACCAATGTAATCCGGGGACAGCATTTTATTTTCATGGGCAAAGGTGGTCGGGTGGCAAGCATAGTTCACCAAAGTCGCCAATTGTTTCCCCTTTTCATCCCTCACGGCCCCGACCAGCAAAGTGTCATCTGCCCTTTGGGTAGGGTCATAGCCGATGAGATAGGTTCCGTCCACATAAAAATCCCTTTTAGTGGCCAAATCGCAGCTGCCATATCCCCAGGTAAGCGTTCCCTTTTGCATTTTGCGGCTTCCCTCTTCATACAAGCTGACCGCGGTCTCGGCCAAAAACTTCAGATAGGGTGCTATCTGGTCGCCTCCCGGTTTATCCTTATCGGCCGAACAAATACTGGGACCTGCATGTGTATGTGATAAACAGAAAAGCACCTGCTCTTCCTTTAAATTCGCTTTTGTTAGAATGTAGTTCCTTAGGTTCAGCTCGTCCGAGTTGTTCTTCCACCACCCCAGATCGGCCGTAAACCATACCAACATTTCATCGTTGACAGACTGCATCAGAAAACATTGCATCCATAAGGGTCTATGTACGGCTTCTGCCCGGTCATGTGCGGAAGCACCCCAGTTACGGGCATATATGGACAATGGTGGTGTGATATCGGCAGTGACCACTGAAAAACTACCGGAGAAGGTACTGTTGGGGGTTATTTGGTTTTTGTTGGGGGTCATTACTGCGGTTTGATTCGTCATTTAGTCCTTAGGAGTGAGAGACCTCCATCCATGAGCAAGGTGCTCCCGGTCGTATGCCGGTTGGATGGATCACAAAGCCACAAAACTTGTTTGGCCACTTCATCTGCTTCAATCAGCTTGCCCATGGGGACACGGTTCCTTGCTTCGGCTGCAGAAGCTGGGTCTTTGTCCCACACCTCTTTGCTCAATCCGGCATTGACATATCCTGGGGCAATTTCATTCACCCGGATTCCTTTTTCGGCATAGCTCAAGGCCATGGTCTTGCACAACATCCTCAAAGCGGCCTTTGACACGGAATAGGCAGGGATATTGATATGGGCGGCATGGGCTGCCCAACTTCCCAAAAACACAATGTTGCCGGCCACTTCTTTTTTCACAAAGGACCTACACACCGCATTGGCCATGAAAAAGGAACCGTTAAGATTTACCTGAATCTCCCGTTCCCATTCTTTGGCTGTGATCTCCTGTACATCTTTCAATGTAACCGTTGCGGCATTCACAATAGCGATATCCACCTGGCCCCATTGATCCTCAACATCCTGGATCCATCCTTCAACTTCATCCGCATTCGAGACATCCACCTGAGTATAACGGTAGGTCACTCCCAGATTGCCCATCGAAGAAAGTTTTGCGGCTGCGGTTGTTGGATCAAGGATATCCGATATTCCAATCTTCGCCCCCATCTTTCCAAATTCCAGTGCCACTGCTTGACCAATGTCACCCATTCCGCCGGATATCAATACGACCTTGTCTTTAAAACTATTGCTTTCCATGTCCTTATCTTATTGCTACCAATCCCCTACGCTACCATCTTTATAAAAGGTACGTTGCAGTACTTCCTGCTGAAATGGATGTTTTTTGATTTCCTCTTCATTAATCTCGATTCCCAGTCCGGGACGTTTGTTCGGAAGCACTATTCTTCCCTCCTTTTTTACCTCAAAACCTTCGGAAACCACATCTTGCCTCCACTCCACATCATTATGCACACTTTCACAAATGATATAGGACGGTGTGGCAAATCCCAACTCCAAGGACGCCGCAGTACTTACAGGCCCTTGTGGGTTATGGGGTGCCATGGATACTTTATAGGCCTCTGCCAATGCTCCGATACGGCGTGCCTCTGAAAGACCACCACAGTGAGTGATATCGGGTTGAAGAACGCTCACGGCCCTTTTCTCCAATAGCTCCCTAAAGGCATGCACTCCCACCAAACGTTCTCCCGAAGCAATGGGAGTTGTAACCGAACGCTGGATCAATGCAATATCATCCATGGTTTCCGGCCAACAGGGCTCTTCAAAAAAATACAGCCCGTAAGGCTCCAGTGCCTTGGCAAACATGAGACCCATGCGAGGGGTTGGTCTTGCATGGCAATCCACCATGATATCAATATCGTCACCCACAGCTTCGCGCATGGCGCGCACACATGACTCTGCGGACTTTATCGGTTTTAGCCCTTCTAAGGACATTGTCTCGGGGACAGCCATGGACTTGAAGGCGGTAAAGCCTTCTTCCACGGCCTGCTGGGCCAGTTCGGCAAAGCGCTTGGCGTTGTCGGGAGCAGTCTCATAAAAATCTTCCATTTTTCCACCTCCAAGATGGCAATACAGACGGACATAATCCCGTACGCGGCCTCCCCATAGTTCATGGCAAGGCACATTGTGGATCTTGCCCAGGATATCCCATAGTGCAATGTCAATTCCACTGATGGCCGTTCCCCTTACAATACCGTTTCCATGCCAAAAATGCTGGCGGTACATCATCTGCCAAAGGTGCTCTATTCGTCTGGGATCTTCACCCACCAAAAGTTGGGAGATGTCCTCAATGGCCCCTACCACACCTTTGGTGTGCCATTCCAACGTAGCTTCTCCCCAACCCCAAAGTCCGGGTTGATCGGTGACCACTTTCACAAAGATCCAGTTCCGCATCCGTGCATTGCACACATGAGCTTCTATCGCTGTAATTTTCATTTCCGCAAATTTATAGTTGACCAACCACCTTTTTCACATTATCCAAGGTCACTTCAATGTCCTCTTCCGAATGTGCAAAAGATATACTGTTCTGTTTGATTGCCACAGGGAAATTAAATATACCGTTTTCAATCAATTTTTTGCGGTATTCGGTGTCGTATTGAAAATCATGGTTGTTCAAAATATCGTGAAAATCAACCGGGGCATGGTCCATAAAGTATGCACAAAAAGCGGACCCTTGCCTTGCAATGTGATGGGTGATTCCCTTTGCCGTGAAAATATCCTTCAATCCATCTTCCATCAATTTCCCCAATCGCTCCACATGCCCATACACGTCCACGACAGGGTCGGCAAGCTTTTTCAAGGTCGCGATTGCTGCTGCCGTGGTCAATGGGAAGGCATTGAAGGTGCCTGCAATCAAGACCCTTTTGCTCTTCTCCGGATGGATGAAATAATCCATGTATTCCTTTTTTCCCGCAATCACACCAAAGGGATAACCGTTGGCGACCGCTTTTCCAAAGGTGGAAAGGTCGGGCCGAACCCCACAAATGGATTGATAACCGCCCAAGGCATGCCTAAAACCTGTTTTCACCTCATCAAAAACAAGTAAAAATCCATGCTCATCGGCAAGTTTACGCAGACCCTCCAGATAACCCGGCTCTGGCTTTACGATACCTATGTTTTGCAGGACAGGCTCCAATAGTACACAGGCAACCTCGTAACGCTTAAGGACATAGGCTATGGATTCCAGGTCATTGTAGTTGACCACGTGCACCAATGATTTATGCACATCAGGGACACCTGCGGACAAGGAATCAAAAGGGTATTCCCCCGGCGAGACACGCTCACCGATATCCGCCTTTGCGCTTATCACATTGCAGGCCACATCATTATGCCAGCCATTGTAACCTCCTTGCATCACGATGACATGGTCGCGACCTGTCGCGGCCCTAGCTATCCGAATGGCGTGGAATGTTGCTTCCGAACCTGTGTTCGTAATCTGTACACTATCCGCATAAGGGACACTTTTGCAAAACAGTTCGGCAAACTCACCTTCCAAGGTAGTTGGCCCTGCCCCCATCAAAATGGAACTGCTCTTCAGTGCCTCCTCTACCGCTTGGTTGATATCCGGGTCGTTATGGCCCAAAAATGAGGCCGCGAAGCCTGCCTGGTAATCAATATATTCTTTTCCGTCCACATCCAAGACCCTACTTCCTCTGCCGCTCTTAAAACAAATATTGGGATCTGCCTTTCTGTTCAAGGATACCACGCCTCCGGGTATCCACTTCTCATTTTCCAATAAAATGTTATTAGATTTTGATCTGATCATATTCTTTATATTATTATTTTCTTCTAATGTTTTCTGCATGGACATGGCTCGTAAAAGATGTAAATACCGATTGAACTTTTTTGAACATCAAAACATAATGACTACCATTCATTATATTTAATGAATACTAAATTATGTATTTTTTGTATACAATTATAATTAATTTTAATTTATTTTTATGAATAAACTCTCAGACATGTCCGTTTTGCTCGAAAATCTCCAGTTCCCGGAAGGACCGGCGTTCGATTCTAAAGGCACACTATGGTTTGTTGAACAGCAAAATGGAAGCTTGAGCGAGTATTCCGATGGCGAACTGAAGCGTCATATAGTGGGTGGTCGCCCCAACGGCATTGCTTTTGATTGGGAAGGATTGCTATGGTTCTGCGACTCCCTTCGCAATGAGATACGGACCTATGACCCTGTTTCCGATTCCACCAAAACTGTAATCTCTCATTTGGGAAGCGAAACTCTCAACCTTCCGAACGATCTGGCCTTTGATGCACAGGGAAATCTTTTATTTACTTGTTCCGGGAAAGAACTCCATAAGGGAGATGGGTATTTTTGTGCTTGGAGCCCCACAAAGGGATTGGTAAAAATAGACTCCGTTCCTTTTTATCCAAACGGTCTTGCCTTTGACCAGGACAAAACCGTACTATATGTTGCAGAAACTGGGACAAAACATATCTGGAAAGGCCAGTGGGATAGCGGGGACTTCACTTGGAAGAACCCCGAAATATTCACCAATACGGGTGGCCCCATAGGACCGGATGGAATCGCTTTTGATGAAGAAGGTTTACTTTATGTAGCCGTGTTTGGCTCGTCAAAAGTGCATGTATACCAACAAAATGGAAAACTGCATAGGGAAATTAATCTGCCTGGGGCCAATCCTACCAACTGTGCCTTTGACCCTTATGGAAGGCTGGGACTTGTCATCACTGAAGCAGAAAAAGGACAACTGATCAGTTACAAAACAACGCTTAGGGGAATCCTATAAAATTTGGCCCATAGAGCTACAGCCATTATTTTACAACACAAAAATCTAGAATTCGATGGACTCTCTTTCCCCGCGGTCCAAATGTTCAATGAGTGTATCAACCGATTGTCCAAAATCTCCTTTTTTTAGCGCCTCGACAATCTTGCGATGCTCCATATCGGTTTGCTTGTAATCGTCCATATGGCTCAATGCATTCCCCAATTTAAGATGAAACAAGGGAATGTTGCTGTTGTTGTAGATTTGGACCAAACGTTCATTTCCCGTTGATTCAATGATTTTTTCGTGAAATCGGACATCGGCCTCGCAGGCCCCTCCGAAATATCCTTTTTCCACCATGGATGTGAAGTCGTCACAGATCAACTCGAGCTCTTTAATGACTTCCTTGTCCCTTTTATTGAACAATATTTTCAAGGCCCCGACCTCAATCAACTCGCGCAGTTCGCGTATTTCCTTGATGTCGTCAGGGGTTATTTTTTTGACGAAGCAGCCTCCTTTTTCCCCAAACTCGACCAAATGTTCCCCGGCCAATCTCATAAATGCCTCACGAATAGCGACACGACTAACATCCAGCTTTTTTGCCCAAGCACTTTCAACCAGCCTTACACCTCCTACAAGCTGATTGGACAGTATTTTTTTTCGTATTTCCAAATACGTTTTATATGACAACGAATCTTCCTTCATTTTGTATTCATTTTAACCCAAAAATAGGCATATGAACTTCATATTATATTATCGAATGATTAATTTAAAGATACTTCCTGTCATCACCCATCCAACCATCAAATCGATTTACTTGTTTTCCGGCAAAATCGATTCCGAGGCATTGTATGAACGACCGGGCCCAACAACATATTCTCCTCCCACGGTCCTGAAACTTACTACATTTTTCCCGAAATCAACCAGAACATTGGAATTCAATCCGCTTTTTTTATCGTATACGTTCCAATATCCTTCCTTCATCCCCGCAAAGATTACCTCCACTTCCCTTCCTTCACTTGGTATTATCAGCTTGATAGGTTCCTCAATCAAGTCCTTTCCTTTTGAAATGTAGACCATTTTATTGGCCAAACGGACAAGGTAATATGTGTCAAACTCCTCAAAATCGACCTTGAGTGCACTGGCTTCTCCGTCCACCATTTGAAAGACCGTCAAGAATTTATCGGTTTGACGTTGCTTTTTAGGGGAGTACATGATCCGATAGCCGTTGGCCTCGGGCCAATTGGAATTGACTTCATATTTGGTCCCGAAAACATGGGTCGATTCTTTTCCACCAAGCACTTGCAGTGTACGGTCTTCCGGCTTGGGAACCAACATATCCACATAGGTTTTCCCCACTTTATCATCCAGCTCACTGCTCAATACCAACCTATCTTCCAATGTTACAGGAGCATTCAGGGTATTGATCTGCCAGTATTTCTGAAAGGTAGAGTCCTGGACCTGCATATCGTCCGTCAGGATTATGGCCGCGGGCACATCTTCACGTTCTAGATTCAAGAACAGAAAACCTCTGGAATAGGACTCCATTTTTGAAGAATAGGCTGCCGTCAAGTCCATATTGTAATAGCTAAACGATGGGGCCTTGGCATCCTTCCCAACTGCTGACGACCGCACAAAGCCAACATTGAACCACGGATCTGTTTGTGCCTCCTCGGGCGTCTTGGGAAACCTTTGGCTAAAGCGTGTCCCTCCATCGTTGGTCTTGGTGCGAAATAGCAGTTCTTCATTGGGATCAACGGCCAGCATCATACTGTGCGAAATGGAACGCTTGTTGAAATTGAAATCATACGGTGACCCGTAGGACAAATAAAGCCCAAGATCACCCACTTGTATTCCCCGGTAATAAATCTGTAACGCTCCGGCATCGGCGTGCTGGTGATTTCCAAAATGGTATCCACCACCTTTGATTTCCGCCACTACGTTACCACTATCCTTGTTTTGGTCCCAACCGGTCCGGGCGACCATAGATCCCAATACTGGTCCAAAATCCTTGGTCAACGGAAGCTGGTCCAAATCAAAATCAGGTTTCAGTTGGGGGTCGTTGAGCAACAGGAACAGGACCGGATTGTTCGGCAGTGCTCCTTGCTTGTAAAACTCACCCTTGATCAATGGGTTCCCGGAAAACGCATAGCACAAAAGCATGGTCTGTGGATTGCTCCAGTAAAATCCATCACTGTTGGAATACTTGACGCTGAACATGTCGCCATCCCTCAGCATTTTACCATCGGGTGTGCGCATATACAACCAATAATCGGTCATGTTCTTGATATTGTCATCGAAGACGGAATACCCCAGCATCCGATAGTACAGCCATACCGCATGCATTTCCCAGCCAAAACGGTATCCACCATAGTCAATCCCTTGGTTATGCCGTGGGGATTGGTATTCAAACTTGCGCATGGGCACCAATTGTTCCAAAATGGTATACGAGACATACTTGTAGGGTTCGGGGTCCTCATCATATACGGCCAAACTCCAGGCCAACATATCCCTACAGATCTGGGCCTCATTTCCGTGTCCGTTTATGATGCTCTCCAGGCCATAGAATGGGGGCCAACCAATTTCCATGTCACGCACCAAGCGTTTAAAGTCTTTTTGTAAGATGGATTTTGTTTTTTCATCCAACAACGGGTAACACCAATCATAGACCAATGCCCCTGTATAGAGTGCCCTACCCACTTCGCGTGTAATGTCGCCATAGGTTACATTGCCAAATTCAAGTACCGAGAGGTAGTCCACAAGCAACTGTACAGCTTCCTTGCCGACCGTGGCATCTTGGGTCATCAGGTAATAAAATGCCTTTTGTTCGATTACTTTCTCCAGTTGTTCATCATGGAATATTTCCTTATCCAAGTCAAAGTCGAACGAATAAGGACTTAATGCTGCTTTTTTTACCTTTTCCCAAGCCTCTTTGTTTTCGGAAGAAGTCAAACGTCTTTTTACAATGGGTAGGCTCTCCTTGTTTACCCATAGTCTTGGCCGGTCTTCGCTTGGTTTTATTTTAGGCATATAGGCCTCTGCTTCCGGGGGTGCGGTGGGGGCCACATAGGGTTTTATGGCAATGGTGGAAAGGGCCAAGTTGTTTGGGAGCCAAATTTTCAGCTTTTGCCGCTTTTCGGAAATCTCAAATTTTCCCAACTCCTGATGACCTCCTTTGTAGCGATCAAAGACGATACGTTTGGTTCGTCTTGAGTCCCCCAACTGAAAAAAGGCATTCACCGTCCAGAGACCTGTAGTGTCCTTCTTTTTTAGCAATTCCATATGGATTGGATATGCCTCAGCTTCCAAAACATATATACCCTCTTGGGGCACTTCCAATTCCACCTCAACATCGGGCTGTACCCTTTTGTCGGGATTGGCAAGATGCTTTTTAAGGGCAACACCATATGTTTCCTCTTCCCCTACGTTTACCTTTCGTGTTTTTGTGGTTTTTTCGTTGATATCCCCTTTATGCAATGGAAGGACAGAAGAAAAACTCTCCTGCCCTACCGCTTGCAATGTCCACAATACAAAGGCTACTATTAAAATATACTTATTGAACATTTTCTAATTCAAATTAAACATGCCAAGGCCATAGGCAGCTGTCCAAAAATGGACAGCCAAAATACCTACCAACCTGGGTTCTGCGTCAAGGCCGGATTCACATCAATTTCTGTTTGCGGAATTGGCCATAGATAGTAATGGTCGGGGAATCCCCTCTGTCTTATATTCACTCCGGTAAACTCGGTCATCCATACCCCATCGACAACATCTTTGGCGATGCCCCATCTGCGGATATCGGAATACCGTTGGCCCTCACCGCACAGTTCCACCATACGCTCATGCCTGATCCTTTCCCGCATCTCATCTTGACTCAAGCCAGTGGGCAAATCGGGCAAACCGGCCCTTTCGCGGACGGCGTTGACCGCATCATAGATACTCTGGTCACCAGGGCTCGCTTCATTCTTTGCCTCGGCATACATCAAAATAACATCGGCCAACCTGATGAGCGGGAAATTTTGGGGCATGTTGTTCTGCAAAGTGTACACTGAGCCTGTTTCCACAAATTTCCTCCATGCATAGCTTCCTGCCGTCCAAATAGGAACGTAGGCCAAAGGGTCCGACGTATCCACTGGGAACTTATAAAGGTACTCCACTTCGTTTCTACCCACAAATGTAGACCACGGCACCACAATGGCTTGTTGCATGCGGGGATCCCTATTTTCAAAAAGCCTTCTTACCGATTCTTCATCTTGCCAATCCGCAGGATCGTTCGGGTCAAAAGTATCCCCTCCTGCGTCCGTAAAGTTTGCAAAATCGAACGGTGTTCCATCGATCATTTCGTAGGCGTTGACCAATTTAGGGGTAGGTCTGGTCCGCTGCGAACCAGAGGTAGCCCCTCTGGCATTACCATAGTTTCGGTCTGTGGCCAAACCATAACCTTGCTCGGCTATGTACTGCACATCAAAAATGACCTCATCGTTATTGTTACCGGCCACTCGGAACAAGCTATGGAAATCGTCTATCAAAGTCCTGTCGCTGTTGTCCATCAGGTATTTGAAGTCTTCCGCAGCCTCTTCATACTGTTCTGCCCAAAGATGTGCCTTACCACGCATGGCCAGTGCCGCCCACTTTGTAGCACGGCCTTTGTTGGACTGGTCATAGTTCTCGGACAAAAGATCAAAGGCCTCGGTCATATCGTTCACAATAAAATTGTATACCTCTTCCTCGGTATTCCTTGGTTTATAGGTCTCATCCACGTTCATTGCGGTGTCATAGAGCGGCACCCCTCCAAAGAAATCCCATAACTTGAAATAAAAATAGCCCCTGAAGAACTTCGCCTCACCCAAAATACGGTTCTTCGTGTCTTGGTTCATTTCGATTTCAGGTACATTCTCCAAAACCGTATTGGCCCTGTATATGCCCTTGTAAAATATACCCCAAGAATTGGAGTAAAATGAGGCGTTGGAAGGGAAATTACCGGTTGTGAGACCCGTGGCCCATGACTGATAGGAAATATCGGTAAAGTCATCCATCATGCCATAGATCACTATGCTGTTGGTGAATTCACGGTTGGCGTCGTAAAGCGCGTTCACCCCCATGATGGCATCCTGTTCCGATTTCCAGAATCCCCCTTCGGATAGGCCCACCAATGAATCCCTATCTAGAAAATCATCGCTACATGAACCCAAAGTACAAATGGAAAGTAATGCCAGTAGTATTCTATTTATCTTTTTAATCATCACTTTTCTTTTAAAATGTTAAATTCAATCCAACTACCCACTGCTTCATCAAAGGATATGAAATTCCTGCATTCTCTGGGTTGTATCCATCAAATTTCGTGAACGTAAAATAGTTCTCAAGGTTGGTGTATATCCTTAGCCTGTCCACTTTGAATTTAGAGGTCACGTCCTGCGGAAGAACATACCCCAACTGCAACGATTTGATTCGGAAATAGGATGTATCGTACAACCAGTAATCACTATAGGCCGTGTTCAATGCCGATCCCGATGTATGTAATCTAGGATATACCGTTGATGGGTTTTCAGGTGTCCAACGGTTCAGAATTTCCTTCCGCTGCAAAAAGCCTTCATTTATATTGAACGTATTGAAACCATCATTTCCCCAGTACTGTTTTACTCCTTCCGTACCTTGGGCCACAACGTTCAAGTCAAAACCTTTGTATCCAACATTGAAATTGAACCCATAGGTTATTTTGGGTAAGGATGAATAGTCCTTGACCACTCTATCTTGATCATCGAAGACCATGTCCCCGTTGGTGTCCTTGTACAGCATATCACCTGGTCCAGGTGTACCGCCAACATACGAACCGAAGGTATAGCCATCTGCAATCAATGCATCGACCTCGGATTGATCTTGGATGATCCTGTCAAATTCCAAAAGATAAAAACTGTTGAACGCACTGCCTTCTTCGGTAATGGTGGCGGCGTTTATGGATCTGTCCCCATTGAACTTGGTCACATTGTTCTTCACCGTGGAGAGGTTACCCGCTATGTTGTAGGTGAAATCCTGACCAATATTTCCTTGATATCCCAACTGGAACTCAAAGCCGGAGTTGTCCATCTCCGCAATATTTTGCCATGGTGGTGAAAAATTGCCCAACACCAATGGAATAGGGATTTTGGTCAAAATATCACTGGTCGTTTTGTTGTAATATTCCATGGACAAGTTCAATCTTCTGGACAGTAACGACAAGTCCAAGCCAACGTTGGTGATGGTCGTGGTCTCCCATTTCAACCTGCTGTTTGCCAATTCCACAGGCGCAACCCCTTGCTGGAGCGAACCGCCAAATGGGTAGAGGTAGGATCCGTACACTTCCTGATACGAATAATCACCGATCCTATTGTTCCCAAGTTTTCCCCAAGAGCCCCTTATTTTAATCTCGTCAAACGTATTCTTCAGCTTGCTGGCAAACGATTCTTCCAAAATTCTCCAACCTGCCGAAAATGATGGGAAGAATCCCCATCTATTGTCCTCTGCAAATCGTGAGGAACCATCGTAACGGGCATTGGCCTCGAACAGATACTTTCCTTTGTAGTTGTAGTTCAACCTTCCAAAATAAGATCTTAGGGCATCATCCGTTCCAGATCCATTGGCCGATTCAAGATTGGTCCCCGCATCCAAGATATAAATGGCATCATCCCCCAAAATATCGTTCTTCTTTGCATTGAACCTATCCATACGGTTGTATTGTTGGTCAAAGCCCACCAAAGCGGAAAGACTGTGAGTTCCATTGAAGGTTTCGTTGAAGCGCAAGAGCGAGGTCACCACAGTGGAGTAACTTCTCCTGCTCTCGTTGAAGAGGCTATTGATACTTGGTTTCTTTTGATATTCAAAACCGGTCTGGAAATTCCAAAGGGAGAATGGCCTGACGTAGATCCAATCCCTATTGTTGGCATAGTTCAACCCAAAGCTGTTTTCCCATTCCAAGTTCTTGAAAATGTCAATGATACCATAGAACTTTAGACCCAACTGCAATTTTTCGTAATTGCCCCTGGCATTGTCCACCAAGGCCCTTGGGTTTGAACCTTCGGGAAGACCTTGGAACATTTCCCCTCCATATCTTCCATCGTCATACACTGGGATCACGCCTGGCGTTGTGTTTCGTATACTTGAGAAAAAGCTCCCCACATCAATAGGGCCCCTATCCGACCATGAGCCGAAAACATTTCCACCCAGCGTAAAGAAGTCCTTTACTTTTGCGTCCGCATTTATACGGAAGTTATATCTGGTATAGTCGGACTTGTCCAAAATCCCTTCGTTTTTCAAATATCCCAATGAAATGGCGAAGTTTCCTTTTTCACCTCCACCACGCACGGACAGATTGTGCTCCGTAAGTATTGAATTTTTAAGCATTTCGTCATACCAATCCGTATTGGGATACAGTGGATTTCCATTTGCAGACTCCCTTCTCCATTCATCGATCAGGGCAATGGGGTATTTTTCCCTTCCTTCAGATTCATTGACCAACTCCATGTGGGTGGCCATATCCGAAATGAAGTCAATCCGTTTGGCTGCGGATACCTGTCCTGTATATCCACTATAGGTGACCTTGAATTGCTCCCCCTTACCTCTTTTGGTCGTGACCAAGATAACACCATTGGCAGCCCGAGATCCATAGATTGCGGACGATGCAGCATCTTTCAGCACTGATATGCTCTCCACATCGTTGGGGTTCACATCATTAAGGTTTCCGGGGATACCATCAATGACCACCAAAGGTGAGGCATCGTTCATGGTTCCCCTACCCCTTACCAATATATTAAAGCCTTCCGCTCCAGGAGCTGCCGAGGTTTGCGAAACATTAAGTCCCGAACTCAAGCCCACCAGAGCAGATGAAAGGTTCATATTGGGTCGGCTACTTGTGGACTCATTGAACACCACTGAATTTACAGCACCGGTAAGGTTCTCTTTCTTTTGTGTACCATACCCTACCACAACAACCTCATCCAATTCCTTGGGCGCAGAGGCCAGCACCACCAAGGCAGCGTTCTCGGCCTGGAGCATTTGGTCCATAAAGCCTACCAGACTAAATTGTAGGACATCGCTTTCCTCACCTGCTATGGAGTAGACTCCATCTGCATTGGAAAGCACGGCTTGCCCCGTAGTCAAATTAAATATTTCCACATCCGGAAGAGGATTGCCACTGATGTCCGTGATCCGTCCGGTCATGGTATTCTGTTCATTAAAAGGCAATGCCTCATTTTCGCTTTCCATGGCCTGCAACTTCAATGGGGCCATTACATTGAAGTTGAACACAAGAACAACAAGAAGGACTACCTTTGTTTTGCTCCGCATCTTGTTTTCTCTACCTTTAAAGTCTGTTTTCATTAGTTATCATGGTTATAGTTATTTGTTAAACTGAAATTCTCACCCAAATTGTTTACGTTTTTTTCTTCATAGTTCTCAGTAATTGTTTAATGATCTTCCCTATTTTCTACAAATACCACCTCGTTTTCAAGCATTTGATGTTTCACAACGATCTCAAACAGAATTCTAAAACGTGGAATCCTTCACATGAATTTGAGCTGCATTTTGTAATTATGTATACTAACATATAAATATTTTGTATACAAAAAAAATAATTGCTAGAATTTAACAAAAAATAACCTCCAAAAAGCCTAAAATATGGTTTTTATCTACATGGGGGCGTCTGGTGATACTTTCATTTGAAATCCATATCGACAATATAATGTATACATAATTAGTGTTATTCTGTATGATTTTTCTACATTTGAAAATAACAATACTCTTAATCCATCCATTAAATTGAAGTGACCCCTATTTGATCAAGCCTATATAACCAATCCAAAGCAAAAAACCTATCTAACCCATACATCATGTCAACACAAAAAAAATCCCCTAGTACAAATTGGCTACTCATCTTAGGTCCGGGCATCATCACAGCTGCTCTGGTATTTGGCCCCAGCAAGATGACCATAACATCTAAAATGGGTGCAGATTACAACAATGATCTGCTGTGGGTGATTGTCGTGGCCATATTCTTTATGATGGTCTTCACCACAATGGGCGCAAGGATAGGTGCCCAAAACAAGGAAACACTGTTGACGCTGATCAAGAAGAAGTTTGGCAAGCCCGTTTCTGTTTTAATAGGTCTAGGGATATTTCTGGTGGCCATTTCCTTTCAGGCCGGCAACTCGACAGGTGTGTCCATTTCAATTGCAGAGGCTTCTGGCACCGATCCGAAGATATGGATCGTGGTCTTCAACATTGTTGGAATATTGCTCTTGTTCTTCAAATCTTTCTATAAGGTGTTGGAAAAGATAATGATCGCTTTGGTGATATTGATGTTGTTGTCGTTTTTGTCCACTGCCATCTTGATACGGCCCAACTTATTGGAGGTACTGAAGGGATTGGTGCCAAACGCTCCAAAAGGTTCCATAGGTCTCATCGTTGCTTTTATCGCTTCTTGTTTCTCCCTCGTTGGCGCCTTTTACCAGTCCTACCTTGTGCAGGAAAGAAAAAAATTATCCAAAACCAATGATTCGGATGGAACCGAAAGACTAAGTAGTCGTGTAGGCATCATCATTTTGGGGGTAATGAGCGCTGCTGTCATGATCTGTGCGGCAAGCGTCCTTCATCCCCAAGGCATAAAGGTGACCTCGGCCAGTGACATGGGGAAAGCACTTGAACCGCTTCTTGGTGACCATGCCTCGTTCCTCTTTTTGATCGGACTGTTCGGGGGGTCGTTTTCATCATTGATAGGGAATGCCGTATTGGGAGGATCCCTTCTTGGGGATACGCTCGGATACAATAGCGATTTGAACCACCGAATGGTAAAGGTGTTCATATCCATTGTCATGATTGCCGGGTCCATCATCGCTTTGGTTTTTGGGAGCCTGCCCTTGGAACTCATCGTGTTTGCCCAGAGCATCACCATATTCTTGGTCCCTTTCATTGGCATCACCATGTATTTGATCGGAAACGACAAGGCCATCATGGGGCAGAATGTCAATTCGCCCATCACCAAGATTTGGGGAGCATTGGGGCTACTCTTGATCGTAGGGCTTGCCATTAGTAATTTCATCAATTTGATTGATTAAAACAGAGAGCAATCTCTTCAGAGAAATTAGTGAAACAAGTGTATGGACATATACTGGGACTCTCTTTTTGGAATTATAAAGGCGCCCGCCAAGGGCGGGAATTAAAGTTTCACCACCAATTGGACCTTTTCATAACAGATCATGGGATTGAACCATTAAAACCCCGAATCAATAGGGTAAAAAATCTTTGTTGCGGAAGAGAAAAACATGGTAATTACCTAAAAAATTACATATAATGTAAAATATATCATAAATTGTTGCAAAATTCCCCTACAACAAAAAGGTAATTATTTTACAAAATGAACTGTGCCCATTTGGTAATGTGCACAGTTAGAAATCTACCCATCCGTATGTGGAACAGGATCATAAAAACATCCTTGGCCCTTTATATCCCGCTCCTGATCTTCACTCTTGCATGGGGATATTTACAAAAACAGGACCTCATTAACAGTATAGCCCTCATACAGCGACGGAACATACTCAACAAAAGCTATCATTTGGCCGATCAATGTGAATCCCTCATAGATATCACTTCCTACTGGTCCAACGCTGTCTTTCTCCCAACTTTCTCAGAGGGAAGACCTATAGATTCCGTCTTCATCAATGAATATATCAGGATCATACAGAAAGATGAAGTGTATGACCAACTCAGGTTCTTGGACCTACACGGGAACGAAGTGTTGCGATATGAAAGAGTAAACAAAGACTCCATGGGTGCCGGAGAATTGCAAAACAAAGTGCACCGTGATTATTTCCAGAAGGGACTATCGCTCCAAAAGGGCCAGGTCTACATTTCGCCAATTGAACTGAACAAGGAACATGGTGTGATAGAAGTTCCGCACAAACCCGTGATCAGGGGCGTGACCCCGATATTTGATAGCAACAAGAACCAAGTGGGGCTGGCCGTCACCAATTTTAACATGAACAAGGTTTTTGGCCTGATGAAGGGCAGGATCTCGGAGGATAATTTTTATTTGGTGGACAAGGACCGGAACGTGATCACTACAAACCTATCTGAAAGCATCCTTCCCCATCAGGCCAAGATGAGCAAGTTGGATTCATCGATCCAGAGGAAACTGCAACTGAAGAGTCTCATTTTTGAAAAGGATACTTTTTTTATGGAAAAGGGAAGCCTGTGGGTATATCAAAATGTCGATATCGGGTTTGAAAAGAATGTCGGCATGAACCGTTATACGGATTTGACCAGGGTCGTAACGGAAAACGATTGGGCCATTATCCAGGAAACCCCACCTAGCTATATACGCAAGCAATTGCAGACCATTAGAAGGAACCTGATACTTTTCAATGTGCTGACCCTGATAGTGATCGCACTCATCGCCTTGGGTTACGCACGTACGCAAAAGGAGAAAAAAAACTTTATAAACGAATTGAAAAAAAAGAACAAGGCTCTATTGGAAAGCCAGGCCAAGTTGAAGTCCACCAACCGGCTAGTAAAACAATCCAATGAAAGGTTGCAGTTACGCAATAGGCAGTTGGAGGACTTTAACTATGTGGTGGCCCATAACCTCAAGGCACCTGTGAGCAGCATGTCCATCATAGTGGATATGCTGAGCAAATCTGGCGACCAGGAAACGTTTAAAGAGCTGTTCCCGAAATTGGAGACCATTTCCTCCAGCATCAGTACACTTACCGAAGATGTACAGACCTATATCTCCATTTTGAGCAATAAGGACTTGGATCTCGAAAATGTAAACCTCCTTTTACTTTTGAAAGAAGTCGAAAATGATTTTGCGGAGACACTTTTGGACAACGAACGCAAAGATTTCGAAACCATTTACAAGCTAGATGCGTGGCATACGCTCAAATGTTCAAAGTTTTACATGAAGAGTATTTTACACAATTTCTTGTCCAATGCCATAAAATACAGAAGAATGGACGTGTCCCCGCACGTGATTTTTGAAACTTGCTGGGAAAACGAAAGAAAAGTACTCTATATAAGGGACAATGGACTTGGCATGGACTTAAACCGCCATGGGGACAACCTGTTCAAGTTGTATAAAAGGTTCCATCGTAATGTTTCCGGAAAAGGGATGGGACTGTTCATCGCCAAATCCCAACTTGAGGCCATGGATGCCACAATCGAGGTGGAGAGTACAGAAAACATAGGTACAACGTTTAAGATCAAATTCAAAAGATCATGAAAAAACCCAACATTCTCTTAGTGGATGATGACGAGGTCTACCTCTTTGTCACTAAAAAAATCTTGTCCAATCTGTCCAAGGACATTTTGATCAACACCTTTACGGATGGTGAAAAGGCCATTGAATACATTACTTTGTGCATTCAGGAAACCGTTGAGCTGCCCGAGATCATATTATTGGACATCAACATGCCGTTCATGGATGGATGGGGATTTTTATCCGAGTTCAAAAAAATGAAACCGAAGCTCCCCGACCAAAATGTGAACATCTTCTTGGTCACTTCATCCAACGACCCGAATGATCTTAAACGGGCACAAGAATTTGAAGAACTCACAGGATATGTCGTAAAACCCGTTTTTGAAAACAAACTGGCCGAAATCTTAACGGAAGTATATAATGGTGAATGGTAATCGATCCCAAATACCATTACCCCATTTGGAAAAACGGGAATCCCCAACAAAAAATGTCCGTTATATTTAACCAATAGGGAGTAGCATCGTTTTTTACCGAGGATCTGCATGAACCTATCCTTTAGCATCCAACAAACCAAGCCCTCTATAGCCCCCATAACAGCGGCAGAAAAAAGTAGATGAAAAGGGCCACCACAACTATGGAAACAAGGTTCATGAAAAAGCCCGATCTCACCATATCCGGTATCCTCAGATATCCCGATCCAAAAACCACTGCATTTGGTGGAGTGGCGACGGGCAACATGAACGCACAGGATGCCGCAGAAGTACAAGCTACCATCAATACAAAGGGATCTATTCCCAGCGTAAGTGCCAAAGGTGCCAGAACCGGGAGCATCATGGCCGTAGTGGCCAGATTCGATGTGACCTCTGTCAGGAAATTGATGCAGGTAATGACCAACAACAACAAAACCAACAATGGTAGTCCATCAAAAAAAGCCATCTGAGCCCCTATATAACTTGCCAGCCCTGTATCCTCAAACCCTTTTGCAATGGCCATTCCACCTCCAAAGAGCAAAATAATGCCCCAAGGAATCTGAACCGCTTCTTCCCAACGGAGAATAGAACCTTTTCCGTTTCCGGTGGGCAATGCAAAAAGTACCACTGCAGATGCTATGGCTATCATGGTATCGTCTATGGCCGGTATGAAATGTTGTAACAGGAAGGAACGGGTAATCCAACAAAAGGCCGTGAGCACAAAGATCCCAAGCACAATCCTTTCTTCCCTTCCCATTGGTCCCAGGTCATGTAGAAGCCGGTTTATTTCCTCTTTCCCCCCGGGAAATCTTCCCTGCCTCAAGGGGTAGGCAATTCGGGTAAGGTATAGCCAAGCCAGAACGAGCAATATGGTGGCCACGGGAAGCCCAAATTTCATCCACTGCCAAAAACTGACATCCACACCATAGGTTTTTTGAACAAATCCGGCAAAGACCAAATTGGGGGGTGTGCCGATCAAGGTGGCAATACCTCCTATGGAAGCGGAATAAGCAATGGCCAGCATCAGCATCTTGCCGAATATCTCATTCTCGTCCTGTGGGGTTACGGGGTTGTCCTTTAACTGTTTGATGATGGATACTGCCATGGGCATGACCATCACAGTGGTCGCCGTATTTGAAATCCACATGGAAAGGAATGCCGTTGCCACCATAAATCCAAGGACGATGGTGTACATATTGGTGCCAATGATCCTTATAATATTCAATGCAATGCGCTTATGCAAATTCCATCTTTCAATGGCCACTGCCAACATAAATCCGCCCATATACAGAAAAACATATTTATGCCCGTAGCTGGCCGTGGTATCTCCAAGGCTTATCGTATCCAACAAAGGGAACAGAATAATCGGCAACAGGGCAGTGGCGGCAATGGGCAACACCTCCAAGACCCACCAAACACCTATCCAGACCGTGGCCGCAAGCAGGTCCCTTCCTTGATCAGAAAGGCCTTCCCCTTTAAAAAATAAATGAATAAAGACAAAAAGTAAGGGGCCAAGGACAAAGCCCAAACGTTTATAGAGCATTATATTACGAGTTGTTTAGTACATGTGCACAATAAAAAAGGGAGCATCCCAATCCATGACCGGCGCTCCCTTTTTTAATCCGTTGTTCTTAGTCGATATTCTCCTGGTCCAGCCAGTACAACAAATAGGGAATGTTATAGGCATGCGTCCAGCCAAACACACGAAGCCCTTGGTTGGTTTGCCAGTTGGTAAAGCGTCCTTTACTTTCTGGAAGGTTCGAAATTTTGACCAGATCATCGCTATATGCTACGGCATTTTCATATTCCTCCGGTTTTTTGGGCAGTTCACCAATCTTAAGTACCTCTGCTCTAGCAAGTGCCTCATTCAGGTATACTTTTTCTCCACTGAACTCATACCCGATCAGCAATGGATAGATCGTTGCTAGGTACGATTCCATTTCGTGGTTCAATGGGGGTACGTCGCGAACCCATCTTGCGTGGTTAACCAGAGCTTTTTTCACCCTTTCGTCCCCTGTGATCTGTTGGTATTTGTATAATCCTTGGGCCACATAGGTTTGGCTATATCCATATCTGTCCAATAGAAGGTTGCCCCCTTGTCTCTCTTGCAATTCCAACATGATGTTCACCCTATCATCCAGTTCATCCTTATATTTTTTGAGTTTGGTGGCATCATAAAGTTCGACCAAATTGAGAACGGACAGATAGAGTCTTCTTCCCCTTAGGTCGTGTTCCCCCCAAATTCTATTGATATAGGTGTCTCCGGTCATTTTGGCCACTTCAAGAGCCCGATGGTCGGCTGCCAGATAGTAATCCGCAATCCATCCCTGGATCCAAACGTGTGCACTCAAAAGGGCATTCCAATGCTCGTTTGCATGCCTTCTGCCTATACCCAGATAAGGGGTGGATTCCGGTTCGTCCTCATAGTTCCAAAAATCTATCGCATCATTGATCTCCCCATAATAGGTGCGCTTTCTTGGCCAGTGGATATTATCCACATCCATGGTATGTCTGCTCATGGCCTGTGCCAGATTGAAGAATTTGGGATCCCCGGTTCGCATAAAATTGGTCCAAAGCATGAAATCGGTCGTGGGCTCGTTATTGGTCCACATGACCCATCTTCCATTGAAGAAATAGGTCTTGCCATCACCGTAGTCAAATATACCGTACCATGGTTCGTTCTCTTGGTTATAGGTCCACCACTGATACTTGTACTGCAATGCGTTTTCAAACTCTGGATGCTTTTCGGAAAAAGGGGCCATATTGCCATACACCTTAGAACCGGTGTACCATTCTGGGGAAGCATGTGCCACGGGAGCATCCAAAACATAGTCCATTTTCTGACCCACTCCTTCAGGGGAGTCATTGTCATGGAAATAATAAATGAACTCCGTTGTTTTGGTGATGCCCTGGGCAAAATTGTCCAACATTTCGCCATCGCTCTCAGTGTTTGCCCTAGCAAAACTTTTTGGGCCATTTTCCTTGGGCCAGATACTTCCTGTCAACGTAGATGTGGAAGCGTCCAGTTCTATCCCTTTGGGATATTCCTTCAAGAAATTCTTTATGCCGACACCAACCCCTCTTTTCCCGTCGGAAACATTTATCCATCCCTTTGCCTTTTGGGCCTGGGCGACATTGTCGCCGGCCTTGTCCACAGTGGCCACAAAGCTTGGTTGTAGTTCTTCATCTTTTTGATCTTCCTCTTTTTTAAAACCACTCATATATAGGCTTCTAAGGCTTGGGCTTTTTTTACCCTCGGGCCCTTTTTGCAACAATTGGACAGTTTCACTGCCGCCCACCGTTACTTTTTCGATGACGGTCTTGGCATCCTCATCCTTCCAATCCCCATCATACATGGGCATGGAAACGCTTACATTATTATCCAAATGGTACTTGAGCTGAAGCCCGACCCCGGCTATCTGGTCATTGGGCTGGGTCCATCCCGGATCATCTGCAGTTTGTTCGGATAAGATCTTTTTGTTCTGCGTCGCTATGTTGGCATGCTGGCCATCCTGAATTTTATGTTTGTCGGGGATGCCCGTATAGGTCATGGTATGAAGCACTTTAATATAGCTTTTTCCCGCATAAGTGTGCAACCAAATGGAGAAGGGGGATATGTTGTTGTCTGGCCTATTATAGGTATAGGTCCCCTCTATCCTAAAAATGGAATGCATCGGTCCTGAGCCTTTTTCCCTGAAAACCTCATTGATGACCGCTTTTGAGGCATCGATCCCAGCATCATCCAAAATATCGAAGAAAGACCCCCGATTCTCCCCCTTTGACGACCCGATTAATTCATTATCCGCAAATTTTCCGTCTTGGTCGGAATCCAGATATACCTCATCCAAAAATCCGTTGCCCCTCTTATGGATGGAAAAAGAGAGCGGCCCCGTGTTCACATCAATCCCACCTTGTGGTCTCATGTTATTGGTGGATATGATCTTTTCCTTTGGAAGCATGGGCGCTACACTGTCCCCATACTCCAGCACATAATCTGAACCTTCTTCAGAGAAAAAGAACACCCAAACCCACTTGATGCTCTCATCTATTGGACCCCAATTGGATACCTCCGTGGTCTGGCATGGAATCTCTGTGCCATCGGCAGTCAACAACCGAAGGTTGTCCACTGAGTACAGTGCCCCTTTGGGAAAAGGGATCCCCAACGTTACGGGTGCGCCTTTTTTGTTGTTCTCAATGGTGATGCTTACCTGTTTGCCAGGTTCTGGTTTCGCACAGGACTTTAGCAAGAAACATGCGAGCAGTACTGTTATAACTATTCTCATTTTTATAAGGTTATTTGTTTTACAGACATAGTGCAGCTGCACCCAAAATGGGTGAATCCACCAGATCTGATGTTTCAATTTTAAAATGTTCCAGTTGTTTTTGATAGGCAAATGAACCAAGGGAATGCATTACGGCATCCTTGAAAAATGGGTATGCATTGCTGATGGACCCCCCAAGAACGATCATCTCGGGCGCAAACAGGTAGAGAATGGCCTTTATGGCCTCTCCCAAGTGCTTTCCATATTCGTTGAATGCTCCCAGGGCCACAGTATCCTCTTCCAAAGCTTTATTGAAAAGTGCTTTGGCAGATTCCCCATATGTTTCCTCAAAGAAAAAACTGCCCGTGTAATGCTCCATGATACCATTTTTATAGGGAAGCATGCCTATTTCCCCTGCACCGCACAAAACACCATTGTACAGCTTGTTGTCTATTAAAATCCCCATACCGAGTCCCGTACCTAAGGAAAGTGCCACGCAATTGGTATATGCTTGCGCCTTTCCGAAGTATTTTTCGCCCAGTGCAAAACAATTGGCATCGTTGTTTATGAACACAGGCACCTTATACTTTTGATATACCAAATCCTTCAGGGCCACTTTGGTCCATGCAGGAATGTTCTGCACATCGTACACAATACCGGATTCTGGGTCCACCACTGCCGGGACTCCAATGCCAATGGCCTCCACAGAATCGGTCATTACTTTATTTATAATTTCAAAGAGTTTATCAAGGGTTGCTTCTTCCATGTCATTTCGGTCAACCTCCACCAAATGGCTTTGCAATACCGATCCATTGACCACTTTACCTGCCTTCATGTTGGTACCCCCAATATCAACCCCTATGAATTCCTTTTGCATGGAACTAGCTTTCTTTTTTAAGGCTAATGGTCTTGTTGTTGACCAATGGTTTTGCCCAAAAGCCTATGGTAAATATGAATGCCAGTGGAATCAACAAAAAGAACATTCCAGACCTTAGGGTAGTCATCTCCCCTAGGCCGCCAACAATGAACGGGATGACCGCCCCACCAGCAATTCCGGTGCAAAGAATCCCCGAAAGTGAGCCGTGGTGTTCCTTGACTGAATTGAGGGCCAATGAAAAAATGATGGAATACATGACCGAAATAAAAAACCCGACCATCGGAAACCCGATCAAGGCCATTTGGGAAGAACCTGTCAAGGCCAATACCAAGAACACCATGGTTATGGCCGTAGCAAATATCAACAGTTTACGGCTGTCCATAAATTTCAAGAGCACGAGGCCCAAAAGACAACCTACGGTCAACATGGCCCAAAAATAGGAAACTGTGTCCGCTCCCACGGTTTGCGGGTCCAACCCATGGTATTGGTATAAAAACTGGGAAATCCAATTGCCTACCCCTTGCTCGGTACCCACATAACAAAAGATCCCCAAGAAATACAAGATGGTCCATTTGTTTTTCAAGAGGTCCCAATAGGAACTACCATCCCCTGCCTTCTCATCCGCTGTTTTTTCAAACTTGGGATATCTCGTCATAAAAACATAGATGAAGAGCAAGACCGATATGGCGGCAAACACAATATATAATGAAACCCATGGCAGGTTTTCTGGCACCCACGAACGTAATGTTTCTGCTATGGCATCTCCTTGAGTACCATCCCTATCCACCAAATATTTATATAGATAAGGGCTCAAAAATGAAGCTGCACCGAACACCAACTGTGCCAGTACAGAATTGAACGCAAAGTGTTCCTCGCCACCAGCAACCCTCAGCATTGGGTTTATAATGACCTGCAAAACGGCCATGCAGCAACCCAAAGTGAACAGTGTGATACTGAACATGCCGTATTGGGGCACAAGGGCAAAACCCAGGGAAGCAAGCGCCATGACCAAGAACGATACGGACAACAAGGTCCTTTCACTATACTTCTCGGAGAGGAATCCCGCCGGAATGGACATGATCCCATACGCGATAAAGAAAGTGAATGGCAGTAAGCCCGTTAAAGTAAGGCTTAGATCAAAACTGTCCTTTACGTCGACTATAATAGAATTGAGTATGTTGGTAATGAATGATATTACAAAGAATACCAGCATTACCAGCCCAATGATATGATAGTATCTCTTGGTCGTGGGCTTGCTATTCTCCATTGGTAGTTAGTTGGTTATTAATTGGATGCTCTTCCTGGGCTTGGTTTGCTTGGTTTGGGTTCTATTTGCTCCCCAACATAGGGAACAATTGTTTGATCTCTTCTTCTGTAGGTTGCTTACCGTACTCACATATCTCAAAGAACTCAACTTGTTGTACTTTGGACATATCCCTGCCCGGATACCATTTCTTGGCCGCTTCCAAAGTGCTTGCATCTGGTTTTCTGTTCATCCATCTGTTCTTGAGCCATGCCAAGCGTTCTTCTTTTCCTGTGGGTATGGTCGACAAATCGGTACCTGCGGTCCATGGCAGCCATTCGAACATTTGCGAATCGTGGGCCGCCAATCCGGCAACTTTGGTATCAATGACTTCATCCACTATTACTGCTATGTCCTTCTGGAATGGATAGGGTTTTTGAAAATGATCGCTCATATAAAGAAAAACCGGGTTTTTCTCCAAAGGAGGGGTATCAGGGGCCACGTTGGGCACAATGTTCATGTAGGCCGCATCTTGAACTACGGATCCTGCATTCCTATGGTCTGGGTGGTAATCGTTCGGTCTAAGTCCCAAAACGATATCCGCATCCCAACCACGAATCCTTCGAATCACTTCCAAACGGACGTTCAATGTTGGGAACAATTCCCCGTCGTGGTTGTCCAATACTTCATATTCGGCAATTCCCAAGGCCTTTGCCGCATCCTTGGCCTCTTGTCTGCGCTTTTTGGCCAATGGTCCGCCTCCCATGCTCTGGTGACCTGCATCACCGTTGGTCAATGCAAGGAATTTTACGTTGTGTCCCATTTTTGCAAAAAGGGCCGCCGTACCTCCAAATTTGGAATCGCAATCATCGGGGTGCGCCCCAATGGCTATGATGTTCAACACTTTTTTTTCTTGTGCTTGCATTACCACGAAGGCAAAGCACAGGCATATTGCCATTGTCAATTTTCTCATTGTCTTTATCTGTATTTGGTTTATTATTTTATTGCAATCAAATCCCAGGTCACTTCTTTCCAAGCAACTTTCATATTAAAAAATGCTGCATCCTCCAATTGAGTTGGGACCATAGAACCATAAGTAGGCAATCCATGGTTGGGGCTATCAATCAAACTAACTCAATATATAGAAAACGCTAACTTCCAATCTTTTAAATCCTAATTCTGCGTAAAATTTGGATTGATATCCATCTCGCGTTGCGGAATAAAGAAATATTCACGGGTTCCTGTAATGACCGGTTCTGCTTCAATCACCTTGTTGATGGCATTGAAACGTCTCAAATCGGCCCATCTGTGGTTTTCAAAGGCGAGTTCCACCCTTCTTTCATGGAGCAGTTTCTCTTCGAATGTGCCTGGTGTGGCCGCATTTATCTCTCCCAAATCTGCCCTTTCCCTGACTTCATTGATCAAGTCATAGCTTTCATCGGTCTCACCCAGAGCCTCGGCCAACATCAGCAGCACATCGGCATACCTAAAGACCACAAAGTTGATGTCCGAATCATTTTCTATGGCTATGTCCGCTTGGTATTTCTTGATGTACAATGCCTCTACCACTTCAGCATCCAAGTTTATATAAGAATCTCCCATGGAGGCATCATACCTGGAATCTCCATCCTCATAAGCTTCTTGCATGGACACCGTTGGCCTGTTCCTTCCGTACCCTGCACCTGCCTGCAAAGCGGAACTTGGGGAAAAGTCATTGGTGAACAGACTTCCTTGGCCTATTCCACCGCTCATGAACTGTACCTCGAATATGGATTCTTCATTGTTCTCGTTGTCCACACCCCACAGATCTGCATATTCAGGCACCAAATCATATCCGTAACTTGAGATGATCCTACGCAACACGGTCTCTGCGGCGGTATTGTTCCCCAAAGTAAGCTGCACCTTGGCCAGCAATGTGGCCGCTGCCCCTTTTGTGGCTTTGCCAACGCTGCTGGAAGGATATGAAACGGGGAGGTAACCTTCCGCCGTTTCCAGGTCGGTCACCATTTGTTCCAAGATAACAGTTTCCGAGACCTGGACCAATTCGTCGCCGGCCACATAGGGCTCCAACTGCAATGGTACATTCCCAAAGGCAATGGCCAGGTGATAGTACATCAGGGAACGGATAAAAAGGGCTTCTCCAGCAATTCGGTCCCGAGTGGACGCATCCATTTCAACAGAAGAAATGCGTTCCAATATGACATTGCAATTTGCAATTACCTTGTAGGATTCACTCCAGGCCGTTGATACCTGTTCGTTCAAGGCATCCTCCGTGAAAGCATTGATTTCGGTGTACTGTCGTGCAAGACCTGTTGCATCAGGTCCTTGATCGGTGTTATCGCTCCTCATCTCGAACATGGTCCAATAGCCCCGTCCGTAAATGCCTGTACTCTGCAATCCCCTATAACTGGCATTGATGGCCACTTCGAAATCATCCGCGGATTTATAGAAATCGGCCTCGTTTCTGTTAGAGATCGGTGCGAGATCGGTAAAATCTTCGCTACATCCGGTAAATAGTACCGTACATAGCATTATATATAGAATTCGTTTCATTTTTTTCCGTTTTTAGGTTAGAACTTTAGGTTTACTCCCATTGTAAAGGACTTGGTCAATGGAAAAGCGCCATAATCTTCTCCCGGAGTCAAACTATTGGTTGTAATGCTACTAACCTCAGGGTTGTAGCCCATATAGTCTGTAATGGTAAACAAGTTGGTACCGGTGATGTAGAAACGTAGTTTTTGGATCTTGTTGCCGAACAGATTATCGGTCGGCAAAGTGTACCCTAGTGTAACATTTCTCAAACGGATATAGGACCCATCCTCAACCTGAAAAGATGATGGTCTTTGGTTGTTACCGTGGTTACCAGTTCCCCTGTCCGCTCTTGGAACCCACCCATTTCCTGGGTCGGAGGCCGATCGCCAACGATCATTGAACGCTGCATATGAGTTAAAGTTGGCCTCTCCATTCAACAAGTGCCTTCCGGTAAGGTTGAGTATCTCATTGCCCTCGACCCCTTGTATCAAGAAACCGAAATCAACGCCCTTAAAACTTAGCCTGTTGTTGATACCCCAAGTAAAGTCTGGAAAATAACTTCCCGTAACGGTCCTATCATCTGGGGTAATCTGACCATCACCGTCTACATCCTTGAACTTGAAGTCCCCTGGGCCGGGATTGGGAGCCTGAGTATCGACTGGAGCATTATCAATTTCCTCTTGAGTCTGATAAATACCTTCCACAACATAACCGTAGTAGCTGCCTATAGGGTCCCCTACCCTTGTTACGTGGCGGATACCCGCACTACCTGTGGAATATATGGGTTCATTGCCCTCATTGAGTGCTAGCACTTCATTTTTGTTGGTAGAGAAGTTGATATCGGTATCCCAGCTGAAATCGCCCACAAAGTTTTTGGTGCTCAAAGCAATTTCAAAACCTTTGTTCTGGACCTTACCAAGATTTCTCAAAGTGGTCTCAAAGCCAGATACGGATGAAATGGCCACGTTCAGCAAGAGATCCCTGGTTTTGGTGTCATAGTAGTCCGCCAACAGGAACACCCTGTTGTTGAAGAGTCCCAACTCCAGACCCACATCCACTTGCTCGGATTTTTCCCAAGTCAAATTGGGGTTTGGAATGGTGGACTGGATGATTCCGTTGACCTCATTGCCGGCCAGGTTATAGTTCTGTGGGGACAATAGACCTACAGCTCCATAATTTGGTATCTCAAAGTTACCTGTCTGCCCCCAACTCATTCTAAGTTTCAATTCGGAGATGGTCTCCGAAGAGGATAGGAAAGATTCCTCGTTCAATCTCCACCCAACTGAGAATGAAGGGAAATATCCAGTTTGGTTGTTCTTACCAAAACGGGAAGATTTATCGGAACGGATGGTTCCTGTAAAGAGGTATTTGTCCTTAAAACTATAGTTGACCCTGAACAGCGAAGAGAGTAAGGACCATTGTTCCTTCACTGATGTTCCGGCATATACCTGTCCACCGCTAATGGTGGTCACCAGATCATCGGGATAGTTATTGGCCACAACCCTTTCCAGTCTTACATTGTCCTTTTGGGCGGTATATCCCAAAACGGCATCCACGTAGTGGTCCCCGATTTCCTTTTTCCAACTCAATGTATTCTCCCACAACCAGTTGGTCTCGGTAGACGTAGATGCCTGCCCATAAGGATTTCCTACAGTGGAGTTACGCAGCAACAATGTATTGGCCCGGTAAAAATCTTGGTTGAACAAGTTGATGTAAACACCTCCCAAGGTTTTAAAGCTCAGATCGGGTAGGATATCGTAGGTCAAACCAAGGGTTCCCCTGTTCTGAAATTGGAATATCTGATCGTCCACTCCCTCTATGATCGCCAAGGGGTTACTGGCCGTGGTGGTTCCTCCTGCCAAGTGGGATTGGTTGTCCAACTGATTGATGGTTCCATCCGCATTGTAAGGTTTCACCACCGGGGAATGCACTATGGCCGAGTATACAATTCCTGGAGGGGTCGCAAAGTATGGTGAATTTGCAGGCACCCTTTGGTTTTCGGTCACTGTAGGGGCCAACCTTAGATCTAGGTTCAACTTCTCGGTCAATTGGGAGTTGAGGTTCATCAGCACAGAATACCTTTCAAATTTTGATTTTTCTATGATTCCGTTTTGGGAGAAATACCCTGCGGAAGTATAGAAACTTGTCTTGTTCCTGATCGGGGATGCATAGGAGAAGTTATAGCTCTGGACGACTCCTGTCTTAAAAATCAAATCTTGCCAATCCGTATCGGTACCATCCCAGTTCACATAGGATGCAGGCATTTCATAATTTGTATTCCCACGATCACCAGGTCCTATGGGATCATCGACCGAAGCTCCTGGGATATCCACCAAATAATTGTTGTTCCTGGCATCCCTTGTATAATCGATAAGTTCAGCGGCATTCATTAGGTCTATCTTGTTGGCCACCGATTGGATGCTCACGTAGGAATCAAAAGAGAAGACTCCTTCTTCGGTACTTGAACCTTTTTTTGTGGTGATGAGCAATACCCCGTTACCACCTCTAGATCCATAAATTGCGGCGGCGCTGGCATCTTTCAATACCTGCATGGATTCAATATCGTTCGGGTTAAGGGTTCCCAATGGGTTGATGGTCGGCGGTTGAAATGCCTGTGACTGATTGGACAAGGAACCCAATTGGCTGGATGATGTAAGGTTTCGGGAAATTGGTATTCCATCCACTACGAACAATGGATCGTTACCAGCGGAAATGGAACCTGAACCCCTGATCCTAATATTGGGGGCCGCTCCCGGTTCACCTGAAACTTCCTGGACCTGCACACCTGCCACTTGTCCAATAAGTGCTCCTTCTGGTGTAATCGTAGGAACGTTTACTATGGTTTCCGGTTGGATGGAAACTACGGAACCCGTTACTTTTGTTTTTGCGAGTGTACCATACCCCACAACTACCACTTCTTCCAAAGCGGCTGCATCAGGCTCCATCCTAACAGTTACGGTAGTTAGACCGGCAACACTGACTTCTTTGGGCTTATAGCCAATGTAGGTTACCTGTATAACGGTGGTCCCAGAAGGCAATGAGAGTTCGAACTTCCCATCAAAATCGGTAGTTGTCCCCACTGTGGTTCCTTTGGCAATGATGCTTGCCCCTGGCAACGGGACCCCATTTTCGTCCACAACCGTACCTGTAAGCATCGATTGGGGGTCTTGGATCTCAATTTTCTTTTGGGGCACCAATGAAGGGAGGGTGGGTTCTCCAACCTTTTTGATGACAATCTGCCTTGCGATTACCTCATAGCTCAATCCTGAACCTTTAAAAAGTTGTTTCAAAAAATCCTCAATGCACAAATTTTTATGAAAAATGGTGACCTTTCTAGTAAGGTCCACTTCAGAAGCCTCATAAAAAAACTTGTATCCGGTGGATTTTGTAATGGTCTCAAAGATGTCCCCAACTTGTTGGTTTTCAAAGCTCATGGTGACGACATCGTCCTGTGCACAATTGGTGGCGTTGCCAAAACTGAAAAAAAGTAGCAAGGACAAACAGCACAATACATTCTTACTGAGCTTTTTAGCCCAGGCACATATAGTTTGGTTTTCTTTCATGATTATTTTAGTCTAGTCAGTTAGTATTTGTTTTTTTTTGGTTTTTAAAGTTTCACATCATAGGCATCACTGTTTTTCGGGTTCTGTAATAGTTATCGTGTTCCCTTCTTTGGAATAGCTAAAATGGGTATGGGCCTGTATGGTCCGTAGAATGCGATCAAGGTCTTCCTCATCGAACATCCCGGTGAACCTCCGCTCCCCGAGCTTTTCATGCTTGTTGACAATCTTGATATTGAACTGTCGTTGAAGTCTTTTAATGATTTCCGACATTTCCTCGTTCTCGAACGACAATACGCCCTGGGTCCAAGAAATATATGGGGTCACATCCACATCCTCAATGACGAACCGATCTCCGCTCCCTTCCTTGTTCGATGCCCTCTGGGAAGGTTTTAGCATCTGTAAACTTCCGGCCACGGTATGTTCTGTGGAACCGATCCCAACCGACCCTTCCACGAGAACAACTTCAGAAATGTTATCCTCATCATAAGCCGAAATATTAAACACGGTACCAAAAACTTGGGTGTACATGTTCTTAGTGCCTACTATGAATGGTTGCTCTGGGTTCTTCGCCACCTCAAAAAATGCCTCTCCCTCCAATTGTACCTCTCTTTTGTCCATCCCTACAAATGAAGATGGGTAGGTTAGGGTGGACCCAGAGTTGAGCCTTACCACCGAACCATCCTGCAGGGTCAGGGAAAGACTTTTACCAAATGGTACCCTAAGGACGTTTTTTTTCACCTTGCCCTTGGTATCGGCCTCGGCATTCTGGGACAATACCCCTTTTACCAATGAAACTACCGTTTTTCCACTTTTGCTCTTGACAGTTGCGTCGCTATCGGGATCAAAACTGATGATTTCCCCATTATCCAACTGAAGGGTTATTTGATCGGAATCCAATCGGGGCTCCAAAACTGATGGCGAATTTTTTTGTAGGATAAAATAGGCTGCAGATGCGACGAGTATAACAATAGCGGCAGCATATTTCAAGACCTGTCTGCCCATGTACAAGGTGCGGACCTTCCTGCTTTCCTTTTCCTTGATGGTTTCCAAGAATTGTTTGAAAGCCTCTTCCGTTTCCCATGAACGGTTTTGATAATTGATAAGAAAGTCAGCCTGCACTAATTTTTTAAAGACCTCTTGGTTGTTCCCTTTCTTGACCCATTCATATAAAATGGTCATTTCCTCAGGGGTCGCCTCTTGGTTGATGTACTTGGTAATAATCCTCCTGATATCGAGTCTGGTCATTGGATATATGTTGTCTCTTTACTAAACAGACGCATGTTTTAAAAAAAACCCTTACCCTATCGTAAAATTTTAACATTTAAAATATAGAAATGCCCATTTATCCTTAAAAAGGATAGAAGAAGTACAAATGGAAATCATGGGTGTAGGCCTAGAAAAATAGGGAGAGTTGTGCCTTTAGCCGTTTTAGTGCTTTGGCCATATGCACCTCAACTGTTTTTATGGAAATATGGAGTTTCTCGGAAATTTCTTTGTATTTAAGACCTTCCTTTTTGCTCAGGATAAATACCATTTTACACTGCTCAGGTAAATTTTCTATTTCTGCCTCTACTTTCTTGAGCCGTTCCTCAAAAAGGGAAGTATCGGTTTCCATCAACCCAAGATAAGCTTCCTGTTTCAAGCTCTCCAAGAGTTGAAACTCCTTTTTTTCTTTTCTTTTGCTGTCCAAAAATAAATTGTAGGCTATCTTGAAGAGGTATTTTTTGAGGCTGTTCTCCTTGATAAAGAGCTTTTCCCGGTTGGACCACATCTTTATAAAGGCCTGTTGCACAACATCTTCCGACACCCGCATATCCCCTGAAATGGCAGCTATGTAATTACACAGTTCCCGATGGTATTGCTTGAACAAATGGCCATAGGCTTCCTCTGAGCCTTTTCTTAGCTGCTCAACGAGGTAATTTTCGTTATGATAGCTCTTTTGGTCCATGTTATTTTTAAAGGTTGGCCAGTCTTGATCTAGGCAATAACGTATATTCTTAAATTTTACGGTCTATCACATATCTTGCTTCTTCCACTTGAACCGTATCCTTGGTAAGATGCCTCCACCTGTACCTACTGGAAAATTCATGGGTTTTCCCTTCCACGATATCTGCAGCCATCGGGCCCAATAGCGGGGCCATCTTCAATCCGTGTCCACTTCCTCCCGAACTCACGGACAGTCCTTTTATAGTTGGATGGTTATCTATCCAGAAATGCCCATCCAATGTATCCGTGTATAAACACCTACGGGTATACACCAATGGTGCATTTGCCAACCCGGGAAAGGATTCCTTCACAAAAGACCTCATCTCCTCTACCTCTGCATCGGAAACCCGTCTGTCCCCCTTTTCCGGGTCTATCTCGCTACCATTTGAATGCTTGGCAAGCTTCACAATCCCCTGTTCTTCCAAGTAAGGGAATCCATACCATCCTGTATTGGAAATATCTGCCGTAAAAACCGGAAAGTTATCCCCACTAAATTTTTTCGTGTCATTCGGCCTCAACCAGAAAACAGGGTGCCCTGTGGATTTCATATAGGGCCGCAGTTCTGGCATCAATACCGGGGTATGGGGACCAGCCGCCACCAATACGCGGTCTGCAGCATATTTTTCATTCTCCATCGTCCCAACCCCTTTCACCATACCGGTGTCGGTATCAATCCTGTTCACTGTCTGCCCTTCATGGACATGTACACCAAGTTCCCTTGCATGGGCCATCAAGGTCGTTAGCGTTAGTGTTGCATTTGCGTATCCCCCTATCGGGTTATAGATGGCCTCTGAATATGTTTGTGCATTTATCGCAGGAAATCTTTTTCGGATTTCCGATGGTGGTAATTGCTCTACCTCATACCCGTTGCGCAACAATTCCCTATAGCTAAACTTTTCAAAGCTTTGCTCCCCACTTTCAATGGATTTTCTGCAAAGCATCAAAAAACCCACTTCGTGGTAGAGTTCCTTCCCGAAGACATTGTTCCACTCCCGCCAAAGTTGGATGGACCGTTCGGCCATCTTAAAATATTCCCGGTCCGATCCATACTCCATACGTACCGCCTTGGTAACATCTGTCGATGCTGCCATGTGGTGCGGCAATGTGTCCGGATTCAACAATCCCACCTTATATTTTCGTTTGGCCAGTTCCACGGCTGCGGTAACACCAAATATTCCGCCTCCTATAACAAGAACGTCATACTTTTTCATGGCTCTCCATTTTGGATTTGAACAATTTCAATCCACAACCATCACAATAGATAAACACAGGCATATTCCTTAGTTTGTATGCTTTGCAACTATCTTTTAACCAATGACAATTATGTCCCCGCATGAATAAATATTCAACAAATTATAAAAAAAACTTTAATTGACATCACTATAATTGTTTTTTACAAGAAAGCATTATTAATATTGCTTTTTAATCTTCAACATCAATTCATTTGACTAACTTGCTAATTATGAGTATACAGAAAATCAAGGATATCTGCATTTCGAAGCTTTCCGGTAAAAGAAAACTGGTCATACAATTTGCCTTGGATTTTCCAGATAAGGTGGTCTTGATGCGTATGAAAGAATTTGCCGATCATTTGGGCGTCAACCCAGCTACGGTCGTAAAGGCCTGTAAAGCCGTGGGGCTTAATGGTTTTTTTGAATTGAGGGAGCTCTTGAAGCAAGAAGTGCAGCTCACTAGGGTAGATTCGGTATTTACAGGAATGATCCAGGAAGTCAAATCCCAGGGCAATCCCCAAAAAGTGGCCCAAGATGCTATTTTGGGTGACATCATGATGCTACAGAAAACCTATGAGTCCATGGAGTTTAATGTCATGGAAAAAATTGCGCGGGCCATAATCGGTTCCAATCACACTTACATTGTTGGGCTGGCACATATTGGTTTGGTTGCCAGATATATGGAACGTATCTGTAGGTCTGCGGTACCCCAAATCCATGCCAGTACCGAATACCATGGTGAACTTTTCTTGAACATGGATCATTTCAGTGAAAAAGATGTGGTGGTGGGTATTTGCTTGGACAAATGTCAGAACCAGACCATCGATGCCCTAAAGTTTGCCAAGGAAAGAAATGCGACCACTGTGGCAATTGTGGACAGTAATCTCTCCCCATTGTTGGAACATAGCGACCTTTCCATTTTGATCAATAGTTCCCATAGTTTTTACTTTGGTGGAATGGTCGGGGCATACAGTGTGGTAAATGCCATTTTTTATAGCATGGCGAACATTCTTAAAGAAGAGACCGTCGCGCGGTTCAAGTTTTTCAGGGACATGTCCGAAAAGCAAAACATCTATAAAACTTAAAATGATGGCCCAATTATCGCTCTAGGGCAGGATGAAATTGTTTGGGAACCATTTCTCTTTTGATGTCAATGTTTTTTAGATATGATTTGGTGTTAGCCGAATCATTTTTCGCCGTTTTTAGCCTTCAATTGTAATGATCGGAACGTCAGAATTATCACCTACCTCTGTCTCTTCTCCCCAATTTACTGAAAATATGGTGTTGCGTTGCCGTAAAATAGTCCCTGAATCCCTGGTTCAATGGATGGTCCTCCCTAGCCGCCCGGATACCCAAAAACGGATACAACGCTATGATCTCATGGGAAAGGGACTCCACAACATTCGAAGCTTCTTCATGTATTTTGGCCACTAAGGATTCCGGCACCTCCCCATCACTATCAACCAAGGTTTGCACATGGGTTGCAAATCCCATCGCACTTTGGTCGGCGCTTGTAATCGTAGCAAGCAGCTTGTCCAAGGGTACATCTGGAATCGATAGTTTTTGGGCCTCCTCCAAAATATATGCGGCCATACCCATGTAATTGACCCACAATGTCAAATCGGCAAACACAGAAAATGGTATTTTGAAAATGGAATGGGGAAGATGCAGGTCGTTATACATAAAGCTATATTTTCCATGGACCCATTTGGACTTGACCTCGAAGGAATGTGTTGCTGTAGCTTTCAGTCCCATGGCATCCCAGTCCTTGACTACCCTAACATCTTCTCTTTTTAGGACAAAAGATCGAATCATTGGATCGCCATTATCCAGAAGTAGGTCCTTTCCTCCTTCTTGGATCTTTGCATTCAAGGTAAAGTGGGTCAGGTACGGTGCCCCAGTGGCATATTTCCACGTTCCTGTGATGGTATAGCCATCCCCAAATTTATCGGCAACCCCAAAAACACCCCCACTGCCTCCAAAGCATACCGTTCTTTCCTGATCACCAAAGATTTCACTGGCCACTTTGCCCTCCAGATTCCCAATAAAGAAGTTCGCCCCACCGCACAAGGTCACTGTCCACCCAAGACTACCATCTATCTGGGCAAGAGACCTCAGCTTTTTCAATCCTTCAGGCAATGACAGTTCCAATCCCCCATAAGCCTTGGGCACCCATAGGTTCCAAAGGTTGTTTTGTTCGATCCAATCGATGATCTGTTGCGGGAACTCTTCTTGCCCCAAACAAAGTCCTCTAAGTTTTTGCATATCCCCGACCATCCTCTTGTTTTTTCCTCTCCAAAATCTTTTTCCATTTGATGTATCCTGATATCGCCACTAAAAACAGGAAGGTGGTCAACCCTGCATAGACATAGAGTTCCTTGTAGATCAAAAGTGGGACGGATATAAGGTTACTGATGTTCAGATAGATCCAGTTTTCTATCTTTCGCTTGGCCATCAACCACATACCGGCCCAGGCAAAAGCACAGACCACGGCATCCCAATAAGGGACGTCGGAATCTGTATGTCCGGCCAACCAGTAGGCCATAAGGACAAAGCAGCCCAACACTATCCCTATCGCAATACCATGCTCTTTCTTGGTGGCGTAGGCAATGGGGGATTCTTGTTTCTGTTTTCCCATTTTCCAATAGAACCACCCATATATACTCATGACCAAATAATAAAGATTGAGCAAAATATCGGCGTACAACCGGGAATGGTACAGCACCCAGATACTGATCAGAATAGCAATGATCCCAAAAAGATAATTGTGGATATTGTTTTGACGGGCCAAGAGTACTTGAACCACGCCAAAGGCCGTTCCAAGCCATTGCAATACGGTCAATTGTGAAAAAAAATCCATTTTTATCGGGCCCCGAGGGTTTTTACAAATTTATGGGATACCCAAAATGGAACTCAGACCAAAACAGCCTTGCCAAATTCCCTACGCCAGTATTATCTGGATCAGGTGTGAAGTGGTCAACTTCCGGGTATGATCTCAGCCCTGTTTTAACAGGACACCCCATGGATTGTCAAAAGTATGGATTTGTTCCGATTCTAAAAAACCATCCCCCTCTATTTGAAAGATCGGGAAACCCAAATGGTTCTTTAAAGTGTAGATCAAAACCAAAAGCTTTGGTTAAAATGGTTTATAAAAAACTGAAGCCTCCTGCATTGTTTCTCTAGGCTTTCTTTGGCCTTACCAAAAACAACAGGATCACCATAATCAACATGGCCATGGCCAAATAGCTTATACCCAGTCCGGATTGATCCTGGGGATGCACCAATCCAACTATGGCATAACTGGATATGGATGTAATAAAAAACGCGGACCCACCGATAAAACCGCCCGAAATTCCTGCCATTTTCGGAAACCTTCCGATACAATACGCAAAATAGTTGTTGAAGATAAACCCTACCCCTACATGTACCAGAAAAGCAAACAAAATCAAGCTATATAGGTTTTCCCAAACCGTTGCACTGAGAATCATCAAGATAGTTACCGCGATTCCCAATATATTGGCGATCCTAAGCTTGGGGACAAAGGGTCTATCGATAAGGCTTTTTCCTATAAAACCACCCAACAACCATGCTATCCCCATGATCAAGGAGGCATATCCTGCAACCACAGGTGGAAATCCCATCCCATGCTCCACGATAAAGGCTCCGGACAAATTGAATATCATAATGGTCCCATAGCACAATCCACTACATATGACCCCATATAAAAACATGGGTGTTCGCAGCATGGTCCCATAGTCCTTAAGAATGGCCTTTCTTTTGAAGGGCCGAAATTCCGGAACGGTCTCCCCTGAATATAGCAGTTCCAAGAAAAACAATACCGAGGCATAGCCCGCCAACACATAAAAACTGGCCTGCCAATTGAAGTAATGCTGTAGGTATCCCCCAATGAAAGGGGCCACTATGGGAGCAATGGACCATACTATGGACATGATGCTCAAGTAGTGCTTTCTTTTGTCCCCCTCATGCACATCTACAAAAAAACTTCGTTTGGCAACACCGATACAGCCTATGGCGATGCCTTGTAGAATCCGCATGGCATAAATTGGGCCTAAACTGGTGGACATTGCTATCACCACATTGCTCAAGATGAACAAGACGAGCGATATCAGCGTTATACGATAGCGCCCATAGCTATCCATGATACTGCCCGCAAAAAACTGGACCACTGCGTAGCTCAACAAAAAAAGTGTGAGGGTCAATTGAACCGCTCCTTCCGATTGCTGGAGCTCGGAAGCCATAGTGGGAAGTGAAGGCGCATAGATGTCCGTCACCAGCCCGGATAGGGGAATCATCAAAAAAGATATCAGGGTTGCCTTTTTCTTATGATCGGCATGTAATCTTTTGACTTCGGTATATGGTTTTGTTACCAATGAAATGTACTTTTAATGGAGTATGAAAAACAAAATTATGATCGCCCTTCTAGGGATTTTTGGTTTTTTTGGTCAATTGTTCACCAAGCGCATGGCCCCTTCGTTATAACGCTCGCCCACGTTGGGATACTTTTCCAATATTACCGTAATGGAGTGGAGTTCTTCTTGTGACAATACCACAT
Source organism: Flagellimonas taeanensis (assembly GCF_003584105.1). Taxonomy (GTDB): domain Bacteria; phylum Bacteroidota; class Bacteroidia; order Flavobacteriales; family Flavobacteriaceae; genus Flagellimonas; species Flagellimonas taeanensis. The sequence goes on from NZ_QXFO01000017.1 coordinate 47,403, forward strand.
CGACAGCCTTCACATTTTCTTCCAATCTGTGAATTTTCCGGGTGCCGGGTATGGGCAATATATCATCTCCCTGGTTCAAGACCCAGGCCAAGGCCAATTGGGCCATGGTAATCCCCTTGTGGCTTGCCAATTCTTGCAGCTCGGATTTAAGATGGAGGTTATTGTCCAAATTTTCTCCCTGATATCGCGGTAAGGTCCTTCTGAAGTCCTTTTCATCCAAAGTGTCCACTTTAAAAGTGTCCGTCACCAACCCTCTCGCCAATGGGGAATAGGGCACTAAGGACATCTTGAATTCCCTTATGGTGTCCAAAATCTTCCCTTCCACTCCTCGTGTAAGAAGCGAATATTCGCTCTGAAGGGCCATAATGGGATGCACTGCATTGGCCCGTCGAATAGACTCCGGTGACGCTTCGCTCAATCCCAGGTACCTTACTTTACCTTGTTTGACCAAATCGGCCATGGCCCCGACCGTTTCCTCTATTGGCACTTGTGGATCTACCCTATGTGCGTAATAGAGATCGATGACGTCCACGTCCAATCGCCGCAAACTGGCCTCCACTGCCTGTTTGACATATTCTGGAGATCCGTCAAAATACGTATTGGGAGAATTGCTATCCGAGGCCATATTGGAACGAAACCGAAAACCGAACTTGGTGGCCAAAAACACCTTGTTCCTATGTTCTTTCAATACCCGTGAAAGCAAAAGCTCGTTCGCACCATTGCCATACATATCTGCCGTATCCCAAAAATTGATGCCCAGGTCCAATGCCCGGTGCAAAACCTTAACGCTTTCGTCATCATTGGCAGGGCCATAGGCAAAACTCATCCCCATGCAGCCCAACCCCAAAGCGGACAATTTTTCATCCGTACTACCTAAATTTCTATAAATCATGTTTCCTGCTTTTTTGTTCAAAGGTATTTACAGCCCAACAATGTTGGCTTATAAAATTCAAAGCATCACTTATAAAATTCAAGCATAGGTTTCCCGGGCCTGATTGGGGGAGACCCCTATTTTACTTTTGAAGAAATTGGTAAAATAGGCCGGGTTATCAAACCCTAGACTGTAGGCAATTTCCGAAACGCTTTGGTCACTATGCTGCAACAAGGCCAATGCCTCACGCAACACACGATCTGCGATATGTTCCGTAGTGGTTTTTTGGGTCTGTTTTTTGACCATACGGTTCAGATGGTTCACATGTACCGACAAATGGGCCGCATAATCCTTGGCGGATTTCATTTCCAACGGAGCATTGGGAAAATCAACGGGAAATTGCCGCTCCAACAATTCCAGAAACAGGGAGGCGATTCGCTCCGATGAGTTATAGCTCCTTTCAAAACTGTTGGCCGGATTATATTTCATAGCCTCGTGGATGATCAAGTGCAAATGACTTCGGACCACATCATATTTAAATTGGTAATCCGATTGCATTTCCTTTTCCATTCTTTGGAAAATCCTGGAGATTTCATCCAATTGTCCATCATTCAAAAAGAAGACCGGGTCACTGCCCACACGGAAGAGGGGGGATTCCCGGAGACTGGTCGATTGGACCCCATTAAGGAGAAAGGATTCCGAGAACAGGGCAAACCATCCTTTTTGCTCTTCTGAAGTGGCCTCCCAGGCATAGGGCACCATGGGGTTGGAAAACAACAGTGCAGGGCGGTCTATGGCAATCCACTTGTTGGCATATTGTATGGTTCCCTCTCCAATGATCAAGGTGACCTTGTAAAAATCCCGGCGCATGTAGGGACTGATCAGTCTACACTTATCCCTTGAGAATACATTGATGTGCCCGGCCCCCGAATTGTTCAAGCCGCCGGCCCCCTGCCCCAATTTTGGTACCCTTTGGTAAAACTCCTGTAAAGATTCACTCTCCTTCATGTCCCAAAATTATAAAATTCAAACCAAAGTCCATTTGAAAGAACTATGGTTTTACCGTATTTCAGATTTTCATTGCTTTATATACCATCACCGGAACTTGTAGTTTTCCTTGGGAAAATGCCTGAAAGGTTTTGATATGGGGCATTTTATTGTGCTTATCCAATCCCTCTTGGTCTTCCCAGATTTCATAGAACAGGAAACGGTTTCCATCATCAATGTCTTGATGGAGGTCATACAGGATGCAAGCTTCCTCTTGCTGGGTCGCCTTGACCAAATCCATTAGGGCCTCCCTGACCTCGTCCTGAAATTCGGGTTTGCTGGTAATAATGGCACTGATATAAACTTTCATCGTATTTGTGTTTTAAGGGTTTATACAAGATAAGTGTTCAAATGTTTCCTATAATCATTCAAGTAGGAATCCACTTGAGGGTCTTTGATCACATTGAAACAATGGAAAAAGGGCAATACCTCAAATCCACAGAAACGGTAGTTGACCCCCACGTTGTACATTACATCATCGGCAGTCCTTCCACTCAACAGGTATTGGTCGTTGTTCCCTGAAAACTCTTCAGGGGCGTTCCAAGAGGTTACCATGGTCATTTTTCTGCCTTGCATCAACCCACCTGTCCCATAGTTTTTTTTCGGATCTTTTCGGGTGCGTCCATCATCGGTAAGCAATTTCCCGGAGCCCAGCCCTGCATTAAAGACCTCATCCACATATTTTTTGTGTATCCATGGAGTATTGAACCAATAAACCGGGGTATGCAATACAATATAATCAGCTTTTACATAGTGGTCCACTTCCTCCTCTGGGGCATATCCCTCATCTATGGTGGTCATGGTATAAGTGTATCCCATTTCCTCGCAAAAGGTTTTGGTAGTTTGTGTCAAGGTCCGGGTCAATTCTCCTTCAGAGATTCCCTTGTAATATTGGTGTGCATTGATGATATGTACGTGTTTCATGTCAATAAAAAAATAAATGGTTCAAGGGACAGTCTATGCAGTCCCCAATTAATAATATTTGAATAGATCAGTGGTCAAATGGATTGAATTACCGAAGCCATATCCCTTCTCGATTTGGGTCGAAACGTTGGTTGGTTTGCATCCTCTTTGTCCCTATATCCAATGGCAACAGCAAACAATGAAGTATACCCTTTCAGTTGCAACAGTTCATCATACTTATCCTTTTGGATTCCTTCCATGGGCGTGGAATCAATATCCATTGACGCACAGGCCCCTAAAAAGTATCCCAATGACAGATAGACTTGGTAGGAAAGCCAAGATTTGATTTCCGCTTCGGACAGCGATTTCAAAAAATTTTCATAATAGGCAATGCTGCCATCCGCCAAATAGTCCGTCATTTGATGTTCAAATTCCGTTTTGTCCTTGGTGACCGTAAAAACAATCAAATGACTCGCTTCCTCTATACGCTGTCGGTTAAAACAGGAATGCTCTGCCAGTCTTGATTTTAATGACAAATCAGCAACAAACACAAATTTCCATGGCTGACTGTTGATGGATGATGGGCTCAGTCTCAGGATGTTTTTTAAGGCTTCAATCTGTTCTTCGGGAACTTTTTTAGTGGAATCATACTTTTTGGTGCTGTACCTGTTGTTTGCAATTTTGGTGAAATCCATTGTCGATTTTTAAACTATACTTTTTATAGTTACAAACATATATATAGTTTTATATCTTTGCAATAACGGTCAAATTGTATAGTTTGACATTTGGAAAACAATTAACATATGTATTGTATAGACGATAAAAAGTATCCTTGCACTACTAGCCTGACCATGAAGTACATAGGAGGTAAATGGAAATCTGTGATTCTTATTCACCTTACGCGTGGAAAAAAAAGGTACAATGAGCTCAAAAAGGAAATCCCCACCATTACAGAGCGGACATTGAGCCTACAATTGAAAGAGTTGGAGTCTGATGGATTGGTTTCTCGTAGGGTCTATACAAGTAAACCACCCTTGAAAGTGGAGTATGAATTAACTTCTTTTGGAAAGACCTTGATTCCTGTATTGGATGCCATTGCAAGTTGGGGAAAAGCCACGGCAGACACCCACAATGAAATACGGGTCGAGTGATCCTTCGTTAGGTTCCTTCGCATTTTTTTTCGCAATTGGACGACGGTGGTGGCACAAGGCCCATTTTTAGAAAGATCTGTCCCCAAATGACCTGCATGCCTTGAAATCCATCGCTTGTCGAAAAAAAATGGCGCAGCTTTTCAAGACTGCGCCAATCTGCAACTAAACTAACTCAAACAAAAAACGGATCGGAATCTACTTTTCTTTCTTATTTTTTAATGGTGCTATGATAAAATGTAGTGCCTTGGTTCAATTCTATCTGTAGTAATGACGCAACGATCTTGCCAACGTCCTCCAAATACATGCTCTCAATGATTTCCCCTTCCTGCATTCCTTTTCCGTATCCCACAAAACCAGTGGCAATATCATGGAAATTGGGGTAAAACCCGTGTTTACCACCCCTTTTATAGGTCATTAGATCTCCATCTGCATCGTTACTGAAGCTATACCCTCTTTTGGCGCCCAATGCCAGTTTGGCCCGGGGATCCCCTCCTCGTTCGGAAATCTTGTCCTCCTCGATGATCTCAAATGTGCTCCGTACTTCCAATGGCAGTCCAGCAAAAATCTGTTTGATCCGCTCAAGTGTCTTCCTATCGTTCCCATCCTCCAAATGCAGGAATGCGGACCCTCCGGCCGAAAAGAAAAATGCCTTGGGTCTTCCTTCGCTTTGCTGATGGAGACCATGCTGTCTTAAAATAACATTAGGTGCTATTTGGGTGTGCACATCCACAAATCCGTGATCACCCGTGACAATGATAACGGTCTCGTTACCAATCCCAGCCTTGTCCAAAGCATCACGGATAATACCCACTGAAGTATCGGCCCCGGCAATGGCTTTTCGCACCAAATTCCCCTTTCTCCCTTGACGGTGTTGGGCTCCGTCTGTCAGGGGTAGGTGTATGGTCAGTAGGTTAGGTTTGTATTCTCTCAGAAGATATCCGGCAATGCGCGCCAAATTTTGGTCCATGCTCATGGAGCTGAGGTTATAATCATTGATTTCCAATGTACCCGTGGCATTTTTGACCACCTCCTCGAACAGCCCTTTGGGATGGGCCTTTTCCGATGTGGCCCCCCTACGATCCATGGGGTTTTCAAAAGACCAGAATTCGGGTATGTTATAGTCTATATATTCCGCATTTACAGAAACGGGCCAAGAGACAGAGGCTGTAACCAACCCTTTTTCTTTGGCTGCCTGCCAAAGGGTCTTGCTCTTGATCTCTTTAAAGTCATAAACCCATCCCCCTGCTGAACCATCTTCCTCTATCTTGGTATTATAGTAGATTCCATGGTCTTTTGGTGTGGCACCTGTAATCAAAGTAGTGTGGGAAGGATAGGTGACCGTTGGGAAAATACCGGTCACTTCCTTGGCCGCAACACCTTGCTTATACATTTCCTGCAGATTGGGTGTGGGCATGGAACTGTCCAAATAGAACTCTGGACGGAACCCATCAATGCTTATGACCACTACATGCCCGGGCCTATCTTGTGAGAATGCGGACTGGAAAAAGACCAATCCCAATAAAAAACAGATCAGTTTAATGAAACGGTGCAACATCTTCGGAGGTTTTATGGTTCACGATTACTTGGTTCATGTCAAACAGTATGGTAATGTTCCCCGTGGTTTCGTCCACTGTAAAATCATCCAAACCACCATCCAATGGGATAAAACTGGGCACCACAGCTTGGGTGTAGGCATCATCGACATTCGGATTGTTCAGCTGTTCGGTCTGGGAGACAGGATAACGGATGCCAAGATCGTTCATTCGCCTTCCTTCGCTCATGAAGATTTCCTGACGCAATCTATAGACCAGATACAAAAGTTCATCTGTATTGGAGGCAGCCTCAATGTCGGCATCGGTGACTTTGGTCCCTGAAACCGTATAAACGGTAATGTCCCCAGCCTGACGGTCCAAGATATAGCCATCCTTATAAACATCCTCCTCACTTTCCCGAACCTGAACGGCTGTCAATGGATAATCCGTTCTGTTGGTTCCGTTTCTCAGTTCCCTACTGTCATCCAACACATCTGTGGGGCGGGCTCCAACGACATCCAAGAGGTCCAATCCAACGGTTTTTGCCGCACTGAGGTCATTCTCTGCCAACAGGGCTTCCATTACAATAAGGTAAGCTTCTTCTGCCTTGGCCAAACTGACCGGTTTCTGGTCAGAAGCAGCAGTGCCCTCGTCAAAATATTTGGGATCCAGAAAATCCAACCGTGGCAGTGGTGCAAAACGGTTTTGGGTACTGGTAAAAGTGGCATTCTGCATTTCGTTCCCCACACCGTTCTCCCCATCAAAACTCACAGTGAAGAGCAAAGAGGTGTTGTTCAAAAGGGAATTGGCCAAGGTCTTGGCATTGCCCAAATCCCCCAAGCGATAGTAGGCTCTGGCCTTTAGGAGTTGGTAAGCGGCCAGTGCATCTGGGTCGGACGACTGCGCTATGGCCAAATCCAATTCCTCAATGGCAATTTGCAATAAAGTCTTCCAATCGGAGACTTCTCCCAATGGCTCAATCGGTAGTCCAGTAAAGTTTTCGCCGGCCAACAAAAGGGCGAATCCCCTGCAAAAGTGCATATAGGAAATGTTTTCGGCCTCAACGGATTCATCAGATGTAACGACTGTTTCCAATCCATAGTCTGCCATCTCGCGCAATCTACCTATCTCTTGTTGTAGGGCATTCACATCGATGTCCGTATAACTGATGACGGGGCCGTCAAAAACTTTGCTGTACAGGGTGTAATTGTTAAAATAATTGTCCGAGGTCATTTCCGTGTTGATCAACACGCTGTTCATGGTCAAAGCCAATTGTCTTTTCAGACCGTTCACCCAACTTTTGGATGGGGCTGGAGTGTTCAGATAAATGTCCTCGGTCACATTTGGATTGTCCACACAGGCAATAAAGAGCATGGACAAATAAAGTAGAAAAATATTTCTTGGTCTCATTTTCTGGGATGTTTGTAGATTATTTAAAGTTGATTCGAAGTGAGGTCAGGAATTGTCTGGGAGCAGAATAGGTCGCATATGAGATGCCGCCCGTGGAAGCTCCTCCCTGTCCTGTTGAAGCCCCACTGATGGTGGCTTCGGGATCAAATGATGACGAGGCAAAGTTGAATGGGTTCACCACGTTCGCGCCAATGACAATGTTTTGGAAGACAGTACTTGATTTTGGGCTTATGGTATAATTGGCACCAATGTCCCGCACTTTGATGAAATCTGTTTTTTCCACAAACCTATTGGTAAAGTTCAACCAGTTGGACCTACCATTTTCCTCAATTTCGGCAGCAGGGATCTTATCTTCCGAGGCACCATACAAAAACCTGAACTGCTGGTCAAAACTATTGGCAAAAGCCCCTTTCTGATAGCTTGCATTGGCATAAAGGGAAAACCCTCCATGGTTGAACGTCAGTCCCATATTTCCGTAGAGATCCGGCAAGGTTGTTCCCAGATAGGATTGGGCGGTGGTACTTTCCAGTACCCCATTTTCATCAAAAACACCGAAATTTCCCCTAATGTAACCTACCGGATGCCCCTCCTCAACAACAGTCTGAATGGTGCGGGCACTAAAACCATTGATGTTGAATGGAGCAATGCCCCCTGAACTCAACACTTGGTTCTTTAACGTATTAACGGAAAGATTGAGGCTCAAGGACCCCTTATCCGTTCGAAAGGGAACCACATTGGCACTGATTTCCCATCCTTTGTTCTCTATCTCCCCTACGTTGTACAATTGGCTCTGGTCAAAACCTGTGGACGGTGTGGGTGGCACATAAAAAAGGGCATCCTTTGTTTTGGCACTATATCTGGATACAGAAAGGTTGATCCTATTGTTCAGCACTGCCAGGTCCAGACCTGCTTCATACGTGGTCGTTTTTTCAGGCTTAAGGTCATCATTGCCGGGGTTGGCAAAAAAAGCGGCCTGTTCCCCTTGAAAACCATTAAAGGCTACGGTCCTTTCATTGACAAATGCCGGTGGAAGGTTTCCTGCGACACCATAGTTTCCACGAAGCCTCAATGAGTTCAACCAACTTACATTTTCCAAGAAGGATTCAGAACTCGGCAAGTAGGAAAGACCCACCTTGGGATAATATTGCGTGCCGATATTGTCTCCGAAGGAAGGGTTCCTATCCCCACGGACTCCCAGATCCAAGAACAGCTTATCCTTAAAGCCTATGTTCTCTTGGGCATAAACACCATAGTTCAATACCTCTACCAAAAATTCATCACTGGTCTTTATGGCCGCATCACTGATAGTTCTGGCCCCATCCCTGATATTGGTCCCCACATACCTGATCTGGTGGTCCTTGTTCCTGAACAACTGCCCACCTATGGTCGTAATAAGGGAAAAGTCCCCGATATCCCACTTGTGCTGTCCTGTAAATTCCAATGTGATGCCAAAATATTTTCGGTCCACATTCGAAATACTTCCCTCATCATTTATTTCAGACTGGGTGGTGTGGGACAGGTATTCATTGGTCTGCACATTTTGATCGGACTGTACCCTGTAATCAATACCACCCGTAAACTTGAACTCAAGATCATTGATGGGCCTATATGTAAAGGCCTGCGAAGTGGTGAACCGGTTCACATTAATCTCATTGTCCTGTAATTCCTCTGCCCGATGTACATATGCTTTTATTTCTTCGAACTCGCTGTCGGTCATTTCATCCAAACGATTGTTGAATCCCTGCAAGGAGGAAGAGCCGCTTTCCGCGAACCAGAGTCCGGTGTACCCCCCTTGGTTCCCGTTACGGTTTCTCTTATATGTATTGTTCACAAAGATGAAAGAGCTGTTGTACACTACTTTCTCCCCCAACTTGGCCCTGAATCCGGTACTGAAATCAATTTTTCGATTGGAATTGTTATCAGCATATTGTGAACCTTCATTGTCCAAATAGTTTCCAGAAAAACTGAAGCCAAAACCTTCATTGCCTCCATTGATACCTATATGGTATTTTTGGTAAAGCCCGGTCTGGAACAAGAGATCCTTGCTTCTATCAAAATATAAGAAATCCGTGGTAGGTGTCTCGACCCCGGACTGCAATTCCAAGGTGACCTTTGTTCCTTGTGCCCCTCCTTTTTTGGTAAAGATCTGGATGACCCCATTGGCGGCATCTGAGCCATATAGGGTTGTTGCGGCACCCCCGTTGATGTATTCGATCCGCTCAATGTTATCCATGGGGATATCGGCAATGGAACTGATGGCCGCTCCTTGCGAGCTTCCACCTCCCAGGGAACTCCGTGTGTTCAGGTTGTCCATTCTTACCCCATCGATATAGAAAATGGGAGTAGAGCTCAAAAAAGCGGAGTTCACCCCGCGAACCCTGATCAATGAAGAGGCTCCGGCCTGCCCTCCCGTTAAATTGATCTGGGCATTGGGAAGTTTTGTAGAAAGCAATTGGTCGATTCGTTGTGATGGAATGTTTTCCAGATCCTCCGCTTTGATCACTTCCACTTTACTGGATATCCGTTTCTTGTTGATCCCGGCACCCTGACCGGTCACAACTACCTCATCCAACTCAGAAAGACTTCCTATCAAGTTTATGTTCAAAGGCTGGTTGTTGTCCACGGTGATGGTTTGGCTTTCATATCCGATATGGGAGACTTGGAGCTGTGCAGGCAACCCTTCAACTTCAATGGCAAAATTACCTTCCCAATCGGTCATGGTCCCATTGGAACTTCCAATGACCACAATGGAAACCCCGGGCATGGGCATTCCTGCCTCATCTTTTACGTTACCTCTCAAGGTTTGTTGAAAAATGGATTTCTCCACTGATCCCATTGCTGATTTTACCAGAATGCCGTTTTGTGTCTTTTTGAAGCTGACCCCTGTTTTTTTGCTCAGGGCATCCAGGACATTTTCCAAAAGTACATTCTCCATATCCATGGAAATGGGGTGCTTAACTATTGGATCATTGGTCACATAGATAAACTTGACGGTCGTTTGTTTTTCGATCAACTGTAGGACGTCCTCCACATTTCCCGAATCAATATGGATGTTTATTCGATCATTTTGATCGTGTTTTCCAGGGATGGCGGTATCATTACCTCTTGCATGCACCAACTGGGACAACAATGCTAAGGCTATAATTACAATTTTTTTCATCTTCATGGTTTTTTAGAGTATCATTTAATGGTCTGTAAGGTTGTTTTTAATGGTTCTGATGGTGATGGCCACATGCTGCTCCACAGTTCTGTATGATATGCCCAGGATTTCTGCGATTTCCCTATACTTAAAACCTTCAATCCTGCTCATTTCAAAAACCCTTCTGGAGCGTTCGGGCACTTTTTGTAGTATATCTTCTATACGCTTTTGGTTTATTTGTTTTTCCTCTTGGTGGATCAGTTCTTCTTCATGACTTGGCTGCTCTGCATTGGAATAGTTCAAATGGTCATGGATCTGTGTCAACAGGCTCTCGCCCTTGGCCGTCCGCAATAATTTGTTCCTGGCCATGATGTACAGGTAGGCTTTGGGGTACTTTACTTCGGATAGCGCATCCCTTCGGGTCCATAACTCGATGAAAACATCCGCTACTTTTTCCTCTATGATGAGGGTATTCTGTTCAAACATTGCCCCGAACCGGCATAAGGGGCGGTAGAACTTTTGGTGCAATAGCATCAGAGCTTCATATTTACCCTCTTCCAATTGGGCAAAGAGTCGAAGATCCTGGTTTTCTTTTCTAGATGATGAAGGGCTGAGGGAACTAGTCTTCATTGGTATGTATCAGATAGGTTTGTTCTTCCAAACTCTCTATGGCAACTCCCGTGATGAATTCCATGGCCTCCTTAAAATCATCGATATTTTTGCCCTTGAACAATCCTTTAATGGATTTGTTGGCAACCACGCTGTCCTTGAGGACAAATTGTACCCCATAATAATTGTTGATCTTGGGAAGTGCCTTTTCCAATATCTCGTCCCGGAGCACCAAAACCTCATCCTTCCAGGCGAGTGCTTCCTTGGGGTCGAACATTTTTTTGTCGATATGCCTGTTCAAAGGATCATAGACCACTTGTTCATTGGGATACAGCGTAATGTTCATCCCACTATCCGGAATCCTTACGTTGACCTTTCCTTTTTCCAAGGATATGGTTCCCAGGGTATCGGAAGTATTGACATTGAACTCCGTTCCGAGCACCAGAACCTCTACATCTTCCGTAAATACCATAAATGGTTGATTTTCATTGTGGACCACATCAAAAAATGCCTCTCCGGTCAAATGCACAGTACGGTTGGTCAAAAAATCATTGTGGTATGCCAAGCTACTTTCTGAATTTAAAATGACCTTGGTACTATCGGGCAGGTAGAATGTCACCCGTTCTTGGGACTGTGTAGTGAACTTATTGGGGTATGACATGTACAAGTCCGAAGTTAGCAACCACCCCACCACAAGTGCCGCAGCAATTCCCGTGATCGCCATAAGACGGGTAAGCTTTGCCCTTTTGCTGCTTTTTTGAAATGGGTATTGTCGCTTATGGTGCTCTTGGGAATATGTCGCAGGGTATTCTTCCCAGATTTTTTTATAGATGGCGTATTCTTTCTTCAGGTCATCATTGATGCTCAATTCCACCTCAAAAAGAAATCGCTCCTCCTCACTTCCTTCCTTGGCCAGGTAGCGGATGCATTCTTCTTCCACCGTGTTATTTCTCATAGTATTCCCCTATTGTCGGGTTACATAACTAAGAGACACGAAATTGAAAAATCCCGTAGTGTTTGGTTTCAAGAAAATGCTAGTAAACCATGAAGTAAATGTTAACTGATCACCAATCGTAGTCTGCTTTGGGAATGACTTTATAAAAAGCAGGAGTAGATTCTATTTTTGGCATACCGGTCTGCCCGAACTGTCCTGAAAATGTACCTTCGCCGGGAAAGATTGAGCATATTGAAATCCTGATAAGTAACTGGAGAACAATCTTCAATTTCAAAACTTTGGCTGGTTCAGGCAGTTCTCAGGATGTGTACCCTTCAACTTGAGTCATACCACAAGGATCACAATTCATTGCCCTGACCCTGTAATATGCTCATAATCAATAAGCCCCGAATTTTTGATAAATGTCCTACGTTCATGACCCATTTTTTGATAAAAAAAGGAGGGGCAAAACCCCTCCCTCTGACTAACTATGATAACTAAACTACTGAATCAATCCCACCCAAAAACTTGTTCCAAGTTTGGGTTCAATGCCATTTCTGGAGCTGGAATGGGGCGGTAATAATGTTTGGGTTCCTGAAATGTTCCGCGTTCGGGCGTACCCACCACATATCCGCTGGTACCATTGGTCAAATACACATCTGCATTGCTTCCAACACTTCCTGCCCGATAGTACACCAGGGCAACTCCCAAATCGTTCAACTCCTTCGGGTCTGGAATGGGATCGGCAGCTCCCAATAGCTCAATATCTTCCACCCCATCTCCAGTAAGGTCATATTGACCAAGGCCCGGAAAGTACATTCCAAGAGGTTCCTCTTCCAAAAGTTTTCCGGCCTTCCAGCGATTCAGGTCGTCCAGCCGCCTTCCCTCCATGGCAAGTTCCACCCTACGCTCCCGTCTAATCTCCAGCAAAACAGCACTGGTAACACTGGGATAACGTGCCGCCTGTACTGGGTCTAGGGCGACATCCATATTTAATGGGGGCATTCCAACTCGGCTTCTGAGTTGGTTCACCGTTTCATTTAATGTAGTCTGGTCCAAGGTGCCCAACTCTGCCTTTGCCTCGGCCAAGTTCAACAATACCTCCGCATATCGGAGTACAGGAATATCGATTCCCCTTCTGACGTCCAGGGATGGATCATTGGCAAAACCTTTGATTTGGTGGTAGCCAGTAAAATTCTTCTTTAGCTCTTGTACATAGTTTGCGGTTCCAGGGCTATAGGTGGATGTATAATATAGTTCCCACCCTGGATATGCATAGGTCTGTGACAGTCTAGGATCTCTGTTTTGGAATTCTTCCACAAAGGTCATGGTCCCCATATTTGGTTCTTCACTGAAATAAGAACCATCTGTCATGAGATAGGATTCCAGTAGGTCGCGCCCCATGGACATCTCATAGCTCCCGAATAGGTATTGTGGATCATCTGTGTTCTTTATATCAACCTCATGTATATTGGTAAAAATGACCTCTGGGTTGGCGGTAAGGTCTTGACTGTTGAAAAGAGCCAAGTAATCCCCATTGGGGTTCCCTGTGTTATATATGGCAAATCCACCTTGGTCCACAATATCTTGGGATACACTTTCGGCCAATTGCAAATAGGTGTTAGCAGTTGCTTCCAACCCCAACTCACTGTGATACTTTCTAAAAGTCCCTTCATAAAGGGCATTCCTACTGTAATAGGCCATGACCGTCCACCTGTCCACTGCACCGGTCGGAACATCTTCCTTGACATGGTCCATGGCAAACTGATAGTCCTCGAAAATATGGTCCACAACTGTTTCCCTTGAATCGCTTGCCTTGTAAAGGTCCTCCGAATCCGTGGCAAGTACATGGTCATACCAAGGCACATTCGAATATCTTTTTACCTTTTCCATATAAAATTGTGCCCTAAAAAATCGAGCGACGCCTATATAGTGGCTTTTGATGTCTTCGCCTATGTTCGCCTTATCTGCATTTTCCAAAAAAAGATTGATATCCCTAAGACTGCCCCATCCCCAGCCCGAGGTTATGGTCTGGGAATTGGCTTCGGTGGTCATGATGGTCTTGATCTCACGGTTGCCGGTCGTCCCTGCATTATCCGTTGCGTCATCGTAATACAATCCCAACCCGGGAAAACTATATAGACCATTTACATAGATGGCCAAGTCTTCCTCTGTATTGAAAAAATTATCCACCCCGATTTCCGTTTCGGGCAACCGGTCAAGATAATCGTCATTACACCCCACGGCCAAGGTCAATAGGGCAACGGTCAAGCTTGTGGTGAAAGACCTCCTCATATATTTTCTATTGTGTTTCATTTTTGAGTTCATTTCTAGTTAAAAGGTGACATTGATACCGAAAGCATACTTTCGTTGATAGGGATATTGGTACCCACTGGTTTCCTGTCGTCCTGCACTATGTGCCGGGTTGATCCTATTATTCACATCGGATATGGATTCGGGGTCAAAGAAGTCAGCTACTTCGGACCACTCGAAAAGGTTGTCCCCGGAAAAGTACAATCGCAATGATGTAATGCCCATTTTCTTGGTATAGGTAGACGGGATGGTGTATCCGAAGGTGATGTTCTTGAGCCTTAGGTAGGCAGCACTGAGCATATATCCGGTTTGGGGAATGGCCAGTCCTTGAGCCTGGTCTATTCGCTCTCCTAGGTTACGGTCGGCCAACCATGCCTGGAACACGGGGTACCTTGCATCGGTATTGGCACTGGCATAACCCGCATCTATATAGGCCTGTGAGTGTTGAGCCATAAGATCGGCGGGGTCATCGGAGGCCCTATAAAAGTCGTTCAGGTGGGCATAACCTCCGGCGTATGGTTGTTGGTAAAAGCCCCAATAGATGTAATCTTTGGGATAAAAATCCCTTTTGCCCACTCCTTGTAGAAATATGCCCAGGTCAAAATTGTTCCAATCCATGTTCAGGTTAAGGCCAAAGCGATATCTTGGCAACATGTTTCCAATAACACTAAGGTCCTTTGGGTCATCGGCCGTGGTTCCCTTTTCGATTTTTTGGTTACCGTCCAAATCCTTGTATTTGGGCCAACCTTCCACAATTTCCAAGGCTCCCCATGGTATAATGGCCGTCTCGTCCAAGGCATCTATCTCGGCTTGGGACTGAAACAGTCCATCAGAAGTGAGCCCCCATATTTCACCCAACTCCATCCCTTCACGATATTGGGTAAGGCTATTGTTCGGATTTTCAAATCGGGTTATGTAAGATCGGCTATCACTTAGCACGAAGCTTGTACTAAAATTGAAGGGATTGCTAGGATTACCGAAACTATCCTTATAGCCAAGGGAAAGTTCCCAACCTTCCGTTTTCAGATCCGCTGCATTCTCATTGGGCTCGGATGCACCTAAAACGCCTGGTAAATCGGTCCCCACGGTCAACATATCCTTGGTGTCCCGACGGTATACATCCAAAGTGGCGGTTAGCTTGTTGTTGAAAAAGCCCAAATCCACGCCCAAGTTTTTGGTGATCACGGTTTCCCACGTATAATTGGAAGATGCAAGACCGGGAGAACTCACCTGTGTGGGAAGTTCCCCGTTTATGATATATCCTCCTTGACCTGCACTCATGGTAGGAATATATCCAAAAGCACCAACATCCTGGTTGCCCAAGGAACCATAGGAAGCCCTTATCTTGAATAGGTTCAAAGTGGGCTCCAATGCTTTCATGAAAGGTTCCCGGGAAACGTTCCACGCTGCGGACACCGATGGGAAAAACCCAAAACGCTTATCCTTTGGGAAACGGGACGAACCATCGTATCGTCCATTAAGTTCCAAAATATACCTATCCTTCAAAATATAATTGGCCCTATAAAAAGCACCCCTAAGCGCCCAGCTATATACTGCTGTATCGTTTTCATCCAACAGAATGGGACCAGTTGCCAAATTAAGCACCGGTAGTGAAGAAGAAATCACACCGCTTCGGCTAAGTGAAATATACTCGTCCCAATATTCCTCTTGGTTATACCCGGCCAACAGGGTCAATTGATGATTTTCCCCAAAGGTTTTGTTGAAGGTCGCATAAAGGTTCAGGACGTTGTATTGTTCCACACCAAAATCCCTCCATACCTGGTTGTTGCCTTCTTCCCTCACATCGTTGGGACCAAACCCTATCTGATACTTGGAATAAAATGCATCGTAATTTTGGTTTTCCTGCTCGTAGGTATATTCCCCATTGATTTTTAGCATATCCTTGACCAGCCATGCCTGTGCCGTGAAATTGGTACGGAACGTATAGGTATTGTATTCTTCATCCCCTCCATCCGTCAATTGGGCCGCCATTCGTCCCACAGGAGTATTGGCCCAGCTCCCATCTGGATTTTCAGCATAGGCGTAGGTGTTGAAATCGAAAAGGGTGGAGATGTTAAAATAGGAAGGGTTTTTTCTTTTTCCTTTGATATAGGATGTATTGTTACCCACCGACAACCAATCGGTCAATTGTACGTTCAATTTGGACCGCATCCCTGTACGGGTAAAATAATCCTCGGCCAGGATCAAGGAACCATTGTCCTTGTTATAGGACCCGGAAATAAAATAGTTTATCTTATCCGTTCCCCCAGTGGCACTAAGGCTATGGTTTTGGGAATAGGTGGAACTCGATAAAAAATAATCGGTCCAGTCCCTATTGCCCATATATTCCCAAAGTCCTGGGTTTACCGTACTTTCACGTACCCCCACGGTCCCGTAGGGATTATCGCTGCGTTCACGTGCCCACTGCAACTGTTCCGTTGTAAAATACTGGTTGTGCCATGGAGTGTTCTTTGAAGCGGTTTCCTGTAGCCTCATATAGATGTATGGGTCGGAAATCTTATCCGGTAATACGGTGGCCGTCCCCAAGGTGACATTGGTATTGTAATTGATCCGCATTTTGCCGTCAGATCCACTTTTCGTGGTCACAAGAACAACCCCAAAAGCCGCCCTGGCTCCATAAATGGCTGCAGATGAGGCGTCCTTTAACACCGAAATGCTCTCGATATCCTCTGGGGCCAATTGGTTGAGATAGGAAACATCAGAAGGAATATTGTCAATGAGCACCAATGGATCACCACCATTGATGGATGTGAATCCCCTGATATTGATTTTGGGATTGGCCCCGGGTGCACCACTGGAAAAATCAATGTTGAGCCCTGGGGAAATTCCCTGGAGGCCTTGGGTAACATTGTTAATGGGTCTTGAGGATAGCTGCTCCACAGAAACATTGTTGACCGCACCAGATAGGTTCACTTTCTTTTGGGTGCCAAACCCTACAACAACCACCTCGTTCAAGCTCTGGATATCTTCCTCAAGGGTAATATCGATGGTGTTTGCCGCACCTACGGTCACCTCCTTCTTGGAAAAACCGATATAGGAAAACTCCAATATCTGTCCTTCCGTTGCTGTGATGGAATAATTACCATCAAAATCGGTAGCGGTCCCATTGGTGCTACCTTTCACCATGACAGTCACGCCGGGCATGGGCACTCCGGAGGCATCAATGACCGTTCCTGTGACTTCCTTTTGGGCAAGGCCCATAAAGGCAGTGGTCAAAAACAGTACTAAAAGTAATGTGTTCTTCATTTCATTTAAAAGTTTAGATGGGATTTAAAAAATGGTTTGATTATTCTTCTGAAAACCAAGTATTCAGTGTTGTGTGCTCTGTTTCCAGGACAAGCTTGCAAAACCCCTTTGGGATTTTTCTCATGGGAATTTCGACCTGTCCCTTCCCAAGGATGACGGTATCCATAAACTTATAATCGTCCTTGCCTCCAGATTTAAAATCATTGGTGCCGCTCAGATACAGTTTTCCCTCCCCTTCGGATAGGTTTTGCCATGAAACCACAAGGTTGTTCCCTTTTCTTTTGGCCTTTAGGTCGATTGCATCCACTGGTTGTACCAACGAGACACCGTCCCATTCCCGTCTTATATGGATCGGCACTTTGATCCCCAAGAAATCGGTCATGGTGGGTAGGATATCGACAACTGCGGGAATACGCTCATTAAAGTATGGGTTGGTCTGCTTTGAATTGGTCACTATCCAGGTACTTCTCTCCCTCTCACTCTGCCCCCCGTGGTGCTTACCGTCCTTGGCTCCCCTACCATGGTCCGTGGTCACTATAAACAGCCATTCCTCATTGTGGGAAGCTTGGCGCTCTTCAACTGCCATCCATATTTTACCGATCAATTTGTCTTCAAAATGGATGGCCGCATTGAAACGGTCGCCATCTCCAAAACCATGGCCCATATCATCAGAAAATTCAAGATATACCCAAGATACGTCGGGAGCCTTTTCCAGAATGGTCTCGGCCGCATGATCAGCAACGGTATAATCGATGAGCTTCATAAAGTTTCTTTGGACATCATGGGGAAAATTGATGGAATCATGTTCCAATCCATCAAAATGGTAATCAACCCTGATTCCCCCTGTTTCTTCCATACCATTGCCCACCAACTTGGTTCGGTTGTCCAGCCATGAGGAGAATACCCCGATGGTTCCGTCGGGATATTGGTCCTTGTACAATCGGAAAATGGTCGGGTAATTGTAGTTGGGAGCCTTGATTTCATTGCCCCAAACATTGTGCTTGTTGGCCCAGGTCCCGGTAATCAAACTATTGTATCCCACAGCAGAAATGGTAGGTGTTTCGGAGTAGGTATCTTTTCCTCCCCCAACATAGGCTTCGGTATAGCCCCCTAAATCCCCAATTTGGTCCAAAAAAGGAGTGTCGGCTGTCTTTAATTGATCTGCCGAAATACCGTCCACAATGATAAAGACCACTTTTTTTGCCGCGAAATCCTTTTCCATATTTTGGGCCTGGACCATACCGAAGACCAAAATCCCGATAAAGAGGGTAAGCTTGCTCATATTCATAATGATTTGTTAAGTGAGGTCAAAGGAATATAAATTGAACGACTGTTCAATTAAAGAATATTTAAGTCATTGTTATGGAATCGTAAAATAAATTGAATGACTGTTCAATCAATTTATTTTTTGAAAAAAGAGTATTATTGTTGCCTTGATAACAAGGCATTCAATTCTAAAGAAATAAACAAGAATGGGCAGAAAGAGCTTGGGGGCCATTAGAAGATTGGAAATCATCCAATCCTTTTATGAAGTGGCCAGGGACATTGGCCTAGAAAATGCATCCATAGCCAAAGTGGCAGAATCCATGGGGATAAGCAATGGTTTGGTCATGCATTATTTCAATACCAAGGAAGAACTTTTATTGGGGCTGAACGAATATATCCTACAACAGCATTTGAATGTTTTGATGGAAGGAAACCTAGGGGCCATACGGACCCGGCAGGACTTGGAAGACCTTATCCATAACCTGTTTTCCAGAAAATGGAACCAGTATTTCGACGATGGTGTCTTTTATAGTTGCTATGCCATGATCTATCGTAACGAGGCAATCAACGACAGTTTCAAGCAGTATCTCTTAAAATTGCACGATGTGCTTAGGGAAGAGTTGAACCAGGCCCGTAGCAATGGAATCATATGCAATACCAATATTGATGAACTGACCGAGATCATCTTTGCACTCATAGATGGATCTTATTATTACATGGGGATGTTCGAACAGGGAAAAGTTGCACATCAGAAGCAACAGGACATCTACATCAATCACTGTTTGGGCCTTTTTAAATATGTCGATCCATGAGCCTTTTCTTTGAATTGTTGGGATGGATAGGGTCCTTCTGTTTTCTTTTGGCCTATTATATGCTCATTCGGGGAAAATGGCAAGCCAACCAGCCCATATACCATTGGTACAATATAGCTGGCAGTGTTCTCTTTGTGGCCAATGGCGCCTATTATTCGGCTTGGGCCGTTCTTTTTATCAACTTTGTATGGGGTATTATTGCCTGTTATGGGTTGATCAAGACTGCAAAAAACGGTCGTAGTACACCACTCGAAACGGAAAAAAGTGAGTATAGAAAAAATCACAAATAAGTGACTGATTCAGATCTAATTATAGCTAAAATTAAGGTGGTTCAATTTATCCATTTTTGGTGGTTCTCATTATCCGTCCCACACACTCCATACACCTCATCCTGATAGCTGTTCAATAAACGGGCTATGGGTCGGCCCATGGAGCCTTCCCTTGTTTTCATCCCATTCATTCACCGAAACATAACGTTTCAAACTTATCTCGGCACGTTTTCCATTGACAGTGATACGGGCATAAATGGTCAATTTTTCAGGGTTATTGGAAATGTCCCTAGTGAAGATTAGAACCTTTAAAGTGTTGGAATTGAGTATAATAAAATTTTTTTTTGGTTTGACAAAACTATTTTGCAAAACACCCATGAACAGCGTCAAACTGAAGCTAAATTATGCACAAGAAACGTACCGAAGCATTCACCGAACTCTACACCTTTTATATGGTCTTATTTGATATCAGATGAATGCACAAAAAACAAAAATTTCTGACAATCAGTCGATTAACAGTGGTTTGATACTACCTATTTAGTGGTTCGTCGGGAGGATACCCTCATATCAAGTGGAAAAAGAACAGCCCGAAATTACTTCGGTAAACTTACCAAAAATGAAACGGGAAAATCGGCAAAGGACCATATACAGGATTATATGATCGAAATTGCCAAGAAGAAAATCTTCAATACCGAAAAATCCATGAGTGGGACCGCCTATGAACTGAGTTTCAAATACCCTCAACATTTCAACTGCTTCTTCAAAAACAAGTGGGCTATAGCCCCAATGAATATCGAATGTTGAATAGGCTTCGCAAGGAAGGGTCGTCTCAAATCCTTATTTGACCAAAAGCTCAAGACGTCTACTCCCCTGCCTTTCAAGGAGCACCATTCTTAATCGTTCGTGAGCATCGATCACATATTTCGGACAGCCGTGGACAAACAGATGGGTGGTCCCGCTTGTTATATCCTTGTTATGGCTATACATTGCTTTAGTATGGGATAAATTTGAGCTAAAGGAAGAATATGGAATACAGATTTTCCTTAAAAAATCCATCAACAATAATCTCCACAGTGTAGCATAAAACCCTGCCATCGGCTTGTTCACCATTTGCTAAATCTAAGCCAGTATAGTTTTGAGATCATTGATCATTTAAGTTTGCCTATAAGCAAAAGGATTGATGCCACCGCCCTTTTCAGACCTTCAAAATCTTGCCCTTGCAACATTGTCTTTGATATCAATTGCGACCCCATACCAACACAAGTAACCCCTGCATCGAACCAGGACCTCAGGTTGGATTCATCGGTGCTTACACCTCCTGTGGGCATCACACTGGTCCATGGCTGGGGACCTTTGATCGCTTTTACAAAATCTGGACCGTAAGTAGAACCTGGAAAGAGTTTGATTACCTCACAGCCCAGTTCTTCAGCGCGATTGATCTCAGCCAGCGAGCCGCAGCCAGGGGACCAAAGTACCTTACGCCGGTTACAGATCAAGGCTATGTCCTCACGTAATGATGGGGTGACAATAAAATTTGCCCCCATCTGCATAAACAGTGAAGCCGCCGCGCTGTCTGTAATGGATCCTACGCCCATGATCATTCCTGGAAGTTCCTTGATGGCATATTTGTTCAACTCTGAAAAAACTTCAAAGGCAAAATCGCCCCTTGCCGTAAATTCCATCAATCGTGCCCCACCATCGTAACACGCCTTTAGGACTTTTTTTCCCAATGCCACATCGGGGTGATAGAAAAGGGGTACCAGTCCGGTATCCCTCATTGTATTGACTACATCAATTCTTGAAAATTGTGCCATCCTATTCCCTATTTTTTATCAACGGGCCACCCTTCCAGATGCATCCCCGCCCATTAATTTTTCCACTTCCGATACCGTGGCCAAGTTTGCATCCCCTTTAATAGTATGTTTCAAACAGGATGCCGCTACTGCAAAGTTCAAAGCATTTTGATCATCATCTGGGTATTTGAGCAATCCATAGATAAGCCCTCCCATAAATGAGTCCCCACCACCGACACGATCCACAATATCTGTGATTTGGTACTCTGGTGACTTGTACATGGTTTCACCATCATACAGTACACCCGCCCAAGTATTATGTGATGCAGAAATTGATCCCCGGAGTGTCGTGATCACCTTTTTTGCCCTAGGAAAACGAGCCATCATCTGTTCACAAACGGATAAAAATGCTTCGGCTTTCACATGGTCTCCCTGTGTAGTGATGTCCAGTCCTTCTGGTTGGATTCCAAAGTGTTTTTCAGCATCCTCTTCATTGCCAAGTACAATATCGCAATAAGCGGTAAGCTCGGACATGATCTCTTCCCGTTTGGCATCATTACAATACTTCCAAAGTTTGGCCCTATAGTTCAAATCCGTTGATATGGTCACTCCCATATCACTGGCCATTTTCACGGCCTCCAAACATGCATCGGCTGCTCCCTGTGAAATAGCGGGTGTAATTCCTGTCCAGTGGAACCATTCCACCCCTTCAAACGTTGATTTCCAGTCCACCATGCCTTTTTGAATTTCCGCCATGGCTGAATGTGCACGATCATACACTACTTTACTACCCCTTGAAACCGCTCCTGTCTCCAAAAAATAAATACCCAAACGATCTCCACCATAGATGATCTTGTCTGTACCCACTCCCCGTTTGCGGAGTTCCATAAGGGCGCATTCCCCTATATCATTTTTTGGTAGGCGGGTTACAAAATCCACTGGCACTCCATAATTGGCAAGGGACACGGCCACATTGGACTCTCCTCCCCCATAGACGGCATCAAAACTGTTGGCTTGGGAAAATCGTAAAAATCCAGGGGGTGCCAATCTTAGCATGATCTCTCCAAACGTTACTACTCTTTTCATTTGTATTCTTCTTTTATTGGTAATAGTTGATTTTTTATTCAAATGTATGGCATAGTGAAAGCCATATGTTCCGCCCTTTACCTTGCATCAATGGGTATTGGATCCCTATTGTACTCTAAAAGGGTGGGTGGGTCATGCATTACTTTTCCAGCTCTTCCAAAAACTGAAGGATTTCTTGCATGACCATTTTCTCATCACTTTCCTTGAACTTTCCATGTCCTCCATCAGGAATAGTGATAAACTTTGAAGGGATGCCTTGGGATTGCAATTTTTCATACAACAGCTGCGATTGAATATAGGGCACAATGGGATCGGCATCACCATGAACAATGAATATGGGAGGGCTTTGTGTGTCTACCCATGTAATGGGTGATAGCGATTCGGCAAAAGCGATATTTTCGGATTCAGTCCCAAGCCACTTTTTTACTGAGGACGCTTTTAGGATTGGCCTTAAATCCGTAACCCCATATTTATCAATAATGGCCCAGATTTTTACAGTTTCCCTTTCACCGCAATGGTTGTTGAACAAGGACATGCGTTCAGATAAGCCTCCCATTAAGGCCAAATGCCCTCCTGCGGAAGCACCCATGAGCACAATTTTGTCGGTGTTGATGTTCAATTGTTGTGAATTTCGTACCAGATACGTCAAGGCACAACGGACATCTTCTACAGCTGCGGGCGCTTTAGCCTGCGATTCCAGGCGGTATTCCACATTGGCCACAGCCATTCCCTTCGCAAAAAAAGGCCCGAATCCCCGTTGCGATTCCTTTTTACCGTGGTTCCAACCTCCACCATGTATGTTGATGATCAGCGGGGTCGGCCCATCACTGTCCATTGGGTAATAAAAATCCAGTTTGCCCTGCCATCCTTCGACTTCCGCATAGACCAAATCTATCTTCGCTTGGTAATTCGGAGGCAATTCAACCTTTTCAAACTCTTGGGCACCAATGGTCTGGACCACTAGTATTCCCAACAATACAAGTCGAATACGGGCCAAGGGTTTTAGATACTGGGGTAAGCTCATCACAATCTTCATTTTCCACAATTGCACATAGGGTCAACTAAAGGCCAATCCACCATTGATATCTATAGTGGTTCCATTGATAAACGAGGAATCACTCGAAGCCAGGTAAGCAACTAGGTCAGCAACCTCTTCTGCTCTTCCCTCCCTATGCAATGGGGTATTTGCGACTACTTTCGCCCTCACTTCATCTTTGGTGAAATCGTCATGGAATTTGGTCGCGATAAGGCCAGGGCAAATCGCGTTTACCCGAATGCCCTTCGCTCCCAATTCCTTGGCCATGGCCCTAGTGAACGTACTGACTGCTCCTTTCGAAGAAGCATACAAATAGGATCCTGCGCCTCCGCCATCCCGTGCCGCAAGTGAAGATACATTGATAATGGAAGCGCCCTCAACCATCAAAGGTTCAAAGGCTTGGGTAACAAAAACGGTGGATTTAAAGTTTACACCCATGACAAGGTCATAAAATGTATCGTCCAGTTCTTGAAGGGTTTTACGCGCAAAAAGTCCCCCGGCATTGTTCACCAAGATAGCTACCTTGCCATCAAATGCCTCCATCGTTTTCATCTTTAAAATTGCAATGTCGGTGATGCTTGAAACATCGGCTTTGACCGCAATGGCCTTTTTTCCCATGACTCTTATTTCCTCCACTGTCTGCTTTGCACTGGATTCGGAATTGAAATAATTCACCACAACATTGGCTCCTTCCTTGGCCAGTTTGATGGCGATTGCCCTACCAATATCCCTAGAGCCTCCCGTGACCACTGCCGTTTTTCCTTCTAACCTACCCATCCTATTTTTTTGTTTTTAGATACCGAGTCCTTGTCCCCCACCTACTTGAATGGTTTCTGCAGTCAAGAAAGCTGCATCATCACTAACCAAGAACGAAATTACGGATGCCACTTCCTCTGGTTGTCCCAACCTGCCCAACAAAATATTGTTCTTCCACGAAGCGAAAACCTCCGGCTTTGTTGATTTGATCTGTGTATGGAAAGGGGTGTCAATAGTTCCAGGGGATACTGCATTCACACGAATTCCGTATTCCGCAAGGTCTTTTGCCATGGCCCGTGTAATGGCATGTACTCCCGCTTTGGAAGTACCATAGATCCCAGCACCTGGACCACCTGCGTTCCAACCGGCAATGGACGTATAGTTGATTATGGATGGATTCTTTCCGTGTTTGAGATACGGAATCGCCGCCCTCGATACAAAAAAAGTGGAATCCAGGTTCAATGCCATTACCGACCGATAAAATTCAGTGGTCATGTCTTCAAATCTTGACCGCCCCCCAAGACCTCCTGCATTGTTGATCAGGGCATCGATCCGTCCATATTTTTCACCGATTTGATGAATACTTAAATTGACGGCATCTTCATTGGTAACGTCAAAACCATGGTACGCTGCAGAAATTCCCTCGGCGGAAAGCTCCTGTATCCTTTGTGCCCCCACTTCATCCTCAATTCCGTTCAGCACAACGGTATAGCCGTCCTTGCCCAATCTTTTGGCAACTTGAAACCCGATGCCTCCTGTGGCTCCAGTGATTACTGCTATTCTCTCTTTTGAATTGCTCATTCCTTAAATGGTTGTAATTAGTATATTCTTTAATTTATTTCAACTTGTCTTATCTTTTGTATCAGCATATAAATCGATAGCAGTGCCAACGGGGCCAAAACTGCAATGATTACAAATGCCGGGGTATATGAAACTGTGGTGATTTTTGGGATAAGCCAGTTCATGATGATTACGGAAAGGGCCGCCACTGTACCTGCCAGTCCTGCCAATGTCCCAACTGAAGGGCCATTCAATAGATCACTGGAAAGGGTCTGTATATTACCAATGGCAAACTGAAAACCAAATAGCACGATCCCCACGATATAGATGAAAGTCATTGGATTTTTGCCCGTCACCAAGAAAATGATCCCCATCAACCCTATAAAAATCATGGCAACCCCTATCAATATGGATACTTTTCGTGCATAGTCCACAGACTTGGTCTCCATAAGCTTTCCACAAAACCATCCACCGGCAATACTTCCGGCCATACCCCCCAAATAGGAAATCCAGATGGTTTTACCTATTTCAGCTATGCTGAACCCGAACTTCGAATGGAGGTATAAAGGCATCCATCCTACAAAAAGCCACCATATGGGCTCTATAAAGAACCTTGCTGCCAATACACCCCATGATTCCTTAAATGATAGTATCTGGCCCAAGGAAAGCCCCCTTTTACCATCCGTTGCCTTCGCATCTTTGCCATCGGCGAAAATCAAGGCTCTTTCCTTATCGGTCAGCCACGGGTGATCTTGGGGTTTTGATTTGTTGACCACCATCCAAGGAATCACCCAAGCAAATCCGATGACTCCCAAAATGATGAAAGTACTCCTCCAACCGTAATGCCCGTATAAAAAGGCAATCAATGCAGGAGCAATGACGCTGCCCAAAGAGGCCCCAGCATTAAAGATACCCTGCGCAATTGCCCTTTCCCTCACCGGAAACCATTCGCCATTACTTTTGACCGCTCCCGGCCAATTGCCTGCCTCGCCGATACCCAACATCCCCCTAACGATGGATAGCGACACCAAACCTTTGGCAAACGCATGCAGTATGGCTGCGCCTGACCAAAGCACGATGGAAAATACAAATCCCAAACGGGTCCCTATTTGGTCATAAAGTTTTCCTGATAAAAATTTTCCCAGGGCATAAGTGACCATGAACACGTTCAACATAACGGCATAATCAGACTCATCCATACCAAGGTCTTTGCCCATTTCTGGCCACATAACCCCAAAAGCTGTTCTATCGATATAGTTGATTACCGTGGCGATACAGATCAAAGCGATCACCCACCAACGCAGGCCGTTTATTTTCATCTCTCTTATTTAAATTTATAGGGGGGGGCAAAAGCATCATGCCGTTCCTTTTGGAACCTAGCTGCTCAACATCTACATGAAAACTCCTTATGTTGGGTCATCAACAACGGTAGATTCCGATAGGCATGTCCAGAAAAGTCTACTCCCTCCGATTATTTTTTTCAAAAAAAATAAAATTGTGCACTTTTATCTTTTTTGTTGGTTTCGTTTACCTTACGTGTTATAGCAATACTGATATAAAATTTTAAAATGTACTTTCATTTTCTCCTTAGCCAGTTGTGGATTTCCGCTCGCAATGGCCTCATAGATATCCTCATGTTCCTGTATTCCCAAAAATGATTGGTTGGCATCACAAACATGATATTTTTCGAAGTTTGTGATAATTTCAGGGGTGATGATCAGCATGAAGGTATTCATTGTACTGTTCTTACTTGCCTTTGCAATGGCCAGGTGAAACAATAAATCCTCTTCCACGGCATCTTTATTTGCGTGTACTTTTGCTTTATAGGCATCCAAGGCCTCCCTGATTTTTTTCAAATCCGCTTCAGTTCTTCGCAGAGCAGCCAGTCTCACCGTTTTAAGTTCCAATAATATCCGTGTTTCCACCAACGATTTGAAATCAGACTTTTCCAAACGCAAAATATCATCCATCATGCCGCTCATGGCCACACGACCTATATCAGCGATAAAGGTTCCACTCTGGGGCCTTGACTTCAGTATCCCAAAAAACTCGAGTTTTTGAATGGCTTCCCGAATATGGCTACGACTGACCCCAAATCTTTCGGATAACATCCTTTCGGAGGGCAGCTTTTCACCCGGTTCAAGATTCTTAAATTCAATAAAGTCCTTTAGACCTGAAATGATCTTGTTTTGGATATCTTGATTATCGCTTGTATTCAGTAGCTCAATTTTCATGCTCATCAAAAACTGTAAAACTGGTTAACCAGATTGGTTTGCTAAATTTATGAAAAATACGGTTACAAGAACAAATGAATCCCATTACTTATTTGTCTCCATTTTCTTTTAAAGGCTATTGGCGCAAACCATGGCCAATAGCCTTATAAATCACTAAACTAACTCAAAACAAATCATTCCCTTTTAAAAGTATCCGTTCGAAATGGGGATACAGGAAGACCATCTTCCCCAAAGATCATGACCTTAGGAGGCGCGTCATCCCATAGATACCTCACGTATTCTATTTTTAAATGGCCCGGGCTTTTCAAGACGACACTATTGTTCCCAACCTTTTTGGCTATGACCTCCCTAAATTCACCCTGCTCACCGGCCACAGCGAAACCCTCTATGCTCCGATCATTCCCCTTGATCAAAATAGGGCGGTCAAAGCTTACCATTGGACCATTTTTTCCTATTTCAAGCTTTAGGAGCTTTGGACCGGAAAGCAGTACCCTGGAACCCAGCCCATCCAAAGCCATAGCGGCATTTGCCATTCTAAGACCTACAATTTGCTTGTTTGTGGGGTGTATGTTAAAATCATCCCCGACATCTATAGTGGTCACCATTGCCGTATACGGTAGTTGCGTTGCCTTTGCCTGCGCTTCCCGTATCCATGGCCATCTACCATTTTGGTTGGAATAATTGGCCAATTGAGCAAATATGAATGGCATCTCTTGGTTTTTCCAGTTGTCTCTCCAATCCGCTATAAGCGATGGAAAAAATTGAGCATATTCCTCTGGATTCCCCGCATTTGATTCTCCTTGATACCATATGACCCCCTTTATCGCCAACCTAAAAAATGGATTTACCATGGCATTGTACAAGGAGCTTGGATGGTTGTTTGGATGAACTCGAAAGGGAGGTTCTTTCACCCTCGGTACCCCTATCTTAAAAAACCAAGGGCCGGACAGGTCCAACTTTATATTGCCCAATTTCATATATAGGTCTTCCGCAGCACTTCGAAACCCTCCGATATCCCTCAAATTCTTGGTTTTGATGAGCACCACATTCTTGCCTTTCTTGAGGGTGCCCTGTGGAATATCATACCATCTCGGAATATCCTTATTGGTAGATTCCCCTATTTTCACTCCATTGATGAAAGTCACATCTTCATCATCTATCCGACCAAGGCTCAAAGCCCCCTTTTGTTGTGCTTCTACTTCGCTCAATTCGACTTCCTTGGCCACCCAAACAACTCCATAGGTTTTCTCCAAATGGGTATCTTTCCATAGAGACGGCAAGTCCATAACGTCCCATTGGTCAAATTCCCACTTTTTGTCCCACCATCTTTCCCTACTGCCCATATCGTTTGCATCGAGATATTCACTGTAGTTTTTGGCCTTTTCATTGTAGTCGTCCATGAGACTGTCCAAATCCATCCCTTTGAACTTCTGTATGGAATCCAACCGATTCGGATAGTCCTTAAAAAGGACTCCATCCATCCAGGATTCGATATTGGTGCCGCCCCATGAAGAGTGGATGAGTCCAATGGGGACATCAAGTTCGCGATACAGTTCCCTCCCAAAAAAATAGGCTACCGCAGAAAACTCCCCAATGGACTCTGGGGTACAATCTTCCCAGATGCCCCCTTGGGGTAGGTCCTTTGTACTACTGGCCATATGCCTTGGAACCGTAAAGAGTTTTAATTGACCATAGTTGGCGCTTTTAACTTCATTTTCACCATTGTTGGCATTGATGACCTTCCATCCCATATTGGATTGTCCTGAACAAAACCAGACATCACCTAAATAGACGTCATCAAAAACGAATGAATTCGTGCTGCCTTCAAGTCTCATTTGGTAGGGCCCTCCTGCATCACCCTGCTTAAAGGTTATGCTCCAATCCCCTTGGTTATCGGCCATTACCGAAACAGTTTCCGATCTGAATGTACCCGTCACTTTCTCTCCAGGGTCAGCCACTCCAAATACAACTAAGGGTTTACCTCGCTGCATCACCATATGGCTTGAGAAATAGCTGGGCACAACAATCTCAGCCTTTGCAAAAAAAGGAAGCAATAAAATAAGAGTTATCCAAATGAAGTTCTTGGTCCTTGTCATACGTCCCTTTTTAATAACCTGGGTTCTGTTCCAACAATCCACCACTTACATTGATTTCTGCCTGGGGAATTGGGTTCAACAAATCTGTTTCCGAAAATGAATTGTTTTCACTGGTAGCATGCGCAGTCAAGACGTCTTGGGCAACCCCAAAGCGGACCAGGTCATAAAACCGGTGATTTTCAAAAGCCAACTCAATTCGTCTTTCGTGAAGTAATGCTTCCTTTGTGAGGGTACCAGTGCCATCCTCGGGCAGTGTGGATAAACCCACCCGGGCCCTGATGGCATTATATGCACCAATGGCTTCAATGTCATTGGTCGAATCTCCTCCGGACATAATGGCCTCAGCGTGCATCAGGTAAACATCTGCCAAGCGAAGTACTATCCAATCGTTTCCGGCCAAGCGGATATTGGATGATGTTGGGAGGTACTTTCCAATAGTTTCATCATCACTATCATTGAATAAAACGGCTGCCCTTTCCGTGTCCTCAGGCTCGACAGCAGAGGCAAAATTGTCTTCAAGAAAATTATAGCAAGTACCACAAGCCAATGTGAATTCAAAGGCAAAATTTTGACCTTCACTGGAATCATCATCAATATACAATATGGCAAAAATGATTTCACTGTTCAATTCAGAATAGAACACATCGCCATACTCCTCCACCAACGCATAATTGGAATCGGCCAAAAGTTGGGACGTGAGGGTTTGTGCACTAGCATAATTCCCTTGTGTCAGGTAAACTTTTGCCAAAAGTGCCATTGCAGCGCCTTTGGTTGCCCTACCTTCTTCAATAGCCCCTCTTTCCGGCAACAGCTCCATCGCATCCTGTAGATCCCCAACAACGAAAGACATCACTTCCGTAACGGCATCCCGAACCAAATAATCTGAAAAATCCTCATCGGTAAGCCCCACTTCCTTGTCCAAGATCGGGACATCCCCAAAAGCATTGGCCAAGTTAAAATGGGCCAGGGCGCGTGCAAATTTAGCCTCCCCTTCAAACTGTGCTTTCAGGTCCCCGTTTTCTACGACATCCAATGCGCCCAAAACTCGATTGGCCCTAAAAATAACATTGTAGTTGTCCTTCCAGTTTTGACCTACATAAAAATTGGTCGGCAGTATCCTGTATATCTCAAATTCCCCTATATCGCCCTGTCCAATTCTGGATCGGGTGTTGTCACTTCTCATTTCGGTGAGTGCAAATTCCGTTTTGGGAATTTCCTGCAATCCGTCATATATGGCTATCACGGCACCTTTGACTTGATCTTCATCCTGATAAAATGCATTATCGCCTATGGATGAAATGGGTTTTAAGCTCAGGTCATCTTTGCTACAGGCACATAGTACAGACACTAATGCCAATACTGCTATTCTATTTTTTATTCTCATGGGTTTCATAACAGCGATCTTTTTAAAATTCAAAATTCAATCCTAGTGAAATCGTCTTAAATATGGGATAGGCTCCTCTTTGGTACCCGTAGGTAAGTGGATTGTCCTGCCCCTCATTTATACCTTCGGGATTAAAACTTTCATAATCTTTCGACATTAAGTAAAGCAAGTTCTGTGCGGCCATATAAAGCCTGATTTTGTGGACACTCAACTTATCCAAAACCGGTCTTGGCAGGCTATACCCAATATTCAGGTTCCGTAAGGCCACATAACTTGCATCTTGAACATCCTCATCCGTAAATATTCGTTGTTGAACTTGATCTGCATCAGGAAATAAAGCATTGTAATCCTGCTCTGGCCTAAACTCATTTCTATAATATTGGGAATCTATATTCCTGATTTCGGCTCCATGGGAACCTTGGAACATAAAGCTGAAGTCAAAGTTTTTATAGGACAAATTATTGGTCACACTCCAAATCAAGTCTGGATAGGGATCGCCCAATATGGTACGGTCCTCCGGGGTAATCACCCCGTCACCATTCAAGTCCTTTACATAAGTATCCTGTGATTGGGCAAAAATTGGATAGAAAGGATTATTGATATATTGAAGATCGATTTCCTGACCTGTCTTCACATATCCATAAAATGAAGATATGGGATGCCCTTCCAAGGCAATGAACTCGGCAGGTCTTCTATTGTCCACTGCACTGATCAATCCATCTGCCCCAGCAAAATCGAGGAGGGTATTCTTATTGTGCGTGAAAAGTGCGGATGTCTTCCAGTTAAAATCCTCCGTACTGATGTTCCTAGACCTTAACTCAAGTTCAAAACCCCTGTTTTCAACCTTTCCGCGGTTGACCAATGCTTGATCAAAACCTGTAATGGAGGGTATCGGTTGGTTCAACAATAAATCATCACTGGTCCTGATGTAATAATCGAATGTCACTCCAAAAACTCCCCTAAAAAGGGTGGCATCCAGACCCAGGTTCAACTCCACCAATTTCTCCCAACCCAGTTCTGGATTGGAAATATTCACTGCATTGAATCCGTTGGGCACTCCTGGGATACCGGTTCCCACAGGTTGTAACAATCCGATATAATCGTACTCGCCTATACCTGCATTACTCCCCGTGACCCCATAACTGCCCCTTACCTTAAGTTCACTTATGGTATTGCTGTCCGCCAAGAACTTCTCATTGGATATTCGCCACCCCACGGATGCAGCCGGAAAAAAGCCAAACTTTTTGTCCGCACCAAACTTGGAACTTCCATCCCATCGTGCACTCAATGATACCAAATATCTATCGTCATAGGAATAATTGATCCTGGACAAATAGGATACCAGTTTTTCCTCCGTCTTATAGGTGCTACCTCCGACCAAGTTGGCTTGGGGAATGGTTGTTATCAAATTATTTTCAAATCCGGATGCGGAAAGTTTGGTGTTTTCCCTTATCCATTTTTCATAGGCAAAACCGGCAACGGCATCCACAAAATGGTCCTTCACCTGTGTACTGAGGTTCAAGGTACTTTCAGACACCACATGGAACCTTGCATTTGTATTTTCCGTGGATTGGGAATCGGCAGCCCCATTCCTAGTGGCATAGATGCCCGTGAACCTCACATCCTTTATGTTCCTGTAATCCCCTCCAACACTTTGCTTGAAGAACAGGTCATCGCTAAAATGGTAATTGAGATAGGCATTGGCAAAAATCTTGTTCTGGAACACCCGGTAATCCCTTTCCACAACATCGGCATAAGCCGTTGAATTTCCAGTAGAATTGATATCCACCCCAGATGCAGGTATTGGCATTCCATTTTCGAGGTCATAATCATCAAAGGACAATTCAGAAACGAAGTCCCCAACCTGCAAATCTGCATATCTACCGCCTTGGATATAGGGATTGACAAATTGAATGGTATGCTCATCATACCTAATGGGTGCCCAGGGTGCATGTCGCAAAGCATCATGCAAAAGGGGCGGGAACACCCTTTGTTCCGTTCGCGATGGATTGAGCATGACCCCAAAATCCACTTTGTCCCCTATTTTGGTATCCAAATTCAATCGAATATTGATTTTTTGGAATTTATCGGTGAGTAGAACACCTTCATCTTCCAAATACCCCAATGAAGCTCGGTATTTGCTAAACTTTGAGCCCCCGGATACCGAAAAGGAATGATTTTGGATATACCCTCCGGGCATTTGAACCTTTTGCCAATCCGTCTTGGTGCCCAAAAGTTGAATATAACGGAGCTGATCGGTCAATTGTCCATTGTTGTTCTCCAAGGTGTATCTAAATCCTTCATCCACGTCGGCAATAATCCCATCACGCCGTGGTACAAATTGGTAGCCCACATACGTATTATAGGAAAATCGGGCCGGACCTTCCACACCATTTTTGGTGTTAATGACAATCACACCATTTGCGCCCCTGGAACCATAGATCGCGGCAGAGGAAGCGTCTTTCAACACTTCTATGGATTCCACATCATTGGTATCAATGCTTGACAAGAAATCAGCATCTGTCCCGACGGCAATACCATCGATCACAATCAAGGGATTGGACTCAAAGGATATGGAACCCTGTCCCCTTACGGTAATGGAAGGTGCAGATCCGGCAGAAGTGTTGCTGGATAAGATATTCACTCCTGCAATTTGGCCCTTCAGGGCATCATCAATTCTGGAAGTAGGAGCCTGATCTAAATTCTCATTCACAACTTTTGCTATGGACCCTGTCAAGTTTGCCTTTTTCTGGGTGCCATAGCCAATGATCACCACTTCATCCAATTCACTGGCACTTTCTTGCAGGACTACATTGACAGCAATTTGGGATCCCACTTCAACAAGTTGTCTTTCAAAACCTAAATATGAAAACTGGAGTACTTCCCCAGTGGTCGCCGCAATTTCATAGTTTCCTTCAAAATCCGTGGTTGTGCCCCGAGTTGTACCCTGTACAATAATGGTGACCCCCGGGATCGGGTCATTTTGGGCGTCGGTGACACTTCCAGATATCAAACGTTGGTCCTGTGCAAAAAGGTAAACATTGGATAGTAAAAATGTAAACAACGCAAGTATGGTCTTTACTTTCATTTTGTTTAGTTAATTTTTATGTGTGCAGTTAAAGTTTGTGTCGAAACACAAGCATAAGGGCAACTAATTGGCTTGCTCCTTTAAAACACGCTTTATCCTAGTTTGATATCTTTTTAGTAATTTTGGATCAAGCATGTGGTTCATTTGTCTATGTGCTACAAAATTTACTTCCCTCCGAAGAAGTAAACTCCGAAAAGGATAGGTGTGCACCTATCCTTTTTTTTATTCTAGTGTGATTTCCATTTGCAGTTTGTTTAGTTAATTGAATCAGGTTTCGTCGGTTGACCAAACTGGTTTACCAAATTGGTAAACCAAATATAAGTCTTTTAAAAGTCACTGAAAAATAAATCCTTAAAAAAATAGCGTGAAATTTATATCTTTGATAAAAAATGGAATTCTTTGCTACAGATATGCCATTCCATGGGATTCTTACCTATCGATCATGAAATCCTCTCTTATCGGACTGAACACATCAATGAGAAAACCTTCTTTTTTACAAACGGCTCCATGGTCCACATGAGGTGGGATATAGAAGGCATCTCCTTCTTTCAACAATCGGGTTTCTTGATCTATGGTCAATTCAAATTCTCCGCTGACCACATACGTCACTTGTGAATGATAATGATTATGGACAGGCCCTATACCGCCTTCTTCAAAATGCACCCGCACCAACATGATCTGATTGTCGTAGGCCAATATTTTTCGTTTGACCCCGATCCCTATGGTCTCCCATTGAATATCATCGTCGAATAAAAATTCCTTGCTTGGCTTAAATGTTTTCATAATGTCTTATGGTTTTTCAATAATGAACAGGTAAGGTCCTGTCCATTGATAGTTATTATTTCCGAAGCTCAGGCTATGCTCCATTAGCTTCGAATTATGCTTGTTCGATAAGATGAACAACCCAACTTTTCCTTCATGATTTTCTATGGTGACCACTGTATAAGCGGGCGAATCAAAAACCAACTTCAATGCTTTGATCCCACTATTGGAACCCACGGAAAATTCGGATACCGGGCTATAGCTGCCATGGGGTTCAATGGTCGTCACAAATACGGTATCTCCCCTATTTTTCCTTCTGATCACCAAACTGCCCTCCCTACGTAGATTGAATTCCGGATCATTGGCCCCTATTCGTGTAAAAAGCAATTCATCATCAGGTGCGGAAACCGTTGTTAGGGTATAAAACTTTCCATTTCGAAGCCAGGTAAGTTTCGAATTCTGTGATTCTGATCTACCCCTTCCCTCCAAATAAAGGTGTTGATAGCCATTTTCGGTTCCCAAGGGTTGGAGTTCGGTAGGAGTTTCGTAAGCAAAGCCCACCTTGACTACCTGACCCAAAAAATGAAAGGGCAAGTCATATTGGTTGTCTGTCTTGGATTCGACTTTCACCAGATCAAGGACAACTGGTTGATCAAGGAACACAGCGCTCAAGACCACCATTGTGCGGTGCATTTCCGTTCCGGAATAGGCATTGGATTCCTTGGCACTGACTACATTGATATCGCTGCTCGACATATCATGGAAGAACAACTCTGAATGATGGCGACTACCGATTTCATACTTGCCATTAAAATGGGATGTTTCGTTTAGGACCAGGGTATTGTGGGCTATGGTCTGTTTTGCCCAAGTGTCATTCTCCCTTAGGTAATTTCCGCCCCCTTTTTGTTCAATATTCACGAAACGGGCCATACCATAGTCCTGGAGGATTTCAGTTCCATTATCATAGAGCATAAAGGACAATTTATCGTAATGGCCATGACTCAATCCTTGCGCAGTATATTTAAAGACCAGCTCTACGTTCTCCTTTCGTAAAATTGAAACACCTCCCAGATCACCATTTGGGCCATCCGATAGGTTTATCGAGCTTTTTTTAAAGGGCTCAGCTTTCCCTTCGCGGATCCCCAATGCGATGGATAAACCTGAATCATCCAATAGCACTTTTCCTTGCTTTTCCGCAATACTGAGCAACTTTGGGTCCTTCCCCCCATAATGATAGGCAATATCCACGGCCGTCACCAATTCACGGGAATAGTACGACATGCCCTTTTGGGCATCGTTCATGGGGAAAAATTTCCCGTCCTTGTCGGAAAGATTGATCAGTGCCCCTACCGATTTGACCAACACACTGTCCTTGTAGGCAAAAATCTTCAGTTCTGGCTTTACGTTTTGGAGCCCTGCCGCAAAGATTAGAAAAGGGTACATGGCATAACGTTGATAATATGGCCCTTCCGTATAGTAGCCATCGGGTGAGAAAGGTTCTTCGATATTTGCAAAAAAACCGGCTTTGCCCGCTGTCTTGATAAACCCACCGTCATTGTCCTTGGCCTCTGGCGACAATCCGTCATTTTTGATGCCATAGAGGGCCCTATCGATCAACTCTTCGTCCCCCATGACCAATCCAATCATTCCAACCGCTGCATTCCCCCATGTGCTGTGATTATGGACACGGTTAAAGAATTGGGGGTTGTCTATGGATATAAAGTCGGCAAAGGGTCGAAATAGGTCCCTTTCGAGTTGGTTTCTTTCCTTTTTTGACAACCAGTCGTAAACACAGTCATAGGCTTGGCTGACATAGACCAACCAATTGCTATCATTAAGACATTGCCAAAACAATTTTCCCCGGGCATAGGACCGTTCTTTTGGATGCACAGGTAAATCCTTGTACATTTCCTGATATTGAAACAGCATATCCCTAATGTAAATGGCATATTTCTCATCTTCCAATATCTGGAACAAAATCCCCGCTTTTTGCAAGGTCAGGTAATTGCGCTTATGCCTTTCATGGGTATATCCCCCGGAGTAATCTTTAGGTATCGGGGTATCTATGTCCAATGCCATTTCAGCATCCACTTCCGCTTTTATTCTTTCCAATGACAGGTCCAACAGTGGCACCTTCCCCAATTCTTTTTGTATGTTCGCCACGCCGGCTTTTGTAAGAATCAGGCTGGGGTGTTCCTGGGCAGAAATTTTACAATTCATACCCACTAACAACATGCAGCATAGCGTAATTAAGGTCTGTACTTTTTTACCACCCATTTCCATTAGCTTTTAATCAATCCCAAGTCCCCGCCATCGGTACCTTTCCCTTTTAAGACAGAATCTTCGGCAAGGCGGTACGTCCGATCATCCACAAATCCGGGGGCGAACGACCAAAGGTGTTCAACACTATATTTTTGGTCTCCTGTAATCTTTGGTTTATCCGAATTATAAAAATTATTATTGGCCATATTGACCCTTGGCTCCCCTATCACTAAATGGATGTTCAAGCCCTTGCTGTTATTGAATATATTGTTCTTGATCTCGATGTCCTGAACCCCATAAAGTGAGACGGCCGTATGCTGTTTATTCTTTACATCATGTCCCACATTGTCAAAAACATTATGGTCCATTTCCAAAAAAGGGCCAAAAGTACTCTCGTCAGTGCCTCCCCTGTACAAACCCAAGACCATGCCCCCAATGGCAGCAAACAAATTGTTTTTCATAATGACATGCTCTGCATTGTATATCCCTATATCATCAATTTCCTTGTCCAAGGCAATAACATTACCAGAAATGTTCCTAAACCTTGAATTTGTTATGCTAATGGTATCGGCAAACGTATTTTTATAAACACTCACCACATCGAAGGAATGGTTCACATCCAAGTTCAAAAACTCGCAATGGTCTATAAAAAGATTATAGTTTTTGTTCATCGAATAGCTACTGGTCGAGATTACGGTATTACCAGCCATATCCGGGGCCTCCCCACCATCAAACACCAGTCCGGACAAGGATAGGCTACCTCCGTTCCCAATTTCAAAAAGCAAATTTTTCCCGTACAAAATCAAGGGTGCCTCGGTGGCATTTGATCGAATGGTCAAGGGATGTGGAACAGAAATGGTCTTGGTCACGGTATAGGTTCCTTGACCTAGTTCAACAATGTCTCCGGCCGACGTACGCTTCACAGCATCGAATAGGGTATTCAACCCTGGGGAAACACTTATTTTTTTTCCCGAATTCAAAGCAACGTCCTGAATTTCCTTAGGGTACCAACTCACCCCAGTGTTTTCCTTTGAAACATGATCAAGGGATGGCCGTGCCCCAATAGTGCCGCCTAGACCTTTTGGCACCAAGAGGTCATTTTCGTTTGTAACCCACGCTAAGGGCATTGCTTCAAATCCATTTTCAACTATGGGACGGATATTGGGGCTGATAACATTGTTTTCGAAAATGATTCCGGAAATATCATCATGGACAGTAAACAGGTCATCCCGATCTTTGCTGTAGAAAATGTTATTTGAAATCCTGGAATTTATCGGCGCTGCGCTTCGCTCAGTATCACTACCAGCACATAACTGGATATGATCACAATCAATAAAGGTATTATTCTCAATGACAGCATCTTCAACCTGGGAATACCTATTGAGTGGGGAATTGGGCACACCGTTCATCACCACCAATGCCCCTCTAAATCGACTCCCCTTTAACCCTATTCCATAATTGTTTCTGACCGTTTGTTGGCCATTAATCACCCGAATCCCTCCGGTACCGGGTTTATTATTGCCGAAAAAGACATTGTTCTCCACCAAGGTCCCGTTACCGTGTCGCATGGTCAAAGTACCGGTACATTCATAAAAAACATTGCCCTTGAACGTATTTTGACACGATTTGTTTGAGATGATTTCATGTTCCCCATTGCAACGATCAAAGTAGTTCGCCTCCACCAAAGTATTGGAGTTGGCCAAGGAAAAATGACTGGTACCGATACGAAGGGTTTCGCCTCCATTGGATCCCAAAGTCTGTCTAGGTCCAAAATAATTATGGTCAATTTTATGGTAGTTTTCTTGACTTTCACTTGAGTTAACATGGACCGTCATGGTCACGCCTCGGTTTCGCTTCCCAACTAGATGATTGTGGTCAATGCGATTTCCCTTACCATAAATGGCCACCCAAGTTTCCGGATTGTGCCTTTCAGTAGTATTAAAATTGTCAATGACACATGCTGTCACCCGACTATTGTTGGCCAAAGAACTTTTGTCTTTCCTAAAAGAGATAACCTCTCCCGTAGGTGTACCTCCATTTTTAAAGATCAATCCTTCAACATGTAGATACACCCCAGATAACCTAAGATTCGAAGATCCTTCCAAACTGACCTTCCCTTTTTCCTGTGCAATCAATGTAATTGGTTTTTCCTTGGTCCCCCTTCCCTCCAGCAATAATTCAGCATCTTTCCAGATACCATTGGCCAAAACAATGACATCCCCAGGTTTAGCATCGGATACGGCACGGTCAAAGTCATGGACCGTCTCCACTAAAATACCCTCCAACTTTTTTTTGCCACAGGATTGAAGACCGATCAAAATAAGGGAACACAAAATAAAATGGTGAAACTTCATTGAAAACAATAATTGGTTAACCAATTTGGTTGACCAAAAATACATATATTTGTGACAGCTGCAAAATTTTAACAAAAAAACAGTCTAATAGATGAAAAAAAGCAATCAAAATGAAGAAAGAAGAATCATATATATCTAGAAGAAGATTCACCCAACTTTCCGGAATGGGTATTGCTACCATTCCTATGATGGGTTTTATACCAGTTCCCATAGGTGGAAAAGCGGTTGGATCAAGTGCGATTGAAGTGAATCTTTTCTCAAAGCACCTTCAATTCCTGAACTATAATGACATGGCTGATGCGGCCGCAGAAATGGGTTTTGATGGATTGGATCTGACCGTCAGGGAGAAAGGACATGTACTGCCTACACGCGTCGAAGATGATTTGCCTAAAGCCGTTGAAGCCATGAGAAGCCATAGATTAAAACCAAATATGATGACCACAGACCTGTTGGATACCAAAGACACCACTGGATTGAAGGTACTCGAAACCGCGGCAAAATTTGGACTGACCCATTATCGGATGGGTTGGCTTTCGTATCCAGAGAAGAGACCGATCACTGAAAGTCAATCCATCTACTCGGAGCAATTCAGAAGTTTGGAATCCATCAATGAAAAACTTGGCCTGATTGGATGTTATCAAAACCATGCAGGTAATTTTGTTGGTTCTTCGATATGGGATTTGGCCATGCTGTTGTCCGATACCGAAAATAAGTTCATAGGCTGTCAATATGATATAAGACATGCCGTTGTGGAAGGAGGGCTTAATTGGGAGTTGGGTTTGAGGCGCATAGGCCCTTATATAAAATCAATAGTGATCAAGGATTTCAAGTGGGGAACCGTACAGGGGAAGTGGAAGCCCATAAACACCCCGTTGGGCATGGGCATGGTCAATTTTGAACAGTACTTTTCCTTATTGAAGCGATATCGTATCAATGTCCCCATCTCATTGCATTTGGAGTATGATCTGGGGGGTGCAGAACACGGAGCTTCCAAAATCCAAATGCATCCAAAAGAGGTATTTAAGAAAATGAAAGCCGATTTGGACTTTCTGAAGAACACATGGGATAAAATCAATTGAAGCGAAACTGTCAATCCAACTATCATGGAACCTAATTCGAAAACAATCAAAGAAATATTGACCACCATAAGTACGGCTACTATTGCAACCTGTCTCTTTAAAAAGGGTTATCGAAATCAATACATCCAAGATGTCAGGCCTTTGAAAACAGGAAAGCCAACCATGGTGGGACAAGCTTATACGTTGAGGTATATCCCGGCTCGGGAAGATTTGAACCCCATCGAAGTATTTAAAAATCCTAGGCACCTACAAAGACTTGCTGTGGAACAATGTCCAGAAGACCATGTATTGGTCATTGATAGCCGGAAAGATGCCCGGGCTGCTTCGGCAGGCGGCATATTGATCACGAGGCTCATGAAAAGGGGCGTTGCAGGTATCGTGACAGATGGAGGCTTTAGAGATTCGGGTGAAATAGCAGAACTTGATTTCCCCGCCTATCACAAAACACCCTCGGCCCCTACCAACCTGACCCTTCATCAAGCCATTTCATTGAACGAGCCCATTGGATGTGGCGATGTTGCCGTTTTCCCTGGGGATTATATTGTGGGTGATGATGATGGCGTGATGGTCATCCCAAAGGAGGTGGTAAAGGAGGTCGTTGAAGAATGCCTTCAAATGACCCGCTTTGAAAAATTTGTGATGGAAAAAGTGAAAAATGGGCACTCCATTATTGGATTGTATCCCATGACCTGCCCCGAAATCCGAAACGAATATGAGATTTGGGATTCAACCCAGGAAGAAATGTCAATGGATAAAAGGATATAAGATCCCAGTAATGATAGCATAAGGCCTTGACTCCTGTATTGGGTGGTATTCCAATTTGCTGAAGAGACTTTACCAAAGCTACAAAAGGAGCAAGTTTGAGGGTTTGGATGAGGATATCATTGCTTCATTCCCAAATCCCCGGATATTGAAGGAACATTAGGGGAAAATGATTCGGACACCGTATTGCCATCATCTTTTGAGCAACTCTTAAACAATACCGAGAGTAGTATAAGAGACAGGAAAATAGGTAGTTGTTTCGTTCTTAAATGCAGATTTTGAGAGATCATGTTTCAGTTTTAAATACCAAGTTTAAAGCTGAATAAAATTATTGGGCTCTTATGTATTGGTCAATCACTCAAACCATGTAATTTTTTCTACTGATTTTTCAGTATTGCCTTTTGAAAATGATAAGCTACATTAAAACAATTATGTGTGTTCTATTCCCTTTATAAAAACCAAAAGTTTTAAGATAAATCTACCTTGGGAATGTGGTGTCAATGAAAGTTACTTGAATGCCCTTGTAGTTGACCCCTTTACGCTCAGTGTCCCCAATCAGCTTGGTTAAGCGTGAAATGCTTCTTGCAATTCGGTCCAATTTCCCAACCACAAGGGTGACACAAGCCTTTTTACCGTATATTTAATAAGTATTAAATCACATCGAAACTGAAATTTTAAGGATAATTATTGAATATGTTACGCATTTCCCATTTAATGAAAACCCTTCCTGGTTTATTAAGTATTATTTTAATTCTTAACAGTAGCTGTAACTCTTCGGTCAAGCCAAAATG
This sequence comes from Flagellimonas taeanensis, assembly GCF_003584105.1. Lineage (GTDB taxonomy): Bacteria > Bacteroidota > Bacteroidia > Flavobacteriales > Flavobacteriaceae > Flagellimonas > Flagellimonas taeanensis. Next base: position 89,189 of record NZ_QXFO01000017.1, read on the forward strand.
GGAAAAGCGAAATACAGAATTGATTGAGCAATATGGGCTGACAGTTAAGGAATTGCCCGACCTTCCTTCAAGTTCCGTGACTCCCAATTTGGAAGTGGGAACACCCGCAAATATCCAAAATTTGGAAAGTGTGCAATTATATCCTGGCGTCATGGCCAAAATTTTCTGGGGAAATGGGAATTTGGTCAGTGTATTGGAACTGGAACCCAATTCCACCATCCCGAAAGAAAACTTGCCTGCCGATAGATTTTTGATTGTAACTGAGGGTTCCATTAATTTCATTGGAGATGGCAATACTTATAAAATGATGGCAAGGGGACGGGAAGAACCAGATGGCACTCATAGCGGTACACCGAGAATTGATTTTATTTATCAAGACAAAGGAAGCCAAAGCGAGATTGTCGCTGGAGATACTGGAGCCAAAGTGATGGAGGTTTATAGCCCTATAAGGTTTGATTATCTAGAAAAAATGGGGGTTGATGAACTTCCTTCGAAAGCCAAGGAACAGATATCCAAGAATGAACCGACCGTTGTACCCAATAAAGTTTATGACCTTTTCGATATTCAGTTTACCCAACTTACCGAAGGGGTCTATGCAAGATTGGTTTCTGGAGGGGACATGCAGCTAAGTTTTGTCTCGGCGGACCCAAATTCCAAATCTCCGGCACACATTCATCCAGAGGAGCAAATCACTATTCTGTTGAGAGGGACCCTAAAACAAACCGTTCTGGACCAAGAGATGGAATTGAAACCTCAGGATATAGTCCTTGTTCCAGGAAACGTGGTACATTCCGGTACAGCAGGTGAATTGGGCTTTGATGCACTTGATATTTTTTGGCCCGTTCGGGAAGATTATCTGGCCAAGCAACAGGCGGCACTTGAGCGATATCACGAAATTATCCCAAAGGACGCTCAGCTCGAATTGGTGATCGATGGTTCAAAAACAGAACCTACACTGACCTTTAGCGAAGGTCCCAAATGGATGAACGGAAAACTCTATTTTTCCAACATGTACTTTGACCAAAACTGGAACGCCGACCCAAAAAAGAGTTCCATTGTGGCACTGGACCCTGATGGAACGTACCAAAATATTACGGAAGGGAAAATGCAGGCGAACGGATTGTATCCCTATAAAAATGGCAATTTATTGGTCTGTGACATGATTGGGCACCGGGTGGTGGAAATGACCACATCCGGACAAGTAGTCCAAGTTATTGCCAACACCTATAATGGCAAGCCCATAGACGGACCCAACGATATTATCACCGATTCTAAGGGCGGCATCTATTTCACCGATCCCCAGTTTACGATGGAAGCGGAAAAATTCCAACCTGGAAGAGCCGTTTATTATATTTCCCCTGAAAAAGAGGTGACCCGCTTGGTGGAACCCAATGAATTTGCCATGCCCAATGGGATTTTATTGACTCCCGACGGGAAAACGCTCTACATCAATAATTGTTATGATGATGAATCTTGGTATCCGGTAGACAGTTCAAAGGATAATTTTGTTTGGGCATATGATGTGAACGAGGACGGTACGATTTCAAATAGTAGGAAATTTGCAGAACTGCATTTGACCGGAAATGTGCTAAATCGGAAAGGCAGATCCTCCAGCGCGGACGGGATGGCCATTGATACCATGGGAAATATTTATGTGGCCACTTATTATGGGGTCCAGATTTTTGATTCCAAAGGCTCCTTTATAGGTATGATCAATCTACCTTCATTTCCAGTAAGTTTAGGTTTTGGAGATGAGGATATGAAAACACTCTATATTGTGAGTTATGATAAGGTGTATAAGATTCGCACCAACAGAAAAGGGTATGTCAATTACCTCTAAAAAAATATCAATGATAATATCTAATTCTGTACATCGTCGCCCATAACATGGTATCCGCGCCATTTGAATTCCTTGGCAAGTCCCGAAGCTGCTGGCCAAGCGATTTGGTGCTGGTCACTTGCTACCCACTTTCTCCTGTTTTCCTCCGTATCAAAAGATATTTGGATCTGATAGTTGTATGTAGTAGGTTCTGCCTGTATTTCCTTGGCCAAATCATCTGGAAAAAGTCGAAGTAATTTCGAGCTGAGATACCCGTCTTGAACGACCATGGCAGGGACGTAGATGGAATAATACATTTCTTCAAAAGCCTTGGCATTTTCCTTTTCCACCACAAAATCCATTTGTAAGACCATGGCCTTGGGTGTTTCCAAAGGTTTGGCAATTGCCAGTCCCCTATCTTTTGAAGCCGCAATGCCAATTACAAGTATTTCAAGATTATCATTGCCCCTATTTGACCAAGCTATTTCTTCTCCCAAACCAGCATGGAACGAATCATCCTTTTGAATTTTGGCCGATGCGGAACCGACCGTTACCGATCCACTCCCATTCATTATGTAGTACACTTCCTCAACACCTTCCAATTGACGCTTTTCCGTTGTACTCCCTGATGGAATTACCAAGTGGTTCACATAGTTCCAATCCGTTCTAAAAACCTCTGGACTAAAAATCCTTCTATATAAAACTCCTTTTCCCTTATAAACCTCATTGTCTTGTTTCAGTTTACCCGTGTCCAATTGGGAGGACACAAATACAGGGACATCATCCTTTTTGGCCCCAACACGGTTATCACCAAGGTCAAAGGCATCTCCCTGCGCCTTGACCTCACTTACGGCAAAATTGAGCCATTTGAGCGGTTTATCGGATGCATTATAAATACCATGGGAATCTCCCAATTTACAGGGAACCAAGGCCGGCCCCTTTATTTTGGAGGTTCTTCCGTTAATGGTGAATTCAGCCTCTCCATCCAAAATAACATACATTTCTTCAATGGAATGGTGAAAGTGGTGACCAATCCCCGATTTGGGTTGAATGACCCCAGAATGTAGGTACAGGAAATTGGTGGACAGATCATTTCGTCCAATCAATTGGGTAAAACCCATTTTGCCTGCACCGTCATGTACTTTGGATAATTCCCTATACGCAGAAGGTTCATTGTGAACCACTCTTTCATTAAGGTTTTGGGCGATGCAGATACTGCCCATCAAACAGAACAAAAAACTGAGTATTGGTCTCATAACATTGTATTTGTATAGTTCAATTTTAGGTTTATAGAGTTAGCTGCTTCTATGCAACAAGCTACTCTTTGTCCGGTATCCCATAAACCAAGTAGCCTTTTGCGACTGCTCCGGGTTTCTTGGAGTGGTCGTAACTATCGCTTCTGAAATCGGAGGTGGCATTGATCACCAAATATTCCTTTCCATCCAAGGAAAACATACTGGGTTGGGCATTGGTCTCATGGCTTAATGTTGTTTCCCAGAGCACATTGCCATTTTCTGCATCAAAAGCATAGACTTTTCCCCCTTTTGCAGTGGAAAATACAATGCCCGTAGAGGTAATCACCATACCTTTCCGCTGTGTACCGTTCGGTGCCCCTTTGGTTTTATCACCCTGGACGTAGAGTGAATCGACTCCTACGGGTTGTCGCCATTTAATGGTTCCTTCGTTCAGGTCATATGCAATGATGGATGACCAGGGCGGATCGATCAAACCTGGCCAATCCAGACCATAATCCGTAGTATATCTGGTTTCTGGGTGTTCCACACCTTGTGGATACTCCTGCATTGGGGCACCCCGTTGCACATCGGGTGGCACAATCACCCCTCCCGAGGCCACTACTGGCCCATCTATGGGTTCTCCCTGCTGTTCTCCACGCCTGAAACTTCTACGCTCCGGATCCCCTCCAAGAAACTGGAACAACGCTTTCAAGGAAGTTTCATCCACGTGTACCAGACCGGGCATTACGCCTTTTCCATTGACCACGGTGTTTCTGAATTCCTCATAGAACATATGATGCCCCAAGTTCTTCAGGGATGGCCCGGCCCCGCCTTCCATATTTGGGCCATGGCATGCAATACAGGACGATTCATATAGAGATCTCACTTTGTCCACATCATTCTTTGTGAGTTCTTTTTTTGTTGGTTCCAACTTGTTCAATCGATAGATGGAGGCATATTCCTGGGTCAAGATGTACAGCATGCCATTTTGGGGATCACCAGCGGTGTTGCCATAATTCGCTCCGCCCAAGGCCCCTGGCATTATGATGGTCTCATATTTGTCCGATGGAGGCTCGTACAGTCCTGATTTGGTGGAATCCAATCTTTTGAGCCAATCTTGTCGAAGGCTATCCGAAAAGTACGGATTGAGGTTCTCCTCCGTAACTTCATGTCTCGTAAAACTGGGAAGCGAAGTTATGGGCTGCGTGGGCCAGGATTCCTCACCCGGCATTTCGCTCTTGGGAAACGGCTTTTCCTCGATGGGAAAAATAGGCTCCCCGGTTACACGATCGAACACAAAGACAAAACCATGCTTGGTGGCAATAGCCACGGCGTCCACTTTTTTACCGTCTTTGTCCACCGTGAGCAATTGTGGGGCCGGCGACAGGTCATAGTCCCAAAGATCATGGTGCACCGTTTGGTAATGCCAGAGCCTTTCACCCGTTTTGGCATCAACTGCGACCAGGGAGTTCGCAAAAAGGTTGCTGCCCAGCCGATCGCCTCCATAATAATCATAAGTGGGCGAACCGATGGGCAAATAGGCAATTCCACGTTCTGTGTCCACCGATATTTCACTCCATACATTGACACCCCCTACATATTTATAGGCATCCTTTGGCCAAGTTTCGTAACCGTATTCTCCAGGACGGGGTATGGTATGAAAGGTCCATTCCAGTTTACCGGTAACTACGTTGTAGGCCCTGACGTGGCCAGGTGGCGAAAAATAGCTTTCCCCCGGGGCAGATCCCAATATCAAAAGATCATCATAGACAACGCCGGGCATCATGGATTGTATCTGGGTAACAGATGTCGGATCTCGATCCAGCCCTTCACGAAGGTCCACATAGCCATTGTCACCAAAATCCATAATTGATTTTCCGGTAACTGCATCAATGGCCTGAAGGGAATTATTCAGTGTAAACAACAACCTTCTGTCCTTTTTGTCCCCACTTTCCCAATAATTGATGCCCCTCCTCGTGATGCCTGAAAGATCGGTATGTATCCAAAGTTCTTTCCCCGTCCGGGCATGTATGGCAATGAGGGAACTGTTTTTTCCAAGAACGAACATGGTACTGTCCACAATGATGGGGTTGAAAAAATAAAAACGGTCATCACCCGAAGGATAATTCCATAACAACTCCATTTCCCCAACATTGGACTTTGTGATGCTGGGCGACTCAAAGAATTTGGATTGATCGGGACTACCTCCGTAGTGTGACCACGTGGTGTGTTCCGCAATTTCTTTTGTAGGGGTCTGGCATCCCGTGATAAGGACTAAAACTACCTGTACCACCAAGGGGCCCCAAGATGAAAACGTGAATTTAGTATTTGACATTAGTATGAATGAAAAGTCCATTATGCATAGCTGAAGAGTATTTCTTCTCTCCGCCGAACAATGGTAGTTGTCAACGTTTATATTAAGTTTACCAAGTTCTTTTCTTCAAAATTTCTTGGATTTGCTCTCGGGAAACAGGAAGTTCGTCAATATGTTCGTTGAGCCATTTACTAAAGTCCTTTTCAATGTCATCGGCCCAACGTGTATCTATTTGTCCGGCCGTATAGACACCCTCTTTGATACGTTGATGTCCGAACATATCGCGCAAACGGACAACCTCGGAAGTTGTCGCCACTTTTTCTGCCAAATGTGCAGGTATAAAGGTGACCACGCCCATTTTGCCCAAAACAACATCACCGGGCATTACAGTTACGGTCCTGATTCTTGTAGGCTTATTGATGCCGATGAGCATGGTATTCAAATCTCCGGGAGGATTATGGTGTGAAGCATCATAACTTGTGTAAAAAGAGGTAAAGCCACCTATCTCCATGAGTCCTTCAACATCCCTTAAGGCACCATCGTAAACTATGCCATTACCTGTTTTCGCATAAATGGCATTACCTACATTGTCACCAATTGTTGGGCCATCCTTATCAGCACCAAATTGGTCGGCCACATACACATCGCCCTTGACCAAAATATCCACGGGCCAAGTGTTCTGTCCTCGTTTTCCCTGGGCCTTTCCACGGTCATCAATAGCTTTCCAGACATCTGGACGACCTGGCATAAAGGTTGCCGTGACCGCACGCCCGACCAAGACACTATCCGGATTGATCATTTTCCAATCCTCCGCGATTTGATAGCGATAACCCTCATTCTTCATCACGGCCCAAGCCTCTTCCACACTTACGGATTTTATCCTTTCCAATAGCGCATCCGATACTTTGGGTCTACCATCTTCAAAACGCTCCCCTTTCCATTCCGGGGTCAAAAAAATGAGTTCTTCCTTGCTGATCTGCTGAGCCATCATTTGAGTTGCCAGACCGACAAGGACCAATAATAGCATGTATGTTTTTCTTGACATAATAGTATGGTTTGATTTACTGTTGATCATTCAAAAAATGGCACGCCTTCCGGTGCATATTTCCTCATGGCCTCTTCGTTTATATCCACTCCAATACCGGGCTTGTTGGAAACAGTGACAAAACTGTCCTTTACCCAATCCCCTTCATCGTAGGTAACGATTTCCTTGAACATTGGATCTGTGTGGAAATAGGATTGCCATTCCATCAAATGGAAATTGGGCACCGTGACGCACACATGGGCACAGGCCATGGCCCCCAAGAAGGAAGCTACCATATGGGGCGAAAAGGGAACGTAATATAGATTGGCGAGGTTCGCAATGCGTTGTCCTTCCCCAAGTCCGCCACATTTTTGCAGATCGGGCATGATAATATCCACCCCATTATCCAACAATTGCTTAAATCCGTGGCCTAAATACACATTTTCACCTGCCGAAATGGGTGTGCTGGTCTCCTCGGCCAGTGTTTTGAAGGCATCAAAATTTTCTGCTGGGATTGGCTCTTCCAACCAAGTCAGGTTAAGGTCTTCCACTTTTTTGGCAATGGTCTGGGCGGTTACATGATCGTAACGCCCGTGCATATCCACACAAAGGTCTATTTTTGGTCCTACAGCTTCCCTCACTGCAGCAAGCTGGTCATACATTCTTATGATTTCGCCAGGACTGGCCGTCCAGTTATAGCGATCGTATTTATCAGGGTCACTTGCATAATCCAAGTCGAATTTCAATGCATTAAAGCCCCAATTGCTGATGGCATCCTTGGCCGCGGTGGCAAAATCATCCGGAGAGGGGAACTCAACACGATATAGTGCAGTATCGCAATACACCCTCACTTTATCCCTAAATTTGCCTCCAAGCAGTTGATATACGGGCAAATCAAGGGCTTTTCCTGACAAATCCCATAAGGCAGTCTCTATGGCAGAAAGTACGGCCACGTACATTCCAGATTGGGCTCCACCGAAATGCCCACCCCTTCGGATATCCTCAAAAATCTTGTGGACATTGAACGGACTTTGACCCCGTAACCGTCTTCCAAACATCTGGACAAGATGGTAGGTGCCGTTAACGGCATCCACACCTTCGCCGCAACCATAAATTCCTTGGTTGGTATATATTTTGACAAATAAACTACTTCCGCGTTTAATATAGCCACATTTAACGTCTGTGATTTTCAGATCCGATGGTGCGGATAGTTTCGGGTTTTTGTCCATGGCTTCCTGGTATTCCGAACCAAATGCTACTGAGGATACCATTCCCAATCCCGCGCTGGCCACGATTGATTTGGATATAAAAGATCTTCTTGAATTTTTCATACGTTGTTTGTTTTTGACTTATATGGATGAATAATTATTGATTTTTTAATTGGTCATTACAGTTTCAGGCTTTTCAACAGTGGGTTTTCCATGCCAGTATGAAGCTAAAATAGAGCCTGTTATGTTCATTAGAGGGCCAAATACGGCCGGTGCCAGCCCCATGGTGGCAATTTTACCCAAACTGTTGGCTATACCAGATGCCAATCCCCCATTTTGCATCCCCACTTCAATGGCGATGGTTCTAGCATCTTTTTCGGACATCTTAAAGAGTCTCGCATACCAATACCCCAGTAAATACCCAAAAAGATTATGCGCCAATACCAACAGCATCAATATTCCGCCTATTTCCAAAAGGCTGTCCCTACCTGCTGCGGTGATAATGGTGATTATAAGACCAATGGCCAACATGGATATCAAGGGCATTGCCCTTCCCAACCATTTGGTCCTATTGCCAAATAGTTTATTGAAGAGCAAGCCTGCCCCGATAGGTATGATGATCATCTTTACGATGCTCCACATCATGGCGAACACATCAATTTCAATGAACTCACCGGCGAACAACTTCATCATCAAAGGCGTAAGAAAGGGTGCCAAAAGCGTGGCAATGGAGGTAATGGTTATCGAAAGTGCGACATTGGCGTTGGCCAAAAAAGCCATTACGTTGGAGGCCACACCGCTGGGAGAACAGCCTATGAGCACTATCCCCGCAGCAATTTCCGGGGGAAAATTACTGATCTGGGCCAAGAAATAACCCATCAGCGGCATTACTATCAATTGCGCCGAAACTCCAATCATCACCCCTTTTGGTGATTGGAATACGGCCGCAAAATCTTTGATGCTCATCGTGGTTCCCATGCCGAACATGATGATCTGTATCAAGGGAATAATCAGTACGGTGAATTTGAAATCACCCATATGGGTAAAATAATCAGGATAATATAGTGCTGCCGTCACCCCCGCAAAAATCATTGTGGTGAATATCAGCCCCTTCATTTTTTCGTACCCGTTAAACCCGAAGGCCAACAACGCAAAAAATCCAAGAATAAAAAGTCCGGCCTGATCGATATGGCCCGTTATGGCCATCCCAATAATTATCAGGAACAGCAATCCCGCCAATCCCAGTGCTATTGTATATATTGTGATATTTTTCAAAATCGGGGGTATTAAAGTTTATATGCCTGTCTTGCCAATAATCTCCATTGCCCACCTTCCTTTTGAAACACCAATAGGCAACCTATTTTGACTGTCGCCGGTGTACCGTTATTGGTGCCTTCGCCCTTAAAAATATGGCGAACTATGCCGGTCTTGCCTGAAATTGAAATAGTTTGATCTACTGGGATTATCGACGAAAACTGAAACCCACCATGCAAGACACCGTCCACGTATTCCGCTTTATTCTCTATCTTACCGCTGGAGTGGCCATAGGTTAGATTGTCCATGGTCAATTCCTCCAGTTCATCTTTATTTCCATCGACCATGGCCTTATAAAGCTGGTTTACGGCATCATCGATTTTTTTGACCTCAGCATCCTTGTTTTGAGCCATTAAAACTGTAGAGAAACAGAGAAGTATTCCCAAAAAGCAGTGCTTTATGGTCATCAAAAATTTAGGGGAATCTTTTAAAAGGTAATTTTTCATTCGTTTGGTTTTATGGTGATAGAACCTAATCTTTTTTGGATGCCATATAATCATTAAGTTCCTTTCTGGTCATGGGCAGTTTGCTATCTGGATACTCCTTTAGCCAATTTTCAAAATCTGCATTGATCTCTTTTGTCCACCTGGTATCAATCTGTCCTGCTGTGTATTTTTTTTCCCGTAACCTTTGAAATCCAAAAAGATCACGCAGGCCCACTATTTCAGAGGAAAGCACCAATTCCGAAGCCAAATGGGAAGGAATAAAAACGGTTCCATGTTGGTTCGCCAAAACCACGTCGCCAGGTAAAACGATTGCCCTTCCGACACGGATGGGCATGTTGATACTGGTCAACATTTCTTCCTGTAAATAGGAAGGATCGGCGCCCTTGTACCATCCATTGAATCCTTCGATATCCAAGAGACCTGCAACATCCCTTACGCCTCCGTCAAAAATCACCCCGTTTTTGGAATTGGCATAGATGGCGTTTCCTAAATTGGAGCCGATCAGGGTACCATCGATAATTCTTCCGTAGCCATCTGCCACATAAACGTCCCCGTGCACCAATTGCTGGATCGGCCATGAGTTGCTGCCACCGATCGTATCACGGTTTTCTTTGGCCCCCTTTAATTTTACCAATTGTTGATAGTCCGGTCTAAGCGGCATATATTGTGCCGTCACGACCCTACCTGTCATGGCGCTTTCTGGGTGGATTATTTCCCATTCACCTTCATATTGGTTGTTATATCCCTTTCGCCTTAAAAAGCCCCAAGCCTCTTCTATTTGAATATTTTTCATTCTTTGCAATAAAGCATCGGAGACTTTTGGCCTTCCGTCCGCAAAACGCTCACCGGTCCAGTTGGAGGTCAGTTCCTTAATGTATTCTGGTGAGGCCGTTACTCCTTGTGATCTGACATGAAAAAAACCAAGAAAACAACTTAGCACCAATACTATCCTTAAACTTTTCATTTTTGTACTTTTTAATTTTCCCTTATAAAATGGGATGATCCATACTAATTTTCCAACGTATTAAGTGAGATAGGAAACCCCCGCTGAAAACGGGAGTCTTCCTATCAAACCCAAACTAACTCAAACTAACTCAAAATCTTACTCCCAAATACAGTGGTGAACCTAATGGGACACCGCCTTTATTCAGAAGAATGTTGCCACGTTATCAACTATAGGTCCTGTCATGGGAACGAAGCTCGTTCCATTCTTCAGTGGATTTAAAGAATGTTTTGTCCGAAGGATGCAAATGTTCCTTCACCACTTCTTCATCCAACTCTATCCCCAAACCTGGTGCGGTAAGCGGAACGGTGGCAAAACCTTTGTCGATCATCTTAAAACCACCGACCGTTTTTACCAAGCTTTCCCACCATGGTACATCCACCGAGTGGTGCTCCAGGGCCAAAAAGTTTTGCGTCGCGGCCGCACAATGCACATTGGCCATGAAAGAAACAGGTGTGCCAGCTTGGTGCATGGCCATGGCAATACCATATTCCTCGGCATAGTCGCCGATTCTTTTTGTTTCCAAAAGGCCGCCTGATGATGCCAGGTCTGGGTGTATAATATCTACCGCCCTGTCGTGAATAAGTGGCTTGAAATCCTTTAATAGGTAAATATCCTCCCCTGTGGTGGTGGGCGTCTCAATGGCATCGGTGATAGTCCTCCATTGCTCATTGTACTGCCATGGCACCATATCCTCGAACCAAGCCAACCTATATTTGTCAAGGGCTTTTGCCAAACGTATCCCGTTATTGAGATCAAAATGTCCATAATGATCGGTTGAAATCGGAATTTCATAACCTACCATGTTCCGTACATCCTCCACTACCTGCTGCAGTTCCTCAAGTCCTTTTTCGGTAATCTGTATCTGGGTAAAAGGGTGCATGGTATTTGCGTAGGACATCGGATTGCTCCGATCGCCCCATTGGGCCAAAACTCCTTTATCGTTTTCCCAGAACTTTCTATTGACCACAGTATTGGGCTTGCCCCTTAGTTCCCCAATGGAAACATCCATTTTCAGCCAAGTGTATCCCTGTTCATTTATCCTGAAATCTATCAATCGTTTTTGCTCTTCAGGAGAGGATGCTTCGGGGGTATCTGCATAGAGCCTTACTTTGTCCCTGTACCTTCCCCCGAGCAATTGCCAAGCGGGCACATTGTATGCCTTACCGCAAATATCCCAGAGTGCCATTTCAACGGCGCAGACCCCTCCAGCTTGTCTGGCAGGCCCTCCGAATTGTTTTATGCTCTTGAATATCTTTTCGACATTGCAAGGGTTTTTGCCCAAGATCCTGCTTTTAAGAAAAAGTGCATAGCGTACGTCCGCTGCGTCCCTCACCTCGCCAAGACCATAAATGCCTTGATTGGTCTCTATCTTGATTATGGCCGTTCCGCCCATCACATTTGTAAGGGCATACCTCATATCGGTGATCTTGAGTTCTGAAGGTGCGGACATCCGGCTGACCTTAGACGTGGTCTGTGCTATGGTATCTTCTATGCCCAAACCCATCATCCCGGTCATTGCAATACCGCCCAAGGCCGTCTTTTTCAGAAAGTTTCTTCTGTCGTCGGCTGTTCTCGGGTTTTCCATTTCTGCCTGCCTGGCCAACCCAAGGTCTTTTTCTTCTTGCTTGTTCTTAGCTATGATTTGTTTCAATACTGATTTCATACTTATTTTTTGTAATGATCTTGGTTATCAATTAATCTACATCCCACCAAACCTTTGTATCCAAGTTGTCGGGTCCCATTCTGGAAACCGCCTCTTGAAGGTTTTCCTGATTTACTGCTATTTCATCAGGGGGGTAGGTCAACCTATTTATGAAATCACCTGTGATGTCTTGGGCCGGATAGGGATTGGGCGCCAAATCTGGATAGCCAGACCTTCTAAAATTGGCAAACAGCTCCGGGCCGTTCAAAAAGGAAGCCACCCAATATTGTGTGTTGATTTCCTCAACAGCATTGGCCATGTCCAATGGATTGGCCGCTATATAAGCATCAATATCCGTCCCCGCAATGGCCACACTTTCCCCGTAGGCAGCTACCTGCTCCATATGTCCGCGTATTCCATTCTCATAATATTCGGCCGCATCGCCCGATACCCAACCATTGACCGCTGCCTCTGCCAACAACAATTGGGTCTGTGCATAGGTGCAGAGAAACATGGGTGACGATTGGGCCCCATATGTAAACCTATCCAACTGGGTAAAGTCATAGAAACTGGCCAGTCCCTCATTGGCCACTACCGTGCCGATGGTACTGTTGTCATACCCCATAGGCATCCCTATCTGATCGTCAGGGTCCTTCGATGAGATGCCTACTACTTGGTCCGGCCCTGATGCAGCACCCACATATCTGATTGCCAATGAGGCCAACCTCGGGTCATTGTTTCCATACAGGTAGTCCACAAATACATCCGTCAAATAAAAGTTATTGGCTTCTGTCCCATTAAAGGTAGGGCTGTAGGGATTGGTAAAATTGGTGTCATGGCGAACCACAAAATTATCGTCATTTGACTCCATTACACCTCCATCAAAGCCACTCTGAACGGTCTGTTGTGCCAAGGTAGCATCTACATTGGAAAGTCGCATACCTATCCTGACCAAGAGGGAGTTGGCCAGTTTTCTCCACTGGTCCAAATCTCCTGCGTACATGGCCTCCCCGTTTTCAGCTGGGGCAGCAGCACTCAGGGCATCCCTGGCTTCTGTCAATTCTGTGATCAAATCCGGGTAGATCTGTTCTTGGGGATCATAGTTTGGCAACACCACCTGCTCCGATAAGCCCTTACCTGCCTCAAAATATGGGATTTCCCCATATTCATCAGTCAACACCATAAAAGCATAGGCTTCCAGGATACGGGCCATCTGCAATAAATTAGTGCGGTCCGATTCTTCAGTGTTTAGCTGAAAAATAACGTCACTGGTATGTTTTATAACGTTTTCATAATATGCATCCCACTGATTGCCGGTATTGTTCCGGTTATCCTGATTATAGTTGGCCCCGGCCACAAATCCCGAGTTCGGGGTGACTATCTGCTGTACAATGGCTTCATCATAGTAGATATTGGTGCCACTTGGAAAGGAGAGCCCAACTATTGCATTGTTCAACAGGAACACTGGGTCTATACTTTCGCTTGTGGGGTCTACCGTATTGGTATTGAGTTCATCAAAATTCTTTTCGCACCCCAATAGACCACCTATCAGGATTACAAAAATTATGATTCTATTCCCTATATTTTTCATGATGTCTTATTTAGAATTTGATGTTTAGGTTACACCCGATACTTCTTGTCGTCGGTACACCTGTGGATTCCAATCCTGAAACGTTGTCCGAGCTATAGGCAAAGGAGTCGGGATCAATATTGGGAACCCATTTTTTGAGTATCGCCACATTGTTTGCAATCAGGCTCAGGGTAACCCCTTGTACAAAGGAGTTCTCTGGAATGAACTTTTGGAAATCATAGCCCAAGGTAATCTGCCTCAATTTCCAGAACCCAGAATTGTACACAATGGGCTCTATCAATTGCTGTGAGCGCACCACTTCCCAGTAGGTCTGGGGTTCCGTTGCAACAGTATTGGGTTCTCCTGCCTGGTTCACCCCTTCCCCAATAACTCCGGTATCCCTGCCAGGAAGGGTCATTTTATGGAGCCCGTGTCTAACGGCATTGAAGTTGGTACCGGAAATCATCTTACCTCCCAATTTGAAGTCAATCAAAAAGGATAAGTTGAAATCCTTGTAACGCACAGTGTTCGTGATACCTCCAACCCATTTGGGCAGTGCACTTCCAAAGAATTTGATCTCATCTGACCTCAAAGGCCTTCCGTCATTTGCAAATATTTGTCTTCCTTGGTCGTCGAACTTGTACCCGAAACCGGCCAATTGACCAATTTCCTCACCTACCACTTGGTAGAGGTAACCGTTGAATACGTGGTTACCCACCAATATACTCTCTCCTTCCTCATCGCTAAGGAGGCTGATCACTTTGGTTTTATTGTAGGACGCATTGAAACTGAAATCCCATCGTAGATCATCATTGCGAATCGGTGTCAGGTTCAACAGCATTTCAATACCGTCGCTCCTACTTTCACCACTGTTGATCAACTGGCTTATAAATCCTGAAGAATTGGAAATCTGGGCTGGAATGATCTGATCTATCGTGGTCTTTCGATATACGGCCACATCCAATCCTACCCGGTTATCGAACATTCTCAAGTCCACACCTATTTCTGTTTCCTTGACACGCATGGGGCGAAGATCAGGATTGGGAAGTATGGACGTATTGGCCCCGGCGACTGGATTGGGAGCCCCATCCGGTCCTGGGAAAAAGTTGGCATTGATGTCGTAGAACAGCGCATCGGAATAAGGATTCACGTCCGTATCGCTACCCACTTCGGCATAAGCGGCCCTTAGTTTGCCCAGGGTAAGCCATTCTGCGCTATCCCCGATCCAATTGGAGAACAGAACACTACCGGAAACTGACGGATACAGGATACTCCTATTCTCTTTGGCAAGTGTGGAGAACCAATCGTTACGGGCCGTTCCGCTTAAGAAATAGGTATCCTTATAGGATAGGTCAACAGCTCCGTACAAGGAGTTTATGCCTCTTTCGGACATGGAAAAGGTGGGATTCTTCACCCTACCGTTTTGTACGGTGTACAAATCCCTGATCACAAAATCGGTAACATCCACCTGGTTAAGCTCTTGCCTTCTTCTCAGTTGGTTGCCCCCGATATTGAATCCCAGTCCTAGGTCTTCTGAAAGATCAAAATCGCCGGAGAACAAAAAGTCTACATTGGTTTCTCTATATCTTCTTGCGGTTTGGGTGTAGGTACCATTGAAAAATGGTTCGGGAGCAGCTTGGCGGGAAGCTTGTCCTGTGGGAAATCCGTTAAATTCCTGGGAACGGGACCAATAATCCTGCCCTACCCTGATCTGTCCGGTGAGCCACGAAAGAATTTTATATCGTGCCGCGACGTTACCGAAAATTCTATCCCTTCGTATTTCGTTAAATTGTTCGGAAAGTGTGAAGTAAGGGTTTGTGCGATTTCTAAATCTGCTATATACAAACTCATTTCCATTGGCATCAAACTTTTTCTCTTCCAAGAGATCCAATGGCATGGAGTTGGCCATATTGAAAAGGGCCACTGGAATTGTGTTGTCCTGTTGACCTACATTGGGAGGGTTCACATTTTTCTCATAGGAATAGTTGATATGGGTCTCAATGCTGAGCTTGTCCGACAAGTCATAGTTTGCACCAAGGTTCACGGTCTTCCTGTTGAATTCGTTGTTCGGGGTTATGCCCTTACTGCCCAAATTGGAAAGGGAGAGATTGAAACCTCCCTTTTCCGATCCACTTGAGATGGATATGGAATTGGTAATATCGGTTCCGTTCCTGTAGAATTTCTTTATCCTATCATATACGGGAACATAGGGAACTTCCACACCGTCAAAAAGAACCTGTGTCATTCCAGGCTGAAAACGCTCCCCGAAGGACCATTGTCCCGAGGTGGGATTGGCAGATGTTGGCCTTACCCCGAATTCACCTTGTCCGTATTCATACTGATAATCTGTAAAATCCAAAGGTGTATGGTCCATTACGTTAAGGTTGTAGGTGATGCCTATTCCTTGTTGGCGGCCACGGGATTTCGTGGTGATCATGATCACGCCATCCTTTGCCCTGGACCCATAAAGTGCGGCCCCGGTGGCACCCTTAAGAATGGTCATACTTTCTATATCGTCCGGGTTGATACTGGAAAAACCATCGCCTCCATCGGAAAAGACACCATCGCTATTGGTACCTACTTCTGTACTTGTACTGCCGGGACTGGTTCCAAAACTTGTATTATCAATGGGAACACCGTTTACCACTATCAAAGGGTTGTTGGTTCCAGAAATGGAGGATTGCCCGCGTATCCTGACCTTTGATGATCCACCCGGACCTGTGCTCAGTGATGAAATGTTGACACCGGCCACCTTACCTTGAAGTGTGTTCATAAAGTTGGAGGACCTGTTCACGTTGACCTCTTCGGCATCTACCTGAGCTATGGAGTATCCCAACTTCTTGGTCTCTTGCTTAATACCCAAGGCAGTAACAACCACTTCATTCAAGTTCTGGGTATCTTCCTGCAATACGATATTGAGGGTTGTGGCCTCACCAACGGGAATTTCCTTTCTTGTAAACCCGATGGAACTGACCAACAAAATGGCATTGGAGTTCTGGACCGTTATCTGGTAAACTCCGTCAAAGTTGGCGGCAACACCATTGGTTGTGCCTTTTTCAATTACGGAAGCCCCTGGTATCGGCACGCCATTGGAATCTGTGATCTTTCCTGAAATTGTAGCCTGGGGGTTGTCATCAGGGAAAGGGGGAAGACCCGCTTCCAGAGTTGCGCTATCGATTGCGTTCTTGGTCTTTAAAATAATTTGTTGTTTGTTGAAAAGATAAGTGATGTTGGTTCCCTGGAAAAGTTGGTCCAGTATTTCAGTGATCAATTTTTTGTCCACATTGATGGAGACCTTTCTGTGGGCATTTACCTTTTTGTTGTCATAAAAGAACTTGAATTCTGAAACAGATTCAATCTGTTCGAACACTTGCGAAATCTCTACATTTTCCATTTCCAAACTGAGTTTGGTCTTTTGGGAGTAGGAATTTGCGTATGTCGAAAAAAAGGAAACCGTCAAAAAAAGTGCAGTTAGTTTCACTGTCAGCGACAAGTTGTTTGTTAGACAAGGCAGAGTGCTCTTGATGTAATTTTTCATACCTTTGTAATGTTTTTAGTTAACTTAATTTTTTTGAGTTAATAATCTCAATCGGGAAGATGTTGCCGCATTTCCCGATTTTTTTTTGTGCATTTATTTCATAGGCGTGTAACTGGTTTTTGGTTATTTATTCTAAAATGGTTATTTGATCGTTTTCTATCACATAATCAAAACTTGTTTCGGACACGAAAGTGTTGAGCACTTCTTCAATGGTTTCCACATCAAAAGTGGCCGTGAACACCCTGTCCTCCAATTCTTTGTTCTTGTTCTGTATGGTCACCCCATAGTGTCTTTCAAGCCTTTTTTCTATATCCTTGAACTTCATTCCCTTGAGAACGAGTTTTCCTTGCATCCAACTGGTATATAATTCGGTATCGACCTGTTTCACGCTTATTTTTTTATCGGTTCCCTCCCAAGAGCCCATATCTCCTGGGGTGAGCAATATAGAATCGTCTTTATCGTAATCCCTGCCCGATTCATAGAGGCTAACGGATCCTTCGACCAGTACCGTTTTCTGGTCTGTATCCTCGGGATAGGAAGTCACATTGAATTTGGTTCCCAGAACACGTATGTCCAATGAACGGGAAGTGACAATGAATGGACTGTTTTCATCTTTCTTAACATCAAAGAACGCTTCACCGATCAAGGTCACTTTTCTATGCTTTCCTTTGATGAATTTTACCGGATACTCCAAGGTGGAACCGGCATTAAGATTGACAGTAGTTCCGTCTGACAATACAATTTTGAACATTTTCCCATTGGGGATATGGAGCGTATTGTACACCTCAACTTCATCTTCATCAATATTGTTTTGGGAATAATCGACCACACCGTCAGCTTTGCTGCCCAGCACATCGCCATCTTTTGTTACGATCTCCATAGCGCCAGATTGGGAGAGGATTCGGGTTTCACCATTTCCCAATTCCAACCTAATGGCTGTTGGATCAGGTGCTATCTCCACCTGCTTTTCCATATAAAATGACCTATATAGAAGGGATAGCCCTACAACACCAACAAAAATTGCTGCATAGCGCATAAACTTGGCGTAAGAAA
Source organism: Flagellimonas taeanensis (assembly GCF_003584105.1). Taxonomy (GTDB): domain Bacteria; phylum Bacteroidota; class Bacteroidia; order Flavobacteriales; family Flavobacteriaceae; genus Flagellimonas; species Flagellimonas taeanensis. Next base: position 107,358 of record NZ_QXFO01000017.1, read on the forward strand.
TTATTGGGCGTCTGTTCGATTTATTTGTGTGAAGTTCACGTTGGATTATTTCCCAAGCTTTTTGTGGATCAAGGTGGTCTATCTCCCGCAATTCCTTCGATTTGCCCTGTAAATTTGTGAGCCTTTGAAAGGTAGAAAGATTTTCATCATCTTCAGCCAACCACTTTTCAAATAGAATTTCTTCTTCTTCGTTTAAGTGCCCTTTTAATTTTTTAAGGATAATTTTTACGATCAATTTGGTCTTTGTTTATAGCGACGATAACATACCATCTACTTATAAGACCAATAAAAACAAAAAGCGGGTAGTGAAAATCTTAAATTTTTGTATTTTTTTTTATCAATATGACATCCTACAGCATCCATAAATGGATATTTCTCAAATTTAGGCGAAGTATTTTAAAAGACTTTTTCAAATGATACTTTACCGTGTTGACCGTTACACCCATGATTTCTGCCGCACTTTCATACTTGATCCCTTCTATGACGCAAAGTTCAAATACCTTTCTATTCTGTGCCGGCAAAGATTCCAGTTCCCTGAAAATCGTTTCGGAAATCTCTGACTGTATCAACTCGTTCTCATAGGAGGGTACGTGGGTAGTGGAATGGGGAATAGTGAAAGTTCTTTGCTTACTTTTGATTTTTTTTAAACTTTCATTTCTTACAGCTTTGCTGATGTAGGGTTTTAAACTGCCAATGGAGCCATGCTCCTCTTTCTGTAACAGTTTAATGAAAATGGCCTGCACCACATCTTCTGCATCATCCAGATCATGTACATAACTAAAGGATAACAAACACCATTCTTGGTAATGTTCAAGAAACATCTTTTCCAAAATTTTAGTATTTATCATTTCCGTAATAATTTTTGAACTTGTCTAAAAGCCTAATGTACAGTAGGGGAAAAGAATTTGGATACCGTATAATTAATTGTACATTTTACACTTAATTTAACAGCAATTTATTAATTTGTTGTTATCTATGCAAAAAAAATGTGAAAATTACAAGTAACAACATCTGTATTGCCGATTTAGCAATCGGCAGGTATTGTAGTTGTTCAAGCTAGAGAGACAAAACGTATAAGTGGGCGTAATCTAAATCAAAATTTTTACCATGAAAGACCTATTGACGAACGGTTCCATTACAAATGAAGGCATTTGGATAGGAAGATGCCACATACCACCTGAAAGAGCCTATAACAATATTGAAGGGCCCCATGTAATTTGGGCCCATAAGGAATGGGTATATGATTTATCGTATTATTTCAAGTCTACGGGAGAACTAATTAATTCAGGCAGCTACAAAGAAATATTAAATGTAAAAGACCCAAATATTAAAAAAGTGGGACCTTTTGAAGAAATTTTGGGAAATTCATTTTACTATCAAAAAAATCATGCCAAGCCATTTTTCCTCTCCCCTAACGACACCCAAGCCGTAAAGGCCTGCGGGGTCACTTTTATAAAAAGCTTATTGGAAAGGGTAATTGAGGAGCGAGCAAAAGGAGAACCTCAATTGGCCATGCAACTAAGGGACGAGATCACCTCTGTCATTGGCGAAAGCCTTACCAACATAGTACCGGGATCACCACAGGCCGCTAGTTTAAAAGAGGAATTAAAGAAAAGGGGGATTTGGTCCCAGTACTTGGAAGTTGGTATTGGCCCTAATGCAGAAGTGTTCACTAAAAGCCAACCTTTTTCATCGGTGGGATTTGGCGCAGAGGTTGGTGTGCTCAGTGATTCCAAATGGAACAATCCCGAACCTGAAATCGTCTTGGTGGTCACCAATTCCGGCAAAATCGTAGGGGCAACTTTGGGCAATGATGTGAATTTACGGGATTATGAGGGCAGAAGTGCCTTATTATTGGGAGAAGCAAAGGATCAAAATGGATCTTGTGCCGTTGGTCCCTTGTTCCGAATGTTCGATGACTCTTTTTCGTTGGACGATGTAAAAACTGCCAAGGTATCCTTAACGATTACCGGGACCGATGGTTTTGAATTAAAAGATGCGAGCGATATGGGAGAAATAAGCAGGTCGCCTGAAGATTTGGTAAAACAAGTGATCAATGATAACCATCAATACCCCGATGGATTTGTTCTTTTTTGCGGAACCATGTTCGCTCCAACGTTGGATAGAAATGAAAAAGATATGGGATTCACCCATAAACCACAGGACAGGGTGATTATTGAATCCCCTAAACTGGGTATGCTGGTGAATTGGGTCAACTCAGCAGATAAAATTCCCAATTGGAATTTCGGAATCAATGCTTTTGTTGACTACTCTTTAAAAAGGTCACAAAAAAAGAACTGATGGAAAGTACATTAAAATACCCTCAAGGCCAATGATACAAACCTTTCCGATGTATGGCTTTGGGCGGCGACAAAAACCACTTGCCCAAAGCCCTGTGTTGAAATCAAAGTAGCTTCCAGCGAATCATTTTCATGGCTTTGACTTATAAATACCCTTTAAAAATCAATAAGAGAAAAAAATTAAAAAATGATATCAGGCAAAAACTATATCGGTTCAAAAGTATCGGCGAATGGCGAGAGAACATTCCATACCTTCAATCCAAAAAGCAACCAAATTACGGCTTGGACTTTTTATGAAGCCTCCTCGACAGAAATTGACGAAGCAGTGGATTTGGCGGAGCAGGCATTTCAGGAGTACAAGCAACTTTCCGGTGTCAAAAAAGCAGGTTTTCTAAGGGCCATAGCCGAAGAAATTGAGAATTTGGGCGATGAGTTGATTGAGACCTATACGCAGGAATCTGGGCTTCCTGAAGGTCGTGCCTTGGGAGAACGAGGCCGTACCATGGGACAACTCAATGCATTTGCCACATTGCTGGAAGAAGGTTCCTGGACCGATGCGACCATAGATACCGCAATTCCCGAACGCACACCTATACCTAAAGAAGACATACGAAAGATGTTGGTCCCGATTGGCCCCATAGTAGTTTTTGGTTCCAGTAATTTTCCTTTCGCCTTTTCCACTGCCGGCGGTGATACGGCAAGTGCCCTGGCGGCGGGGTGCCCTGTTATTGTAAAGAGCCATCCCATGCATGCGGGAACCGGTGAACTTGTCGCGTCGGCCATTATAAAGGCCGCAGAAAGAACAGGAATGCCCGATGGGGTTTTTTCAAACTTGAACAGCAGTGGGATCGAAGTCGGAGAAAGATTGGTTACCCACCCAAAAGTAAAGGGCGTAGGTTTTACCGGAAGTATCCGTGGAGGAACGGCACTTTATAATTTGGGTACACAACGGGAGGAACCCATACCTGTTTTCGCAGAAATGGGGAGTGTGAACCCAGTTGTTGTGCTTCCCTCTGCCTTGGAAGACAAAAAGGATCATTGGGCCTCCCAATATGCCAACTCCATTACTTTAGGGTCTGGCCAATTCTGTACCAATCCCGGCTTATTGATCGGGCTTAAAGGAAAGGCTTTGGACAATTTTGTTTCCACATTGGGTGAACAACTGTCGCTTTTGGACCCATCGAGTATGTTGCATCCCAACATACATGAAAACTATGAAAAGGGACGAAAGGAAATCTCTAGTCACGAAAAAGTATCCGTTGTGGCGGAATTTGGGAAAGAATTGCCTCCAAATTATGGCAGGCAGCAATTACTTACGGTGAGCGGAAAGGATTTTTTGGAGAACCCCGTAATGCACCAAGAGGTTTTTGGACCGTTGTCCCTTGTTGTCCAATGTACCGATGAGGAGGAGCTCACCAATATCCTTCATAGTTTGGAAGGTCAACTTACCGGAACCATATTGGGTGATGAACCGGAGATAAAAAAATATGAAAAGATAGTAGATGCCTTAAAAAGTAAGGTGGGTCGAATCATTTTCAACAGTGTTCCGACTGGTGTCGAGGTATGTCCGTCCATGTTTCACGGTGGCCCCTTCCCTGCGACCACCGACAGTAGGTTCTCTTCGGTGGGGACATCAGCCATAATTCGATGGGTACGCCCTGTCTGTTTCCAAAATTGGCCACAATCCATGCTACCAGCCGAATTACAAAACGACAATCCGTTGGGTATCATGAGAAAAGTAAACGGTACATTCACCTCAAATCCTATCTGACCAGAAAAAAAGGAGGCATAGCTTAACTCAAGAAGCTTAATGGCACTTGTAGCAGCGGAACTATCGGTTACCATTTCGATTGAAAAATTAGGTGCAATGGTGCCTTCCGAAGCTCGCTATAGTACAGAAAAAGTGCTTCGTATTATGGGAATAAGGAATAAATAAATCATTCAAATACCAATGAACGAGCAATTTCATATGCAAAAGGTATTATTAGATTCCTACTATGAAAATTCGGTATCCAATGGGATGCATATTTTTGCAGTCCTTACCAAATCAAAATCTTTCCTTTTTGGTCATGTACAGTAAGTAGCTTACCAATGTTATGCTGACAAAATAGACGCATGCCAGCAGGTGAATATTTATGGTCGGTATCACCGCTTTGTTCACCACCCCTCCCTGCAGGTAGGTGAACATACAATAGGTATATGGGATAATGTAGCCATATTTCCAACTGAGGGACGCTAGGGCTCCGACCCAAAGGATGAAACCTGTACCCACAGGAACAAGAAAATGTCTGTACTTCAAACTTAACAAGTACTGAAATGCCACAATGGGCAAACAGTCAACAAAGTATTTTAGGTCCTGTTCCAAAAAATATTGAAATGGTATAGGCGCCTCCGGATAGGGTACCCCACCTATGACCCAATAGGGAATAAGGGCCGACAAATAAATGCCGATGTTGAACAGCACAAAGAAACCCAGCATGATGACAAGAACCAAAAACAGTTTGGAAAAGAAAATGGTCGTAAGGTTCAATGGAAGGGTATGCAACTGCTTCCATGTATTGTTCCTATACTCGATCTGGGTTATTAAACTGGTGGTCAGGATTGCACCCAGTGGCAATAAAAACAACGCCATCGACTCCCAGGAATTTTGCCAAAGCAACTTCCAAAAATCATCCGAAGCGTAAATTGAAGGTAGCGTCCTATATTGGATTATTCTTGCGACCGTCACGATTGCCGGTGTAAAAAATCCCCCGATGATCACTATCCACAAGGCAAGACTTCTCTTGGTCTTCAGCCATTCGCTTTGAAAACTATGAATGAAAGAAATGGTCATATTCAGTTTTTGATAAAATCCATAAAAATTGCCTCCAGATCATTCCTGACGGCCTTGATCTCGTAAACTTCAAGACCGTTTGCCACCAATTGTCGGTTGATTCTGGCAACCGTATCTTTGGAAATGGCGGGCAAAACAATCCTTCCTTCCTCCATGCAAGGTATCAGGTCGTTATCCGCAATGATGCGGGTTGCTTTTTCATTGTCATCGGTTTCAAGGATAACGGACAATAATTGTTGCTGTTTCTCCCTTAGTTCACCCAAAGTCCCTTCGAACATTAGTTTTCCCTTGTTGATGATACCGATGTGGGTCACCAGTCTTTCCATCTCTGCCAACAGATGGCTTGATATGATAATGGTAATTCCTTTTTCCTTATTAAGCTTAAGCAGCAATTCACGGATCTCTATCATCCCATTGGGATCCAAACCGTTTGTAGGCTCGTCCAAAATGAGCAACGAGGGATCATGGAGCAGTGCAATGGCTATGCTCAATCGTTGCTTCATGCCCAAGGAGAATTGCCCGGCCTTCTTCTTGCCCGTATGGGCCAAGCCCACCAAATTCAAAACTTCCTGAATGTTTGTTTTTGGGCATTGGTATACCTTTTGAAGCAGGTTCAAATTTTCATGCGCTGTAAGATGTCCGTATAGTGAAGGACTTTCTATAAGGGAGCCTACGCGTTTTAGGATATCGATACGGTTCTTTTCCAACGGTTTCCCGAAAAGGGTAATGGTTCCCTGCTGCTTTTTCAGCAACCCCAATATCAGTTTCAATGTAGTGGTCTTACCCGCCCCATTGGGCCCTAAAAACCCATAGATACTGCCTTCTGGCACTTCAAGGTTGATATTGTCAAGTACCATGTCGTTGGCTGCAAAGTGATGGACAAGATTGGTGATCTGAAGGCTGTACATAGTGAATGGCTTATGCTTAGATAAGGATGACGATGACTGGTACTTTTTTGTTACAACCTACAAAAGGCCTGAAAGACTTTGGGTTTGACTTTTACACTATCCGTCTACATAGTCATTTTGAAATTCCTTGCACACAATTATATTTCACATCATGGTTCGTATCGCATTTGACCCTAATTGTCACCTTACTTTCGTCCATTCCAAGCTTTGGTATCTATATCAATGTATCAGATAGGTGTTATTCGGAAAATTGAAAAAAAGAATCTCCTATTGGATTTGCCATGCTATTTCTTCATTGATTCGGGATTGAAGATTGGCAGTATATTTAATCCCATCACCCAAGCAGGATTGCTATTAAATGACGAAAATTTTGGATTTCATACAAGACTTTCCAAGTAAATTTTTTATCAAATAAAAAATCGTTCATGACCGATTATTTTCAAAGGTACGGGTGATGTCGTATCGCGAAAGGTTTCGCTGCGCCGGAACCATGGAGTTGAATGCATAAAATAATTTGACAAATCAGTGAAATCATTAGCCGATTCAAACTCTTTAAACCCACAACCAATGACGATACGTTGTTTAATTGCACTGTGGTCCTGCCCCACTATATTGTTCAGATACTTACATTGAAGAACTTTTATCCCTTTCATGGAACAACTCGGTTTGTTCCATATTTTATGCCAGAGGTATAAACACCGCTCTTGTCTATATTTATTACCTTGGGTTTGCCTTTGTTCACTATCTCCTTATTGAGAAATTTCTGGGCCGATCCCTTCATTCCCCTCTTGATCAACAACAAATCAACGGTATTCTCCTACTTATCAACGGCCCATATAGATACCGATCCATACCTGCTGGCTTGATATAGGTTTCCTCCATTCACCAACTATTACAGACAGCTCGTTTTCTTTTATACATATTACTTTCCACCTTTCTTGAAAACTTGAAAACCCATCGTTGTATAGTGGAATGATATACTTTTACTCCTCTTATTGTTATTGATTCTTCCACATCACGATAGCTCAAAGTAAAACGTAACTTAAAATAAACTGCTTGTATAAACACAATTCTGGGATAACGATGATGCTTATACATCATATATCTTGTTGGTAACCGCTAAAATTGATTCTATTATAATTTGCCTATTTAATGCGACAGAACCAATTTGTCCACTTTTCTGTAAATCAATTCATTGGCCTTTGAATTTGATGTTTCTCAAAAAGTGGCGCACCCCGTAAAAATTACTGCCATAAAATGACCTAGGTCATTGTGCCCATTCAAATGAGATCTTACTTTTAGTCCTTTATTTCAATTTAAATACGAGTATTATGAAAAGATTAGTATTGGTGGCTATCGCCGTGCTGGGAACAGTCACGCTGATGGCACAGGACAGGGATAGGGACAGGGTCCAAGATCCCGATCAAGATCGAGACCGTTTCATGTTGGTCGATGGGGATGTGCTTCAAATCCGCGACCGTGATCAAATCCTTTTACAGGATCCCATTACGCTCAATGATGGAACAGTTGTCAATCCAAATGGTTCCTATGTGACCAGAGATCGTGAGAGACTTCGATTGAAAGACGGGGAATGTTTGGACAATGATGGTATCAAATACCGCAATGAGTACCAATATCGGTATAAGACCATGCAGGATGACAAAGGTCTCACCAATGCACAGATCCAACAGCGGAACCAGAACAGGTTCCAAGTAATGCTCATTGATGGCGAGCTTTACCAAATAAGGACCCAATCCCAAGAACGATTGCAACAACGTATGGAACTGGCCAACGGCGGGAGTATCGATCCAAATGGCATCTATATGAACCAAGGCCGTCAGCAAATGCGACTTCAAAATGGGGAATGCCTGAACTTGGCCGGTGAAAAATTCATGAATGCCTATCAACATCGAAAAATGATGTTCCCAAAGAACATGAAGGCTAAAAAAGGGATGAAGGTCAACCCGATCCAGAAGAAAAAAGGAGTGGACCGCTAATGGTCTTAACCTAGCCGTAATGGATTTCTCCATCATACAATTTGAGCACCATGGAAAAAATACTTTACGTTCTCCTGCTATCACTGATTTCTGTAGGTTTTGAACTCCACGCCCAGAAAACCGCGAAGGAAAGTTCAACCACGGAAGAGTCCTATTTTTTGGTGGACTTGAGCTACATGAACGATGCTATCTTCATGGGTAGGCGGGATTCCATTGCGGCCCCTTATATACTGCCTTCTTTCGGATACTATGACCGATCTGGAATATTCTTGGACGTATCGGCTTCCTATCTTACCCGTTCAGACGAACAACGGGTGGACCTGTTCCTTGCCACGGCCGGGTATCTGTTCGATTCCCAAAAATGGAGCGGTGGGGTTTCGGGAACCGCCTATTTTTACAACAAGGATAGCTATAATGTACAATCTGAAGTGGTTGCTGACATCACGGGGGTCCTGAGCTATGATCTTAAGGCCGTGGAAGTATCCGCCTATGTGAGTAGCTATTTCAACAACAACAGTTCCCCGGATATTTTCTTGGGGGTGTTGATGGATCATACGTTCTATGGGTTCGACAATTCACTGTTGATAATGCCCAGGGTCTCATTGTTTGTGGGCTCCCAATATTTTTACCAGGAATATTACAGTACCAGCCGTTTGGGAAATCGCAAGGGCCAGGGCAAAGGTTCCGGAGGTATGGGTTCCATGGAAAGCACCACGGTCAAAATTGCGGAGGCGTCGGAATTCAAGGTGTTGAACCTAGAATTGGGCATCCCGCTACAGTACCGCCACAAACATTTTATTTTTTCCTTCACACCGGTATGGGCGTTTCCCCAGAGCAACGCCACCTTGAGCACTGAAGATGGGGTTTTTGAGGAGGAGTTGGACAATGTGTTCTATTGGTCCGCGGGAATCGGGTATTGGTTCGGTGCCAGGGGCAAAAACCAAAACTAAGGTCGTAAAAAAGAACAACGCCACCATTTCGTCTATGGATTACCCTCATAGGCCTTTTTTTCTCCGCGTACCCCCAGCAAGAGCTCACAGCACGGGAGGTCGTCAATAGGGCTGGCTGATGACAACATGCGCGGAAACATCTCACAAGTGGAGATTACCATCCAAATTGTGCAGCCCTTCCTGGAACGAGATCATAGAGGTACGGGCGTGGACAAAGGGGATGATTACACCATGATCCTTGTCGATGCCCCTGCCAAAGTGCAAAAAAAACGGTCCTAGTATACCGCTCGAAACGGAAAAAAGCGAGCATAGCAAAATCACAAATAAGTGACTGATTCAGATTCAATTATAGCTAAAATTAAGTAGTTCAATTTATCCGTTTTTAGTGGTTCTCATTATCCGTCCCATACACTTAAACATCATATCTCTATTTTGAACAACAAGGAAATATTCAATGGGGGTTACTTTCCATGTGATGGTCCAGGTTTTGGATATAGATTAATCAACTAATGAATGCAAACCTCTAATATGAAACATCTGCTTTTCCAATTTCTCCAATTCAGGATGACCGAATCACTCATATAATTGTAAGTCATTGTAAATCAAAAACAAGAACTGAAATTCCAGAACCTGCACATCTTATTGCACATTAGGATAAAAATGAGAATAAGAACATATCCATTTCATTTAAATCTACATTCCAATGGTGCATATAGTTTGGTTGCCATAAAAATGGCGTTCCATACGTTGTTAGAAAAATCGGTGGGCAACAATATTTTTTTCATAATGTTCTTTTTTGATGGATTGGGTGCCTCCATGATCTAAAAAAAGGAATCCATCCCCTTCTGATTGAGGGTATTTCCGGTCCTCTGCTTTAGATACATCAATGTTAATGGAAGCTTAGGATTTTTACTATGATCTGGGTCATTCTAAAAACGGCCAATGGATGGTTGCCCAAAAGTCCAATAATGATTTTGCTCATATTCCATTTCGGTATTTTATTGGTAATTTGAACATTATCCCATGCCAAGTACAATGAAATACTTATCGCTGTTTGCCATCCTCTCTTCCCTCCTATTCTCATGTGCCGAAAAAAAGGAGAAAATATATCCGGAGAAGTTGCCAATGACCGAATCGGTATATGCTTCCGCTACGGTCCAACCCGATAGCATGTACCAGGTCTATTCTGTGGCCATGGGCATTTTGGACAAGATTTGGGTGGAAGAAGGCGATAAAGTGTCCAAGGGAGATCGCATTCTCCAGATCATTAACACCTCACCTGAGCTGAACAAAGAAAATGCCAGATTGGCATTGCAACTGGCACAAGAGAACTATTCAGGCACTCCGGGGGTCCTGAGCAGTATAGCCGACGAAATCCAAGCTGCCGAGCTTCAACAGAAAAATGATTCCATCAATTATTTCCGTCAACAAAAACTCTGGGACCAGAACATTGGTTCAAAATTGGAATACGACAATAAAAAACTGGCTTATGAACTTTCCCAAAACCGACTGGGATTGCTCAAAAAGAAATATGGACAGACAAAAAATGAACTGGAGACCCATCTCAGACAAGCCAAGAACAATTATAAAACCTCGCTCACAACGTCCAATGACTTCACCATAACCAGCAAAATAGATGGCAAGGTATATGCTCTGTACAAAAATCCCGGCGAAATTGTGAACACTCTGGAGCCCGTGGCCGCAGTGGGCAGAAGCGATAAATTTGTTGTGGAATTATTGGTCGATGAGGTGGATATCGTCAAACTCAATATTGGACAAAAAGTATTCATCACACTTGATTCCTATGGTTCAAAAGTTTTTGAAGGGACTTTGGACAAAATCTATCCCAGAAAAGACGAACATTCCCAAACCTTCAAAGTTAAGGCCTTGTTCAATGAGCCCCCGAAAACCTTGTATCCCGGCCTGTCAGGAGAAGGCAACATCATCATTGCCGAAAAAAAGGAGACCCTGACCATCCCCAAGACATACCTGGTAGATGAATCAACGGTAATCACGGACAAGGGAGAAACAAAGGTTTCCATAGGCCTACAGAATATGGTACTAGTGGAGATCTTGGACGGCATCAACGAAAACACGGCTATATACAAACCTGAACCATGATCAATTGGAGCGTAATACTGGGCATTGCCAAGACCCATCTTCTCACCAAGATGAAATCCACCGTTACTGCTACGCTGGGGGTCACTTTTGGAATTGGGGCCTATATTACACTCGTCAGTTTCATGACAGGGCTTAATGCTATGCTGGACGATCTGGTACTCAACCAAACTCCTCACATCCATATGTACAACGAAATAGGGCCGTCTCCCACCCAGCCCGTAGCTTTGTACGATGATTTCAAGGATGCCCTGAACATTGTTCACTCCATAAAACCAAAACAAAGCCAGAAAAAGATACACAACGCCCTTCCCATTCTAAATTACCTTAAAAAACAGCCCAATGTTAAGGGTGCCACCCCACAACTCAGGGCACAAATCTTTTATCTGTCCGGTTCCATTGAACTGGGCGGCAATTTGGTTGGAGTCGATATCATGGAGGAAGTCCATTTGTCCAATGTACGTGACAATATTGTGGAAGGTTCCCCAGAAGCCTTGAAGAACAATGATAATGGCATTCTTTTGGGGGCAGGATTGGCTGATAAAATGTCCTTGTCCGTTGGGGACAGGGTTCAGGTGAGCACTGTGAACGGTAATATTTTCCCCTTGAAAATAGTGGGCATCTATCAAAGTGGCATAGCAGAAATTGACAATGTACAAAGCTTTGTCAACCTGAAGACCGTCCAGCGCATTTTAGGGGAGGCGGAGAATTATGTCACGGATATCAATGTCAAGCTATTGGATATTGCAGAGGCTCCATCCATGGCACAAAGCCTGGAAAAACAGTTCAACATCAAGGCCCTGGACATCAACGAGGCCAATGCACAGTTTGAAACGGGATCGAACATCAGAAACCTTATTACCTATGCGGTTTCCATTACACTGCTCATTGTTGCCGGTTTTGGCATTTACAATATACTGAACATGCTGATCTACGAGAAAATGAAGGACATTGCCATACTCAAAGCAACCGGTTTTTCAGGAACGGATGTGCAACTTATTTTTATGAGCCAGGCCATGATCATAGGGTTCGTTGGTGGTTTATTGGGGTTGTTGATCGGGTTTGCGCTTTCAAAAATAATTGACCAGACCCCTTTTGAGACCGAGGCCCTGCCGACCATCACCACCTATCCCGTAAACTATGACCCGACCTATTATGCCATCGGTATCACCTTTGCGCTCATATCAACCTTTATTGCGGGCTATTTGCCTTCCAATAGGGCCAAAAAGATTGATCCGGTAAAAATTATCAGAGGAACTTAATCCAGCCTATGAACCTTGTCCTTGAAACCAAAAATATCAACAAGCACTTCCACAAACCTAAGGATTTTCATGTACTGAAAAATGTTTCCTTCAAGGTCAAGAAAAGTGAGTTTGTTTCCATAATGGGCAAATCTGGGTCTGGAAAATCCACCTTGTTGTACGTTCTCTCCACTATGGACACCGATTATACCGGGGAATTGTACTTGGGTGAAGAATTGATTACAGGAAAGACCCATCGTGAACTCTCACAAATCCGCAACGAAAACATTGGTTTTGTATTCCAGTTCCACTATTTGTTGTCCGAATTCAGTGTTCTGGAGAATGTAATGCTCCCAGCCAAAAAGCTCGGCAAAAAATCACACCTTGAAATTGAACGCGATGCCCACCAAAAACTTGAGATGCTACATATAGACCATTTGGCCCATCAAAGGGCCTCCCGGATTTCAGGAGGTGAAAAGCAACGGGTGGCCATAGCCAGGGCACTGATCAACAACCCAACGATCTTGATGGGCGATGAGCCCACCGGAAACTTGGACAGCCATAATTCCGAAAACGTATTCAATATCTTTAAAAACCTTAAGGAAGAACAGGGCCTATCGCTGCTGGTGGTGACCCATGACGAAGATTTTGCCAAACGCACCGATCGCATTGTTCAACTGGAAGACGGAAGAATAATAAATCAATGAAACATGGGTCTGTTCAAGCTGAGCATAGGGGACCTGTATCCGGGGCATCATTTTTTTAACAAAGTCTGGATGGGCAAAGAGATGGAACAATGCCTTTTTCATTACACTCCAACATAACCAAAGTATCCATTTCCCCACGTTCCGCATACAGCACCAAGGCATCAAAAACGCTATCGGAATGGATCGATTCAAATCCCAATTTATCATGGTGGACTTTTTGGTCCAACCTTTTTTATCCCCCATCCCATGAACAACAAGGGAATATGCGAATCATAGGGATTCCAGGAGGAATGATCAGTTCCCTGTAAGGGCACCTTTCTTTGATAGTACTAGGCGGGTTCCACAATTATTTGAATACTGCCACTTCGCTTATGATAATACCCATTGATGATGCGCTGCCCTAAGATCTTCGGAACAGAAGCCTCATTGACACCCTTCAATTTGCGGAGAAAATGTGTTGTTTCACGGACAATATCCGTTCTATTCAACTCCTTTTTTTCAATCAATGGTTCGTTGAAATGGACTTGGTAGTACAACAAACTACTGACGAGCCCCTGAACACCGAATGTAGTGGACAAATGCTGGTTCAATGTTTCCAGGGCCCTTTGGATATCCCAGCCTCCAGCACTTAGCTTATGGTCCTTTAAAAAGTTGACGTTGTGCGCAGCGCCATGATCAGCACTTAGAAATACGGTATAATCCCCTTCCCCACCTTATTGTCCAAATAATGGAACAAATCGGCCAATTGACCATCCAACCGCAGGTAGGTATCTTCCGCTTCAACCGAATTCGGGCCAAACCGGTGCCCTACCCAATCCGTTGATGAAAAACTCAGCATATCCGTTATAGCGTCTTTCCCCAGTTCCTCCTTGTCAATGACCAACTTGGCCATGGAAAGGGTCAGCTCATTTCCCAAATAGGTATTCAGTAAGGGTTCAGCCCCCTCGTTGTCCAATAAGGCTTGGGCATCCAATGGAAAGGTTGCCGATGTCAATCCCGCCAATGCGCCTTCATAGGGAACAGCATCCGCCGTGCTCTGAACATAAGTATCCATAGGGTATAAGGTTTTCCATCCCCCTTTGGCCAATAGTTCCAGTCGCTCTTGGTTGTTTTCAGCCTCCAACCAGTCCGGTAAGCTTTGGCTGTACCAACTGGAGGTTACCCATTTCCTGGCATCAACATCATACCAATACGCAGCATTGGCAGAGCGCCCTGCAGAAAGTATGGCCGACCTATCCTTTAAGGCAATACCGATGACCTTGGCCCTATAGTTGGTCGCCAGTCGAAGTTCGTCCCCAAGGGTCGTGGTCAACAATCGATGTGGAGACATCTGGGCTGCCTCCGATAAACTGCCTATGGGATCGACATTTCCATCCTCAACGCAATACACTTCCTCTCGGGTTTCTTCGTCGATAAAATGGTTGCCTGCAATGCCATGGATCGACGGTACGGATTCCGTAAAAATAGAAGTGTGACCAATACCCGTTACCGTAGGCACATAATTGATATAAATATTCTCCGCACTGAACCCTTGGTTCAACATCCGTTTGAAACCCTCTTCTTCATACCTGTCATAATACCGATAGAGGTAATCCCAGCGCATTTGATCAACCACAATCCCCACAACTAGTTTTGGGCGTTCCAGACGTGAATTTGTTCTTTGCCCGATGCTTGTTGAACAAATGAAAAGGGTCAATAAGAGCCAACCTAAACTTTTTGCTTTTATCATTTCCTACTTCTTTTTTGCTCTTCCAAAACCTCAAATAACAATTCAGGCTCGTTGGTGGTGATAAAATCTACACCATCAGACAATTGCTTTTTCATTTCATCACGATCATCCACTGTATAGGAACCGACCAATAGTCCAGCTTTCTGGGCTTCATAGACGGAATATTCTCCCGAGGCAAAACGTTTGTACCCCAAATCAACTCCTAAAAAACCAAGTTCCTTGAGGGTCCTGTGTTCTTCATCCTTTCCCAGATAACGGGCCTTGATGGCTGAGCTGTAATAAGCTTGTCCTCAAGCAACAACTGTTTATGGGTATCCATGATCTCACCATAGACCTATCCAAATAGCTGTTCAACAAACGGGCCTTGTGGGTAAGTCCATGGAGTCTGCCTTTATTTTTATCCCATTCATTCACCGAAACATAACGTTTCAAACTTATCTCGGCACGTTTTCCATTGACGGTGATACGGGCATAAATGGTCAATTTTTCAGGGTTGTTGGAAATGTCTCTAGTGAAGATTAGAACCTTTAAAGTGTTGGAATTGCGCATAATACATAATTTTTGGGTTTGACAAAACTGGTTTGTAAAACACCCATGAACAGCGTCAAACTGAAGCTAAATTATGCACAAGAAACGTACCGAACCATTCACCGAACTCTACACCTTTTATATGGTTTTATTTGATATCAGATGAATTCATAAAAAACAAAAAGCACTGTCAATCAGTCTATTAACAGTGCTTTAATACCACCTATTTAGTGGTTCGTCGGGGTGGCAGACTTAGCCAACCACTTATAATAGATTGTTAATCATTTATTTACATGAAGTTCTTCGATTTTGCACACCTAATTGCACAACAAAACCATTCAGAGAACTTATTGAATAAAATTTGAACTTATTTGATATTATAAAGATACTAAAATAAGAGGATGCCAAATTCTATTAGACCCCTAAGTAATTATTTACCCTTCTAAATATTTTTTATATTTCATGTGTCAACTATGGCTTATTAGATGATTTCAAATGTAATATTTGAATGCAAGTGGTGGGGCTTTAATTTCTGTGCTAGCTGTTAATATTTCTCCGATTTTATCAGCAAACCGTAGTGTAACTGGTTCTCCATCTGCATAAATGCAAGCATTATAATTTAATTTTGTAAGAGCTAAAATGTCTTTCAACACCTGTCTGATATCTGCCTCCCCCTTATTTATATCAATAAAAATTGGGTTAGGAACTTCCATAGATAAGGCAGTTTGAATTTTTGGAACGTGACCAACAGTCCATAAAAATGCGCTTCTTTCATTTACAATGAAAGCATTTCCACGTAGTATGGTATAATCACCCTTCGATTTGTACAATTTAAGTGGTTTTGTTTTTGTTATTGTTACACCTACAAGGTTTGTTTCATTTGGTGTGACTTCTTGGAATGCTCTCCATTCTTGAGTATTAAACCTTGTCTTTGCGTGAATAAAAACCTCTTTTGGGTAATCTCCATTTTGTTCTTTATAGGAATCCAGTGCTTGGGTTAAAAGTGCTTTTGCCTCTTTAGGTTTTAAATGAAATTCTCCTTTTTCAGGATTGTACCAAGGTCCAACTTCCCCTTTAAAAACTGTGCCGTCTCCATTGTCTAAAAACATTTGAGCTGCACAACAGGCATTTCTTGGGTTTTTACTTTTTTCAACCTTTTTATAAACCAACCCTAAATAGCAAACTCCATTTCTTACATCTGATAATTTCCAAGGTTTTCCACCAGCTTTATAAAAAGCAGCTGTTGAAATTGTCCAAGCTAAATGCCCTTCAATTTTTGAAAAATCTCGAAGGGGAACTCCAAAACCATTTTTAAAGTCTTTCCATGCTAAAGTGCTTTCTCTTAAAATTTGAGTAGGTATTGTATGTTCTAGCAACCTTGCTTTTAATTGATCATGAAATTGAGCATCATAATTATATGTATCGGCTTCTTTTTCTTTAGCCTTTTCCTCGTTGTTAATATCTTCAAACAAAGTTGGTTCATACCTGAAAGTTTTTGCTTTCGATTTTTTAATAAGAGACTTTATTTGAACCATATTTTTAGGCATTACTGAATTTGGGCGACAGTACTTGTATATTTCATCAGGTACAACCACAAACCAAACATCTACCCGTTCATCTTCATTTTTATTTGCTGAAATTATTTTATTGATGAAAAGAGAAACTAAGTCGTAAGTTCGTTTATGAGTACTCTCATTGTATAGGTGCTTTCCAATTTCTTCATTTGTAACTTCCTTGAAAACAATGCTTTTTGCTTCCCATTTACAACCGAATACGGCTTCAAATCCAGGAAACATTGGCCTTGTAATGTTATTGGCATTATAAATGGGTTTTTGGATTTGGTTTAAATAGTTTTCAAAAATACTCTTCCCTTCTTTTGTTGCTACTACACCGCTTTTAATTCCATAGAGATTGTTTAAGGGACCAAACAAAGAAAGTCCATCTCTCGCATCCGTGCATTTTTGTCCATGGGCAAAAAGAATGTTTGGTTCTTCAATGTATTCTAACTCTTTCATTCCAATTCGGTGTTTTCTTCATAACCATCTTCATCGAAGTTCTCAAATTCGTTGAAATTTTCTAAATCAGCTTCTTCTTGCATAGTTCCATTTTCTGGAATAATGTAACTGAACTTTCCCTTAAATTGTAGGGGTTGATTTGAAATGAGAATCTTTTCCTCGCTTCCAACCTCTAAATAAAAAGTATCATTACCTTCCGACAAATAATTTGCAAAAGATAATAGTTTACTTCTCCAAGTATCGTTCCACCAATTTTTACCTTGTCTCCTTCTTGATGAATGTTGAATGCTCTTGGATTCGATAAGGCTTTTGCCGTCTTTAGTAAAAAAAATATGAGAAGAAACCATAAGAACCGGGAAAGGATATAGTTTGGTCGCTCCAGATATTCCAAAATGCCAATTCTTTTCTTTTTGTTTTCCTACCATTAAAGTACCATTGATTTTATCCTTTTCAAGTTTTCCTTTTTCAAACCAAAATGCAAGTTTGTTAGACATTTCGTACTCCCGGAGTCCTTTATTTTGCAACATTTGTAGTTCAAATGCTTTATTTGTTAATTGAACAATTAACCTCTGACATTCAAAATTTCTAATAAAATCGGTATCATAGTTTCCGAACAAAACATCTTGTGTTGGTATTCTTATGGAATCACTCCCGCTGTATGCCGCCGTTTTAGGCAATTGTTCCATAAAGTCATATTCCCAAGCAAACGTACATAAGTAGTTTTTGAAGCGAATGGCGGGAAAGGGTAAATCTCTAACATCAAACCTTTTAGGCAATCGCCAATCAAAATTATGAAACCTTAATTCATTTGGAAATGAAGTGATGGAAAACCAATTCGAATCATAAACTTCTTCTTTTTCAATAACTCCTTTGTCGAAAAGAAATATTTGTTGATAGAGTTTATTACTTCTAGTAGGATCAGGTGAATACTTGGGAATACTCTGTTTTTCCAAAGTCTCTAATAAATCTCTTAATCCATTTGCCCAAGATTTTTTAAAGTCAATTGCATTAAGCCTGACAATATCAATATTTATATCGTCATAAGATAGATTTTCGTCAATAGCTAAGGGAATAATAAATGTTTTATCCCTCAACTGTTTTTTTACTTTGGCTGCCACAGCCAATTCTTTCAAAACCCCTTCACGTTGATTTGAATATGAAGAAGAAACTATTAAAAATTTACACGTATTTTCTCTGATTTCCTTTTCAATGTTACTCCAAAAATCAGCTCCTTTGTCTAAAAACAAAATGTCACACCAAACTTCATATCCTAAGCCAATAAGTTTTAACGCCAACCATTTTGTAAAATCGTTGTCATCAGGTGTAGCATGACTTATGAATATTTTGTTTCTCATTATTTATTTTTCATTTCCACTCTACTGCGAATGGTTTCGGTTAAAAGGGAATACAGTTGAGGAAGAATATCGGTTTCGAAACCGTAGGCTTTTAAAACTTCTTCATCAAATGCAATTCTATCTTTTTGTTTATATTCCTCTTCAAAATCTTTTATTTCTCGTTCACAAAGAGATTTGAAAGCAGATAAAATATCCTTAACTTGTTTTTTGCTAAGAACTTCTGGATTTAAGACCTTTAGTTTTTTAAAATAGTCTGCATTTAAATCTAATGCTCCTTCATTTCGTGATGAGCCTCTAACCTCAATAATTAATTTTGAAACAATTGAGTTTAGTAATGCTCCAATCAACATTACATCATAGCCTTCTTTAACATTGATAACTGCTAATCTTTGATTTACTGTAAACTTGTCTTTCGAGTAACTAAAAAACAATCTTCTGTATGGATTGATTGCAGTAACAATATTTGCTTCATTAGGTGGGATTGAATACCAGAATGGTTTATGATTGTCATTGAAGCCTTTTTCTTTTATTGTTAAAGTGTTATTAGTGTTTGTTTCATTTTCAAATTTTTTAATCCATTTGTAAGCCTTAGGATATTTCCTTTTTAATTCATCTTCTGTTTTGTTACAAGTGAATAAATATGATTTAAAAGATGAGTTTTGTATTTCAAGATGACTAATCTGTTTTGGACTTTTTAGATATGGTGTTAGAAACTCTTTCTCTACTGGCGGGTCACTGTCTTTGGGAATTATATACATTTTATCCCAGCCAGTTCTAATCCCACGAGGTGCATCAATTATCTCTGGATAAAGATTTTTAGTATGGTTTTCAAATTGAGTGAATAAATTTGGGGATATAAAATATTCATCCCAATTACTTTCTGATTTGAGCGATTCTAATAATTCTGTTTTATCAACAATGCTCACAGTATTTGTGCCGTCTGTCTTCTGAAATACGTTTTTAAATTGAGCATCCTCTTTCCAGTTGCTATTATGCAAATAATCACAATTGTCAACTTCCGTATAAAAATCTTCAAATTTTTGCAAAGACTTGTCTTTAAATAATACTTCCAACTTTTCGTTTACGGTAATGAATTTGGTCGGTTCTTTGCTCGTTCTTTTTTCAAGCGTAATAAAAATTGTACTGACTTTTGAATCTTTGAACCAATGTTCTGCATTGCTCTTTACAATGTATTTTATATGGAAGTTGTCCAACAAAAATTTCTTGAACTGCAAACCGTAATTCTTTCCCAACCATGCATTGGAGGTAATTGCGGACAAAACTCCATTGTCTTTTAAGAACTTAAATGAGTTATAAAAGCAATAAATGTAATAATCGCTTTTCCCGTTGATCTCAAATTTGTTACCGTTTAAAAATGCAGATTGTGTTTTTGCAAATTCATTTTCAAACTGTGCATTCAAAATTTCATTTGGAATATCCTCTTGCTGAATGAAAGGGAAATTCGAAACAACAGCATCAAATTTCGGAATTGGAATTTGGTTGATTTTGTCAATATCCTTGTTGTCAGGAATTGCTATCGTTTGTTTTGGAACAAGCGTGAAAAAGTCCTTTCGTATTACTCTTGGAAAATTTGCCGTATCGTCAACCCGTTGTTTGTATAAGTTGATGACCGAAAGCGTTGCAGGAAAATGCGAAATATCATTGCCCCAAATTTGATTTAAAACTTGTTGATGATTTTTGTTTCCAAAAAACTGTAATATTTGATAGAACGAACTTAAAAATGTTCCTGTTCCCGATGTTGGGTCAATTACAATATCATTTCGGCCTTTAATTGCTGAAAATGTAACAAGATTTGCCAATGTCTCGGAAGTGAAGTATTGCCCAAATTTCTGTTTTTCTTCCTGTGGCACTAAGTTTTCCAAAATATGTCCAATCACTTCATTCGGCAATACTTTGAAATCAAATTCATTAAAAACAGAAACAAGTTGATAAAGTAATTCGTCAATCGTTTCGTTGAACGGGATTTTATCTGTAAAATCACTTTCAAAAACGGCTTGGTAATCTATTTTCTTTGCTTGGTCAAAAAAGTCGTTAAGTTGCTTTTGAACTTTTTTGCTATCCTTTAACTCCAATTTAGATACTTTGCCTGACAAGTTTTCTGAAAGTGTGAGATAGAAAAGGATTTTACCAATAAATTTATAGTATGTGAACTTTGCCAAAACTTCTTCGGGTTCAACTTTTTCAACTCTTCTTGATGAAGTTGACAGAATTTTAAGCGTAGCACTTTCAACAATTTTCCATTGATTAAATTCTTTTCTGAATGAACTGTCATCTCCTTTAAGTTCATTGATTTCATTTTGGAATTGCGGAACAAAATGTTGAGAAGTTTGCAAAACGGCTTCAACAATGTTGGACGAAATATTTATTGCCTTTTTCAGCTTTCCATCTTGGTAGAGTTGACCTAAATCGTGAAGTATTTCAATTAACCGATTTTGAAGTTTTGATTCGTGCTTTATGTAATTATTCCTGTCTGCTAAATCATTTCTATTCATGATACCCTTTTCTTTAGGGTAAACTTTCAATTTTTCCAATCCAGAAATAGAATAATCATCATCTTTGATTTTCCATATAATGGCTTCTGCACCGTTCCAAGTAACAAAAGAATCTGATTTCAACCGTTCAGCCTTTTCCAGAGCATTTTCCAACATTTCAGTGTCATCTGCTTCGGTATCGGGAAATTTCAACTCCCAACCATTGAAAACAATACCCGAAACCTTGTCTATAAACAAGAGAACATCTGGAAATTTTGTTCTTCCTGATGCGACTTTTAATCCTTCGTCATTAGTTGCGTCTTGAAATAGAGTAGTGCCGTTATTAATAGCTTGTTTTATCCAACTAATAATTTGTCCCGACCAAGCTCTTTCGTTATATGTAACTTTCGCCATTAAGAATTGGAGTTTTATAATTTAACGTATGATACTTTACAATAGGCTCACTGAATAATCGCAAGGTCGATTCTTTAATCTCTTTTTGTTTTAGCGTTTCTTCTATCCTGTTGGTGCAGATTTGGATATAATCAACTTCTTTAACTTTATGAAGTAAGACATCTTCGTTTTTTTCAATACCAATAAAATTTCTGTTTTCAAGAATGGCTGAAAGAAGAAAGCTACCGCTTCCACAGGCGTTGTCGAGAACAACATCTCCTGGTTTTGTGAAAGTCCTTATCAAATATCTTCCTAATTCTATTGGTTTTTGAGTTGGATGGTAAACCGTTCCTTCCGATTCAGCAGTTTTTACATATACAAAATCATCAATTGGTTGTTCTTCGTAAAACACGATGTCATTTGGATAGCGCTTTCCATTACTTTTTACATGACGTGGTTTAAAATCCCCGTAACTTCCTGTATATTGATCTTTTC
Organism: Flagellimonas taeanensis; assembly: GCF_003584105.1. Lineage (GTDB taxonomy): Bacteria > Bacteroidota > Bacteroidia > Flavobacteriales > Flavobacteriaceae > Flagellimonas > Flagellimonas taeanensis. Next base: position 129,419 of record NZ_QXFO01000017.1, read on the forward strand.
GAACTCCTTTATCATACGCTTCACCATTTGTCATTTGCGGATTATAGGTAGGCTGTTTTTTATAAAAAACACATATATCTTCATGTTTTCTTAATGGCTGTTTTTTTGCATTTAAGAAATTGGTTGCCTTTGATTTAATCCAAACAATTTTATACTTAAAATCCTTTTCGTTACTTAAAATAAGTTTCGCTGTAAAAATACCTTGTGAGGTAAGAACAATTGCTCCGTTATCCTTTATTATCCGATAATACTCTTTCCACAATTTTTTGAGATCAATCACTGAATCCCATTTGTTTTGTGTAGTTCCATAGGGCAAATCGCATAGAATCATATCAATACTTTTGCTTGGTATTTTCTTCATTTCCAGAAGACAATCACCTTGAATTACTTTATTAAGATATTTACTTATATTTTTTGGCATATTATTAAAGTTTGAGACTTTCTTGTTTGGCATTGATTTGACGCAGATATTTCACTTTTTTTTCCGCAATAAAAAGAGCATCTGTTGAACAACTACTTGCATATATTTTCTTTGCAAATAAGTCACTGAAATACTCGGTTTTGAGTTCTTCCAAGTCAAGGCTGAATACAGTTGCTAATTGTGTTAACCTTTTTTCATCAAAATCCCTTTTGCCGTTTTCGATTTTGCTCAAATTTGCAGAATCCAAACCCAATTTTGCACCTAACTGTGTTAAAGTATATCCATTTTTTGTGCGTAACTGTCTAATGTACTCCCCAAAATATTGTTTCATAAGACTTGTTTTTTTAAACTTGTCAAGTTTTGACAAATCTAAAAAATATTATTTTGGGTTATTAAAATTTTAGAATCTTTATTTAAGAACCTCCAAATCTTACCCCAACTTTTGCGCATGGATCCTGTCGGGTTTTTGTAGCGTTCGGGAAGATAAGCGTGAAGCAAAAACACGATAGGGTGCAACCTACTTTTTGGATTTCAATAACCCATGTCCTCACCAGTCCCCCTAGCCTTATCGATTCCCCTCCCAAGAGCCTTTATGATTTTGGCCGCAATCTGTACTTTATTGGTCGGTATACTGGGAGCTTTGACCCCCATAGTTTTTAGTAGTTTGAAGGCCATGTCCTTTTCCTTGGTGGGCAGTCCCATCACCTTGGCAAAGAACTTCCCCGGTTCCTTGGCATGGGCCTTTCTCCCAACGTAGGATTCCACATAGTTCCTGTTGAACCCTGTTGTCTTGTCAAAGGTCTTTTCGGCTGCTTGGTAAAAGCTGTCCCGATCAAACCCCCTTTTGACCGTCTTTCCGTTCAGTTCCACTTGCGAGGCCTTGTGTTTTGCCATGGGTGAAAGCGTATAGGTGTTCGTTACGTCCCTTCTGCTGACGATGATATGGATATGGGTCTGTGGCCCTTCCTTCTTCATTCCTGCGGCCACTAGTTGCCCGTTCTGTTTGTGTGGGGCCAATCTTGTTTGCTCTGCTATCCTTTTTTCAAGCTCATTGACATTCCCGATGGATTCGCCACGCTCCACTTTTCGTATCTCGTTCCTTAGCCTTGCTATTTCACCTCGATATGGAGCGTTCTCCTGTACCTGTTTGTCAAAGCCCCGATAGGTGCGTTCATGCTCGATCTTGGCATAATATTTCAGGTTCTCAACCTTTACCTCTTGGTTACGATGGAAACTCTTGGCATAGTCCTCCATAAGCTTCCTTGTATATTCCCTTAGCATATTTGGATCATTTCCGATGGCCTTCAGTTCCCTTTGGTTGGGACTGACCACTATGGAATAGAATTTTGGGTCCTTCTGCCTTAATTTGGCCGTATTGGCATCTATTTCATCGATGACCGTTTGAGGGCTTACGCTATCATTTTCTTGATCAAAGAATTCCTCCCTTTGCTCGGGCGACCTATCCTCGTTTTCCTTTTCCAGATAGTCCACATAGTTCCCCACACTGGAGTTGTAGGTACTGCCCATTTTCTGTGCTGAGATGGTAAGGTACATGAGCGTTATTTTAATTGGTATTTGAGGCTTTCAAAATCCCCGATGCACATATTGATTTTCAGATATGGCTTTCCCATCATCGGCTCCACCTTCTCCACATTGTTGAGGATTTCATTGCAGTGCTCCTTATAATCTTTGAATTCTTGTAGCATTCTATCGTGCTCTGTTTTCGGAACGGTGTTTCTAGGCTCCAAAAAATCCATTCGCTCTTCTTGTATCTGGACGGGTTCCCGTCTCGGTTTCCTCCCATCCTTTACATAGGCCTCGTAAAGAATGAGTACCATTTCATAGGTGGGCCGGATACTGGTCTTTTCCATGTTCTTGATAATGGCGATGAGCCTATCGAATTTTTTCATCATCTGACGCTCCAACTTTTTGATACTATCAAGAATGATCTTTGTTCCCTCTCCAAAAGGGTCAAGGTGGTTCTCCTTGAAGTGGCTTACCATTCCATCCAACACCTCACTATGGGACTTGTTGAACCTTTTGGAATAGCTGCGAAAACGTGTGGCCGTTTCTTTCTTTACGGTGATATTGGAATACCCCCCGGTTCCTTTCTTTGTCCTTTCCTTTGTTGATTTCTTTTCCATGGGCCGTATTTTATTTTTTAGTGAAATTGCGTCAATTTTTTCGTCAAAAATTTCCAGTGTTTACAGGGCTTCCCAAAGGTTTTACTGTAGATTTGGGAAAAGTCTACTGTAACCCAAGATTTTGTACAGTATTCCAAAATCCAATCAATTAACTGGTTTTCAACTTGTTGAAGACCCGAAAACAACCGTGATGGCGCAATTTGCGCATCACCCTCTTGCTATTCCCTACGTCCCGCAAGCGGGACCGAATGAATACAAGCTGATTTGGAAATCAGCTGCCACATAAATATTCTTTGGTTTGTACGGACTTTAGGAAAGTCAAATCAAATATGCCGTACATTATACTATTGTTTTTCAACGATATAAATATAGAATTTAATGGCAAAGGAGAAAAACACTCTTTGCATTCAAACAATACGTTTTGGCACTGGAATAAATGGGTTATGAAAAAATGGGGAAACATAACCACCTATGAACGGATACAAATTGTACCATAGCCGTAAAACAGTTAACCCAATAACTCTTCCATAAGTGGATAATAAATGGAAACAAGTAAGGTTAGTGAGAATTGAATTGAAGGATAAATTACAATTAAGAATTATTTGTACTCATAGCTATCATTCAAAAATTCCCCATACTTTTTTTCCACCAATTTAAAGAAATCCGATAGTTTGATTCCGTGGTTGAAACAGATGGTGCTTAAGGTGGATAATGGTATGTTGTAACCATTCTCCTGCTGTATTTTTTCTATCACGTGATAGTTGACACCGTATATTTTCCCATATTTTCTGGCACTTGTGTCTTTTGAGGTCAACCATTCCTCACTGATAAACTTGCATACATATTTATCAGAAAAATAAACTTTACTTTTATTTGTGTTTTTATCTGCCATTAACACAAATGAAAAAATTACAAGAAGTTTTTTTGAGAGCGTTCGCTCTCATTTAGGGGTTTTTATTATATTTATCCCTGAAATAACATATTTGCGAAACTTCTTAAGTTAATAATATTAGAAGCATTCGCTTTGATTCTCGCATCAAAAACTGGTAATTTTTAACGACGAGATGATAAGTGCAAATGCTCACGGCCCGGGCGTGAGCTTACTTATTGTCGTGCGGTATACCAGTACCTTGATGCTATAGGTTAAGTTTTCACGCCCTCTTTATCTTATTTAAAAAGGGCTTTCTCAACTTTTCAAAGCTATCTTCTCTTTATCCTTTTTTAAGAAATCGCATCAGCTTTAAAAGCATAATCAATTTTAACCATGGTGCATTGACCATCTTAAACGAGGCCTGTTATGTTATACAGTGATTTTGAACTTTTAAAAATTGGCGATACTTCTGCTTTGGACCATATCCATGCCAAATACTTTAGGAGTATACTTTGGATAGGTAGGCAATGGCTTAACGATGATTTTTTAATAGAATCCCTTGTCCAGGATACCTTTTTAAAATTATGGGTCAATAGGGACAAATTGGAATCACCTGAGCACATTTTCTATTTCTTGAGGTTTGTGATGAAAAGGGAGTGTATCTCATACTATAGAAAACCAAAATATAAGTTCCACAAGAAGGTCAACTCTCTGGAGGATTATGACAATTACCAAGACTACATGGTAGGGTATGATCCGGTAAATGATTCTGAAAACCTCGATGAACAGGAATCGACACAAAAATCCTTTGACCATATCAAAAGTATACTTCCCCTATTGAATGCCGATAAAAGGCATTTGATCGAACTCTGTTTAAAATATGGCTTCCAATACAAGGCTATTTCCAAGGTAATGGGTAAAGGCATCCATGAAACTAGCAGAGAAATAAAGGAAGCCATTGAAGATATCAAAACCATAGTCCATAAAGGAAACGAACTCGGTTCCAATGACACCATGACAAATGAAATCAAGTTCAGTGGGGAGCTGAGCGAAGAGCAGGCAAAAGTTCTTAAAATGCGCTGTGACCTGAAATATTCCTTTTCTGAAATAGCCAAAGAACTTGAACTATCCGAAAAGGAAGTCCATCAGGAATTCATGAAAGCTTATAAGCTAATGAAGGCAAATCATCAATTGCAATTACAATCAGCTTAATATGGGAAAGTCTACGCTAAAACACACTAGAAAGATCCAAATATTGATCGACCTCCCTACCAAGGACGAAAAAAAAGAGGTTATGGATATGATGTACCAGTGGCGGGACCGATGCTTTAGAGCTGCCAACATCATCGTAACACATCTGTATGTCCAAGAAATGATAAAGGATTTCTTTTATCTATCGGAGGGGATCAAATATAAATTGGCGGATGAAAAAAAAGATGAAAAAGGAATCCTGCAACGTTCCAGAATGAACACTACCTATCGAGTGGTATCTGATCGATTCAAAGGGGAAATGCCGACAAACATATTGTCCACCCTGAACCATGGATTGATTTCCTCATTCAATAAAAATAGGGTTCAATACTGGAAGGGCGAACGATCATTGCCGAATTTCAAGAAGGACATGGCATTTCCTTTTGGCTTACAGGGTATAAGTCGGCTTGTCTATGATGAAGAGAAGAAAGCCTTTTGTTTCCGTTTGTACCGGGTTCCATTTAAAACCTACTTGGGCAAGGATTTTACGGACAAACGAATGCTGTTGGAGCGTTTGGTAAAAGGTGATGTCAAGCTATGTGCTTCGAATATTCAACTGAATGGCGGAAAAATCTTTTGGTTGGCGGTTTTTGAAATCGAGAAGGAAAAGCATAGCCTAAAACCAGAGGTCATAGCAGAAGCATCATTGTCCTTGGAATATCCCATAGTTGTGAAGACAGGAAAAAACAGACTCACAATCGGCACTAAGGAAGAATTTTTATATCGTAGGCTGGCTATACAGGCTGCCCGCAGAAGGACTCAGGTTGGGGCGACCTATTCCAGATCAGGGAAAGGGAAAAAACGAAAACTTAAAGCAGTGGACAAGTACCACAAAACAGAAAGTAATTATGTGGCACACCGCATACATGTATACAGTAGAAAACTTATAGATTTCTGTATCAAGCATCAGGCGGGAACGCTTATTTTAATGAACCAAGAGGACAAGGTCGGGATTGCCAAAGAAGAAGAATTTGTATTAAGGAACTGGAGCTATTATGAACTAATGACCAAAATAAAATACAAGGCCGAGAAAGCAGGTATTGAACTTATTATTGGCTGACAATTAGATTTTGAGGGTGCTTGTACACCCATAGGGTGAGGTTAAGAATTACACTCACTAAGTGTGAACAACACATACAACTTGTGGGATATACGCTAACAATAGCAATCAATAAGCCTAAATACGGGCACCTAAATACAATATGGGACAAACACCGATAAAGTTTTTTTGAACGATTGAAAATGGATACTTTTAATGAAGTGTCCAGAAATCGTCAAATATTAGATAGAACCCTTGGGATATTGCTTCTCCTTATAGGTATCGCAATTGGGATTTTCCTTATTCCTGATTTTTTACCACTACTTAAAAGGACTCCTTATTTATTGCTCGAACCCGATGCAGGTGTAAGACATGAGCTTGGATACGCTTGGTTTATGCAATCAATTGGTTGGATCATTGCTTTTTTCGCATTTAGGAGCAGTAGGGCATTTTTAAGGGATAGCAAGAAACCAACTAGTACCAGTAATTAAATCAAAGGTGAAAGAGGTATATAGTTGCCTAAACACCATATACAACTCACTGAAAAACCGCTCCGAAACGCAATATTCTGTGATGACAGCCATTCATCCGGTAGGCTAAAGTATGTAAAAAGAAGCTAATGTCATCTTCCCTTTTTCATGTGACAGCACTTCTTTTGATTGCTTTTTCCTTGAACCTGATCAAAAGGTTTCCAATATCCTCACTAATCTTGGATTCTACCACTCTGGCATAAATTTGTGTAGTGGACAGTTTGCTATGCCCGAGAAGTTTTGAAACTGTTTCGATGGGTACACCATTTGACAACATTACCGTTGTGGCAAAGGTATGTCTTGCAACATGAAAGGTCAGGTTTTTGTCAATGTCACAGGAATCCGCTATTTCCTTTAAATAGGCATTTGTCTTTTGATTGGAACTGATGGGCAACAAACCTTCCTTATTTTCCATTTCCGGACATTGCATATACTTTTCCAAGATTTCCCGTGCCTTTGGGAGCAAGGGTACCTTAACGGGCTTGTCCGTTTTTTCACGCTTGGTACTAATCCAATGGTTACCATCTATCCCCTTTACGATATTGTCACGGTTCAGCTCCTTGACATCCACATAAGAAAGGCCTGTATAGCATGAGAATACAAAACAGTCCCTTATCCTTTCCAAACGTTCGTTCCCGATTTCAGAGCTTTCCAATTGCTCCAGTTCCTCTTCGTCCAGAAACTGCCTATCATATTTGTAATATTTCAACTGGAACTGGTTGAACGGGTTCTTGTCCATCCATTCCAATTTGACGGCAAGGTTGAGCATCTTCTTGAACCTTTCCAGATGTTTCATTACCCCATTGTTGCCCAATAAGAGCCTTTTCTTTGAATCTCTGTAATTGCGCAAAAAATGCTCAAAATCCGTAACAAAGGCATAGTTCAACTGTTTGAGGCGGACATCGTTTACCTTTCTTTTCTTAGACAAAAACCTATGCAGGTACTTTTCCGTCGTATAGTAGTTCTTCATTGTCCCTTTTTTCAGGACAATTGACATATTCTCATTATGGTACTTGATAAGCTCCCTTAAAGTCTTGCTGTTGTCATCCGCACCCAGATAACGGGACTTGATGGCATTTGAGGAAACCACCCTGTTCTCTTCCAGAAGTTCTTTATGGCAGTCCAATAGTTCACTATAAACGCTGTCCAGATAGGCGTTCAATGCTCTGATTCTCTGTGAACCTCCCCTACCCCGGTTCCGTGAATTGTCCCACTCCTTGGAGGGAATGTTTCTCTTTAGGCTGATCTCGGCCCGTTGGCCGTCCACAGTGATTCGTACATAGATGGATAATTGGTTTGGGACGCTCCTTGATTTTCTGGTGAAGAAAATTACGGTGAAAGTGTGTTTTGATTTCATTTTCCATGACTTTGGTTAAACAATAAATTGTAAAGACGAAAGTCAAATCGTACTCTAAAGTCCTTTCAAGTTAGTACATTCCGGATTAATCACTGTACACCGAATTGTACACCTTTTATTTGGTTTTAAATGAAATCAAACGAGTGCATAAAAAACAAAAAACACTGAAAATCAAATGATTAACAGTGTTTTGTTTTGACCTATTTCTAGGTTCGTCGGGGTGGCAGGATTCGAACCTGCGGCCTCCTGCTCCCAAAGCAGGCGCGATAACCGGGCTACGCTACACCCCGAACTAACAGTAGGGAAAAGCGGAGAGACTGGGACTCGAACCCAGGCGACGGTTACCCGTCGACAGATTAGCAATCTGCTCCGTTACCACTCCGGCACCTCTCCTATTAATTTTTTTCCTGAACGTGCACTCCAAAAATGCGGATGCAAATGTACCTTTTCATCCAATAGATCGCAACTATTTTTCCATTTTTTTAAACCAATAGTTTGCATCCCTCTGCTATTCTGGATATTCCACCCTCAAATGGTAGATGTTCGTAAGCTTTTGCTTCAAGACTTTCTTGACCATCTCTATCTCTTTCAAGGTAATATTGGCATTCAAAAACTGGTTGGTCTGCATCTGTCCCTTCACAATTTTTTCCACAAACTCATCTATAGCGATAAAGGTTGGATTTTTTAGGCTTTTGGAGGCGGCCTCAACAGCATCTGACATCATCAATATAGCTGTTTCCTTCGAGAAGGGAATCGGCCCGGGGTACCTAAAATCATCTTCATCCACCTCCTTGTCCAGTTCTTGCTGCTTCTTAAAAAAATAATACACTAAGGTAGTCCCATGATGGGTCCGGATAAAATCTATGATACGATCGGGCAGATTGTTCTTTCGGGCAATCTCGATACCGTTGATGACATGGTCCACAATGATCTTTGCACTTTCCATAGGGGGCAGGTCATCGTGAGGATTCACACTCGTGATCTGATTTTCCGTAAAGTAGGTCGGATGCTCCATTTTACCAATGTCGTGGTACAGGGCCCCTACCCTGACCAACATGGCATTGGCCCCAATCTCGTTGGCTGCGGCCTCGGCAAGGTTGGCCACTTGCAATGAGTGGTGAAAAGTCCCTGGGGCCTTGTCGGACAGTTCCTTGAGCAATTTGGAGTTGGTGTCCGAAAGTTCCAATAATGAAACATCGGATATAAGTCCAAAAAGCTTTTCGAACATATAGATCAGAGGCTGGGCAAAAAGCGTCAAAAGTCCGTTCAGGACAAAAACCCCGAACAAGATCCATTCGATATTCTCCAGATTTCCCTCGTGAATGGCATGGAAGGCAAAATAACCAATGATATAGATCATGGTGATCTGCCCTACCGAAATAAAGAGATTGGCCCTCTTATACAGCTCGGATGCCGTCAGGATGGTCACGATGCCGGCTATGATCTGCAAAAAGATATATTCAAAACTATTGGGCACTACAAAACCCAGAATAAGGACTGTGAGCACATGAACGAACAGACCTAGTCTGGCATCGAAAAAATTCTTGAGCACCAATGGGAGAATGCACAAAGGGACCATATAAACATAGTTTTCATAGTGCTTCACCATCAAAGTGGTGGCTAGGACCATGAGCAGCACATTGAAAAAGATGAAAGTGACCTTATTGTTGTTGGTGAAAATATCGCTACGGTAACGTTTGATGAACAAAAACAACATAATCAAGACCAAGGCCACCAATATGATATACCCCAGCAAAATGAAATAGTAATTGTTGCCCCTCCAAAGTTCAGACTCATATTCATCCTTAAGGGAGTTCAGGATCTTAAAGTCCTCTGCCTCCACAATCTCTCCCTTTGCGATGATGAGCCTTCCCTGTAACACCTCACCCCGTGTATAGGAAATCTTGGAGAGTTCATCGTTTAGTGCACTTTCGGTCAACGATCGATCATACGCCAGATTGGGCTTTATGCTTCGTTCCACAAGCTCCTCCGCACTGGAAGCTCCCGCGTTGTTGCTATCTGAAAACTTTTTGGAAACTCTCCGCTTGGCACCTACCACATCCAGATAGCCATTGCTGCCCAATGGAAGGGCCTCATTGTTCTTCACCACTACAATGGAACTGGCCTGGGGTAAATCTTGGAAAACTCCCACCTCATATACCTCATCTATGGCTTCCTCGGCCAATGCCCATAGTTGCCTCCTTTGTTGCGAAGAAAACATGGTGCCAAGTCCTTTCTCCACTTCGGACTTCACATTAGCCACCACATTGCCATCAAAGGCATAATAATCCGTTTTGTTATTGCGGATCGTGAGCTGCTCCTGGGCTATTTCCTCTTGGGACTTCTGAATGGAAAAATCGATGGGGGCATATAAGTTCTCATATTGCCAAGGTTTTCCCTTTTGGAAATCATACTTGAACTTCCCTCCCTTCGGAAAAAAGAAAACAATCAAGGCCACGGAGACGAAATAGAGGAAATACTTGTATACCAGTGATTGGTGTTTATAGATATTATCCAATGTTTTTCCCATAGCCGAGTGCTGTCAACATCAAAAATAGAAAATAATAATGAAGATGGTGGGCTTGTACCCTCTTATAGCTTTGCATTTAAATTTAGTATTTTCGCAAAAGTAAAAATGCACATATGAAAAAAGTTGTCATCGTTTCAGCCGCCAGAACCCCAATCGGAAGCTTTATGGGGTCCCTTTCCACCGTTCCCGCACCCAGATTGGGAGCCGTAGCCATAAAAGGTGCCTTGGATAAAATTAATTTGAAGCCCGAACTTGTGGAAGAGGTGCTGATGGGGAACGTGGTACAGGCAGGAACAGGGCAAGCTCCCGCCAGACAAGCGGCCATTTATGCCGGTATTCCGAATACCGTTCCCTGTACCACGGTGAACAAGGTATGTGCCTCTGGAATGAAATCCATAATGCAAGCGGCCCAATCCATTGCGCTGGGCGAAAATTCCATTGTGGTGGCGGGCGGCATGGAGAATATGAGCCTTATCCCCCACTATGCCTATTTGAGGAGTGAGACCAAATTTGGTCCGTCCACATTGCTTGACGGCATGCAAAAGGATGGTCTTGTGGATGCCTACGACCAAAATGCCATGGGCGTGTGTGCCGATGCATGCGCTACCAAATATGAATTCAGTCGGGAAGATCAGGATGCCTATGCCATCCAGTCCTACCAAAGATCTGCAGATGCCTGGAAGGCAGGAAAGTTCAACAATGAAGTTGTTCCAGTGGAGGTGCCCCAACGAAGAGGAGAGCCCATTGTGGTCAGTGAGGATGAAGAGTACAAAAACGTGAAACTGGACAAACTCCCGTCCCTACGTCCCGCCTTTACCAAAGAAGGTACAGTCACGGCCGCCAATGCATCTACCATAAATGATGGAGCAGCAGCGGTGGTGCTCATGAGCGAGGAAAAGGCCAAAGAACTAGGATTAAGGCCCTTGGCCTTCATCAAAGGCTATGCCGATGCCGCGCACGAACCGGAATGGTTCACCACTGCCCCTGCAAAAGCCCTTCCCAAAGCACTGGACCGGGCCGGGGTTTCCATTGGGGACATCGATTATTTTGAGTTCAATGAGGCATTTTCCGTTGTGGGGCTTGCCAACATGAAACTCCTTGGACTTGACGCTTCCAACGTGAACGTGAATGGAGGCGCCGTATCATTGGGACACCCACTGGGTTGTTCCGGCGCCAGGATTACCATAACATTATTGAACATATTGGAACAGAACAATGCCAAACTGGGTGCTGCCGCAATTTGCAACGGTGGAGGCGGGGCATCGGCAATTGTTTTGGAAAAATACTAGCGATTCAATCTACTGTAAATGCAATATGGAATTTGTCCTCTGAGCATTGTTCCCATTAGAACAGCTCCCGATGATTCGTCTGAAATGTCCTCACAACTCTTATATGGCGAACATTTCAAGGTATTGGAGCACAGAAAGAAGTGGAGCAAGATCAGGACGGCCTTTGACAACCATGAAGGCTGGGCTGCCAACAACCAGATTGTCCTTATCACCGAAGATGTATTCCAGCAATTGGATGCTGAAAAGAACAAAAAAATATCCTCCGATATCATTTCACACATCTGTACCGATGATGGGATGCTGCTCCCGGTGCTGTTGGGATCCATGATAGGTTCCTCATACCTATTGGGACATTCTTTTGAGGGAAGCCATGTAAATGGTTTGAAATCCAAAGAAAATTTGGTGGACACAGCCTTTTTGTATTTAAAGGCCCCTTATCTGGCTGGGGGAAAGACCCCATTTGGTATAGATTGTTCGGGTTTTACGCAGATGGTCTATAAAATAAATGGATATACTCTCGAACGAAAGGCAGAAATTCAGTCCAAACAAGGTGAAGCATTGAGTTTCATAGAGGAGAGTGAACCTGGCGACCTGGCCTTTTTTGATGACCAGGATGGCACCATCGACCATGTGGGCATCATCCTGAAGGACAACTACATTATCCACGTGAACGGGCATGTCCGGATTGACCGCTTGGACCATACGGGCATCTTCAATACCCAAGAAAAATCATACACCCATAAATTAAGGGTCATCAAAAAGATCATATAAAAAAAGCCCCAGTATTGGGGCTTCTTTTATTTACTCCTAGATGGTTTTTTACTCCCCTAATAGTTTTTTCATCCTCATAAAGTTCTCGGTATCTCCCAAAGCTCCGTAGATATTCTTCAATTGGGTAAGGATACTTTCATTATCCGGATTGGTCTTCAGTGCATCTTCCAAAACCTTGGCGCCTTCCTTGAAAAGACTGTCCTTTTTCTCCTTCAACTGGTCATATTTGGCAATATCCGCTTTCGAGCTGCCCAATGCATTCATCTCATCGATAAGGCCATTGCCCTCGTTCACATAAGTAGTGGAAAGGTTCAATAGTGCATTGATATAGCCTGGATCAATGGCCAAGGCTTTTTTATAGGCATCCCTTGCATCTTCCAAATTGCCCTGCTCCATATTGATCACACCGATATTGTAAAGCAAATCAGGGTTATCAGGTGCCATTTCCGAGGCTTGTGCCATCAATTCCTTGAACTTGTCCTTGTCACCCAAAGTATAATATAGATTGGCTTCTCCCAATACAAGGTTTACATCCTCTGGGTTTTCTGCACGGGCATCTGCATACGCGGCAAGAGCCTTTTCACTATCGCCCAGTTGTTGGTAGATCAGTGCAATGTTCTTCACGATTTCTGGCTTCTTGGATGGGCTTTTTTCTTCCTTTGGATCTTTGTGGGTACCCGCTTTCACATACAGGTCTCGGGTCGACTTGTCCATGGTCTCCGTTTCACCAGTTTCGATGTTGACCGCAGTGTAGGTAACCCCGCTTCCATTATAGTTCAAGTCTTTCAGCTCGTTGTAGTAATCGAGTGCCTTTTCATAATTCTGTCCATTTACAGCACTGCTGGCAGCATAATACAGATAAATGGTGTCTTGGGGGCTCAGTTTATAACCCATATATAGTTTTTCGGCAGCTTCACTGAACTTCTGGTTGTTGTTGTCCTCTACGGCCGCATTTACAAGATCTGCGGTCATCTGGGACAGTTTTTCCTGCGCAACTGGGGTATATTTTGATTTCCCACTGGCTTCTTCCACTGAAATGACCTTGTTATAGGCTTCGATTGCGGGTTCAAAAGCTGAAGCATCCCCTTTTTTTGCCAAATCGGAATACACATTCCCTTTTATGGCATAATACTGTGCTTGCAGTTTCTCATCTGCTGCATCAATGGTAGAGGCTGCCGCTTCCAATGCTGTTTTTGCTGCTGCCGCATCACCGTCCTTCAGTGCCTTTTCTGCATCCTTGATTTCATCCTTCTGGGAAAATCCCATAGTTGAAATCCCTATGGCAAGTAGTATCAAAACTCTAGTCTTCATGTCAAAAATCTAATTATTTAGTGTTTATGTTTATTAATTATTCTCGTTATCGTTATCAATTGCTGTGCCATCTTCCCCTTTCACCTCTATATCAAGGATATCGGTGTCCTGAACGGGATCGTCCTCTTTCATTACCTTGGCCACCGCTGCTATGGAATCTCCGTCCCTAAGGTTGATCAGACGCACCCCTTGTGTGGCCCTTCCCATGACCCTAAGATCTTCGACGCTCATTCTTATCGCTATTCCAGACTTGTTGATGATCATCAAATCGTCAGTATCGGTCACATTTTTTATGGCCACGAGACCTCCTGTCTTATTGGTAATGGAAATGGTCTTCACGCCCTTTCCTCCCCGGTTGGTGATCCTGTAGTCTTCAATAGTGGAGCGTTTTCCGTATCCGTTTTCCGAAACGACAAGGATATCATCTTCCAGATTGTGCACGGAAACCATTCCGATCACCTCGTCCTTATCATCTGCCAACGTAATCCCACGCACACCCGAAGCATTCCGGCCCATAGGTCGGGTCTTGCTTTCCTCGAAGCGGATGGCCTTCCCGGACTTCAAACCAAGGAATATCTGGCTGGTTCCAGTGGTCAACTTGGCTTCCAATAGTTCATCATCGTCCCTGACCGTTATGGCATTGATACCATTCTGTCTTGGCCGTGAATATTGCTCCAGGGAAGTCTTCTTCACAATTCCCTTTTTGGTGGCCATGATCACATAATGGCCGTTCACATAATCCTCATCCTTTAGGTCTTGCGTACAGATGAACGCCTTGACCTTGTCGTCCATTTCTATGTTGACCAGGTTCTGGATGGCCCTTCCTTTGGAAGTACGGCTTCCTTCGGGGATTTCATAGACACGCATCCAGAAACATTTTCCTTTTTGGGTGAAGAACAACATGTATTGGTGGTTGGTTCCTACGAACAGGTGTTCCAAGAAATCCTCATTTCGGGTGGATGATGCCTTTTGGCCCACACCTCCCCTGTTTTGGGTCTTGTATTCCGAAAGTGAGGTCCTTTTGATATAGCCGGCATGGGAAATGGTGATCACCACTTGCTCATCCGGGATCATGTCCTCTATGCTAAGGTCTCCACCTGCATAGTTGATCTCCGATCTTCTCTCGTCACCATATTTTTCCTTGACCTCCAGCAATTCTTCCTTGATGATCTCCATTCTACGCTCTTTTTTGGCAAGAATGTCCTTAAGGTCTTCGATGGTCTTCAACAGTTCTTCATACTCTTCACGAAGCTTGTCCTGCTCCAATCCGGTCAATTGACGCAAACGCATCTCCACGATGGCCTTGGCCTGGATCTCGGACAGTTTGAAACGTTCCATCAAATTGGTCCGCGCCTCATCCACATTGGAAGAACCTCTGATGATGGCAATCACCTCATCGATATTGTCCGAAGCGATGATCAAACCTTGAAGAATGTGTTCCCTTTCCTCGGCCTTCCTCAATTCATAAGTTGTCCTGCGAACCACAACCTCATGCCTGTGCTCCACAAAATGGTGTATGATTTCTTTCAGGTTCAGCAATTGCGGCCTGCCTTTGACCAAGGCAATGTTGTTGACACTGAAAGACGATTGGAGGGCCGTGTATTTGTACAATGTGTTGAGTACAATATTGGGGATGGCGTCACGCTTAAGGATATAAACGATACGCATTCCCTTTCTGTCGGATTCGTCCCTGATGGAGGCTATCCCTTCTATTTTCTTTTCATTTACCAGGTCGGCGGTCTTCTTGATCATGTCCGCCTTGTTCACCTGATAGGGTATCTCGGTCACGATAATGCACTCCCTGCCCTGTACCTCTTCAAACGAGGCCTTGGCCCGCATGACCACACGGCCCTTGCCGGTGTGAAAAGCCTCTTTCACGCCTTCGTAACCATAAATGATTCCCCCAGTCGGAAAATCAGGGGCCTTGATATGCGTGATCAACTCATCTATTTCAATGTCGTGGTTGTCAATGTAGGCAATAGTTCCGTCCACCACTTCAGAAAGGTTGTGGGGCGGCATATTGGTGGCCATACCCACGGCAATGCCCGAAGCCCCGTTCACCAATAGATTGGGGACACGGGTAGGAAGAACGGTTGGCTCTTGCAGGGAGTCGTCAAAATTAAGTTGATGGTCCACTGTTTCCTTATCGATATCGGCCAGCATCTCATCTGCTATTTTCCGCATCCTTGCTTCCGTATAACGCATGGCCGCAGGGCTGTCCCCATCCACGGAGCCAAAATTTCCCTGGCCATCCACCAACATATATCTAAGGCTCCATTCTTGGGCCATACGTACCATGGTATCATAGACCGAAGTATCCCCATGGGGGTGGTACTTACCCAATACCTCCCCTACGATACGGGCCGATTTCTTGTGCGCGCTTGTAGATCTAACGCCCAGTTCGTGCATCCCGAAAAGCACTCTTCGGTGAACCGGCTTGAGGCCATCACGAACATCTGGCAGGGCACGTGACACAATGACCGACATTGAATAATCAATGTAGGCAGATTTCATCTCATCCTCAATATTGATAGGAATTAACTTTTCTCCTTCCGCCATGCTAAAATCTTATTGTTTTTTGTGGTTAAAATATCATGGCAATATACAGAAAATAGCAGCTTTTACAGCCCTGGACGCTTACTTTATTAAAAAAATTATCAACAGTTCGGCACTAGCCCCAGCATTGTAATAAAGCTATGTTAAAACAGTCATGAAAGCCACCATATTCCGACATTTACCACTAGTTTGTCGAATATGGGTACGGTATTTGACCTATGTAACAATACTTTTATTAATTTTAATTGCTGAAAAAGAAACCTATGGACGATAATTTTTCCCCAAGAGTAAAAGACGTTATAGCATACAGCAAGGAGGAAGCCCTAAGATTGGGCCATGATTTCATTGGAACGGAACACCTTATGCTGGGTCTTTTGAGAGATGGAAATGGCAAGGCCATCAACATATTGGACGCATTGGATGTGGATCTGGAACACCTTCGCAGGAAAGTGGAGATCCTGAGCCCTGCCAATCCGAATTCGGGAACTGTTCAAAAGGACAAAAAGAACCTGCACCTTACGCGACAGGCGGAACGTGCATTGAAGACGACTTTCTTGGAAGCAAAGCTCTTCCAAAGTTCTTCCATCAATACAGCGCACCTATTGCTCTGCATCCTTAGGAACGAGAACGATCCCACAACAAAATTACTCCACAAGCTAAAAGTGGATTACGATAATGTCAAAGAACAGTTCAAATCCATGATCACCAGTGATGACGACTATATCGATTCCCCACAGGCAGAATCCTTCCCAGGCGATGCCGACGATGTGGGCGATGGAAAAGAAAGCACTTTCGGGTCCAACCCCGGGCAGAAGGGAAGCAAGAAATCCAAGACACCCGTATTGGACAACTTTGGCCGCGACCTTACCCGTTTGGCCGAGGAAAACAAATTGGACCCCGTAGTGGGCCGTGAAAAGGAAATAGAACGCGTATCCCAGATCCTGAGCCGACGGAAAAAGAACAATCCGTTGCTCATAGGTGAACCCGGTGTGGGCAAAAGTGCCATTGCCGAGGGATTGGCACTGCGCATCATCAACAAAAAAGTATCCCGTATCCTATACAACAAACGCGTGGTCACCTTGGACCTTGCCTCATTGGTGGCCGGGACCAAATACCGTGGCCAGTTCGAGGAACGTATGAAGGCGGTGATGAACGAGTTGGAAAAAAACGATGACATCATTTTGTTCATTGATGAGATCCACACCATTGTTGGGGCCGGAGGCGCCACAGGAAGCTTGGATGCCTCGAACATGTTCAAACCTGCATTGGCAAGGGGCGAAATCCAATGTATCGGTGCAACGACCCTTGACGAATACAGACAATACATTGAAAAGGATGGTGCCTTGGAACGCCGTTTCCAAAAAGTGATGGTAGAGCCCACCACTGTGGAGGAGACCATCGAAATTTTGATGAACATCAAAGGCAAGTATGAAGACCACCATAACGTCAACTACACAGACGAGGCCATCATGGCATGCGTAAAATTGACCAATAGGTACATGACGGACCGATTTTTGCCCGACAAGGCCATCGATGCACTCGATGAGGCCGGTTCCCGCGTGCACATAGTGAACATGGACGTACCCAAACAGATATTGGAACTGGAAAGTCAGTTGGAAGATGTGCGCGAACTGAAGAACAGTGTGGTCAAAAAACAAAAATACGAAGAGGCCGCCAAGCTCCGCGACGATGAAAAACGTCTGGAGAAAGAATTGGCATCTGCACAAGAGCGTTGGGAAGAGGAAAGCAAACTCCATAGGGAGACCGTGACCGAAGACAACGTAGCCGATGTGGTGTCCATGATGAGCGGTATCCCTGTAAACAGAATCGCACAGACCGAAAGCAATAAATTGGCTGAACTGCCCAACCTGATCAAAGGTTTTGTAATTGGTCAGGATGAAGCCGTGGCCAAGGTGGCCAAGGCCATCCAACGTAACCGCGCAGGACTGAAAGATCCCAACAAACCCATAGGGTCCTTTATCTTTTTGGGACAGACCGGGGTAGGAAAAACACAGTTGGCCAAAATTCTGGCCAAGGAGCTTTTCGATTCGGAAGATGCCCTTATCCGTATAGACATGAGCGAATACATGGAAAAATTCGCCATATCCAGATTGGTGGGCGCACCTCCCGGATATGTAGGCTATGAAGAAGGCGGACAGTTGACCGAAAAGGTACGCCGCAAGCCCTATTCCGTGATTCTTTTGGATGAAGTGGAAAAGGCCCATCCAGATGTGTTCAACATGCTCTTGCAGGTGTTGGACGATGGGTTCTTGACGGACAGCCTTGGACGTAAGATCGATTTCAGGAACACCATCATCATCATGACCTCCAATATCGGAGCGCGCCAATTGAAGGATTTTGGACAAGGTGTGGGCTTCGGGACCGCCGCCAAAAAGGCACAGGAGGACACCCATCAGAAGAGTGTCATCGAAAGTGCACTCAAGAAAGCCTTTGCCCCTGAATTCCTCAACAGGATAGATGATGTGATTGTCTTCAATCCTCTGGAAAGAGAGGACATCCATAAGATCATTGATATCGAGCTGGACAAACTTTACAGAAGGATCAAGGATATTGGTTACGACCTAAGCCTTTCCAACAAGGCCAAAGACTATATTGCCGACAAAGGTTTTGACAAGCAGTATGGTGCCAGACCTTTGAAGCGGGCCATCCAAAAATACATTGAGGATGTACTTGCTGAAGAAATCGTGAACTCCAAACTTGAGGAAGGGGACAGTATCTTTATGGACCTTGATGAGAAAAAAGAAGAGCTCACCATCAAAATAAAGAAGACTGAAAAGTCACCCGAAACTGAGTAGTACCAACGTATGCTCAACATACAAAGCTGGCCAATGGCCAGCTTTTTTTTATACACACGCTAAAGCAAAAAATAATTTTACATTTTGCATATTCTAATTTGACCAGCTACATTTGACACAAATTGTCAAGTCATAAATTTCAAATGGAAACAATAGGACAAATATTAAGGAACAAAAGACAAGAGTTAGGACTCTTTTTAAGACAAGTTTCTGCTTATGTTGATATTGATCAAGCAATATTGAGTAAGATTGAAAGAAACGAGCGAAAACCAACGAAAGAAATATTGGAGCGCCTTGCGGAAATCTTAAAACTCGATATAGATGAATTAATGATTCAGTTTTTAAGTGATAAAATAGCCTACGAAATTGTAAATGAAGATTGTGCAAACAAAGCTTTAAAAGTGGCAGAAAGAAAAATAAAATATTTAAAATCTCACGCCGTAAAAAATTAGCTATGCGAACATTGACAACTGACACGGAAAACACAAGCGTAGTTGAAGAACCACAATTAGCTGTAAAATTCAAATCAAAAGTTGAATTGCAAAAAGAAGAGGAAAAGGGCAAATCAACTTTAAATATGCTCTCTTTATTTTCAGGTTGTGGAGGAATGGATTTAGGTTTTGAAGGCGATTTTTCTGTTTTAAAATCTTCGGTAAACGAAATTTTAAATCCTGATTTTATAGAAAGAGAACTTGATAATAATTTTGTAAGGCTTAAACAAACTCGATTCAAAACAGTTTTTGCAAACGACATTTTAAAAGATGCGAGAAATGCTTGGGTGCATTATTTTTCCAAAAGAGGACACGATATTCAAGACTATCAAACCGATAGTATCGTTGATTTGGTAAAACTTCATCAAAGCGGAACTAAAGTATTTCCTGAAAATATTGACATTGTTACGGGCGGTTTTCCTTGCCAAGATTTTAGTGTCGCAGGAAAAAGAAACGGTTTCAATTCCCATAAAAACCACAAAGGCGAACTGAAGACTGAAACTTGTGCCACAGAAGAAACTCGCGGAAAGCTTTATATGTGGATGAAGCAAGTGATTGAAATTACTCAACCTAAAATTTTCATTGCAGAAAATGTAAAAGGCTTGGTTAACCTTTCAAACGTAAAAGACATAATTCAAAGTGATTTTTCATCCACAGGAGATAATGGATATTTGGTTTTAAAGCCAAGAGTTTTACACGCAGCTGATTATGGAGTTCCACAATCCAGAGAAAGAGTTTTCTTTATTGGAATCAAGAAATCTGCTTTAAAAAAATCCGCACTCGAAGAATTGGAAAAGGAAATTGTATCAGAAAAATTTAATCCTTATCCAAAACCAACTCACGCTTATACAACGGACGGAGATAATTTAAAACGCCACGTAGATTTAAAAGAACTTTTTGCAAATTTAGAAGAGCCAGAAAAATCAAATGATTTATCCCAAAAATTTTACTCAAAAGCAAAGTTTATGGGTAAACATTGTCAAGGACAAATAGAAATTAAACCTGATGGAATTAGCCCAACAATCCGAGCCGAACATCACGGGAATATAGAGTTCAGACGTTTATCCAAAAAAAATGGTGGTATAATTACCGAAGAACTTTCAAAAGGACTAAAAGAAAGGCGGTTAACACCAAGAGAATGCGCTTTAATCCAGACTTTTCCACCCGATTATGAATTTGTAATTGAAAATAAGCAAGGTCGTAAAGGTTCATTTTTGGTAAGCCCGTCAAAAGCATACAAAATAATTGGAAATGCAGTTCCGCCCCTACTCGCATATAATTTAGCAAAGAGGTTAGATGATGTTTGGGACTTATATTTTAGAAAATAATGGTAGTATCAGTAAATTCAGAACCGCATAAAAACGAGTTCAACACTTTGCTTAATTCAACAATTATTGAATTAAATGCACACGCCAAAAATTCACCAAAGAAGATAGAGCAACTAAAAGGCAACAAACTTGAGCCTTACGTGGGAGACGTAATGACTGAATTAGCGGTGGGAACTGCTTTTGAAAATTCAATTGAAGTTATTGGCGGGCAAAAATTCCCTGACATTATCGCAAATAAATTTTATGGAATAGAAGTAAAAACGACTACTCAAAATCATTGGAAAACAACAGGAAATAGCGTTTTGGAATCCACGAGAGTTGAAGATGTTGAAAGAATATTTATGTTATTTGGCAAACTCGGCAAACCGATTGAATTCAAATGCAGAGCATATGAAGAATGCTTGTCAGAAGTCGTTGTTACTCATTCGCCAAGATATTTAATAGATATGAACTTGGAGAAAGGCAAAACAATATTTGACAAAATAAATACGCCTTACGACACATTGCGACAAAAGCAAAATCCGATTAAACCAATTACAGACTACTACAAAAGTAAATTAAAACCAGGACAGGATTTGTGGTGGATTCAAGACACAGAGCAAGCAAGTAACCTTGTCATCAACATTTGGAACAATCTAAACCAAAAAGAAAAGCAAGAAATAAAAAATAGAACAATGGTTTACTTTCCAGAGGTTTTCAGTAATCGAGGAGATAAATTTGCTCGACTAGCTATTTGGTTAGTAACAAAGGAATCTGTTGTATGCCCAAATATTAGAGATTTATTTACAGCAGGTGGAAAAGACGATTATCTAATCAAGAATAAGACATACAAAAATATTCCAAGAATCTATATTAAATTGTTTGAGAATATAGACTCTGTTTTAGAGGTTTTGATTAACACATCATCAATTGAGTTAACCGAATATTGGAACGAGAAGACGAGCGAAAAGAAAAAAATAATGGATTGGATTGAGTTGGTTTCAATTAATTCAAAAACTGTAAATAGTGCCAAACATTTGGATTTGAAGAAAATGTTGGTGGAGTTAATATTTGGTTAAAATAATACCCTAAAGTAGTATAAACGATATTTGCGCGTTTAATCTAGTATTTTTCACCTCACCCGTCATTACATATACTTTCGTCACAGAGACACTATAACTACATTTGGGGATGAAATTCACTTCGACTAAGAAGACAGTTGTTGTACGCGAGTACCGTTTGGATATTGGCACCGTGCAGGTTTATGATGATTATATGGTATCCAGCTTCGACGAAGGGGTCACGGTCACCTTGGAAAGGGCCTACCAGATCATTGGGATATCCGAGATACATTTCAGGGACAGGGATTTTGGGTACATCAGCTTGAGAAAAAATTCCTATGCCGTGGATCCAACGATATACAACTATGTAAGGGGGCTCGATAACCTCAAGGCATTTGCCATCGTGTCCAAGAAGGAAATTGACATGCACAACTTCAAGATTGAAAAGTTGTTCTACAAAAAGCACATGGAGTTCTTCATTGAATTTGACAACGCCCTGGCTTGGGTAAAGAAAAGAGTGAGAAACAATAAAGGTAAAGGCAAAGCCTAAGTACCGCTATTGTTTTCAGTTTCTGGTTGTCGCAACAGTTCCATATAGGCACTTCCTATATGTTCCACAATACCAGAAGCCTTCACCGCCTCATATCCATTTTTGGAAGCACAGACATCGCCCGCCAACCCATGTAGATGTACCCCAAATATAGCCGCTTCTAGAGGAAGGTACCCTTGCGATATCAAACCTGTGATCATTCCTGTCAGTACGTCCCCGCTGCCTGCCGTGGCCATGCCCGGATTGCCAGTGGTGTTCACATAACCCTTCCCTTTATATACAGTAATGGTATGTCCCCCTTTGATGACGACCACTACGTTATGTTTAGTGGAAAAAGCCTTGGTTTTCTCCAATTTTTCAAAATCGTCCTTCCATTTCCCCACCAAACGTTCCAACTCCTTGGGATGGGGCGTAAGGACAGAAAGTTCTGGAACATCCTCCAACATTCCGGGATTCTTGGCCAAAATGTTCAAACCATCGGCATCGATGACCATAGGTCTTTCCATTTCTTTCAGGAAGGTTCCAAAGGCCGCAACCGTATCATCATCCATACCGATTCCCATACCGATACCGACCGCAGAAGGTTCAAATGGAATTTCTATTCCCGAAATACTCTTGTCCCTAGAACCTGTCAAAACCATCACTTCAGGCACTGCAGTTTGCAAAGCATCATATCCGCACTTGGGTATGAAGGCAGTCACAAGACCACTCCCAACGGTCAAACAGGCATTGCTTGCCAATTGGACTGCTCCTATTTTTCCATAACTCCCACCAATAATCACAGCGTGCCCGTAGGTACCCTTATGGGAAAACTTGAGTCGAGGTCGGTACATGGGCAACACTTCCGGCCTACCGATCAGTTCAAAATCTGCTTCCGTTTTTTGAAGTACCTCTTCGTCCAGACCAATGTCCAACAACTCCCATTGATTGACATACACCCCTGTTTCCGGGAGGAAGAAAACCAACTTGGGCATCTGGAAACTCAGAACATAACTGCCTCGGACCACATGGGAAGGGTTCCAAGGAGCCCTATCCGAGGGTAGCCCCGATGGAATGTCCACGGCCAACACAAAGGCCCTTGATTCATTGATATGCTGTATCAAATGGCCCACCCACGTATCGGGTGCCCGGTTCAGACCAATGCCAAAAATGGCATCCACCACAATATTATCAGGGGAAATCTCGGGCAGCTCACTGTCCTTGGTCAAGAAATCGGGCCAAAGTTTCCGTTCCTTCAACCGTTCCAGGTTCAAAAGAAAATCATCGGACCGCTTCTCACTATAATTGACCACATAGACCTTGATGGAATAGCCGTGCTCCAGCAATTGGCGGGCAAGCGCCATACCGTCGCCACCATTGTTCCCGATCCCACAGAACAGTTGGATCCTTACCTGTGTCCCCCTCAATCGGGAATGGATCCACTCAAATAGCTGCGTGGCTGCGCGTTCCATGAGTTCGTCACTGGAAATCTGTTGCTTTTCTATTGTCGATTTGTCAGCTTGATAGATTTGAGGTGCGGAAAAAATTTTCATTCAGCAAAAAATATTGGTCATTCGTGAGGATTTCGCAAAAAACATCACAAAGGATTTGATGAAGTATCCAAATGTACTACTTTTATCACCTCATTACAGCATAATGCAGATAAATCAAACGGATATGGAGCCCAAAAAGATGAAATCACTTTCATCTATCTTCACCATCACCATTACCACCCCTTTGGGGTAAGTCTGCTATATATCATCCGTCCGTTTTTTTTACTCATTTCAATAATTTATCACAACAGCATTTTTCATCATGAAAATCTTAAAATTTGGTGGCACTTCCGTGGCCAATCCAGAGCATATACGCAAAGTCAAATCCATTGTTGAAAAAAACAACAATGAACACATAACGGTCGTTGTTTCCGCTTTTGGGGGCATTACCGATCTTTTGTTGGACACCTCCCGTTTGGCATCCAACCAAGATCCCGCCTATAAAGAATCCCTAAAGCAAATCGAGGACAGGCACATTTCGGCCATCAGGGAACTTATCCCCGTCCGCGCTCAAAGCACCGTGTTGAGCAAGGTAAAAAGCGACCTCAACACCTTGGAGACCCTGTTGGAAGGATCCTTTTTGATCGGCGAGCTTACCCCAAAGCTATCGGACAAGATCGTGAGTTATGGCGAACTGCTCTCTTCCTATATTATCAGTGAATTTTTCAGATCTGAGGGATTGGACGCCGTTTTCAAGGACAGTCGGGAGCTCATCATCACGGACAACAACTATGGCAAGGCCAATGTGGACTTTGATAAGACCAATGCCAATTGCAATGCCTTTTTTAGCGCGAATGCACATAAGATCACGGTACTTCCCGGGTTTGTGGCATCGAGCAAGTCGGGCAATTCCACAACTTTGGGCAGGGGTGGCTCGGATTATACCGCAGCCATCATCGCGGCGGCACAGCAGGTGAGTCTTTTGGAAATCTGGACCGATGTGAGCGGTATGTACACGGCCAATCCCAAACTGGTGAAGCAGGCCAAATGCGTTGCCCATATCAGTTATGAGGAGGCCATGGAACTTTCACATTTTGGGGCGAAGGTACTCTACCCGCCCACCATCCAGCCCGTTTTGGGAAAAGAGATTCCCATTGCCATCAAGAACACCTTTGAACCTGAGAATCCGGGCACGTTGATTGCCAAGAACAACAATGGCAATGGAAAGACAGTCCGAGGCATCAGCCACGTGGGCAATATCAGCCTTTTGTCACTCGAAGGTCCTGGCATGATCGGTATCCCTGGAATTTCCAAGCGGTTCTTCGAAACCCTTTCGCTCAAAAACATCAGCATTGTATTGATCACCCAGGCCTCTTCCGAACATTCCATCTGTGTGGGCATTGCAGACGAGGATGTTGACATGGCCGCCGAGGCGGTGAACGACACCTTTGCCTACGAGATCTCCAGCAAGAAGATAAAACCAGTGATCGTTGAAAAGGATCTTACCATTGTGGCATTGGTGGGCGACAACATGAAAAGCCACCAAGGCCTGAGCGGTAAAATGTTCAGCACTTTGGGCAAGAACAATGTGAACATCAGGGCCATCGCCCAGGGCGCATCGGAACGGAACATTTCGGCGGTCATCAAAAAAGATGATGTAAAAAAAGCGCTCAATTCGCTGCACGAGACCTTCTTTGAGGAGAACATCAAACAGCTCAACCTATTTGTGATGGGTGTGGGCAATGTGGGATCTAAGTTCCTCCAACAGATCCGCCAACAGAAAAAATATCTGAAGGAAGAACTCAAGCTCAATATCCGGGTCATCGGCATCAGCAACTCCAGAAAGATGGTCTTTGACGAGAATGGTATTGCATTGAAAGATTGGGAAAGCCTATTGGCCAATGGCGAAAAAGCGGACAAACAGGCATTCTTTGACCAGGTGAAATCCCTGAACCTACGCAATAGCGTGTTTGTGGATAATACCGCCAACCTAGAAGTCTCCCAAAGTTATCCCGATTACCTTAGAAACAGTATTTCGGTGGTGACCTGCAATAAAATTGCGTGTTCATCGGACTATGCCTACTACAAGGAGCTGAAGGAACTATCCAAAAAATACAATGCCCCTTTCCTGTTCGAGACCAATGTGGGTGCAGGACTGCCTATCATCGATACCCTGAAACATCTCATTGCTTCGGGCGACAAGGTGAAAAAGATACAGGCCGTGCTTTCCGGCAGCCTTAACTTCGTATTCAACACTTTTAACGATTCTGTCACCTTTCACGATGTGGTGAAACAAGCCCAGGAACAGGGCTATACCGAACCCGACCCGACCATTGACCTAAGCGGTATCGATGTGATGCGAAAGATCTTGATCTTGGCCAGGGAAAGTGGGAACCAATTGGATATCGACAGCATTGAAAACGAATCCTTTTTGCCCAAGGAAAGCCTGGAAACCAGTTCCAACGAGGCCTTCTTTGAGTCCTTGAAAAAATATGAGAATGATTTTCAGGCCATGTACAAGGAAGCTGCCAATGCGGATTGTAAACTGAAATATGTGGCCCAGTTTGAGGATGGCAAGGCCAAGGTAGGTTTACAAAGAATCCCAAAGGGACATGATTTTTACAATTTGGAAGGTAGCGACAACATTGTGCTGTTCTTTACAGAGCGCTACCCCAACCAACCCATGATCATAAAAGGAGCCGGAGCAGGTGCCGATGTCACCGCATCGGGTATCTTTGCCGATATCATACGAATCGGAAATTTTTGACCATGGAAGAAATCAAAATATTCTGCCCCGCCACTATTGCCAACGTTTCTTGCGGGTTCGATGTGCTCGGACTCGCCCTGGATTCCGTTGGCGATGTGATGATCGTTAGAAAGACCACAGAAAAAGGCATCCGGATTACTAAAATTATCGGACAGGACCTTCCTCTGGAAACCGAAAAAAACGTTTCGGGCGTAGCAGGCCTGGCCCTTTTGGAAAAAAGTGATTACGACGGTGGGTTCGAGATAGAAATCGATAAGCGGATAAAACCGGGAAGTGGTATCGGAAGCAGTGCAGCAAGTTCCGCAGGTGCCGTTTGGGCCATGAACGAACTGCTGGGAAAACCGTTTTCCAACTTGGAACTGGTACAATTTGCCATGCAGGGCGAAAAATTGGCCAGTGATGTGGCCCATGCCGACAATGTGGCCCCTGCCATTTATGGCGGGTTCACCTTGGTACGGAGTTATGATCCATTGGACATCATTTCCATACCCACCCCTTCCGAATTGTATGCCACCGTGATCCATC
Organism: Flagellimonas taeanensis; assembly: GCF_003584105.1. Classification (GTDB taxonomy): domain Bacteria; phylum Bacteroidota; class Bacteroidia; order Flavobacteriales; family Flavobacteriaceae; genus Flagellimonas; species Flagellimonas taeanensis. The sequence goes on from NZ_QXFO01000017.1 coordinate 156,478, forward strand.
CGCAGATAGAGGTCAAGACCTCCGATTCCCGGAAAATCCTGAAAACGACCATTTCCTTGGAAAAGGGCATCCAACAATGGGGAAATCTGGGAGGATTGATTGCCGGTCTTTTCCAAAGTGATTACGACCTCATCGGGCGTTCCCTCCACGACCATATCGTGGAACCCATCCGTTCCATCCTTATACCTGCCTTTGACGACATCAAGGCCAACGCACTCAAGGCCGGGGCACTTGGGAGTGGGATATCCGGTTCAGGGCCTTCCATTTTTGCCCTCAGCAAAGGGGAAGAAAATGCCAAACAGGTGGCCCAGTCCATGAGGGAAACCTACCAACCCATCGGAATCGATTTTGACATCCACATCTCCAAAATAAATGCCCAAGGCGTTAAGAAAATTGCTTGAACCCATGAAATTTTATAGTTTAAACGACCCAAACATACAGACTTCCTTCAAAAAAGCCGTGATTGCTGGCATTGCACCGGACAAGGGATTGTACTTCCCCGAGCACATCGATGCATTGCCCCCTGCTTTTTTTGACGAAATTGAATCCCTGTCCGACCATGAAATCGCTTTCAGGGCCATCCATCAATTTGTGAGCGAGGACATTCCCGATGATGTGTTGAGAGAAATCATCGCGGACACCTTGGACTTTGAATTTCCCGTGGTCGAGATCGAGAACAATGTGGCCACCTTGGAGCTTTTCCATGGCCCAACCATGGCCTTCAAGGACGTGGGAGCTCGATTCATGGCCAATTGCCTGGGCTATTTTTCGCAAGGAGAAAAACAGGACGTTACCGTTTTGGTGGCCACTTCGGGGGATACCGGGGGTGCCGTCGCCAATGGTTTTCTTGGGGTCGATGGCGTAAAGGTCGTTATCCTCTACCCTAGCGGAAAAGTGAGCGATATCCAAGAGAAACAATTGACCACCTTGGGACAAAATATCGAGGCCATGGAAGTGCGCGGCACCTTTGATGATTGCCAGCGTATGGTAAAGACTGCTTTTTTGGATTCGGGAATAACGAATCATAAAAAATTGACTTCGGCCAATAGCATCAATGTGGCCCGATGGCTACCCCAACTGTTCTACTTTTTGTTCGCCTACAAGCAGGTCAAATCCAAAGGAAAGGAAATTGTGTTTTCCGTACCTTCCGGAAATTTCGGGAACATTTGCGCCGGTATGGTGGCCCAAAAACTGGGGATGCCGGTAAAGCACTTCGTAGCTTCCACCAATGTGAACGATGTGGTTCCCAAATTCATGGAAAAGGGAATCTATGAACCCGTGCCTTCCATTGCCACCATTTCCAATGCCATGGATGTGGGCGACCCGAGCAACTTTATCCGTATAAGGCACCTCTATAAAGATGACTTGGATACCCTCCGTGAAAACTTATCATCCTATTCGTTCACAGACGAAATGACCCGAAAGGCAATGAAGGAAGTCCACTACAATACGGGATACGTTATGGACCCGCATGGTGCAGTGGGGTATTTGGGTCTGAAGGAGTACCAAAAACAGCATCCGGATACCTTTGGCATCTTTCTGGAAACAGCGCATCCCGTCAAGTTCTTGGACGTGGTGGAAGAGACCTTGGGCTTGAGCCCGGCCATTCCACCCCAAATCCAAAAAGTGATGGACCGGGAGAAAAAATCCCATATCATTTCCTCTTACGAAGAACTAAAGGATTTTTTGCTCGTCTAGGATCAATCCAGTTTTGGCAATTTAAAATCGTCCAACGGACTGGGCTGCTTCATCATGGCTTCAATAGCCTCCGTGGTCCTTGGGGCCATCTCGGATAGATTGACCGGTCCGTTTTCAGTAATGAGGATATCATCTTCGATACGCACGGCGATGCCCCACCATTTTTTGTCGCAGGCACTGCCTTCCGGAATATAGATGCCGGGCTCCACAGTGATCACGGTATTGGGCTGGAACGGTACGTAAGTGCCTTGATCATGGACATCCAATCCGAGATAATGGGAAGTGCCGTGTGGAAAATAAATCTTGGTCTCATCTTCGTTCTTGGTAATACCCAGTTTCAGCAAGCCTTCGGCTACGACTTGATAGGCCGCCCTGCCCGGGGCCTGGAACGGAGCACCTACCACACTGGCCTTTATTCCCGCTTCTTGGGCATTGTAAACGATATCATAAACAGCCTTTTGTTCTGGGGTGAATTTTCCATTGGCAGGGATGGTACGTGTCACATCGGCCGTATAGCCATGGTATTCCGCTCCAAGGTCCATCAGCACAAGGTCGTTCCCCACCTCCATCTTGTTGTTTTCGATGTAATGGAGGATACAACCATTGTTGCCTCCACCTACAATGGAGGGGTAACCTTCGTACTCGGCCCCATATTTTTTATAGACATATTCGTGCACACCTTGTATCTCGGTTTCCGACATATTGGGGTGCATGGCCTTCATGACCTCGATCTGCCCCACAGCGGAAATCTCAACCGCTTTTTTTAGCAGTTTCATTTCTTCAGGAGTTTTGGTCTCCCTCAATTGGGCCATTACCATAGGTAATACCTTGGAATCCAGGTTATGGGATTGTTGTACCATCAACACCTTGTTCTTGATCTCCTTCCGAAGGTCATCGTTTGGCGCATTTACAAAATCATTGAGGAATTCATCTTCCCGCATATCGGGAAAACGGTTCAAATACCTTTCGACCGTTTGTACCAATTCTTCCGTTTTGCTCCCATCATCCGCAGAGATCATGGTATAGAGCTCGTTTCGGATGGGGTTATAATCTGACGGATAGTTTGCTTTTTCCTTGAATGTCTTTATCAGGTCGAAAAGGTCCGCATTGCCACTTTGGTCGCGGTAATCGTTCTTGAAATCCACAAAGGACACAATATCGAACTTTGCAAAATCAACTGGGAAATTTTCAAACTCCTTACCATTGTACACCATATCGAACCCCAATTTCTCCTTCACCCCTTCAACGCCCAACCGTTTTCCGGTCCACTGCTCTGCCCTGGCGTTGCGCTCCTGCACGTAAATGATCTCGTTGAACTGTTTGCCCGACGCATCGGTCTGTGGTTCGGAGAATAGGACCAACACGGCGTTGGGCTCCTTATAGCCCGTCAAATAATAAAAATTGGGGTCCTGGTGGTATATGTAATCTACATCGTTCGCTCGGTTTCTTTCCGCATTCGCAAACAGGACCACCGCAGTATTGGGCGGCAACAAATTTCTGACCTTGTCCCTTCTTTCCTTGTGAAAATCAGCAGATAAGTAATCGGTAGGGGTTCCTTGAGCCATGGCCAATGATACCCACATCATGGAGAATAAAGTGCTTCGTATGAGATTTTTCATGTAATCGGTATTTGGCTCAAAATACAACTTTTTACAAAAAAAACGCATTACTAAAAATTGCTTCCATTTTATGTAAATCATAAGAGTATTAAACATTTGAATCCTTAATTAATTCTATAAATTTGCCAAGCTTTAAAAAATGGTAGAAATGAAAAATACGGCTCTTTTTGAAACACATAAGGCACTGGGTGCAAAAATGGTCCCGTTTGCGGGCTACAACATGCCCGTTTCCTATGAAGGGGTGAACATCGAACACGAAACCGTCCGTAAGGGCGTCGGGGTATTCGATGTTTCGCACATGGGCGAATTTTTGGTCGAGGGACCAAAGGCCCTGGAACTGATTCAAAAAGTGACCACCAATGATGCTTCCAAACTGACCGTGGGCAAGGCACAGTATAGCTGCTTGCCCAATGAGACGGGTGGAATCGTGGACGATTTGATCGTGTACCGCATCAAGGAAGAAACCTACCTCTTAGTGGTGAATGCCTCCAACATTGAAAAGGATTGGGAGCATATTTCCAAATACAACAAGGAGATTGGTGCCGATATGCGCGATCTATCGGACGATTATTCCCTACTTGCCATCCAGGGGCCAAAAGCTGTGGAGGCGATGCAATCCTTGACCTCAGTGGATCTGTCCGCCATCAGTTTCTACAGCTTTGTCGTAGCTGATTTTGCAGGTATCGACCATGTAATAATCTCTGCCACAGGGTATACAGGTTCCGGCGGATTTGAGATCTACTGTAAAAATTCGGAAGTGAAACAAGTATGGGACAAGGTCATGGAGGCCGGTGCCGGTTTTGGCATCAAGCCCATCGGATTGGCCGCCCGCGACACTTTGCGTCTAGAAATGGGGTATTGCCTGTATGGCAACGACATTGACGACACCACCTCTCCCCTTGAGGCCGGATTGGGATGGATCACCAAGTTCACCAAGGACTTTGTGAACAGCGAAGCTTTGGCCAAGGAAAAGGAAGAGGGTCCCAAAAGAAAACTAATCGCTTTCCAGATGGAGGAAAGGGGCATCCCCAGAAACGGCTACCCTATTTTGGACAAGGATGGCAATGAAATCGGTAAGGTCACCTCCGGGACCATGTCACCCTCCCTTTCCCAAGGAATTGGGTTGGGCTACGTGCCGGCCACGCATTCCGCTTTGGGTTCCACCATCTATATCAAAATACGCATCAACAAAGTTCCGGCAACCATCGTAAAGTTGCCTTTCTATAAAAATACCTAGACAACATTTGGAGAAAAAGAAGATTCTGATATTAGGGGCGAGCGGATTTGTGGGAAATGCCATATATAAAGAACTCTGCTCCTATTTCGACACTTACGGCACCTATTTTTCCAACCGTTCCTTTTCTACCAACAAACAATTTTTCAGGTACGACCTGGAAGAGGACGATATTTTCCAGATTTTGGAAAAGGTACATCCAGATGTAATCATTTCTGCCCTACGAGGCAATTTTCCTGCGCAGATTCAGGCCCATCAGCATTTGATGGAATACTTGATGAAGAGCAAGGCCAAACTATACTTCATCTCTTCCGCCAACGTTTTTGACGCCTATAGCAAATACCCTTCCTATGAATACGATAAGACCTTGTCCGAAAGTGTCTTTGGCCGGCTCAAAATAAAGATCGAGAACATGATGATGCGGTTGCCCAAGGAAAAAACGGCCATATTGAGGGTCCCTATGGTCTTTGGGAACAAATCGCCTAGGGTGAGGGAAATCAAGGCCCTTCTGGACAGTAACGAGCCCATTGAAGTCTTTCCCAACCTCATCATCAATGTAACGAATGACGACAGGCTCACCCAGCAGATCCATTACCTCATCAACCGGAACAAGACCGGAATTTTCCATTTGGGCAGCAGCGACCTTATCCAACACGAGGAATTCATAAAAGATGTCATCCAGCGCATGGGCAATTACCATCCCATCCTCAAAAGGGTCTATACCACCAACGAGGACCGCTATCTTGCCGCTTTGCCCAAGGACAACAAGCTCCCCAAAAATCTTCTCATCACTTGCCAAGAAATCATTGACCACCACATTCCGGTGTAAGGACATTGGACTTTTTCAGGTGATTTGGTTAACTTTAGAAAAAAGCACAGCATGGAAAAACTGACGGACAACGAAATCGAAAAAGCACTGCAGGGACTCCAAGGATGGTCCCTCAACAATGGCTCCATATCGAAATCCTTCAAATTCAAGGACTTCAAAGAAGCTTTTTCCACAATGACACGGATTGCCTTTGAGTGTGAAGCACAGAACCATCATCCCAACTGGGAAAATGTCTATAACACCCTGAACATTGCCCTGAACACGCACGATGTGGGCGGTGTGACCCAAAAAGACATCCGTTTGGCCCAAAGTATTGAACGCATAGTAGGGGCATAACTATCGAACCTATAAATCCATCTTGACAGCGGAGCTTTTTTTGCTAAATTTGCCCCCATCGATTACCACTTTATTACTATGGGAAGAGCATTTGAATTTAGAAAAGCACGTAAAATGAAGCGTTGGGCAGCCATGTCCAAAGCGTTCACCAGAATTGGAAAAGATATTGTCATGGCCGTCAAAGAAGGTGGCCCCGACCCCGATGCCAATTCCAAACTGCGCGCCGTGATCCAGAATGCCAAGTCGGTGAACATGCCCAAGGACAATATTGAGCGAGCCATCAAAAGGGCTTCGGACAAAAGCCAGGGCGATTATAAAGAGGTGCTTTTTGAAGGCTATGCCCCACACGGAATCGCCATTTTGATAGAAACCGCCACCGATAACAATACCCGTACCGTTGCGAACATCAGAAGCTATTTCAACAAATGCAACGGCAGCCTCGGGACTTCGGGGTCTGTGGAGTTCATGTTCGACCACACCTGCAATTTTACCATCAAGGCGGATGGGATAGATCTTGAGGAACTGGAATTGGAAATGATCGATTTTGGTGCGGAAGAGGTGTTTGCCGATGAGGATGGTATCCATATCTATGCCCCGTTCGAAAATTTTGGCGCCATTCAAAAAGAACTGGAATCCAGGGAAATGGAGATTATTTCCTCAGGTTTTGAACGCATCCCTCAAGTAACCAAACAATTATCGGAGGAAGAAGTGGCCGATGTGGAGAAATTGTTGGAAAAAATCGAGGAGGATGATGACGTCCAGAACGTGTATCACACCATGCAGGAATAAAAACACTTAGCAGTAAAAAAGCCCCGAAAACGGGGCTTTTACTTTTTATGTCCAGTGTTATTTCTTATCGGGTCAATACTTATATCGTACAAAAGCCTCCATGGCCGCATAACTGGCCAACCCCAGAGATTGATATTTCAGTGCAGTTTCCTTGTTACGGTCCTCTGCCCTTACCCAGAATTCCCTAAGGTCTTCACCTTGGAACATGACCCCATCCTTTTGGGTCTGGTGGTAAAATATGGCCTTGCGTTTCCTCAATACCTGAACAGGGCTCATGGGCACGGCCATTTCTATCTCGTGGATCTCCCATTCGTGCCAAGCGCCCCTATAGAGCCATACCCAGCAATCCTTCATGAACGGCTTCCCCTTCAATTCCTTCAAAGAGGCGAACAGGGCCTCCAAACAGACACGGTGCGTACCATGCGGATCGGCCAGATCGCCCGCGGCATAGATCTGGTGCGGCTTTATTTTTTCTATGATATCGTTCATGATCTGGATATCCTTCTCCCCAAGTGGGTTCTTCTTGATGGTCCCCGTTTCATAGAACGGTAGGTCCAAGAAGTGTACTTGGCTATCGGGAATCCCCATATACCTTGTGGCCCCATAACTTTCGCTCCTACGGATGGTCCCCTTGACCTTGCGGACGATTTCCGAATCGTAATCTTCTTCGGTTTTTGCCTTGATATCCTTGATGACCTGCTCGAAAACAGAAGTATGGGATATGGCATCGGCCACTTCGGCAATCTTCAGCGCCTCATGATCGGCAACGGCAATGTTACCCGAGGTCTGATAGACAATATGCACTTCATGTCCCTGGGATACCAATCGATCGAAAGTGCCTCCCATGGAAATCACATCATCATCCGGATGTGGGCTGAAGATGATCACCCTTTTTTGGGCAGGTTCGGCACGCTCAGGTCGGTTGGTATCATCCGCATTGGGTTTGCCCCCGGGCCATCCCGTAATGGTATGTTGAAGTCTATTGAATGTCTTGATATTGAGTTCATAGGAGGAATGCTCGGAGCTCAAAAGGTCAGACATGCCCGAATCGTTATAATCCTTGTCGGTCAATTGCAGTACAGGCTTACCCTTTTCTAGGCTCAGCCAAACCACAGCTTTGTGGGTCAGGTCCGGTGTCCAATCACAGCTGCCCACCAACCATGGGGTATCTATTCGGGTCAGGTTCTGGGCCGCTTCCTTATCCAGGACAAAAGTGGTATTGGAGTGTTCCTGCAAATAGGTGGCAGGCACCTCAGAACTTATCTCCCCTTCCACAGTTTCCTTAACAATCTCGGATTTGTTCTGGCCCCAGGCCATTAGCACGATCCGTTTTGCTTTTCTAATGGTCCCGATCCCCATGGTGATGGCCTTTCTCGGCACATTTTCAAGACCTTTGAAGGCTGGTGCGGCATCCACTCGTGTAATATGGTCCAAAGTGATGTCCCTGGTGGCCGAATTGAAGTGCGAACCTGGTTCGTTGAACCCGATGTGTCCTGTACGGCCAATCCCCAACAGTTGAAAATCAAGTCCTCCGGCTGCCTCTATCTGTCTCTCATAGTCCTTGCAATAGTCCTGCAGGTCATCAGCAGAAACGGTCCCGTCCGGAATATTGACGTTCGCTGCCGGAATGTCCACATGGTCGAACAAATGTTGGTGCATAAAATAATGGTAGCTCTGGATATTATTCCTTTCCATGGGATAATACTCATCCAGATTGAAGGTGACCACGTTCTTGAAACTGAGTCCTTCGTCCTTGTGCATGCGTACCAGTTCCTCATATACCCGTATGGGTGACGAACCAGTGGCAAGGCCGAGTACACAGGTCTGCCCTTTGTCCGCTTTTTCCCGGATCAAGGTTGCAATTTCCATCGCCACATGCAAGGATCCTTCCTTGGAGTCATCAAAGATGACATTGTGTATTTTTTCGAACCGGGTCTCCTCAAATTGCCCGGCCGGTCTGTATGCTATTGATTTGGATAATACCTTTGTTTCCATCTTCACTTTCATTTATAGGATTAGGTTAGGGATACTTTTATTTTTTTCCATGTCATGATCAAAAAGGTGCCGGATACTATGGCAAGGACCGTCAATATGGATGCCGATACCCATCGTCCATAGATCCAATATCCAGTGGCAAAAAGAATGCTGTATATGAGCACCGTGCCGACAATCATTGCCAATATGCCACTAGGGACACTCCACTTTTTTCCGGTACTGTTCAATTCCACACCTTCTGCCCTACTCTGCTGCTCTACTTTTTTCCAACCTGGGCCTCCTGGCTCTATCTTTCTACAAAAATCGTAGAGGACCTCTTTGCTCTCAGGCGATGTGGCATAGGTAGCGATGAGCCAAGCAATCGTTGTGACCAATACTACCATGGGATATTCGCTCCAATCCGGCAGAAGGCCGCTATCGGTTGCAAATAGGTAGTCCCCAAGGGGGGTGAGCTTGAGCACCAGTGACAGGATCCCTGAAATGAACATGGCCGTGATCTCGCTCCAAGCATTGATACGCCACCAAAACCACCTCAAAATAAAAATCAATCCCGTGCCCGCTCCAAATACCAGCAATATTTCAAAAAGTTGGAGGGCATTTTGGAGTAAAAGGGCCAAGAGGGCACTCAAAACCATCAACCCAACGGTGGATAACCTGCCCACTGCTACCAATCTTTTTTCAGAAGCCCCGGGATTGACCCGTTCTTTGTAAAAATCATATACGATATAGGACGACCCCCAGTTCAACTGTGTGGAAATTGTGGACATATATGCTGCGACCAATGAGGCCAGTACCAGTCCCAACAAACCTGTCGGCAATTTGGTGAGCATGGCCGAATAAGCGAGGTCATGCCCCAGTTTGTCGTCCGCAACTATGGGAAACGCAGCTTGAAGGCTTTCCAAATCCGGGAAAACAACCAAAGAGGCCAGGGCCACCAATATCCATGGCCATGGTCGCATGGCATAGTGCATGATATTGAAGAAAAAAGTGGCGCCTATGGCATGCTTTTCATTTTTGGCGGAGAGCATCCGTTGGGCGATATAACCTCCACCACCGGGTTCCGCTCCTGGGTACCATGAACTCCACCACTGAACCGCCAAGGGAATGATCAAAAGGGTGATCAATGCACTTTTATCATTCAAGTCAGGTAGGATGTTCAGTTTTTCTTTCACGACTTCATGGGATAGCAATGCATCAATGCCCCCCACCTCTGGTATGTTGACCAAATAGTAGGCTGCACCTATGGCTCCCCCCATGGCGACGAAGAAAAGGACAAAATCCGTATAGACCACTCCCTTAAAACCTCCAACGGCACTGAATATCACAGTGATGAGTCCTGCGCTCACCACGGTCTGCCAAGGTTCCAGACCTAGCATGATGCCTCCTATCTTTATGGCGGCCAGGGTCACTGCCGACATGGTGATGACATTGAAGATGACACCAAGATAAACGGCCCTAAAACCTCTCAAAAAACGGGCAGGCTTGCCACCATACCTAAGTTCATAGAACTCAAGGTCAGTATTCACATTGGAACGTCTCCAGAGCCGTGCATAGACAAAGACCGTCAACAGCCCGGTCAGCAAGAATGCCCACCAGACCCAGTTTCCCGATACGCCATTGGTACGGACAATATCCGTGACAAGATTGGGGGTATCCGTGGAAAAGGTGGTGGCCACCATGGAGATTCCCAAGAGCCACCAAGGCATGGTCCTTCCGGAAAGAAAGTATTCCGTACTGCTCTTTCCAGAGCTTTTTGACACGTAAAGACCTATGCTCAGGGTAATGGCAAAAAAGCCAAAAATGATTACATAGTCCAAAGTATTTAATGATATCATAGGTTTGGTTTAAAGTAAGTTGGTTATATTATTAAATTCGGTGCACATCTTCAACAAATTTCGACATTGGATAGCACTGGGCAGTCAAGGAACGCCGTTATCCCCGCTTTCAGCTTCTGGGTTTCCAATCCGTTCACCTGCAATATCCATTTGTTCCGTTGGTTGCTATGTGGTTGTTTCACTATTGTTGCAATGTAAAAAAAGTAAAGGAAGAACGTGTTCTTCCTTTACTTAAATTAACTACAAATAAAACTAACTCAAGCTATGAAATGATCATTGATTTCATAAAATCACTTATTATTTGGCAAACCACAGTTTTGTTCCTTGCACATTTGCTCCCTGAATAGGTGCCACTGCAGAGAAATTTGGGTTGTCCTGAGCTCCAGATCCATAACGCAAACGCTGTGGATAGGCCCCGTTAAGGGTCCCTAATTCATAAATGACAGGATCTGTTACTCCAGCTGCCAATTCAGCAGGATAACCAGTATCACGGACCACTGCCCAAGCTTCAAACCCATCGGTGTAGCTGGCCAACCACCTTTGGTGGGCTATCTTTTCCAGCTTTTCATCCAATGTACCCACGGTAATATCCGCGGCCGCTTCTGTAGCAATATAGGTGTCCGCATCTCCATCGGAAACGCCCCATATCCTCATGGCTTCTTTGATTCCCTTCGCAAACAGGTCTTGGGCATCTCCAGAAGCTCCCTGAAGTCCGTTCAACACAGCTTCGGCCTGTAAGAAATAGGATTCGGCACTGGTAAGGACGATTTCTGGATAAGCATCCACCTGTGATCCCTTTTGCTGGGTGACCATCTCACTGGGCAAGCTGAACATGTCATAACGTATGTAAGGCATGATATCCCCGTTCACCCTAGTCGGAAGTCCGATGTATTGTCCACCGGGCACTTCAATGGTGGTTTCGTTCCCGTTGACCGTTACAGTATAATCCGCTCCTGCCCTGTCAAGCGTTGCAACAACAAAATCGACCCTGGTCTGAAAATTGGGGTCACTACCATCATTCACATAAACGAAGGATCCACCCACAATAGGGTTTGCATATACGGACAGGCGGGGATCGTTGTTATCCTGCAACATGTTGATTAGGATATTGCTCACGGTCCATTTTGAACCAGTTCCTCCAAAGTTGTGCCATACATCCCCATAGGCAGCAGCAGCCCACTGGTCGATCACAAAATCCTTCTCCATTACTACACTTCCAGTGGCATCGTCCAATAAAGGTGCCGCTAATGCCTCACTGATCGCAGTAGCTGCAAAATCATCTCCATCGGCTCCAAGTGCCCGCATCCCTATCCTCAATTTCAAGGTATTTGCAAGTTTTTTCCACTTTTGCAAATCTCCACCACAGTATAGATCGTTCGACCCCGCATCATCAACTCCCAAACCGGTTCGCTCTTCGGAACCGATTATGGCCATAGCTTCATCCAACTCGGCAATGATGCCTTTATAAATCACCTGTTGGGTATCATATTTTGGTGTCAGGATACCTTCTACTCCTGCTTCCGTATAGGGTACCATCCCAAAAGTCTCGGTGTACATTTGGTAATATAGCCCTTTCATGATCAAGGCCATGGCATACATATATTCATTCTCAAGCTCACCACCTTCTTTCACAAAATCGGTAAAACCTTTAAGATTACCCAAGTAGCCCGCTAGCCAACCGTAGGCTGCATCGGTATACCCGGTATCGTAGGTATATCCCAATCCATCTGACCACCAACAGCCACTGAAACCAAATGTGAACTGTCCAGCAAACCTATCTGCATGGATCAGATGTGCTCTCCAATAGGGAAAACGATCTGGGGAATACAATTTGTACTGGGTATCGGTCAAAAAGAACTTGGCACTTACCTCATCGGAAAGAAATCCGTTCTGATCGGTATTGATTTCATCAAAACTTTTGGTACATGAAAATATTGTGACCGAACAAATCAGGCCCAATAGTATGTTTTTTTGTTTTCTCATTTTCAGCAATTTTTAAAAGTTTACATTTAAACTAAGCCCGAAACTCCTTGTAGAAGGAAGGGCATAGAAAAGAACACCTTGGCTGAAGTTGGATGTGGAATAGCTTGATTCGGGATCAAAGTTATCAACATCCTTGTACAGAAACAAGAGATTCCTACCAACAGCACTTATGGATGCATTGGTTATGAAAGTGTTGTCCAAAATCTTCTTTGGAAAGTTATAGGTAAGGCTCACTTCACGCAAACGCACGTTGGTCTGGTCATAAACATATTCCGAACCGATTGTGCTGACAGCTCCCCAATAATCCTGGGCACTGATGGTGGTGGTGTTGGGAGAGAATGTCCCATCGCCATTGTCCACGACGCCTTCTACCAAAACTCCACCTTCCCGGTACTGCAAGGTCCTTTCGGAAACCCCAGCGGCATCAAGTCCGGCATCGGTACCTGAATACACCTCGCCCCCGATCCTGAAATCGATCAAGGTGTTCAGGCTGAAGTTTTTATAACGGAACGTGTTCGTGAAACCTCCCACTGCATCAGGCTGATAGTTGCCGAATTTTTGACGCTCGGAAGTCGCTTGTGGCCTTCCTTCAGCGGTCAAGATCAATTGACCTTCATCGTTGCGCAACCAAGTGGTGGTCTCTATATCACCAAATCCTTGTCCTACCCTGGCCACTGTGGATACTCTTCCCGTGTTACTGCTACTGAACTCAAAAAAGTCCTGTCCTTCGACCAAGCTTTCCAATTTATTGCGGTTCCTGGAAACATTGATGGAAGTTTCCCAAGAGAAATTCTCCGTCTGTACAGGTGTTCCCCCTACCAATATCTCAAAACCTTTGTTGGAAATCTCCCCTACATTGGTCCTAAAATTACTGTATCCAGACCCTGGATCCAAAGGCACATCGAATATCAAGTCTTTAGAACTGATGCTGTAGTACGAAAGGTCAGTATAGAACCTGTTGTTGAAGGCCCTCAATTCCAAACCGAACTCAGTGGACTGTACATCCTCTGGACGAAGACTTTCACTGAAAAGAGTGGTTTCCCTGGTCACGGTCACATTGTCCAAAAAGCCGTTGGCCGCAATCCTGAACAAGTTCACCAATTGTTGTGGATCGGTATCGTTACCAACACTGGCCACACTTCCCCTAACTTTCAACAGGTTGATATCGCTTCCTAGGTCAAAAGCTTCATTCAACAGCACACTTAAACTTGCGGAGCTATAAAAATAGGAACGGTTCTCGGCTGCTAGGGCAGAAGACCAGTCGTTCCTTCCAGTCAAATCCAAATAGATCATATCGTCATAGGCCAAGGAGATGGCCCCATACACGGAATTGACATTCTTCTTGATCAATGCACTTTGTGTAGCGAACAGATTTTCCGTATTGTCCAAAAAGGGTCTTCCGGGAATTTTAATGTTCTCCCCCCTAGTGCTGGAGCTTATGGTAGAGAAACGCAATGCGTTGGCACCCACGTTGGCATTCAGGTTGAATTTTTCACTCAAATCTTTGTTGAACATCAACAAGAAATCGTAGTTGGTCTCTGTCCTTTTATTCTTTCCGTAATTTACCCGACCTGAAGGGAAGAAATGATGTCCCGTCCTGGTGATGGCTTCCGTGTCTTGGGAAATATCATCGGTACCTACCCTCACAAAAGCGGAAAGCCAATCGTTAAATTCATATTGCAGCTTGGCAAAACCTGTTATTCTGGAACGTCTGTCCATGTTGGAATCGTGCTGCAATATCCAGTATGGGTTACCTCCGGATGCTGTTGGCGCAACCACTCCATAGGGATTGGTCGGATCCAAAGGGTTCTCAAAATTTTGGTATTGCTTCAAATCATTGATGCGGACATTTCGTGCCAAGGGCCACAAATAAGCCATTACACCTTCCGTACCCTGGGTAGGCCTGTTTTTTGCCTTTTGAAGGAAATAGGTCACCCTTGCATCCAAAGTCAGTTTATCCGATAGGTTGGTAAATGCACGAAGGTTGAAGTTGTCCCTATCCACATTTGAATTTGGAAGAATGGACTGAAGGTCAGAATTGGTATAGGAAAAACGAACAGAAGAAGTTTCGTTCCCTGAACTCAATGAAAGGGTATTGATAAAGCTAGTCCCTGTCTCAAAAAAGTCCTCCACATTGTTGGGTTGGGCCTCATAGGCTCTCATTTCCCCATTGTAGGCCAAACGCTCGGAACCGTCAAAACGAGGTCCCCAAGAACTGGTTCCCCTCACTGCAGCCACTTGTGCCGATAAAGGATCACTAGGGTTTATGGTCGGAAAGTTTCCATCCGTACCACGACCGTATTCATTTTGGTACTTCGGCAAAACGAACGGGTTCTCAAAAGTGGCACTTGAGGTGAACGAGATACCCATTCCTTTTTTCAACGCTCCTTTCTTCGTAGTGATGATGATGACCCCGTTACTTGCCCTGGAACCATAAAGAGCGGCCGCGTTGGGTCCTTTTAGAACAGAGAGGGATTCGATATCATCTGGGTTGATGTCAGAAATACCTGTTCCCAAATCGGGGATACTGAACTCCCCTGCCCCGGTAGGTGCACTTAGTGCACTGTTGTCAATCGGCACACCATCCACTACATATAAGGGTTGGTTGTTGCCGCTTATGGAGTTGTTACCACGTATGACCACACGGGTACCTCCACCAGGACCTGAAGTGGTCCTTGAAACGACCACACCTGCCACTTTACCCGCAAGTGAGTTCACCACGTTAGGTTCTTTTACCAAGGAAACCTCATCTCCCTGCACCTCTGTGACAGCATAGCCCAGGGACTTTTTCTCCCTGCTGATACCCAACGCCGTAACAACTACTTCTCCCAGTTGTTGTGCATCTTCCTTCATGGTCACATTAATAGTCGACCTACCATTGATCGACATTTCTACGGTCTCCATTCCCAATGAGGAAAAGACCAGTATAGCATTGCCATCCGAAACGACAATACTATAATTTCCGTCAAAGTCAGACGAAACACCATTACTGGTTCCCTTTTCAACAATGTTGACACCGGGCAATGGCACGCCCGATTCGTCAGAAACCGTTCCGGTAATTGTCTGTGCCATTGCCCCCTGAATGGAAAGCAGTACAGCAAAAACAAATACAAACTTGAGTTTTTGAATCATGTTAGTTTTTTTGATAGTTAGTAATTCCAATTCGCATGTTAATTTTACGTTAACATACCGAGTGAAAATCCCCATTTGTTAAAGACTTCTGAAAAAATTTCGACCAACAACAGACGTGAAAAGCCGAAGGTTGATTTTTCAATTCTTAAAAAGGCGTTGGAAAAGCTTGAAAAAGGCATAGAACAAAGTCATTGTCCTAAGCGAGGCCAAAGACCATATGTCTCAAATGCATTGAAAAAGTGGGCTGCCCATGGCCAAAAATAAAGCTGACCGATATTCTCCAATATCGGTCAGCTCACCCGCATTTAACTAAAATTAAAAGTACTCTTATGGATTACTTCCTTCCAAAATTGTCCAAAACGCCCCATGGTATAAAAATTTTTAGACCAACAACCTTTGACAATAGCCGAACATTTAGCTATTCCCCATTTCGATGTGGGGATTGGACACGTCTTGTCATTTTGAGGCTTTGATTGCCAACAACTGTTCTTCGGTCAGAGCAGGGCCGTCAAAAAAAGAAACACCCTTGGCACCATTTTGCCTTGCCTGTTCAATGGCCTCGGTGAGCTCTTCCCCGCTCATATCCGGCACAAAAAGTCCAGTGTGCAGCTCGGTCTGGGTAGCCTCTAGGTCTTGAACCCCTTGCTTGGTGGCAAACCCTACCCAATCGGTGTCCTCATTATAGAAATTATGGTAGATCATGGGCAATACCACATCCACATCCCATTTGTCCCAACGTTGTCTTACCATATGGTCCGCCATCTCGGGATAGGGAAACACCGCAGCGGTCAATATTTTGCCATTTTCATGGACAATGTCGTAAGCCTCGTTGACCACATCACGTATCCTATTCAGGCGAAATTGCTTCCATTCCATATCAATGGCAGGGTTTTCCATGTCCCTTGGATTCTTATGGTGCATTTTTTCAAATTCGGCCACACAGACGTCACAGTAACAAAAATCAAATTCCGGCAATTCCTCATCTTGCACCAAGTCATACTTCGGCAATAAGCCTATAGGCAAGAAAATATCCGGGAAACGGATATAATCCAAATGTACGCTGGCCACATCGTCCACTTTGGAAAGAGCCTCCACCAGACCCAACACATGGTTTCTTGATGCCTCACGGGTAGGACATAAAAATTCATAATACCCCACGTAGGGCCTATGATCGTAAGCCGATTTTCCTTCCCTGCTCACCACATACCACTCGGGGTGCTGCCTTACAATGGAATCCCCGGGTCGGTTCATGGCCATGATCCATGCGTGCACTTCCATCCCCTCTGCTTTGGCCAATGGGGCCAAACGGCCCAGAAGTTCAGGGTCCGCATTGGTATTGATCAATACCGCGTCCAAGCCATAGCTTTTGTATTTTTTAAACTCTTCGGTGTACGATGCGTCATCCCTTTTGGGGTCGGCAGTGATCCATGTCCAATACTTGAACTCTTTCTGCTCTTCGGTCTGTGCCACTGCCGTATCGGCCTCCGGCTTTTTCCCGATGTTGTCCAAGCATGAAATCACGGACAGGGCGATAATCGCTACGATGATTGCTTTACTTTTCATTTGTAGATTCATTTTATGAGTTGTTGGTATTTTCCGTCTTCCCGGATGGTATATAGTGAGCCGGTAAAAGGACTCTTTGCCTGGATTGTCCAACCCGTTCGGTGCACTTCCAGGTCAAGCTCCAATGTGGTCCCATCCCGTAAAACAGGTTTTGGAATCAGTTCGGCAATGGAACTGGCATATGTTCCCTTTTCGCCAAAGTATTTTTTTTGGGCCTTGTACAGCTTATACATCAACCACCTGATCTGTTCGTCTTTTGGAATGGTGAACGAATCCTGGTTTCCCGCCACATTGGGTGAAAAATAGGCATATCCCCAATGTTCAGGTTCATGCATGTTGATGACCCCTTGTGGCGACCATACCCAGTTGTACTCTGGAAGAAATTTCCCGTTTGCGTCCTTTTTTCGTGCGTACGCCCCATCCTTCAGTTCAAAATCCCAGTTCACCCTTGAAAAATTCACACGCCAAAACTTCCCTTCGGGGACATCGTTGCTCCCACTGGTCTCTTTGAGCACTTCCCAAGGCATGGCCACCTCCACGTTCCACCCCTTATCAACATCCGAAGGATCGTTCAAGGTGCCATTGACCTTTACCGCAGTTTTCAGTCCCAAAATCTCCCAACTGTCCACAACAGAACCACCCTCCCGATAAGGTTTCACCAAGAGCAGGTCCCAAACTGTGTTCAGGGCGTTCATTTCAAATTCGTAGTAATTGTGGGTATCCCCGTCGGGATCTATGAATATTTCAAAATCATTGTTGTAAAAGATGACCGTGTCCCTTTGTTTAAGGGTGGCCCACACATGGGGCTCTTCCATCTGGGCATAAAAATAGAGATAGGTTTCATCCCAGAGCATACGGACATTGGTATGGTACGTCGGGGTCTTGTCCCCTTCAATATCGATAAAATCTTCTGAAACTTGTGCAGCTTGCCAAGCACGCTCATCAGCCACTCCATCAATGGCAATGGGCTCTTGGGTCTTGTACACCACAATGGACCTTGGAGCCTTGTTTTCCTGTGCCGTACACGAAAAATGGGCCGTGGCCACCAGCATGAAAATCGTCTTCTGAAGAATCTGTCGCATTTTTAATAAAAGTGTTTTATTTGTCGCATACATTTTGAACGGTCTTGCTTTATGTTGGAGCCAAAGTTCGTCAATCGGGTCTGTTTTTTACCTTTCAAAATGTAATAGGTACACGTCCAAAAGAACATATTTTGTAAAAATTCCTAATTTCATCCGCATTTATGGCCTTTATTAGACCAACGACGGCTGGGAAAAGCCAAATGCTCAAAAAAACATAATCATCTGCCCAATGCAACTCCAACTCCCGACCAAAAATAGATTCTTTGTAAACGCTGTGACGGAAAACAAGATCACCCCGTTGCATCATGTCATATTTTGGGTGATTTACTTCGCCTTCAATTTCCTGAGGTGGGGAAGTTATTTCAATGACTATCTTTACTCCTTCAAATCCAATCTTTTAGGATTTCCCATCCACATCACCCTCACCTATTTTACCATATACTATCTGGTCCCAAAATTCATCTTCAAAAGAAAGTTTGTGGCCTTTGTCATTGCCCTTATCACCTCAATTTTTCTGCTGGTGGTGATCAAATACCTGCTCACTTATTTTCTGATCAGTTATAATGTCTGGCCCGAAGGCCCGGAGACCCATACCCTTACTTTCAACTATACCGTGGTGATGATGTTGGGCGAACTCTATGTGATCACCTTTGCTTCTTCCATCAAATTGACCATAGATTGGCTTCGGGAGACCGGAAGGGTGGCAAAATTGGAAAAGGAACAATTGGAGACGGAACTCCGCCTGCTGAGGGCACAGATATCCCCGCATTTTTTCTTCAATACCTTGAACAATATCTATGCGCTCAGTCTGGAAAAATCGGACAAGACACCGGACACCATCATCAAATTGTCCGATCTGATGCGCTATGTGCTCTACGAAACCCGCGATAAGGACCAAAGCTTGAGAAAAGAACTTGTCTTTATCCAGAACTATCTAGATCTTGAAAAAATAAGATACAATCAAAACCTTCAGCTCAACTTTGAGATAACGGGCGATCCCAAGGGCAAAAAAATAGCGCCCCTGCTATTGGTCCAATTCATAGAAAATGCTTTCAAGCACGGTGCCAACAAGAGTATTGAAAAGGTGAAAATAGATATAAGGGCAACGATTGAGGAAAAGTTTCTATACTTTAGGATCAGCAACACCAAGCCGAAGAACCAAGGGCTCCCCACCAAAAAACAATCTGGTGGTATAGGCCTTTCCAATGTAGAAAAAAGGTTGAAACTACGGTACGGTGAACACGAATACCGATTGGACATCTTTGATGAATCCGATGAATACATTGTAAACTTAAAGCTCAAGCTCAGATGAACTTAAAATGTGTTATTATAGATGATGAGCCCTTGGCGATCAAAGTCATCGAAAACCACATCTCCCAAATAAAGGAACTTCAGATAGCTGCCGTATTCAACAATGCTATAGACAGTATGGAATACCTAAGGGAGCACATGCCCGACCTGCTCTTTCTTGACGTGAACATGCCCATCATCGATGGCTTTAGCTTTCTGGACAGTCTGGATGAAAAACCCATGGTCATCATCACTTCCGCGCATGCCGAGCATGCCGCAAAAGGTTTTGACCTGGAAGTATTGGACTACTTGGTAAAGCCGGTAAGCCTTCCCAGATTCATCAAAGCCGTGAACAAGGCCCTTGCCAAGGCTAAGGAACAACCCAAACGGGACGCCGTCAACGAACACATTTTTGTGAAAGTCGACAAAAAGAAAATGAAAAAGATCTATTTGGATGAAATCATCCTTGTGGAAAGTTTAAAGGACTATATCAAGATCATCACCCCAAAGGGCAACCATATTGTTCACAAGACCCTGAGCGCCTTCACCGAAGAACTTTCCAGCGACAGGTTTATACGAATCCACCGATCCCACACGGTGTCCATGGACAAAATAGATGCCCTTGAGGGAAACAGTGTTGAAATCGGTGGAAAACGATATGTTATCGGTAGAAGTTATTTGGATGATGTAAAAGCCAAAATCCTGAACCAATCCATTATGGGCACAGGGAACAAAGCGGGCCTATCCGACGACGAATAACGCCCTTCCCTTCATCATCCTATAACCTTAGGTAATCAAATTTCCGTTCTCGTCCCATTCGGCCACGATGTTGCGCTTGCTTTGGTCCACGCACTTGGCCAGCCACTCCGGGTCATAGGACACCCCGTGCTGTTCCAGTACATCGTCCGGCACCCCGTCCCACACATTGGGCATGTTCCCTTTGTAGCCCAGCTCCTCTATCCCGATCTTCGAGGTGTAGAACCCTGTCATGGTCAGGTTCCTTACCATGGAGAAGAAGTTCACTTCAAAGGGCCGCTCGTTGCCCGGCACCTCCGGGTCATAATACGCAATGGTGTCCAATATGGCCTTCTGCTGTTCTTTGGTGGCCGCCTTGAACTCAACCCCATGGTCCAGGTTGCTCCTGTGGTCAAGCCACATCAGGCCACCGCGAAGGTCCACCTGCATCGTTGGCATGTCCTTGGCCATGAACTCTATGAAAGATACCACATCTGCATCCGAGGCACTTTTATATTCCTCGCTGCCGGGCAATATCAGGTCACACAGCACCGTGAGGGTCTCCGCCTCATGGGGATTGAAAAACTGCTCTGCATGCAGTTCGGCCAGCTGTTCGTTCTCCTTCGGCGTCCGCCACTTCAGCATAGGGACCTCTTGTGCCCCTACTTCAGGAACTGTGGGCTCCGGCCTGCAGCCATGTATGGCCAATCCTCCGGCCACGGACCCCAATACTATCGATTTCAGACTCTTCCTTCTGTCCATTTCCTTACAGGTTTTGTTGTTTCAATTGCTCCACTATGTATTCCGAGGCCCTCCACGAGAGCGCCAATATGGTCCAGGTACAGTTCTTGTCCGCCTGCGAGGTGAACACCCCGGCGTCCACCACAAAGACATTGTCCACGTCGTGCAACTGTTGGTACCTGTTGGTCACCGAGGTCTTTGGGTCGTCCCCCATTCGGGTGGTGCCCACCTCGTGGATGATCCGACCGGGAGCGTGGAGTCCATAGTCCCGTTCCTTTCCTGCCTTGCCACCGATCACCTCACCGCCCATGTTGGTCAGGATCTCCTCGAAGGAGTCCTGCATGTGCTTGGCCTGCTTACGTTCGTTGTCCGACCATTTGTAGTGGAAGCGCAATACGGGAATCCCCCATTCGTCCACCACCGCAGGGTCGATCTCGCAGTAGTTGTCCTTCAGGGCGATGGATTCCCCCCTCCCGCTGAGGCCCACCACCGCCCCGTAGTATTTCTTGGCATCGCTCCTGAGGATGTCCCCATAGCCGCCCACTTTTGTCCCGAAGAACTTGTTGAACTCGTTCACGTTGAAACCGAAACCATAGCCGGGCATCCCCATGCCGCCCCATATCTCGATGTGGTAGCCCCGGGGAAAGTCCAACTTGGAGTTGTCGCCCCACCAGGGGGAATAGACGTGCATACCGCCCACCCCGTCCTCGTTGTAGGACACCTTGCGGTTCATCAGGTCGGGCACGAAGGCCATCAGGTCACCGCCCGTGGAGTCGTGCAGGTATTTGCCCACATGGTCGCTGCTGTTGCCCAGTCCGTTGGGGTGCTGTGGGCTCTTGGAGTTCAACAGGATGCGGGCCGTGCTACAGGCCGAGGCTCCGAGCACCACTACCCTGCCCTTGAGCTTGTATTCCTTGCGGTCCTCCTTGTTGATATAGGACACGCCCGTGGCACGCCCTTCGCTGTCCACGGTGACCTCCCTCACCATACAGTTCACGAACAGGTCCACCTGGCCACGGCTCTTCTGCGCTGGGAAGATCAGGCAGGTACCTGCCGAAAAGTCCGCATACACCTGACAGGCCCTTGAGCACTGTCCGCAATAGAAGCACACCCCGCGCTCGTTGTTGATACGCTTGGTGAGCATCGACATCCGTGAGGGGTACACCGGCACCCCGGACTTCTTCGCCCCCTTGATGTAGAACAGCTCGTGCAATCTTGGTTTTGGCGGGGGAAGGAAGAATCCGTCAGGGTCGTTGCGGAGCCCCTCGTTGGTGCCGAACACCCCGATCAGCTTGTCCACCTTGTCGTAATAGGGCTTTACATCGTCATAGCTGATGGGCCAGTCATCCCCATGCCCATCGATGCTCTTGTGCTTGAAGTCGTCCGGGCCGAAACGGAGCGATATCCGCCCCCAGTGGTTCGTGCGACCGCCGAGCATGTGTGAACGGAACCAATCGAACTTGGTGCCGTCCTTGTGCGTGTAGGGCTCCCCTTCTATCTCCCAGCCCCCATAGGCGGCATCGAA
>NZ_QXFO01000018.1 GCF_003584105.1 Flagellimonas taeanensis
TTCGATGCCGCCTATGGGGGCTGGGAGATAGAAGGGGAGCCCTACACGCACAAGGACGGCACCAAGTTCGATTGGTTCCGTTCACACATGCTCGGCGGTCGCACGAACCACTGGGGGCGGATATCGCTCCGTTTCGGCCCGGACGACTTCAAGCACAAGAGCATCGATGGGCATGGGGATGACTGGCCCATCAGCTATGACGATGTAAAGCCCTATTACGACAAGGTGGACAAGCTGATCGGGGTGTTCGGCACCAACGAGGGGCTCCGCAACGACCCTGACGGATTCTTCCTTCCCCCGCCAAAACCAAGATTGCACGAGCTGTTCTACATCAAGGGGGCGAAGAAGTCCGGGGTGCCGGTGTACCCCTCACGGATGTCGATGCTCACCAAGCGTATCAACAACGAGCGCGGGGTGTGCTTCTATTGCGGACAGTGCTCAAGGGCCTGTCAGGTGTATGCGGACTTTTCGGCAGGTACCTGCCTGATCTTCCCAGCGCAGAAGAGCCGTGGCCAGGTGGACCTGTTCGTGAACTGTATGGTGAGGGAGGTCACCGTGGACAGCGAAGGGCGTGCCACGGGCGTGTCCTATATCAACAAGGAGGACCGCAAGGAATACAAGCTCAAGGGCAGGGTAGTGGTGCTCGGAGCCTCGGCCTGTAGCACGGCCCGCATCCTGTTGAACTCCAAGAGCCCACAGCACCCCAACGGACTGGGCAACAGCAGCGACCATGTGGGCAAATACCTGCACGACTCCACGGGCGGTGACCTGATGGCCTTCGTGCCCGACCTGATGAACCGCAAGGTGTCCTACAACGAGGACGGGGTGGGCGGTATGCACGTCTATTCCCCCTGGTGGGGCGACAACTCCAAGTTGGACTTTCCCCGGGGCTACCACATCGAGATATGGGGCGGCATGGGGATGCCCGGCTATGGTTTCGGTTTCAACGTGAACGAGTTCAACAAGTTCTTCGGGACAAAAGTGGGCGGCTATGGGGACATCCTCAGGAGCGATGCCAAGAAATACTACGGGGCGGTGGTGGGCCTCAGCGGGAGGGGGGAATCCATCGCCCTGAAGGACAACTACTGCGAGATCGACCCTGCGGTGGTGGACGAATGGGGGATTCCCGTATTGCGCTTCCACTACAAATGGTCGGACAACGAACGTAAGCAGGCCAAGCACATGCAGGACTCCTTCGAGGAGATCCTGACCAACATGGGCGGTGAGGTGATCGGTGGCAAGGCAGGAAAGGAACGGGACTATGGACTCCACGCTCCCGGTCGGATCATCCACGAGGTGGGCACCACCCGAATGGGGGACGACCCAAAGACCTCGGTGACCAACAGGTACCAACAGTTGCACGACGTGGACAATGTCTTTGTGGTGGACGCCGGGGTGTTCACCTCGCAGGCGGACAAGAACTGTACCTGGACCATATTGGCGCTCTCGTGGAGGGCCTCGGAATACATAGTGGAGCAATTGAAACAACAAAACCTGTAAGGAAATGGACAGAAGGAAGAGTCTGAAATCGATAGTATTGGGGTCCGTGGCCGGAGGATTGGCCATACATGGCTGCAGGCCGGAGCCCACAGTTCCTGAAGTAGGGGCACAAGAGGTCCCTATGCTGAAGTGGCGGACGCCGAAGGAGAACGAACAGCTGGCCGAACTGCATGCAGAGCAGTTTTTCAATCCCCATGAGGCGGAGACCCTCACGGTGCTGTGTGACCTGATATTGCCCGGCAGCGAGGAATATAAAAGTGCCTCGGATGCAGATGTGGTATCTTTCATAGAGTTCATGGCCAAGGACATGCCAACGATGCAGGTGGACCTTCGCGGTGGCCTGATGTGGCTTGACCACAGGAGCAACCTGGACCATGGGGTTGAGTTCAAGGCGGCCACCAAAGAACAGCAGAAGGCCATATTGGACACCATTGCGTATTATGACCCGGAGGTGCCGGGCAACGAGCGGCCCTTTGAAGTGAACTTCTTCTCCATGGTAAGGAACCTGACCATGACAGGGTTCTACACCTCGAAGATCGGGATAGAGGAGCTGGGCTACAAAGGGAACATGCCCAATGTGTGGGACGGGGTGCCGGACGATGTACTGGAACAGCACGGGGTGTCCTATGACCCGGAGTGGCTGGCCAAGTGCGTGGACCAAAGCAAGCGCAACATCGTGGCCGAATGGGACGAGAACGGAAATTTGATTACTTGATCGAAAGGAATGACTGAGACTTCTTCGAGGGCACCTGTGCAATGGGCACCACGGAGAGGATTTGAGTTAGTTTAGTTAATTCGGAGCGGGCCTCTTTTAAGGGGTTCGCTTTTTTTATACGGATGTCCCTTATTGATTGAGTGGTATAGAAAAACCCTGGTTCCATTGAAATGAAGATGGATTTTGATGTCATGCACCCGAATGTGGAATACGTTATCTTTCTGATAGCGTGTATATATAATTGGAGAGCAAGGCGAATAATATTATATTGCGGTTAAACGAATTGAATGAGACTTCAATTTTTTCTGCTTTGTCTGATTGTTGCATCATGTGCAAAGCCAACCCAGAACCAGGGTGAAAGGTTATATGCTACCCATTGTGCCAGCTGCCATACAGTTCCTAAAATAGACCATTTGACCAAAGAACTTTGGGAGAATTCAATTTTGCCGGACATGGGTGCCCGAATGGGAATTCAAGACCCAAGCTATGACCCCTATAAAGGATATACTTACGCAGAGCAATATGAAATGAAACAGTCAGGGATATATAGCCTTAGGCCCACAATTTCCCAAGAAGATTGGATAAAGCTAAAGGACTATATCTTGGCAAATGCACCAGATGAACTTCCAAGTATACCCAAAAATCCATCAACAAAGATCTTGGAACAATTCGAATTTAAACCCATATCCATAGATAGTGTTCCGGGCGCGGCAATTTCCTTTCTGGGGTATGATCAGGACAGCCAGAATATTTTGATCGGGAATTTGGATGGGAGCGTAAACACATTCGATTATTTGCAGGGCACATCCCAGAACATTTTTAGGGCACAAAGTGCTGTGACCGCATTTAACCCAACAGATTTTGGCGACATTGTTACCGCTGTGGGGATTTTGAACCCTTCAGAGCAAAAAGAGGGGGCTTTGTTGCTAAGGAAGGGAGAAGCCGCGGATACTTTGGTGACTGGGCTCCATAGGCCAGTGCATAGCTTGGTGCATGACTTCAATAAGGATGGGAATTCAGAAATCGTTGTTTGCGAGTTTGGCCATTTGACAGGGGAGCTTTCCCTATTACAAAAAGATTCCATCGGCATTTACCAAAAGAGAACACTGATACAGAGTCCAGGATCAATGCGGTCCATTGTAAGGGATCTGGATGGTGATGGAAAGGATGATATTGTGTTCATGAAGGCACAGGGAGATGAGGCTATTATGGTACTTTACCAAAAAGATGATTTGACCTTCAGTGCCAATACGTTATTGCGATTCAGCCCTTTGATGGGCACCAGTTGGTTTGAAATGATGGATTTTGATGGCGATGGAGATGAGGATATTATCACCGTGCATGGCGACAATGCCGATAAGACCCAAATACTAAAGCCTTACCATGGGTTGCGGATTCACTTGAACAACGGTAAAAATGAATTTGAAGAATCATTTTTCTATCCCATGTATGGTGCCACCAGAAGTGAAACTTTTGATTATGATGGAGATGGGGATTTGGATATAGCGCTTGTTTCTACATTTCCCGACTATGGGGACAGACCTGTGAAATCTTTTGTCTATCTCGAAAACACAGGCGCAGATGGGTTTGGTTTTACCGAGAGGGTATTCCCAGGTCAAATTGATGGCAAATGGTTTTTGATGAAGGCAGCGGACGTTGATGCCGATGGAGACCAGGATATTATACTAAGTACCTTTACTTATTATTTTAGCCCGATTCCCAAGGACCTGTCCCAAAAATGGAGTGGATCTTTGACCGATATGATGGTTCTGGAAAATACCTTGAAATAGTTCCTAATTCAGGTATGAATCATTCATTTTTGGAAAATACCAGCAGTTTGCCCTTATTTTGTGTCACCACAACATAGGGTGCCCCCCCCCCTGCTTTCTCGACCAATATCATGTCCTTTGCATCTCCAGGGACCTTAAAACCACTGTCTTCGGCATTTTTAAATTCAAAACCACCCTTTTTATTTCCAAGTAGCACCCCACCATTAAAGGCATCGTAGCGACCTATGAACACTTCATTGCCAAAATCATTGCCGATCATCAGCACATTTGCGAAAGCGTCCCCACCTGATGGTGTTGTGATCATACATTTTATGGGTGCCGACTGTGTTTGCCAGGGAAGTTCACCCATACTGAACTGCCCATTTCCATTATTGATGAAATAGCTGGTTTGGTCATGGTTTGCTGCCAGTTCAAAGGTTTCTTCCAGCTCTTCCGGCGTAAAGAGATCATTTTTGTTCGCATTGGCGTATTCCTTAAAGTAGTCAAACTTTTTTCGGAACAATGGACTCTGTCCTATCAGGTCCCCCCAGAAATTTACGGGATAGGAAGTAAAGGTCGAATCTTCAAAACTTTCCCTGAAGTAGGCAAAAAGGATGGGGTCACTAGATCCATTTTTGTCAAAATCCTTCACCAGCATGGTCACGGGTCTTTCTGTTGTGGGACGATAAAAGTTGTTGGCGCCCAAGTTTCCTGCTATGATATCCATATCCCCGTCCCCGTCAAAATCTTCGACCAAAACGCACTCCCACCAACCTGATAGTTGATGGATACCTGTATCTTCGACACGTTGGAAGGCTTCCTTCCTGTTCATGAAAATGGTAATGGGCATGAACTCGCCGACCAATATCAGGTCCTTTAGGTTGTCTCCATCCAGATCGGCCCATTTGGCATCAGTTACCATTCCAGGGCTTCTGAGATCCTTGCAATAGGTTTCCGTCACATCGATAAGAATACCTTTTTCATTTTTCAACAGATAGCTCTTTTCGGGCGTGGGATATTGTGAAAAAGGCGTGCGGCCACCTACGAACAGGTCCGTATAGCCGTCCCCATCAAAATCTTCTGCCCTGACCACCGATCCACTTGCATTTATTTTGGGCATTTTATCTGTTGAAAGCGTAAAATTTCCCTTGCCATTGTTGATCATCAACCGATCGGTATAGTAAGGGGATTCCAAGTCAAACTCATTGCTACCGGAAACCAAATACATATCCAGATCACCATCGTTATCCAAGTCAAAAAGCGCAATGCTCGTTTCCTCATGCCCTTTGTTCTTGTCGTCCAGAAACAAGGGAGTGCTGGTAAACGATCCAGAGGATTCTTGGAAGAAAATCATGGGGGAGTATCCAGATGAGCTACCGATGATAAAGTCTTCATGGCCATCACCATTGATGTCCCCTTTGGTAATGCAAGGACCGTTCTGTGTGAGTTTGTGGGGGAGTGTACGCTGTACATTGAAATCGACCTTGTCTTCTTCCTCGTGCACATAATCAATTCCAAGTTGATCGGAAACCTCTTTATAGACTGGTTTGGATTCCTTTGGAACAAGGGGAAATGCCAGTTGTTGGGAACTTGGCGAAACGGCCTCCCCATAATTGATGGTTAGGATTTGGTTGCTTGGAATGTCCTTTAAAGATTGAAATTTCCCATCGGGCCATAATATCTCAATGGAGGTCATGGTCTGGTGGGCACCCAAACCAAAATGGGCCATTCCCTGGACGGTGGATAAGTAGCCCCTATTTAACTGATGTTCATAATATTGAAAACTTCCGTCGGAAAACCTGATCGCGACCTTGGTGCCCAAGCCTGCCCGATTGGAGGCTGGACCTTTTAGGTCCAACTGGACAAAGTTGTTCTGCCCCTTGTTCCTGGTCTCTGAATTATTCTTGAACAGAAATGCCTCATCGTTGATATTGTTCACTATATAGTCCAAATCACCATCACCATCAAGGTCGGCAAAGGCTGCACCATTTGAAAACGAGGGAATGTTCAACCCCCATGTTTTTCCGACATCCCTAAACTGTCCGTTTCCTTCATTTTTATAGGCATAGTTGGGTATTTTGACCACAGGTATGGAATCCAAAATCTGGGAAGGGCGAAGGTATTTGCGCACGTTGAAGTGAAATTCACCAAAATCAAGATCGGTGATATCCCGTGGAAAACCATTGGTGATTAATAGGTCCTTGAGCCCATCGTTATCGGCATCCACAAAGAGGGGGGACCAACTCCAGTCCGTTTTGGCGATTCCGGCCATTAACCCGATTTCACTGAAGGGCATATTGGGACCTTGGCCCATTTGGAGCATGTTCCTCATGTATTGGTAGTCGTACCCAAACTTATCGTTCATATAATAATCGTTGTAGCGACTTTCCTTGATCGTGGTCTTTAGCCTGTAATTTGTTTCACCCAACATGTCAAGGGTAACAATGTCGAGAAAACCGTCATTGTTAAAGTCGGCGATGTCGGAGCCCATCGAGAATTTGCTCTGATGCTTGACGAATTGGCTTATTTTATCCGTAAACGTACCGTCCCCATTGTTGATGTACAGGATATCATTGCTCAGGTAATCATTACTCACATAAATATCTGGCCAGCCGTCATAATTCAGGTCGGAAACTGCAACGCCAAGGCCATAACCTTCTATGGTGATGCCTGCTTCCATGGTAACGTCCGTGAAGGTATTGTCTCCATTGTTCCTATATAGACGGTCATTGCTCAATGATGTACCGTCGGTTATCTTCTCCCTGTAATTTGCGGGCAGCACATGTATGTCCACGTTGTTGAGCACGTAAAGATCCAGAAAACCATCTTTGTTGTAGTCAATAAAGGCCGCGTTCATACTGTTTCCGGTATCTGCAATACCATATTCCTTGGCCATTTCCTTGAATTTTGGAATACCATTTTCATCAATTCCCTGGTTCACGAACAGGATATTGGCTTTTTCTTCCGGCGTAGCATACATCGCTGCACAGATATAGATGTCAAGGAGGGAATCGTTGTTGATATCAATCACGGCAACGCCTGTTTTCCATTTGTCGCTTGCTTCCACACCGGAAATTTCAGTGACGTCATCAAATTCGAGATTACCTTGGTTGAGGTACAGCTTATTGGTCACTTGATTTCCCGTAAAGAAAAGATCTGGTCTTCCATCATTATTAAAGTCACCAACGGCCACCCCTCCGCCATTGAAGATGTATTCACTGGTAAGGATGTTGAAGCTATCGGTCTCAACAATTTGGTTGTTGAATGTGATACCCGAATGATTTGAGGAAACCTTTGAGAACAAAGTATCTTCTTTTCTCTTTGAGCAAGAAATAATCAGTAATAAGGCTAGTGCAATTAAAATATGATTTTTATTCACTGTGCTGAAGTTTTTACGGGTTGACCAATTTTTGATATAATGCTTTTGGTTGCATGCTGCAGAACAATCGTTTATCCAATACAATCGGATTCACTTTCATTTGATGGCGATACCCAAGAATTAAAATTACAAATTCAAATACAGCATTTTACCCCTTGATGGTTAACAATCTACTAATAATGATTAATTTTTAATTAATGCGATCCATCTATAATCAAAATAGGCTGCCAATATAAACTGGCAACCTATCTTACTTAAATCAAAATTAAACTAACTCAAGCTATTATACATTCTTAATATCCTTCATTTTGTGTCAATACACCACCACTTTGGTCTATTGCGTTGACTGGTATTGGGAACAAATCGTGTTTGGGTTGATAGGTGCCAAATTTTGAACCATACCCAGATTGATCAAAATCCTCACCCTCATTTTGGATATAGGTATTGATGGTTTGCATAGCAACGCCCCATCTTCTGAGATCAAACAGACGGTGTCCCTCCATGCCCAACTCTAAACGGCGCTCAAAGCGTACAGCTTGTCTGGCATAGTCTTGATTGGGAAAGGAAGCATAGGGCTCAATTTGGTAATTGGCAGCATCCCCTGTATCATCCACGGTTTGCACATAAGTCATGTTCTTGGCCCTATTGCGGACCCGGTTCACATAATCCAATGCCAATGGAAGGTCTGGAGCAGCTTTTTCCACAGCGGCCTCAGCGGCCATTAGCAACACATCCGCGAACCGCATTACATTATAATTGATGCCCGACCAGTCGGAGCCCCAACCACCGGTTCCTCGGTTGGCATCTACCTCACCCGCTTGATACATGTTCTTTTTGGGAAGGTAAGGCCCGGAAATATCACCGAAAGATGCCCTGATCCATTCTTTTCCAGGGTTTAAGCCAAAACCATTATAATCGATTCCCCTTCTACCAACAGTATAGTCCAGTCTGGGATCAAGTGGTCCGGCATGTGGTGTAAAGGGAGCATCACTGTTAATGCCATAATCGTTTTCGACATCGGTTGCAGCATAGGAATCCAGTAATGGGAGTCCTGAACCGTCAGTTTGGAAGGCATTCACCAAGTCATGGGTAGGTTGGTAAAAACCACAGCAAGTGCCCAAAGGCCCACCACCGGGGAAATTCAAGGTACCAGCTCCATTTCCATTGAAAGAACGACCGGTATCCGAAGAAAACTGGATGGCGAACATGGATTCGGGACCATTTTCTCCTGCGAAATTAAAGTTGTTCACAAATTCCTCGTTCAATGAGTAAGGACCGTTATTGATCACATCATTGAATAAAGGTAGGGCTTCATCATATTTTTCTTGGTACAGGTAAACCTTCCCTAAAAAGGCTTTGGCAACCCAACTATTAGCCCGTCCTACTATGATTTCGTCCCCGAGCTTTTCGATGGCCGCTTGAAAATCTGCTTCAATTTCTGTCCAGATTGGGCCAGGGTTTGGTTGATTAAATTCTTGGTTCACCAAATTTTCAACGGAAATGAAAGGCACATTGCCCCAAAATTTTTGGAGTTCAAAATTGAAATACCCTCTTAGGAAAAGTGCCTCACCCTCTTGTTGGGTAAAATCCCCATCAGGAATTTGACTGATAAGGTCAAGAACAGCGTTACATCGGTTCACTCCTCCGAAAATGGCACTCCATCTGCCCAAGAACCAGTTGTTTCCTGTCTGCCAGTCCAAGGTCTCGACATTGAACAGAGCCGTATTATCTCCGTCCTCACTTCCACGATGGGCATCGTCTGAGACCACATCGGCCCACCAGTTATCCCCACCTGCGGCAACACCTTCCCCTTGTCGATTGATGCGCTCGCCATCCATGGCAGAATAAGCGGCCGTCAGTTTAAGGTCCACACCTGTCGCATTTTGGAGGGCTTCATCGGAAAGCGCACCAGTTGCTGCCTTCTCTGTGAAATCTTCACTACAGGTCCATAATAGAATACCTGCCAGTATTGTTGAATATATTACTTTCTTTTTCATTCTTTAAAATTTTAAATTGATCCCGAAGGAGTAAATTGAAGCTAAAGGATAGTTGTTGTCCGAGACCCCAATGGTGAGGTTGTCGATGGCCCCATTGTCCAAAAATCTTGGCTGTAGCTCAGGATCGACACCGTCATAACCAGTTATGGTAAATAGATTGGTGCCCTGCAGGTATAACCGTACACTGTCCATGCCCAGCATACTGGACACTTGTTGATTGAAAGTATATCCGATTTGTAGGTTTTTTAGCCTCATATAGGAACCATCTTCGACAAAGAAGGAGTTTGCCGAGCCTTCATTGTTTGTAATGCTCTGGCTCAAAGCAGGCAATTCGGCATCCAAATTGTTTGGTGTCCATGAATCCAGTACCCTTACACTTCTGTTGGCATCAAAGAAAGTAGGAAAGTCGGTATATACCTTATCGTTGTTGAATATTTCGTTTCCTTGGGAACCTTGGAAGAAGGCGGACATATCGAAGCCCTTATACCCCAATGTGATGTTTACCCCATAGGTGAAATCGGGGTGAGGCGAACCGATAAAGGTCCTATCGTCATCGTTGATTACGCCATCATCGTTCAAATCCCTGTACCGGAACCTTCCGACTCCATCTGCATCGGTGTCGAACCCTTGGTCTGGCGCACTGGCTACTTCGGATTCTGAAGCAAAAATCCCATCCACTATTCTACCGTAGAAGGAAGAAATAGGTTGTCCTTCCTGTGTCCTTGTGACCGTTCCGGTTGTTCTAAAACCGCCAAAACCAGTTTGGAAGGCACTGATCAGATCAACAACCTCATTTTTATAGCTGGAGAAATTGATATCGATACCATAACTAAAACCAGAATCGGTCTGATCGGAATAACTTAGAGTGGCATCCACTCCTTTATTCTCAATGGAACCAAGGTTTACATAGGGAGGGGTAGCATCAATTGAGGTTGAACTGAACAGACTTCCATCCTGATTGATCAGGTCTTTTGTGGTAATCGTAAAATATTCCGCAGCGAGATTCAATCTATTGTCAAAGAAGCCCAATTCAACACCAAAGTTGGTAGTTTCACTGGTTTCCCACTTCAGGTTTGGATTTCCGGCCGCTGACAGAATTGCTCCTTGTGTGGCTCCACCGCTACCATTGAACACATAGTTTCCATATTGCTCACTCAAAACTGAGATATTGATGGTAGGGTTGTCCACTGGCAGTGTTTGATTGCCCAATTGACCCCAGGATCCTTTGAATTTCAATCTACTGACAAAACTGTCATCGGGCCAGAAGGCTTCGTTGCTCACAACCCACCCCGCACTGAAGGATGGGAAAATATCACTTTTATTGTCCCCCACAAATCTCGATGACTCATCGCGTCTTACAGTCGCTGTCAAGAGGTAACGGCCATCATAGTCATAATTGGCGGTCCCAAACAAGGAATACAGGGAAGATGCATTGTCATAGGCATATGCAACATTTGCAGCACCACCTCCATTACTCAATAGATAGTAATCAGGTGTTTCAAAGAAATAACCTGTCCTTGAAATTTCCTTGCCTTTACCGTGCACTTCCAACGCTTCTATACCTACCAATGCGTTGATATTATGATTGCCGAATGACTTGTTGTAGCTCAATGTGTTGGTCCAAACCCATTCGTAAGTATCTTGATCGGCCTCGGTCAACGTGTTTGTTGCTATAGGTTCGGGAGATTCGGGTATCAATGCCCTAAAACGCCTGTCGTTATAGGCCCTTATGGAGCCACCGAGGGAAGTCTTGAACTGAAGGCCATCCAAAATGTCCAACGTGGCATAAATGTCACCGAACACCCTAAAGGTTTTTCTGAAATCATCAGCTTGTCGAGTAGCTTCAGCCACAGGGTTATTGGGGTTGGCAAGGCCATTGGAATTGCTGTAGCTACCCGCAAAGTTGCCCTCTACATCATAAACAGGGACCAAAGGAGACATCCTAGTGGCAAAGTTGTACCACGATTGTCCTCCACTTCTTCGGTCAAAAGAAATATTGGCATGTTGCCCAATCTTGATTTTTTCTCCAATTTTAAATTCAGAGTTCAATCTTGCAGAACCCCTTTTAAAGCCTGTATGGATTTGGATGCCTTGGCGGTTCAAATACCCTGCGGAAAAAAGGAATTTCGATTTTTCGTTACCATTTTCCAGAGTAATGGAAGCATTTTGGGTAATCGCCGTTCTGTTGATCTCATCCAACCAATCTGTTCCGTTTGGTCTTACATTCATGGTCACAGGAACATCTCCCTGTATCGTTGAAGGGACGACTGGATTTGCACCGTTTCCATATTGGGGATGGGAGGGCGTACCCCCATCGTTCAAAATACTTTGCCAGATCATTTGTCCATGCTGTTGTGGGTTCAACAATTCGGGCAAGTTGGTCGCGACGGAAAACCCTGTGTACATATCCAGCGAAACTCTTGCTCTATCTAGATTGTAGCCCCCCGTCTTGGTGGTGATGATGACAACACCGTTGGATGCACGGGCACCATAAATAGCTGCAGCCCCATCCTTCAAAACGTTCATTTGTTGGATATCCGCTGGATTTATGGAGTTTAGGATGCCAGGATCGTCTGTTTGTACCCCATCAATGATATAGAGGGGGTCGTTACTGTTACCAGTACCATAACCCCTAATACGTACCACTGGTGAGGCACCTGGAGATCCGTTGTTTGTAATGGTGACCCCGGACACCCTGCCTTGGAGGGCTTCGGCAGCATTCACAATAGGTGTCTTGGTGGCTTCTGAAACATCCACAGTGCCGACAGAACCCGTCAACTCACCTCTTGTTTGGGTGCCATAACCAGTAACCACCACTTCATCGAGGGCAGCGGCATCTTCTTCCATAGCGACATCTACGGTAGAGTTCCCATTGATAGGCACTTCAATGGTCCTAAATCCCACATACGAAAAAATTAAGGTAGCATCGGAGGCAGCAGTGATGGTGTATTTTCCATCAAAATCTGTTTGCGTACCGTTAGTGGTACCTTTTACAATAACGTTGGTGCCAGGTAAAAGGTTACCAAGATTGTCCACAACCGTACCCGTTACAGTTATCTGATAGGGAGCTGTGGTTCCATCCAAGTTTGGGGTCGCGGACAAAGCGGATTCCCACATCAATAGCAATGCAATTGGCAAAAGAAAGGCTGGAAACGTTTTGATGGAATCGGCCCATTTTGCCAAAATCTGATTTTTGTTTTGATTCATAAGTTTAGTTTATTTAGTTTGATTGTAACTGTGCATGTTATCTCAATCAAAGAACAATATTAGTTAAAATTATCAAAAAATTAACACGTATTGTTAATGGATTTAAAAAATAGGCTTAAAAAATGATCAATATGATATTCTGAAGAAATGTTTAGACCACACTTTGCGGTGGCTGGGACTAAATGGGGGCAAAATTTGACCACATAAGTGTTATTTGTTTTTTAACAATAAAGTCACTTATTGTTTTTTATGTAACAAAAAAGTAAGGGAGTAGCAGGTTTTTCTTATTACGGTTTGGTGTCGAAAACCTTTTCAGGTGCTTGGGATTCTATTGTAAAAATACAGTCAAGCCGTGTAATCGATAGCTCTAGAATTTTCATCCATGAAGAAGAGAGAAATGTGCCAGACCCTTAAGGCTCCTTAAGATGAAGTTTGGTTATGTTGGGGCGTGTACAAAATTTAGGTGGTTTTGAAGGCATTTCACCTTCACTTTTTTGGTTGGGTTGAGCGCCCCCACCTTTTCTATACAATATTTTTAGGAGCAGTTATTTTTCCTCTGGGGTCGTATAGGTAACAAGATCGATACCGATACCATTGGGGTCGACGATGGCAAAGTGCCTGTCGCCCCATGGCTCGTTCCGCAGCTCTATTTCCATTGCCACCCCTTTTTGTTTCAGTTCACTGTAGAGCCCATCCACGTCATCTACCTCAATGGTGAGGTACATTCCCTGTCCCTTAAAAGGTTTTTGGAATATTGGTTTTTGGGAGGGGTGGTCGGGAAGTAAAAAGCTAAGCTGGGCTTCCCCGTTGGGTGTGTGCAATAAAATATAGAATTCGTTTTCAAAGCTTACGCCAAAGTTTAGTATCTCGGTATAGAACTTCTTGGTCTCTTCCATCTTTTCGGTAATTATTCCTGCATTTAGCTTCATGGCACCTGTTTTTTTGTTGGATTGCTGTGATAGGGCAACGGTGCATACCATTACCCCGATAAAGAAAATTGCTTTTTTCATGGTTTAATGTTTATATCCAAAGGTATTGTCAAGTATTGATGGGATATTGAATAAATCGGACAACTTATTTAAAGGCCGTTGCTGGTGTAACACCGTAGAAGTTTTTGAAATCCCTAATGAAGTGGGCTTGGTCCGAATAGCCACTGTCATAGAATACTTTATTGGTTCTAAGGTTTTGCACCGTTAGTTGTGCTCTAAGTACGTTTTGAAATTGGATGACTTTGCTGAACGTTTTTGGAGAGGTTCCAATGTAATAATCAAAGAGCCGGCGCAATTGCCTTGGACTTATCCCTGTGTCCAAATCCCGTTCAATCTTCAAAATCCCTTGATTCTGAAGAATTAAGTGCAAGGCACCATAAAGCCTATTGTCCATATGCAGCTCGGTATTGGAGACCACTTCTGCCAAATAAGCATTGAGCGGAACCACTATTTGGGGCAGTTCCATATCGGCAGTGATCTTGTTTTTGATAAATTTTGCCAGTTCCGGGACAATTTGATCCAGTTCAAAGGCATTGTTGCTAAGCTTCTTGGCACTGATATGGAACAGTTGGGGAAACATGGTCGGGTAAAACCGTATACCGACATAATTGAAAGTATCGGCCAATGGAAACTCAGTATATTTTTGACAAAATCCCATGATAAAACTCTTCCCCGTCTCTGCCATGTCAAAAAAAATGTCGATGCACCCATCGGCGACCACTCTATAGGTGAACTGCTGCCCCAAGGGCCTGATCGTCCTAAGCTGCCAAAAACAATATACCATGTCACTTAGGGTCTGTTTCGGTTTTATTTCCCTATAGGATACATCATCATCCGATGGGCCAATAGTGGGCTGCAAGGGTCTGTAGAGGTTTTTTATGATAGTGAGCTCATCCATAACGATCGTATTGTCAAATTAAAATAATTGCCGGAGACCAAGCAGATTTTTGCCGTTTTGGTTATTGGTTTTCCTTGATAAAGAACCCGAAAGGAGCTGCTGTTTGAAATTACCAAGGACTATGATAAAACGGATATGGGAACCCGCCTTTACAACCTGATCAATTTATAATTCTGCGAATAGGCCATCAGGGCCACCCATGCTGCAATGGCAACGATCAAAACAAGCCCCGTTACCGAAATGGTATTGTACAACAAGGGTACGGACAATATACTGGACAATACCCAAAGCCGATCTATCCAGATGATATGAACGACCTGTTTTGGCCTAATGGGCTTTTGATACGCTTGATGGATTACGAACAAGGCGAATACGATCAGAAAGATTCCGGTGATGCGGAAAGGGACCTGTGTATCGACTGCAAAGAGCCCGGCCGCAAAATTTGAAAAGATTACCAATTGCAGCCCGGTCAAACCAGAACTGATGGCATTGATTTTTAAAATGTTGGATAATGAGAACATGATAAATAATGTTAAAGGTTATGTGCCAAAAGTAGTGGGGATAGTTTGGTTTCGGTTATCTTTACACGCCAATTGATTGTCATTTGACGACGGTTTTTTTTGATAGCCCATGGATTTACGAACCCAATTTATATCAACGCTAAAAGCCTATTGCAGTCTTAGGGACCTTGCATTGGAAGAACCCTTTTTGTCCAAGCTGACCAATGATCATTATGTGCCGACGATGAAAGAATGGGATATCCTTTGGAAAGAGATTGAACATGGTTCCGGGGATGAACTTTTCGGGCTTCACCTTGGGGAATCCATGCAGTTGACCGCCTTGGGCATCGTGGGCCATATCATTTCCACTAGTAATACGGTAGGTGAGGCATTGATGATCGGAGCGTCCATGGTTTCCTTGGTGGCCGAGGGGTTTCATATCGGTTCCGAAGTGGTGGGGGAGACGATCAAGGTGGAGTTGGGCAGTAGTGGGGAAATGGCTGCACAATACCCGTATTACCACAAGCATATGCAGGATTTTCTTGGGGCTCTGCTCATCCATGAACTGGATGGATTGATCGTGGATAAGGTATGCCCGCTGCGCATATCTATGCCTTTTGCCGAGAGCACTTTGGATGAATATTGTCGGGTGCTGCGTTGTGGCGAGCACCAGTACGCCGAAAGCATTTCCTTTATGGTTGATGTCCAACTATTGGGCATTCCTGTCATTACCTCAAATTATAGGATGCAACAGTATCTGCTGGCCTTGTTACGGGAAAGACCCGGAGTGGACCGGCTTGGGGAGGAACCCCTGAAAACTAGGGTGGCCGCTTATATCATGAACAATTCCTATTTAAGGATATTGTCCATTGATGATGTGGCCGCAAATTTTAACCTGAGTTCCAGATCGATGCAAAGGAAACTCAAGGATGAAGGCAGTTCGTTCAAGGAAATTGTGGACAATGTTCGAAAGGAGCTGGCCATGGAATACTTGAAGGACAAGAACAACCAGGTGAAGGATGTGGCCTATTCGTTGGGATACAATGAGTCGAGCGCCTTTGTGCGGGCCTTTAAAAGATGGACCGGCACAACACCTTCCCTATATTTTTCATGAGCCATTACCGCTGTGCAGGTTTTTTGCACTTTTAATTCGATATAATATCTGGAAATGCTTCCGATTTTGTCTATGGTTGGTGGATGGTCTCGGTCCGGGCCTTTAACGGTTCGGGCGATACCCAAACGCCCACCAAGATCAATCTAGTCTTTTTCTGGCTGATTCAGATACCCTTGGCCTATCTACTCGCTCTGGAATTCGAATGGGGCTATTCCGGGATGTTCTGGGCCGTAATTGTCTCCGAGACCGGTGTTGGAATCTTTATCTTATGGCCCTTTTCAAGGGGAAAATGGAAAAACCGTGAAGGTTTAATCCAGAACGTGACCTACTTGTCACGGTCCAATCTTCCGATCATTGATGTTATGGGTCGGGGAACTAGTTCCAATTGTCTATCTTGATGTCATCGGGAGAGGGGCTGCCTTCACCGGTTTCGACCAGATTTTTGAGACTCAACAAGAATATGGCCCATTTCATACTGCAGTGTGCGGTGAATTCCACGGCTTCCTTCCAGTTCCTGTGGCCAAAGAGAACGATGGTATGGTCCCCTTCCGCATGTAGGTCGAACACCGCATCTGTACCTATCCATTCCTCTGGTCCCCCGGTAAAGTGCCAATGTACCT
The DNA here is from genome assembly GCF_003584105.1 of Flagellimonas taeanensis. Lineage (GTDB taxonomy): Bacteria > Bacteroidota > Bacteroidia > Flavobacteriales > Flavobacteriaceae > Flagellimonas > Flagellimonas taeanensis. The sequence goes on from NZ_QXFO01000018.1 coordinate 16,689, forward strand.
TTTTATCCTGTTCTAGGGCCTTCACGAACATGTCCATGCTGCCTATCTCTTTCCCTTCCTTTGAATTGAATTGAACACGGATGGTTTTTCCCACGGCTGAGTTGCCTGTGGTGGACCGGGTCCACCAAGATGCGACGCCTTCAACCGATGCCAATGCTTTGTATACTTCTGAAATTGGGGCCTTAATGCCCACTCTATGAATGATGTCTGTCATTTTATTGTTTTTTTGGTTGAGCCACTATTTTTTTACATGAATTCAATGATCCGGTTTTTACGAATTACTGTTGGAGCCAAAAGTACTATTGAATAATACTGCCAGAGAGTTGTTAAATGGACTTTGTGACAGGTTGATTTGGACATACTATCCTGTTATCTTTACAAAAAGAAACCATGAAACAGTTGGCCATTATAGTACCGGAAGGCGAGAACAATCTGAGCAGTATTGTGGGACCCTATAAAATTTTTTCAAGGGCCAATGCCCATTGGAGGGAGCGGGGCAAAATAAAATTGTTCGATATCCACTTGGTGGGAACCTCCAAAGAAGTGGATTTCTATGACGGGCTTTTCTGCGTTAGGCCCCGGGTCGATATGGCAAAAATGGAAAGGGCCGATCTGATTATCGTCCCATCGCTCAACCACAATTATGAAGCGGCCATCGAGAACAATCGTAAACTTATCCATTGGCTTAGGGAACGGTATAATAAGGGTTCGGAAATTGCGAGCATATGTACCGGGGCATTTCTTTTGGCCGAGGCCGGCCTGTTGCATGGCAAGACCTGCTCCACACATTGGGCGGCTTCGCCCGATTTAAAGCAGAGGTTTCCCACAGTGGACATAAGGACCGAAAAGCTGATTACCGATCAGGACGGGATCTATACCAATGGGGGTGCCTATTCCTTTTTGAACCTGATGCTCTATCTGGTGGAGAAGTACTATGATCGGGAGACGGCGATTTTCTGCTCCAAAGTGTTCCAGATCGAAATGGATCGGCAGAGCCAGTCTTCCTTCATCATATTCAAGGGCCAAAAAATGCACGGTGACGAATTGGTAAGGGAGGCCCAAGCCTACATTGAGGGGAACACACATGAAAAAATTTCCATTTCAGACCTGTCCTCAAAATTTCCGGTCACCCGCAGACAGTTCGACAGGAGATTTATCAGGGCCACGGGAAATACTCCTTTGGATTATGTGCAAAGGGTAAAAATGGAAGTGGCCAAAAAAGAGCTCGAGACCACGCGCAAGACCATCAGTGAGGTCATGTATGGAGTGGGGTATGCGGATGAAAAGGCTTTCCGTGATGTATTCAGGAAAGTGACCGGGTTGACCCCTTTGGACTACAAGAATCGGTACAACAATGAAATGGCAAGCTTAAATTGATTCTTCCTGTTTGAGGTCTTTTGCCATAGAGTGGATTGAATCGTATCCGATTAATGGCTTAATTTGGCAGAACCGCCCCTTGTAACCGCCGTTATCACACCCTTTTTTTGAACAATACCCAGCTATCTTTGTTTCATATGACAATAACACCGTAGGAATCCTACATGTCCGATTTGTTCTATGTCGAACGAACCAAATTTTGGAATTTTATTTTTTTAAGCAACATACAACAACCTAAAAAACAATTTATCATGAAGAAAAACAAGATCATCTTTTGGGTAGCTACCGTAATCATTTTCCTTTTTGAGGGACTTATGCCATTGGGCACCCTGGTGTTCGCTCCCGAATACGCTACCGCAGGTACCGAACCATTGGGGTATCCTGACTACTTTGCCCATGCCTTGATTATTTGCAAGGTATTGGGGGCAACAGCACTGGTCATTCCCAAACTGCACCCTATACTAAAGGAATGGGCCTATGCAGGACTGACGTTCAATTTGGTTTTTGCCCTTATAAGCCATGCCGCAGTGGACAAGAACATCGGCTACATGGCAATGCCCATTGTGATCGGTGCTATTCTCGCCGTATCGTACATATACAATCGCAAAATCAAGGCCAATGGCCAAGACGGACGATAGAACGGTTGACGAATACCGCAAATAATCATCAAAAAACGAACGACTTTATACATTTAAAATTAAGAAAAATGGAAGTAACCAAAATCACAGTAAGTAACACCATCGAGGCCGGTAGATCAAAGGTCTGGGAGTATTGGAACCAACCGGAACACATTACCCAATGGAACTTTGCCGATGATTCCTGGCACTGTCCAAAGGCTGAGAACGATTTAAGGACAGGCGGAAAACTCCAATCGAGAATGGAGGCCAAGGACGGCAGTTTCGGATTTGATTTTGAGGCCATCTATGACCAAGTGGTCAAACACGAAAAAATCGCATATACGATGACTGACGGTAGAAAGGCCGTTACCACGTTTGAGGATACGGATGGTAAGACCAGACTCACGACCACTTTCGATGCGGAAAGCCAAAACCCAATCGAAATGCAAAAAGATGGTTGGCAGGCCATCATGGACAATTTTAAAAAGTATGTGGAGAACTAAAGCAAAAGACAACGACAAGAGTCACGATACCTTATGATTGCAGCCATCCCCATCCCCTGACTTAACACCATCTTGGCCAAAAGGAAGATGAAAGTGAGTGACAAGACTGATGGCCTTTGCGATGTGCACAGATGTATAAGGGAATCAAAGGCCCATACTAAAGGAGATATATTTATATATTGTGGACAAACGGAAATTGAGTATTGAGATCAGATGATACCGAAGCAAATAAGGATTTCGCCCAGATTGGAAGCGGTTGTCAAAGCATTGCCATTGCGGCCGGGAATGCGAGTGCTGGAAATCGGCTGTGGTCCAGGGCCTGCTGCACGGGCCGTGGCCCATTTGATCGGATGGCCATTGACCGATCCGAAAAGGCCATCGTACAAGCTGAAAGAAATACCAGGGAAGAAATCAATTTCGGTCATTTGGAGTTTCGGCAGGTGGCCATTGAGGACTTTGAGCTTGAACCAGGGGAAGAACACTTCGATCTCGCCTTTGCGATCCGGGTGGGCGCCCTTGACGGTAGGCATCCGCAGATAGGTCAAAAAGCCCTTCGTCAAATCGCAAAGGCTCTAAAGCCTGGTGGGAGGTTGTATATAGATGGCGGGAATCCCTTGCGGGAGATAGCAATAGCCAATTACCGATAAAATATTTCAATGTTAAACAGATCATGGCCCATAACCTATAAAAAGCCGTTGTTCCTACATTGGGAGATATCTTGCGTCTTTTTGAACAATCCGATGTTCGCCAATGCGAACCTGGTGCCACGGCTTGGGACAGGGAAAAATTGATCGGTGTTTCCCATTGTCTCATTGATTTTTGCTATTGTTGCTATCTATTCGATCTGATCCTTACAAATCTCAATAGGGTTTTCCCTATTGCAAGATCAACTTTGATCTGGAAGACTGTTATTCTATTTTGAGAATTGAGCAACAAGGTAGTGGTATTGAAACGGACTGATCATTGGGGCGATCAAAGGATTGGGGCATGAAATCGAAGTGTTGCCGGATGGCCCTGTGGTAAAGCGTGGTTCAAAACAATGAATTTTAAGGGTATGGAATTTACCGAGACCAAAATCCTGAACAAAAGACAAAAAAGGGATATAATTTTCTTGTGGAACCAAGAGTATCCCAAGAAATTGCAATTACCTACATTGGTTGACTTTGAAAGCTATTTGCAAGGACTTGGGGATAAAAACCATATCATACTGACCGACGAGACCAACTCAGTTCGAGGATGGCTCATGTACTTTATACGGGATGGGGAACGATGGTTCGCCATGTTGATCGATGCTTCGCAACAAGGGAAGGGATTGGGGTCAAAATTCTTGAATTTGGCGAAAAGGCGAAACAAGGAACTTAACGGTTGGGTGATAGATAATGACAAGGAGACCAAGGAGAACGGCCATAGCTACAAATCACCGATCGGTTTTTATCAAAAGAACGGTTTTGAAATTTTAGATGAGATCAAATTGGAGAAAAAGGAAATAAAAGGAATCAAGGTAAGATGGAAAAAGGACGGGACAATAGAAAGGTGATATTGAACCTGGCCGTCTCACTGGACGGCTACATTGAAGGACCGAACGGCGAAATCGACTGGCTCACTTTTTCCGAGGAAACCGGAAAAGTGTTGCACAGCTTTCTTGAAGAGATAGACACCATACTATATGGTCGTATCAGTTACGAAAAGTGGGGCACATATACTCCCGAAAGTGATAGCCCGGATTTTGAGAGGAGTTTCTACAAAAAGACGGGCAACATGTCCAAATATGTGTTTTCGTCCACTAAAAATAGGTTTGATGGTCATCCAAATGTGGTACAGTCCGAAATCAAAAGGGCCATTGGGCAATTAAAACAACAAGAAGGGAAGGACATTTGGCTTTATGGAGGGGCAAGACTGATAACGACCTTTTTCAACCTGGACCTGATCGATGAACTAAGGCTGGCCGTTAGTCCCATCATTCTAGGTGAAGGCAAACCCTTGTTCAATGGGATATCGGACAGAAAAAAATTAGAGCTGGTAAAATCGGAGAGCCACAAATCGGGTATGGTGTCGTTGACATATCGAACAATACGTTAGAATGAACAATGGCTAAAAATCCTATAAAATATGCATGGGGCCTACCCGCCTTGTTCTGTTTGGTGATATTGGTTTCCTGTGGCACTGCCAAACAGGAGGAGTGTATCGATGTATCCAGAATAAGTGATGGCCCCTGTACAATGGAGTATGACCCTGTATGCGGATGTGATGGCAAAACATATGGAAATCCCTGTCAGGCAGAGAGAAGTGGTGTCACCTTATGGGAACAAGGGGAATGTGGAACCAAGAAACAATGATGTCAATATGGTAAGCCTGCGAACCTTTCGGGAATACAAGGACATCGACCTGCCAAAACGGTTGATGAAGTACATTCTCATTTGGTGCTCACAGGGTCGGGCAACAGTGGTGGTCGATGAGAAGCAACTGGAGGTACAGGGCAATTCGGTGCTGACAATTACCTCTGGACAGATCCATTATTTCAAGGATTTTACCAATGCCCAAGGCTATATTTTAGAATTTACCCTTGACTTTTTTTGCAAGACCGATAGCGACATTGAACTTATTTTCCAAAACGGACTGTTCTGCCATTTTGCGATGAACGAGGTAATTCCTCTAAGGGGGGATTACAGGTTTTTGGAGGAACAGATGCAGAGCATTGGAACGGAAATCAAGGAAGAGCCCTACCAACACTTGATCTCGATCCATTCCAGGATTGAACTGATCTTGGTGGAGATCAACCGTTCCAAGATAGAAAGGGGCGATGAAGTATGGAGGCCCGATGCCCTGTTCTTGAAGTTTCTGGAGTTGGTACGGTCCAGTTTTCAGCACAATTACCCGGTGAGCCGTTATGCTGAACTACTGGAGACAACGGAAGCCAAGTTGAACGAACAGGCCAAGCTGCATGCGGGCAAAACGGCCCAGAACGTAATATACGGGCTTACGGTATCCGAGGCCAAACGCCTGTTGACCTATGAAAAGCTCATTGTCAAGGAAGTGGCCTACAAATTGGGCTTTGCCGATCCATTTTATTTTTCGAACTTTTTTAAAAAACATGCGGGCAAGTCGCCGAAAGCGTACCAAGCAGACCATGCCCTATAAATATGGTTAAAAGGATGTGCAAGTGTTTTTCAATCACGAATCGACCATCCAATAAATGACAGGCAAAATGAAAAAGGACAAGAGCAGGAATGAACCGGAAGGGCATGGACAAAGCCCATTTTCCCAAACCTATTTCCACGGCACAAAGGCGGACTTGAATCTGGGAGATCTTATAGGGGTCGGTCTAAACTCGAATTATGGACAAAGGAGTAAAGCGAAATACGTTTATCTGACCGCCACCTTGGATGCGGCCATTTGGGGAGCGGAACTTGCACTGGGCAACACCAAGGAAAGAATCTATCTGGTGGAACCGACGGGCCCTTTGGAGAATGACCCCAATGTCACGGACAAGAAGTTTCCAGGCAATCCGACCCAATCCTATCGCTCGGAACATCCCTTTAAGGTAGTCGGCGAGGTCACCAAATGGTACGGACATTCAAAAGAGCAGGTGCAGGCCATGAGGGATGGTTTGGATAAGCTTAGGGAACAGGGCATAGGACCCATTGAAGACTGAATGCGGTAGGGAGGAGATGATATCCATGTCGGATTCGTTCCATTGCTGTTTTGGTATTTGGGCTAGTTTCGGCACATTTCAACAATCTAGAAAAACAACTGTTATGGGACCAAAAGTATTTATCAACCTACCCGCCAAGAACCTTGATAGGTCCATGAAGTTCTTCCAGAATCTGGGTTTTGATTTCAATCCCCGGTTCACCCATTGAGGACGAATTTGTCTGGACCATGCGAAATGTAGGCATTGACTATATCCTGCTCGGGTCGGATTTCCCGTAACTTACTTTAACGCAGGCTGTGGAAGCCTTGGAGAAATTACCGCTGACAGCGGAGGAAAAGCAGAGGATTCGTTTTAAAAATGCCCAGAGGTTGCTTTTTCCGGCAGAAGAACGACCCTTCTGGAAATATTACATGTTTATTCCAAAATTGTCCATTCCTAAGGTTTTTTTTGTGCTATACATTTGTCTCATAACAATTTAAACAGATTTATTATGAGTACGAATATCTTTGATTATATCGTCAACAGCCACAAGATGGAATGGCAGCCGCTGATCGAAAATGGGATACATTACAAGGGAGTCTTTGTAAAGTCACTCCGGTATGATGAGAGCACCAAACGCTCCCCGTCCATACTGCTGAAATTTGAACCAGGAGCATCCTATCCCTATCACAACCATCCCGGGGGTGAGGAACTTTTTATGCTCAAGGGGAGCTGTAAGGTGAACGAAGCGTTTTTGGAGGCCGGAGATTATCTTTATACCCCAACGAATTATAAGCACGGGGTAACCTCTGAAAATGGATGCGAGTTCATGCTGAACATCCCACAGGAGGTGGAGATTCTATAATGTGGACCCAATGTCGGTTCCGTTCTATGAATTTTTCCCCACCTATCCTATTTTACACGTTTTGTTGTATGCCCTGTTCTGGAGAAAAGGAAGGTGAACATTTTGGAGTTTCCGACCAACTTGGGTCTCAAGGTGATGGTATCTCAAAAGGAGCTAGGCGTTGAGGAGCTTCCAAGTTGGCTTCGGGAACACGGGCTTGACCAAAGTATACGGCTGAACCATATTGCCTGATTGGAACCTTTCTTCTATGGACGGGAGATTCATTTACCTTTTTTAACATTAGATCCAGACTCAAATATTGGGGTCGGACGGTCTATTTACTACAATTGAGGGACTAATAAAACGATTTTTAATTCAAGGTGAAATGAAAGCGTAGGGTTTAATCTACAACCCAACCGATGGAAGGGCAAGCAATACAGGAGAATTTCATACTTACTTCTGTACATTGATGGGAGTGGAATTCATTGAATTTTGGGCAAAAATTGGGCAAAATGAAAAAAGGAGCCAACAACTTAAATCGTGTTGACTCCTTTATTTACTTGTGACCTCGGCAGGATTCAAACCTCATTCCGCAAGCCCTATATTTAAAGGATTTTTAAGACCTTACAAAAACTGTTGACCGAATTACTGTCTTTTAATTTGGTCGTAATTCTTGATGATTCAACTTTCGATATAAAGATAATAATTTTAAATGTTTGAAATAACCTCAAACAAGAGTAAGCCCATTTTGAAATAATTAGAATCCTGATAAGTCATTGGTCAGTTTTGAAGCCTTGAGTCTTACCTTCAACTTTTGCGATTGGTCCGTATCGGTTTTTTGCGGTGTGTGGAAAGATGTTAATCAACAGCTTCTAATAAACAAAAACCACTGAATTTATTGATGGCTTGGTAGACCAAAGAAAGGTATTTGGGTTTTCACGCTCGCGTGAAAAATCGAATAGCAAGAGGGTGATGCGCAAATTGCGCCATTACGGTTGTTTTAAGGTCTTCAATAAGTTGAAAACCAGTCAATTGACAAGATATTGGAATACTGCACAAAATCAGGGCCTACAGTAGACTTTTCCGAAATCTACAGTAAATCCTTTGGGAAGCCCTAGAAACACTGCGAATTTTTGACGAAAAAATTGACGCAATTTGATGAAAAAACAAAATTGGGACCATGGAAAAGCAATCTAAAGCTTAAAATAACGGAATGGAGATTGGAACGATATAAAATTGAGGCCAACAAACCATCGGATTACTTCAAATGATGAGAAGAGTATATCGAATTAATAGGTAAAATTGCCTCGCTCAGTAGTATTAGTTTTAGTAAGGTTTGGGACGCTTGCAGCACTCCACTTCGTTGCGTTCGCTTATGGGTGAATTTCAAGTTTCATCCTCTTTGCTGTATAAAATCAATTTTTAATTGGAACATTTCTGCCATTTTTGTGGCTTTGAACTTAGCTTCCTCCGCTTTGTTTCCTGAGAAGTTTTCGTCAACAGTTTCAAAGAACAAATGTTTCCATCTATCAAAGTGTTTGGCATTCACAGGAAGCTTTGCATGGGGAGCAAAAGGACTACCTTGATAGGGTTGTTCTTTCAAAAGTACCGTTTGCCAAAAACGATACATCTTTTCCAAATGAGCAGGCCAACTATCTTTTATGACACCATTGAATATATCGGCCAATAATGGATCCTTTCTAACCTTTTCATAGAATTGGTCGACCAACTGTTTTATCTCTTTCAGGCTTAAGATTTCTTTTTTTTGCACAAATTTTTTAAGTCTTTGCTATTATATAATGTGAGCAATAATGACCAACGAACTGAAAATAACACTTAATATCAAAAGATTGAATGTATACAACGGTTTTAATTGAGCCAATACTGCTCCGTTAAAGGCCATGCAGAAAATGGTGATGAAAAAGAGAAGTACCATTTTCAAGATCATATCTAGGGCTCCCATCAACAAGAACATGGCCGCCGCAGAACCAAGGCAGCTTTGTGCGATAATGGCAATGGTAGAATAACCAAGTTGCTTATTTTTAAATTCACGGAATGCCAGTTTGTACATGTTATTCCATCCATTTGCTTTATGTTCAGACCTCGAATGTCTCATTGAAATTGTTGTTGAATTTTCCATGATTCTAGTTTATATAGCTTTCTATTTACTTTTTAAAGGGCATTAAATAACCCAATGGTCATCCTGCTTTATTAAAATCAGTTGGTTAACACTTTGGTTTCCAATACTTCTGACTTGGGGAAAAGAATATTGTTTTCCAAATGAATATGTCGATGGAGGTCGTCTTCAAATTCCTGAAGTAGCGAAAAGGTTACTCTATAGGTATTGCAGGCATCGGAGGGTGGTGTATAGTCATTGCTCAAATGGGCGATTTTTCTAAATCGCTCTCCCTCATTGTCATGTTCGTTCATCATCATTTTTATAGGATTCTTTACGGTTCCAAAATGGGGTGGCTCCACCGTTGAATCGTTTAAATTGCCACTTGACATTTTACGAATCCAAGGGAATAGGACCAATTCTTCTTTTTTCATGTGCATTGACAATTCTCCCGCGGAAGCATTAAAATATTCCAAAATATCAAGTAATTCAGGATGGCGCTCTCCGTGAACCCTGCAAAGTTTGTTCAGGTACTGTTTTAGAATCGGAATTTGTTGCTCTACATATCGATGGTGCTTCTTTTCGATATAATCAATTAATAGATCTAAAGGCCATGATTTGAAGTTGGGTTGGTCACCCTGTTCTTGATTTTGCACCAAATCAAGTTCTTCGGTCAATGTTTCCAAATCCAGACCCTTTTTATCGGCAACTTCCTGAAGTGTGCGATTGCCTTTACAGCAAAAATCAATTTTATGATTTTTAAAGACTTGGGCAGTACGGTAGTCTTGTGCTACCATTTGTCCGATTGTTTTCTCGATTATATGATTCATAATATTTCGATTTTTAATGTTGATTCGTTAAGAGGATAAAATTGTCCTTTATTAGTATAATTTTTTTTAACGTTTTAAAAAGGTCATTCCAATCTCTAGTCCAGTAGCGAGCTCAAAAAGACTGGTACTTTTAAGCATACGGCTTAGGTCAGTTCTAATGTCTACGAATTTGTCGTGCAAAGGACAGGGTTTTTGTGCATCACATTCTTTTAGTCCAAGCCCGCAACCCTTATAGATTTTATCCCCATCGATTGCCTTGACAATCATGTTCAATTTTACATTGTCCATTTCCTCTCTATCAATTTCAAAACCGCCAGTGGGTCCTTTTACCGAATTCACAATATTGTTCCTGGTAAGTTGCTGCAGGATTTTGGCCGTAAAGGCAATGGGGGAATCAATTTCCTCAGCGATTTCGGTAACACTTACACGCCTTCCATCCAAGGATTGCAGCGCAATATAAACCGAAGCACGTATACCATATTCGCAAGCTTTAGAAAACATCATTAGCAATTAATCTTAATACAAAGATAATCTTTTTATTTAAATAGGATAAAATTGTCCTTTATTATTTTTATTGGGGAGAATCCTACCAATCTAAGATAAATTCTCACCTCAATTTCATGCGGGATCATTATGTAATGACCAAGATTTCCTCCAGTTTTGAACCAGCATAAAGGAAAGCCCCACGATAATTAAAAGACTGAAAACAGCCAATACTATTGTTTGCCCTTTAATTGGGCTCCACTGCTGCCAAGCAGCCAAACCCTTGTAGAATATTAGAATTTCTGTTAAGATAAATCCTAACATATACAACAGATATGATTTTTGGGAAATTCGAAACAACTTTAAATAATCCATAAGAAAGAATAGACCTATACTAACAACCCCTAAAAAGGTCAAGTGCAAATAACCAATGGTCAAATCAAGAATGGTGGCCGCCATATTGGAGAAATAGGGGAGTACGGTCAATAGCTGTAAAACTATTTTTATTGACACCAATATGATCACCGACATCAATAGCGAGGATTGCATTTTTGACATGGATAATTCAGAGCGTCGAAGCTTTATTATTTGCCATAAACAAGCAAATGCATATAGTTGTGAAATTGCTCCGACGCCAGCAAGAGTATAAAACCAAAAAGAGGGCTTTGTCCAAAGAGTTGATAAGAAAAAAGTGAAGGTAATGCCCACGTTGAGACTCAAGAAAAAGCGGACGAAGGTTTTTTTGGAAATTTCCAACACATATTGTTCCCAAACAAAAAGGAATAACCCAACCAGGGCAAGGATCATCCACCCATTGTACTGAAAATGCAGGTAAAAATAAATGGACAGTCGATACCAGATTGACTGAGGCCCTATGCTGTTCATAATAGCTCCCAAGGCCCAAGGCCCCAAACTGGAAATCACCATATAGATTAGGGCGGCTTTTACACATTTCAGCCCCTTGCTATGTTTGTATTTTGGGTCGATGTTTTTCCAGAAATGATGAACGTAAACGTAGGATACAATCAAGAACAGCGTAGAAAAAACAATGGAAAAGAGGGCATACCCTTGAAATGGGAAGCTCAACAGCATACCGACCAATGTGACTTGAGTGCACCAAAAAATACGTTTGTAGGTTCGGTTGGATTTCTTTTTTTCCAAAAAGCAAAAATGTAACAAAGTGGTCAAAGCAACATATACCCAACCCAATAGGGCTATGTGCGAATGCCCATGGACAACAAACTTATAATTGAAATTAAAGCCAAGAATAGGGTAGAAGCGCAGCAATAAGCCAAGTATGGCTGCCACGAGAAAATATACCATGGCAACTTGGAGATGCGATCGATATGATTTATCCTTCACTTTAAATATTTTGAAAAAATGTCTTAATCAAGATTAAAAATCTTTTTTGCCAGCTTTGTAACGTAACCCCAATATAGGCAGTATGGTCCACAATAAAAGAATGGCCAATGAAATTAGAAAACCTAGATTGGTACCAAAGAACTTTTTGAAAATGGCTCCTGTGTAACCCAATAGTGCAGAAATATCCAATTTTAGCAATATCAATATTCTGGAAAGATCAATAGGGTTGAGTATAGTAGCCACCAAGGAGAATTTGTCCAAAGGATATTCTTCAAAAACAATGAGCGACATCAAGAAAAGCCCATCGTAGATCACGGCCAAAAAGAGCCAGAGCAAAACAGCATAGCCAAAGCCCTTTATCTTGTTTTCGTTCGATATGGCGATCACAAAGGACAATCCCACAAAAATAAAGGTCAAAAATGCCCCAGTGACCAGTAACAGGGAAAAATCAAAAATGGCATTGCTCTGCATAAGCCCGTACAATACAAATGGAATCCCCAACCCCAAAACCAAGCTTAGGGTCAGTGAACCGGCCACGCCAAAATACTGTCCCATAAAAATGGAACTACGTTTTATGGGCTGTGCCAACAAGAGTTCAGTAAATTCTCGGGAATTGTAATAGTACATTACTCCGAATATGGTTCCGATCAAGGGAATCAGGACAATGATTACGTTCATTAGGGTAATCACAGCCTTGGATACATCGTTGTTCAAGAACAACAATACAAAACCCAGGGCGAGGTAGAACAAAAAGTAAACATAGCTCCAACGGCTTCGTATAAGATCATAAAAACTGTACTTCAATATTTTAAGCATGACTACCTGTTGTTATGGCCGCAATGGCGTGTTCAAAATTGGCTTGTTCGGTCTGTTCCAATAGTTTTTCAATGCTTCCTTTAAAATAAATTTCTCCTTCCAGTAGGTATACGATCTCATCCGCCACTTCTTCCACAAACTGCATTATGTGCGAAGTGATCAAAACGGTTTTTCCATTGGTTTTTTCTTTTTGGATCAATTCCTTTAAACTAATCAATGCCTTGGGATCCAAACCTGTGGTAGGTTCATCCAAAATAATCAATGGACTATCAAACATAAAGGTCAAAACAATGTTCACTTTTTGTTTGGTACCACCAGATAGAGTGGATAGTTTTTTGTTCAAAAACGGTTCTAGGCCAAAGAGGTCGATGAGTTCTTCTTCTTCACTTGAGCTATTTCTGAGATCTTTGATCATGCCAATCAATTCCTTGACCTTAATATTGGGCGGAAAATTGGCAATTTGGGGTAGGTAATCGATTTTTTTGCGATACTTCCAGTTTTTTTTGATGGATTCGTTCAATACTGATATTTTGCCTTTATCGGGAATTACCATGCCTAAAATACTCTTGATTAAAGTGGTTTTACCAGAACCGTTCGGGCCAAGGACGGCATAAATGTTACCCTTGTCAATGGTGAGGTCGACCCCTTTCAAAACTTCGTTTTTACCAAACTGCTTATAAAGATTGTTTATTTCAATGGTCATAATCGTACTTTCATTAAAGGTTGGGCATCTTTTAAATTGTCGGGCGTAAAAACCGGGGAGACCCTTTCGGAAAAATCAATAATATCCATGAACAGACTCCGCAATAGCACAATGGTCTCCGGAGTACGGTTGACAACATAAGAAAATAGTTTTACTGGACGATATGGGACATCCCCGATGCCGTCCTTATCCAGATCATAGCCCGTATAACTACTCCAAAAATTACCCTCAAAGACATTATCGTTGAGTTTACTGTTGTAGGAGATATCAAAGGAATTGTACAAGAAATTATTGCTTTTGAAGCTATTGGTATAGCAAGCCCCGATGACACGTATGGCCCAACCATTGCCAATAAAATCGTTGTCGGTGTACTTGATTCGGTTGGATCCTTCTATGTTGATACCGATGGTGTTCTCCTCAAAAATGTTTCCTTTGATCTCTGCATCGTTGATTTCCTTTAGAAGCATGCCATAGGCAGCTGTACCCCAATTCTTCCGAAAAGTATTATTCTTCATGGTAATGAACTTGGAGAACATTACGGCCACCCCCGCGCCATTGTTTTCAAAAGTGTTGTTCGTGTAAATATCGTTGTTCGAAAACATAAAATGGAGGCCATATCGGAGGTTGTCCATACTTACATTCTCACTAATGGTAACCCGGTCTGAAAACTCCAAATAGATACCGTCACGAGTGCCCTGTATATGGTTTTTTAATACTTCTATGTCCGAAGAATACCAAAGTTGTATTCCATTACCCGAATTATATTCGTCCACGGCCTCTCCAATAATTCTATTGTGGTACACTTTGCCATGGGAGGATTTCTCCAAATAGATGCCAAAGAACAATTGCTCCAACACCATGTTCTTAATCTGAAAATTTTTGCTCTGTACCACGCGTATCGCCGCATTGTCCTTGGTATAACTGACCCCTACATTGACGATGAAAAATCCATCTAAAGTGACATGGTCCGATGTAACCCTAAAAATCTCCCCTTTTTTTTCACCATCCACGATAGGATAACCAATTCCTCTTATAACTAAGGGTTTATCCACCAATATTTCAAATTCTCGATACCTGCCCTTTTGAACCAAAAGGGTATCGTACGCATGGGCTCGCGCAATTGTTTCTTTAATAGAACTGTTTTCACAGGTATTGCAGACCTTCCATATACTTGCCCGCATAGGTGCCCCCATTAAGAACAAGAGGAACCATAAAATGTATTTGCTATTTGGATGGAATAGAAACATAAGTGTTTGAAATTTAAAGGGTCTTTACTTCCCTAATTTGCGTTTAAATCATGAACTGACTTTCCTGTGATTAGGGTCACAGCAATACGATATACCACAGGCATTTCCACTTCTTGCAACCTTCCGGAAAAATGACTTAAAAAATGAGGACGCTCCGCATTTTTATGGTCTATGGTTCGCTGCACGCCTTCTGCAAATTGTTTTAGATATTGCTTGGCGGAATCTCCCGTAAGCTCTTCGAATCTTCCATGTACTTGTACCGACTCCCAATGACGAAAAGACTCGATTCTATCGACTTGAAATGTGACTTTGTCGTGTTTTCTTAGGGAATTGATCCGATGTCCATTGGAGGCAAAACATAGAATACTCCTTTCCTCCTTAAGAAAATAGTAGGTCGATGGAACCACATAGGGTTCGTTTTCGGCGATATAGGCCAAGCGACCGACATAATTGTCAATCAAGAGATGTTCGCATTTTAAGGTATCCAAATCTATCATTGTACTCGTGTTAAAGTTTAAACCTTTTTTTAATTTCCAGCCACGTGTAAACCTTCCCGCCATTTTCATTCAAAACATGTTGGGCAGCTTGCTCTTCGGAGAAGGCACTAAGGAAAGCTCCCATAGGGCTTGGAATGTTTTCACTGATCAAATAGGTGGCCTTTGTACCGTCCATGAGAGAGCCGGGCTGGTCAAAATCGTTGACCATTAACATTGCCAAGGTAGATTTGTCTTCATCCTTTAATTGGTTCATCATACATTCAATGGCATCAAAATTAAAGACCTTACCTTTCTTGGTAACCAGTTGTGCGGCATGTTGCTTGTCAACAATCGTCATACTGCAGTAATGGCAACCCACATGACCGTAATCAATGGGTTTTGGACTAACGGAGCAACCTATGTTACCCGCTAGGATTACAAGAAAAAGGATAATAGATGGTTTCATAATAAATTGATTATTGTTTTTTAGCGTTTTTCCAACCCAAAATGCCCGCTGTCAGGGTAAGCATCATGCCTAAGAACATTAACCAGGCTCCAATGGAAGGCAAGGAAGTCACATCAAAATTCAACATTTTTACATGTCCAAATAATGGTGGTTTATATGTCATAGGAGTTCCATCGGGGTTGGTCAATTTCATGATGGCGTTGGGATTTAAGTTGGTACCATAATCCACCAACCACTCGTTGAAATCGTACATGCCCAAAACACCCATTATGGACATCAATGCAAACCAACCGATAAACCATTTATAACTAACTTTGTCAAAGTATCCCAAAAGACCTATTGATACGCCAATGGCCACCATGATTCCTATAATTTGGGGAAAGGTGCCGAACTCCCACATGTCCTCAGGTTTGGGCAATGTTTGCATTCCAATATAATGGTTCAGGCCATCAATGTTCTGGATATCAAATTCATTGGCACCTTGCAGCCCACTTATATGAATATGTAAACCCAAGGGATCTGGATATTGCGGTGCGCCCAACATAATATTCCAAAGTGGGAAAAGATATAACCCCAACAAGAAGAGCGGGCCAATGATCATAAGTAAACTAGCCTTTTTCATTTTTTTCTATTTAAGGGTTACAAATTGAGTGCGGTTTTTTGGTCGATGGTTGTATTTCAATTTGTAAAAAAGCGGGCAGGTCTTAGACGCAGCCCGCTTTGTTCATTGGTGAATCAATCCGAACTACTCACCAAGTGACCATTTCAATTCTATATTTGAATTGGCGGGGGAAACCCTTACATATCCTTGCATTTCTTGGTGCAATGCAGAACAAAAATCGGTACAATAGAACGGCCATACCCCAACTTTTTTGGGTTCCCAAACCGAAGTTTTGGTCTGACCGGGCATAATGAGAAGCTCAGAGGTGTTCTGTCCTATCATCGCGAAGCCGTGGGGTACATCGAAATCCTGCTCATGGTTGGTAATGTGGAAGTATACCTTATCCCCAACTTTGATGCCCTCGATATTATCCGGGGTAAAGTGACTTCGGATAGTGGACATATAAATATGAACCTCGTTCCCGTCCCTAACTACTTTGGCATCTGTTGGAGTTTTTACGGCATAAGGATGTTCGTTTTCATCCAATCTGTATATTTTCTGAGACTTAGTAGCCAAAATATCAGCGGGTATTCCAGCTGCGTAATGAGGTTCACCATGCGTAGGGAAATCATATATCAGTTCCATTTTATCTCCTGAGATATCATAAATCTGAGCAGAGTGTTCCATTTCAGGACCAGTGGGCAAATATCGGTCCTTGGTAATCTTGTTCATGGCCACTACATATTTGCCAAATGGTTTTCTGGAGTTGCCTCCGGGAATCATTAAGTGCCCTACGGAGTAATAGGTTGGTTTTCTGTCGATGACCTCCCATGTACCCAACTTCCATTTTACCACTTCAGATGAGATGAAAAAGGTGGTATATGCATTACCATTTCCATCAAATTCGGTATGCAATGGGCCGAGTCCACCACTTTTTACTTGTCCGGCCAATACATCCTCAAACTTAAGGATTGGAATTCCATAGGCTTCTCCATCAAATTTTTCACCCTCAATGGCAGCGATCATTTTATCAAAAGAGTGTACGGTCAAGTCGGCGGAAAGTTTACCATTTCCAATGATGTATTGACCAGTAGGGTCTACATCACATCCATGAGGTGATTTTGGTGTAGGTAAAAAGTATACAGCTCCTGGAACTTTTAATGGATCTACTGTTAATACTTCCTTATTCATAGTGGTTGTAGCCGTATGTGTGCCTTCATCATACACATTGTGTGCATAACTGGCAGACATTTTTGTGCCACCTCCATTGTTAACGTATTCTTCAATTTTCTTCCAATTGACAGCGGCAATAAAGTCCTTGTCGTTTTGCGAAGCATTGACTTCTTGGAGTGTGTAGGCCTCCTCTGTATTGTAGGTAGTAAAAAAGAACCAGCCATGGGATTTACCTCTACCGGGATGTGATAAATCATAGTTGAATCCAGGCATCAACAATTGGAATTTTAAATCCATGTGACCATGCTCTGGATTCACGCTAATGAAGGACAAGGATCCCTTAAAGTTGCTCTTGTATTCATTTATGGGCATGTCCCTTTGGGGAATTGGAACAGAGAAACGTGTGCCGGCAACGACATATTCCGTGTTTTCCGTAATAAAGGAAGAACTGTGGTTACCTGCACTGTTGGGTACCTCTATAATTTCTTCAGTTTCAAAAGTGCTTAAATTAATACGTGCAATTCTTGGGGTATTGTTTCCGTTGATGAATATCCAACGACCGTCCAACTCCCCATTGGTTTGGGATATGTCTGGGTGGTGGGCATCGTCCCAGGGCACAAATCCATGGGATGTATTGAGCATAGGTTTGGTTTCTTCTGAATAACCATAACCCGAAGTTGGGAATTGGGAGAATACAGGAATCTCTTTGAACATTCTACCAGAAGGTAATCCGTATACGGTTAGGTTTCCGCTGTATCCTCCGGACAAAAAAGCGTAAAATTCATCTTGTTCCCCTGGGGCTACATAAACCTTTTCGGCAGCACTGGACGACAGAGCCCCGTTTGAGCTTTGATTCTGTTGACCACAGGAAACCAACATTAAGAAGGCACCAACGGTCGCTAGCAAATGGTTGTTAATTTTCATTGTGTTAGGATTTATCTGTTTTTTTGTTGTGTTTATTGGCTAGGGGGTAGGATTACTTTATCCACGATGTGGACGATACCATTTCCTGCCGATATGCTACCGATAATTTTGGCACCCCCGACATAGACTTCATCACCCTTGACTTCCACAGGGGCATCTTGGTTGTTGGCCTGCCCCAATTTTTTGAAATTCTTTAAAAAGTCCTTTGAATAGTTTCCAGGGGTTACATGGTGCTTTAGAATATTGGCCAGGGCATCTTTATTTTCTGGTTTTAAAAGGTCTTCCACGGTTCCCTCGGGAAGCGCATCAAAAGCTGCATTTGTTGGAGCGAAGACCATTAAAGGTCCCGCGTTGACCAAAACATTTTCCAATTGCGCAGCTTGTACAGCGGCAACAAGTGTAGTGTGGTCGTCGGATTGCAATGCTATCTGCAAAACGTTGGGGGTTGACGCATCATCTTTGATAAAGGCTTGGCCTTTGGTGTATTCTGAGGCAACAGTGGATTCATTTTGAACTGAGTCCTTCGTTTCGTTTTGAGGTCCATTTTTACAGCTACTAAATATTGTCAGTAGTGAAAACAGCCCTATTATACTAAGTTTAATGGTTGATTTCATAGGGTTTATTTTAAGGTTCTAAAGTATTCAACAATAGCCCGGGCCTGTTCTTCGGTAAGTCCTTGGTTGGACATGGGTGATCCATTGAATTCTTGAAGCAAGTCTTTGGCCAAAGGGTCTTGTTGTACCATTTCCTGAGGATTTAGAATCATGTTCATTACCCACTCAGGAGTTCTTCTGTCGAGTACACCATTTGGGGCAGGTCCAATAAATTTTTTACCAACCCTGTGACAGGCTAAACACATTTGCTCATAAACTTCTTTACCCTTTGCCGCCATGGCTTGATCAATTTCGGTAGGAATTTCAATGGATTTTATTGGACCGATTCCTTTTGTGGTCAAATCAATACGATCAGATGCTTTTACTTCACTGGCAGCATTGGTTGTAACGGGCTGTTCGGTTTCAGCTTTTTTTCGTTGTACACTAAAACCATCCTCTTTTTTTTCTTTGTCTTTTCCTCCACAGCTTAACATGATAAGGGAAAAGAGCAGTATTGTTCCTTTTAGTATTGTTTTCATAGGATTAAACTTTAGAATTTCAAACCAAAATTATATAGGCTATGTAACCTATAACATGATATAAATCATAAAAAGGATAAAAATATCTTTTAATCTTTGATATACATTTTATGTCATGCTTTCCAATTCTTCCAAATATGCCATCAAAGGGGTGCTTTATTTAGCATTGAACTCCAATGCTGACCAAAAGGTCTTGGTGAGAGATATTTATGATACCATTCATGTGCCAGAGGCTTACTTGGCCAAGCTATTACAAGAACTCTCAAGGCATGGTATTATCTCTTCAACTAGAGGACCAAAAGGAGGATTTTATTTGAGTGATGAAGATAGAAAGCACACGTTATTGGAAATTGTAAAGGTTATAGATGGAGAGAATCGACTGAATTCATGCGTTATGGGTATCCGTAATTGTGATATGGACAATCTTTGTGTTCTACATAAACTTGTAGGAGGTAATAAGTCTAAGTTCATTAATGTACTTGAAAGCACAACGATATTGGATTTAGTTGATGGCAAAAAAGGGGTCGAAGAATTTTTTCCAATGTAAATTCTAACCTAGGAATTTATTTACCCGCCTTCTTTGTATGGATCAATTAAATACGAAGAAGTTAATTCTTGAGTTCAAGCTTTTTTTGTAAGGCTATCATATCTTCGGATAGCTTTTTATCTAACACACGAGCATAAATTTGAGTTGTGGACAATTTGGTATGGCCCAGCATTTTTGAAACAGTTTCTATTGGTACTCCATTTGATAAAGTAACTGTTGTCGCGAATGTGTGACGAGCCATATGAAAGGTTAAATTCTTATTTATACCTACTGCATCTGCAATCTCCTTTAAATATAAATTGGTTTTTTCATTGGTGATTTTTGGAAGTAGTGTTTTAGAGCAAATAGTGACAGGATGATTTTTATATTTATCCAATATTTTCTTAGCAGGTACCAACAAGGGTACTCGAACAGAAGTTTTGGTTTTGAGTCTTTTGGTTATAATCCATCTGTTACCATCTGATCCAACAATAAGATTGTTGTCTGTCAACTCCATAATGTCTGAGTAGCTGATTCCAGTGTAACAACTGAAAACAAAAAGATCCCTAACCCGATCTAATCGTTCAATAAAGAAATCGTAGTTTTCTAAATTGCTAAGTTCATTAGCGTTTAAGAATTCTCTTTGTTTTTGTTCGAATGTTGGTTTCCAGCGTAAAAAAGGATCTCTATCAATCCATTCCAATTGATAAGCAAGATTAATGATTTTTCTAAGCCTTTGCAGATGTTTCATTACCGTATTATGGCTCATGGCCTTGGGATGACCCTTTGGATAATAATTAACCAAAAACATTTCAAGATCTGAAATGAACTTGTAATTAAGTTGACGTAGATGAACATCTGATGTTTTGAGATTATTTTTAAGAAATCTGTTTATGTAATTCTCGGTGATTCCAAAATTTCTAATGGTGCCTGGGGCTAGTGTGTTTTCGATTTTTCTATTATGGTATTCCAGTAAATCCAATAGAGTTTTGGAGTTGATATTTTCTCCGTTGTAAAGTGATTTGACCAATTGGGGAGTTATTAGGTCGCCCTTATATTTTAAATCTTGGTAAATATTCAATAATCTGGCTTGAACAAGATCTAAGTACCGATTGATATCTTGAGACTCTTTTGTTTTTCCTTTGACTTTTTTATTAAGGTTGTCCCATAGATCAATATTGATCTTTCTCTTAATACCAATATTGGCTCTTTTTCCATTAACGGTTATTCTTACAAAGATTTCCGCTTTATTATTAATAGCTCGTGATTTGTTAATCCAGAATAGGATTGAAAAGGTGTGTGATGTTTTCATAGTTGTCATCTTAGGTTTAAATGTTAAGATGAAAGTCAAATCAACTATGTGTCAGTGCTTTAGGGGAGTATTCGGTCAACACTGTTGACGATTGGATTTTGTTGACCGATTTGTTACCGATTGATATGAAATCAAAACAAATTAAATGTACCCCTAAAAACGCTGAAAACCTTACAGTTATAAGTTCTGTAAGGTTTTCCATTATTTTGGTATTGCTACCTAGTGACCTCGGCAGGATTCAAACCTGCAACCTTCTGAGCCGTAATCAGATGCGCTATTCAGTTGCGCCACGAGGCCGTTTTAATGGGCTGCAAATATATTTCTTTTTAAATTTACCACAAAACCTTGGCATACAAAAATAATGGACCTTTCAGCCTACATACGTGATATAGAAGATTTCCCGAAGCCAGGTGTGGTCTTTAAGGACATCACTCCACTTCTAAAAGACCCAAAGGCTTTGAAGGCGGCCACCGAACTGCTTTTGCATTATACAGCCAATATGAGGGTAGACAAGGTCGTTGGGGTCGATAGTCGTGGGTTCATTTTTGCACCGTTATTGGCACAAAAAAAGGGAGCAGGCTTTATACCTGTCCGAAAGCCAGGAAAACTCCCTTTCAACACCTTGTCCGAATCTTATGAACTCGAGTATGGGCAAGAAATCCTTGAAATCCATTCCGATGCGATTGAAAAGGGCGATAAAGTGCTGGTGCACGATGATGTCCTGGCCACTGGTGGCACGGCCAAAGCGGTGTGTAAATTGGTGGAACGGCTAGGGGGGGAAGTGGTCCAATGTAATTTTTTGATACATCTTACCTTTTTACAAGGGGCAGAGAAACTCAACGGGTACCCCATCAAATCGTTGCTCCGGTACTAATTTTCTTCCAACGCCCTTGTGGTGACGTAGTAGCGCCAACCGATAACGGCCAATTGCCACTTGGATGCCTTGGACAGGTCTAGACCCTTTTTGGTGAAGGAAGGCAGAACTGCCTTGTTGATTTTTGCCAGAATCTTGTAAAACATGGTTGTAGTGTTGATTATGACAAATATACTAAACAGCCAGGGGTCTCTACTACATGAAAATAATAGTAATGAGATGGATGAGGAGCATGACGAAAAACTTTACTATGGCGATCATTGTTCGATTGATTTTTTAGGTTAAAAACTAGTGTTGACCGATTGTGTTTTTCGAATATAAAATGATAAGATTCATGCTGCCAAACTTTTAGATTGAAATCTATACAATTGCATACAAGATTGTAGTCTTTTGAACGAGATACTCCTTGAATATTAAATATACTCCTTGTTATAAGTTTTAAAGTGTAATGATAAATAACATTTAATATTGATAAATGTAACTTTTGTAGGGGTGTTTTTGGGTGTTTTTTGAAAACCTAGGGCGGTTTCGTTCCCAAAAGGCCGTTTTTTGGCCCTCTCGTTTGCTCGAAAAAAAAAGGAACCACTTTTTTATGAGCGGTTCCTTTCTTTTTTTAGGGATGTTTTTTTCTACTGCTTGCCCTTTTTCGTGGTAATCTCTATGACCCCATCTTTGGCCTTTTTTCCATATTTCTCAATGGCCGTTTCACCTTTGAGCACATTCATGCTTTCAATATCGCTGGGTGAGATTTTTTGTACGTCTTTGCCGGACACTTTTTTTCCATCTATATAATAGAGCGGTTCGCTACCTCCATCATTATCTATATAAAAGAAACTGGCATCCTTTTCAATGACTTCAATATCCTTATCGTCATCAGAGTCCTTGATGATCATGACATGGCTTTTACTGTCCTTGTCCTCCACTTTTCGTATTCTTATTTTTTTGACGTTCTCCCCATCTTCATCGGAGTCGAAATGAATGGATGTCCCTTTCTCAATTTCCATTTCCTTGATTTCGTCGTCACTAAGTTGCTTCCCATTGACGATAACGGTCTTTTTGGCCTTGGAACCATCAACCCTGATCAATGTTTTGTCCGAAGTGGTCCAAGTGACATCATCATCCCCCATTTTATGGATGCGGATCTTGTTGTGCTTGGCATTGCCAAAAGAGACTAAGTTGGCCTCATCGTCATAAAAAACAGTCAATGGATCTATGGGGCCATCGGAGTTGGAACTGTAATTGCTACTGAACTTTTCCCCTTTGGAATTTTTTCCGCTCAAGTTCAAGTTGATCTCCACAATTTCCTTTTGGTCGTTCCTGACAGCGGTGTAACTGAAATCTATCCCATCCTTGGACAGGTCTTTCTTCATCTTGTCCAGTTCATCGTTGGACGTGTCCTTGTTGATGATAAGTTCCACAGACTTATCGGCCATGATGCTTTCAATGCTTTCGGAACTGGAATAACGATATACTTCTTCTATACTAAAACTGACCAGAAATAGTCCCAGCAGAGGTAGCACGAACAACGTTTTGAACACATTGATTTTTTTTGATTGATTTTGATTTAACATGACTATTCGTTTTTTGATTAATGAATTATAGAATGAATTTGTGAGTCTGTATTCCTGTCCGTCCACAGCTTGCTTTAGCATGAGGTACTGGTAGTTTTTTTTGTTTTCCATTTGGCTGATGGTCTCCGAATCGGCCAAAAACTCCAAGTTCTGTTTCACAGCCCTGGTGTAGAACCATAAGACAGGATTGAACCAGAACAAAATTTTCAAGGCTTCGAGCATTAAGATATCCACAGTATGGTATTGTCTTGCATGTACCTTTTCATGCTCTAGGATGGTCCCTAGTTCATTTGTGTTGAACAAGGCTGGGTTGTAAAAAATGTAGTTGAAAAAGGAGAAAGGCGAGATCCGTTTTTCCGTTTCCACATGCATGTAGGGGTGTTCCCTCCAGGTTCTGGCATTTTTGGCCAAGGCTCTCAGTGAACTCAATTGGATCAAAAATTTCACCAATAGTATGAGGCATCCGATTGCATAGAT
Organism: Flagellimonas taeanensis; assembly: GCF_003584105.1. Taxonomy (GTDB): domain Bacteria; phylum Bacteroidota; class Bacteroidia; order Flavobacteriales; family Flavobacteriaceae; genus Flagellimonas; species Flagellimonas taeanensis. The sequence goes on from NZ_QXFO01000018.1 coordinate 40,750, forward strand.
GGCCCAAAATACATGTTCCAACGTAAAGGCGGTTTGCAAAAGGGGAGCATCGGTTCCGTTTATATTACTCGTTGCACCGACCAGAACGGGCTTTGCGGCCATAACGACTCTCTCAATCCTGATGAAGGGAAAGAGGAGCGAAAGGACGAGCCCGGCAAGCAAGAAGAGCCTGTTTTCCATAAAAAAAGTGTCCCGCTTGAGGAATGCATGGTAAACCCCTAGAAAAACCGAGGATATCAATACTGTTTTTGCAAAGTATAAGATGATAGGCTCCATTATTTCTTTTTTTCGATGAGGTCAATGATTTCTTGTAACTCTTTAACCGATATCTTTTCCTCATTGGCAAAATGGGAAACCAAACTTTTATAGGAATCGTCATAGTAATCGGCAATGGCGGCGTTGACATACTTTTTGCGATATTGTTCCTTGGCTACCATGGGAAAATAGCGGTGGGTATTCCCAAAGGCCTCGTGCCCTACGTACCCCTTTTCCTGTAAGTTTCTCACAATGGTGGAGAGGGTGTTGTAATGGGGCTTTTCGCCATCAATCTCTTCCAAAATCTCCTTGACGAAGGCTTTTTTCAACTTCCAGAGAATTTTCATCACTTCCTCTTCCTTGTTGGTCAATTTTTGCATAGTCTCACTGATTACAGTCCAAACATAATACTAATTCCATAGTTAAACAACTATTTTTATAGTTTGTTAACTATTTTTGTAGTTTTTATTTTGCTGTGAACGTTTTTGGTTGATGGAATCTTCCGCTATTTTTACGCAAAACTCGATTCTTTGGAAAATCTACTTTATGTTACCCTTGGGCTGGCCCTTCTTATTGCCGGGGGAAATTGGTTGTTGAAATCGGCAGTGGCCCTATCCCTTAGGTTGTCCATCCCAAAGATCGTGATCGGCATGACGGTGGTTTCCTTTGCCACATCGGCACCAGAACTTATCGTGAGCATAAAAGCGGCCTTGGACGGTTTTCCAGATCTTGCCCTGGCCAATGTAGTGGGATCCAACATTGCAAACCTGGGGCTCGTGCTGTCCATTACCATACTATTGGGGAGCATAGATGTGCGAAAAAGTTTCTATTCCACCGATTGGCCTGTGATGATGGTCGCTTCCCTCTTGTTTTGTGGCTTTGTTTATTTTGATGCTGTTCTGCAGCAATATGAAGGTATCATCCTCGTATCCTGTCTTTTTCTTTTCTTGGTGTACCTTCTCAGGTTTCAACAAACAGCGGTTGTGGATGAAAGGCCGGAAGATGATGTTCCCCTACCTTTATATAGGACGGTATTGTTGCTTGGCATAGGGGGAACGGCACTTTGGGGCGGATCGGAACTGCTGATCAGGGGTGCCGTGGGCATGGCCTCCGTTTTTGGAGTGAGCGATAGAATCATTGGCATCACTGTGGTTTCGGTAGGGACCAGTGTTCCTGAATTGGCAGCCTCCGTAATTGCAGTGCTAAAAAAGGAAAAGGCCATTTCGTTGGGTAATTTGATAGGTTCCAACATTTTTAACCTACTGGCTGTTTTGGGAATAACAGCCATCATTACGCCTATAAATGTAGTGGATACGGGATTGCTTCATAATGATATCTTTTGGATGTTGGGCATTTCCTTTTTGATACTGCCCTTGGTGTTCTTCCCAAAAGGATTGCGCTTGGGGTGGAGGGACGGTCTTGTGCTTTTGACCATCTATATCGCTTTTGTCTATTTGACCGTAAAATAAAAAACCGCCCCTTTGGTAGGGACGGTTTTTCATCTATAATCAACAACTAATTTATTTGCTACCGGCTATACCTTAGCAGATTTTACTGTTTTGATGATCCTGGCCGCAACTTTGTATGGATCTGCGTTAGAGGCAGGTCTCCTGTCCTCCAGCCATCCTTTCCATCCTTTCTCAACGGTCATGATCGGAATCCTGATGGAAGCGCCCCTATCGGAAACTCCATAGCTGAAATCGTGGATGGAAGCAGTTTCGTGCTTACCGGTCAAACGTTGGTCATTGTATGCTCCATAGACAGCTATATGCTCTGCGGTAACAGGTCTGAAGGCCTCACAAATTTTCTCATAAACCTCCTTGGAACCGCAGGTTCTCAAAGTAGTGTTGGAGAAGTTGGCGTGCATACCGGAACCGTTCCAGTCTCCCTTGATGGGTTTTGGGTGATATTCAATATAGTAACCATAATCTTCGGTCAATCTATCCAAAAGGTAGCGGGCAGCCCAAACTTGGTCACCGGCAGTTTTTCCACCTTTGGCAAAAATTTGGAACTCCCACTGTCCGCAAGCAACTTCTTGGTTGATACCCTCGAAATTGATACCAGCTTCAAGACACATATCCGCATGACGCTCCACCAAATCCCTGCCATGGGTGTTCTTACCACCTACAGAGCAATAGTACATTCCTTGTGGCCCTGGATAACCATTGATAGGGAAGCCCAAAGGTAGTTGGGTCCTGGTATCCATAATAAAATATTCCTGCTCGAAACCGAACCAGAAATCATCGTTCTCATCATCTATGGTCGCCCTTGAGTTGGTCGCGTGGGGGGTTCCATCTGGGTTCAATACCTCGGCAATCACCAAATAACCATCGATCCTTCCCGGATCTGGAAAAATTGCAACGGGCTTAAGCAAGCAATCTGAGGAACCTCCTTCGGCCTGCTCAGTGGAACTGCCGTCGAATGACCATATAGGGCAATCTTCCAGTTTGCCGCTAAAATTCTCCTCGATTTTAGTTTTGCTTCTCATGTTGGCAGTTGGTGTATAACCGTCCAACCAGATATACTCTAATTTAGATTTGCTCATAATTTTTGGTAGTTAATCGTTCTCAAATTAATGGAGACAAAAATAGTTTTTTCATTTAATAATCAATGTTTCGCAGGGGTAAAATCACAAAATTGTCGATATAATTTATAATACCCCTGTTTTGTGTGGGGCAAAGTGAAAAAAAAGTATTTTTTAGGACATATATTATTAAATTGTTAATTGTAATTTTGAGGCCTAAATACAAATAAAATGCCGAAAGTAAGATTCCAAGCCTTGGCAGAAAGCCGCAACAGAAAGCATACCGAGATGAACGAAGCAGGGAAACGTTCCGAGCTGTTCGGGAAGAATGTTTTCAATGAGGACAAAATGCTCCAATTCCTGACCAAGGAAGCTTTTGACAATGTCAAATCCGCCATTTTTCAAGGAAACAAGATAGATCGTAAAATTGCCGACCAGGTGGCCGAAGGGATGAAGGCATGGGCCCTGAGCATGGGTGCCACGCACTATACCCACTGGTTCCAACCCTTGACCGGAGCCACCGCCGAAAAGCACGACGCCTTCTTCGATATCCTTCCCGATGGCAGGGGTATGGAGAAGTTTGGAGGGGCACAATTGGTGCAACAGGAACCGGATGCATCCAGTTTTCCCAGTGGAGGCATCAGAAATACTTTCGAGGCCCGGGGCTACACCGCTTGGGATCCGACCTCACCGGCATTCATATATAAAACGACCCTTTGCATCCCCACCATATTTGTGGCCTACACCGGTGAAGCCTTGGATAATAAGGCACCATTGCTACGTGCACTATACGCTGTGGACCAGGCCGCAACAGGGGTTGCACAGTATTTTGACAAAAACGTGAGAAAGGTCTATGCCACCTTGGGTTGGGAACAAGAATATTTTTTGGTGGACAAGGCATTGGCAAAGTCCCGTTTGGACCTCTCCATGACCGGTAGGACCTTGGTGGGCAATTTTTCCGCAAAGGGCCAACAGTTGGACGACCATTATTTTGGAGTGATACCGCCTCGCGTGTTAAGTTTTATGAGCGACCTGGAAAAGGAATGTACCAAATTGGGAATTCCGGTCAAAACAAGACATAACGAAGTGGCCCCTAACCAGTTTGAGTTGGCACCGGTGTTCGAGGAAGCCAACCTTTCCGTGGACCACAACCTGTTGCTCATGGACGTCATGGAAGAGATTGCGGACCGCCACCATTTTTCAGTACTGTTCCATGAAAAGCCCTTTGCAGGGATCAACGGTTCCGGCAAGCACAACAACTGGTCCCTGGCCACCGATACCGGGGTGAACCTGCTCAGTCCAGGGAGCACGCCCATGAAGAATCTTCAATTTTTGACCTTTTTCGTCAATACCATAAAAGCAGTGGACACTTATGAGGAGCTTTTGCGCGCCTCGATTGCCTCTGCAAGCAACGACCACAGATTGGGTGCCAATGAGGCCCCACCGTCCATCCTTTCCATTTTTATCGGAAAACAATTGAGCAATGTGCTGGACGAGTTGGAAGGGGTTTCCAAAGGAAAACTGTCGCCAGAGGAAAAAACGGAGCTCAAGCTCAACGTAGTGGGTAAGATCCCGGAAATTCTTTTGGACAACACCGATAGGAACCGTACATCTCCCTTTGCCTTCACGGGGAACAAATTTGAAATGAGGGGAGTGGGTTCCAAGACCAATTGTGCCAAACCCATGACCATTCTGAACACAATCGTGGCCAAGCAGCTCACAGATTTTAAAAAGGAGGTGGATGCGCTGATCGACAAAAAGAGCCTGAAAAAGGACGAAGCCGTTTTCAACGTGCTCCGCGAGTACATAAAGACTTCCAAACGTATCCGTTTTGAGGGTGATGGGTATGGGATGGAATGGCAGGAAGAGGCCAGAAGACGCAAGCTGAGCAACAACAAGAACACCCCAGAGGCCCTACAGGTAATCACTTCCAAGGAGAGTTTGGAACTTTTCAAGGAAATGGGCGTGATGAACGAAGTGGAACTCAAGGCCCATCAGGAAGTGGAATTGGGAGCGTATATTTTTCATATCCAGATTGAAGGAAGGGTGCTAGGCGAAATGGTCTATAACCACATTATCCCTGCTGCTATCCGATACCAAAATATCCTGTTGAAGAATGTGAGCGGGTTAAAAGAGGTCTATGGCGCAGCCCATAAAAATGTGGCCGAAAGCCAATTGAACATTCTGGAACAGGTGGGGGAACACATTGTCCAGATCAAAAAGCTAACGGATGAGATGATCGATGCCAGAAAACGTGCCAATGGGATGGCCATGAGCAACAAAAAGGCACAGGCCTATTGTAACAACGTAAAACCTTATTTTGATAAGATCAGGGAACAGTCCGATAAATTGGAAAAACTCATAGCGGACGATCTATGGCCCTTCACCAAGTATAGGGAATTGCTGTTTGCTAAATAGCACAAGCCCCAAAAAATGAAAACCTACGGAAAGCCTATCGATTAATTGATGGCTTTCCGTTATTTTTGCCCAAACCCATTTTTATGTCATCCGACACGAGTAAAAGATATGCCCAGAGAGGGGTTTCCGCTTCCAAGGAAGATGTGCACAGTGCCATCAAGAATATAGACAAAGGACTTTTTCCCAAGGCTTTTTGCAAAATTGTCCCCGACCATCTCACTGGTAGTGCGGACCATTGCCTTGTAATGCATGCCGATGGTGCCGGGACCAAATCCTCTTTGGCCTATATGTACTGGAAGGAAACGGGCGACCTGTCCGTTTGGAAAGGGATTGCCCAAGATGCCCTGATCATGAACGTGGACGACCTGATCTGTGTGGGTGCCACCGACCATATCATGCTTTCCTCGACCATCGGAAGGAACAAGAACCTGATTCCGGGAGAAGTTATTTCGGCCATCATCAATGGTACGGAGGAATTGATCTCCGATCTGAAAAAACATGGGATCACCATCCATTCAACGGGTGGGGAAACGGCTGATGTAGGCGATTTGGTGCGGACCATCATCGTGGACTCCACGGTCACCGCCCGGATGGAAAGGAGCCAAGTGGTCGATAATGCCAATATTTCGGCTGGGGATGTCATTGTAGGGCTTGCTTCCTATGGAAAGGCCACTTATGAGACCGAATACAATGGTGGGATGGGCAGTAACGGGCTTACCTCTGCCAGACATGATGTCTTTGGAAAATATTTGGCAAAAAAATACCCGGAAAGCTATGACGCCTCCGTTCCAGAGGAGTTGGTATATTCCGGTCAGATTAAATTGACGGATGCCGTGCCAGATTCTCCCTTGGATGCAGGAAAATTGGTGCTGTCACCCACAAGGACCTATGCGCCCATCATCAAAAGGATATTGGAAGCCTATTCACCCAAGGAAATCCATGGGATGGTGCACTGTAGCGGGGGGGCGCAGACCAAGATCCTCCACTTTGTGGACAATCTTCACATCATCAAGGACCATATGTTCCCTGTACCACCCCTGTTCAAATTGATCCAGGAGCAATCCGGTACCGATTGGAAGGAAATGTACCAGGTGTTCAACTGTGGACACCGAATGGAACTTTATGTAAATGAGGAAGTTGCTGAAGATGTCATCAGGATTTCCAAAAGCTTCGATGTAGAAGCGCAGATCATAGGCAGGGTGGAGTCATCGGAAACCAAAAAACTGACCATCCAGAGTGAGTATGGTAAGTTTCACTATTAGCATACGATTCGTTCCAGTTTAGCGTTCTTGTTTATAAACCCCGAGCTATGGAAAGGAAGGATTTTCTAAGAAGTTTAGGCGCAGGTGCAGCATTTGCCCTTACTTTTCCCTGTTTGCAAGGATGTTCCAAGGACCAAATCGACGGGAATATTGAAGAAGTTCCCACGGGTGTGGACTTTACGGTAGACCTTACTTCCCAGGAAGGACAGGCCCTATCGGCAAATGGAGGATTCATCTTAAAGAACTTGGTCGTTGTGGCCAGAAATCTCCAGGGAGAATATGTGGCGGCCAGTCAGGTGTGCAGCCATGAATCGTATGACCAAGTAAGGTTTGTCAATCAGGATGGGGGTATTTTTTATTGTGATGTCCATGGATCCCGCTTTTCGCAAGATGGAACCCCATTGAACCAAGTGGATAGTAAACCGGCACGTGCCCTCAAAGTATTCAATACCGAACTTGATGGGTCCATACTCCGGATCTTTGAGTAATTTGTAGTCCCAAATCTTATGAAACGATTCTTGACCTTCATTTTTTTTGTAAGTCTTGGTGCCCTGCACGCACAGGAGTGGCAGGACAGTTATGCCAGTGCACTGGATAGGGCAAATACAGCAGACAAACCCATTGTTCTGGTATTTTCCGGATCGGATTGGTGCGCTCCCTGTATCCGTTTGAAAAAAAGCATTCTGGATACGGAGGAGTTTAAGACCTATGCCTCCAAGAACTATGTGCTGTACAATGCCGATTTTCCTCGAAAAAAACAAAACCAGCTTCCCGAAGAAAAATCGGGCGTGAACAAAATGCTGGCCGAAAAATACAATCCCAAAGGTTATTTCCCCTTGGTCGTGGTCTTGGACAAGAATGGATCTGTTTTGGGAGAAACAGGATTCAACCCCAGGCTTACCCCTGAGAAATATATTTCTCTTCTCAACAAATTCATAAAATGAAAGCGGTCGTCCTTCTTTTGAGCAGCCTATCCTGTCTGTTGTCCTTGGGGCAATTGGGGCAGAAGGATGTCACTGTGAAAAAGACGCTCAAGTTGATGGGAACCCGTTTTGAGGTCACCGTGGTGGCCCCGAACGAGGAAATTGGCTATATCAACATTGATGAGGCCGTTTCCGAGATCCAGCGTATTGAAAAGATCATCTCTTCTTGGGATGAAAACTCCGAGACCTCGCTCATCAACAAAAATGCAGGGATAAAGCCCGTCAAGGTAAGTCCAGAGCTTTTTGGCCTTATTGAGCGTTCCATACGGATTTCTGAGATTACCGATGGGGCCTTCGACATTACCTATGCTTCCATGGACAATATTTGGAAGTTTGATGGCAGCATGGAAACTGCACCCAAAGAAGAGGATATCCGAAAAGCCGTGGAAAAGATCGGATATCAAAAAATCGTGATGGACCCCAAGAACCAAACCGTATTCTTGCCGGAACCGGGCATGTGCATCGGGTTTGGGGCCATTGGAAAAGGGTATGCAGCGGACAAGGCCAAAGAACTTATGGTTTCCAAGGATGTGAAAGGAGGCATCATCAACGCTTCTGGCGACCTGACCACATGGGGGACCAAGGTGACAGGGGAAAAGTGGCTGGTGGGCATTGCCAATCCGTTGAGCAAAGACAAGGTGTTCAGTTGGTTGCCCGTCATCGAATCCTCGGTGGCCACATCAGGCAATTATGAAAAGTTCATCATCCTGAACGGAAAAAAATATTCCCACATCATCGACCCCAGGACAGGATATCCCACTACGGGGATCAACAGCGTGTCCATTTTTGCCAAACAGGCGGAACTTTGTGATGCCTTGGCCACAGCGGTTTTCATTATGGGAAGGGACGTTGGCCTGCACATGATCAACCAGATGGATGGGGTAGAGGCCGTGGTCGTGGACTCGGACAATAAAATTCATAAGAGTTCGGGTATCATATTCGATATGAATCCGTAAATTTAGTCCATGATCAAAGCGATGATTTTTCTCCTGATATTGGTCCTTTCGAGTTCCTGTGTGGCCGTGCGTGAGTACGACAAGGCCTATCTGAACGATGCAGAGATGCAATTGGGTGCCAGGGCCAGTGAACGCTTTGAGACCAATTTCCACATTTATCGGGAAGCGTCCGCCGGGGCCAATGGAGGCAAAACAGGGGGCGGTTGTGGTTGTAATTAAATGGTACGGGACACTATGAAAAATTGCATCAAAAGAACAGGGGTCGCCAAAAGGACACTGTTCAGTTCTGGATTGCTCTTCCTTTGCTGTATGGCCATCCGTTCGCAGCAGACCGATACCTCTTACCAAAAACGTGTTTTGGAGACCAGCGAGGTCGACCTGTTGTTCAGCTATTACAAGCAGGATGGACAAAATGCCGCGGTGACCGGGGGAGAGGGGACCGAAGAGTTGACCGATGCCACTTCCAGCATTGTACTGCGGATGCCCATGAACGAAAGTGATATCCTGACGGTGGATGTCGGCCTGTCTGCCTATACTTCTGCCTCTTCCAGCAATGTGAACCCCTTGGACGGCGGACCCAGTGTTTCACCATTCGATGCTTCTTCTGGGGAATCCAGAAAAGACCTTTTGACCTACATCAACCCCAGCTACCAGCACAGTTCCGATGACAGGAATTCCATCTGGAGCGCCAATGCCTATTTTTCCACGGAGTACGATTATCTTTCCCTTGGTTTTGGAGGGAGCTATACCCGTTTGTTCAATGAGAAGAACACCGAACTGACCTTGAGCGGCCGGGTGTTTTTTGACAAATGGAACCCGCAATACCCCATTGAGCTGCGTGAAGGTTTTTTTGACGATCGGATTACGGGGAACGGGACCTATAATCCCATTTTTTCGGAATTTGAAAAGGAGAGCAGAAACTCCTATTCGCTTTCGTTGAGTTTTTCGCAGATCATGGGGAAAAAATTGCAAGGGGCCCTTTTCATGGACCTGGTTTCCCAGAACGGATTGTTGAGCACCCCGTTCCAACGTGTCTATTTTGCGGATTTTGAAGATTTTTATATCGATGATTTCCAATTGGCGGACAATGTGGAACAATTGCCGGACAGTAGGTTCAAAATACCCTTTGGGGGTAGGCTGAACTACTATCTAAACGACCTGGTGGTGTTGCGTACCTATTATCGTTTCTATTGGGACGATTGGGGGATTACCTCGCATACGGCCAGTTTGGAAGTACCGTTCAAGGTCACGGACAAGTTCACCCTGTATCCTACGTACCGTTACTACACTCAGACCGCAGCTGATTATTTTTATCCCAAGGAAGAAGCACTGTCCACGGATAGCTACTACACTTCGGACTATGACCTGTCGGATTATAATGCCCATCAATATGGAATGGGAGTGCAGTACAGGGACATTTTTGCTTCGGCCAAAGTGTTCAGTTTTGGCCTGAAGACCATCGACCTCCGTTTTAGCCAATACGACAGGAGCAATGGCCTCAACGCTTTTATCTTTACCCTTGGGACTACTTTTGTGGGGAACTGACCCAATTTTGTTGGAAAAGAATCCAACTAAAAAATCGTAAATTCGCATCCCTAAGTAAGATTGATCTATGCTAGATAAGCTCCATATAGTAAAGCAACGTTTCGATGAGATTTCCGATTTGATCATCCAACCCGATGTGATTTCGGACCAGCAGCGCTACATCAAATTGAACAAAGAATACAAGGACCTTAAAGTGCTCGCAGAAAAGCGTGAAGATTATATAACTCTGACCAATAACATCAACGAGGCCGAGGAAATCATCGCCGACGGCAGTGATCCTGAGATGGTGGAAATGGCCAAGATACAGCTCGATGAGGCCAAAAGTGCATTGCCCAAGTTGGAAGAGGAGATCAAGTTCCTGTTAATTCCCAAAGATCCTGAAGATGCCAAGGACGTGGTGATGGAGATCAGGGCCGGGACCGGTGGCGACGAGGCCAGTATCTTTGCCGGGGACCTGTTCCGCATGTACACCAAATACTGTGAGTCCAAAGGCTGGAAGACCAACGTCATCGACTTGAGCGAAGGGACCAGTGGCGGATACAAGGAAATCCATTTTGAGGTCACAGGAGAGGATGTGTACGGTACTTTGAAATTTGAAGCTGGTGTGCACAGGGTGCAGCGTGTGCCCCAGACCGAGACCCAAGGTAGGGTGCATACTAGTGCGGCGACCGTAATGGTGATTCCAGAAGCGGAAGAATTTGACGTGCAGATAGATCCCAAGGAGGTACGTATCGATTATTTCTGTTCATCAGGACCTGGAGGACAATCGGTGAACACTACATATTCCGCGGTACGTTTGACCCACCTTCCCACAGGTATTGTGGCCCAGTGCCAGGACGAAAAATCCCAGCACAAGAACAAGGACAAGGCCTTCAAGGTACTCCGTTCGAGATTGTACGATATGGAATTGGCCAAAAGGCAGGCCGAGGATGCCGCCAAGCGAAACTCGCAAGTAAGCAGTGGGGACCGTTCGGCCAAGATCCGAACGTACAACTATCCGCAGGGAAGGGTCACCGATCACAGGATCGGACTTACCCTTTATGACCTGCAGAACATCATGAACGGCGATGTCCAAAAAATAATCGATGAGCTGATGCTGGTAGAGAACACCGAAAAATTGAAAGAGGCTTCCGAGATTTTTTAAACTATTTATTGACTGGTCTTGTATGTCAGTTCGAGCGCAGTCGAGAACCTTTTGAAATGAAAATAGAACACCTAGTTTCCCAGATCCGTCAGAAAAAATCGTTTCTATGCGTTGGTCTGGACACAGATTTGGACAAGATTCCAGCACATTTACTGGACGACGAAGACCCTATTTTTACATTCAACAAGGCCATTATCGAAGCCACACACCTCTATTGTGTGGCCTACAAGCCTAACATTGCCTTCTATGAGGCCTATGGGTTGAAGGGTTGGAAGTCTTTGGAGCGTACCATGGAGTACTTGAACAGTAATCATCCAGAAATCTTCACCATAGCCGATGCCAAGCGAGGAGATATCGGGAACACTTCCACACGCTATGCTAAGGCCTTTTTTGAGACAATGGATTTTGATTCCATTACAATTGCGCCTTACATGGGTAGGGATTCTGTAGAGCCTTTTTTGGAATTTGAGGATAGGCATACCATTTTGTTGGCCCTGACTTCCAATCAAGGGGCATTTGATTTCCAGACCCAAAAAGTGGGGGACAGGGAACTCTACAAAGAAGTTTTGGCCACCTCAAAAACGTATAAGGGTTCGCAAAGGTTGATGTATGTGGTCGGGGCGACCAAGGCCTCTTTCTTGAAAGAGATCAGGGAAATAGTGCCCGATAGCTTTTTATTGGTGCCTGGGGTCGGAGCGCAAGGAGGAAGCCTGCAGGAAGTCTGCTCTTATGGAATTACAAGGGACATAGGACTTTTGGTCAATTCTTCGCGCGGCATATTGTATGCCTCGAACGGGCATGATTTTGCGCAGGTTGCTGCTAGAAAGGCAAAGGAAATCCAAGAGGAAATGGAGTTGGAACTGGCCAAATTGCCGTAAGGCTCAACCCAGACTTTCCAATATTTTTTTGATGTTCTGTGCTTTCCTTTTGAAAAATTCGCCCAGGTGCATATCGGCCTGTGATACATTGGCCGCTTTTTCAACGAAGTTGTTGTACATTACTTCCAGAACATAGATTGCCTGGTTTCCGCTGGTGATCGGGGTAACTGCCCCTACTTTGCAATATTGATTGTCCATTGTTCCCAAGATTTGTTATGCTAAAGATACGTCCAAAACGGACTTGTGGATGATGGCTTCCGATGATATATGTCTAGAAATCAGGTATTTTATCTAAAATTTAACGAAACCGACCTCCATGGGTACATTTTCTCACATTTCTTTAGATTTAAATTAACGTACCTTTAATATAAGTATGGATGGCTACAAAAACCGATAGCGTATGAAAAGAATGGTATTTTTTGCATTTATGGTCTTCGCGGTGTCAAATGCCCAGGAAAAGGATGCCTGCAACTGCTGTTCAGAAGAGCAGCGGGCATTCGACTTTTGGATAGGGGAATGGGAGGTAGTGAATTCCACTGATGGCAAGCCTGCTGGCACCAGTATCATCAGTAAGGAAGAGGGCGGTTGTGTGATCAGGGAAAACTGGACAAGTGCCATTGCAGGGTACACGGGCACCAGCTTGAACTTTTACAACAAGGATACCCAACAATGGGAACAGCTCTGGGTGGACAATTCCGGTGCTCATTTAAAATTGAAAGGAGATAGGAGGAATGATCAAATGATATTGGTATCCGATGAATTTACTAAAGATGATGGGAAGAACTATCGTAACCGGATCACTTGGACCCAAAACAGCGATGGTACCGTTCGGCAGTTATGGGAGGTGCTGCAAGGTGAAAAAGTGGTATCCACTGCCTTTGATGGCTTTTACAAAAAGCAATGAACAAAAAAACCGGTGTGGCCCACCGGTTTTTTAAACTAACTAACTCAAAAAAATGCTAACTCAGATAACTAACTCGTTGCAAAATTCCTGTTTAACCTTCAGCAAGAGGTTAATTTAACTTTAGGAATATGTTATACTTGTTCTCTTTTATTGAGTTAATAACGGGCTTATTTTTCACTTATTGCATTATTGTGAAAAAATTGTGATTAATCTTGAAGGGAGAACACTCTTTTTAACAAATCTGTTGTTCTCGATGAGGCTTTTGTCCGTATTTCCTTTTCTTCCAACGCAATCATGGTATATACACCCTCCAAGGCCTCATTGGTGGTATAATCCGTCAGGTCGGGGTTCACATCATTGGTGAGTGGCAAATTGTTGTATTTGGTGATAATGTTGCTCCAGATCTTGTCTGCACCCACTTTCTGGAACGAATTTTTGATGATCGGGTTGAACTTTCCATACAGTTGGGTCTTTGTGGACCGCTCAAGATATTGTGTAGCGGCGTTATCCGCTCCCAGCAAAATTTGCTTGGCGTCATTGAAAGTAATTCCCTTCACGGCGTCCACAAAAATAGGGGTGGCCTCACCAACGGCATCCTCGGCCGCACGGTTGATGATTTTGAGCCCTTCATCGGCCAAGCTTCCCAAGCCTACATCTCTCAAAGTCTTGTCCACTTTTTGAAGTTCTTCAGGGAGAAGGATTTTTACCAGTTCGTTCCTAAAGAAACCATTCTCGTTGGCCAGTTTGTTCACTTGTTTCTCGATGCCCATGTTGAGGGCCTCGCGCAGCCCTTGGGCTATTTCGGCATTTCCGATTCCTGTGCCTCCTTGGGGCAGCTGGTTGACCACCTGTTGGAGTTCCGTACATCCCACCAATTGGAAGACCAATAGGCATAGCAGTGTTCGTTTCATGATACTTTTTTTTATAGTTGGGATGAAAATACTGCGAAAAAGTATAAAGAAATGGATGGGAAGGACGGTTTTTTTGTTTTTGACCAAAAATGAAATGTAATCGTTCCCCTAAAAAGCAGATTTCTGTTGGGCAGCTTCTTTTGAAATATCAATCATATATGGGAAACTTAGTAACGGGGCACTTTGAAGGTTCCTTCTGAAATGATCACCGATCCTACCAGATCCACAGTGCCGCCATTGGTATCATACCATTTCAGGACACCTGAAAACAATCCGCTGATATGGGAATCCGTGATTTCCGTAAACTGTACAGTGGCCAAATCATAGAGCGGGGTTGGGGTACTGTTCAATCCGGCATTGTAGAGATTTCCTTCCTCATCAAAATAGCCCATGCTGAACAGGGAATCAGGGGTGCTATCGCCCTGACCCTCTATGTTGGTGTACGATGTGCCGGTGGTAAAACTATTGGAATCTCCCAAAAAAATGGTAAGTCTATTGGTCAAGGTGGTTTCGAAAATATTGTCTATCCCCGCAATATTGACTGCATGTAGGCCCGATTCGTTGTCATAATCTATAATCCCGGTCAGATTGATTTGCGTATCGGGTGTGAATTCATAGGAAACTTGGGCACCATCGACCTTGAAGCGGAAATAATAATCACTGGCAACGCCGTCCGGCCCGTTGTCACTTTTCGAGCAGCCCAACAGGAACAGATTCACCAGCAGAATCACTAAAAAATGTATATGTGTATTTTTCATTGGATTGCTCTTCATTTTAGAGCTGTTTTACAGTTTTCCTTGTACTCTTTATCCACCTGTTGCTTGAATTTTGTAAGCTCGTTCGAATTTCGGTACTTGGCTTCCAATTCGTCCATCAGTTCTTCCCTGGAGGTATTTATGGCACCAAGTCCACCATTTAATGCATCTTGCATGGTCTCACATTGCAGCTCGGCAAATTTCTTGGCATCTTTTTCAAGGGAACTTCCACAGGAAAGCATTAGGATGGCAAACGATACGGTCATCAAAAGGAATGATTTGGATTTCATACGGTTGAGTTTTATTTAGGTTGATTATTGGTATTTTCATTTTTGTCCATAAAGTATCCGATGGCTGCACCAACCAAGGCAAATACAATGATGCTCAGGAACACATTGAAGACAATGTCCCAACCATTGCCCACAAATCGGTCATATTCATCGACCATGGAGATAAAATTTCTTAGATAACTGAACATTCCGCTGTTGCCCCCATAATTTTGGATGATATCCGATTGAAAATAATAGCTCAACGGAATCCCCAACAAGGCTCCGAGCAGCCCAAAGGTCACCATCTTGCCCTTCTTCTTGTTGAAGGCCAAATACAGCCCTATGTAGGTGATGATCCCTAAAGGGATAAAAATCAGCGTTAGGACGATGAGGGCCACCCTGACCCCTACCGGTGGCAGTTTGAAGGTTTTGGCAATAGTACTGCAGACTCCTAAAAGTGATTTTTCGGAACGGGTGAAAAAGAGGGTGATGGTTTCCTTATCCATGTTATGAGGTTTGGTTTTACGATTTCGAAATTAGGGGAACCATCCCACCTTCAAAACCCATAGTGATCCTGCGCCCATGTATTTTTATTTTGTGCAGGGGAACGTTTATTTTTTGTCAAAATGTGTACATTCATCATTCCTTGACACTAGACTAAACCTTTGCTCTCATGAAGTACTTTTTGTACGTGCTTTCTTTTGTAGCCATCATCTTCCACGCTTCTGCACAGCAGTTTCGGCGGGAATTGGATTCGCTCTCACAATTGATGGAAGGCCAATCGGCCAGCGATACCGCAACGGTGGACCTGAGGAACCACTACACCAAGCAGGCCCTTTTTGCAAATCCTTCGGATACCACACTGTTGGACTTTGCCGAAAAGACCCTTGAAATTTCAAGAAAGATGGGGTACGGCAGGGGAACCATGCTTGCCTATGAGCGAATGGCCCTCATCTACCAATATTCTTTTTCCAATCCGTATAAGGCCCAAGAGTTCTATCACAAGGCGCTGTCCCTCATGGAAGGGGACGAACAATTGCGTCCCTACGGTTGGAGCATCTATGGCGGTATCGGTACCCTCTACTATGAACAGGAAGAATATGGGAAGGCCCTGGATTTTTTCAAACTTGTGTTGAAGCATGACAAGAGCCTTGAACTTACTGCAACGGCCAACATGGCCAATATTTATGGCTCCCTCAACCAGTTGGATTCCGCAATCTATTATTACAACAAGGCATTGAGTTTGGAACAGGTAAGGAACAATCCTACCTACAAGGCCAATCTGTACAGCAACCTTTCGTTGATCTATGGACAGGATGGACAAGTGGATTCCGCACTGGTCTCGGCAGAGAAAAGCATGGCACTCATTGAAGACTATGGAATCGAGTTTGTCCGGCCTACGGCCTATGCCAATGCTTCCATGGCCTATCTGGGCAACAACGACTATGAAATGGCCGAAAAGTATGCAAAGCTGTCATTGGAACTCAGCGATGCGCAGGGAAATCTCTTCCTTCAAAAATCGGCCTGGGGTACGCTGGCCGATGTGTATGCCGCCAATGGAGATTTTTCAGATGCCTTGGAAGCCTATAAAAAGTTCTCGGTGTTGAAGGACAGTCTCAATGGCCAGAACAGGAGAGTGGAGATCAACCGAAAGCAGCTGGAATTTGATTTTGAAAAGGAAAGGACCGTCACCAAGGCAGAGATTGAACGACAGACCACCCTTAAAAGGGCGACCTTATTGGGGGGCGGAGGCCTGCTTCTAGCCTCGGTATTTGGTTTTATGCTATACAAACGCCGACGGGATGCGGTTGAACAAAAAAAGGAGGCCGAGTTCAGGGCCATGGTATCCGATACCGAACTCAAAGCACTCCGGGCACAGATGAACCCCCATTTCATCTTCAATTCCCTCAATTCCATTGGGGATTATATCCTCAAGAACGATACGGGCACGGCCATGGAGTATCTTACCAAGTTCGCCAAATTGATGCGGATGGTCCTCGAGAACTCGGAGTTCAAGGAAATTCCTTTGGAAGAAGATCTAAAGTTCCTCGAGCTCTATCTTCAGGTCGAGTCTAAAAGACAACCGGGGCGCTTTTCCTATAAAATAAGAGTAGAGGAGGGGCTCGATGTACAGAATATTTTGGTCCCGCCTTTGCTGTTGCAGCCGTTCATAGAAAACAGTATCTGGCACGGGTTTGCCCAAAAAAGTGAACAGGGCCACATTTCCATTGGCATTGCCAAGCAAGGGGATATGTTGTTGTGCACGGTAGATGATGATGGAATGGGCAGGCAGACGGAAGATGTAGGGCCGGCAACAAAAAAATCGTTCGGGGTGGCAATCACTGAAAGTAGGTTGGAGATCCTGAACACACAGAAGAACACCAAGGGCAGATTGAACATTTTGGACAAGGGTCGTGAAAAGGGTACACGGGTGGAAGTGAGCCTGCCCTTGGAGACCATTTTTTAAACAGACCGTGAATAAGATGACCGTAGCCATAATCGATGACGAACAGCACTGCATAGACCATTTGGTCCATTTGCTCAAACCGCATTCAGAGCATATGGAAGTGGTCAGTTTCAGTACAATGGATGCCGCCATAAAAGGGGTGGATGCCCTCCGTCCCGATATTGTTTTTTTGGATGTGCAGCTGCATGACAGAACGGGTTTTGACTTTCTTTCATCGGTGTCGTATCGCGATTTCAGTCTGATCTTTACCACGGCCTATGAAAAGTATGCCATCGAGGCCTTCAAGTTTTCGGCCATCGCCTATCTGCTAAAACCTGTGGACCGGGACGATTTTGAATTTGCTTTCCAAAAAGCATTGGACAAAACGGAACAGTCTCAACTGCATGAACGGATCAATGTGTTGCTGTCCAATGTTTCAAAAGGGAACGGTCCAAAAAGAATCAGTGTCCCGCATAAAGAAGGATATGTTTTTCTTTTGGTCTCCCATGTGATCAGGTGCCAGGCCGATGTGAACTATACTCATATCTTCACATCGGATGGGAAAAAATACACAGCTTCCAAAACCTTGAAACATTTTGAGCAGTTGTTGGCCGGGCATCAATTTTTCAGGACACACAACTCACACCTCATCAATCTGGGCTTTGTGGCCTCTTACCATAAAAATGGGTATGCTGTTCTTTCTGATGGTACCAAGATCGAGGTTTCCACAAGGAGAAAGGATGCCTTCATCAAGGCCTGTGGCGAGCTTTGATGCCATTTTGACCACAATCTGTATCATCCTTTAGGTTAATCGTTTCCGGAGAATGGATTTAAAAATGAAGGATGTCTGGGTTTTATTTTTCAGACATCCTTGACATCATATATGGGTTTCTTTAGAACCTGACCTTGAATCCTCCATTTACCACAAAGCCATCAACCGGAGCATAAATATCCCTGAATTGTGGGTCATCAAGATTTCCAGTAAATACGGAGTCGAAACGGGTCTGGCGAGTGTCCAGAAAATTTTCAAAGTTCAAGAACACGGAGAAATTTTCCCCAATTTTCTTTTCACTCATCAGGCCCAATATCCAATAAGACTGTCCGGTTTCCCCTGAACTCAATTTTTGGGGACTGTAGTAATAGGCTTCAAGTCCCACCCAAAGATTTTCCTCCTTTTCATACATCAGCACATTGTTCAGTCGATGCTTGGCCACCAAAGGAAAATCAGTGACCGTTCCTCCCTGATGTTGCTTTACATTGGCATGGGTGTACCCTGTAAAAAGTTTGAAGTCCCCGTACTTGACCTTAAGATTGATTTCCGCTCCACGGGTATCCACATAGCCATCAGGCTGTTCAAACTCATAAAATCCGTTCCCGGTCATTGTCAGCAAGAGAGGGTCATTGATTTTGGTATAAAAAAGCAGGGTATTTATGGACATGGTCATTCCGGGAATGGGAACCCATTTATAATTGATGTCAAAATTCCCTCCAATGGAACGTTCCAAATCGACATTTTCCGGATCGATCGAAAGTACACTTCTAAATTGCAGACGTTCAGCTTCTTCGGTGAAAACGGTGGGGGTCTTATAGCCCAATCCCCCTCCCAAACGGAAGGTCAAGGCATTGTTCGGCTCATAAAGAATGGACATGCGGGGCAGGACCATGGCTCCGTAATCGGAGTGAAAATCGGCCCTCAAACCTGTCTCCAAAGACAAGGTGTTGTTCACTGGCCATACATTTTGGGCGAACAGACCGAAGATTTGATAGGAATAGTCCAGCGCCTCGGTATCGTTTTCCAATGCATGGTCGAAATATTCGGTCCATAGATTCAGGCCAAAAATCCATTCCAACATATCCGATGAAGGGGAATAGTTCAGTTCGCTGAACGATGACCGTTGATATCCCGAAAAGGTATAATCGGGAATTTGGATATCCCGATCAAAAAAACTGAAACTGTTCTTGAACTCCAATCGGGATCGATCGCGGAAACCATGCTTGAACCCAAGCTGGGTGGAAAGTCGTTCCGTATCATTGGCTTCAAAATAGGGATTGTCCACAAACTCCCCCTTCGCATGGTCCAAGTTTCCGCCCAATCGGTCCTCAAGCACAGCGTTGAGACCCAGCATGATCTCGGTTCGTGCACCGACATACCAATATATCTTGGGATTCAAAGTAAACCTATCGAATTTCGGTATGGCCGTTAGTCCTATGTTTGCAGGATCATAGGGACTACCCATGTTATAGGATGCAAAAATAGTCGTGCCCAACCGATTGGACTTTTGGGAATAAAAGCCGCTCAAGTCAAGACCGAGTGCTGAGGTGCCATTCACCATAAAACTCAGTTCAGGTTCTTCTTCGGGAGTTTTGGAAATGAGGTTTACCAATCCGGCAATGGCCCCGCCCCCATAAAGGGTGGAACTGGAGCCTTTGACCACTTCCACTTGTTTCAGGTCCAACGGAGCTATCTGCATCAAGCTCAACCCACTGGCAAAACCGGAATATAATGGAAAACCATCACGTAGAAGTTGGGTGTATCTTCCGTCAAGTCCTTGGATACGGATACTGGAATTGTAACTTGTGGCCGATGTTTGCTGCGTTCGAATACCCGTACTTTCATTGAGCAGCATGCGAATGTCACCGGGTTTCATATTGCCCTTTTCGGAAAGTTCCTCTCCTGCAATGACCTCCACCCTTGTGGGGATATCCTCAATGGTCCTGCTGCTACGCGTGGAAACCAAGGTGATCTCTTCCATTTCTTCGGTTTGTGGGGCCATCAAAAAGATCAGCCCTTGTGACGTGCCATCCAGTGGAAAGGTAAGGGTGCGCTCCAAGACAGCATATCCCATAAACCTCAACTCTAGTTTGAACGTTCCATTTGGGATTCCAGTGATGGTTATTTCTCCCTGACCATCGGAAATAACTCCCTTTTCCAGCGAGGGGAATAAAGCAGTGGCCCCAATGACGGGTTCTTGGGTAAGGGAATCTTTTATAGTGGCCCTAAAAGTGTTCTGCGAAAAAGCGGATGCAATTCCCCAAAAGGAAAGCACCAGCAATAGTTTAAATTTCATATCTAATGTATTTTTGAAGTTGGCCAGATAATTCTGGACTTATCAATGTGCCCTTAAATGGGCTAGTGATGTACTTAAGCTTCAAATAATGCGCGGCGGTTTGAACAGAAAGGAATGCACTTCCTTTGGAATAGATTCCAAATAAGGAACAGGGGGCAACACTTGTACCATATCCAATGCGAGAAAATGGATCTGGACATATTCCACAGTAAATCCTGGGCACCTGCCACATGCATAGAAAGGAGAGCAGGGCGAATCAGTATCGCATGGTGCTTCACGGTGATCTTGCCCGCTATGTTCCATGGATGCATCGGCAGTCTCCTGACAACAAGGGTAGGAGGAGAGTGCCACTGTGGCCATTGCCAAAATGATTGCAACCACTTTCATTACATCAAAAGTAATGATAACCCATGTCTATACCCAAAAATATCTGGATTTGGAAATCAGGTATCAACAAATGATGCTTACCTTAGTGATATGACCAAACAGATGCCCGATATCACAAAATCCTCAGGGGAAAAGACACGATTTTCCTTTGAAAAATTACATCGTTCGCTAAAGCACAGTGGAGCCAGTGACGGCCTGATCGAGGAAATCATCCACCGTGTGGAGGAAGAACTGTATCCCGGTATCTCCACAAGGGAAATCCATAACAGGGCCTATGCACTGTTGAAGAAAAAGAAGTCACTTTTCGCATCAAAGTACAAACTCAAAAAGGCCATTTATGAACTTGGACCGACCGGTTTTCCCTTTGAACGCTTTATAAGTGGCATCCTGCACTACTCCGGGTATGGGACCAAAGTGGGCGAGGTACTTCAGGGAACTTGTGTTTCCCACGAAATAGATGTGCTGGCCATTAAAAATGGAACCCTCAACATCATCGAATGCAAGTTCCATGGGGAAGATGGGCTCAACTGCAATGTGAAAGTACCCCTCTATATCCATTCGAGGTACAACGATGTCAAAGGGCCCTTGGGATCCAAAAAGGATAAGACCTATGGGGAAACATTGGGTTGGGTGGTCACAAACACCCGTTTCACCGAGGATGCCCTCCAATATGGAAAATGTGCGGGCCTGTATCTTTTGAGTTGGGACCATCCCAATGGAAATAGCATAAAGGATAGGATAGATAGATTGGGGCTCTATCCCATAACCGTTTCCACATTGCTGTCCGAAAAGGAAAAACATTTTCTACTGAGCAGGGACGTGGTGTTGTGCAAACAGCTGGCCCAAGACCACTTTTATTTGGATCATTTGGGGATTTCCAATGGCAGGAAGAGCAGGATCTTGGCAGAGATGGAATCCCTTTGTAAAATTTAGACGGGGTATGGAAAAACTTCAAGTACAATTTTTAGGAGGATCGGGAACGGTGACAGGTTCCAAGTTCTATCTGCATTCCGAAGAGATAAAGATATTGGTGGACTGTGGTGTTTTCCAGGGAACAAAGGAACTCAGAAAACAGAATTGGGAACCTTTGCCCATTAAGGTGGATGAGGTGGACTTTGTAGTGTTGACGCATGGTCACCTAGATCACTGCGGATACCTTCCCCTTTTGGTGAAACAAGGGTTCAGGGGAAATATCATTGGAACAGCTCCGACCTTGGAAATAGCCAAGATCATATTGGAAGATAGTGCCAAGATCCACGAAGAGGAAGCGGAACGCGCCAATGCGGAAGGATATAGCAAGCATGACCCTGCGCTTCCTCTATATACCCAAGAAGATGTGGTACGTACCTTGAAGTTTTTTAAAAGTATCGAAGAGGGAGAAATCGTCATGCTCTCGCCCCAATGCACGGCTTGTTTCAAATACAATGGACACATCATCGGGTCAAGCTTTATCGAAATCGTCCTTCACGGCAAGGTGTTGGTCTTTTCTGGTGATGTGGGCAGGGAAGCGGACCACTTGCTCCATCTACCAAAGCGACCAAAATGGGCCGATTATCTTTTTGTGGAGAGCACTTATGGGGACAAAGACCATCCCGACGAGGATGTGGAAGGCATTGTCCAGGACCTAGTGGACCAGACAGTACGGGAGCGGGGCACCCTGATCATTCCGTCCTTTGCCGTGGAACGTTTACAATCTTTGATGTATTTGCTTTGGAAACTTTACGATAAGAACAAGATTCCCAACATTCCCATTTTTGTGGACAGCCCCATGGGAATAAATGTTCTTGAGGTTTTTGAACGATATCCTGATTGGCATAAGCTCGACACACACGAATACCAGAACATGTGCAACCATGTTACTTTGGTGAGCTCGTATAGGGAGACCTGGGAAACCATTGACGACCCCCGCCCCAAGATCGTCATTGCAGGCAGCGGCATGGTGACCGGTGGTAGGGTGCTCACCTACATCAAGCAACTAGCGGAAAGGAAATCTACCACCATACTGCTCGTGGGTTTCCAAGCCGAGGAGACCCGGGGAAGAAAATTGTTGGAAGGGGCCAAAGAGCTGAAGATGTTTGGCAAATACATCCCCATAAAGGCAAGAGTGGCCCACTTGGAGAGCCTCTCCGCACATGCGGGCCAATCCGAATTGCTCTCTTGGATGGGGGACATCAAAAATGTTCCCGAAAAGGTGTTCTTGGTCCATGGGGAAAAGGAAACCATGGGCATTTACAAGGATAAGATCTATGAAAAGTACCGCTGGAACTGCCATATCCCAGAATTGTACGAAACCGTGGAAATACCGATATGACCTTTGGTCATAGTTTTACCCCGTAGCTGAGGTCACCGGCATCACCTAGACCAGGCACGATGTATCCCCTGCTCGAAAGCTTTTCATCCACGGCGGCGATCCACAGTTGGGTGTCCTTGGGAAAGATCTCTTCCATTTTGGCCACTCCTGTTTGTGAACCGATTACCGAGATGATATGGATCTGTTTCGGGGTTCCATGGTCCTTCAAAACGTTCAGTACATTTTCCAAGGTCTTTCCCGTGGCCAGCATGGGGTCGGTCAAGATCAGGACCTTGCCTTCCAACGAAGGAGAGGCAAAATAGTTCACGACCACCTCAAAATCGTCATCATCATTGGGATGGTGCCTGTATGCCGATATGAAAGCGTTCTCCGCTGCATCAAAATAATTCAAAATACCATGGTGAAGTGGTAATCCTGCCCTAAGCACGGAGCAGATCACCAAATGGTCGGTACAGAGAAAGGTCTTTTTTATGCCCAAAGGAGTGGTTACCTCCGCATTATGGTAATCCAATGTTTGGCTCACCTCATAGGCCATGATCTCGCCAATGCGTTCAATGTTCCTTCGGAAACGCATGGCATCTTTCTGGATGTCCACATCCCGTAGTTCGGAAATGAAGGTGTTCAATATCGAGTTCCTTTGGTCAAATTGGTGGATGATCATTGAATGGTGGTATTTGTTGCTGCTTGTTCCTCTATCCTAAAAAGAAACAGAAAGCTACAAGGTACTGCTTTTTGTCATGACCCATACTGATAAACATCATTGTGCACTTTACCTAACTTTTACTTAATTTGAAGCAAAATGTCGATGGATTCTGGAGTAAGGAATACCTAACCGTTGATGACTGGATTTACCAATGGAATATATAGATTATTATAAGGTGTTGGGGGTGGACAAAGGAGCCACCGCCGAAGAGATCAAAAAACAGTACAGAAAGCTTGCCCGCAAGTACCACCCCGACCTCAATCCCAATGATAGTGAGGCAGAACTGAACTTCAAAAGGATAAATGAGGCCCATGAAGTGCTCTCCGATCCGGACAAAAGAAAGAAATATGATGAATATGGGAAGGATTGGCAGCATGCAGAGGAGTTTGAGAAGGCCAAACGTTCCCGTGGACAAAGCAACCAAGGGAACTATTCTGGGTACACCTATTCCAGTGGAGGAGATACTTCCGAAGATTTTTCCGATTTTTTTGAGTCCATGTTCGGGGGCAGCGGCTCGGGATTTCGTTCCCATAGACAAAAAGTACGCTTTCGGGGACAGGATTATCAGGCCAAGCTGGAATTATCGTTGATGGATGTGTACACCGCCCAAAAGCAGACCCTGACCGTGAACGGAAAAAATATCCGTCTGTCGATACCTGCAGGGGTGGAGGATGGGCAGACCATCAAGATAAAGGGACATGGTGGACCGGGAATAGAGGGCGGCCCTTCGGGAGATCTCTACATCACCTTTTCCATTGTCAATAACACAGATTTTAAAAGGGATGGTGCCGATTTGTACAAAACCGTGCAGATCCCACTTGTAAAAGCAGTGTTGGGAGGCGAGATCCTTGTGGAGACCCTCACTGGAAAGGTAAAGCTGAAGGTTGCCTCGGGAACGGACAACGGCACCAAGGTCAAACTCAAAGGAAAGGGGTTCCCGAAATATCGAAAGGATGGGCAGTTCGGAGATCTCATATTGACTTATTCCGTTGCCATTCCAAAAAAATTGACCCAAGAGCAACGAGCACTTTTTGAAGCATTGGAAAACACCAAACTGGAATAAGAACATGGAAAAAGAGAGCTACATTTCATTAAAGACCTTTTGCAAAAGATATGGAATACAGGAGTCCTTTGTCCATTCCATGTACGAGTTTGAACTTGTCCATATGGACCATGGACAGGATGGCGCACAGCTTCCCCTTGAAGAATTGCCCCTTCTGGAAAAAATGGTCCGTTTGCACCATGAACTGGACATCAACCCCGAGGGCATTCAGGCCATCCACCATCTATTGCAACAGGTCGAAGACCTTCAAAAAGAAGTGGTATCGTTACGAAGGAAGCTGGACAGGTTGGAATGATAGGACAGGGCCTTGGTCATTCCCTATTTGTCAGTCATTGAACAAAAGTTCAAGACGTCCCAAGAGCACCAGTTCGGCCTTGTTGTTTCCTGAAAAGGAAGAGGCTATGGCCCTTGAAGTGGACATGGCCAGACTTTTTATCTTGGGGGAGAAGAGTACCTTGTGATCGGTATAGAACTCCTCGAACTCTTCATAGATCTCTTCTTCATCTTTTTCATATTCCAAGAGCCAATCAAAAACGGTCGCAATCTGGAAAGCGGCATCCGTTCCAAATTCATCTTCCACATCGTCCACGTCCAACCAATGGTCACGGACCACCTCGTTCAGTTTTTCCAGTTCTTTCATATGTACGCTATGGTCTGCCATGGCCACGGCATAGAAGAGTTTCCCCAGATTTTGGTAAAACTCGTTTCCCAGTTTTTCTTTGGAATCCAACATTATTTATTTTTTTTGAGGATAAATATAGTCATCGATACTGTTTTAATCCATGACTAAAATCAGTATTTTAGTTGCTGTTGTGGAATTATTCGAAGAAAGCGTAGTACTGGAGATGTTATCGGAGGTCGTCTCCGAGGGAATACTCATTGTGAACGATGAGCAGAAGATTGTGGGCACCAATTCCGCCGCCAATCAACTGTTTGGCTATACAAAGGAAGAATTGGTAGGGCAGCCCTTGGAAATCTTGATCCCCAAACGGATAAGGAAAGGGCACCACGGTGATGTGGCAAAGTTTGTGAGTACGGGAAAGGCCAGACCGATGGGCCCAGGTCTAGATCTTTTGGGGTTGCGAAAGGATGGTGAAGAGTTTCCATTGGAAATAAGCCTCAATCCGTTCAGGTTGTTGAAAAAGACCTATGTGATGGCACTGATCGTGGATATCACGGAACGGAAAAAGGCGGAGCAGACCATAGATTATTGGTTCAAGATCTTTGAGGAATCCCTCAATGAGATCTACGTGTTCGATGCCGAATCCTATATCTTTATCAATGTGAACCGAGGGGCACAGTTGAACTTGGGATACACCCTCAAGGAACTGAACCAAATGTCGGTCCTTGATATAAAGCCCAAATTCACCAAAGAAATCTTTAAGCGCCTTTTATCTCCCTTATTTCAAGGGAAAAGGGAAAAGGTGATTTTTGAAACGGTACACAAACGAAAGGACGGTACCATTTACCCCGTTGAGGTCCACCTACAATTATCGTCCATCGAGAAAAGACAAGTTTGTGTGGCCATAGTGTTGGACATCACCGAGAGAAAGAACTATACCCACGAACTGGAGAAGAAAGTAGAGGAGCGTACGGAACAGCTCAGGGAAGCGTTGAAGGCTGAAAAGAAACTCAATGAGTTGAAAACCAAATTCTTGTCATTGGTTTCCCATGAGTTCAAGACACCGCTCACCAGCATTCTGACCTCCACATCGCTCCTGTCCAAATACACGGAAACCAAACAACAAGAGAAACGGGACAAGCACATCGGGACCATCAAATCCAAAGTAAAGTACTTGGACAATATCCTCACAGATTTCCTTTCCATTGAACGGTTGGATTCCGGGAAAGTAAACTATAACATGACCACCTTTCCCCTCAGCAAATTGGTCAATGAGGTGATTTATGATTCCAATACCCTTCTGAAGGAGGGCCAACGTATCCGGTATCCGGAAAACATCGATGGCATCAATGTGGATTTTGATGAAAAGATCATGACCTTGGCACTCTCCAATTTGGTGCACAATGCCATTAAATATTCCCCCGAAAGGACCGAAATAGAGTTGCGGGTGTCGAATGGGGAAGATTGGCTGTACATCGATATCGTGGACAAAGGTTTTGGGATTCCGCCCGAAGACCAGCCTTTTGTTTTTGACAGGTATTTCAGGGCCAGCAACGTTTTGACCATACAGGGAACGGGAATAGGGTTGAACATTGTTCAACAACACATACATAACCTTGGTGCCAACCTTACTTTTGAGAGCAAACAGGGGCAAGGTTCCATATTCAGATTGCACATACCCATAAAAAGCATGGAAAATGACAAAGATATTACTGGTTGAGGACGACACTTCATTGCGTGAAAACGTAGAAGAGTTATTGGAGTTGTCCGGTTTTGAAGTTTTTACGGCTTCCAATGGAAAAATAGCGGTGGAAATGGCCAGAAAGGAACATCCGGACCTAGTGCTCTGCGACATCATGATGCCCGAAATGGACGGGTATGAGGTTCTTGAACACCTGTCATCGGATGAATCCACCAAACACATTCCTTTCATCTTTGTATCGGCCAAGACCGAGCGGCACGAGATCAGGAAGGGCATGAACCTGGGCGCGGACGATTACCTGACCAAACCTTTTGAGGAACATGAACTCTTGGGGGCCATCCAAACCAGGTTGGAAAAAGCAAAGCAGTTCGGGGATGTACTCTTAGGGCTTCCCGGGCAAAAAAAAAAGCAAAATGACATCAGGTCGTTGAACGAGCTCAAGAATTTTTTTGATGATAATGGACAATCGTTTTCCTATAAAAAAGACGAGACCATTTATAGCATTGGCGATCATTCCAACATGGTCCACCTTATTTTGGGGGGAGTGGTCAAGTGTTGCGGTCTGGATGAAGAAGGCAAGGAACTGATTACATCCATTCATTGTGAGGATGATTTTCTGGGGTTCACTTCCCTGACCGAAAACCTTCCCCACCAAGACTATGCCGTTGCCATGGAAGATGTGGAACTGGCGGGCATCTCAAAGGAACGGGTCAAGGCCATTTTGGAAGACAACAAGAGCGTTTCCTTGGAATTGATGGATGTCATTGCCGATAACTTGGCCAACATCAAGCGGCAATTGCTGCAAATGGCCTATAGCTCCGTTCGAAAAAAGACGGCCCAGACCTTGTTGATGTATTCCAATACGATGAACAGGGGAAAGGAAGCGCCTCTAAAAGTAACCCGTAGCGATTTGGCCGGTGTGGCGGGTATTGCCACGGAGAGCCTTATCAGGACGTTGTCCGACTTCAGGAGCGAAGGTTTGATAGCCATAGAGAACAGAAATATCAAAGTATTGGATAAGAAGGCACTGGAACACGTTCATTAGACACTTTGTCGCCATAATCCATCGAGATGATATTTATCATTCCACATCATCCATAGAATGATAAACTTGCCCCCATCATTTTATGGCAGATGAAGAATATCTTGGTACCGACTGATTTTTCGGAAAACTCCAAGAACGCCCTAAAGTATGCGCAAATGCTGTTTGGGCTTTTGGAGTGCAATTTTTATGTATTGTATGTTGGAACACTTTTGGACGTAAAAGCCGATACTGAGGCCTTAGTGGATATTGGTGATGGACCTACAGGAAGCACCAAACAACAATTGCAGGAACTGTTGGATGAAAGCAGAAAACACAGTACCAATGCGGATCACTCATTCTATGCCCTTCACGAATATGGTTTTTTCATACCTGCCATCAAAAGGCATTTGGAGGAAAAAGAGATAGATCTTATCGTAATGGGGACCAAAGGAGTGTCCGGTCTTAAGGAAAAAGTTGTGGGCAGCACTGCCGGGGATGTGATCATCAAGGTCCAATGCAATACTTTATTGGTCCCGAGCGAGGTCGAATATACCAAGCCCATGGAGATTGCCTTTCCAACGGATTTCAACATATTTTATTCCCATGGGATGTTGAGGTCCATGTCCGAGATGATGTATTTGGGAAAAGGCAATTTCCGCATCATGAACGCCAAAAAGGAAGGGGTAGAGCTGAATATGGAGCAGAAGGGCAACAAGGAATTTTTGTTGGATTATATGGAAGAGACCTTTCCGGACAGGTACAGTTTCCATTCCCTGACGAACAAAAGCGCAAAGCTGGCCATACAATGTTTTGTGGAGAGCCGAAACATAGACATGATGGTCATGGTAGCCAAGAACCTGAACTTTATCCAGCAGATTCTTTTTGATTCCCTGACGGAGAAGATCAGTTTCCACACCAAAATACCATTTTATGTAATCCATGAGTGAAACCCTTTGAAAGGGGGAAACATCTAAAAAAGAACACCTTATGAAGAAGATAGTATTGCCTACCGATTTTTCCGAAAATGCACTCCATGCAATCGAGTATGCCCTTCGCCTGTGTGAAAATGTAACCTGTGTGTTCTACTTGCTGCATACCTACACGCCCCCGATTTACCGGATAGACTATACATTGGGCAGTCCAGGCCAGATGGGCCTTCCTGACGACCATAAATATAGTGCGGAGTCCTCGTTGGAAAAACTCATCGGGCAGATTCGGAAAAAGTTCGATAACCCCAAGCACACCTTTGTTTCCCATGCCTCTTTCAACACTTTGGTGGATGAAATGGAGGATGTAGTCCAAAAAGAAAACATAGACTTTGTTGTCATGGGTACCCAAGGTGCGACGGGGGCCAAGGAAATCCTGTTTGGTTCCAACACGGTACACGTGATGAGAAATATGGAAGTGCCTGTTCTGGCCATCCCTTCCAACTTTGGTTTTCAATTACCCAGACATCTTTTGTTCCCCACGGATTTCGAAGTGGACTATGGCCGGACCGATCTGGATTTTTTGATGTGGATATCAAAACTATGGCATTCCAAGATCCATGTTCTGCATGTCTCATCCCCTGATGGATTGACCTTGGAACAAGAGAACAACAAGGCCAAGTTGGAAGGGTTGATGTTGGAGCACAACCATGAAAGCCACGACCTTCCCGATCAAGAACTTGTCTCGGCCATCAATTCTTTTCAGGAGACTATGCACATAAGCATGTTGGCCATGGTCAAGAACAAGCACACCTTCTTTGAACGTCTTTTTGTGGAACCGGTGATAAAGAACATTGGGTTGCACAGCAAGATTCCCTTTTTGGTGCTGCCGTATCGGTTTTAAAGCCTGATTTTCTGTTTCTGGGCAGACGAAGCTGACCAAAATCATGGCACAGCATTTTGAAGTGAGATAATTTTAACAAAAATAAGTGCCATCATGGACAAGAGAATATTGTTGCCTACTGATTATTCAAAAAATGCATTCAATGCCATCAAATATGCATTGGGCCTTTATGCGAATGTGCAGTGCGATTTCTACATTTTGAATGCCTATCAAGTTTCTGGATATACCTTGGAGAGCATGAGGGTCCCAGAAGAAGGGGAGCCGCTCTACGAAGCAGCGAAGAAAGAATCCGAGGAAGGCATGGAACGCCTTTTACAGATACTCAAGCTTCAACCCGAAAACCATAAACACCGTTTCCATACCATTTGTACGTTCAACAGTTTTGTGGAAGCTGTGGATCATGCTGTCAGAAAAAATGACATCGATGCCATAGTCATGGGGACCAAGGGGGTCACGGGATCCATGACGAGGATCTTCGGGACAAATACCGTGCGTGTCATGGAACAGATCAAACAATGCCCGGTGATCGCAGTACCCAATGATTACCTTTTTGTACCACCAAAGGAAATTGTGTTCCCAACAGATTTCAGGAACAGTTTCCAAAAAAAGGAAATCAGGGACCTAATGGAAATTGCAAACCTGTATGGATCAAGGATCAATGTGGTGCACATGGACAGGGACAAGGATGGAGCGCTAAGTGAAAGCGAGGCAACCAACAAAAAATTATTGGAGGATATTTTGGACGGAACGGACTATGAAATGCATTTTTTGCCTACGGTCAAGTTGGGTAAGGGCATCGAAATATTCCTTGAAAGTATAAGGGGAGACATGGTGGCTTTTTTGAACAGAAAACACACATTTTTATGGACCGTTCTCTCCAACCCCTTGGTAAAAGAGATGGGGTATGATCCCAAAGTGCCCATTTTGGAACTGAATGATAATTGAAAATAAAATAGGGTGGAACAAGCAAGAGGCCATTCGTGTTGTCTTGCGGAAAGGAGAGTTTTTCCGGCTCCTCAAAATGGGGTTGTTTAAATCCAAGGGGCAATGGACATAAATTAATGTATAGCAAAATAAAAAGCGATGAAAGTATTGGTTTACAGCACCAAGGATTTTGAGATGGACAACCTCAAAAAGGCCAATGGGGGCAAACATAAACTGACATTTATAACTGATACCCTCGATACCGATACGGCCGTGTTGGCCGCTGGGTATGACGCCATCTCCATTTTTTCCAATGATGATGCCTCCTTGGTCGTCCTTGAAACTTTACATGATTTGGGGGTCAAATACATTACATTGAGATCTACGGGGTACAACAATGTGAGCATAAAGTCCGCTAAGCGGATAGGGCTCAAGGTGGCCTATGCACCCGAATATTCCCCCAATGCCATTGCCGAGCATACCGTAGCATTGCTATTGGCGCTCAACCGAAAATTGGTACAGGCGGATACACAGGTGAAGCAGTATAACTTCTCCATGGACGATTTGGTGGGCTTTGACCTGAACGGAAAAACAGTGGGCATTCTCGGAACAGGAAAGATAGGCTCGATTTTGGTAAGGATATTCCATGCTTTTGGATGCAAACTACTGGCAACTGACCTGACAAGGAACCAATATCTGGAAAGCCATTATGATCTGAAATACCTTCCTTTGGAAGAAATGTGCAAAAAGGCGGATATTATCAGTATCAATGCCCCGCTTACTTATGAAACACACCACTTGTTCAGAAATTCGCTCTTCAAACTCATGAAGAAAGGGACTATTCTGATCAACACAGCAAGAGGGGGCATCGTGAAGACAGAGGATCTCATCAACAACCTCAAAAAAGGCCACCTTGGAGGGTATGCAACGGATGTCTATGAAAACGAGAGGGGCATTTTCTTTCAAGACCATAGTGAAAAAGGCATTGATGACGGGCAACTCAAGGAATTGATTTCCCTTCCCCATGTACTTTTGACCCCGCACCAAGCCTTTGCGACCAAAGAGGCTTTGGTCAGGATTGCGCAGACCACCATACACAACCTTGATTGTTGGGAAGAGGGTAGGGGCTGTATCAATGAATTGGGGTATGAGACCTTTGTGTCATAATAAAGGACTCATCAGTTTAGCTGTTCCCTCGATGAGTTTGTGGATCCAGGGACGTTTACTATATGCTTCATGATCTTCCAGTACTGTGGATTTGGAGCAATCCCTTAGAAAATCTATTTTCATCTTTTCGCATAGGGCACCATCATAAACAAATACTTGGGCCTCATAGTTCTGTTGAAGGCTCCTATTGTCCAAATTGGCGGTGCCAATACTCACCACTTCACCGTCACAGAGCATGACCTTGCTGTGCAAAAAACCATCAGGATAGAGATAGATCTTGATGCCTGCCTTGAGGTAGGATTCAAAATAGGCCCTAACACACCAGTCCACCAATTTGATGTCTGTGCTGGATGACATTAATAGTCGCACGTCCACACCGCTGAGGGCAGCAGTTTCCAGCCCTTGTAGGATGGCATGGTTGGGGATGATGTAGGGATTGATGATGTAGAGATAGTCCTCCGCACTGTTGATGAGGGAAAAATAAGCCTGCTCCATGACGTCAAAGTCATCGTCCGGACCGCTGGGCACAATTTGTAATGGAGAATGCTCCCCAGATTTCATATTGACCCTGAAGGTTGACATATCCACCTTTTTGCCACTGGCCAAGTACCAATCGGTCACAAAGATCTCGTTCAAAAAGTCGACCGCCTCTCCTTCGATCTTTAAGTGGGTATCGTGCCATTTGCCCAATGAGGGGTCACCCTTCAGGTACTTGTCCGATATGTTGATTCCCCCTGTAAACCCAATCTTATTGTCGACCACGATGATCTTTCTGTGGTTTCTATAGTTGAGGGAAGATAGGAAGCGTCCAAACCGAAAGGGAAGAAACTGGGCGGTTTCCACACCCATGTCCTTGAGCCTGTCAAGGTATTTTTTGCTCAGGGAATAGCTGCCAATACCATCGTATAGCAGCCTTATGGTCACATTGTTGGCAATTTTTCGTTCAAATATTTCCAATAGTTTTTCGGCCAAGAGGCCATCCTCAAAAATATAATATTGGAGGTGGATGTGTTCCGAAGCACTTTCCAGGGCCTGGAATATGCTCTCAAACGTATTCTTGCCATCTTTCAAAAGAGTGAGTTCGTTCTCGCAGGTCACAGGGCATTTGGAGGTCTTGTGGATAAGCTCGGTGGTCTTTTTTTTGCCTTGGGAAATGTTGGGGGTGCAGGTTCCATGCAATCTTTCATTTCTTGAGGCAAAATTGTCCTTCAGGGAAAACATTTTGTTCTTCCTCCTGTTCCTTCCGAACAAAAGATAGAAAAGGACACCGCCCACAGGGATGGTAAAAATGGCCAAGAGCCACGCCAAGGTTTTGCTAGGCCTTATTCCGTTCAGCAATAGGCTCACCACCATGATCAGGGCGACGATGATATAGATTGCTATGAGAATGGGAACGAGCACCTTTTTTGCAATGGGTTTGTGCAACAAAGATAATCGACTTGGCTATTCGCTGTGCCATCTTCTGCAAAAAGCCACCCTGGTTATATGGTTTCATCGACCCAGTCCTACTTTTTGTTTTTTCAGAAAGATTGAAAAATGTGTAACAGATTTAAAAAAAATGATACTAAGAAATTGGACAACGTCCAATGATGTATTGGTCGTGCTCTCTTAAAAAGAGCATTGTAAAATGAAAATAGAGGGATAGGCGGGAGGTGTCGGCCAGTTTTCAATAAAGTGGGCAAGAGAGGATTTTAGGTTAAAATTAACATAAGACTACCTACACACTACTTATTTTTAGAAACCCGTGAGTTTAGATCGGTGGCGAGTTTGGTTTTCAGGCTGTTCACAGATCGGGATTATAAATCAGATAACCAAAACATATGAAAAGAAGAAATTTTGTACAGTACGCTGGTCTGGGCACTGGGGCAATTTTAATGCCTTCCATGCTCTTGGGGAACAACATTCCCGTGGAGATGCTCCTGGAACCGGGAATGGACGTGGTGCTCAAAAAGAAGATGGCCGACGTTGCCCTGAACACGGCCAAATCCTTGGGAGCCAGTTATGCCGATGCTAGAATTGGAAGATACTTGAACCAGTACGTTTTTACCAGGGAAGAAAAGGTTCAGAACGTGGTCAACACAGAATCCTTTGGAATTGGCATCAGGGTCATTGCCAACGGTACCTGGGGTTTTTCCTCCACTAACGATGTGACCGAGGACGGCATCAAAAAGGCCACGGAACAAGCCGTTGCCATTGCCAAAGCCAATTCAAAGATCCAAAAGGAACCCGTTGTTCTGGCACCTGTCCAATCCTATGGAGAGGTTTCTTGGAAGACACCCATCAAGAAAGATTTCAAGGAAGTCCCTATTTCAGAGAAAGTGGACTTGCTGTTGAGCGCGAACGCGGCAGCTACATCCAATGGGGCAAGCTTTGTGAATTCAGCCTTGTTCATGGTCAATGAACAGAAGTATTTTGCCTCCACCGATGGATCCTATATTGATCAAGATGTACATCGAATTTGGCCCACTTTTAGCGTGACCGCAGTAGATCGTCAAGCAGGCAAGTTCAAGACCAGGGAGGCCATGAGTGCCCCTATGGGCATGGGCTACGAATATATGGACGGTCTGGAGTCCGAAAAGCTTTCAGGACCTGAGGGCATCAAGCTATACAGAAATAGTTATGATATCGTGGAAGATGCCACACTGGCCGCTAAACAGGCACAGCAAAAATTGACCGCTAAATCGGTCGAGGCCGGCAAATACGACCTGGTATTGGAACCCAACCATTTGGGACTCACCATCCACGAATCTGTAGGTCACCCATTGGAGCTCGATAGGGTACTTGGTTACGAGGCCAACTATGCTGGTACCAGTTTTGCTACTTTGGACAAATGGGAGAGCAAAAATTTCAACTACGGAAGCGATTTGGTCAATATTGTGGCAGATAAGACCCAAGTGGGATCATTGGGCGCCGTTGGTTATGATGATGAAGGAGTGAAGACCAAGAAATGGGACTTGATCAGAAATGGGACCTTGGTCAATTATCAGGCCATAAGGGACCAAGTCCACATGATAGACCAGAACGAATCCCATGGTTGCTGCTATGCGCAGAGCTGGGAAGATGTACAGTTCCAACGAATGCCCAACGTTTCCTTGGAACCAGGAAAAGAAAAATATTCCTTGCAGGACATGATCAAGGATGTGGAAAAAGGAATCTACATTTTGGGAAGGGGATCTTATTCCATCGACCAGCAACGATATAACTTCCAATTTGGAGGTACATTGTTCTATGAGATCAAGAACGGAGAGATTGTGGGTATGTTGGAAGATGTGGCCTACCAGTCCAATACCCAGGAATTCTGGAATTCCTGCGCAAAGATCTGTGATAAGGACGACTACAGGTTGTTCGGCTCCTTTTTTGATGGAAAAGGGCAACCATCGCAGGTCAGTGCGGTTTCCCACGGAAGCTCCACTACTAGGTTCAACGGAATCAATGTAATCAATACAGGTAGGACCATCTAAGGTTCGTTCATTCAAAAAATACTACAATGGCTATATATACTAAAGAAGAAGCAAAGAAGATTTTGGAAAAGGCCCTTAGCTTTTCCAAGGCCGATGCCTGTGAAATAAACCTTAGTGGCACAAATAGTGGAAACATTAGATATGCCCGGAATACGGTGTCCACTGCCGGGCACCAATCCAGTCAGAGTTTGGTGGTGCAATCCAGTTTCGGCAAAAAGGTGGGTACCGCAACCATAGATGAGTTTGATGACGCCTCTTTGGAAAAAGTGGTCCGCAGGGCAGAGGAATTGGCCAATCTATCTCCAGAAAACCCTGAATTTATGGCACCTCTGGGACCTCAGGTGTATGACGAATCCATCACTTACGTAGAAGCTACGGCCAACACTACCCCAGAATTTAGGGCGGAAGTGGCCAGTCAGAGCATTGTCCCGGCTGCGGCCAAAGATGTCACTGCAGCAGGATTTTTGAATGATGGCGCCCGTTTTTCAGCCATGATCAATTCTAACGGCTTGTTCGCCTATAACAAATCCACCAATGTGGATTTTACCGTAACCATGCGCACCAACGATGGTACAGGTTCTGGCTGGGTGACCCGCGATTACAACGACATTTCAAAGTTCAATGCCTCAGAGGCCTCAAACACCGCCATAGACAAAGCGGTAATGTCCAAAGGAGCCCAGGCCATAGAGCCAGGAAAATATACGGTCATATTGGAGCCTGCTGCGGCATCTGACCTGTTGCGGAATATGTTCGGCTCTTTCAATGCCCGTTCAGCTGATGAAGGACGCAACTTCATGTCGGCCCCCAACGGCGGGAACAAGTTGGGCCAAAAAATTGTGGACGAACGCGTAAACATTTGGTCCGATCCCTTGCACCCCGATGTGCCCACATCCACTTGGAATGGGGAAGGTATGCCTTTGAAGAAAACCTCTTGGATAGAGAATGGAGTGGTCAAGAACTTGGCCTACAGCCGATATTGGGCAGAACAAAAAGGGATGGACCCCATGCCGTTCCCGTCCAATGCCATCATGGCCGGCGGTGATGAGAGCCTTGAGGATATGATCAAGGGCACCAAGAAAGGAATACTTGTCACCCGTTTTTGGTACATACGAAGTGTGGATCCCCAGACCCTTCTCTATACAGGTCTGACCAGGGACGGGACGTTCTATATCGAGAACGGAAAGATCAAGTTCCCCGTCAAGAACTTTAGGTTCAATGAGAGCCCCATCATCATGCTCAACAACTTGGAATCCCTCGGGAAGCAGGTTCGGGTCGATGGAAACCTCATTCCGTACATGAAGATTCGTGACTTTACGTTCACCAGTCTTTCCGATGCTGTATAAACAATAGGATACTAGTAAAACTGGTGGTTGATGGCATGTCCATGACCGCCAGTTTTCATTTTGGAAGTGATGATGTAGCCCCCAATACCCTATGGCGTTGCAAAATGAATTCTTTTTTACCCGTTTACAATATGAATCCGGTGATTGGGATGTGGACCAACGCATGCCCTCCAACGTGTTGAATTCCTTGGTGGAATACACCACTTTGAAGGTGGATACCCAGGAAAAGATCATTACCCTGTCCAGTGACGACATCTTCAAGAGCCCTTTCTGCTATATCTCTGGACACAAACTCGTACAGTTCACCAAAAAGGAAAGGGAGAATTTTGAAAAATATGTACGCAACGGAGGCTTTGTCTTTGCCGATGATTGCAACCATGATATTGACGGACTTTTCGCTAAATCCTTTGAGCGCCAAATGGACGAAATATTCGGGCCGGGAGAACTTCAGAAAATCCCGAACGACCATGAGCTCTATTCCATCTTTTTTGAATTTGAAGATGGCCCTCCGACCACCTCACAGGAACTGAACGGATGGGGCGACGACCTTGTCCACGACTATCTGAAGGCCATAATGGTCAACGGAAGGATAGGAGTGCTCTACAGTAACAAGGATTATGGTTGCGAATGGGATTACGATTTTAGGAACAAACGATGGTATAAAGTGGACAATACCCGCTTTGCGGTGAACATTGTGCTTTATGCCCTAACCTCATAACATTACGAATTTGGACAAAGAACTACAACAGATAGCCACAGAGGTCGAGAACCTTTCCGGAAAACTAAAGGCGCTCAAAAAAGAGATCGGCAAAGTGATCATTGGGCAAGAAGAGACCGTATCACAATTGCTCATCACCTTTTTGGCCGGGGGACATGCCCTTTTGGAAGGTGTGCCAGGACTGGCAAAGACCTTGATGATTCGCACCTTGGCCAATGCCATAGATCTAAAATTCAAACGGATACAGTTCACCCCCGATTTGATGCCTTCGGACATCATCGGAACAGAGATCTTGGAAGAGGACCATACCACGGGAAAAAAATTCTTCAAGTTTAACAAAGGGCCTATTTTTTCCAATATCATTTTGGCGGATGAGATCAATAGGACTCCCCCAAAAACGCAGGCAGCCCTTTTGGAGGCCATGCAGGAATTTGAAGTGACCTATGGGGATAAGACTTACCCATTGGACAGGCCCTTCTTCATACTGGCCACCCAGAACCCTATTGAGCAATCAGGGACTTTTGTCCTTCCCGAAGCGCAGCAGGACAGGTTCTTGTTGTACATCAAGATTGGTTATCCCACCGAAGCTGAAGAAACGGTAATCTTGAAGGCGACCACGGGTAGGACCAAGGTCCAATTGAACAAGGTCATTTCCGGAGAAGACATCATCAGATTGCAACAATTGGTCAGGGATGTATCCATTAGCGACGGACTGATCAAATATGTCAGCGATGTCATTCGCGCCACACGACCGGACACCACACCGATGGACTATGTCAAGGATTGGGTGGATTGGGGCGCAGGTCCCCGTGCCGGTCAGGCCATGATATTGACCGCCAAGGCCCATGCACTTTTGGAAGGACGTTTGGCCGTTTCCCTTGAAGATTTAAAATCGGTCGCCGTTCCCGTATTGCGCCACAGGGTATTGGTCAATTTTAGGGCAGAGGCCGAAGGAATAAGCTCGGATGAAGTGACCCGTCATATTCTGAAAACGGTCCAATTAAAGGAAAAATAATGGCCACTAGGGACTACCACGATCTGTTAAAACCGGAAGTCATCAATACCGTATCGGGACTTTCCCTGATATCGCGTATCGTGGTGGAAGGCTACCTGTCGGGTCTGCACAGGAGCAGGAGCGTGGGTCCCGGAATGGAGTTCAGTCAATACCGTGCCTACGAACCCGGGGACGACCTTCGCTTGCTCGATTGGAAAATGTTGGCCCGTTCGGGAAGGTACTATATCCGACAATCGGAAGTGGAAAGTCAGGTCGTGGTAAAGTTTATCGTGGATGCAAGTGCCTCCATGGAGCATACCGAAAATGGGATTTCCAAATTGGAATTTGCTCGCGTCATTGTGGCCTGTCTGTCCCAAATGGCGCAAAAGCAAGGCGATTCCGTTGGCCTGTTTGCCCTGAACGAGGATGAATTTGTCGAGATTTATCCAAAAGCGGACCAAAAACACTACAACAGATTGCTTTTGGAACTGCTCCATATATCCACCAAGGGAAAATGGCCGCAACTCTCCCAGGCCACCAAAAGGATCCACGGGAGGGGCCATAGGGAATTGGTTTTTTTCCTGACGGACATGTACGAGGACATTTCGGAACTCTCCGATTTTGCGAAAGAACTGAAGAACTCCAACAATGAGGTCGTGGTACTGCAATTGATGGCGGGCAACGAACTGGATTTTACGTATAAAAAATCGGTCACCTTTGAAGATTTGGAGACCGGGGCCAAAGTAAAGGTGGATGTGGACAAGGCCAGGGAAAGTTATTTGAAGGCCTTGGAAACCAAAATGGCGCGAACCAAGGAACAATTGCTCTCCAAAGGAGTGCACTTTCATCTTTTTCGGATGGATGCGCATTTGGGCAATGCACTGCAATTATTTTTAAAGGAACGATCAAGATTGAATTAGAATGGTATTTGCAAATCCTTCATATTTATGGGCATTATGGGGTCTTTTGGTCCCCTTGGCCATCCATTTGTGGAGCAAAAAGGAAGCAAAGACCATCAAGATCGGAAGCATACAGTTGTTGGACGAATCCAACTCAAGACAATCGAGCAGTCTACAACTGAACGAATGGTTCCTACTTTTTCTGCGAATGTTGGTCATCGCCCTTGCGGTCATGCTGATGGCCGGGCCCCAATGGCGAACGCATAAAAATAGAGATGAGGTCACTTATGTGGTGGAGCCATCCCTTGGCAATCATGAAACCTTGAGTAAAGTTCTGGACAGTTTGAACGATATTTCAGAGATATTGCTGTTGAAAAATGGATTTCCGGAATGGGAAATGGATATGGAAAATCCCGGAGCGTCAACACCCAATTATTGGCAGTTGGTCCAAAAAATGGATTCCCTACCCTCCGATAGCATTGTGGTCTTTTCACACGCCCGGGTGCAGGGATTCAAGTCTATGAGGCCCACTACACACAAAAAGATCAATTGGGTGGTCATGGAACCTGAAAACCTTGGGGAAACCCCATTGATGGCTTTGGAAAATGGCCAAGAAACAGAGATGTTCTCCCTAGTCGGTGATGGGCAGAACAACCTTTTCAAAAAGCAAAAACTGACCAACGGTTTTTCCCTTACCGAAAACAGGGACAGCCTTAAGGTGGAAACGGACAATGGAACAAAGACCATAGGTCATACCGTTTTAAGACCTATCGAAGTAGCCCTTTATTCCCATACGGAAACTGAGACCGAAAAAAGATACATTGAAGCCTCCTTGGCCGCATTGTCCAACTATCTTCAGCGGGACATCAAGGTTCAAACATTTAAGGAAGGCGAACAGCCCGACGCTTCATCTGCAGATTTGAATATTTGGTTGCGGGACGACCCCTCGGATGCTTTTTCGGGGAAATGGTTGGTGCGCCATGAAGACCCATTGGCCAATCGGCTGATAGTCCCTAATGCTCAAGATGGACATTATCATTTGACCAAGACCCTGACTGCGGAGAATACGGTAGAGGAACATTTTGCAGAACAACTATTAACGCTGTTGGACTTGGATGCTGATATTGAAGAAGTGATTTTGAAGGCGGATTCCCGTCAGATGGATGCGTCCGAGTTGAAGCCCAATTATGTGGAACCCAAATCGAAAAGGGAGCGGGCCACATTCAAAGACATGTCGCATTGGGCGTTTTTGGCCCTTTTGGTGTTGATGATGGTTGAACGTGTGATTTCATACCTCAAAAAGCAATGATGATGGGAGAGGGGCAGTTGGTACAGTTCAGGAAAAGATGGCAACGAATCCTATATTTGGAGTGTCTGTGCTATGCCTTGGGCTGTGGTGCACTGACCTATCTGGTGTCATGGAACATTCTCGCTACCGTTTTGGTTTTTGTTCTTGCCTTCTTGGTTGCACTCTATTTTTACCGGCCCTGGAGCTTGAATATGGAAAATGCCGTGGCCTATATCGATGCCCATGTGCCAGAAGCGGCATATAGCAGTGGGCTTTTGGCGATGTCCACGGAAGAGCTTTCCGACCTGTCCAAGTTGCAGCAGCACAAGGTATATTCCCAACTGCACACCATTTTGCCCAAATTGAGGCCGCCCCACAAATTGATCATTTCCATTCCGGTGATGTTGGGTCTTGTCCTGATAGGTTTAGCTGTTCATTTTGGAGTCAAGACCTATGGAAAACATCTCGTGGAACCCACAACCGAAAGTCGGATTCAATTCACCCCCTTGGATACGCTGGAAACGGCTGTTAAAGCTCCCAAATTGAAAGAGACCTCGATTACGGTCAACTATCCAGATTATACGAAATTGCCCACGTTGAAGACCTCGAACCCCAATATCAGTGCCGTAGTAGGGTCTGTGGTGACTTGGACTTTGGTATTCGAAGGGGAAGCGGCTTCCATCGACATGGAGCGCATGGGCGAAGTTTTTGCACTTTCCAAAATGAACGGAGAATATATCCTGAACCAGAAAGTGGAGGCATCCGGGTTCTATAGTTTCAGTTTCAAGGATGTGGAAGGCAATGCCTATACCACGGATCTATATTCCTTGGAAGCCATAAAAGATATTCCGCCAGTCATCGAAGTGGACGATTTGCCCCAATACAGCTATTTTGAGTATGATGCGGCCAAGGAGATTCCGCTGAAAGCCAAGACCACGGATGATTTTGGGGTGGATGATGTTTACATTGTGGCCACGGTGAGCAAGGGGTCTGGGGAATCGGTAAAATTCAGGGAAGAAACCATTCGTTTTGAAGGTGCTTTTTCCAAAGGGAGCAAGCAACTGGAATTACGGAAACAGTTGGATTTGGACCAATTGGGTATGGATCCCGGTGATGAGCTCTATTTCTATGTGGAGGCCTTGGACAACAAAGTTCCGAACGCCAATGTTTCCCGAAGCGAAACCTATTTTGCGGTGATCAGGGACACGGTCAGTGATGGATTTGCCGTGGAAGGCACATTGGGAGTGGACCTGATGCCCGATTATTTCAGGAGCCAGCGCCAATTGATCATCGACACCGAAAAACTCATCAAGGACCGTCCCAATCTATCCGAATATCAGTTCAAATTCAAGAGCAACGAACTGGGCTTTGACCAAAAATCCCTCCGATTGAAATATGGGCAGTTCATGGGCGATGAAGCCGAAATACAGGCTGCTCCAGGTGCAGTTTCCCATGTAGAGGCTGATGATGTTCATGAAGAAGGCGAAGAAGACCTTCTGGAAGGGTACAGTCACAAACATGACAGTGACAATGAGCACAATTTGGTGCCCGAACATGCGGAGGAAGAGGAGGAAGGAGAAGAAGATCCGTTGCATGAATACCTCCACAACCATGATGACCCCGAAGAATCCACCCTGTTTGAAAAATCGTTGAAGGACAAGCTCAGGGAGGCCCTGAACATTATGTGGGATGCGG
Source organism: Flagellimonas taeanensis (assembly GCF_003584105.1). Taxonomy (GTDB): domain Bacteria; phylum Bacteroidota; class Bacteroidia; order Flavobacteriales; family Flavobacteriaceae; genus Flagellimonas; species Flagellimonas taeanensis. Next base: position 83,199 of record NZ_QXFO01000018.1, read on the forward strand.
AACTTTATCTTAGGCTTTACGAGCCCGAAAATTCCTTGCCATACCAATACAAGGCACTCGAACTCATTCAGGAGATCAAGAACAGCGCCCGGATCTATGTGCACCGGATAGGTTTTGACCCTCCTCCCATCAAAGAAGAAAAGCGGCTTACGGGCGACATCAAGGAAATTGCGAATTATGACAAAAAAGAACAGTTCGACCATGCCTTGTCCTTTGCATCCACTCGAAAGGCCATATCCCGTCTCGAACTTTTGAGTATGGGCAGTACGACATTCAAGGAAACGGATAGGGCACTTTTTCAAGAAACGGGCAACGAGTTGGCCAAAAAAGCAGTGGTGGAACCCTTAAAATACCTAAAGGTATTACAGGGGCTGCGCGACCTGGAAAGGGCTGATGCGAGAACACCGGAAAAATTTAGGGAAATCCAGAAAAGTCTTCTTTCCGTTATCGGTGAAGTGGAGGGCAACCCAGGTAAGAAAACCGGTTTGCAAGACGAGATCAATAGGTTGTACCTAAAAGAGTTGGGTAGTTATGATTGATGGGCTGTCCTTTTTGAACTGGAAGTTTTTCTGGCCATTTTTCGTGGGCAGTCTGTTGCTTTGGGGAACGTTCATATGGAAGGAATGGCCACAGCGAAAAGAGCGAAGGTTCTGGGTAAAATTGGTAGTCTCCTTTATCGGGATAGCTTCATTGTTGTTGATGGCTTTGAAGCCCGCACATCAAAAAGAAGCACTTCTGGGAAGAGGCATCGTATTGACGGAAGGTCATCGGCCGGAACAATTGGATAGCATCCGGTCTATTTTTAGACGCATAAAAATGGAAAGCTATATCCCAGGAAAAACCCTGGCCCTTTTGGAAACCACTGATTCCCTTTTTGTATTGGGGCATGGGATACAGCCTTTTGATGTGTGGCAGTTCAAGGGCAAGTCCGTTAACTTTCTGGGTGGCGGGAAACCTGAAGGATTGGTGGACATAGCGCATGAAAATGAGCTTTTGTTGGGGGATGAACTTTCCATAAGGGCTAGATACAACAACCCTAAATTGGGACATTGGCTCATATTGAACGATTCTGGGGGGAATGGACTCGATTCCATCGCACTCGAAGATGGGACCGATCAGTATATTGAATTGGGAACCAAACCCAAGGCCAGCGGTCAGTTTGTCTATTCGTTGGTGGAAAAAGATGCCGAAGGGTCGTTGGTGGGCACAGAGCCCCTACCCGTAAAGGTGCAGCCTCGTGAACCCCTAAAGATATGGATGGTCACAAACTTCCCCACATTCGAGACCAAATACCTCAAGAACTTTCTGGCCGAAAATGGCCATAGCGTATTGGCACGCACCCAATTGACCAAGGACAAGTTCAAGTTTGAGTATTTCAATCGGGAGGCTTCCCCCATTTACCAAATTACGCCAAAGGCGTTGGAAGGTTTTGACCTGATCATCATGGACACGGACTCATACCTTGGTCTGGGGACATCTTCCAGAGCGATTTTGGAAGAAACAATACGGGAACAGGGAACCGGGCTGTTCATTCAGCCCAACACCTCATTTTTTAAACTTTCGCAACGGCAGTCCCCGTTTCGATTTTTGGTGGATGGGAAAAGTGATTTCACCTTTGGCGGAATTACGCAAAGCCTGAAAAAATATCCGTATTCCTTTCAGCACAGGTTTCCCCTTCAACCCATCATTCTGGATTCGGTGGAGATTTCAGCCTATATCCCGATGGAAAAAGGCAAGATGGCCACTTCAGTCCTGCAGGATACCTATCATTTGATATTGAATGGAAATCAAGATCTGTACGCCAGAATTTGGACACATCTGTTGAACGAGTTTGTCCGCCAGCAGGAAGTGGAGACGGAGTGGCAAGCCCTGACGGATATTCCTAGACCAAACCAGCCTTTTGAATTTCAATTGCGCACCAATGTGGAAAGCCCTAAGGTGGAAACCGATCAAGGAATGGGTATTCCGCTGCTTCAGGATTTTTCGGTATCCACGTTATGGAACGGTACCAGATACCCCCGTCGTGCTGGATGGAATCAACTAGGGATTTCTGCGGATTCCCTATCCCATTTTTCCTATTATGTTTTTGATACCAATGAGCGAAAAGCCATGACGCAGCAAAATGTGCTGGAAGCAAACCTCAGACAATTTGGACAGCATGGAGGTTTTGGAAAAGTCAAACCCTTAACATCAAAGGACCATGCCCCTATATCCCCGTTCTGGTTCTTCGTCCCGTTTGTCCTTTGTATGGGATGGCTGTGGTTGGAACCCAAGCTTTTCCACTAATAAGGGTTCAGGTCAGGCGACCGCGGTCACATCTTTGTTGTACTTGTTCCGATACTCAATGGGCGTGAGCCCAGTGATTTTCTTGAACACGTTCCGGAACGCCTTGGAATCGGTATAGCCCACATCGAACATGACTTCGGTGATATTTTTTCGGGTAGACTCAAAACTGCGCTTGGCAGCCTCTATTTTTACCCGTTGCAGGTATTCCACCACCGTATTGTTCGTAGCCTGTTTGAAACGTCGCTCAAAACTTCTTCGGCTCACGGCGACCATTTCGGCAAGTTCGTCCACGGTCATTTTTTCGTGGTAGTTCGTTTCAATGTATTCTTGGGCCTGTTTTACCTGTTCGTCGTTGTGGTCCTTTTGACCAGTGAACATCATAAAGGCAGCTTGACTGTCCCTGTCGATATCAATGGCAAAATATTTGGAGGCCAGGATGGCCATGTCCCTGTCCGTATATTTTTCCAAAAGATAGAGCAAGAGGTTCCATATGGAATTGGCCCCACCACTGGAATAGATGCCATTTTCTTCGGTGATGACCCCGCCATCGACCACTTCCACCTCTGGAAACATTTCCTTGAACTCGTTGTAAAAGGCCCAATGGGTAGAACACTTTTTGCCATTCAGCATGCCCGTGGAGGCCAATAGAAAAGCTCCAATGCACAAAGAGGCCACCTCTGCACCCATGTCCCGCTGTTTTGTGATCCAAGGAATCGTATCCTCATTCAGGGCCAAAGCGGTCTGCATGTCACCAAAGATAGGAGGGATGATGACGAGGTCGGCCTGCCCGGAGTCTTCCAAAAAGGCATCCGTGGTTATGGAATAGGCCCCGTCCTGGATCCGGATTTCCTTATCGGTGCCCACCATTTGCACGTTGAACAAGGGTTCCTTGCCAGAGGCCTGTAAAAATTGATTGGCCGTTGTGAACAGGTACCGGGCTGCCGTGACCCCCGAGGCCACCGCAGTTTTGGGAATTAAGATGGATATGGTCTTCATGTTTCCAAAAGTAATGAAAACCTTTGGCGGAATCAACCCGTTAAACAGACGTTTTTGCACCCTGCGGTTTCTTATTTTCATTTTCATCTTTGTTGTGTTGAAAAATAGGCAAGCGATGAGCCAAATCATTACATATCTTACATTTAATGGGAATTGCAGGGAAGCCATGGAATTTTACCAAGAATGTCTAGGAGGGGAACTGAAGCTACAGACGTTGGAGGACACTCCAAGAGCCGATGTGTTTCCAGACCAACTAAAGGGTTTCGTGGTACAAGCGGCCTTGGAAAAGGACGGGATGTTGTTGATGGGTACCGATATGGTGGACCGGGAATTGGTCAGAGGCAATTCCATATCCATTCTTTTGGGTGCTTCGAGTGAAGAGCAGCTCCAAGAATATTACCAAAAACTCAAAAAGGGGAGCGTAAGTGCGTATCCGCTGGGCAAGACCCATTGGGGGAACCTTTTTGGAAGTTTGGTGGACAAGTACGGCAACGAATGGTTGTTCCATTATCATATAAAATAACGGCAAAAGTAAACAGATATGAAAGGCAGGAAATTCACTACAGTGGACGATTATTTCAAGGAAATCCCAAAAGCGGCCCTTGAGCGTATGGCCACCATCCGCAAAGAATTGAAAACCGTGGCCCCATTGGCCAGTGAAGCGATCAGCTACAATATGCCGGCCCTGAAGTACAAAGGTGTCCTGGTCTACTATGCAGCTTATGAAAAACACATAGGTTTCTACGCCATCCCCAACACCCATGAACACTTTGCAAAGGAATTGGCCGGATATAAACAAGGAAAAGGCTCTGTCCAGTTTCCACATGATCGACCATTGCCTATGGAGCTCATCAAACGGATGATGGCCTATAGATACCAACAGCAACTGGAAGCTAACAAATCATAGAACAACCCAAAAAGCACATAAATTCAAGCACCATGAAAACAACAAAGAACACCCAAAAGATTGTACCCTTTCTTTGGTTTGATGACCGGGCCGAGGAAGCCATGAATTTTTATACCTCGATCTTCCCAAACTCAAAGATTGATTTTTTGAACAAATGGCCGGAGGGAAGTCCTTTTCCTTCAACTACTGTCCAAAATGGGTGTTTTACCCTGGATGGCACCACTTTTCATGCTTTTGATGCGGGTCCCATGTTCAAGTTCAACCCATCCATTTCCTTTTTTGTCATTTTTGAGACTGAGGATGAAATCGATTCGGTCTGGGAACAATTAATAAAAGGGGGTGAGGCAATGATGGCCTTGGATACCTATCCGTGGAGCGAGCGTTATGGATGGGTCACGGATCGCTTTGGGCTTTCTTGGCAACTGATGAAGGGCAAGTTGGAAGATGTTGGGCAACGGGTGACCCCATTGTTGATGCTTTCTGGGGAGCAGCGAGGCAATGCAGAGCAGGCTTTGAACCAGTACATGTCCATTTTTGGAGACTCATCCTTGGATGGAATATCCAGATATGGGGCAAACGGACCTGGGCCCGAAGGTCTGGTGAACCATGCCCAATTTAAACTGGAGGGTCAGACATTCATGGTCATAGACAACGGTACGGAAGCGGAAATGCCGTTCAACGAGGCCGTTTCATTGTATGTCAACTGCAAAGACCAGACAGAGGTGGACCATTTATGGGAAGCACTTACCAAGAATGGGGGCAGTGAGTCCCGATGTGGCTGGTTGAAGGACAGGTATGGAGTGTCTTGGCAAATTGTTCCGGAAATTGTTTCGGAAAAGTTGGTGAATGGTGAGCCCCATCGTGTAAAGCAGCTGATGGAGGCCCTATGGCAAATGAAGAAACTGGATGTATCTCAACTCGTGGCAGCCTATAATCAATAAAGTTTGACGGGAATGCCCCCTAAAGCCGCCGTTTTCACACCTCCTTTTCAATATCATATGCCTTAGTTTTATAAGCGTAAACGATAAACAATTCATGAATCATGAAAAACAAGATTCTCTTCATTTTGGCCTTGCTCTTCGGACTGATGTTCGCCAATGCAGGCCTTAACAAATTTTTGAACTACATGCCCATGCCAGAAGAAATGCCAGAAGCCTTGTTGAAGGATTTTCAGGCAATGATGGAAATTTCTTGGCTATTGCCCTTGGTGGGTTTGGCCGAACTCATCGGTGGTATTTTGGTCATCATACCCAAAACACGGGCCTTGGGAGCATTGATCATTCTTCCAGTGATGGTGGGCATTTTGCTCGTCAACACGGTGGTGGACACAAGCGGATTCGTCATCGCTTTGGTACTGGCCATTATCTTGGGATGGATCATGTACGAGAACAGATATAAATACAGGCCCATTTTCCAATAAAAAATTCAATATAATCCATAATTAAAAAGCAAAAAAAATGAAAGTAAATCCCTATTTGAACTTTGACGGTAAAACCGAAGATGCCTTCAATTTCTATAGATCGGTTTTTGGTGGTGAGTTTACTGCCAACATGAAGATGGAGGATGCTCCAGGCACCGACGGTCTCAACGAAGAGGAGAAAAACCGTATCATGCACATCAGTCTTCCCATTGGCACGGATACCATCTTAATGGGCTCGGATATTGTTCAGTCCATGGGTCATACCTTGAACCAAGGCAACAACGTGTACATTTCCCTGCATCCAGAGAGCAGGGAAGAAGCTGACCGGCTTTTCAATGGACTTTCTGAGGGAGGTGATGTGGAAATGCCCATGGAAGACCAGTTTTGGGGTGATTATTTTGGCAGTTTTATCGATAAGTTCGGTGTGAGATGGATGGTGAACTTCAATAAACAATACATATAAGATGGAAAAGGATAAAATCACTGTACAGACCACTGTGAACAAGAATGTGGAAAGGGTATGGGAGTGCTGGACCGATCCAGAGCACATTACCCAATGGAATTTTGCTGCGGACAGTTGGTGCTGTCCAAAGGCCGAGAACGACCTTAAGGTCGGGGGCAAATATAGGGCCAGGATGGAAGCGAAGGATGGTCGTTTTGGTTTCGATTTTGAGGCCGTTTACGATGAAGTGGTCAAACACAAAAAAATCTCGTACACGATGACGGATGGCAGGCAGGCCACGACCACTTTTGAAACTTCAGGGACAGGTACCTTGGTGACGACAGTTTTTGATCCGGAGAATCAAAATCCTTTGGAAATGCAGCAAGGAGGCTGGCAGGCCATCCTCAATAATTTCAAAGCCTATGTTGAAAGGTAACTTTTCCAATTTCTCGGATAGGTAGTAAACGTGCAATGGTAGAAGTATTCAGTACAAATATAGTGTCCAACATCAATGCCGAACAGGTTCTGGACATTCTTCAGCAGCATTTTCCAGGTCTTGGGATCAACTTTGACCTGGAGGATTGTGACAAGATCCTTCGGGTACAATCCAAGCTTGATGGGGAAATTTGTATCAAGAGCATTTTAAGGATCGTGAGGGACCAAGGGTTCAAAATCGAGTTGCTTCCAGATGTCGTGAATGAAGAAAAAAATGGGATGCAAAAAAGATTTTGGCAAAAATGATGCAACCAAATGCCGTTTTTCCCATCAATATATAAACTATAAATTTGATATGTTTATGAAAAGAAACGCTTTTATTATTGGTATGTTGGTTATGATGGGAGGAATCATCTCATCGTGCAACTCGGACAATGACGTTGATTGCCCTGAGGATTTTACCGGCGAATTGGCTACTGAAGAAGAATTGCTGGTAGGGACTTGGGTGCTTTCAGCAATTACCGCTGATGAGGAAATCGATCTTACCGATGATGATGTGGACAATCCAAGTACTGATTTTTTTGCACAATACTCAGCCTGCCAAAGGGACGCTTCTTATACTTTCAATTCAGACAGGACCTATGAATACGAACAGGGACAGAATGCCACGGATTGTCAGAACAAAGCAGCATTGGAGGGAACATGGCGACTGGCCTCAGCGAATTTGAGCTTGGTCAGCGGATGTAGCCTGCAGAATACCGATATAGAATTCAATGTCAATGGGACCGAATTCTCGTTCACCAATGATTTTGAGGTAAGGGATGTGGATGGCGTGGTAAGTGCCGTCGAAATTACTTTTACCTATAGTTTGGAGTGATAAAGGATTCTTTAATCAATACTTTTCCGGAATTGATCGATACCCATTTGGTCCCCGCTCACAAAGAGAAGATCGTCTTGATAGATCTTGTCCGAGGGTTTTATGGAACTATGTAGCTCATTTTTTCTGGAAATACCCAAAATATTGATGCCATAGGCATTCCTTAGGTTCAGGTCTTTGAGTTCCTTGCCCACAATATCCCTGTCGTCGGTGTTGACCCGTACGCAGGAAATGTTGAAATCGGGGAACTCAGTGGGCCTGAATGTTCGAGGAGTGCCTTTTTTGTTTTGGAACAATTCATAGTTGTCCAATCGGGCACTGTTCACCAAATGTTCAATATCATCTTCGGGCACAAGAAAATTGTGCAAGGTCCTTGAAAATATCTCAATCGATGTTTCAAACTCCTCGGGGATCACATCATCGGCACCCATGGCAATCAATTCGGTGATCTCCTTTACGTAACGGGTCCTCACAATGATATGGATGGACCGGCTGATGCTCCTGATATTTTTTATAATGGCCTTGGTGGCGATGGAATCGGAAATGGCAATGACCACCACGCGGGCCTTGGAAGTGTGTGCAAATTCCAGGATGTGGTCCTGGGTGGCATCCCCAAAATGGATGGGCACATTATTTTGCCTTTCTTTTTTCACCACATCAGCATTGAGTTCCACCACCACATAGGGTATGTTGCTGAACTCGGCGGCCCGGGCAAGGTTACTCCCATTGATGCCATAGCCTATGATCACCAAGTGGTTCTTCATTTCATCGGATTTTTCCGTTTCCTCCGAGGCCATGAGCATTTTGTCCATTGCCTTGATGGGCCCCAGTTTCATAACGCCAAAGGCAATGTTCTCCGAGAAAATGATCACAAAAGGTGTCAGGAACATGGAGATGATGGAAACGGCCAAGAAATATTGGTTGGTCTCCGCATTGAGCAGCCCATATTGTATCCCCACTTTTGAAAGTATAAAGGCAAATTCCCCCACTTGAAAAAGTGCAAGGCCCGTCAGCAGAAATGTCCTGGGCGGATATTTGAGCACTGCGATGGAAAGGGCCGCGATCAAGGACTTGATGAGAAATACCCCGAACACGATGAGCAAAATGACCCCAACATTCCTTCCAAAAAAAGGAAGGTCCAAGAGCATGCCCACCGATATAAAGAAGAAACTGGTGAAGAGCTCCCTAAAGGGCAATATGATGCTGGTGGCCTGATGGCTATACTCGGATTCGGAAATGATCAGACCCGCCAAAAAGGCACCCAAGGCCAACGATAGCCCGGCCTCGGAGGTCAGAAAGGCCACGGCAAAGCAAATGGTTATGGTGGTGATCAGAAAAAGCTCCTTGCTCTTGGTCTTGGCAACGAGGTACAGCAACTTTGGCACCAGATACCGGGCACTGACAACGGTAATGGCCAGAACAATGACCGTTTTGAGCAACAGCATCAATATGCTGTTCGTCACATTGCCCGACTGCCCTGCAATGATCGGGGTGAACAACATCATGGGCACCACAATGATATCTTGGAAGATCAGGATGGCCAGGGCATTACGACCATGCGGGGCGGACATTTCGTTACGTTCCTGCAAGACCTTCAGCACAATTGCGGTACTGGACAGCGAAAAAAGGAACCCCACAAAAAGGGCCTCGTTCCATGCATAGCCCAATAGATAATAGATCAATCCTGAGACCAATATCGTCAGTCCCACCTGCAAGGCACCTCCGATGAAGACCGTGTTCTTTATGGACATCAACTGTTTGATGGAGAGTTCCATTCCGATCACGAACAACAATAGGATGACCCCAATTTCCGAGATGGCCTCAATCTGTTCAGATTCGTTCAGGAGACCAAAACCATAGGGCCCGATAAGGATCCCGGTGACCAAAAAACCCAAGATGGAGGGTAGTTTCAAGCGTTGCAGAACAAATACCACGACCATGGAAAGTCCCAGCAAGATCAAAAAGTCCTGTAACATGGGTAAGTGCATATCGGGTGGGTTTTAATGGTTATCACTACTGGACCAAAACCTCAAAGTTAAGAAGAAAGTATCTTCAGTATGTCCGTTCACAATCAACTTTTCCAAAGCAATCAAGGTTTTTCAAATAGCCTGCTCCCTATCCACTTTGGCCCAATTATACTCGAAAAGCGAAAATGACAGAGGTAGGTCTTTTCCCAAAGAAAATATCGTTTTAGGAAAAACCTGACATTTATCATCTTTTAAGAATGGTCTGTACAAGATCTTTGTCCTATCAAAACCTAGAAACTATGAAAAGTTATATCAAAAGGAACCAGCGTTCATTAAAAATAGCCGCTCTGGCCATTGTAGTGGGACTGGTACCCGTAACGCTTTCTTCACAAAATTTTAAGCTCAGCAACGGGGAAGGCAAACTTGCGGTCACAGGAACTTCCACCCTGCATGATTGGGAAGAGGTTGCCGAGCAAAAATCAGGGTCACTCCAAGTGGACATTTCTGGGGAGCTGCCCAAGATTGCTGCCTTGAAGTTCATTGTTGAGGCAGAAAGTCTAAAAAGTGGAAAGAGCGCCATGGACAAGAATACGTACAAGGCCCTGGACACGGATAGCCACAAACAGATTGTGTTTCAACTTTCAAGCATCAAAGAGATTACGCCTGTGCCCTCTTCCTCGAACAAATATAAGGTAGTGGCCAATGGCAACCTGACCATTGCAGGAAAGACAAACAAAATAGAGCTCCCATTTGATTTGACAGTAAATGGGGAAAAGGTCAGTTTGGAAGGGAAAAAAGGATTGAAAATGACCGATTTTGGCATAGAACCGCCCAAGGCATTAATGGGAACCATCAAAACAGGGGATGAAATTGAAATTCACTATAACACGATTTGGAAAAAATAATAAACAATAAAAAGAAGTACTCAACTAAAAAATCTATAACAATGAAAAAATATGTAAAATACGGATTGTTTTCCGCAACATTCATGGTAGGACTGTGGGGATATTCCCAAAATCGAAATCTGGACAACTACAGACAACCTGATAAGAACGGGGTGAACGTTTTTGAAAGCCCAAAAGATACTGCGCTTACCTTTGACGGGGTCAAGGTCAGGGTGGGGGGATCATCCACGCTACAATTTCAAGCCGTGGATCATGAGAACTCAGGGGCTGTGGAACTGATTGAAATAGGGGACAACTTTAACTTGGCAACTGCCAACTTAGATCTTGATGTGGCTTTGGCCAAAGGTGTTCGAATGCACTTAAGGACCTACCTGTCTTCCAGGCACCACCCAGAACCCTATGTGAAAGGAGGGTATTTCCAAGTGGATAATCTGGATTTCATCAGCCCCGGTCTGTTGGAGGATGCCATGAAATATGTGACCATCAAGGTAGGACACATGGAAAACAACTATGGTGATGCCCACTTTAGGAGGACTGACAACGCACAGGCCATACATAATCCGTTTGTGGGCAACTTGATCATGGATGCCTTTACCACAGAGGTAGGTGGTGAGGTCTATTTCAGGAAAAATGGGTTTATAGGGATGTTTGGGCTATCCAACGGTAAATTGAACCAAGCGGTGACCAACCCAGAAACCACAGGAGCTTCTATCTTGGCCAAATTGGGATATGACAAACAATTGACAGATGATTTTAGGTTGCGTTTAACCGGATCTATGTACAGTACCGGTAAATCTGGAAGGGTTTATCTATATAGTGCGGACCGAAGCGGTTCCAGATACTATTTGGTCATGGAGAATACCGAGGCTACTACATCCAGCAATTTCCGTTCAGGTAGATACGATCCTGGAATGACCAATGAGATCACCTCCTTTATGATCAACCCGTTCCTAAAATATAAAGGATTGGAGTTCTTCGGAACCTTTGAACAAGCTAAAGGCAAGGCAGATGCTGAAGCCGACGACAGAACAGCTACCCAATTGGCAGGAGAACTTATATACCGATTCGGTAAGACTGAAAACTTCTACCTAGGAACCCGATACAATACGGTAAATGCCGACACCGCTGCAGGAGAGGACATCACCATTGACAGGTTCCAATTGGGAGGTGGTGTTTTCTTGACCAAGAACATACTTGCCAAAATTGAGTATGTAAACCAACAGTACAACGGTTTCGACCCAGCCAGTATCTTCAGCGAAGGAGAATTTAAAGGGATTCTGTTGGAAGCTGTCATCAGTTTCTAGGTCACTCTTGAGTTTAGGTGAAAAGGTCTGGGACATTCGTCCCAGACCTTGATTGAAACCATAAAAATCAATACCTTTAATTACCATGATACCATTTGTGATCCATAACGTCAAGAGCATATCCGCTATGACCCTTCTTATCTTCGGGGCTTTCTTTTCTGCACCGGAACGTGAGACACGGGTGTGGGTGGCCCCTGAGAGTGAAGTGGTGATCATCGGTACCACCAATGTCAATGGTTTTACCTGTAAGTACAAGGTACAGGAGTTGGAAGTGCCCGTACAATTGACCTATAACGACAAAGTGGAACAGATTCAGTTCAAAAATGCCAAGCTCAAACTGGCAAACGATTGCTTTGATTGTGGAGGAAAGGCCATCAACAAGGATTTCAGGGAGCTGTTGAAAACTGAGCAACATCCACAAGTGGAACTCAGGCTGCTCCATGTGGACCCACCTGAGACCGATGGGCAAAAAATTGGGGTGGGCATGGAAATTACCATTGCAGGAGTGGCCCATAAATACGAGACCACACTGAGCTGTGTCCAAGCAGGGGATATCTGTGTGAACGGGACCTTGGACCTATTGTTGAGCGATTTTGACCTTGAACCTCCCCGAAAAGTTTTGGGAATGATCAAGGTGGACAATAAGATCAAGGTAGAACTTTCCCTTAAGTTGAAGGAGATATAGGTTTTGTTGGAATTATAGATTCAATCCGTTGCGATATCACATCCAACGGAATTTTTTATGTTCAAATGTGTGCTGTGATGTTTCAAGAAATAGGTATCTTGTGAGACTGATTTTCAACTAAAACAAACAACATGCACAATTTCATAATCAACAATGGAAAAAAGGCCCTAGCCGTCTTGATGCTGGGCGCTATGGCAACTTCAATGCAGGCACAGGACAATTTTGGTGGACTGGCGCTTTATACAGTCAGGGACAATATGGGAAAAGATGCAAAGGGAACCTTGGAAAAGGTCGAGGAAGCCGGGTATGCCTATGTTGAGGCAGCAGGATATAACGACGGGAAGTTCTATGGCATGACCCCCGAGGATTTTAAGGCCTATCTGGAAAGTTTGGGACTCAAACCAGTGAGCACGCATCAAGGAACAGTGACCTTGGAGAATGCCGATGAGCAGATTGCAGCGGTGAAAGCGGCAGGATTTGAATATTTTACTATCCCAGTACCACCTATGGGTATGTTCACTTTTGATCCTGAAGCCCGAACCATGGGCATGAAGGGAACTGTTGAGGATTTGGCCGAAGTGCTTACGGAACTGGGCAAGAAATGCGAAGCGGCCGGTCTCAAATTATTGTACCACAACCATGATTTTGAGTTTAAACAGAATGCGGAGGGAGAGGTTACCATAGATTATTTATTGGAGAACACCGACCCCAAATACGTGAATTTCCAAATGGACCTCTATTGGGTGACCAAAGCTGGTGCAGATCCCGTAGCCTATTTTAAGAAATACCCTGGCAGGTTCAAGTCTTGGCACGTAAAGGATATGGACGATGAGGGAAAGTTTGCTCCCGTAGGTGAAGGCCATATCGATTTTGGAAGGATTTTGGAGGAAAAGGAAACCTCCGGCATGAAGAAATATTTTGTGGAGCAGGATATGACTTGGGACAAAGAACCGTTGGAAGTCATCATAATCAGCCACAAGGGTATCAAGGAGATTGGTTTTGATTAACTGATTTTTTGTGCAAGAGCCACTTTAGGCAAATTGGGCAAGAAATAAAAAAAATATTTTTTACAACCATTCACATTAGTATCTTTGCACCCGCAAAAGCGAGGTCGCGTAGCTCAGCTGGATAGAGCATCTGCCTTCTAAGCAGACGGTCGAAGGTTCGAATCCTTCCGCGATCACCCTGATAACAAGCCACTTACGATTTTAGTAGGTGGCTTTTTTATTGGCTTCGTAACACATTTGTAACACAAAATCGAAATAAGAGGTGATTTTTGAACCAAAAAAAAAGAGGGTTTCCCCTCTTCCTTGAAATATCCAAAAATAGGACACTATGCTGCTTTATTGATCTCACCTCCTTTCTTTATCATTGCAATCCACTCCCTTAACGATGATATGAACTTTTCGTAGTCCATTATCCCTTTTTGGAAATAGGCTTGATGGTGGAAGAATATGTCCTTGAAATCTTCATCAGCCAGTTGGTTGTTCAGGGCATTCACTTCTTCCTGACTGGTTCCCAACACAAGGTATTCCACTTCACAAGGAAAATAGAGGCTCATGTGGGAAAGACTGGATATGGTTTCTCTAAGCTCTTCAAGTTTCTTGGTTCCCATGAAGAACCGTTTCCGGTGTTCCTCGGTCAAGTTGGCGTTGGGATTTATCACTTTCTCCAGGACGATATAGAATATTTCAACATCAACCCTATGCTCGCTCCCTATTTCTTCCAATAGAGCGTTCATCTTATGGATGTCCTGAATGACCCCTAGTGAATTTATGGCCACCTTTAAATTTTTGGTGTCCTTGACGCTATTGTGTTCGGGACATTCTACCATAAAGGCGTTATAGATTTTGCCTCCTTTTGCCTTCTCAATGGTATCATACATTTTTAAGTCTGTCATTACAATCATGATTCTTGGTTTTAAGTGTTATAATTTGATTAATAGATTCTGACTAGGTTTTCGGCCTTGAAACATCTAAAGGCCAGTTTCTCCATGTCGTAATAGCTCACGACCTTGGGATTGGGCTGTCTAAGCCCTTGCACATCGCCCAAGAACTTTTGTTCCAAGGTTCCATACGCATAACGGATAGTACCGTCAACTTTCTCGAAGGCGAACTTTACGGTTCCCGCCAACATCTGTTTTTTAAGGCGGTAGATCTGCCATGCCTTCACTAGACAAATGGCAAATGCTTTTCCAGTGGTACGGGCTATTTCGTGCGCCCTCTTGAATACTTGTGATCTGAATGTTTCCATGATATGATTATTTGATTGTTGTCGCTATGAAGTGGACGTTTGTCCATACGCCATTGTTTACCCTGTGGATGAACTCCGCATGGTCCTTGGTGGACTTTTCTATGTAGTCGTTGCCTACCTTGATGAACCCAAAGGAAGCCCCCAATGTCTCGAACTCCAGTACCGCAGCCCCGAACCCCTTTAAGGTCTTGAAGGTGTACCTACTTCCACCGTTAGGGGTTATAAGCGTAATGCCTATGGTTTTTCCCTTTAACCATTCCTTTAGGTTTTTCATTTCGGATTTGAAGGTTTCAGCGTTCATTATTAATTTTAAACTTTAATATTTCGATTCAAATATAAGTTTTAATTTAATACAATATAAGTTTAAATTAAATTTTAACATATTTTATTAAAGTTTAAGTATAATTACTATCTTTGAAGCCAAATAATAGTTATGGATATTTTGAATTTGAAACCTTTAATGGATAAGAAGGGGTTGACTGGGAAAGATTTTGCAGAAGAGTTGGGAATATCTCCGGTGGCTTTATCCAACATCATGCAGGGTAACAGCTTCCCCAGGGCCAACGTGTTGATGAAAATGGCCGAGGTGCTAAATGTAGAGGTGAGGGATCTATTTAAAACAGGCAAGGGAAATAATGAACCTCATGGGTATATCAAAGTGAATGGGGTCGTTCACGAGGTAAGCTCTTTTGCTGATATAGAGCAACTAATGGAATCTGCTAAGGAATGACCCCCGAGGAAGTACAAAGAATCGCAGAAAGAGTCTTTAATGACAATATTGATATTTTGGGAAAACTCCTTAAACGTCTTCCTAAATCCAATGTCAGGGAGGCCTGCGACCTATTAGGGTGTTCAAGGAAATGGCTTTACGAGAACGCAATAATCCTTGGCGGTAAACGAAAGAACAAGCGAGGGGATTGGGAGTTTGACACACTTACATTGGCAAGGTATAAACTACGAAGAAATGGAAAGCGTCAATCGTGGTCTTAAATTCACCACAGATATTCCTCCACTACATAGGGTAAGGATGTTGGGTTTGTTTTTAACCACAGCACAGGTTGCAAAATTATTGTACAAATCCCCTAGATGGGTAAGATTAAACCGGGATAAGTTCATCGTTGATGATTTGGATAGAAATCTGAAATTTGAACTTTCGTCTGTCCTGGAGTATCATTTCATCGAACAACTCAGTTAAATTTGATAAATGCCTATTGAAATCTTAACCAAGGAAGAAGTAGAGGAAATCGTAAGGAATTACTTTGAACCTCCAATGATGGGCAGGAAGGACATTGCCAAGGAACTTGGAATGACCTTGAAGGCGTTTGATAAGTTCATAGCGAACTACCCCCATCTAAAGCACAAGATAAAGGGCGTGGCCCCAAAATACTGCCCAAAGGAATGCAAGGACTTCATTAAATCACGTTGATATGGAAACAGTTGTTATAACTAAGGAACTCTTTGATGAACTGGTTCTTGATAAAGCCCGTGAACTCCGTCAAAAAAGAAAGACCCATTGTATTGACAAATGGGAGGCTATGAAGATATTGGGTTGCAAGGAAAGAAGGTTCTATGACCTTCTAAAAGCTCCAAATACACTAATCAGAAGAGGAAGTGTTAAAGGTAGTTTTGTCGAGGAATCAATCTATAAAGAAAGGGATAGGCATAATTAACCCAAAAAAACGCCATAAATGAACATTGACATTGTTACCCGTGAAGAAGTATTGGCCATGTTGGAAATTTTTACCGACAATGGCCTGATGCGCAGGGAAACGGCAGCGAACTATCTCGATATGCCGTTATCCACTTTTGATGCATTTGTGAGGGACAACCCACACCTGAAAAGATACAACGGGAAGCGGATCCGATATTGCCCGAAGGACCTTAAAAATGCATTCCAGAGCGCATTCTAAATAAAGTGCCTTGGCATGACTGCAAAAAACCCGTATATCATCCCTAATTTATAATTAGGCTAAATTACTTCGATTTAATTTTGTTTCAGGAAGTCAAAACAATGATGTCAGTGACAATTTAAACTTGAAAACAAATGATAATCATACACAACGAAGCAAAAGAAAATTTTCATGTTTCTTATTCAGAATGGTTTAGGGATTATGTCAAAACCGGAACATTCAAAAACTATACAGTTACCCATCCAAGGGATGTTGTTGAACTACACAAAATAAATCCAGATACAGGGGAAATGGTGTTTAACACGCTAATGGATAAAAAGGAAGCTGAAAACACGAAGCGCATAGAGCCAAGGAAATACCACGTTAGGAATCTTGAATTTAAATTCTACGACCGTAACTTAGTATTCAATAAAGAGTATTTTAAACTACACCCTAACAGTTCTATTAGACACCACTTTGAGAGGGACAAAAAGAAATCAAAGTCTACATCTTTTTTGGGGAAAATATTTTTGAAGCTATCTGCATCCAAAAAGTCGGATTTGAAAGAGAAGAGTGAACCATTTACAAGGTATGAGATAATTTCACTTTGGCTAATGGGGATTGCGGCTGCGGCTGCAATAATAATTCCGATTTTACTTTACATCCTATAGTGATTACACGAAGATTTTTTACAAGTCACAACACGCATACGAGGGAAGGTGTTCCAATCCCTTGATTACAAGAAATAATTGAGTTTTCCCACTCGATAAAAAAAGGATGGTTATGAAGAGTATTTTGACACTATAAAAAGATGGTGGTGAAGGTTTTTTACAAGTCACAACGTGCGTGCGGAAAAGGGTGCTGAATGAAGTATATTGGGGTCATAACGCGTGTGTATAAAAAAAGGAGGCACGGCTATGTCAGGCCGTACCCCCTCTAACAAAAACAAGAAAGATCCATAAACTATTTCATCCGGGAGATGATTTCCAAGTCCGGCACTACCTTATCCTCCTTCTGGTCATATCTCAATACCCTGAAGGTATCTTTGACCTTGTGCATTGGTTCCGTATGCGAACCATGATAGGATTTCCAACTGTTCAACCCCTGTTCTGCTGCCAAATTGAGCGCATCTGCCAACGCTTTGGTCTGTTCCAACACCTCCAATTGCCTGGGCGTTGCATAATGTCTGTATGTGTTATAAATGGGCTGCTCATTTTTTAACTTGAAAGCGTTGCCTACTTGGTCAAACTCATAGCGTTCCCAGCTCCTTTGTTCCCAAAGCCTCTCAATCTTTGCAATATCGATGTTCAGGGCTTCGTAGCGTAATTTCTTCGGTGCCTTGGACAATGGAAAGGTCAATGCCGTTTCCAACCAGTTCAGCGCATCATCTTTGACCTCTTTAAATTCCTTGCCGTTCAATTGCCTTTGAAGTTGGCCCTCCACGATTCGGATAAAATCGTTCAATGCCTTTTCTGCCTTTTCTGCTCTTGCTTTTGCCCCGTTCAATTCAAATTTGTCCACATAGAGCAACACTTCCTTTACTTCTTTTTCGACTGCAACCATTTTTCTACTTCATTTCTTGTTAAACTTGATTTTACTTGTTTTTTGACCTCTAGGATCTTCATTCTCAATTTTGACCTGTGAAACCAACGCTTTCGTTGTTTCCGCCTCTCGGCCACCTTTCCAACTTCTAAAACTTCCATATCTCTAATTTTAAATCACTATGCTTTCTTTTTGCTATGGATAAATATCCATGCCCCGTTCAAAAAATCTATCAAATTGTTGATGCGCAATATTTCAAGTTTCCCCTGCTTGGTGGTGAAATCTATCCTGTCACGCTTCTGTCTCAACTTATGCACGTAATATGCCTTGGTCAGATACATCAACAACACTGTTGCTAAAAAATATTCCATTGTCCATTGTTTTAAAAAATCCATCATTACTCAATCAAAACGTACTTGCTTGCATTATAGCCTTGTTATCACTCAAATTCGTAAGCCCTTGCTCACTTCCCTGTGCGGTTCCCTGCGCTGCACCTTCCCTTACCGCTGCGCCCACAACATCGGAAAGTCCGTTCTGCTGTGCGCTGTTCTGTATCTGCTGCTGTACCACGGCATTCCCACTGGCCGCTATCTGACCTGCATTGATACCCGATGGTTGTGTGGCCCTTCTCATGTCCGATGAAACGGAAGAAGCACTAGCTGTGCTTCCTGTCCCGTCCAGGGGATTAGTCTTTATGATGTCCTTCACCGCCTTGAACCCGGTTGCCGCAGCGGTGGCGACCGCAGGGATGGACATCGGCCATGGTGCCGCAAGTCCGGCGGTTATGCCCTGATAGGTGTTTATCAAAGATTGGGCAAGTGCTACGGCTTTTCCTGCTGCGCTCTCTTTGCCCAACAAACCCGATATCGTTCCCAAAACACTTGCGGTTATCGCTATTTTTTGCTCTGCAAGTGCCTTTTCGTTGTCACTGTCCTTGCGCCTTGAATCCTGTTTAATGGCGTTCAACTTCGCTTGGTACAGTTGCTCGCTGATAAGACCATCTGCCTTTTGTTTGTCCAGTTCTGATTTCTGAATCTCAAACTCTTGTCTTATGCGTTCCCGTTCAATTTCAAACTTGGATGCTCC
Organism: Flagellimonas taeanensis; assembly: GCF_003584105.1. Lineage (GTDB taxonomy): Bacteria > Bacteroidota > Bacteroidia > Flavobacteriales > Flavobacteriaceae > Flagellimonas > Flagellimonas taeanensis. The sequence goes on from NZ_QXFO01000018.1 coordinate 102,193, forward strand.
CTCTTCCTGCAACCTTGCCAATTCTTCTTGAAACTCTATGTTCCGTTGCTCGATTGCCTCTTGGCGTTCTATAGCCTCACGTTCCTTGTCAATCTCCCTATTTGCCAACCTATTGGCCTCGGTAAGTTCACGTATTGAATCTTGGTATTCCTGCTCGTTTATAAGGCCTTGCTGTAACCTTTGTTCCGCCAAACGCAATTGTTCCTCCAAGATTTGGGTGTTCTCCGCCTTTCTATCGTCCGCAAGCTGTTGGGTCAAGAACAACCTGTCCTCCCTTTGGAGTTCCAAGGCCCTTCTGTTGGCCTCTATCTCACGCATGGCATTGTCGGCTGCTATCTCCGCCCTTCGCCTTGCCAGATCCTCATCTATGCGGATAAGTTCCGCCTTGTAGGCATCTTGGGAAAGTTTCTTGGCGTTGAGTTCCGCTTTTAATATCTCCTTGCGCTTTTCGCTTGCTGCCTCTTCAAGGTCAAGTTCTTCCTGCAAAGTCCTTGCTCGCTCTCCGGCTTCCGCCAAGAATAGGTCGAGGGCATCCTTTTGTTGTTGTATGGCCTTATCGGCAGCCTCTTTTTGAAGGGTGACCCTATTGGTCAACTGCTCACTGCGTTGGCCCTCGATACGTTCTTCTATATCGGCAATCTGGGTAAGGGCTTCGTACTGCGCATCCAAAGCCTCTTTTGTCCTGCCCTCCTGCTCAATGCGTAGATTGGCGACTTCGAGTGCTATTTGGGCAAGCCTCAGTTCCTCTTGCTGTTGTGCTTCGAGTACTGCCCCAAGTTCCTCATTGGCCTTTATGCGCTCACGGATGGTCAGGTTTTCATTGTCACGTATCTGTCTAAGTTTTTCGGCTTCTTTCTGGTACTCCAATTGGGTAAGTCTCGCCTGACGCTGTGCCTTCTCCAAATCTGCTTCAGCCTGCGCCAATCGCTCTGCACCTTCAATGGCTGCATTTATTGCCCTGTCAAATTCCCTGACATCTTCCGCTGCACTCTCCCATCCCACAAAATCCAAGAAGTCGGCCAATGCGTTCCTAGCTTTAGAGGCTGCTTCAACTGCTTGTTCCATTGCCCAGACAATGCCATCTATCAAAAACTCCCCAAGTGGCTCCAATGCCTTTAATACTGCATTTGATATACCACTGAACACGGAAAAGACCTTGTTGAGTTTATTGGTACTTTCCTCGCTACGGTTCATGGCGTTGACCACCAATCCGACCGCAATGCCTATCGCTGCAAGTATCGCACCTATCGGGGTGGCTATGAATGCCAAGGATGCCTTTGTGACGCCCAGTATGGAGGTTCGTAAGGATGCCATCCCTTTTGAAAAGAATGCGCTCGCCCCCCCCGCTTCCTGTACGTTGGATATGAAAACGGTTATGGACTGGTTAAAGGGGTTCATGTCCCCAAGGGCATCCCTGATACTGTCCGAATAGTTACCAACGTTTATTTTCTGTTGGGAAAGGGCATCCACATTTTCTTTTATGATGTCGTTGTTCCTGTCCAGTGCAGCGTTAAGTTTGTCGATTTCCTCCCTGCCCTCCGCTGTGGTGAGATTGGCTTGGTTCCTTAGGGTATTGAGCAGCTTGTTCTGCTCCCTCAACCCTTCAATGGTGGTGGCCTCTTGGGTCAGGGCAAGGTTCAGAAGTTCCTCCCTATTGGCTTGGTCCGCTGTCGCCTTTGCTGAATCCGCCAAAGATTTGATGTGCTTGTTGTATTCCTTCCGCAACCTGTTCAGGCTTGCCTCGTTCGCAACATACTGTTCGTCAAGGTCGTTCCCTTCCTTTCTTGCTTTTTTTTGGGCATCAGTTATCTGGTCGATTGCCTTTTTCAATTCCGCTGCGGATTTTACCACTGCATCGATGTCGATGTCAAATTCTGCCAGTCGAATATTTTCCATAATCAAAAATCTATCTTCACATTAGTGTTATGGCCTATAAGGCAACGACATCCAATAATTATCGCCCATCCAAAAATGCCGTATTAGCGTGGTGTCTATGATAAACATAGATTCTGCTTCTTCCCTTCCTTCAATTGTTTTATAAAGGAGTACTTTTTCGCCATCAATTTCGACAGATGGCAATCTTTCACTAACTTTTGTCCACTTCATAATTCCACTTTTTAATTTTAAATTACTCATTCTTCTATCTCTGGTTCGTCCTTGAATGTTATGCCCGTTGCATCAACCAATCTCATTGCCTTTGGTTCACTATCGCTCACTTGTATGGATTTTAACGGCCTGCCCTCGATCCTGTTTATTATCTCCTTTATCGCCGCCAGTTTGTTGTTTGAATCCTTGCCAAAGGCTATCCGCAAAAGTTCCATAGCAATGGCCATGTTGCCGTCAATGTCATCCGGCAATCCCTCGATACCTATATCGGAGGCCTTTTTGTTCAGGATGTCCTTTAGTATCGTTGTAGTCCTCTTGCCCTTTGGCGCACCCCCTTTGGTGGGGTCTTGACCTTTTCCAAACTGCGTTCTCTTACCGTCTAGGTGAATGTCCTCTCTTCCTGCCATAACCGTTTATTAACCGTTTTTAACCTATTATCTACTTTTAACTTACTATTTGTAACTATAAAATCAAATATAGATTTCATATTGTAACTTATTAAAAATATCCCGCTTCCACCTTTTCAGGTAGAAACCTGTCATTGAGCCTAAAGGCAAATTCCTTGAACGGGTAGTTTCTGGTGTATTCAGGTGTTACCCTAGTGGTTCCCGATTCCTTGTCCCTTTCCACGAATGCCACCGTTTCGGCCTTCTTCAATATTGCACTTCCCAAATGCCCCGTTGGTTTGTTGCTGCCGAAGTTTCGGTGGAGCACCGTTATCAAATGACAGTTCGCAACCGTTGTCCACCGCATGAATGCTTGGGCCACTCTGTTGGATTCCTTTAGGTCGTTCACATCTTCCATCAAATCCGCTGCACCGTCAATCGTTATCAATCCGATATTGCCCCGGAACTCGCTTTCCATTACCAACCACTCTATGAACTCAAACCGTTGTCTTGGGCTTACTTCCCGAAGCGCAAAGGGCATGTGATAGGGATATTCGTTGCCGACCATCTCAATAACACGTTTTGAAGCCCTCTGGGCGTGATATGGTGATTGTTCAGTATCTATGTCCAAAATGAACTTTTCGTTCGTCTCATGGCCTAAAAATTCATCAAAATAGTTATTTGTCCTGCCGCCGATATATCCGGCAATCAAAGCGGTCTTTAAAAATGTCTTCATGGACTTGGACGCCCCTACCAAACAAGAGAAGTCGCCATAGCTCCCGAAGGGTATCGGGAAACGCTCCTGTCCGTAGTTGGTTTCTCCTATGCTCAATGCCACGGGCTGTCGTTTTATGGGCTTATTCGGGTCTAGGTAGTATTTGTGCCTAAACTCCCGGAAATCCACCATTTCTTCTTCAGGTGCCTTTATCTCGACTTTCTCAAACATTACCGTACTTTCTTAGGCATTCGTTGACCATTTGTTTTGTGTTCATTTCCACGTCCTCGACCGTAAAGGCATTTTCGGCACTTTCCAGTTTACCGTTCTCAATGCGCTCGTACATTGCCGATAGGTTCAGGTATTCCACAAACTCTTTGATGTGCCATTGCAACGGCTTTTCGAGATACTTGTGCATGGCCTTCTGGGGCTTGCTGTCGAATATGTCCGTACCGTAGTGTTCCAAGGTCGCCTTCAACAATCCGATATAGGCCTTGGCGAACAACTGGTTGTTCTTGAAACCATCGGCATCGTGTGAATTGACCAGTTCGATTATGGTGTTCCATGCTTCAATGTCCTTGGCATTGACGTTGAAAGTGCTGTGGTTGGCAAACCTCCATCCCAAACGCTGTATCGCTTCCTTCTTCTTCATAGCATCCCAACATTTGAATGTTTGTATTCGTTTAATGTCCCACTCTTGCCACAGGTTCCCAACCAGTGATCAAAATGGCTTTTGAAGGACTTTAGGTCAGGGTGCGGCTTTTCTATGTTGTCCAAATGCCAGATAAATTGTTTTAGTAGACTATTTAACGAACCCTTTTTCAAAGAATGCTTCATGTGCAGCCCCTCCGCCCAGGATGCATGTTCGGTTTCATTCTTTTTTAGGTCTTCTAAAAACCTCTTGTTATTTATAACAACACTATCTCTAACACTTACACTAACTATAACAGGTTTTTCGGGTTCGTCTGGGTTTTCTGGGTTCCTATTTAACCCATTGGGTTTTTCTGGGTTTTTTGATTTAGGAGGTCGACCACCATTTTTCCCGTTTTCCCGGCTCCTTTCAGCTCTTGCCTCCCATTTGTCCAGATCACGCTTTAGGGTGTTCTTGATGGATGCAAAGGCCAATTTGATATAATCGTCTTCGGTGTTGGGGTTCTCGTCATTGACGTATGCCAATATGTGCATTAGCAATGCATACCCTTTTTCTGGTGGAAGCTCCTTGAATATCTCCGACCAATCGTTGTAGAATAAAAATGATTTCTTGCCGTCAGCCATTGCCGTGAATTTTAGGGGTTGGGAAAAGTTTCAATTGGTTGGAGTTCTCCAGCCTTCTAAACTCACTGGGGTTGGTACTTATCAATCTTGCAGGGTGTCCGGTGACCGGACACAACACATCCTTTTCGGATTGTTTCAATAGTCCTGACTTTTCGAGATCCCTCTTGTAACGACATGCGGCCTCCACTGGTACACCACTGGCCAAGCAAATAGCTTTCTTGGTCGTGGTAACGGCATAAGCGGCCAAATAGAAGATTTTGTCCTCTGGCTGTTCCTTCCATAATTGTGCTATGGACATACCGCAGCCTTTTTCTATCTTTTTCCGTAAGTTGCTAACTATAAATTGTTTATCTTTGGACCGTTCGCCTGCAAACGAATTTAGCCCATCGGTATCTTTTTCCATGGGCTTATTTTTTTGATGCTAGAAAGGATTCAGCTTCCTTTTCTAATTCAGCATTTGATTTTTGACGGCCTTCTTTTAGCCAATTAAGGATAACATCACGTTGAAAGTATAGCCGCTTACCTCTTTTGCATCCACCGGGCAATTCACCTTTTGAGTGTTTAGTGTAGATTGTAGGAATTGAGAGGTCAAGTAGCTCCGCAAGTCCAGGAACGGTAAAAGGTTTATCACGTGATTCGGAATACTCGGCGGGTTCAGCCGTTTGCGGTTTGTGCTTAAGGTCGAGTATCAAGTTTTCAATACTGCTTAACCGTGCTGCAATTACTTCAAATGGATTGTTCATTTTGTACAAGTTTTTAAAATACTTGAACAAAGGTTTCACGATTGAAAAGTGGGTAACCAGTTATAACCAGTTATAAAGTTTATTGATATTCAGCTTCGTATATCTTTTTTAATATTGAAACTTCATCTTTTGCCTTTTCCTGCTTATCTGTGGGTAATAATTCAACAACGCTTTCAATTAGCTTTATTTTGTTTTTAGTTTTCTTTTCGGTTGCATCTAATCCCTTTCTATTAACTTTTTTATAATAAAAGTTGAAGTGTTGCCAAAGTTTACGCCCTGAAGTCCATCCGTATTCTTTAGCAATTTCATTTCCGTTATGTTCAGTTATTTGTTTGTCGGAATACACGTAAATTAATGCGATTTGTCTTAAAGACAATTCAGATTTTGGCTTTTCGGTTTGTTGATGAGTTAAGGTTTTCTTTTCTTCATATTCAGTTTTCACATTTTGGTTTTGCAGTTCTCCAATCTCCAACCCTGCAATTTCCCCTAATTCGTCAATGGAATAGACTATAGCGTTCCAGTACCCATGATTGTAGATTGTCTTTTTAGTGAAAATCCGAGGGGTTGTTTTAAATACAAGTTCCAATAGTCCTTTGGTGTGACGCTTAAACTCTCTCTCATAAAGAATCCGTTTTAACTGCTGAATCGCTTCCTCTCTAAAATCCTTGTTCCTTAAATCCTTGACCGTTATTTCCTCTTTTTCTCTAAGATGAAGCAATCCATCTTGGAAACCGTCTTTATAATCGATTGCAAAATCATCCGGGGTAAGTCCATCCTTTTTGATTTTGAAGTCCATAAGCCCAAACAAATCGGGATTGAAAAAATAGCAATCAATGCCCTCAATTGTATATTTAATGGGAATAGGATTGTTCCGTACAATCTTCTGTAGATTTGAACCTTGATATTGTTCCTTAAATTCAGTTCTCAAATCTAATGTTTTCATCAATTCGCCTTTTTAAATCCAGTGGTCAATACGTTTGTCTGTTCCTGAATCTGATCATCTTCAAAGCTGTCCAGATAGTTTTGTGTCACACTTAGGTCACTATGCCCTAAAAGGTCGCTTATCATGGCTATGTTGGCACCGGAACGCTTTAAAACCGTGGCGAAACTATGCCGTGCGCTGTATGTGGTCACATGGTGGTGTATTTCAAGCTCTTTGGCAATGACCTGAATGTATTTGTTTATCTGCTTTGTAAGGTCTTGGTAAATCCTTCTTTGCCTTTCTAGGGTCATACTGGCTTCTAGGTGTGGGAAAATAAAATCCGATTTGTTCAATGATGGGTTGCCCCATTTACGGATTATGGATTTGCTTTCGGGCTTTAGGGCTATCCTAATGCCTTTTTTATCCCTTTCGGTCGTGGTGGTCTTGGCTCTTTCATAATAAAGAATATCACCCTCTATGTTATCCCATTTCAACAAACAAAAGTCCTTTACATTCATGCCATTGCATAAATAGAGGAACATCCAATAATCCCTAGCCATCGCCTGGACATCGTTTTTTGGTTCGTAGTTGTATATCTTGGCAACTTCTTCCAAAGTGAGGGCTTTTTTTACATTGCGCCCGGTAGGGATGCTATATTTACCCTTGCCACGCCCAAAGGGGTAGATTGACTTATCAATGTTCTGGTTGTTGAATATTGCCCTAAGACTTCTCAAATACATGCTGACGGTTGTAATGCTGCGCCCTTTGTCCAACATGTGTTTTTCATACTTGCGCAACCAAGTAGGGGTTATTTCAGCAAATGTCAATTTGGGACTATAATCCGAAAGGCTATTTTTTGCACATTCGTATGTCACTGCTGTACCTATCTTTCCATTCTCCCTTAGTTCCTCAATACGTTTATCAAAGGCAAACGAAACATCATTGTTGATGTCCCTGCTCTCGTAATAACCTTCCTTGAAGTTTGCGAATGTAAATACCTTCATGCCCTCGATTACATTGTTGGCCTTGCTCTTGAATACTTCAAGTTTGGTGTGGATGTTCTTTTCCTCCCTTGTGCGCCTTTTGGCCGTCATAACCTTCTCAAACTCGTCAGGAAAGAGGTCTATCCCAGTGGAAAAATATTTACGGTTCCGTTTGTGGGTGACCTTGATTTTGACCGAACATTTCCCATCGGCTTTTTTACGGGGATCAAGATAAATATCTGCGGTAGCTTCCATATCCTTTAATCTGTAACACGATTGTAACACAAATGTAACACAGTATCACAAAACAAATGCATGTCAATGCAAAGTATTTGTTAACATAAAAGTATTGATAACAAAGGGGTTGTGTTATTTTTGTTTGTTTTGGTATTTGGATGGTTTGTGTTGAATTTATGCCTTCTAAGCAGACGGTCGAAGGTTCGAATCCTTCCGCGATCACATCATACTTCCATATGAATCCAAAAAGCCCTAATTATCAATAATTTAGGGCTTTTTCATTTTCATTGCCACTATTTGCTTCCAAATGAAAACAAAGGGATTGGTGTGCAATCCGGTGTTCACTTTTTGACATTACCATATCCGTAAAAAGCGTGTCGATTTAATGTTAAGAAACTGAATATCAACATTCGGTGCAGAAACAAAGACAACATTAGAATCGAAAAAAGGCAGAAAACCATGAAAGAATCGTTCGCAATCCTGTTCTACACCAGGAAAAGCCGATCTAACAATGACCAAAGGGCCTCCATTTACCTGCGTATCACCGTAGGCACGAAACGAGCCGAGATCAGCGTCCAACGAAAGGTAAATCCCAACCAATGGAATCAAGATGCAGGTAAGGTAAAAGGTAGCGGTCAATTCGCCATCGACACCAATAAGCACCTTGACGAAATCCGTCACCGACTGTATGACATCCACAGTAAAATGATTTCCAAAGGCAAGACCATTACTGCCAACGCCATTAGGGATGGATTTCTCGGCAAGGGCAAAAGTGAAAAAATGCTCATAGCCCTATACCGGGAACACAACGAACAGATCTTGGAACTGGTGGGCCAAGAATATTCAAAGGGACGGTACTACCAGCATAACAGGACCATGAAGCACTTGAAAAAATTCTTATATAAGGAATACGGCCTAGAGGACATCCCCATCAAAAAAGTGGACCTCTCCTTTATACAAAGATTCGAGCACCATTTAAGGGTCACCAAAGCCGGGGGCAGAAACACCGTTACAAAGTACATCACCAACTTCAAAAAAATTGTCCGGATCGCCCATGCCCATAACTGGATCAACAAAGATCCCTTCTTTCACTGGAAGGCCCAATGGAAGTTCACCGATAGGGAGGTATTGACCGAAAGTGAGCTCAATGCCCTACTGGAAAAGGAATTCACGAACAAAAAATTGGAGCGGGCAAGGGACGTTTTCCTATTCTGCTGCTTTACGGGACTCTCCTATGCCGATGTGAAAAAACTCACCGAGGATGATATCGTTATGGACATCAAAGGCCAACACTGGATCAAGACCGAACGAAAAAAGACCAAGACCAAGAGCAGTGTCCCACTATTGCCCATACCCATAGCGATCATGGAAAAATATGCAGCATCCCATACCCAAAAAACAGGATATATACTTCCCGTGGTCAGCAACCAAAAACTGAACGACTACCTCAAGGACATCGCCGAAATCTGCGGGATCAAGAAAAAAGTGACCTTCCATCTTTCCAGACATACCTTTGCCACCACCGTGACCCTGGCCAATGGTGTTCCCATAGAATCAGTGAGCAAAATGCTGGGCCATACCAATATAAAGACGACCCAGATCTATGCGAAGGTCGTTGACCGAAAATTGGCCGAGGATATGGACATTGTATTATCCAAATATAGGATTGGATAAATACAGGATTAAGGTTGCACAACAATGAAATCACTGAATATCCAGTTTCTATTTGATATTCAAGGGAACGTATCTGTCCATGAAGTGTTTGGGGTACTCAAAGTTCAGGAATTTCAACTATATTTCACATCAATATTCCCCACAGCTTTTTTGAATTTGGAATATGAAAATCTTTTCTATGACTTTAGTATTAGATACTATTAAAAAGGAGCCTCACTATAAATAGATTTTATGAAATAGTACATAGTTTCGTAAGTGACGGACATCGATAAGCTTACTATTCTTTTGTCCCATTACAATATGACAATGAAAAAGACCTAAAAACAAAAGGATTGGGGACATTCAAAAAAATGAATGGGACATGTATTGTCCCATATTTTAAAGGTTCTATAAAATGTAAAATATTGTTTAATGCCCAATAATGCTGGGGCCAACGGCCACAGGTCGCAACGGTTTTTAATTATTTGGAAAAGCGGTAGAGCAAGACGACAACACGCCAAGGCGGTGTTGTGGGTGTTAAAATTCTGATAAACATGAATTTATGTTTTCCGATAAGGAGATTTTCAGCAAGTCATTGGGACAGTGTACTCTCGGAGACCCTAAAAATATTGAGAAGTCGGTGGGACATTTTTAATAGGAAGACCTATATACATTGACAGTTTCAGTTTATTGAGAAGCCCAAAGACACTTTATTGAAAAGTCCAAAATATCATATTCTTAAATAAATCATGTATCCTGATGGATTATGCGGTCGATGTTTGTATTTTCATACTATGAATATGCAGCATGGCGAAGACAGGACCCTTCAAGGGTGTCAAATTGAATGGACGAAGGAGCTTGGGAACTTCAATATAATATCAGTCGATAGTTTAACGGGATATCATATTCAACCCATTCCTTACAAAAGAAGAAATTTCTATAAGATCAATCTATTAAAAGGAAAATACAATCTGCATTTTTCAGATAGGACATATACCATAAAAAAACAAGCCTTACTATTTGCCAATCCATCAATTTCATACAATTGGATTCCTTTAGAAGGAAGTCATAGTGGTGTTTATTGTGTCTTCACACCTGAATTTTTTCATCAATTCGGAAAAATTAATGAGTATGCTGTCTTTCATCCCAATGGAACACATGTGTTCGAATTGGAAGACCACCAATGTGAAGAAATTGAAAATTATTTTGAAAGGATGCGAAGTGAATTTAACTCTGATTATATCCATAGGTATGACCTTTTGCGCAATCTCATTTTTGAAATCATCCATTTTGGCACAAAAATTTCGCCTAGAATCAATGATTACAGACAGCATAGTGATTCGGCAAAACGAATAACCGATGATTTTTTGGCGTTATTGGAACGCCAATTTCCTATAGAGACCAAGGGACAGCACTTGACATTGACCTCACCCATGGATTTTGCGGATAAATTGTCTCTTCATGTGAATTACTTAAACCGTGTACTCAAAAAGACAATGGGCAGTTCGACCTCAAAGATTGTTCAAGAACGTATTTTTCGTGAATCAAAGGTCCTATTAAAACATTCCACAATTACCATCTCTGAGATATCCTATCTTTTGGGGTTCAAGGAGGTTACCCACTTTTCCAATTTCTTTAGAAAATTGCAGGGAACTCCACCATCGGAATACCGAAAAGTTTGATTTTTAAAAAGTTAAATTAGACAAATACAATTTGGTTCTATTCAATTACTCAATAATTATCAGTTTTTATTGACTTATAGATGGTTTTATAGTTTGTTTTTTGATAGGTTTTCGCCCATCGTTGGATGAATATCAAATAAGTTTGATTTTTACAACTATTGGTTTGGTGTTTGATAACACACCTTTACCATTATTAATGTTCTTTGCATAAGACAAAAATTTAGAACATATGAAAAGGACTTGGTTTATAACAGGAACATCCAGTGGTATCGGTAGGATAATGACAGAAAAACTTCTATCACAAGGAAATAACGTTTTTGCTACTCTCCGAAATACGGAGGCTTTAGAGGATCTTCATTCTAAATATCCAGAACAATTAAAAATCGCCCATTTGGAACTAACTGATAATAATGAGATCGAATCAGTTGTCGATAGGGCTTTTAATGAATTTGGAAGTATAGACGTAGTGGTCAGTAATGCAGGTTATGGACTTTTTGGTGCCGTGGAAGAATTATCAGATGACATGATTTGTCAACAGTTGGATGTAAATTTACTTGGTTCTATCCGACTGATAAAAGCGGTCATCCCATATATGAGAAATCAAATTAATGGTGGCCATATCATTCAAGTTTCTTCAGAAGGTGGACAAATGGCATATCCTGGTTTTAGCTTATACCATGCATCCAAATGGGGAATAGAAGGGTTTATTGAATCTATTGCGAAAGACCTCGAATCCTTCAATTTAAAGTTTGTGATTGCGGAACCTGGACCTACGGGAACCAATTTTGGTTCAAGCCTGGTTACCGCAACGGCAATGGATGAATACAAGGAAACTCCAGTAAATGATTTGAGGAAGTTAATAGCAGAAGGGTTTGGGGAACTTGACGATGTTAATAAAGTAGCGAATATTATTATCAATAGTATAGATAACCAAAAACCTATGGTTCGAATTGCGATAGGGAATGTTGCAAAAAACAATATTAAAGCGGTATTAAATGAACGTTTAACAAGTTTGCAAGAATTGTAACAGCCAAATAATTTATCATATGTGGTTAGCTCTTTTGGGGATTAGGGTTACCATTGGATTGCCAATTTGCGAAAAGATTCATTAAAGGCCCAAAGTGTAACACTTTCTAAATATCAGACTGTATTAAATTCATGTATAGATCGTTGAAATTTAAAGTTCTTGGAAAACCATTGTGTTTCCAAGAACTTTAATCGATTTGTTTCCTGATCGGATGAGCCGAATGGTTGAGACCACCAAAAACGGAAAATTTGAGCCATTCAATAATTTGGCTTTAGCAGATTAAAATTCAGATTTTTGTGTTAGTTCCAAGGGTGCTCAATTTTATCCGGCGAGTGTGGTATACTAGGTCCGGCGTTTCCACTTATTTGTAAATTGTTTGAACCTCTAAATTTAAACTTGGTACTAGTCCATTGTTATTCTTAAATAAAAAGTTGGCCTCAAAATTGAAACCAACTATCGATTACGTTCTTTATTTCATATTTTGCGCTTTCTAGGATTGTATCCAATTGTTCCCTATTTTGGTCCACCCCGAAGGCAGAGATCTGTTCAGAAGCTATTCCAATGAAATCGAAGTTCTGTTTTAGAGTAGAAGTTGCATATTCCCTAATGCCATCCGAGGACTTATAATCGAACCCACTTACCACAATCGACAAAGCCTTTTTATCGGTACACAAACCTTTAAATCCGGTTTCAGGGCTAAAGGAAAAGGTCTTATCGCTCACGACAATGGCATCTATCCATGCCTTTACTGTTGCGGGCATGGTAAAGTTGTAGATCGGAAACGCCAATACAATGTTATCGGAATCCAGGACTTCTGCAATAAGTTTATGATGATTGGATAGGATTGAAAGTTCAGTATCCGTAAAATCCCTTCTTCCCATATTCCATTCCATGATCAGATTCAGGTTATCCGTCAGCAAGAGATCGGGTGGGTTTTTCGCCAGATCCAAAAAATTGATTTTAGTTTTCGCCTTGGCCCGTTCCAAAAATTCATCAACCAGGATTTTTGTGTAAGAGCCGTTTCTAGGAGTGTAACCAAGTACCAGTGTTTGTGTCATGACTATCGTCTTTTGAGCAAATATAAATCTAGGGTATTAATAATTTTAATTATTTTTATTTGCTGATTAATAACTGTAGTTATGATTAATCTAGAGTGGTTGAGAACATTCAGTGCTATATATGAATGCAATAGCATTACCGAAGCTTCAAAAAAATTACATATGACACAACCGGGGGTCAGCAAACATTTGACCGCACTGGAAGGCCATATTGGCAAAAAGCTTTTTGAAAGAACCACTCGAAAATTGGCCCCTACGGAATATGGGAAATTTTTATATGCCCAAATCAACAACCCGCTGCAACAATTGGAAAAGGTGGAATACTATTCCGGTCAGCGCGCAAAGAAGTTGCGCTCCGCAATCACCATAGGCTGCACCACGGACTTTTTCAATACAGAATTAATCGATAAAATCTATTCCTTTGAAATGTACATCGTTACATGCTTTGGAAGTGAAAAGGAACTTATTGAGGCTCTTGACACAGATAAAATTCAGTTGTTGGTCGGCATTAAAAAGCATGGAGTCTATGAGCACCAATTTAAATATCTAAAGAGTGAAACACTTGAATTGATTAGTTCCACTGACATTGCTATACCGGCTACAATTAAAAGGAATACAAAAGAATGCATCGGATGGTTACAAAGGCAAACATGGTTTACCTATGACAATGACCAAGCCGACCTTAAGAAATTCTGGGAAATTAATTTTGGTACAAATCCTAAAGTCATCCCAAGGTATATTTTACCCTCTTATAAAGCCATCATAGAAGTTTTAAAAAATAATTCGGGATGTAGTATTGTGCCCAAACACCTCTGTACCGAAGAATTGAAAGATAATTTGATTCAGGTCCCGATTGTGTTGGATAAAACTGTGGAACAAGAACTGTTTTACTCCTATAAACTAAAAAACAGGAACTTGCAGGAAATCGATCAGTTCGTCAATGAAATGAAAAACCATACGAAACCCGAGAATGATTGATCATCCCTAATTGTGTACATTATTGCAAACCCCCACTATTTTCTATTCGCTACGTATTTGCTAATTTGTTCACTTTAACAGTGCTCCCGAGGTTTTATAAATTGATTCAACCATATGAACATGACCTCGCAAAAAACGGTAAAATGAGCGATTTGAGAACATTTTTTAATTCCATTACCCCCATTTCCAAGGAAAGTTGGAACAAATTGGAATCATTGTTTATCCAGAAAGAGTTAAAAAAGGGAGACAATTTTATTGACGACGGACAGGTAGCAAAAGAAATCGGTTTTTTGGAAAGTGGTATACTTCGAGGGTTCTACAGAAACGATGAAGCTATTGAATACAACAAACATTTTTTTATCGGCCCTTGCTTTATTGGTGGCTACGCTTCCCTTATAACGGGTAGGCCTAACCAAATTGTACAGCAGGCACTCACCGATTGTAAAATACAGGTAGCAAAATTTACGGAAATACAGAAACTGTACGATACCTGTCCAGATATTGAACGGGCCGCAAGAATATTGGCAGAACAGTTTTTTGTGCAGAAAGAACAACGGGAAATTGAAATTGTCCTTTTGGATGCCGACAAGCGTTATCAAATCTTCCAAAACAATTTTCCCCAATTAGAGCAACAGATTCCGCAGTACCACATCGCCTCTTATTTGGGAATCACACCCACACAATTAAGCCGCATCAGAAAAAAACGTACAGGTAAGTAGCATTTATCAACCTATGTAAATGGAATTATTATTTCCGCATTGCAATTTTGAACACTGAAAATATTGCAGGATGAGGATACTAACTATAATTCTATTGGCGGCCTTGACCCTTACCGGAAATGCCCGCACAAAAAATGCCATGGAACAAAAACCCTACACCATTTTGGTGCTGATGAGCGCCACACCCAGTTGGCTTTCATTGACCAGAGATCAGCGGAGCAGTTTTGTTGAAAAGGACCTGTTGCCGATTGTTCAAAGAGTTGGCGAAACGGTGAACGTACGTTTTTTTGACAGCGAATATTTTCATTCCTCCGTCTCGGATTTTATGCTGATAAGCACCACAAACTTGGACGAATACAAACTGTTGATCGAATTACTACGGGACACCAAAGTTTATAGTGCTCCCTATTTTGAGATCAAGGACATTATTGTGGGGCAGGAAAACCTGTTCGAAGATTTCAACGTCAAATTAAAATAAGGAACAAAATGATAGCGACAGGAAATACCATTTTAATCACGGGCGGGTCTTCAGGGATAGGCTTTGCTTTGGCAAAGCGATTTTTGGACCTCGATAATAAGGTAATAATCACCGGACGTAACAAAGAAAAGTTACAACGGATAAAAGCGCTTTACCCAACTATTGAATGCTTTTCGGGTGACCTAGCAAACAAGAATTCTTTGGATGAGCTGGTGTTTTTCATTGAACAAAACCATTCTGACCTCAATGTTTTGGTAAACAACGCAGCGGTCCAGTACAACTATCAATTTAGCGAAGAACAAGATTTGACGTACAAGGTGGATTACGAAATTTCCATCAATCTTATGGCACCGATAAAACTTACGGCTTTGATGCTGCCCTTATTGCTGAGAAACAAAAACAGCGCGGTCATCAATGTGGGTAGTGGTCTTTTTATTGCGCCTAAGAAATCGGCACCGGTCTATTGCGCGACAAAATCGGCCATCCATAGTTTCAGTAAGACCTTACGGTATCAATTGGAAGAAACCAATATCAAGGTCTTTGAAATCGTTCCTGCATTGATCGATACACCCATGACCGAAGGGCGGGGGAAATCGAAACTGACACCAGAACAACTGGTGGATGAATTTATGTGCAACTTTAAGGCCGACAAGTTCGAAAGCTATATAGGCAAAACCAAATTGCTGAAACTGATCAACAGACTTTCCCCAAAACTCTCGGACGGAATAATGAAAAACGGATTGTAAAATTTAAAACAGATACCTATGAAACCATTACTTGTATTGCTTGCCGTATTTGCAGTTTTGCTTGTGACCTTTAAAATATTTCGTGGACACTACGAATTCGCTTTGTCGGGTAGAATTGCAATGTCTGTAATGCTCCTATTTACAGCTCTTGGCCACTTTGTATTTACCAAAGGCATGATCATGATGTTGCCCAGCTTTGTACCCTACAAAACTGAAGTGGTCCATCTAACGGGTATTCTGGAAATTGCGGGGGCCATTGGACTTTTTCTTCCTAATTTCAGGGTAATTACCGGGTGGATATTGATGGCTTTTTTCTTGCTGATTCTTCCGGCCAACATATATGCTGCCTTCAATCATATTGACTACCAAAATGGAACTTTTGAAGGAAACGGACCATCTTACTTGTGGTTCAGAATACCGCTTCAAATTCTTTTTATGGTTTGGACCTATTTGTCCGCCATTAAAGTTTATTGAATTGTGAGAACCAATCATTATGTGAATGAAGCTTATCAGTTAGAGCTAAGAAATCGGGACTCTTTGTTCAGTGCATATCCTGAACCAAAAGAGGAATTAAGCAAAAGTGGATTAAAATAACAATAAAACGATGAAAACATTTAGGGAAAGTTATTTCGAAGACAGGTTGAAAGACGAGGCAACCGTAATAGTACCCAATGGGGGAGAACGCTATGAAATGGGTAACATACGTGTTTCGTTCAAGGTTACCAGCGAAATGTCCAATGACCAACTGGGTGTTTATGAAATCGCCTTACCTCCAAAAACGGTTGGTGCAAAATTGCACTATCACCGTTTTATGGACGAAACTTTTATAATCAATGAAGGTACGGTAACCTTGGAAATAGGAAACAAAAAGCATTATGCAAAACCTGGAACGGTTAGCTATGTTCCCAGGTTTACACCGCATGGTTTTAGGAACGATACCGAAGAAACCGCAAAATTGACTTTGGTTTTCAATCCGGCACAAAGACGAGAAGGTTTTTTTAAGGGATTATTTGAAACATTAAGTGAAGTACCTGTAAAATCAAGTAACTTTTTAAAATTGTATAACAAATACGATAGTTTTCCTGTAGATACCTCCAACATGATTCCTATTGAAGAAAATAATGTAATATGAAAAGAACATTAATTAGTTCAGGTTCCGATTTTGAGAAAAGAATAGGCTATTCAAGGGCGTTGGTAGCCGGAAATTGGATATTTGTTTCAGGTACCACCGGTTTTGATTACAAGACCATGACCGTTGAAGATAACGTCGTGCTACAGACCGAGCAATGTATGTTGAATATTGACGAGGCCTTAAAAGAAGCTGGTTCAAAAATGGATGATGTAGTTAGGGTAACCTATATTCTGCCCAAAGTTTCGGACTTTGAAAAATGCTGGCCGGTACTCCAAAAATATTTAGGGAAGGTAAGACCTGCGACAACCATGATCCCTGCAAATTTGGCAGACCCTCGAATGAAAATTGAAATTCAAATGACTGCATTGAAAGAATAATTTTTCATGTAGTGATTTATGGCATTGATAAAAAAAGGATAATGGTCCCAAAATATTTTGAATATTAAAGACCCAGTTACGATGGAGGTTGTTTTTCGCAAATGGGTACGGCAATGATAGGGTAGTAGTGTAGTAACCATCTTTTTTTTGCCCTTCTTGTATGGAAATGCTGGACATGCTATGTCTCCTTCGCCGAATAAAATTGAGCATCCTCCAACACGACACCAAAATCTGAATTTCAATTCACTCAACGCAGGAAGCCCAACGAGAATGGGTCCATTGGTCCGTAGATGGGATATGTCTAATTGAAACTGGAACGGAATGCAGTGGGTGATTGGTCCGTTTTTGACTTGAACAACTTACTGAAGCTTTGTGGATGCTCAAAGCCAAGTTCATAAGCGATCTCACTGACCGATAAGCTACTGGTGGACAATTTCTCCTTGGCCTTGTCAATAAGTTTTTTATGGATATGCTGTTGTGTGGATTGCCCAGTAATCCCCTTTAAAAGCCCACTGAGATATTTAGGGGAAACATGCAGCCATCCCGCCACTTGCTCCACAGTTGGGATACCCTCCAGTTGATAGGTGTCATCGGAAAAGTAGGCGTTCAACAATTTTTCCAATCGTTCCACCATCCTATGATTGGTGATCCTTCGGGTGATGAACTGCCTATTGTAATACCGTTGGGAATAGGATAGCAGCAGGTCCAATTGTGCAATGATAATGCTATGGCTGAAATGGTCCATGTTCGCATGGTATTCCTGTGTGATGCCCTTTAAGATTCCGATGATGGAGCCTTCCTCTTTTTGGGAGAGAAAAAGGGCCTCATTGGCACTGTAATCAAAATATTCATAATGTTTTATGCCACTGGCCAGATGGGTGTTCCATAGAAAATCGGGATGGACCATCAATAACCACCCCTTGGGCCTTTCATCCATTGCCGAACGGATTCCAAAAACCTGTCCTGGTGCCATGAAGAGCATGACCCCTTCGTTAAAATCGTATTCCTGTTGTCCGTATGTTAACCGGGCCCCGGGATGTCGCTTTAGGGCAATGGTGAAGTAACTGGATACCATGCGATCGGGTTCATCCGTCCTTAATTGGATATTGTCAAAATTGATGACACTGATCAAGGGGTGTTCAGGGGCCGGTAAGCCCCTGAATTGATGATATGCGCTTATGCTCTGAAATTCATGGGGTGCCTTTTTCTCCATACTACCAATTTAATGGTTATTTTGGTAAGCGACTGTGAATTCCTTGACAAAATCGGTAAGCCGGACCTTCCCTGGTTCAGGCCTGTGCTGTTCGAAATGCTCGGTCAAAAGACCGGATTCCATGGCAGCGTACATCTCCGTGAGTCCCTCTGCGATTGCGGGGTTCATCCCTATGGATTTCAGGGCGTCCACAACGAGGTTATCTGAAATGACCTGCCATGAGAGCTCAGGCACCCCAATGGCCCTACCCAAAATTGCCGCTGTCTCTTGTCCATTGAGTTCCTCACTGACCACATATCGAAATGAGGGGGCAGAACCGGAACGCACAAGCTCCTCTCCAACGGTCTCCGCTATATCCCTTGGGGATACCCATGGGATGGCCTTGGTTCCATAGTTCGTAAAGATGGCCTTGTCCGTTTTTATCATTTCCATATATCCGTAGAGATTGTAATAAAAGGCAGTAGGGCGCACATGGGTCAGGGTAATATCGGGTACAAGGGTATTCAATGTCTGCTCCACCTGATTGGCTCCCTTTAAAATACCGTTCCCCTTTTCCAAATGCCCTCCAATGGTACTTAGGTTGACTACCCGTTTGGCCTTCGATGTCAATAGGGCCAATGCATAATTTTTGCCCAAACGGGCATAATAGGAAATAAGGTCCAGATTTGGGTCAAAATAGTTGTTGGGTGGGACCATGGTGAAAACCGCGTCCGCCCCATGGAAACTATCTGTCAAAAAGCCGGCATCTTCAAGATTGCCAATACGTGCCGATGCTCCCATTTTTTGAATAGCGGCCCCTCTTAAGGGGTTACTACTGATCACGGTGACCTCATGCCCTCCTTCGATCAATTTTTTCGTCAGGGGTTTTCCAATATGGCCCAATGATCCTGTTAGGGTAATTTTCATGATTTCGTTTTTAAGGATTAACAGGTTCAAAATTGCGCATACTTCCTGTGCCCCGGCTAACCGTAATTCAGGTTCTTGTAGTCAAATGGCAGGTTCTGGTGCCTTGTGAAGCATATTGATGGATATCCAACCTTGCCCACCCTCAGGCCTATTTTTCAATGCTTGCCCAATGCGCGTTTCTCCTTGGCCGGGGCCCAACCGAAAAATCAAGGTCTTCTATCTTCATTGTACCCAGTTCTGTCCATTTTACAAAGGTTTTTGGGTATCCCTAAGGTCCAACTGTGCCCGGATGATCTAAAATTTTATATATATGGAACCTGATTTTTCCTTTTTGCCATAATCCCATAATTTATTTGGCTCCTATGTGGGCATTGTCCTTTTGGCTACAATTAGGGACGATTCGACTACATCGTTGCCTTGATTTATGACCACATTTGTACAGCACAAGTTTAGTTGTGTGATAGGTTTGTTTTTTACCCTTAAGACGGGAATGCCCCTTCGGTCACAAATGACTTTTTTGGTTGTTCAAAGTTGATTGATGTTAACCGCGGACCGAAGGGCTTTCTCCTCAGGGTTGGACCATGTATAGGACATCCACCGGTCTGTTGATAGCCTTGGGAACATTTTTGTAATGTCGCTTTGCGACCTTTTGACTTCAAGAAAGTGTGTTTTGGCTACATCACTCAGGAATGCTTTGCTAATTTTTGAACCTGTGGACCAAGTAACGAAATATGCATGTTCGACTTTCGTTCCGAGTGTAATTTTTCAATAGTAATCAGTTATCATATTTCGATGAACAACAACCATCCCAGACCAAATTTGACAAGATCCATAGCTGTTTCCATAGGGGAGGATACTTCCCAAATAGCCAAAATAAGCGCACAAACCCTTCGCTGGTCAGGGATACTATTGATCGCATCCGTATGGCTCAGTGCAGCACTTTTTGGCCTGTATATCCTGGCCTTTTATGCCTCTCCCCTTTACCGTGGTGAAATGATGGATTGGAACCGGATGTTGCCCAACCTTTATCGAGAAAACGCTGTGGCGGCAACAACGGGGATAGGGGCACACTTCCTTGCAGGAGGGGTCATATTGCTTTTGGGAAGTATCCAATTGGTGGATTGGATCCGAATCAAATACCCTTCCGTCCATCGGGGGATTGGAAAACTTTATTTGGTGTCCAGCTTGGTTGCCTCGATCGGAGGCCTTGTTTTTATATCGATACGGGGCACCGTTGGAGGGTTGACGATGGACATTGGGTTTTCCATTTATGGCGTTCTGATGTTTTTGGCCACGGTATTGACCTATCGCTATGCGGTAAAAGGACAATTTGAACGGCATTCCGCATGGGCACTGCGTTTGTATGCCCTGGCCATAGGGTCATGGCTGTACCGAATGGATTATGGGTTTTGGACTTTGTTGACGGGTGGTTTGGGACGCGCAGGCAATTTTAGCGGACCCTTCGACCAGATCATGGACTTTTTCTTCTACGTGCCCAATTTAATGATAGGCGAAGTTTTTATCAGGGTCAAAACATTCAAGGCCGCCCCATTTCTGAAGTTCGCCGCCTCATTGATGCTATTGGTGGCTACCGGATTTGTATTGTTGGGCACTTTCTTTATGACCCGATTCTCGTGGGGCCCCGCCATCATTGGATGGTTTCAAATGGATTTTTAGGAATGGTGAACCGTCCCTTATTATATAAATGATTTGAATGGCAAGCTATTGATATGACATTCCTTTTTAACTACAACCCTGCGACTTTCGACTACATTTTACGGTCAACTTCAAGGGAACTTTGTCCAAACAAAATTTAAATATCTATGAAATCTATTTTGGACAATAAACATCTTTTGACAGGGGCGTTCCTTTTTTTGGCCCATGTGGCCGTGTTTGCCCAATCAACGGGAAGCTTTCAGGGCAAGATCATTGAGCAGGTCACCAAACAGCCCGTAATGGGAGCCAGTGTGGCCATTGACAATACAGAACTTGGTGCCATTACCGATGATAATGGTGTTTTTAAGGTCGATGATATTCCCGTGGGCACCTATGCCGTGACCATTTCCTATATCGGGTTCCAGACCAAGAAGATCAGTGAAATGACCATTACGGCCAATAAGACCTATTACTCGGAATATGAGCTTTTGGAGGAGGTTTCCGAGTTGGACGGGGTAACGGTGAGCGTTTACAAAGGGGAGACCAATCCGCAGGTACCGGTATCCGCCTTTTCCTATTCCAGAGAGGAGATTTTTAGGAATCCCGGTGCACAAGGGGACATTATGAGGGCCTTATCAAGTCTGCCCGGAGTGGTCAGCAGTGGCTCCCAATTCTCTGCCATCGCAGCAAGGGGACAAGGGACCCGGGACAATGTCTATATGGTGGATGACATCCCCATGTTCAACCTTTCCCACTTGGAGGCCGAGGGTTTCAATTCAGGGTTCAATGACCCCAATGGTGGCCGGTTCAGCATTTTTGCCCCACGTATCATCGACAATGTCCAGTTCCAGAATGGTGGGTTCGGGGCAACCTATGGACGGAGGTCCTCATCCTTCCTCAGTCTCGGGGTCAAGGAGGGCAACAGGGCATCCTGGTCCGTTAGCGGACAGTTCGATCTGTTGGGGGCGACCCTGATCGCCGATGGGCCGATATCCGAGAAGACAAGTGTTTTCGTTTCCGCCAGGTACCAAAACTTTGGAATGCTGATCGACCTGTTGGACGAACAGCAGGCCTCCATATCATTTGGCGATTACCTGGTGAAGACCACCACACAGCTCAATGAAAAAAATAAACTTTCGGTCATTGCCATGATCAATCCCGAATCGGCCAGTAGGACCATTGATGACCTGGAACCGGGTATGGAGATCAATGAGGACAATAGTGGCCGTACCGTGCTGTGGGACCATGAAAGAAGCCAAGCCGTAGTGGGACTCAATCTGAGGACCTTGCTGAATTCCAGTAGTTACCTCACCAATGTACTGTATTACCGCTCCTCAAGTGTGGACAACAATTTCGGGAGGTTCAACCCGTCCCTTGATGACGAAGGGGTCATAGTGGACCCATTGGCAGGGGGCTATGAGGAACGTATCCGGACCATCCTCAATGACCAACAGGAGGTGGGTTATCGTTCCATCTATACCAAAAATTTTGATAAGCTAACCCTGACAGCGGGAGTCGATGCCGCCATGGTCGATCTGGACTATGAAAGACGATTGAGCCGTATGGATACCCTTTATACGTTCCGGACAAGGGACATCAGTGACAACCCATCGCAACTGTACGAAGTGTTGGATCCCTCCCTGTTCAACTCAAGGTTCGATGATAACGCCTTCAATGGTTCAGGTTACATCAATGCCTCTTGGAAAGTGTCCAATCGGTTTACCTTGAACCCAGGCGTCCGGTACGATTATACCGGATTTACCGAGCAGCATACCCTTTCTCCCAGATTGAGCGGAAGCTTCGCTTTAAGCGAAAAGCACAGTCTTAATTTTGCAACGGGGCTCTATTATCAGGATGCGGCCTATCCGGATGTGGCAGGGCAATCCGATGGGAACCTCCTCAAAAATGAACGTTCCTTCCAGTCCATTCTTGGTTATAAGATCCAAATTTCCAGTGACCTGAAATTCATTGCGGAAGGTTGGTACAAGGAATTTGACGACCTAATCGTGCAGCCCAACCGGGCCCAGAGCTTTTTGACCAATGACGGAACGGGCCATGCCTATGGGGCCGACATCAGTCTGACCAAAAGGCTATCGAAGAATTATTATGGACAGATCAGTTATTCCTATATGGAGAGCGTCAGGGACGACAATGATGGTCTGGGGGAGTATGACTATATCTTCAGTGTGCCCCATACCTTCAGTTTTCTGGGAAGCTATAAGCCCAACGACAAGTGGATTTTCTCAGGGAAGTTCCGCTACAGCACGGGTAGGCCGACCGATGAATATATCATCCATGAAGATGTGTTCAATGACCCCGAAATGCTACGATATAGCCAAGAAATCACCGCGATCAATGGGGACCGGCTAGCGGATTTCATCAGTTTGGACCTGAGGGTGGATTACAACGTCCTACGTAGTTGGGGTACTTTTTCCGCCTTTGTGGATTTGGTGAACATCACCAACAGGTTCAATGTGAACATGGAGACCTTCATTCCAGAGACAGGGGTGATCTCCAATATTGGCCTCGGGGTGTTCCCCACCTTTGGGATCAGGGTTGAACTATAAAAAGGAAGCATTGAAACATAGCAAAAAATGGAATTAAAGAATAGCACCATATTGATTACGGGCGGTACAAGTGGTATCGGGCTTGAATTCGTAAGACAGCTTACCTATTTGGACGCCAAGATCATTGTGACCGGTCGAAATCTCCACACGTTGGAGGAAACCAAGAAAAGGTTTCCAAAAGCACATATCATCCAAAGCGATGTCAGTGAACCTGAATCCATCGAAAGGCTTTATGCCGAGGTGGTCCAACAGTTTCCCGAGTTGAATATCATGATCAACAATGCCGGGCTAATGCGTCAGATCGATCTTCAGGACAATGCCATGGATCTCTTGAGCATCAATCAAGAAATTGCAACGAATCTGACGGGGACCATTCAGATGACCCATAAGTTCTTGCCCCGCTTAAGGACCAAGACCTCGGCGGCAATCATCAATGTCACTTCCAGTATTGCTTATCTACCGTATAGCATTGCCCCCATCTATAGTGCTTCAAAAGCGGGTGCCCATGCTTATACCAAGGTGTTGCGTTTGCAACTGGAAGATTCCAATATCAAAGTGTTCGAGATACTGCCACCAGGGGTGAGGACCAATCTCCAAAACCATTGGGAATTGCCACCCCCGGAGGGAAGGATGATGGATGTCGAGAAAATGGTCAGGGATGCGATCGATGGGATTTTGAGGGATAGACCGGAAATCACACCGGGCCTGGCCAAGACCGTAAAGGTCCTGGGAAGGATCTTGCCGAACACCCTGATCAAATATGGGCATGGTGAGTTTAAAAAGTTGAAACAGTTAAGGGTTACGGGTTGATATGGCGGATCGTATGAAAATCGTTTTAACAGGTTCCTTGGGCCATATCGGAAAACCATTGGCCTTGTCCTTGATCGAAAAGGGACATCAAGTGACCATCATAAGCAGTAGACCGGAACGGCAATTGGCCATTGAGGCCTTGAACCCACCATGGGATGGGAAACAAGTAAGGGCCGCCATTGGAAAATTGCAAGATGTCGGCTTTTTGACAGAAACGTTCAGGGGAGCCGATGTGGTTTACCTCATGGAAGCCATCAATGCGAATACCGGGGCCTATTTCAACCATGCCATGGATATCGATGCGGAACATTTTAAGCTGGCCGATAGCTTTGCCCATGCCATTAAAAATTCCGGGGTGTCCAAAGTCATCCACCTCAGTACGATAGGAGCGCATACCGGTTATGGGGTCGGGTTGCTCAATGCGCACTATTATGTGGAAGAAACCTTGAGGGCACTCCCGGATGATATCCATATCAAGTTTATGAGACCGGTGGGTTTCTATTATAACATGTTCTCCTACATACCCAGTATACGGGAAGAAGGTACCATCTTTCAAAACTATGGCGGTGGAGAAAAAGAGCCTTGGGTCTCCCATTTGGACATTGCGGAGGTCATTTCCGAAGAAATGGAACTGCCCTTTATTGGAAGGACGGTTCGATACATAGCCAGTGATGAGGTTTCGCCCGATGAGGTGGCACATGTGCTGGGGTCCGCGATTGGAATGCCAGATCTCAAATGGACACAGGTGTCCGATGAGCAGTTTGTCTACGACCTTTTGTATTTGGGAATGAACCCCGATGTGGCCATGGGCCTGACCGAAATGAACGCCAGTAGGGTGAATGGGCTTCTATATGAAGATTATTATAAGAACAGACCGGAATTGGGAAAAGTGAAACTCACCGATTTCGCCAAAGAGTTTGCAAAAGTGTATTATCAAAAATCAGTTATATGAAAAATGTATTATTGGCAGCGATACTATTGGTATCCCTTAGCGCAATGGCCCAAAAATTGGAGGCCGACCATATCCTTGGTGTATGGCAAAGTGAAAACTATAAGATCGAGTTCTTTAAGGAGGGAGAAATATATTCTGCCAAGCTTTTGTGGTCCAAGGATATGTTCGAACCGGATGGGAAGACCCCCAAAAAAGATGTGCACAATCCAGATGAAAATTTACGGGACCGTCCCATAAAAGGGATAATCCATATTACCGGCTTGGCCTATGGGGATGGGGAGTACAAAAATGGCAAATTGTACAGTGTCCAGGACGGCAATACCTATAGTTTTAAGGGGGAACTACAAAGTGAAAATGAACTTGAAAGCAGGGCTTTTAAAGGAGTGACCCTGTTAGGTAGGACTATTCACTGGACCCGTGTCCCATAACCGAAAAAACCAAAGGAATGAATAGACCCCTGGTATCACACCCCAATGAAAATGTCCTGTTGTCCTGTTGGAGAAGGACCGCCTTTTTGATCACCTTGGTATTGGTGAGCATCTTTAGTCAGATAGATAGGGTGCTGCCGTTTATTTTGGGGGAATCGATCAAGCTGGACCTTGGCCTCAATGATACCCAGCTCGGTCTCCTTACAGGGGTCGCGTTTTCCGTTTGCTATTCCTTGGCCTCCCTGCCCCTTGCGCGAATAGCCGATAAAGGCTGGGCAAAGCAAGTGTTGGTGCTGTGCCTTTTGCTCTGGAGTGCCATGACCGTATTGGGTGGATTGGCCTTCGGGTTTGTTCTTCTTGCCTTTTCACGTTTTGGCGTTGCCCTTGGTGAGGCAGGAGGGACCCCTGCAAGCCATGCCATGATCGTGGATCGGATACCCGCCGCTTTTCGGGGACGGGCCATAGGGTTGTTTGCCATGGGAATTCCCTTGGGGACCATGATCGGCTTTGCCTTGGGGGGATGGATAAGCGATCATCTGGGCTGGCGGTACGCTTTTATCGGTGCCGGTGTTATTGGGTTGTTGGTGGTCCTATTGGTCCTTTTGTTCGCCAAGGGAAACTATGGGGTGTTGCGTTCCAAGTCCGATGATGAAGGCTTTTTGGTATCGGCCAAAAAATTGTTCTCCAAACCCTCTTTTGTCTGGTTGTTCATTGTGGCCAATTTATTGGGTTTCGCCACCGCACCCTTTTATACGTTTACCGCTCCTTTTTTGATCAGGACCCATGGCCTGACCGTATCCGAGGTGGGACTGTCGTTCGGGCTTTTACAGGGCCTTATGGGGATATTGGGAACCTTACTTGGGGGAAGATGGTTCGATAGGGCGGTCAAGCGCGGATCGACCAAACTGATGAACCCTCCGGCAGTCGCACTGATCATAGCCGCGGTCTCAACGATGGTGGGGCTCTTTGCACCCTCATCATTCATGACCATTGCGCTCTTTGTGCCGGCCATGTTCGCCTTTGCCTTCCTATTGCCTTTTGCCTTTGGATCGGGTCATGTGGCGGCAGGGCCAGGGAAAGAGGCCCTGGCAACGGGGATTTTTATGATGGGTGCAGGAATGCTATCTGTTGCCCTATCCCCCTTACTGGTAGGGATGATCAGTGACGCCGCATCCACGGAACCTGGAGCCAATGGATTGCAGATAGGAATGTTGGTGGTTCCCTTATTTTGCGTTTTTTCTAGTGTTGGTTGTTTTATCGCTAGCGATAAATTGAGTGCCTACCTTAAGATCGGTATGAATAAGAAAAAGGAATGAACACAGGGGGCTATCAGTGTATTGCCATAACAACAAATTTATGGACCTGGATCCAACCATTTTTGAAATTAATCGGACCTAAATGCCATATCCATATTATGGAGAGAAGAACGTTTTTGAAATCCACGGGAATCTTAGCTTTGTCAATGGTATTGGGTAAATGGGCCACGGGTTCCATAGTCAAAACAAAAAATAGGGCACCTATGATTAAAAATCCAGAATTGAACACCATACTCTCGTCTTGGGAGGGAAATCCGATCGATGAAAATGGCCGCTTTGTGAACCATGAATTCCCTATGAAGAATTCATTCGGGGATGCACTGAAATGGATGCTGCAAAGGAACCCGAAACGGAAAATCAAGAAAGAGGACAAATGGCGGATGCAAGTGGTGAAGGATGATTCGTTTTTGCGTTCCAAGGAAGATGTGATCGTATTGTTGGGGCATGCCTCCTTTTTCATCCGAGTGGGGGGAAGGCAAGTTTTGATAGATCCGATTATGGGTTCGGTTCCGCTGAAAAAGCGGTACACCGAATTTCCGATAGCCACGGATAAACTGGTGGATATCGATTATGTACTGGTTTCGCATGCGCACTATGACCATTGTGACAAGGCCAGTTTGGTGACCCTTCATCGGCAGAACCCGAATGCCAAGTTTTTAACCGGGTTGAACATGTCCACCCTGTTGAAGGATTGGGTGAAAACAAGCGAGATACAGGAAGCAGGTTGGTATCAGGAATATAACTTGGATGACAGCCTGCAAATTTACTTTTTACCCTCTAGGCATTGGTCAAACCGCAGGATTGGGGATGAAAATGCCTACTTGTGGGGTGCTTTTGTGTTAAAGAGTGGTGAAAGGACCATCTACTTTGGAGGGGATTCCGGATACGGGAGCCATTTCAGGGAAGTAGGGGAACTTTTCCCAAATATTGATGTGGCCCTGATCGGTGCAGGGGCCTATGCTCCCCGTTGGTTCATGTCACCCAACCACCAAGATCCGGAGCATGCCGTAAGGGCATTTAATGATACCAAGGCCAAAATGATGGTGCCTTTTCATTACGGAACCTTTGATATGTCCGATGAACCACTTTCCGAGCCCGAGGCCATACTGAAGTCCTTGGCCAGGAACAATAAAGTGCAGGGGGAATTGAAAATTGCAAAAGTTGGGGAAGCCCTTTCCTTAGGGTAAAAAGAGAACATGGACGGTTATCCGTCCCGATTTATTTTTTTAAAACGATAACTAAATTATACAACGAATGATAAAGAATGTGATATCAATGGTGCTTTTGGGCATATCGGTTTTTTTGGCCCTCAAGCACGGGTGGGATGCTTTTCAAGCACCCAGTCAGGAGCAATCAAAAATGATGGCCGAATTGGGCATCACCAAAACAGCAATGCCTTATTTTGGGATATTCTCAATACTCATCGGGTTGATGTTGATCTGGCACAGGACCTTTTTTTTGGGCAATATGCTCAATGCCATGGTCATTTTGATCATCATGGTATTGTCCCTGAGGGCGGGAAATTATAAAATGGCCTTGATCGAAATTCCTTTTTTGGCCATGCCCTTGCTATTGATCTATCTCAAATATCCCTTTAAACATTAAATACCAAGAACGATGAACAAGCTACCCATTAGAGTGAATTCCATTTCCATGGCCCATAGGATAAGGGGCATGGCACCGCCTTCGCATCCACTGATAAGCATTACGGATGTCGGGGCCGTCAAAGGGGCCGCGGACATTAGTGCGGTACTGGATTTTTATATGATTTCCCTCAAAAGAAACTGTGACAATTTGACCTACGGACAGCAAAAGTACGATTTTGACGAAGGGGTAATGGCCTTTGTCGGACCCAACCAGGTGTTGAGGGGTCAGGAGCATGAACCCGGTTATGCCCCTAAAGGTTGGGTGATGTTGGTGCACCCGGATTTTTTTTGGGGTACCTCCCTGGCCAAAAAGATCAAGAAATACGAGTTCTTCGGATATGCAGTGAATGAGGCTCTGTTCCTTTCCGAAAAAGAAGAGGCGACCATCAATGGGATCATTGAAAATATCAGACAGGAATGTGATACCAACATCGATAAGTTCAGCCAGGATATCATTGTTTCGCATATAGAGACCTTGTTGAACTATTCAGACCGCTATTACCAACGACAGTTCATCACCCGGAAAGTGACCAATGCCAAGGTACTGACACAGATGGAGGAAATTTTAACGGAGTACTTCAAAAATGGGAATCTATTTGAAGGCTTGCCCACTGTGCAATATGTGGCCGACAAACTGAATGTCTCGACCAAATATTTGAGCAGTATGTCCAAGCAATTGACCGGACTGACCACCCAACAGCATATCCATCAAAAATTGATAGAGAAGGCCAAGGAAAAATTGTCCACTACCAATCTGTCCGTGGGTGAGATTGCCTAT
The DNA here is from genome assembly GCF_003584105.1 of Flagellimonas taeanensis. Lineage (GTDB taxonomy): Bacteria > Bacteroidota > Bacteroidia > Flavobacteriales > Flavobacteriaceae > Flagellimonas > Flagellimonas taeanensis. The sequence goes on from NZ_QXFO01000018.1 coordinate 131,682, forward strand.
GAACTGGGGTTTGAGCATCCACAGAGCTTCAGTAAGTTGTTCAAGACAAAGACCAAGCAAAGTCCTTTGGAGTTCAGGGCCAGCTTTAATTGAATTTAGCAAAACCTCATCCAATGGTCGATCCATCGTTGAATCCAACTTTTGACAGGGTTACGGAAGGGGCAAAAATTAAGACCAACTAGAGTGGTTTAAAAAAAAGAAAACGATGAAACGAAGCAAAATATATGGGATGTTGGCTCTTTTGACCTTAAATGCCTGCACGACTATGGACAATAACAGGATACAGGGAACTTGGGAACTGGTCTCGGGCAACCTGCACATGGAAAATGACACCTTGGCCCTTTTTGGAAAGCACCCGAGCGGCTCTTTGATCTTTACGGAAAACATGCGTTTCAATGTGATATTGAATGATATGGATGTACCGGCATTCCATGCAGAGGATAGAAGTCAAGGTACCTGTGAGGAACTGCGGGCCGCAGTGACCGGGTCTTTGGCCCTCTATGGCACCTATTCGGTCGATGAAAATGGTGATTTTGAAAGCCAGCATGTCATTGGCTCCACATTCCCCAATTGGAACGGATTGAATAGGGACAACAGGCAACTTTCGCTGGAAAGGAAGGGAAATCTTTTGGTGGAAAACTTACCCTTGGAAAATGGAGGGGTGGTTGTGATCGAATGGCGGAAAATAAAGGATTGATAGTATTGCATCGTGGAAGGTATTCAATCCATGCCGAATGGCAATATGGTCCCTAAAGAGATTCCAGGTAATCCATGATTGAGGGTTGTTTTTGCCAAAAGGCAAAACTTATGGGAATATATTGGGTAATTTAGAAGCATGGAAGAATTCCTCGATTTTATGCTACAGTTCGGGAACCTGAACCAACAGCAAAGGGATTTGATCACCAAAAAAGCGGAGACTATTGAGCTTTCCACGGATGATTATTTCTGGGAAGCTGGGAAACCGATCAACCATGTCGGATTTACCAAAAAGGGTGTACTGAGAGTGTATTACTACAATAACCAAGGGGAGGAGATCACCCGCTATTTCATTGAGGAAAACCTATTGATCCTGTATGGCCATGATATCGGATCCAACTACGTTCCCTCCGAATATTTGCAGGCCATTGAACCGTGTGAACTTGTGGTTTTCTCCAAGAAGAATTGGCGGGATATTTCGGAAACCATTGTGGGATGGGAAGCGATTGTCCAAAAAATCGTGGCCAGGCAACAAAAGGAAAAATTGGAGCGAAGAAGTCCATTGATCGAACAGGATGCCAAAACACGGTATCTTGGATTTATGCAGAAATTCCCGAATCTGGTCAATCGAATTCCTTTGTCCTATGTCGCATCCTATCTGGGAATCACCCAATCGACCTTGAGCAGGGTTCGAAAAAGGATTGGGTAATCCTGCTTTTTGCCTTATGTCAAAAGGTTCCATGGTATAAAGGACAACCTTTGTACCCATGATAATCAAAAAATCAAGAAAAATGGAATCAAGAAAATTGGGCGATTGTGGATTGGAAGTCTCTACCCTGGGATACGGGTGTATGGGATTGAGTTTCCCTGGCGCCCCTTCCAAAGCGGAATCTATTCAATTGATGCGATCCGCCTTTGACAAGGGGGTCACTTTTTTTGACACGGCTCTTCGCTATGGGGACAATGAACTTTTGGTAGGGGAGGCCCTTGCTCCCATCAGAAGCGAAGTGGTCATCGCGACCAAGTTTGGGTTCAAACCGGATGCGCAATTTGAGGTGGATAGCCGTCCAAATAGCATACGATCTGCGGTAGAAACTTCGTTGGGGCGATTGGGGACCGATCATATTGATCTACTCTACCAGCACAGAATAGATCCGAACGTTCCCATCGAAGAGGTGGCAGGAACCGTGAACGACCTGATCCAAGAGGGTAAGGTAAAGTATTTTGGACTATGCGAAGTGGATTCAAAAACCATTCGAAAGGCACATGGGGAAACGCCCCTTTCGGCCGTACAAAGTGAATACTCCCTATTTTATAGGGATCCCGAGACAGATGTGCTGCAAACCTTGGAGGAACTGGGGATCGGATTGGTTCCCTTCAGTCCTTTGGGCAAAGGATTTTTAACAGGTACGATATCTGCGGAAACCACATTTGACGAAACAGATCCACGAAATCTTTTGCCCCGTTTTTCAGAGGAGAACAGAAAGGCCAACCAGGCTCTGGTGGATCTGGTGGTTGCCGTGGCAAATGACAAAGGGGCCACCCCGGCCCAAATTGCCCTAGCATGGCTCCTTGCCCAGAAACCCTTCATTGTTCCCATTCCAGGAACTTCCAAGTTACATCGCTTACAGGAAAACATTGATGGGGCAAAGGTGACATTGTCACAGGACGAGCTGGTGAAAATTAAAGGTGCTTTGGAGACCATTAAAATTGTTGGGGAGCGCTATCCCTCACAAATTCAAAAGAAGATTGGCAAATAGTTTAGCAATACTAATGGAAGATTGGCTAACGTTTTGAACCGTATCATCCCATTTCTACTACTAGCCAGCTCCAGTGAAGTGGCTAGTAGTGAATGGAATGTTTAAAGATACCCTGAAATCCAATGGGGATGAAACTGACGGTGATGATGAATTACAATACCACAAAGTTTCAATCCATCAAAAATCCCAGACCAATAAAAAGGCTTAGTTCCTACCTGTATATTGGCTTATGGCCATAGTTAAAAACCATAAATACCACCGGAAACCGAGATTTGTTCCCCTGTGATCCAAGCGGCTTCATCCGAGGCAAGAAACACGGCCACTTTTGCAATGTCCCCAGGCATTCCCATACGTCCCAACGGTGTGTGTGCAATTAGGTTCTTTTCGGCATCACTTCCTTTTGTCACTCCGGCAGCTTTGGCACCATCTGTTTCAACCCCACCTGGAAGAATGGAATTTATACGGATATGCCTTGCACCCAGTTCCTTTGACAAGGCCACGGTGATGGCATCAATGGATGCTTTGGTAGCGGAGTATGCCAACATCCCGGGAGAAGGCATTTTGCTGAACCCGGAACTGATGTTGATAATGGCCCCACCTTTGCTATCCAAAAGCTTAAGGGCCTCTCGAATGGATAACAATGTTCCAAGTACATTTATGGAGAATTGCTTTTGAAATGATTCTTCCGTGAACGCTTCAATGGGTTGATATTGACCAACACCTGCATTGTTTACCAAGATATCCAACCCCCCAAAGTCTCTTTCCGCCGTTTCAAAAAGTCGGATGACATCGGTTTCCTTGGATACATCTCCCTGTATGGCCAGTGCCGACCCTCCTGCATCCAATATGGTTTTTACAACCTTTTCAGCACCATTTTTATCCGAGGCATAGTTCACGATTACCTTTGCGCCTTCTTTAGCCATATGTATTGCGATGGAGGCGCCAATTCCTTTGGAAGCCCCTGTTACAATGGCCACTTTGTTTTTTAATCTACTCATGTTATTTTTGTATTTTTGTTATGGTATCAAAAGTATACTATAGATAGGATGAAAAAGATACTATTATGTAAATAGTGGTTACATTTGGGTAACTACAAAAACAATGAACATGAGGGATGAAAAATTTTGTAATTCACATTGTCCCCTTACAAGGGCCATTGGGAAGGTTGGGAACAAGTGGAAGCCCATTATCATCAACGTAATCAATGACCGGACCATTCGCTTTGGACAACTGGACGCGATCATTCCCGATCTTACGAGGAAGGTCTTGACCGAACAATTGAGGGAATTGGAGGAAGATGGCATCATCTTGAGAACGGCCTATAAGGAAATACCACCACGAGTGGAATATCAGCTTACCGATCAGGGAAAGGCAATGCTGCCTATCCTGGACTCCTTAAAGGATTGGGTCCTAAAATTTGAAAAGAACTGAATGGTTTACAAGGATTTTGTCTAATGGTATAAAATCCGAAACTCGGAAGGGCTCATATTCGTTTTCTTCTTGAACAGTTTACTGAAACTTTGTGGATGTTCAAACCCCAGTTCATAGGCAATCTCACCCACGGACAGATCGGTAGTGGACAATTTTTCCTTTGCCCTGTCGACCAGCATGTCATGGATGTGTTGCTGCGTATTCTTACCGGTGTACATTTTTAACAATCCACGAAGATAGTTCTGCGAAATATGCAGCGTATCCGAGATATACTGTACGGTCGGCAACCCTCTTGAAACCAAATCCCCATCATTGAAGTAGGTGGTCAGTAACATATCCAATTTTTCCAGGATTTGATGATTGGATTTTTCCCTTGTGATATATTGTCTGTTGTAAAATCGCTCCACATAGCTCAACAAATTTTCAATATGGCTTATTATGATCTGCTTGCTGAATGCATCGATATTGGAATGATATTCATTTTTGATGGCACCGACGATACCATTGACAATGGTTTCTTCCTTGTCGGATAAAAAGAGTGCTTCGTGTACGGCGTATCCAAAGAATTCATATTTCTTGATCTTTGTTGCCAACGAGGTATTCCATATAAAATCCGGATGGATGAGCATGATCCATCCCTTAAGGTCATCCTCAGGGGACGGTCCACCGCCCGATATCAATTGGTTCGGGGCCATGAAGCCCATCAGTCCCTCATCGAAATCATAGGTCTGTTGTCCATATTGCAGCTTATTCTTGAATCCCCTTTTTAAGGTGATGTAATAAAAGTCCAATATGGCCCTCATTTCTGTGAAGCCCTCGGGCATTTGAACATCCGCATAGTTCATGACACTGATAAGGGGGTGCTCCGGCGGGGCCAAACCTACCATCCGGTGCAGTTCGGTTATTGATTTGATTCGAATGGTATTCATCCAATTGGGTTTTGGGTAAAAGGATATCTTGATGGATTGTTAAGGAACGATCTTAAAGGGCATCCCGGCCCAAACAAATTTGGTGCTGTCCGCCCGAGGTGCCAAACCAATCGATAAGACCATTCATAACATATCTAAAATTAATACTTTCTATTATCAAAGGTAACATTGGCCAATTCCAGGGATACGTCCCATAATTTTTGGGCAACGATCTTATCCTCGGCCTGTACCGGTATTTTTGCTGGAGTGGGGAATCCCCGGGTCTCACTCAATTTATTTGGCCCATAATAGGCTCCTGGTTCCGCCTCTGGGGAGGTAGCGGCAAACAATGTCGGCAATGCCCCCATGGCCGGCGGTTGGAACATAAAGGGAAGAAAGGTCCTCATTATCCCCGAAGAACTCCATCGTCCCGCTCCGGTGATCAGGAGATTTGTGCGGGAAACACCTGGGTGGGCGGATAAACTCATGATACCCCAACCGTTTTTATCACTTTGACGTTGGAGTTCAAAGGCAAACATAAGGTTGGCCAGTTTGGATTGTGCGTATGCTTCCATGGGTTTATAGGAAGATCTTGACTGAAGGTCATCAAAATTGATCTTGCCATTACGGTTTCCGATACTCGAAACGGTGACCACACGGGGATGGTTCGCCATGGACAATAGTGGCATGAGATGGGCCGTCAATGCAAAATGGCCAATATGGTTCGTGCCAAACTGTATTTCCAGACCGTCGGCGGTTTCGAGCCGTTTGGGCGGGGTCATGATACCGGCATTGTTGATAAGAAGATCGATCGGCCTTCCTTTTTCTTGCATTCTGTCCCCAAAGGCCTTGATCGAGGAAAGGTCGGCAAGATCGATCTTTTCAAAACTTACGTTTGCCTTTTGATAAAGTTTGTGGACCTGTACTATGGACTCCAAACCTTTCTTAGGGTCACGCCCTGTCATTATTACGTGCCACCCGGACGATGCCAAGGCGAGGACATCTTGAAAGCCTATTCCCTCGGTTCCGCCCGTTACTACGGCCAGACCTCCATTACTTTTGGGAATATCGGAGGCTGTCCAATTTTTGATTTCGTTTTTCATTTTTTGATATCTATTGTTTTACGCTATACTGTTACTGAGGTTCGTTGGGATTTCAGTGAAACCCCTATGTCGACTTGAACTGTACTTTTGGTATTGCAATGTTTTTTGAAGTACTTGTAAATATGTTATGTGGTTAAAATGTAATTATTGAAGATATACCCCATAATCACGGCAATGGGAATCCCTACGGCGGCATTGATCAGTGCCTTTTTGGCCTTGTTGGGAAAATCGTTCCTGTACCTGAAGTATAAAAAGAACCCAACAGGCGGAATTGCGTTTGATAGTAGGGTCTGAACCACTGAAAGCTTGTCAATTTTGATGTTTTTTTCCATTTTGTTTTTATTTGATCGTTACCAATAGCTCTTCCACAAATAGACGGATGTAATTCACCCGAATCGTTGGACGAAAGCTTCTTTCTTCTATACTGTCCACTGAATTCACTGCAGTGTGCCGTAATGTTTTTTCTAACTGTATTTTGTCATTTTTGCTCCATTTGCCCTTGCCAAAATGGAGGATGAGATGGGCTCCAATTTTTTTGCCGTCCAAAGAATCTGCAAAGACGTTTTTGCCGTGATAATTTGAATCCATTGAAAGGGTTATGGCATCTTTATGCTTATTGTTGATATAGATTGTTTTATTGGAACTGCATGAAGCAGCCAATAGAATGGATGAAAGCAATAACAGCCTTTGATGCCCCCTTTTGATTGATCTTACTTTTGACAGCATTCGTTTAAATTCGATTTGATCCCCAATTCATTTTTTCACCTTCAAGAAAGTTGGAATAGGCTCCGATTTTTTAAGGTCCACTTCTTTTTAAGGTGGATTTATTGCCCGTTCCGGATGTCATTCTTTTAAGTAACAATGACACCCCAAAATTCAGGTTAATTGAATGGGCGGACGTGTCTAAAACGCCTTTTGTTGTAGTCATAAATCACTGTATTACGAGAACTTGATTCGTGGGATGTCACCTATTTTCGAAGGTATATGGAATCACCCATTGAAGGAGAATCTCTATTGAGGAAGGCTTGAAGTTGTTCCGGATAGATCTAGAAAATTGATGTGGCCGATCGCTTTTGGAAAGTCACGGACAACATGTGGTTTACCGGTATGGTCGTTCCTTAAGAAAGGCCCTCAAGAGGTCCGATGCCTTTTTGCCCTTTCATGCCAAAGGGACTTGTGAACGTATGTTTTGGACTTTTCAATAAAGTGTGTTTGGGCTTTTCAATAAACTGAAACTGTCAAAGTATACAGAGATTTGCAGGAGTTAAAAACTAAGTGATGAACGGTAAGGAAATCGTGTTGGTAACGGGTGGAACTGGATTTTTAGGGATGCACATCCTGTTCCAATTAGTGCAGAAAGGCTATTCCGTTAGAACTACCATAAGAGATAAAGCAAGTATTGGAGTGGTGTTACAGACCTTAAAGGACAATGGGATCTCCAATCTTGAAGGATTGTCCTTTTATGAGGCAGATCTGAACCATGACCAGAACTGGGAAAACGCGATCAGGGGCTGTACTCCACCTTAGGGGGCACAACCGGATAGATCTTTCGGGTGACCAGTTCGTGGTCTTCCAATTCCTTTAATTGAATGTTCAGAACCCTTCGTGAAGCGTCCGGAATTTTACGCTGAAGCTCACTTGGTCTTTTATGACCCTCGTTTATGAACCAAAGTAAACGCATCTTCCATTTTCCGTAGAGGACTTCACCAATCAGGTCAAGGCCACAACTTAGGTTGGGTAATATCTTTCTTTCATACATAAGACAAAAATAAACCTATGTACCAAAATAGACAATAGGGGAATAATTTGTCCCTATGTGAATCGTAAGTCCGTACTTGTGGGAAAGTATCATACGGCAGAAATTTGCATAAAACAATTTCAAATAAACCAACAAATGGATTATCAGAACGAACTGGCCGGTCAAGTGGCCTTGGTCACAGGGGGAACAAAAGGGGCGGGAAAGGCAATTGCCGAACGCTTGAACAGTGCAGGCGCCAAAGTCATTGTTATCGCCCGAAGCCAACCGGAATCCGTGGCCAATGGAATACAATTCATTCCATCAGATCTCAGTACACAGGATGGCCCTGGAATGGTTGCATCCAAGGTCTTGGACCAATTCGGTAAGATCGATATTCTGGTCAACAATATGGGAGGGTCCGAAACACTTGGAGGCGGGTTCGCAGCCCTTACCCATGAAGATTGGGAGTCTGCCCTTAGGACCAATTTACTGGCCCCAGTTGGATTGGATAGGGCCATATTGCCACAAATGTTGGAACGGAAAAGCGGCGTGATCATCCATATTGGTTCCATTCAAGGGAAATTGCCCCTGCACGATTCCACATTACCTTATGCCGCGGCAAAGGCGGGGTTGATCAATTATAGCAAAGGATTGGCAAAGGAAGTATCTCCCAAAGGTGTTCGGGTGCTGACCGTCTCTCCAGGCTGGATCATGACAGCGGCATCCAAAAGGATGATGGAACGCATCTCCGAAAGCTCCGATATCTCCATTGAGGCCGCGACCCAGTCGGTAATGGATGCGTTGGGGGGTATTCCCTTAGGGAGACCAGCACAGCCGGAAGAAGTAGCAGAACTTGTTGGCTTTTTGGTCTCCCCAAGGGCAGGCTATCTGACCGGCACTGAATATGTAATAGATGGAGGTACCATCCCTACCATTTAATTTCAATAATCATCAAAAAATAAACAAAATGAAGTTACCAGAAGTAATATCGGCCCTAGTGGAAGCACAGGACAATTTTGACGGCGCGGCTTATGCCGATTGTTTCACCGAATCAGCCGTAGTCTTTGACGAAGGGAAAACACATAACGGGAAAAAGGAAATAAAACATTGGATAGAAAAGGCGAACAGGGAATATCAAGTGACCATGAAACCACTTGAATATTCGGAAGGCGAGCAAACTTTGAAGGCCGAAATTTCAGGAAGTTTTCCTGGAAGTCCGCTCGTTTTGTCCTATAAATTTGGGTTCAAAGGCAAAAAAATCCAATCCCTGAGAATTGTTCAATAAAAGTCAATAAAAGTTGACACTCTTTTTAAAACTTTACAGATTATATTAGGTCCCCTAATTCAAATACTTTAAAAGTAAGTTTGGATTCATTGTGTAAAAATGAATTCTAACAAAAATTGAAACATGCTTAAGGAATTTTCATATAAACAATTTGGCAGTTCAAGAATAGGACAATAATCTTTAATTTTACCCTCACAAGTATATTTGGTTTGCAATGGCAATACTCAACAGATCCTATTTCTATAAACTCATATTATGTACAGAAGAATACTAGGATTGCTCCTTTTTTGGGTGATATCCTGCAATTCACCAATTGACGCACCTATTTTTTCGATAACGAAGATTGAACAGGGCAAGGATGGAAAAACATTGTTTCTGGAAGATGCTAAAGGAACGGTATATACAACGGTCATCAGCATTCCAAACGGTAATTATGTGGATGTTGAAGTAGGGGACAGGGTACAATTGGAAATAAATGAAATTTTAGAAGATATGGACCCAATCATCATTGTGTCTAAATCGGTGACAGTCTTGGAATAAGATATCCTTAAGTTTTGTTTAGTTGCCATTTGACAAATGACTGTTTGGTCCACTTGTCTTTAATTTGGAGTGATACTTTCTATCATGTTTTACACACCGAAGGCATTCTCGTTCAGCCTTCACTTTCTTCACTTTAACCGAAGGTCCATCACCCCAAAGGGAGTGATCTTGGCCAACTATAAACGCTCGGGATATGTAAGGGCCGATACCGTTGGAGCCTAATGGATTCAGGGCAATGTTTCATTATTGACCTGTTTGAAAACCACATTGGACCAAGGAACGTCATCTTTATTTGCAACCTATTTCTGAAGACCCCCAATCAAGGGTGTTAATGGCAATCACCGACTTTCCGATTTCCTGATATTTTTTGAAAAAAATTGGATATTTTGTAAAAAAAGCAAACTTCTGTCACCCTTCCTTTGGATTTTGGCAACATAAAGTTGAGAACTTGATTTTTTTGATGAAAAGAGCAAGTTTGGATTTGACACTTGTGTCTCATTAAAATCGTAGGAACCAAAACATAGATAACCAACACCTTCTAAATCCTTTATTGTATGAAACATTTTTTATTGACAACCTTTTTGATCATACCCATGCTTTTGAGCGCTCAGATGATGGGTGGACCCGATCGTAAACCTGGAGAGGGCGAGGGTCCATACGACCGCCTTATTATCCGTGGCGTGACCTTGATCGATGGAACCGGGGGGCCACCTCGCGGTCCGGTGGATATTGTGGTAGAAAAAAACAAAATAGTCGATGTGGCCAATGTCGGAGCCCCCCACGTGCCCATAGATGAATCCAGACGTCCAAAACTGGGAACAGGGAACACAAAAGAAATCGATGCCACCGGCAAATACCTTATGCCCGGTATTGTAGATCTTCACGTTCACACTGGTGGAGTCCCAAAGGCCCCAGAAGCAGAGTACGTGTACAAATTGTGGATGGCCAATGGGATCACAACGGTGAGGGGAGTGCCCTTTGGAGATTTGGAGTGGTCACTTAAAGAACGTGAGAGGAGTGCCAAGAACGAGATCGTTGCACCAAGGATGGTCTCATTCCACCGCATTGGCAATGGAAAAGAGTGGAAAGACCGCAAGATCCTGACCCCAGAAGATGCCAGGGCTTGGGTGCAATATGCTAAAAAGAAAGGTGTTGACGGCTTGAAGCTGGGCGCACATGAGCCATCGATCATGAAAGCGGTACTGGAAGAAGCCAACTCTTTGGGGATGGGTAGTACCGCCCACTTGGCGCAGAGCGGTGTCGCACAGATGAATGCCATTGATGCCGCCAGACTTGGATTGACCAGTATGACACATTTCTATGGACTGTTCGAGTCCATGTACGAGAACCACGATGTGCAACCTTTCCCCATAGATATCAATTATGGCGATGAACAGCATCGCTTTGGCCAGGTGGCCCGTCAATGGAATTTGGTGAAACCGGGGGGTGAAAAGTGGAATGCCCTCTTGGATGAGTTCCTGAAGTTGGATTTCTACATCAACCCGACCATGACCATTTATTCCGCTGGAAGGGATGTGATGCGTGCACGTAATGCCGACTGGCACGAAAAATATACCCTGCCCTCACAAATGGATTTCTTTGAACCAAGTCGTAAGAACCATGGAGCTTATTGGTTTGACTGGACCACCGAGGATGAGGTGGCTTGGAAGAAATACTATCAGGTATGGATGCAGTTCCTGAACGAGTATAAGAACATGGGCGGGAAAGTGACCGTGGGGTCCGACTCTGGGTTTATATACCAATTGTATGGTTTCGGGACCATCTTGGAGCTGGAGATGCTGCAAGAAGCCGGCTTCCATCCCCTTGAAGTGGTCCGTGCCGCTACCATGCACGGTGCCGAGGAGATTTTCAAGCCCCTTAACAAGCCCATCGAGTTCGGAGTGGTACGTCCTGGTCTTTTGGCCGATATGATCATAGTGGACGAAAATCCTCTTCAGAACTTCAAGGTACTGTACGGTACTGGGGCCATACGGCTGAACGATGAAACCGGAAAACCTGAAAGGGTAGGAGGAATCGAGTATACCATCAAGGATGGAATCATCTATGATGCCAAGCAATTGTTGAAAGACGTGGAAACCATGGTGGACAAACAAAAGAAAGAGAGGGCTGGCAAATAAAATCGACCAAGTTTTCTGAAGATCACTATTTCTAAGCAGGTGGCCATCATGCAAATGGTGCCACAAAACAAAACCCCCTTTGTTGGCTAAAGGGGGTTTGTTATTTCATCACGTAAATGTCTATTTTCCCAATCCAGCTTGGGCCAAGGTGATCAAAAGTGCCAATTGGATGGATTCGTCACCGGGTTCGTCATTGAGATACCATTCGTGCAGCGAGTGTGCCCCGCCTCCTTTTCCACCCCGTCCGATGCATACGGAAGGGATTCCTTTGGAAACAGGGATGTTGATGTTCGTGGACCCTCGCCCCAAACTTGGCGTTACCCCAAAATATTGCGTCGCGGCCATACTCCTTTGGATGAGGGGCAGGGAAGGGGGGAGCTCACCGGAGGGCCTGTCACCAATTTTGGTGAGTTCATAGATTACCTCATCACGTACGCCGCTATTATTGTATTCCGTGATTGCCTTTTCCACCGATGTTTTGAAAATAGCCTCGATCTCGTCCAGGTTCATAGGGTCGATGGCCCTCATATCCACCTCCATCCACGATTCAAAGGGAATGGAGTTCACCGAGGTTCCCCCACCGATTCGCCCCACATTGAAACTGGTTCTTGGAATATCTCCCGAAGTATAGTCCCAAGCGTCCTTGGAAAAAATGTCGATGACCTTCCCCAAGGCATGGTGCGGGTTGGCAAGCCCGAAGGCACCCCAAGAATGACCGCCCGGTCCTTTTACGGTCAGTTTATAACGTTTGGAACCCAATCCGGCATTGCTGATTCGCCCAAGACTGCCGCCGTCTATGGCGATCCACGAATCAATGTTCAGACCTGATTCGTTGAAGAGGTATTTCATTCCTCTGAGGTCACCCAGTCCCTCTTCGCCAACGGTCCCTACGATAAGAATGTCTTTTTGGGTCTTGATCTCTGCCTTGTTCATGGCTTTCAGCATGCTGATGAGCATGGCCAATCCACGGGTGTCGTCTCCAATGCCGGGAGCCTTCAAGGTGTCGCCGACCTTTTTTACGGTGACGTCGGTACCCTCCGGAAAGACAACGTCCAAGTGGGCATCAACGCCCACATAGCCCGGTTCGCCAGAAGTTCCCTTGCGCAGGCCGATCACATTACCGGCTTTGTCGGTCCAAATACTGTCCACACCAGCTTCTTGGAGCATTTTGGAGAAAACCTTTCCACGTTGGTCTTCCATAAAAGGAGGCGCCAACACTTCGGTGAGCGTGATCAGATCCATTGTGGTGCTGTCCTTTTGCTGCCGAATGAAATCGAACGCGACCTTGACCTGCTTTGACTTGGCCAAACGCTCGACTTGCTTGGTGTATTTTGCTTCGATTTTTTCTTGGGCCATTGTCGAAAGGGATACTAGTCCGAAGGTCATAAGCAGACCCCATGTGATTTGTCTCATGATTGTTGTTCTTGTGTTCTTCTAGGGTTTAGTTTGGTTTGATGATTGGTCAGTTTTAAGCACAAAAGCGCAAATACATGCGCTTTTATGTCCGTAATCCCCGTGAAGGTAACGGTTATTTTCCTAAATTAAAACTAAACTGAGGCCTTACATTTCTTACTTTATCGTTGCACGTTTTCCAGGTTTCCCCCTTTTTCCACGATTACAAAGTCGGACCGTCTGTTCACCAAGTGTTCCTGTTCGCTGCACTTCACGCCATTGGAACATTTGTTCTTCAACCGGTATTCGCCATAACCGTTTGCGCTCACTATCCGGTCCGGTTCCACTCCTTTGGAGATGAGGTACCACATGGTGGATTTTGCCCTGTCGTCCGACAATCTAAAATTATATTGGTCCGATCCCCTGGAATCGGTGTGCGACTCAATCTTTATTTTGATGCTGGGGAATTCCTTCATGGCAAAAAGCACCTTTTCCAATTCGATTTCGGCCCTGGGGGTAATCTCCGATTTGTCGTATTCAAAGTAAATGGGGTCAACCTTGATTTTTTCTACATCGCCCTCCTTCACCACCAAACTTTCGAAAGGGGTAAGGTACACCATGTTTTCCTCGGATGGACTTTGGGGATCTTCGCCCGTGTTGACCACTATCTCTTTCTTGGTGAACCTTGGTTTGGAGAAAACAAGTTTGCTTTCCTTGTTGCAGGGCAACGTGACACTGAAAGCCCCATTGTCATCCGTTTTCATGCCCGTGACAAATCCAGTGGAGGTGTCATAAAGTTCCACATTGGCCAAGGGTATGGGGTCGCCAGTCTTTTCATTGAGCACATAGCCCGAATAGACCAAACAATTGATGGGTTTGGCTTTTTTGATGCGATAGATATCATCGTCCCCTACACCGCCAAAACGATTGGAAGCATAATATCCATTTCCGGTTTCACCGCGTAGGATCATAGAAAAGTCATCCATATTGCCATTGATCGGCGGTCCGATGTTCTTGGGCAGTGCGTAACTGTCTTTTGACTGGATGATGGTGGAAAAAATATCCAATCCTCCGAGGCCATAATGCCCATCGGAAGAAAAGTAAAGGGTGTTTCCGTCCACATAGGGAAACATCTCCCTACCTCTGGTATTCACATTGGGACCCAGGTTTTTGGGCGGGGTCATTGCATCTCCGTCAATGCCAAGTTCCACCATGTACAGGTCACTCTCCCCATAGCCGCCTGGCATGTTGGAGGTGAAATAAAGGTGTTTTCCATCTGCGCTAAGGGCTGGGTGTCCGCATGAGTAATCTTTACTGTTGAAGGATAGTGAGCTCACATTCACCAATTCATTGTTGAGGATGCTCCCCTTGAGGATCTGCATATTGGAAAGCCCGTCGCCATTGGCGTTCAGTTTATCCTTTTTCAGATAGTTTCGGGTAAAATAGATGGTCTGTGCCCCAGGAGCAAAGGCTACGTTGGCATCGTGGTAGGATGATGCCAGGTTGTCCAAAAACTTTTCAGGGACAAATCGGGATACATTGGGGTTGGCGACGTAGAGGTCCAAATAGGGCTGGTTGTTCCATGGATAGAGTTGTCCGCTGGATTTTACGGTATCCCTTGCCGATGCAAAAACCAATAGGTCTTGGTAGAACGATGGTGCAAAATCCGATTTTTTACTGTTGAAGGCCAGGTTTTGTACTTCAAAGCTGGGGTCTTTCATCAAGAGACTATCCAAGTATGTTTTTTGGGCCATGATCATGTCCAGTCTTTTTTGGTCGGAATAGAAGTCGCGGAGCAGTTGGTCCGCTTCCTCCAACTGCATGTCGGCCTTCAGGCACTGCACCAGTTTGATGATATTGCTCTCTCCCGTGTTTTTCCCTTCAATGGCATAGAGCTTGGCATACCATTCCTTGGCCTTTTGGTATTCGCTCATATTGAAATAACTGTCCGCCAATCGTTGCACCACGTGCAGGGATGGTCTTGATTTTTCGGAAGCCAGATCCTTGTAGAGGACAATGGCCTTGTCAAACTTAAAGTCATTGAACAATTCGTCCGCCCTGTCAAGCTTGTTCTGTGCCGTCGTACTGATAAAGGAACAGAACGCTATAAGAAGTATCGCTTTTTTCATTGGTATTGATTTTTATGACGTCCATTGGCCCTTTAGAAGAACCTAGGGGACAGTGCCCTTTTGTTTATATCGAATACATTGTATTTCAAGATGATTTCATGGGAACCATCATTGTAGTTGTCCAGGCCTGTCAGGGAATAGTCGTAGGCATAGCCCACGAAGAACCGCTTTGCAAAGTGGAGGCCAGCCAATATGCTCACGGCATCATCATATCTATAGGCAAGACCAACGTTCACCTTTTCCTGTAAGAGGAAGTTTGCGGAAACATCCAAAGTGAGGGGGGTTCCTGCAACATGCTTGGTGAGCATGGCCGGTTTGAACTTGACACTGCTGGAAAGATCCATCACGTAACCCGCCATGAAGTAGTATTGGCTTTTTCTGTCTGTTACCGCTCTGTCGTCATCACTATAGATTTCTGAGTTCAAAAAATTGTCCGTGGAGAGTCCGAGGTACCAACGATCACTGTAAAAGAAAGCACCCACCCCGAACATGGGTCTGGTCTCATTGAGGTTTTCACTGAAAACAGGATCCAAATCGTCCGCGAAGACCCCTTTGGACCAATCAATGTTCAGTATGTCCAACCCGGCATTCAACCCAAGGGACAACCTGGTTTTTTGGCCTGTTGGGATCTCATAGGCAAAATGACCGTTCACTTTCACGTTGTTGGAGGCGCCTATATTATCGTTCACCGCAGTGAGGCCCAAACCGGTCCTTTTGCCTGTCCTGCCCTGTATGGTGAACGATTGGGTCTCGGGTGCCCCATCGAGTCCCACCCATTGGGAACGGTAGAGCACATTGGCCTCAAAATTGGCGCTGGTCCCTGTGTATCCAGAGTTTAAGACCGTTGTGTTGTACATATACTGTGTGTACTGCGGGGCTTGCTGTCCTTTGACCCCGGTCCATTGCAACGCCAATGTGAGGCACAGTAGGACTCCTATCTTGTTTTTTATGATCTGTATCATTGCTAAATGGTATTGTTTGATTTGAAAATGGGACCTATCGTGCCAGTTGTATCCAACCCACGAGGTTTCTGCTCAGTTCCGGAATGTTGATGACGTAATAATAGGTGCCGGAGGGTAAGTGTTCCCCTTTGTTCAGGATGCCGTTTACATTGGCTATCCCGTCCCAGTTGTTCTGGTAGTCCACGGTCTCGAAGACCTTGTTCCCATTTCTGCTGAACACTTGTATGCTGTTGGCATAGTTTTCAATACACTCTATTTCAAAAAAGTCATTAAAGCCATCGTTGTTAGGGGAGAACTCATTATAGACCCTTAGGCAGAATTCCTCACCCAGAACACAGTTTATGACCGCTACATCCAATTGGAACGTTTCAACAGGGTTGCAACCGGCGGGATTTTCATAGATAACACTGATGGATGTGTCCTGTAGACTATTCCAGGTGACGGTCACAAAATCGTCCGTTGCCGTTCCTCCTGCTACTATGCTTCCTCCAGTGACCGTCCATGAGTACATCTGTTTGCCGGTCTCTGTGGTGTAGGTGTATTCCTCTCCATTGAGGCAGGCCTCTTCGGTCTGTCCTGTGAGGGTGATCGGTCCACCATCATCAACCGTAACAGCAACCTGCAATCGGGTGGTGCTCTCGCATCCATCGGAATCCCGTATGGCTCCATAATAATTCATTCCGTCAACCAAAGTGGTGGAGGGGTCTAATTCTTGTCCCCCGTTTGGACTGTCATAAAATACGACATTGGGTTCGTTCACTTGAAGATCTCCCACAGTGGGTTCATCGCTTGCACAAAAGGTCTGTGTGCTGGAAGTGGTGGTGGGTGTCGGCGGATTGATGATGTTCACGGTAATGCCCACTCTGGCCAATACCGATATGGGAACACCTAAAATCCCTGCAAAATAGACCTCTCCGTCCACCAAGGGAGTGCCAAGGTCCAATTCCACAACACTATCCAGGCTATCGAAAAGCGAAATATTGCTGTCCACTTCCAAATCGAGCAATGTAGGGTTGTCCGAGGCGCAGAATATTTGTAGGAGGTCATCCACGATCAACACGGGAATGTCAATGTCGATGTCCCCGGTTAGTGTACAAAGCCCTCCATTGATAAATACCTCAATGGCCGCATCGGGATCGAGAGCCAAATCCGATCCATCAACGTCAATGTCAAAATCCAGGTTGGCATCCAAAACGCCATTATAGGTTTGGCCATTGATGGTAAGGGTTATGACATCCCCGACATTTGCATCCCCGGTAACACTACCCGTAACTGCATAGGTGGGTGTTCCCAAAAAGAAGTCGATCAAATTGTCCAAAGTAATGATGGGGGCTGAAACAATATTTACGCTTGCTCCGGAATCCACAATCACCACACTGGCGACCTGAAGATCTCCTGGGGCATTTTCACAACCTGCTGTGGCTTCGGTGATCCTCACATAATAGGAATATGGGCTGCCTGCTTGGTTCAATCCGTTAATGGTGAGCGTTCCGTCATCTGGGTCAATGTTGTAGGTCACTGACCCCACGACCTGTCCATCCGTGATTTCATTTGTGGCGTTGGCATCAAAATACCAACTGTAGCTACCTTCTACATCACTGGTAGGGATCAATACCACATCATTGGAAGAACAAATGGGATTCTCATCACCTATTATGGTGATGTCACTGGCCGTTGGGATGTCAACTACGCTCACCGTTACGGGAACTCTGGGGGATTCTTCAGGGCAACCCACTTCTACCGCTGCTACATAATATGTTGTGTCCGTGTTCAAAACAGGTGTTGTATAGGCTTCACCGGAATTTATCGTGGCCAGTAGATTCCCACCAGTTTCGGCATCGTACCATCTTAATTGGTTACCCACGGATGTGGTGGCCGTCAAATCAACCGTTGAGCCATCACAAATGCTTACATCTTGAGAATCCGGATTTAATTCCGGCATGGCAGGTGCACGGTATATTTCAAAGAGATTCAGATTTTGGTCCAGTGAAATGTTCAACAGGGAGGATAAACGAAGTGTGACCCTATCTGCTGGAGCACCTGGGTCCAGTGGAATGGTCACTATTTCCCCACCTTGCAGTAGACCCAACAGGTCAACATTCAAAAGACTGGATATGTTTTCCGTAAAAAAGGGAGCTTGAGAACCATTTTGAACGATTGCTTCAATATTGTTCAGGACACCAGCCTGCACCAACTCCGGATCCACGCCCAACCGGATATAGAAATTTTCCCCTGCTTCGGAAAGCGTATCAAAATAAACAGTCTGTTCAATGCTTGCGGCCACGCCCAAAACGCCAAGTCCTATCAGTGATGAAGTTCCCAGATCTCCATCTATGGCCAAATGGGGATTGGTTACCCCTGCTCCGAGGTTCAAAAGGTCCAAGGTGAGCCCGCTTCCGTCAAATGAAGTGTAGGTAGGCGTACCACACAGAGCGGGGTCGGGTCCATGGAATGCCCCAAAAAGATTCAGCTCGCGGGTGTTGTTCAAGCCTATCAATGAACCTATACTGTTGGTGAGCCTTACCCGGTTATAATCCGAATCGGGGGCTATGGCCAAAAAGTAATCATTGTCCACATTGGTCACAACCCGTAACATATCTGTAGCGAAGGGATTGGCATTACCCGAAGATTCCTCCATCACCGTACCAGCGTTGTTCTTTATGGAGACCGTGAATTCTTGGTTTCCAATGAGCAATACGCCAACAATATCTGATAATAGTCCTCCGAGGCTTCCACCCAGTAAAAGAGGGAGCAGGTCCTCTTCAGTATCCAACTTTACATAGGAAGTTGTATTCGATGGCAAAGTGGAAGGAAACTCCACTTCCAAATGACCGGCATAGGCGCCGATTCCCAATGCAATTCCGGTACTTGCCCTTACTGTTGCAGATGTGGACAGATTACCATCGATTGCATTGGCAGAATTGTCCACTTCATCTTCACTTATAATGTTTGTGGCAAAGGTTTGTCCATTGACTGAAAAAACCGATACAACAAGTAAAATAAGGAATAATGATTTTTTCGAATAAAGTAATGATTGATCCATAACAAAAGTCATAATTTTTTATATATAACTCAGTTATTTTTCAATTATTTTATTTAGTAGTCTATTTCTGTATAAAAAGAAAGAAAATAGTATATAAAAAGTATTATTAATAATTTAACAAAATAGTATAAATACTATACTTCTGAAGTAAAAATAAATATAATAAGTAGGTTATATATTGTTAATTATTATGCTCTAATGATATTGAAATACTATTTATAGAAAAGTTGTGTGAAGTATAAGGTTCCTGAACTATCTGCCTTTACGCTTACAGCGGTGTAAAGAAAGTCTCCTTCCATTACTTTTCTGTGGGTGTCACTTTTGATCCATGCCTCCACTATGGCTTTAGCGGTTGTAAAGCTCTTCCCAACATTTTCAGATACATAGTTGGCGTTGGCCTGCTGGGCCAGATTGGAGGACCGCACATCAAAATTGTCATGGCTTATTTGGCCATCTGAGATCATCTCATCTGTATGTTGGGCCGCATAATTGTAAGCGATACCATCAAAGTCCAAAACATTCAACCCTTTGGACGACCTATATTCGTTAACAAGACCAAGGATTTCCAGCTCGATTTCCGATGCTATGTTTTCGGGGGAAAGTATCAGTTCATCCTTCAGGGAAGGAGTGCTGCACGAAGCCATAAACAGCACTACTATGGTAAGGATGAAGGGGGGGATTTTAAACATTTTCAAGGCGTATTTTTTTAAATTCGGGTGCAAAAGTACCCTGACATTTTCCTTTGATAAAGACCCTTGGGATTCTTTATATGAAGTGGCCATTATCTTCGATAAAAGGCTCAAATTTTGCCCAATGGGCCTCGATCTATGTATGATGAAAATATGTTATCGGGAAAAACCTTCACATCATCGTGGCCCGTTGTAAGAGAAAGATTACCGTTTGGTTTTTTTTTTTGAAAAATTCACGAGTTTTGACGTACTTCACCAAAAAACAACAGCATGACCATTTTTGTGGATATGGACGAGGTGATCGCCGATGCATTTGGGGCGCATCTTGACCTGTACAATGAAGAGTTCAACGCCCAACTCAAGAGGGAGGATTGTTATGGAAAGGAAGCATGGCAGTGTGTTCCGCAAGAACACCAACAATCCATAAAGGACCATACTTGGAGGGATGGCTTTTTTAAAGGCTTGAAAGTTATTCCGGATAGCCAGGATGTACTTTTTGAACTGAGTAAAAAACATGAGGTCTACATCGCCTCTGCCGCCATGGAATTTCCACAATCCTTACGCGAAAAATCGGATTGGCTGGATGAGTTCTTTCCATTCATCCCCTGGCAGAACCGGATTTTGTGTGGCAACAAGCACGTATTGAAAGGGGATGTCTTAATCGACGACCGGAGTAAAAATCTTGGGCCGTTCGACGGCAGGTCCATTATGTTTGCCTCACCGCATAATACTAATGTTACCCTCTTTGAGCGCGCAGATACATGGAAGGATGTAGCCGACAAACTTTTGTAACTTGTAAACCTCAAAAATAGACCAAATGCTATCCCGGATACTTTTCTTGGCCATTGTTTTCTTGCTTCAGGCCTGTGCCGCCCAATCCCAATTGATAAAGGATGAACTGGAGACCGTGACCAAGGAAAACCTTAAATATTATCTTTATTATCCAGAGGAGTATTCTCCATCGGGGGACAAAGAATTTGGGATTCTACTCTTTCTGCATGGCGGAGGCGAGTCTGGTGGGGAATTGGGATGGATAAAGCGAAATGGTCCGCCCAGACTTCTGGCTGAAGGAAAGCAATTTCCATTTTTGATCTTGGCTCCGCAAAACCCCCATGAAAAGAAATGGTGGAATACCCATGCGGTGATGCAATTACTGGACTCGGTGGTCAGCTCCAGTAATGTTGATGCCAAGCGGATTTATTTGACAGGGCTCAGTAGGGGAGGAAGTGCGGCTTGGGAACTGGCCACACAGTATCCAGATAAGTTTGCCGCCATGGCCGTGGTCTGTGGTATGGCGCCTTTGCCCTACGCCCATTGGATTGAAAAGGAAATGCCCATTTGGGTCTTCCATGGGGACAAGGATGATGTCATTGGAGTGGGCGAATCTGACCAAATGGTGGATAAGTTAAAGGAAATGGGATACAATGTCCGCTATACCAGATATAAAGGGGTGGGACATAATGCATGGGACAGGGCCTATACCACCGACTCCCTTTACACTTGGTTTGCTGAACAGAAACGTATAAATTGATGTTGATGAAATACTTGATGCCCTTTTTGGGCCTTGTTGCCCTTTTGGCCTGCCGCGGGAAAAATGTGGAAGGGAGAAACATGGGAAATGAAATTGTGGAAATAAAAAAGGAAACCACCTCGCAGGGCGTGGATACACTTTCCCGAGAACCAAGGTTGAAAACTTTTAAGGGACTGGCCGATACCACTTTTGTCCGTTTGGCCGATTTCAGTGACGGTTTTGCCTACGACCTTCGCTATGCCACGGAAAACAACTTTCTAAAGACCAAGGTCTATGACTGTGCCGAATGCTATACTCGGGTCAAAACGGCAAAGGCGCTCATTGCTGCCAACAAGGATTTTTTGGACAAAGGGGTAAAGATCAAGTTCTATGATTGTTACAGGCCCAATTCCGTGCAGTACAAGATGTGGGAAATTGTGCCCAATCCGCAATACGTGGCCAATCCGGATAAAGGATCCATCCATAACAAAGGAGGTGCGGTGGATATCACGTTGGTGGATATGCAGGGCAACGAACTGGATATGGGGACCGATTTTGATTATTTTGGAAAAAGGGCCTATCACGACAATACCGATTTGCCCGAAGAGATTCTTGCCAATAGAAAATTGTTGAAGGAAACCATGGAATCGCATGGGTTTTGGTCCATCCGGACCGAATGGTGGCACTATAACCTATCTGCCGCCTCCAACGATAAGGTGGCCAATTTTAAATGGGAATGCAATGATTGACCTAAATTCAGACCGATGAAAATATTCAGAAAAGCAACGCTAGTCCTTACAATAATGTCCATTGGAATGTCAGCACAGGATACGATAATGCCCTTGTGGCCCCAAGCAGTCCCTAACCAGATAGCGTCGGGGGAGAAGGAAGTCGTCGACCATAAGGATGATGGGATAACTTGGATTACCAATGTCCAAAACCCCACATTGGAAGTCTATTTGCCTTCTCGAAAGAATGCCACTGGTCAGGCTGTGCTCATCTTTCCAGGGGGCGGGTACCATGGTCTGGCCTACGATTGGGAAGGGACGGATATTGCAAAGGCCCTAACGGTAAAAGGAGTGGCCGGTATTGTAGTGAAATATCGATTGCCGTGGTCAAAATCTATAACTAAAGGTAAAAATGTAG
Organism: Flagellimonas taeanensis; assembly: GCF_003584105.1. Taxonomy (GTDB): domain Bacteria; phylum Bacteroidota; class Bacteroidia; order Flavobacteriales; family Flavobacteriaceae; genus Flagellimonas; species Flagellimonas taeanensis. The sequence continues at coordinate 154,152 of NZ_QXFO01000018.1, forward strand.
TGCCTCTGCAAGATGCGCAACGGGCCATCAAGCTGGTACGGGCGGGGTCAGCGGAGTGGGGCATCGCACCCGACAAGATTGGGATCATGGGGTTTTCGGCAGGAGGCCATCTGGCATCTACTTTGGGTACCCATTACAACGATGAGGTTTATCAGCGACAGGATGCTGCTGATGATTTGTCCGCAAGACCTGATTTCATGGCTTTGATATACCCGGTGATCACTTTGGGCGAGCCAAGCACACACACAGGTTCCAGGACTTCACTGTTGGGCGAGGATCCCACGCAGGAGGAAGTGGATTACCTGTCCAATGAAAAACACGTGAATGGGGATACTCCTCCCGCGTTTCTCTTACATGCCATGGATGACAAAGCTGTTCCTGTAGAAAATTCCATTCTGTTCTTAGGGGCGTTGAGGGAGCATCAGGTACCTGCTACCATGCATGTATATCCCACTGGGGGACATGGTTTTTCCTTGGCTTTGAATGACGAGCGATTGAAGAATTGGATGGACCTGCTTTTTGATTGGCTTGCCAACCTGGACTAGTCCTTCGTTTTTGCACACTGTAAAACCAATAGGGAGTCATTGAGATCCTTCGTGAAAAAAAGATAGGTGTCTCCGCCATCCTTGATTTTGTGTTTTTTGCGGAGATTGGCCACGGACAATGGAAAATTGCGAGTGGTAATGTTGGCCTTGGCCACGCCAAGTGCTTTCATCGAGCTTTTGGAGTAGGGAAGGACTTTTTCGACCATAAAAGATCTGCCGGGGAAATCGATTAGTTTGGGAGAGCTATATAAATGGGAATGAGGGTGCAGTTTGTGGAGTTGGTAGGCGGCACCAATGGATTTGAATCCCCCTGACTTCAATATGGCCACATTCGGTTCGTACAGATAGGCTGATGGTCCGCCAAAGGTGACGGTACTGTTCTGTTCGTCCTCTAGCATGAATCGGAACTTGTCCTCCTTGCCGTTGATGATGTTCACGGTCTGGATGGCAATGCTGCCCACAACATCTTTTTCAAGCACGAACAAAAGCTCTTTGACCTCGTTGTTGAGGGCAACAACATGCACCTCTTTCACATGGTCCAGTTCACTGATGCCTTGTTTGATGTCGAGCAAAGGGGAGGTCTTCAGCAAGACATTTTGGGTCTTTTGAAAGACGAGGTCAATGTTTTCGGGCAGATTGGGAAGGCAATCGGCAAGCAAAAATACCTTTCCTTTCTTGTCGTTTCGTCTTGAGGGATCGATGTAGACCCAATCAAATTTTTGTGTGGTACCCTTCAGGAAATCCATTCCATCCCCAACAATACAATCGATGTTTTTTCGGCCCAATATGTTGAAATTATGGGCGGCGATTTCACTCAATTCTGGATTGATTTCACAATGCACTACGGAACCTATTCTTTCTGAAAAAAAATAACAGTCCACACCAAACCCGCCCGTTAGGTCGGCGAGTGATTTTCCACTCACGATTTTGGCCTTGTAGCTTGCCGTAGCTTCGGAGCTGGTCTGTTCAATATTGAGTCTGTTGGGGTAGTAGATGTTGAAAGAATGGAACCAAGTGGGCAGCTTGTCCCGGCTCTTTTTTTTGGCCTCGAGCTGCGTTACCAGTTCCTTTTGGGATACTCCTTCAAATTGGGGCTTTTGCAGCAAAACTGACATCGTGTCAGTATTCAAATTTCCAGATATAAATAATTGTGGACCAGTATGTAATATTGATTTATTCAAACTAATACTATAAACCTTTGGTCAATTTTTTCACAAAGGTGTTTTCGGCCAAAAATTCTTTTAAAATCACCTTAATGGCGGTATATCCGGGCACCGCAACGACCATGCCGACAACACCGAATAGCAAACCTGCAATGATGATGATCAAGAAGATTTCCAACGGGTGAGATTTCACACTGGTGGAAAAAATAAAGGGCTGTGAAAAGAAATTGTCAACTAGTTGGCCCACGGCCAGACCGATCAAAACATAGAGCGTTTTGGGCAGTATGACCGCACTGAAATCCTCTCCCAAAAAGCTGGTCATAGTGAGCGTGACCATGATGGCCCCGCCAATGAGCGGACCAACGTAAGGGATGATGTTGAACAAGGCACAAAGGAACGCAATCACGATGGCGTTTTCAACCCCCACGATCAACAATGCAATGGTGTAGATCACAAAAAGGATGAAAAGCTGCAACAGGATCCCGGCAAAGTATCGGGAGAGCAAACCATTGATCTTATCCACGGATTTTACCAAATTATTCTCCTTATCATCGGGCACAAAGGTCAACATTCCGTTTTGGAACAATTTACTGTCCTTTAGAAAGAAGAAGGAAATGAAGAGTACTGAAAATAGGGCGACACTAAAATTGCTAAGGGTATTGATGAAAGAATTGATGAAGTTGGGGATAAATTTCAGGTCGAGGCCCTTGAGTACATTTTCTTCAATTTTGGCGTCCTCGATAAGGTTATCCACATTTCTAGTTGTGGCCCCAAAGTAATCCAGGATTTGGTAGTACAGGCTATTGATATCCGCTTTGAGGGTGTCAATGTCCAACAGGGAGAGATTTTTGCTCTGTTCCGAAATCAGTGGGATGAAAAGGGCCAATATGCCCAAAAAAATGGAGAGCATAAAGACCATGGTCACCACCACGGCAAGCGTGTTGGGGAACTTCAGTCTTCTCCGTAAAAAGAGTACGATAGGCCTACCCAGTAATGCTATGACGGCTGCTATGGCCAAATAGGCCAATACGGACCGGATCTTATAGATGAAAAGGGCCATGAGGACCACGCCGACCATAATGGCCACTGCCCGTAATATTCCGTTGGCTATTGTTTTTGAGTTCATGAAAAATCAACTTTTAAAGGCGTATGCTACAATATTGGCACCCATTTGTAGTGCTCTCTGTCGGACTTCCTCGGGATCGTTGTGCACTGTCGGGTCTTCCCATCCGTCACCAAGATCACATTCAAAAGTATAGAGAAGGATCAGTCTGCCATTGTCAAAAACACCAAATGCCTGGGGCCTTTTTCCATCATGCTCATGGATTTTGGGAAGCCCTCCTGGGAATTTGAATTTTTGGTCAAAAATGGGATGATTGGCGCCCAATTCTTCCAATTGCTTGTCAGGAAAAAGCTTTTGGAGCTCTCTTCTGAGATAAGGCTCCATGCCATAGTTGTCATCGATGTGCAAAAAACCTCCGGACATGAGATAGGTATTCAAGTTCTGGACCTCATCGTCCGTAAAGAAGACATTGCCATGCCCCGTCATGTGCAGAAAAGGATATTTAAATATAGTGACACTACCGGCCTCGACGGTCTCGGGTTGCGGATCTATCTTGGTGCCTAGGTTGGCATTGCAAAACTTTATCAGGTTGGGAAGTGCCGTAGGGTTGGAATACCAGTCACCTCCTCCGCCATACTTCAATACGGCAATCTGCTGGGCATCGGAAGAAGCCATAACAAAAATCAAAGCAATGATCGGTAGGAATGTGCTTTTCATGGTGAAACGTACCTATTGACCCAAAAGTAAGGCATTCGGTCCACAAAAAGGAAAAATACTTTTTTTGTTCAGCTGTTGATCATGGATACCGTGGCACAGGCCACAATAGCGGCAGTCTCGGTGCGGAGGCGGTTGTTGCCCAGGGAGATGGGTACAAACCCCTTTTCCTTGGCCAGGTCCACTTCCCCTTTTGAAAAATCACCTTCTGGCCCTATGAGGATGACAAGGTCCATATCGGCGATGACCCTTCTCTTCAGTTCCATTTTCTCATCATTGTGGCAATGCGCAATGAACTTGAGCCCCAAAAACTCCTTTTCCATGAACTCGGGATAGGATATGGGCGGATTGAATTTGGGCAGAACGGTCTGAAGGGATTGCTTCATGGCGGACTGGATCACACGCTCCATTCGTTCCGGCTTTATGGTTTTGCGTTCGGAGTGTTCGCAGATGATGGGGGTGATCTCATCCACCCCTATCTCGGTCGCTTTTTCCAGAAGCCACTCGTACCGATCGTTCATTTTTGTGGGGGCCACGGCCATGTGCAGCCTATACCTTTTCGGAATGGCCTTGGTCCGCGAGATGATCTGGGCCACGCACTTTTTTGGGTCTGGAAGCAATATCTCGGCTTCGAATAGATATCCTTTGCCGTTGGTGATCTGGAGGAGATCGCCTTCGGTTTTTCGCAACACCCGGACAATGTGTTTGCTCTCCTCGGGGGAAAAGGTGAACTGCTTGACGCTGTTGTCCAAAGAAGGATCGTAAAAAAGTTGCATGGTTTCTCGATTTATAGCGTTGAAAGGCTTAGCTCCCTATGGCATATCGGGCTTTTGCCGCAACACGCTGGTCCGTGAACTGTCCTTTTTCAAATTTAAGGTAACCGACGATACCGATCATAGCGGCATTGTCCGTACAATATTCAAACTTTGGGATATAGGTTTTCCACCCCAAGGTGTCCTCTGCCTCCTTGAGCCTTGCGCGTATGCCTGAATTTGCGGCAACACCACCGCCAATGGCCACTTCCTTGATGCCGGTCTGCTCTACGGCCATGTTCAACTTCTCCATCAGGATTTCCAGGATGGTGTGCTGTACCGAAGCACAGATATCGTTGATGTTTTCGGCAACAAAATTGGGGTTCTTTTGCGTCTCCCTTTGCAGGAAATATAGGATGCTGGTCTTCAAGCCACTGAAACTGAAATTGAGCCCATCCACCTTGGGTTTGGGAAAATCGTAAGCGTAAGGATTTCCTAATTTGGCATACTTGTCCACCAAGGGGCCACCTGGGTAGGGAAGTCCCATCAACTTGGCACTTTTGTCAAAAGCTTCGCCCACGGCATCGTCCAAGGTTTCCCCCAGCACTTCCATAGTAAAGTGACCGGAAACTTTTACGATTTGGGTGTGTCCTCCACTGATCGTCATGCCCAAAAAGGGAAACGAAGGGGAGGTTCCGTTTTCATCGGCAATGAAATGCGCCAGGATATGGGCCTCCATATGGTTCACCTCGATCAGGGGGATGTCCAGTCCCAAGGCCAATGACTTCGCAAAGGAAGTGCCTACCAGCAATGAGCCCATCAATCCCGGACCTCGTGTAAAAGCTATGGCGGATAGCTGTTTTTTATCGATATTTGCCTTGGCCAAGGCTTGGTGTACCACGGGAACGATATTCTGTTGATGTGCCCTCGATGCCAACTCTGGGACAACACCTCCATATTGCTTGTGGATTTCTTGTGTGGCTACCACATTGCTCAGTACTTTTGCATTGCAAAGTACGGCAGCGGAAGTGTCATCGCAGGATGATTCAATGGCAAGGATATATTTTTTTAAGTCTGTCACAGGTTTTGGAACAAAAATTGGTCGTCAAAGGTAAAACATAAAGCCCTATCAAAAAACTTCGCAAAATACTGTTGCGTTCCCTCTTGGCCATCATCGTGTTATTGGTGTTGGCCTCATTGGTACTTTCCATGCCCGTGGTCCAGACCAAATTGGCCAAGTACGCTATGGATTCGGTGAACAAGGAGTTTGGCACGAACATGCAAATTGATAGGGTAAGTCTTTCCCTTTTCACGCTTGATGCGGGAATCAAAGGAATTTATGTGGAGGATTACAAAAAGGACACACTTTTTTACATTCATAAACTGAGTACTTCCATCCTTAATCTCAGGAACATGGCCAATGGCAAGATGGAGTTTGGCGATATAGAGGTGGATGGATTGATCTTTAACCTAAAGACCTACGAGGGTGAAGATGACACCAATCTGGATGTTTTTGTGGCAAAATTGGACGATGGAAAGCCCAGAGATCCCGGAACTCCGCCTTTCTTTATGGCTTCGGACGAAATACAGATCAATAGTGGAAAATTCAGGTTGATCGATGAGAACCTCGAATCCGAAAAAATACTGGATTTCAACGAGATTAAGATTCTGGCCCAGGATTTCCAGATATTGGGACCAGAAGTGACCTTGGACATCCTGGACCTGAACATGCAGGCCAAAAGGGGCATCCTGTTAAAGAAATTGGCGGCCAGATTCAAATATACCAAAGAGGAAATGCGCTTTGACTCCCTCTTGATTGACACCGAGCAATCGGAGCTCAAGGGAAATTTGGTGTTCAAGTACAACAGGGAAGACTTCGCCGAGTTTCTGGATAGGGTCAATGTGGAGGCGGATTTTACAGAATCCACCGTTTCGCTCAACGAGGTGAATGCCTTTTACGATGAATTTGGTCAGGATAAGGAAGTCACTTTTACAGGGAATTTCACTGGGGTGCTCAATAAACTGCAGGTAAAGGACCTATTCCTGTTTACGGACAATACGGGAATCCGAGGGGATTTCGAGTTCGATAACCTTTTCAGCGAACAGGCCCCCTTTGTCTTGCGGGGCGATATCGATAACCTGACCTCGAGCTATTACCAATTGAGGAGCATTTTGCCCAATATCTTGGGCAAGAACATTCCTGAATCGGTTCAGAAATTGGGGCAGTTCACCGTTCGGGGGGATGCGGAGGTGACCGAAACTTCCTTGGATGCCAAGGTCAACCTGAACACCGCCATTGGGAGTAGCTACGTAGATCTTCAAATGACCAATATCCAGACCATTGACGATGCCTCGTACATAGGATTCATATCATTGATAGATTTTGACCTCGGTGATTTTACCAATGATGATCAATTGGGGCTCACTTCCCTTGATATGAACGTTGAAGGAAAAGGATTTGTGGCCGAAAGCCTGAACACGGAAGTTATTGGGGAAATCTACAAGTTGCAATACAACGGTTATGAATACAAAAAAATCAAAGTATCGGGAATTTTGAAGGACCAACTATTTGATGGGTCCCTTTTGTGCAATGATGACAATTTCCGGTTCGATTTTAAAGGCCTTGCGGATTTTGGCGGTAGAGAGAACAAGTTCAACTTTATTGCGGCAGTGGATTATGCCGATTTGAAGAAACTCAACTTTATAGAGGACAGCATCTCCATTTTCAAAGGGTACATCAATATGGACATCGAGGGCAGTAACCTTGATGATATCGTCGGTCAGATGAATTTCACCAACACCACCTATCAGAACAAGAACGACACCTATTTTTTTGAGGACTTTACGGTGAATTCCTCTTTTGACCAAGATACGGTGCGAACGGTAGAGATTAACTCTCCGGACATCATCACTGGGTACATGAGGGGAAAATTCAAGGTAAATGAAATAGGAAGGTTGGTCCAGAATTCCGTGGGGAGCATCTACACGAACTACAAACCCTTTGAAATCTCCAAGGGGCAGTATCTGGACTTCAATTTCAAGGTCTACAATAAGATTGTTGATGTTTTCTTCCCTGATGTGGCCTTCGACCCCAACACCTTTATACGCGGAAACATTGTGGCGGACGAAGGCGACTTCAAGCTTACCTTCAAATCCCCCAGCATAGAGGCATTTGACAATAAGTTCGACAACATCGAGCTGAAGATTGACAACAAAAACCCCCTGTTCAATACCTTCATCTCCGTGGAGGATATGTCAACAGTGTATTACGATATCAAGGATTTCAGTTTGATCAATACGACACTCAAGGATACACTTTTCTTTAGGACGGAATTCAAGGGGGGGAGTGAGTACAACGATAGCTATAACCTCAATTTCTACCACACTTTCAATGAGAACAACAAGTCCGTTATTGGCCTCAAGAAATCCGAGGTCAGTTTTAAGGGCAGTACCTGGGTGCTGAACAAGGATGGGAACAGTAAGAACAAGGTCATTTTTAACAGTGCCCTGGACAGCATCCTGATAGAAGATGTTGTCATGGACAACGATAACAAGGAGCAGATCCGTTTGCGGGGAGAATTTGCAGATTCCACCTATAAGGATTTGGATCTTCAGTTCAAGATCGTTTCCCTGAACAAGATCACTCCCGCCATCGATAGCCTCAAGCTCAATGGATCTGTGGACGGATTCCTCAATATTCTCCAAAAAGACGGGAAATACCTGCCCACATCCAGTCTCAATATCCAGGATTTCAGTGTAAACAACATCCGCTTGGGCGATTTGGAAGTGGGGATCTTTGGCAACAACGATCTTACTGAATTTGGCGTGAGCACATGGTTGAACGACAACGGGAAGGAAAAATTGAGCATCAATGGAAAGGTGACCAACTTCAACAACAAACAGAACCTCGACCTAATGGCCAATTTCACGGACTTTGATATGGAACCCTTTAGCCCCTTGGGCGAAGGTGTGGTATCCAATATCAGGGGCAGGGTCAGCGGCACGGCCAAGATCAGTGGAGGTGTAGAAAACCCATCCATAAATGGGGAGCTCGCCCTCAATGAGGCAGGGACTGGCATTCCTTACCTTAATGTGGACTACAACTTTGCGCCCTATTCACGGGTACGCCTTTTTGACCAGACCTTCTATTTTGAAAATGTAGGGCTTTCCGATGTGGACGAAGGCACCACCGCTACCTTGGATGGGACCATCAGCCATTCGGGTTTCGAAGACTGGTATCTTGGGTTGGATGTGGATACCAAGAACAATCGGTTTCTGATCCTCAATACGGAGTACGATGAGGAGTCGTTGTATTACGGAACAGGGTTCATCAATGGCACGGGCAGCATCTATGGTCCTACAGATGCACTTACCATTTCCGTGGATGCCACCACGGCACGGGGAACCTCGTTAAAAATTCCCTTGAGCGATGTCACCAGCGTGGGCGATTATTCCTTTATCAATTTTATAGAAAAAGGGGAGTCCAAATCCTTTGAAGAGGAAAGGGTCCTAGAGGATTACCAGGGTCTGGAAATGGCCTTTGATTTGGCCGTGACACCCGAGGCGGAGGTGGAAATCGTGGTGGACAGAAGCTCTGGAAGTTCCCTGAAAGGAACAGGGGAAGGGATTCTGTTGATCGAGATCAATACCAATGGGAAGTTCAATATGTACGGGGAATTTGTTGCGGTGACCGGGGAGTACAATTTCAAATATGGCGGGGTCATCGACAAGAAATTCAAGGTGCGTCCCGGAGGTACCATACTTTGGGAACGGGATCCATTGGCGGCCCAGTTGAACCTTGAAGCGGTCTATTCCCTCAACGCGAACCCCGGCCCCCTTTTGGACAATGCAGGCTTCACGGGAAGGATTCCTACCGAAGTGGTCGTCCGATTGGACGGCGAACTGGAAAGTCCCAACATCAATTTCGATATTGATTTTCCAGGCACCAATTCCGTGGTACAGTCCGAGTTGCAATATAGGCTTCAGGATCCCACGGTCAAGGAGCGGAACGCATTTTTCCTGCTCGCCCAAGGAACCTTTGTGAACGCCCAGAGCGGCATCAATCAGCAAGCGGTCACGGGGAACCTTATCCAAACAGCCTCTGGTCTGCTCAACCAGATCTTGGGCAGCAACAACGACAAGTTCAACCTTGGAGTGTCTTACGAACAAGGACTTTTGGATCCCAATGCGGACATCCGTACCGAAAACAGGATTGGGGTCACTGTCTCCACGCAGATTTCGGACCGGATCTTGGTGAACGGTAGGGTCGGGGTTCCAGTAGGAGGGGTTTCGGAAACTGTAGTGGCAGGCGATGTAGAGGTCCAGGTACTGTTGAACGATGAAGGGACCCTCAGTGCCAAGATATTCAACCGGGAAAACCAGATTCAGCAGTTTTTGGCCGAACGTCAGGGTTATACCCAGGGTGTGGGACTTTCCTATCAAGTCGATTTTGATAGCTTTAGGGAATTGATGCAAAAAGTCTTCAAGAAGAAAGAAAAAGAAGAGAGTGGTCCCGTTCAGGAAAAAGTATCTTCAGAAGAGGTCATGGGAAAGGATAGTTTGATACGTTTTAGGCCCAAATCAAGCGATCCTTCAAAACCTAAGGGTTAAGTTTATTTTTTTTTACATTTTTTGATTGTTTTTTTACGAAAACGTTTGAGAAATTCCCTGAAAACAAATAAATTATCAGAGCATTCATAAATTGGATAAAGTTTCCTAGTTTTGACCTCTTAAAATTTTTAATGGCTTCAGAAATTAAGAAAATAGGGGTTTTTACCTCAGGCGGGGACTCGCCGGGAATGAATGCCGCCATTCGTTCCGTAGTCCGTACCTGTGCGTATTTGAAGATTGAGTGTGTAGGTATCTATAGGGGGTACCAAGGAATGATAGAAGGGGATTTCAAGACCCTCGATGCACGAAGTGTGAACAATATCATCAACAAAGGCGGGACCATCCTAAAGTCCGCCCGATGTGAAGAATTCCGGACAAAGCAAGGAAGACAAAAAGCTTACGACCAATTGATCAAGGAAGGGATAGATGCCTTTGTGGTCATTGGTGGAAATGGCAGTTTTCATGGCGCCATGTTGTTCCATGAAGAGTTCAACTTTCCTGTAATGGGAATCCCCGGGACCATAGACAACGATATTTTGGGAACTTCCTATACCCTGGGTTACGATACCGCCATTAACACTGTGGTGGAAGCGGTGGATAAGATCAGGGACACGGCAAGTTCACATAATCGTCTCTTCTTTGTGGAAGTGATGGGAAGGGACGTGGGCCATATCGCCCTCAACGCCGGGGTTGGAGCAGGAGCAGAGGAAATACTGATCCCGGAGCAAAATTTGGGACTTGAGCGTCTTTTGGAATCCCTCAAACGCAGCAAGGCCTCTGGAAAATCTTCCAGCATAGTCATTGTGGCCGAAGGGGACAGGACCGGGAAAAATGTGTTCGAACTCAAGGAATATGTGGAGCAGCATTTGCCCATCTACGATGTGCGGGTATCCGTATTGGGACACATGCAGCGTGGTGGTAACCCCACCTGTTACGACCGTGTCTTGGCCAGTAGAATGGGAGTAAAGGCCGTGGAAAGCCTGTTGGAAGGAAAATCCAACTACATGGTAGGCATCAGGGACACCAAGTTGGTGCTTACCCCGATAGCGGACGCCATCAAGGCACACACGGAAATTGACGAGGAACTCCTGAGGGTTTCCGATATCATGACAACATAAAAGGTAAACATAAATAAAAGTAGAAATGTCAAATTTGAAAATAGGGATCAACGGATTCGGTAGAATTGGAAGGTTGGTATTTAGGGCAACCGTAAAAAGAGGCGATGTAGATGTTGTGGCCATCAACGACTTGTTGGATGTGGACCATCTTGCCTACTTGTTGAAGTACGATTCGGTACATGGTCTGTTCGACGGTACCGTGGAAGTGAAAGACGGCCATTTGGTCGTAAACGGAAAAACCATCAGGATCACTGCTGAGCGCGACCCGAAAAATTTGAAATGGGATGCCGTAGGTGCTGAGATCGTTGCGGAATGTACCGGTATTTTCACTACTTTGGAAACAGCCCAGTACCACATTGATGGTGGCGCCAAAAAAGTGGTGATCTCCGCTCCTTCAAAAGATGCCCCCATGTTCGTTATGGGTGTAAACCACAAAGAAGTGAAGCCGACTGACACCATCATTTCCAACGCTTCCTGTACCACCAACTGTTTGGCCCCCATCGCAAAGGTGCTCAACGATGAATTTGGTATCGCCGAGGCCTTGATGACCACAGTACACGCTACTACCGCTACCCAATTGACAGTGGACGGTCCGTCACGAAAAGACTTTAGGGGAGGTAGAAGTGCCCTATTGAACATTATTCCTGCCGCTACAGGTGCCGCCAAAGCGGTGACCAAAGTGATTCCATCCTTGGAAGGAAAACTTACCGGTATGGCGTTCAGGGTTCCCACAGCTGATGTTTCTGTAGTGGACCTTACCGTAAAATTGGAAAAGGAAACTTCTTATGAAGGAATCAAAAAGGCCATGAAAAAAGCCGCTGAGGGCGAATTGGCCGGAATTTTGGGTTATACCGACGAGCTCGTCGTTTCCCAAGATTTCGTTGGTGATGTAAGAACCTCCATTTTTGATGCCGATGCAGGTATCGAGTTGAACTCCACGTTCTTCAAAGTGGTTTCTTGGTATGACAACGAAACAGGTTATTCCAACAAATTGGTTGACCTTGCCTTGCATGCAGCAAGCCTTTAATTAAGTAGCTTTTTATACATATTTATAGTCCCAAAGGAGTCAATGCTCCTTTGGGATTACATTAAAATATCAACCTATGATCTTGATTGTGGATAGTGGCGCCACCAAGTCCGATTGGATTGCCTTGGATGAAAAGGGAGAACAATTGTTCCTGACCCAAACATTGGGACTTAGTCCGGAAGTATTGACCAGACAGGTCATCGAAGACCGATTGGCCAACAACTTTGAGCTTTCCAAAAACAAGGAAGCTGTAAGCCAATTGTATTTTTACGGAGCAGGTTGCGGTACCGATCGGATGAAAAGGTTTTTAAAGGATATTTTCAAGGATTTTTTCCCCAATGCCAAAGCAGAGGTAAGGGAAGACACCTATGCGGCCATCTATGCCACTACTCAGATAGGTAGACAGGGTATCGTATGTATTTTGGGGACTGGTTCCAACTGCAGTTATTATGATGGCCATCAATTGATTCAAAAAGTAACCTCACTGGGCTATATTTTGATGGACGATGGGAGTGGGAACTTCTTTGGGAGAAAACTGTTACGGGACTACTATTTTCACAAAATGCCACAAGACCTTGGAATGAAGTTTGCCAAGGAGTACGACCTTGATGCGGATGTAATTAAGGAACACCTCTACAAACAACCCAACCCCAATACCTATTTGGCCACTTTTGCCCGGTTCATCATTGAGAACAAGGAACATCCTTATTGCAAAGGGGTCATTGAAAAAGGACTGCAACAGTTTGTGAACAACTACATCATGCAGTTCGAGCTGGCCACAAAAGTGCCTGTAAGCTTCGTAGGGAGCATAGCCCACTTTTTGAAGGACGAGCTGACGGCCTGTATGGAACGAAACGATTTGATCTTGGGCGTTATTCGCAGAAGACCCATAGAAGGTCTGGTGGAATTCCACCGAAAGACTATTTGATCGCTATCATCGAGATTTCAACATTGACAAACCTCGGGAGATTGGCCACTTCAACAGTTTCCCTAGCTGGTGCTGTATCTGCATCAAAATAGCTGCCATATACCTCGTTGATTTGGGCAAACTGATGCATGTCCTTGACAAAGATGGAAGCTTTCACCACATCTTCGAAGGTCATACCAGCCTCTTCCAAAATCGCTTTCAGGTTTTCCATGCATTGTTGGGTCTCTTTCTTGATATCGCCCTCAACTAACTTTCCGGTAGATGGGTCCATCGGAACCTGCCCTGAGACATATAGGATGCCGTTTACGAGTATGGCTTGGTTGTATGGACCTATTGGGGCCGGAGCCTTCGAAGTATTGATGATTTTTTTCATGGAGTGATTGTAAGTGTTGTCTGTTTTAAGTAAACCAAAGTATTCAAAAAAATTATCTGTTGCTATAAGGCTGGCTCCTATTTTCCCACTTAAGGTCGCTGAGTATGGAGCTCTTTATGCCTACAAAGAAATACCATCTTTCGTATCGCCCGAAAGGGGTCCAGTCAAAACTTAGCCTAAAACTGCCCAGGTCACGCTTGAAATTGAATCGGGTATCTGCAAATCCTTGATTTTTTAGGTCATACCCTGAATTGAAGCCCACTTCCCATTTAGGGGACAACTGTATGTTCCCTGAAAACATAAGGGAGTGATTGGTGATTTCCCCTTGCCTGTTATTGTTGTTGTAGGTGGCCACATACGTAAAACGGGCATCCCAAGGCAGATTGGTGTTGTATATGGGATTGTCCGTGTTTTCATTTTCGTCTTCCCCCTTGTTGAAGTGTGGTTCACCCGTTCGCGCTCCGTCCAGTTCAAATGGGTTGGCCCCATAGTCGGGTTCCTCTTGCTCATTGGGGTCTTTTTTCTTTGCCCCTCCTTTTTGGAACATCTCGCTGTTCAGGGAAAAACCGGTGTTCAATCGGGCCGAGGTCAATCGGGCAATGCCACCCCCATTTTTGATGTTCAGGGTGTTTATCCTGCGGCCGCTGTTGTCGATGGCATAGGGGTCAAAAGATGCTGCAAAATTGATGGGCACATTTTTGATGATCTCAGTGGCACCACTCATGTTTATGGGGCTCAGCTTTAGGGAATCGGCCTCAAGGTTATAACTTGCAGAAAAGGAAAGGTTACTCAAGATACTCACCTTTTTGGGCTCCGTTGCAGTCGAATCCTTGTCCCGCACCTTGGCCTCCAAGGAGTTTTGCAGGGAAAAACTAAGGGAGCTGCCCCTACTTAGGGAAGGTCGTCCATAAATACTGGTCTCATAGGGAGTGTACTGTACCTCATCGCCATCACCATCTATATAGGTCTCATAGAACTGTTCAAAGGAAGGAGCATAGCTATAGCTCACCGAAGGCCTCATGACGTGGCGAAGGGCCTGTATTTTTTTTCCCTCACCAAAATTCCAGGTACCATACATGGTGGTACCAATGCTGGCTCCAAGATTGTACCGATTAAAACGGTCAAACCCTGGAATGGTATCCGTCACCACGCGTTCTTCTTCAGCGTTGTATTGCCTACGGATGGTCTCCAAGGTCCAGACATCCTCATAGCTACCGTTCAAACTCACACTGAAATACTTGGCCACTTTGAAGTTGGTGCCGATGGGAATCCTATGCCGTGCACCAATTTTCGCATCATCGAACATTTTGCTGGTAAAAAAGTCCTCTTCCGTGGTAGTGATGCTGTTCTGGGCGTTCACATCATATTGAAAGTTCACATTTTGGATGACCCCTTTTTTGATGCCGTCCCGCTTGGCAAAGGGAAAAATACGCTCCATGCTCGCCTGGAAGGTGGGCAATGACATATTGATCTGTTGCGTCCTGGAGTTTTGGGTATGGCTCAGGGTCAAACTGGTGTTGACCGAAGGATAGGCCGGAAAAGTCTTGGAATAGCTGATGGACGAGGCAAAGGTATTCGTTTGCGTATTGTTTCGGTTCACCTGATTGAGCGAGTTCGTATAAAACTGACTGCTTCCCAGGTTCACAGAGGCCGAAAACCGTGAATTTGGACTGGCCTTTGGATCTTGGGTGTGTGATATCCGGATGTTATAGTTGCTCGTGCGATTGTAATCGCTAAAACCAAGCTGGCTCTGGATGAGGTTTTCGTAGCTCACATTGACATTGCCCCTGAACTTGTAGCGCTTGGAATAGATGGACTGTCCCCTAAAACCATAGCTTCCATTGGTATAGAAATCCCCTGTGACAGCCAAGTCCACATATTCACTGATGGGAAGGTAATATCCGCCATTCTGTATAAAATATCCCCTTCGGGGATCGTTGCCGAAGGTGGGGAAGATCAAGCCCGGTGCACGTCCCGTGGTCAAAGGAAAATAGGCAAAGGGCAGTGCAATGGGAGTAGGCACGTCCACAATGTACATATTGCTATATCCTGCAATGATCTTCTTTTTGGGTACGAACTTGGCTTTCCTGACCCTGATATAGTAGTCTGGGTCAACAGTGTCCTTGGACGTGGTTAGCTTTCCTTCATACAGAAAGTACACGGAATCGTTCTCTTTTTTGGTTACCTCGGCATAAACCTTCATCGCATCACTGCCCATTTGCCCCAATCCAGCTTGCTGTTCGGTCCTAGAGTTCCAAATAAGTGCTTTTTGGGTGTCAAAGTTAAAACGGATGGAGTCTGGTCTCACCTCGTTTTCCCCTTGTTTGAAATAAGGCAATTGGGAATAATTGCCCAAGGAATCCTTCATCCGTCCGGCATAGACCTCATTTTTCACATAGTCCATCACAATGACCCCTGCTTTGAGCTCGGTGTCCTGGTAATAGATTTCCGCTTCATCGTACAGGTAAATCTTGTTGTCCTTTTGGCTGAGCTTCACATAATCCTTGGCCTTGTATTTGATTTTGTCCAACAGAAGGGGCTGTTTTTTGGGCACGGTATCGGTTTCAACAGAATCAATGGCAATGGTATCGTTCAGGATATTTGCAGGGAGAAGCGGTGCGGTCAAGGTGTCGCCCACGGCCTTGATGGGCAAAGGTACAATAGGGTTTTCCTGAGCCGTCAGGGTTGCCATGCCACATAGTAGAACAAATAGGAAAACTAAAAGATGTTTATTTGCTTGCAACGTGATAAATCCTATTTTTGTGCTAGTTTGGCCCAGTTTTTGGCCTCAAACTTACATATATTTTTTGTTCTACTTATGGGGGATTACAATATTTTTAACCTTAAAGGAACACTATAATTACTCAGTTCTTATGAATAAAAGTCGGTCTGCATTTTTAGTTTTCATCCTATTGGTCCTTCCGTTGAACTCTTTTGCAAAAAATGAAACCGAAGCCCCCCCGCAGGATGAATTTGTGGTGGTACTGGACGCTGGCCATGGTGGGCATGACCCGGGGAACATTGGAAATGGTTATCTGGAAAAGGATATTTCACTTGCCATTGTGCTCAAGATCGGGGAGGAACTCAAAAAGCATCCGGGCATCAAAGTGGTCTATACCAGGGACGATGATACCTTTATCGACCTTTTTGTTCGGGGAAAGATAGCCAATGAGGCCGGGGCCGACCTTTTTGTGTCGGTGCATTGCAATGCACACAGTTCGGATGCCTATGGTGCGGAAACCTACGTGTTGGGACTGCACGCCAATCGACAAAATTTTGAGGTGGCCAAAAAGGAAAACTCCGTGATCTATTTGGAGGACGATTATGAGCAACGCTATGCCGAATATGACATCAATTCCCCAGAATCCGTTATTGGATTGACCATTATGCAAGAGGAATTTTTGGACCAGAGCATTCAATTGGGAAAAAAACTCCAGGACAACTTTACCAAAAAACTCAGTAGAAAGGACAGAAAAGTAAAGCAGGCAGGATTCATTGTACTGCACCAGACCTTCATGCCCAGCGTTTTGGTGGAAGCAGGCTTCTTGACCAATAAGAGCGAGGGTGGATATCTCAATTCCAAGAAGGGGCAGGACGAAATGGGAACGGCCATCGCCGATGCCATATTGGCCTACAAGGCTGAAATGGGCATAGGGGGCGATGCAAGTGTCGGTACCCCGGCGGTCAAAGAAGCCAAGACACCCAAAACTGTTCCAGAAGTTGTTGAACAGAAGGAAGAGACCAGTACTAAGAAAGTGCAGAAAGAGAAAGAAACCATTACAGCCACTAAGCCGGTCAAGGAAGAAGAGGCGCCCGTTTCAAAATCGGGTGTGGTGTTCAAGGTGCAACTCATGGCCAGTGCAAAGAACATTCCGTTGAAGGGGGAAAATTTCAATGGATTGGACCAACTGTCCAAGGAACCCTACAAGAACCTTTTCCGTTACCTGTACGGCAATGCCAACACGTTGGAAGAAGCCAAACGCCTCAAGGCAAAAGCAGATGCCAAGGGCTATACCACCTCCTATATCGTGGCCTATAAGGATGGGAACAGGGTCCCCTTGTCCCAAGCCCAAGATTGAGAGAAAAAATATCTGTGGGTACCTTGTAAAAAATATTCCTAATTTTGTTTTAAACCATAAACCGAATCTTTTGAAACTATCCAGGGAAATTAAAACTGGGATTATCGTGATTGTAGGGATTGTGGCCTTTATTTTTGGGCTGAGCTATCTAAAATCCTCCCCACTTTTTGAAAATAACAAGACATTTTATGCTGTTTATGACAATGTGGGCGGGTTACAGGCCGGCACACAGGTATCCATCAACGGCTATGGTGTAGGCAATGTGACCGGAATCAATTTTAAGGACAGTTCAGGTAAACTTTTGGTCACTTTTACCGTGAGCAACGAATTTGATTTTTCTGAGAATAGCGTAGCGGAACTTTTCGATACGGGTATTATCGGGGGCAAGGGCATACAGATCATCCCTGTTTTTGATCAAGCACCCAATGCCAAGTCCGGGGACACCCTTCAATCCAAGATCAAACCAGGCCTTACCGATTTGGTGCAACAAAAATTGACCCCCTTGCAGCAAAAAGTAGAAGGAGCGGTATCGCATGCGGATTCCCTATTGATGAACGTCAACGATATATTGGACGACCCCACCAAAAGGGAACTCAAACAGACCATAGTCTCCCTGAACCAATTGATAGGGGCCTTCAAGGGCAGTGCGGACAAATTGAACGTGCTTTTGGAGAACAACAAGGAACAGTTGGACAATTCGTTGAAGAATGTGGACAACATCACCTCCAACTTTTCAAAACTTTCCGATTCCTTGGCCAATGTGGACCTAGCCGGTACCCTTACCAACTTCCAGACCACGGTGGACAAGCTGAACGGTATCTTGGCGAAAATTGAACAAGGGGAAGGCTCGTTGGGTAAATTGCACAAAGACGACGCGCTATACAATAATTTGGCCGAGGCTTCCAGGGAACTAGATCTTTTGTTACAGGATTTCAGGCTCAACCCCAAGCGATATGTGAACGTGTCAGTATTCGGGAAAAAGCAAAAGGAATACACACTCCCTGAGGACGATCCGGCAGAGGAAAATCAAGAAAATTAAATGGAATATCTTCCTAACATAGTGTTTGCCATAGTCCTTATTGTGGGCATTGGGTTCTTTGTGCGCAACGTGAAGAAGCTCATCAGGAACATCAAGTTGGGCAAAAAGGTCGATGTGGCGGATAACAAACCCCAGCGATGGAAGAACATGGCAAGGATTGCCCTGGGACAAACCAAAATGGTGGTGCGCCCCATCGCCGGACTCATGCACATCATTGTCTATGTAGGGTTCATTATCATCAACATTGAGGTACTGGAGATTATTTTGGATGGAATTTTAGGCACGCACCGGTTGTTTTCCCCAATAGGACAGTTATATGATATTTTGATAGGCTCTTTTGAGATATTGGCTTTTTTGGTGATAGTGGCCGTTACCGTTTTTTGGGTGCGTAGGAACATCATCAAGCTCCAGCGGTTTATCAAACCAGAAATGAAGGGCTGGCCCAAAAAGGATGGGAACACGATCCTTTACATAGAATTTGTATTGATGGTTCTTTTCCTGACCATGAATGCCACTGATTTTCAATTACAGCAATTGGGAGCCGACCATTATGTGCAGGCGGGGGCTTTTCCCATCAGTCAATTCATAACCCCTTTGTTTGAGGGCCTCCCGGTTTCCACCTTGATATTGATGGAAAGGACAGCTTGGTGGTTGCACATCTTGGGCATATTGGCCTTTTTGAATTACCTCTATTACTCCAAGCACCTGCATATCCTTTTGGCCTTTCCGAACACCTATTATGGCAAACTGAAACCCCAAGGACAGTTCAACAACCTGGAATCGGTGACCAATGAGGTAAAACTGATGATGGATCCCAACGCAGACCCTTTTGCGGCCCCTGCCGATCCAAATGCAGCTGCCCCGGAAAAGTTCGGGGCATCCGATGTGATGGATCTGAATTGGGTGCAATTACTGAATGCATATACCTGTACCGAATGTGGTCGGTGCACCTCCGAATGTCCTGCCAACCAGACCGGGAAAAAACTATCCCCCAGAAAGATCATGATGGACACCCGCGACCGTTTGGAGGAAGTGGGCAAGATCATGGACACCAACAACGGCGAGTTTGTACCTGATGGCAAACAATTGCTCGACGATTATATCAGTAGGGAAGAACTTTGGGCGTGCACAACTTGCAATGCTTGCGTGCAGGCATGCCCCGTGAGCATAGACCCCCTGTCCATCATCGTGGAAATGCGTAGGTATTTGGTGATGGAACAGTCGGCTGCGCCCATGGAACTGAACAACATGATGTCCAACATTGAAAATAATGGGGCTCCTTGGCCATACAACCAAATGGACCGTTTGAACTGGGTAAACGAATAAAGCTAGCACTATGGACGAACAATTGAAGGTGAAGACCATGCAGGAGTTTATGGCGGAAGGCAAACAGCCCGAAATTTTGTTTTGGGTAGGTTCGGCCGGAAGTTATGACGATAGGGCAAAAAAAATATCCAGGGCATTTGTAAAGTTGTTGAACCGGGCCAATGTCGATTTTGCCGTGTTGGGGCAAGAAGAAAGTTCAACGGGTGATGTGGCCAAACGGGCAGGCAATGAGTTCTTGTTCCAAATGCAGGCCATGATGAACATAGAACTGTTGAATGGCTACGAGATCAAACGCATTGTCACCTGTGATCCACATTCCTTCAATACCCTCAAAAATGAATATCCAGGCTTGGGCGGTACTTACGAGGTCGTCCACCATACCCAATACCTAAAAGAACTTCTGGATCAGGGCCGTTTGACCTTGCAAGGGGAAACCTATAAGGGAAAACGCATCACGTTTCATGATCCTTGCTATCTGGGAAGGGCCAATTCCGTTTATGACGCCCCAAGGGAAGTGCTTGCCAAGACCAATGCGGAATTGGTGGAAATGAAACGTCACAAGAAAACTGCATTATGCTGTGGGGCAGGAGGCGCCCAAATGTTCAAGGAACCTG
The DNA here is from genome assembly GCF_003584105.1 of Flagellimonas taeanensis. Lineage (GTDB taxonomy): Bacteria > Bacteroidota > Bacteroidia > Flavobacteriales > Flavobacteriaceae > Flagellimonas > Flagellimonas taeanensis. The sequence goes on from NZ_QXFO01000018.1 coordinate 174,503, forward strand.
AAAAAGGGGACATGGACATCAATGTTTTACGCACCAAGGATGCCCTGGAGACCAACCCCAATATCATAGCGACGGGATGTCCGTATTGCAATACGATGATGACAGATGGCATCAAGGCCCATGAAAAAGAAGACAGTGTTACGGTCTTGGACGTAGCCGAACTTTTAGCAAACTCTATTTGATATGTTGGTAGATTTTATTGAATTGCCGGAACACTCAAGAATTTGGATCTATCAATCCAATCGTAGTTTCACGGATACGGAGCAAGAGGAGATCAAAGAAGAACTGGACAGTTTCCTAAAGGAATGGACGGCCCATGGCAGTGAACTCCATGCTGGGTATGAGATCAGGTACAAGCGATTTATAGTGATAGGGCTGGATCAGGCCAGTGCAAGTGCATCTGGATGTTCCATTGACGCTTCGGTCCATTTTATACAGACTTTGGAGAAAAGATACAATGTGGAGCTCATGGACCGGATGAACGTTTCCTTCAAACAGGGCGAGTTCATCGCATACAAACCCTTGAAGGATTTTAAAAAGATGGCCAAGGACAAGTCCGTTTCCCCCAATACCATAGTGTTCAACAATTTGGTGGCCACCAAGCAAGAATATCTCGAACATTGGGAAGTGCCTGCCAGCGAAAGTTGGCACTCCAGGTTTGTTTAGGACAATCTTAAAGTATCTTAATTTCTGTGCATTTCTCGACCAAATGCAATATTTTTATCAGCTATAAGTTCATGTCCTAGACAAGATATTTATGCGGTCAACCCTATATTTCCCCCTTTTCATATTACTTAGTTTCCAAGTCTTTGGTCAAGAGAATCCTCTACAGACCCAAGATTCCCTTGCCCAAATGGCATGGGTGGAGAACAGGTACAATAGCATGTCCCTTCAAGAGCGCATTGGCCAATTGTTCATGGTGAGTGTGGCTTCCAATCAAGACAAGGCCTCTACCGACAACATCCAGAAACTTGTGGATGAAGAGGGTATTGGAGGGGTGATTTTCTTGACCGGAACTCCCGTACGTCAGGCCAAATTGACAAATGAATACCAATCAAAATCCAAGATCCCATTGTTGATCGGCATGGATGCGGAGTGGGGCCTGGCCATGCGGCTGGATTCTACCTATGCATTTCCGTGGAATATGACCCTAGGTGCCATTCAGGATAGCACCCTTGTGGAAAAAGTGGGTCATCAGATAGGCAAACACGCCAAACGCCTTGGGGTGCACATCAATTTTGCACCCGATCTGGATGTGAACAACAATCCACAAAACCCGATTATTGGCAACCGTTCCTTCGGCGAAGACCCCGTCAATGTGGCAAAAAAAGGTGCTGCCTTCGTGAAGGGAATGGAAGCAGCGGGGGTACTCTCCTGTGGCAAGCATTTTCCGGGTCATGGGGATACCGCCACGGATTCGCACAAAGCACTCCCGATCATCAATTCATCCAGGGAAGTATTGGATTCCATCGAACTTCACCCATTCCAAAAAGTGATGCAAGATGGATTAAGTTCCGTGATGATAGCCCATTTGGATGTACCCAGTCTGGAAAGCAGGGAAGGACATCCCTCGTCCCTGTCAAAAGCTATTGTGACAGGACTGCTCCAGGAAGAAATGGGTTTTGGAGGATTGATATTCACCGATGCCCTGAATATGAAAGCTGTTTCCCAATTTGCGGATGAGGGAGAGGTGGAATTGGAGGCCTTTTTGGCGGGTAATGATATGCTGTTGATGCCCGAAAATGTATCCAAAGCAAAGGACAGGCTGATGTTGGCCTATAACGAAGGTGCCATCACAGAAGAAAGACTGGCCCTGTCCGTGAAGAAAATATTGATGGCCAAGTACAAGGTAGGGCTAAACAATTACCAGCCCGTGAAATTGGAAAATCTACACGAGGACCTGAACACCCTTGAAAATGATGTGATCTATGAAGAGGCGATAGAGGGGGCCATGACCGTGGCCAAGAACAATTTTTCCCTTATGCCCATTAGAAAATTGGATAACAAAAAGATAGCCTATGTCCAGTTTGGGGACGATTCTGGCTCCATCTTTTTGGAAACCGTGAACAAGTATTATAAGGTCACCCAAATCAAGGCCAAGGATATCGCCGCTTACAAAAATGAACTGGCGAATTACAATTTGGTCATCATCGGTCTGCACAAGAGCAATGAAAGTCCATGGAAGGGCTATAAGTTCTCCAAAAATGAACTCTTTTGGATGGAGGAGATATCCAGATTGCGCACGAGCAATACCATTTTGGCCCTTTTTGCCAAGCCCTATGCTCTTCTGGATGTGGTCAACTTTGATACCATGGACGGGGTCGTCGTCGCCTATCAGAACAGTGACATTGCACAGGAAAAGGCAGCGGAGGTCATTTTTGGTGCCATAGGTGCCAATGGCAAGTTGCCCGTTTCAGCACATGCCGAATTTCCAGTGGGCACAGGGATCAAACAGGAATCCCTACAGCGGTTGGGATACAGCATTCCCGAGCGGGTGGGCATGAGTTCGGAGAAATTGGCTTTGGTAGATACTTTGGTGCAGCAAGGCCTTGACTCCTTGATGTACCCCGGAGCCCAGGTATTGGTGGCAAGAAAGGGGAAGGTCATTTATAACAAGAGTTTTGGCAAGCCTACGTACAATTCGGATATGGACATTACTGAAGAATCCGTTTACGATTTGGCTTCCTTGACCAAGATCTTGTCCACCCTGCCCATCATCATGAAAATGGAGGAAGAGGGAAAAATTGCGCTCAATGACACGTTTAAGGACTTGATCCCTGGCTATGTGGACACCGAGCTGAAAGATGTGACCGTCTTGAAGGCTTTGTCGCATTACGGTCGGCTTCCGGCCTGGATCGCTTTTTACATCGATACCTTGACCAAGGACAGAAAACCATCCCCGGAGTTTTACAGCAACAATCCTTCGGAGGCCTTCCCGTACAAGGTTGCGGAGCACTTGTACCTCACTAGGTCCTACAAGGACTCCATCCACAATCGGATTGGAAGGCAAAGTTTGAAATCCAACCGTTATCGGTACAGTGACCTTGCCTATTATGTTCTTAAGGAATATATTGAGAATACCTACCAAAGACCGATAAACGAATTGGCGGATGAATTTTTTTATAAACCTATGGGCTTACAACGGACCATGTTCAATCCGTTGAAAAAAATTCCAAAAGAAGAGATAGTTCCCTCTGAAGAGGACGACTATTACAGATATCAGACTGTGCAGGGCTATGTCCATGATATGGGAGCCGCCATGCAAGGTGGGGTTGGCGGACATGCAGGACTTTTCAGTACGGCCAATGAAGTGGCAAAGATCATGCAGATGTACCTGCAGGGCGGTTTTTATGGCGGGGAACGCTTTTTGAACGAGCGGACCATCAAAAAATTCAACACCTGTTACTTCTGCAACAATGATGTGAGACGGGGTGTGGGCTTTGATAAACCGCAATTGGGGAGCAGTGGTCCCACCTGTGGTTGTGTGTCCAGGAAAAGCTTTGGTCATAGTGGCTTTACCGGCACGTTCACTTGGGCAGACCCTGATGCGGAACTGGTCTATGTTTTTTTGTCGAACAGGACCTATCCGTCGGCGACCAATACATTACTGATAAGTTCTGGATTGCGGACACGTGTCCAGCAAGCTATTTATGATTCCATTATTGACTAGACAATGAATATTGCCTTAGATTTGTACGGATGGAGTGTCACCCAATATGGACACAGGTAGAAAGTGGCCAAACATTCGGCATTGCATTGAATATGGCAAAAACGATAAATACTGACAAATGAAAATCGCGATTGTTTGTTACCCCACGTTCGGAGGTAGTGGAGTTGTTGCTACAGAATTGGGCATCGCTTTGGCAGAAAGAGGGCATGAAGTTCATTTTGTGACCTATAAACAACCCGTTCGTTTGGGGCTTTTGGACAACAATATCCATTTTCACGAAGTGCATGTGCCGGAATATCCGTTGTTCCACTATCAACCATACGAATTGGCACTGTCCAGCAAATTGGTGGATACCATCAAGCTTTATGATATAGAACTGCTGCATGTGCATTATGCCATTCCCCACGCCTATGCAGGATATATGGCCAAGAAGATGCTCCAGGAATATGGCATCTTTATCCCCATGATCACCACCCTGCACGGAACCGATATCACTTTGGTGGGCAAGCACCCTTTCTATAAACCGGCGGTGACCTTCAGTATCAACAAGTCCGACGTGGTGACCTCGGTTTCTGAGGCCCTCAAAAAAAGCACCTTGGAGCTGTTCGATATTGAGCGGGAAATCGAGGTGATTCCCAACTTTATCGAAACTTCCAAGTACAGCCCTGATTATTCCGATTGCCAGCGTAGCTTAATGGCCAAGGATAATGAACGCATCATTACCCATATCAGTAATTTTAGAAAGGTAAAGCGTATTCCTGATGTGATCCATATCTTCTATCGTATCCAAAAGGAGTTACCGGCAAAGCTGATCATGGTGGGCGAGGGGCCCGAAAAAGAGAAAGCGGAGCAGTTGTGCGATAAGCTTGGTATAAAAGAAAAAGTTCTGTTTTTGGGGAACAGCACTGAGATTGATAGAATCCTCTGTTTTTCAGACCTGTTCCTTTTGCCTTCCGAAACGGAGAGCTTCGGGTTGGCTGCTTTGGAGGCCATGATCAACAAGGTAGCCGTGGTTTCCAGCAACACAGGTGGTATTCCAGAAGTGAATGTTGATGGAGTTTCGGGATATCTGGCCAATGTGGGCGATGTGGAGGATATGGCGGCAAAGGCCTTGAAGATATTGAAGGACGATACGATTTTGGAACAGTTCAAGCAGAATGCCTATAATGTGGCAACGAAGTTTGATATCGTCCATATTTTGCCAATGTATGAGGAAATCTATGAAAAGGCATACAAGTCACGTTTTAAGAATACCTTTTGATCATGAAACGTTTCCTGTTCCTCACATGGGTATGTCTGCTCTCCTGTAATGCCCAGAAAAATTTGGGCAAAGAGATTGAGGGCTTGGTCTTGTTGGAACAAGATGGCTATTCCGGGGGCGATGCTTTTGAGACCATGGAGATCCGTGATACGAAATCGCTGAACAGGTTTTACTCCCAGATCAACAAGACCCGAAAACCGGGACTCCCTGTGCCCATGATCGACTTTTCAAAAGAAATGGTACTGTTGGTGTGCCTAGGCGAGCAACAGGGCCAACAGTCTGTACAGTTGTATAAAACCAAGGAAACCGATGCCGAAATCTTCGTAGGCGTAACATTGGAAGCAAAAGGGAAAGATCCATTGGCCACCCAAACACCCTTTTATCTGTATAAAATGCCTCTTACCGACAAAACGATTGTTTTTCAATTGGTTGATTGATAGCGTAGTAAAATCCTTTCCTGCTTCTTGTCGAATAAAAGCGCACTTAAAAGTGCAAAATTCGGCTTTATTGGTGCTTCCCGTAGATTTGTAGTCGATAAACCTCAAATCGAGCATCATGAATATTTTTAAACCAGCCCTAGTGGCCTTGACTTTTTGTTTTGTCCTTTCAACCTCTGCACAGGAAGTTGAACTTACCAAGAGGGACAGTATTGTCCAGAGTTTTTGGTTGGTATCTTTAGGAACCAACATCGTGGACGATTCGGGCCATGAATTTAGTAGACTTTTTGATGTGAACGATGCTTGGAACATGGTTCCTTACCCTTCCAGAATCAGTGTCGGGCGCTATTTTAAGAATGGGTTGGGCTTGGAAGCCATTGGTACCTATAATAAGTATAAGGAAGGAAAGATCATCGATAAGGTGGTGAATCCTGAAGATGTGGACTATTTTGGTCTGGATTTTAGGGTGAGCTACGATTTGAACATGATCTTGGGAGAGACCGGTTTCTTCGATCCTTACATTGGTATTGGAGCAGGTTACACCGATGCCAACAACCAAGGTAGAGGCACTTATAATGCGGTGATTGGTTTTAGAACATGGTTTTCGGACCATTGGGGATTGGATTTCAACTCTAGTGGAAAATGGGCCATGAGTGCCGAGAATGCCACCAACCATATCCAACATGCGTTGGGAGTCGCCTATAGGTTCGAGGTAGAAAAGGGACTTTCCAGAAAAGGGGAGGAGAAATTGGCCCTGTTGGAAGAAATGGAGAAAGAGCAGCAAAGGGTGCAGGATTCCATTGCAAAGGCAGATGAGGAAGCTCGATTACTTGCCGAACGCTTGCAAAAAGAAAAGGAGGCAGCTGAGCTCGCCGCTGCCGAAAAAGCCAAAAAGGATGCAGAAGACGCTAGGCGTGCAGCACTTCAGAACAAGATCAACAACTTGGGCAATGTCTATTTCAAGTTGAACTCCTCTTATCTTACAGCCAAGGATAAGGAACTGTTGGATCAACTGGTGGCGATTATGGAAAGCGAACCCAGTATAGCCATTAAAGTGACGGCACACACAGACTCTCGAGGAACAAACCAATACAACCAATGGTTGTCCGAGCGCAGGGCTGAACGGACGGTAGAGTATGTGGTGTCCAAGGGTATCCCTGCAGATAGAATAAGTTATGAAGCTTTCGGGGAGACCCAATTGGTGAACGAGTGTGGAGACGGGGTGTCTTGTACCGAGGAGAAACATTCAAAAAACAGAAGGTCAGAGTTCTTGATCGTCAATTTTTAAAATAGGATAGGATTGTGTTTATATAAAAAGGCCGGGCAATATTGCCCGGCCTTTTTGTTTTATTGCAGATGAAGTATCACCACTTTTTTATGGGCATCAATCGATCACATTTGGAAAACATAAGACCTTCGGTAAAATGGTTGTGCCGATCCACAGAACTTTCACCATTCAGCCATGAAATATAAATGGCAGGCGTGTTTATGCCCGCTTCGTGGGAGAATGGATATCCGCCACCGAACCTTGGGTTCATCTCTAGGTAATAGACCTTGCCATTGCTCACAAAAAAGTCACAGTCCATGTTCCCTATATGTTTGGTTTTCTCTGCTATGGTCTTGGCAATCTTCGAAAAATCTTTGTTGATGACGGAAATAGCCTTATCGGTCTCTCCTGATCGCATACCCATTTTCTTTCTGATAAAAGAGCCATAATGATTGCCTTCAAAGTCATTCAAAATATCTATTCCATACTCATCTCCATTGATTTTTTCCTGTATGAGGATGCTCTTTTCCATATCTTCAGAACTGGCGTCCCTCAGGATGGATTTTTGGATTTTTATGCGCTGTAGCTGATAGGCCAATTGGAGTTCTTCCTCGTTTTCCACAATATCGATGGCTATGGAAGCGCTGCCCCATCTAGGTTTTATCACCAAGGGATACTCGAGTTCACCTTTTGACAGAGCGTTTTGGGCATCGGCAAGGGTAATGTAGGTTTTTGGTGTCTCAACACCTGTTTCCTTAAAAAAACTGAAGGTTTTCCACTTGTCGAAAGCAATATCTATCACTTGGGGGTTAGAGATAATGACCTTTGTACCCAATTTTTCAAGCTCTTCCCTGTTTTTGGAGAGCAGGGGGAGCTCAAGGTCATTCAGGGATATAATGGCATTGATGTCATGATCTTGTATCAGTTCTTTTAACTTTTCAATATATTCTGGGCTATAGATGGAAGGGACCTGTATCGCCACATCCGCATCGACCAAAGCAGGTGCGGACAACTGACTGTCCGCGGCCAAAACCAGGCCATTGCCCTGCAGAGCCTCCTTAAAATAGTTGATAAGATAGTTCCTGCGGCCTGCACAGGTAAAAAGGATGTTAGTTTTTTTCATTAAAAAAGGAGGTTGCTTGGCTAAAATTTTATGTTTTGAATCTTTTTTTGGAAATAAAAGGGGTTGATACCATTTCTTTCAAGCCATTAATATACTAATCTTGCCAAAATAATCGATTTTCATTTGCCCAAGGTCGATATATGGTTTGAAAAACTGGATAAACGCTTCTTTGAAAGAGAATCTTGTGTCTCAAAAATATAAGATTAATGAGGCATTTATTGCCAATCATGATTGGTTTGAGGACCCTTCCTGTTATTTCTTGTGAAGAACACGTCCTGGGTTTCCGACCACCGTGGTTTTAGCTTCCACGTTACGAATAATTACACTTCCTGCCCCAATAAGGGCTTCTTCACCGATTTCACCGATGTTTGACATAACAGTGGCCCCAATACCTATGTATGCATATTCCTTGATGGATAAGTTGGCCCCAATTCTGACCCCGGAAGATATGAAAACACTTTTTTCAATGGTAACATGGTGGCCTATGGTGGTCCCCATACTTACCATGAGATAGTCTGAAGTGATCGTATGTGGCATAATAACGCTTCCGGCCAGTACGTAATTGGCCTCGCCCATTTGGACATCGGGCCCAATATCCACGCTACGATGGAAGAAGCTGGGAATGTGGTACCCCAAATCTTTGGACTCGCTCAAATATTTCTCACGGATGGCATTGTCTCCAATGGGACAGTAGACATTCTTTATGCGTTCCTTGAAACTGTTCTGTTTTAGACAATCAAAGTTGCCGATTACAGGTATGCCCATTACTTCTGTGCCACACAGTGTAGGGTCATCATCAATGAAGCCGACAATTTCGACACCGGATTCGGTCAAATAGGATGCGTAGGTTTGTCCGTAAGTTCCAGCTCCGATGATTATGGATTTAGTATTCATTCTGTTCAATTGGGGTTAGGGGGCATTTGATAATTTCCCTGGAAATTGGTCAATTCAGGGGTTGTTTTTATTTGATAGGTTGGACGATAGCTTCAATAGAAATAAAAAGAAGTGAAACGGAATGTCCAATTAGGTTTTTTTATCATGAATGGTATGTTGTGGGAGTTGGGATATAGGGCAAAAATAATAGATTTTAATGTTGTCTTTGTTTAGAAACAAGATATGGTTAAATAGTCACATTCAGTGGCAAAGGACATTATCAATATATTATATTTTCTTCGAAATTCCGATAGGCCAAACTACGAAATTATATACGAACCTCCTACTCTTTTGGATCATTTGCCCATTCAGGAATGCAGTCAGAATTTTTTTGGCGGATCCCATCTTCAAAAGCACTTTTTAAAAGGATTGACATTTAAAGTGTTTTTTTGCGTTTCATCGATATTTTGGAGCAAAAACAACCAACTCTATATGAAGAGGTTTATTTTTGTTATAAACTGCCTATTTGTCAACCTTAAAACCTCATTTTCAGTGATTAAAAAATTACTTTCAACCGTATTGATTCTATGTGCAGTTGTTGTCAATGCACAAAATTTACACACTCAATCCAATGCTGCCTCACCCGAGAATGAGTCTAATGGTACAACAGGTTGGACAGGCGGTGCAACCATAACATCTTCATCCGAAGACCCACAATCTGGAAGTTTTTCTATCAGGGCCGTGTCCACCAACAACAATGGAAGAAACTTGGAATACGGTTTTACCGCGGTGGTCGGTGTGGATTATGTTATTCGAATTTGGGCCAAGGAAGGCCCAGAGGTAAGTCCTAACAATGAACCGGCCTTTGCGAACTGGACCGGTCTTGCAGGATTTACGACAACAGTGATTGCTGGTTCCACTTGGAATGAATACGTTTTTAATGTAACGGCAACTTCAACTTCACCAGTAATTAGAATCTTTACAAGTCCCTACACGCAAAGACTTGTCCAAGGAAATACCATTTCTGTTGATAATGTGTCAATTATTGCTGAAGGTAGCGATACAGAAGCACCAAGCGCTGTTACGAACCTTTCGTCTGCCAACACAACAGCTACAGGAACAAGCCTCTCTTGGAATGCATCAACCGACAATGTAGGGGTGACCAATTATGAGGTTTTTCAAAATGGTGTAAGTATTGCCAATACAGGTACAAATACAACGTTCAATGTTACCGGCCTTTCTCCGAACACATCCTATAACTTTACCGTATTTGCCGAGGATGCTGCGGGCAATACATCTGCAGTAAGTAACACGGCAGTAGTGAACACGCCCAACTTGGTGGATACGGAGGCCCCAAGTGCCATTACAGACCTTACTTCCTCTAATACGACATCAACAGGAACAAGTCTTTCTTGGAGTGCTTCCACGGATAATGTTGGGGTGACCAACTATGAAGTTTTCCAGAATGGTGTAAGTATTGCCAATACAGGTACAAATACAACGTTCAATGTTACCGGCCTTTCTCCGAACACATCCTATAACTTTACCGTATTTGCCGAGGATGCGGCAGGAAATGTTTCCACAGTGGGCAATACGGAAACAGTAAATACACCGGCTCCTCCAGATACCCAAGCACCAAGTGCGGTAACGGGATTGTCATCTTCGAACACAACTTCTACTACTACCGATTTGACTTGGAACGCTTCCACCGATAACATAGGAGTGACCAACTATGAGGTCTTCCGCAACGGGGTGAGCATTGCCAATACAGGTACGGCCACAACGTTCAACGTAACAGGCCTTTCGCCAAGCACGAGCTATGATTTCACGGTCTTTGCCGAGGATGCTGCAGGCAATGTTTCCACAGTGAGCAATACGGCAACCGTGAACACAACTGGCACACCAGATACGGAAGCACCAACCGCGGTTACAGGTTTGTCATCCTCGAACACAACATCCACTACTACCGATTTGACCTGGAATGCTTCCACTGACAATGTTGGGGTGACCAATTATGAGGTATTCCGAAACGGGGTGAGCATTGCCAACACAGGCACGGCTACAGCCTTCAACGTGACAGGTCTGTCGCCAAGTACAAGCTATGATTTCACGGTCTTTGCCGAGGATGCTGCAGGGAATACCTCTACGGTGAGCAATACAGAAAATGTGTTGACTTCTGCGGGTAGCGGTATTGTGGATTATACTTCTGAAAATGCCAATAGTACTGCGGTGGATTGGACAGCAAGGGATTTGTTTGCAGATAGGAACATTGGTATAGGAACAACCAATACACAGGGATATAGATTGGCAGTTGCTGGAAATGTGATTGCGGAAGGGGTAAAAGTAGAGCTTCAGGGAAATTGGCCCGATTTTGTCTTTGAAGAGGGATTTGACCTGATGGATCTATGGAAAGTTAAAGCTTTCATTGCTGCCCATGGCCATTTACCAAACATTCCAAGCGCCCAAGAGGTTCAGGAACAGGGGATAGACCTTGGACAGATGAATGCCAAATTGTTACAGAAAATAGAAGAGCTCACACTTTATATATTATCTCAGCAGCAGGAGATCAATACATTGAAAGAAAAAAACTCTGAAATAGAATCTATTATAAGCAGAATTGAAAAGTTGGAGAACAAACGATAGGACTTCTTTTCTATCTGAGTAAATGTTATTCTTACTTGACCGAGCTTAACTAAAAAATTATTTGCCCAGCATATCTTGCTCTATGAAAAAAAAATACTTTTTAGCCATCAATGTATCATTAGCTTGCCTGTTTTTTGTACAAATTACATCTGGACAAAGTATAAGGAAAAGCTTTTTGGAAATGTCCGATTATGAAGTGACTGAGCTCGTGAATGCATTTTATGAGTTGAGGAACGGTCCGGATCTTTTTAATGACTTGGCACAATTCCACGGGCAGTTTTTCAATTACGACAATACTGCCGACCCAACTCGACTGGATTTGCACTTTAATCTTCCCGATGAGCCGGAAAGGGAGATTTTTCTGGCTTGGCATAGAAGACAGATGTTCGAAATGGAACAAGCGGTTCAGGAAATCAATCCGGACATCAGTTTGGCCTTTTGGGATTCTTCGGTTTACCAATCCCCAACAGACGCATTATGGGACGAGGAACTTTTGGGAAGTTTCAATGTCAATTGGTCCTTGGGTAGGAATCTCGGGGGCAATGGCCCTTTGCCCACGCCATTGGATGTGTCCAATTTGATGGCAATGGACAATTTTTTTCAATTTTCCAACGAATTGGAAAGGCGACCAGTGCACAGGGGAGCGCATGTTTGGACAGGAGGGGCCATGCCAACCACATTGTCGCCCAGAGACCCCGTTTTTTACTTTCACCATTCTTTTGTTGATAAGGTATGGGTGGATTGGGAAGCCATACATGGCACTTCTGCTTTCATTGCCACCTCAATGCTGAGGTATGATGGCACCTATGTATTTGATGGGGAAACCTTGCCACTGGTGGACCCCAACGATATCACCGATTCCAGGGTATATGGGGTTTTTTATGCCGAAGATGGACTCGCTGAATTGGACAACTATATTGTAAGCAACACGTATAATCCTGAAGAGATTTTCTATTATCAGTTCAATATTCAGGCAGGAAATAATTTTATTGTGCCTGATGGTACGGTGGCGAGTTTTAAATCGTTGAACGAGATCAATCTTGTCCCCGGATTTGAAGCCGTCCCTGGCTCTTCATTTGAAGCTGTTATTGATACCGAAAATGCAGGTTTGATGAACAAGGCCTTTTCCAAAGGTGCTGTTGCCCGTTCCAATAACCCTTATCCGTATTCTGAGTTGATCAACGAGGCCGTTGTTTGGGAAGAAGGAGGAGACCTGTTGGATGATAAACCTATTGTTCTTACTGCGGCACCAAACCCATTTACAGAGAAAATAACCATCAAACTCAACAAACGAAAGGACTGTGTGATAGAGGTGTTCAATATGATGGGTATGCTGATCAGGGAAGAAGCGTTCCAAAACACGGATACCATGGTCATCAAAAACCTTTATGGATTATCTTCTGGATTTTATGTGATCCGGGTCACGGATGCCAATGGAGAGATATTGGTGGTGAAAAGGATAATAAAGATGTAAAAGCTGAAATACCGACACAAAAAAAGGGGGAGCAAAATTTGCTCCCCCCTTTTTTTTTGATATGTTTTACGATCAGTGTTTGCCATGTTCCATATGTTGGGTCTCAGGGTCCCTATATTTACAGCATTCGGGCAAATTGTCGTAAACCTCTTGTGGAGCCGTAAAACCCTCAGAATCGTGGCCCACTTCAGCTATTTGCTTTTTGATGTCGTTGATGGAACATTTTCTTTCATCAATGATGGCTTCAAACACTTTTGTGTCCGCATCCCAAGTGGCAAACTTGACCCCTTTCATTTTTATGGCAGTCTTTTCTATCCGGCTTTTGCACATCCCGCAATTGCCCTTTATCTCAAAACTGACCGACTTGTTCTTTTCCTGGGCATGGCCAATTCCCATTACAACCAGGGCCAAAAGTGTAAGTAGTGTTGTTTTCATTTTATCTGAATTAAATTTTATATCTAAACCCTGCGTAGTAGGTGCTCCTCAGAACAGGACCATACAAAATGGTGCTGTCAAAATAAGTGCCAAAAGGATCGTTGCTCGACAAAATTGGGGAATCTTGTGTAAAATTCCCGATGTTTTCGCCTCCAATGTAACATTCGAACTTATTGGAGAACACTTTGGTTACCTGGGCATTTATCAGCATATAGGAAGGGGAATGGGAGGGGAGCTGAAATTCCTCTGGGTTGGCACTTGTATTGGGCAATCGCATTCTGCCCAACCAGTTGGCGGTAAAATCAAAACGCCATTGGGCCCCCTCGCGTATTTTGGGCGTTTCATAACTCAGGTTGGCAAAAAAACGATACGACGGTTGTAGGGGCTTGTCCAAGGTACCACTGTTATAATCTGTGGCCACATCAAAGAATTTATAAGTGGACCTCAAGTGAAAATCCTGTAGTACTTCATAGTTCAGGTCTACCTGTAGGCTATTGGAATAGCTCTTCCCATTGAGATTATAGAACGCTATTTCCCTTGGATTTTCCCAATCGACCACAATCTGGTCTTCGAACTGGGTCCGGTAAAAATCGATGGAAAAATCCAACACCCTGTTCCAAACATATAACTTTTGGATAAAGCTCACGCCATAGTTCCAAGCCTTTTCAGGATTTAGGCCATAATAGTTACCACCGCTTCCATCGATTCGTATCTGTCTTGCCGATGCGAAGAATTGTTGGTTCTCGGCAAAAATATTGGCACCCCGTTTACCCCTGCCAAATGAGGCCCTGAAAGTGGCCTTGTCCCAGAGGGAATACCTCAAGTGGAACCTAGGGGTCAGGAAATTGCCCAAATTGTTATGGTGGTCTGCCCGCAGGCCGGCCTCGAAACCGAGACCTTCCAGATTGTCAAAGGTGTATTCCAAAAAAACACCTGCAGAGTTATCACTGCGTTCATAATCAGTGGCATTCACCATTTCGCTAAAAGTATCATGGGTAAAGCTTAGGCCAGTTTTGAACTTGTGCTGTGTACTGCCAATGATACTGTTGAAAATAAGGTTGGAATAAAAGGATTCATGGTTGATATCGTATTGGTTCAATCCATAATAGGAATCCTGGTCATGGGTGCTATAGGCGGTTTGGAACCCAAAGCTTTGATAGGGCAGATCGGGAAAGACATAGCCCAATTTGGCCGAAAGGTCCAGTCGGGAAGTATTGATCTCGCTTCCCCATGCATTTGTGGTGAGCTTATCGGTATCAGGATCAAAATCCGTTTGCCCCATCTCTTTACCATCCGAAAGGTACTGGATATTGGCGTAGGCCACCCAACCACTGTCGGGGTCCAGGTATTGCCATCGGTTCATCAGATTGATCTGGTTGGCCAATGGCGTATCCAAGAACGAATCTCCGTTGTCGTCCACATAGCCGTTCCTCAAATTGGCGTGGATGTAGAGGCCCACACCCAATTCATCCGTAATGGTGTGGTTGAACCGTGAATTGAATTCATAGCGCTCATAATTGTTGGCATACATGTTCAGGAAAAAGCGCTTGTCTGTAAGGGGTTTCATGAGTTCGGTGTTGATATGCCCGGAAATGCTCTCGAAACCGTTCAAGACACTTCCTGCACCTTTGGTGATCTGTATGCTCTCTATCCATGACCCTGGGGTAAAGGATAGCCCAAAGACCTGGGAAGCCCCTCTAATGGAGGGCATGTTTTCTTGGGTGAACATAAGATAAGGGCTGTTCAGCCCCAACATCTGTATTTGCTTGGCCCCTAAAATGGCATCGGATACATTTACATCCACCGTAGGGTTGGTCTCAAAACTTTCGGATAGGTTACAGCAGGCTGCCTTGAGCATTTCCCTACTGTCCACGGCCACCACATTCTGTACTTTGAACAGTGATTTTTGGATGGGGGCCACCTCTTTTTCCACAACCACTTCATCGAGGACCACATTGGGATAGAGTACAATGTTCCCCAGATTGGGACGGTTGACAGGAATGGTGTCCGAACGGTATCCCATGGAACTGATGACCAGTTGTTTTATACGGGCTTGGTATGGAGTGTTAAAATTTCCATCAAGGTCGGTTGTTGTTCCTATGGTGCTGGAAAGCCAATAAACGCTGGCGTTGGCCACCGGTATGATCTTTCCCTTCTCACTGTATTCCAAAACCCTTCCGGAAACCTGGAATTGGGAATAACAGTGGATGCCAAAGAAAAATAGGAAGACGGTGAGGGAAAATTTCATCCTAAAAAGAGGTTATTTTAGCTTAAAACTACATTATTCAAAGATTACTGCATGATTACCGTCAATATTTTAACAATGAAATGCAGTTCATGGATTTTTTCAGTTTTTGATGGATAATAAAATTTGCGAGGCCATTTATATGGTAATTTTACGTAGAACAGTCTTCCTATTCCATTGATGAAATGTTACTGATAAGAACCATTGTTTTTCTGGCCGTTACTTTTTTCGGGGCTTTCCTTGTTTTTCAATGTGGAGCAGTAGGACATGAATATGATGCAGGTTCCAAAATACGCGTGATCAATAATACCTCCTTGCACTTTACGGAAGTATCATTGTTTTCCATGGCATTGAAGGACTTGGGCCCACGTGATACCACATCATACGTTGAACTTTCGTTTGATGCTTTGAAGGATGACCCCTTGATCTATTGTACCTACAATGGGAAAAGAATGGGAAGGTATGTGCAGATACCAGAAAAGGGAACAGGGTTGGCGTCCTATGTGATCGATAGTTTGAACAATGACATTATATATGTGAGTTATCGCATAGATGACAAAAAATGAACAATATGAACATCTTTATAAGTGATATGATATGATTGGTTTTTTTGAATGGTTGCGCAGAGCTGCTTTTTGGTCTTTGGATGCATTGAAGGGGGGGCAGGTCAGAAAACATTATTTGGAAATCCAATCCATATTGGATGAGCCAGAATCAGAAGAGAACCAAAAGATCAGGCAAAAAATCCTACAAGACCTTTTGGAACATACAATTGAAACAGTTCCCTTCTATAAGGATATTGATAAAAGTTCATTTTGCCTTGAGGATTTTCCTATAGTAGAAAAGCAGATGGTACGGGAAAATTTCGACCAGTTTCAAAGTGAACTATTGGTCAATGAAAATAACTACACGGTCACCACCAGTGGTTCTACGGGAAAACCGTTCAAATTACTGCAGAACAAGGACAAAAAGGCCAGAAATTCTGCCGATACTTTCTTTTTTGCCGAACAAGCAGGGTACAGGCTTGGTTCTAGGCTTTTTTACCTAAGGTTGTGGGACAAGCAATACCAAAAGAACAGGCTTTTGACACTGGTACAGAACATGGCAACTTATTCTGTGGACGACCTCACCGAAAACAATCTGGCAAGATTGGTCAAGGAATTGCAAAGTAAGGGGCCGGGCAAAAGTATTTTGGCCTACACATCGGCATTGGAAACCATCTGTACGTATGTGGAACACGATCACCAAACACCTTTGGACTGCAAAATTGATTCCATTATAGCCGTGGCTGAGGCATTAAGCCCAAATACGCAGGAGCGAGTGAAAAATTGCTTCGGGACGGAGGTCATATCCAGATATTCCAATAGTGAAAATGGCATATTGGCACAACAACGAACAAAAAACTTTACTGAAAACTTTCAGGTCAACTGGGCGAGCTATCACATTGAAATATTGGATCTAAACAAAGACAGGCCGGTTAAAGAAGGTCAAACTGGCAGAATTGTCATCACCGACCTTTTCAATTATGCTATGCCCCTTATCAGGTACGACACGGGAGATGTCGGTGCCATGGAGTATGACGCAAAAAATAAAGCAATGGCCCTTACCAAAATAGAGGGTAGAAAGATGGATATGTTCACCAATACCAAGGGAGAATATATTTCTTCACACATCATCCACCACATACTACAGTTTGGAGGTATTGACCAATTTCAATTTGTTCAGGAAACAAATGGGGAATATATCATTAAAATGAAAGTTTCCCTCCAATATGATTATGCTGATGAAGCAAGGATACGACAGCGCTATGCAACTTATTTTGGAGAAGATGCCATGATCCGTATTGAGTATGTGGAAGATATTCCATTATTGCCATCGGGTAAGCGAAAACTAGTGATCAATAAATGGCAACAAACTCCGGCCAATATTCTATCCGAAGAATCCTTTGACTAAGGCTGATAGGAAATCCGTCAAGTTTGAATTCGCATTATTGAATCTTAGTGCTGGACTTTACCCTTTCTATAGTCATCAAAACTAGGCATCCCAATTTCAGAGTCCAGAGCTACATCTTGTCGAGAAATTACTTTAAGAAAGGTTTTATATAAAATAGTCAAATCCAAGGCAAAGGATAGATGGTTCACATATTCAATATCCTTTTGTAACCGAGTGTCCCAATCCAATAGGTTTCTGCCCGAAATCTGTGCCAAACCGGTTATTCCCGGCCTTACGGTATGACGTATTTTCTCCTCTGTGGTATAATAGGGCAAGTAGCGTACCCTGAGTGGTCGTGGTCCAATAAGGCTCATGTCCCCTTTGATGATGCTTATGAGCTGGGGGATTTCATCCAAAGAAGATTTTCTAAGGAACGTGCCAAACCTTGTGACCCTAAATTCATCGGGCAACAATTTTCCATTTTCATCTTTTTTGTCCGTCATCGTCTTGAACTTGATGATGTGGAACACCCTTTCATTTTTACCAGGTCTGGGTTGTAAGAAAAAAGGTTTTCCATTATTGACGAACAAAAGGATGAACCATATGAGGATAAAAATGGGAAACAAAAGGGTAAAACCGATGACCGATAGAACAAAATCCAATATCCTTTTGAAAAATAGCCTGTACATTGATTATTTATGGTTGAGGTTTTTGTAATAACGCTGCTTTCGTATAGCCATTGTGTCCTTTTCCAAAAAGGAAGAAAAACTAAGCTATTTATGTTAAATCAAAATTAATGAAAAGCCAGGTGCAAAAATTGCGAATAGGGCTTGTATATTAAATAATGTTAAAATAACTTGCAGTTCATCGAGTTTTGGGTGTCGACGAAATCCACTTTGTTTCAAATTTTCGTAGTGGGAATGTATTTCATCGAATAATTTTGTTTTTGGACGAAATAACTTTGGGGAAATACTAGTTTTATAATCCGAAATCTCGAATGAACGAATGAAGTTATTGAATCGTACCCCACTAGCCATGATTTTTTTGGTAGCAATTGTCATGTTTTTTTCCGCATGCGGAAAAGACAGTGACCTATTTGACGAATATGTACTGGAGCCTGAAGAAGAGGTAGTTGAACCAGGAGACCAAGACGGTAACGGAGACACGGATGGAGAAACAGGTCAAAATCCTGATGGAGGTCCCAATGAAAACCCTACAGGAGGTATTGATTTTGACACTCCTGATAATCTTGAAAACACCAATAAAATAGAGGGTACATATTACCCTGCTTCCCAGGCGGACATTACCAACCCTGCCAACGCAAATTACAAAGCGGTAATCAGGGAGTCCTTTGAATGCAATGGATGTACCTTTGCCGCAAATCAGACCATTGAACCCGCCGGAGGTGTCATCAGTGGTTCCAACATCAACCTGAATGGGGCCTACATTGAGAATACCTATAAGCAGGCTTTCTCCCCATCGGTGAGTTTCAGTGAAGTTTACAAAGCCTCCAGAATAAGTGCAGAGACCTTTGGGGCTGTGTCTGGTGATTCATCCGATGACACAAGTGCCATAGATGCGATGATCAACAATAGCCAATTGGCAGTTGGAGCGGAAGGCGGTACCTATATAAAGAACAGACCTTCAAATTATAGAAGATCTGGTACTTTGGATTGGAACCTGAATGGCTCTGTAGTGAAAGTGACCAGTGCTTCCAATTTTGATACAGGACAGGTTTCTGTGGACGCCATGTTCGATATCACCAACTTATCACCTAACATCCACAATGGTGAGTTTGACGGCACGGATACATACGGAAGACTTTTTTACTTGCATGGCCAGGAACACTTTAGATTTCACAAGCTCTACGTGCACAATTTTTATGCCTCATCAACCTATAGGGCTGTTGCTTTCAGGTTCACAATCGATGCTGCATCGTCGGGGTTCAAGTATGGGGAGTTTTCGGACTGTGTCATAGACAAGATCGTGGCCCAGGGAGATGGAAACTATAACAATGCCCCAGCTGGGATTTCCAAAGGATGGTGGTATACCATTTCAGGGATCAATTATAACGATCCGTTTACTGTGATGCACATGAACAACAAGGTCACCAATATTATTGGAGATGACGCCGAGGCCTTCTATGCCATTCAGGGAGGTGGTTCGTTGAATCATGACAGTAAATTCATTTTTGACAATGAAGATTATAGATATTGTACCAGAAGGGCCATCAAGGCTTGCGTGTCCAATGTCGAGATCAAGAACAGTTATTTTGAGGAAATACCTGAATCGTTGTTCAAATCTGCTCAGCAAATGGGTACTATGATTGATTTTTTCAGTACCCAGAGTAGTAATCTGATCCAGAACATTAGGGTGCATGACAATGTGATCAGGACGGTACCTGGTAATGATGCCCATTACTATTTACTTTCCTTGACAGAGGTCAATGATGCCATAATCACTAACAATACGTTTACGATGGAGAGTACCGGTAACTATGGAGGTGTTAGATTGGGATCAAATACGAGCTCTTATAATGGTGCTTTGCAGAACATCCAAGTGACGGGCAATACCTTTAACAACTGTTATGTAAATACAATGTACCAATATGCTCCAGTGAACAATCAACCTATAAAAGTAGATGGAAACCTTTTCAATTTCACATCCTCACAAGGGATTGATGTTGCCGCACTAAGATTTTCACAAAACAGTGGTTCACAAGGCTATGTTAACTTTGTAAACAATGACATCAAAGTGAATATGAGCTCTCCCAATGGCATCAATGGAGTGATTGCCAGTAACGGGGTGAGTGTTGTTGGAGTTACCATCGAAAATACAAAAGTGACCTATTCCAACGGCCAATCATCCAGACCATTTGGATATCTAAGAGGTAGTTTTGATGCATCCAACACCATAAAGGATTGTGTTTTGAATGGAGCCAGTGGTTCCAACGCCTTGGAAGTGGTAGGTGGAGCGCAATCAGTTCAAGTGGTAAATAGCACAGACGCCAGTGGCAATCCTATAACAGTGAAATAAGCATATATGATTTTTGGTAAATTTGGCCAAAACAAACTGTGTGTTTATAAAATTAAAAGAGGGGCTTTCTAAGCCCCTCTTGCATTTTCAAGGGTCTCTGCATTTCACAATTTGAAGTTGATGGAACACCCTATCCAGAAAAAATGGCATTTCATATAATAATGCTTGCTATATGCTGTTTAATGAACATCTTTGTAGTTAAAATCTAAAACGTGGGAAAAAAAGCATTGATTACTGGGGTCACTGGACAAGATGGGGCCTATCTAAGTGAGTTCTTATTGAAAAAAGGGTATGAGGTACACGGTCTGAAACGCCGTTCCTCTTTGTTCAACACGGATCGTATAGACCACTTGTACCAAGATCCTCATGTGGAGAACAGAAACTTTATCCTACATTATGGGGACATGACGGACAGTACCAACCTGATTCGATTGATCCAAGAGATCCAACCCGATGAAATATACAATTTGGCCGCGATGAGCCACGTCCATGTTAGCTTTGAGACTCCTGAATATACAGGCAATGCCGATGGCCTCGGGACCCTTAGGATATTGGATGCTGTACGTTTGTTGGGGCTTGGTGACAAAACCCGTATTTACCAAGCTTCTACGTCAGAACTCTATGGAAAGGTACAAGAAGTACCACAAAGCGAAACCACACCATTTTATCCACGAAGCCCTTATGCCGTGGCCAAAATGTATGCCTATTGGATAACGGTGAATTACCGTGAAGCCTATAACATGTATGCCTGTAACGGAATTTTGTTCAACCATGAATCACCCATAAGAGGGGAGACTTTCGTGACCCGAAAAATAACCCGTGCCACCTCTCGGATCGCATTGGGGCTACAGGACAAATTTTATTTAGGGAACTTGGATGCCCAACGGGACTGGGGACATGCCAAGGATTATATACGGATGATGTGGATGATCTTGCAGGCCGATGAACCAGAGGATTGGGTCATAGCCACGGGTAAGACCACTCCTGTGCGGGAATTTGTACGGATGAGCTTCAATGAAGTGGGGATCGAGCTGGAGTTCAAGGGAAAGGGTGTTGACGAAAAGGCCTATGTAAAGGCGTGCAACAATCCCGAATACCAATTGGAAATTGGAAAAGAAGTATTGGCCGTAGATCCAAAATATTTTAGACCGACAGAAGTGGACTTGTTGATAGGGGACCCGACCAAGGCCAAGACCAAATTGGGCTGGGTGCCTGAATACGACCTAAAGGATTTAATCAAGGATATGATGCAGAGCGATATCAAGCTCATGCAGAAGGAACAGTACCTTAAAGAAGGAGGATATCGCATTCTTAACTATTTTGAATAAGGATGAGATTGAACGCTAAAATTTATGTGGCGGGCCATAGGGGATTGGTAGGGAGTGCCCTTGTCAAAAATCTAAAGGCCAAGGGCTACACCAATATTATAGTCCGTACCCATGCAGAATTGGATCTGACCAATGCCCAAGAAGTGGCGTTGTTCTTTGAAAAGGAGCAACCCGAATATGTTTTTTTGGCGGCGGCAAAGGTAGGGGGCATTGTGGCCAACAATACCTACAGAGGGGAGTTTATCTATGACAATTTGATGATCCAGAACAATGTGGTCCATCAAAGTTATCTGAACGGCGTAAAAAAACTGTTGTTCTTGGGAAGTACCTGTATTTATCCCAAACAATGTCCCCAGCCAATGAGGGAAGATTATTTGCTGACCGATGTCCTGGAATATACCAATGAACCCTATGCCATTGCCAAGATTGCCGGAATCAAACTATGTGAGAGTTATAATCTTCAATATGGCACCAATTTTATTTCGGTAATGCCCACCAACCTGTATGGCCCCAACGATAATTTCGATCTGGAAAAATCGCATGTACTTCCTGCATTGATACGGAAAATACATTTGGGAAAGGCTTTGGAAGATGGGAATTGGCAAATCATAGACAGGGATTTGGACCGACTCCCCATTGAGAAAGTATCGGGTTCATCCTCTAAAGAGGCCAAGCTGGCAATTCTTGAAAAATATGGGATAACGATGTCGCCAACAGGTGACGTATCCGTGGAGATATGGGGTAGCGGAAAGCCCAGACGTGAGTTTCTCTGGTCTGAGGATATGGCCGATGCCTGTGTGTTCATCATGGAACAAAGGGATTTTGTGGATACCTATGAAGAAGGGCAGAAGGAAATAAGAAATACCCATATCAACATTGGAACGGGAAGTGATGTTTCAATTGCTGAACTGGCCCATTTGATCAAAGACCAAATAGGTTTTCAGGGAACGTTTGTCTTCAATACCGAAAAACCGGATGGCACCATGGAAAAGCGCACTGATGTCACCAAGCTCAATAAACTGGGATGGCGGCACAAGATTGGAGTGTCCGAAGGACTTGCCTTGATGTACAGATATTATCTCGAATAGAACCTAAGTAAAGGTCAAACTTAAAATAGACAACCTCATTCCAAAACCTTGATCGGAAAACTCACAACCTACATAGCCAATAACGCCGGTTTCACAAGATACCTTAAGAATACATCTTGGCTCATGGCGGAGAAGATCTTACGACTTTTGATAGCCTTGAGTGTAGGGGTTTGGGTAACCCGTTATTTGGGTCCCGAACAGTTTGGGGTGTTGAGCTATGCACAGAGTTTTGTCGGAATTTTTGCAGCATTGTCATCATTGGGTCTTAATGACATCATTATTAGGGAATTGGTCAAGAGTCAAGATCAAAAAGATGTGATATTGGGCTCTTCCTTTGGCCTACAGACCTTGGGTTCCACGATCATCATGTTGATACTCACCATAAGTATCTTTTTGAATGATAATGATGCGCTCACCAATAAGATCATCATCATATTGGGCCTCCTGACATTTGTGAATAGTTTTACTGTGATATCATCCTACTTCCATAGTCTGGTACAGAGCAAGTATTTTGCGGTTACTGGATTGGTTGGTGTTTTCATTTCAGCCTTGTTGAAAATATACTTCATACTGGGCGGGTATTCACTGATCTTTTTTGTATATGTGTTGGCCTTTGATGTCATTTTCTTGACGGCTGGGCTTATTTGGTTTTATACAAAATCGGGGCAATCATTGTTGGCTTGGCGGTTCTCTTGGAAGATGGCAATGAGTTTGTTAAAAGACGCATGGCCATTGATATTGAGTGGGATAATCGTATCCATCTATATGAAAATCGACCAGGTAATGATAAAGGAGTTTATGGGAAACAGTTCAGTGGGACAATATTCTGCGGCTGTCCGCTTGAGCGAGGCCTGGTATTTTATTCCTACGATTATCTGTAGTTCATTGTTCCCTGCCATCATAAATGCAAAAATAAAGAGTGAGGAACTGTACATGTCCCGGCTCCAAAAGCTATACAATTTGATGGTGGTGCTGGGAGCTGTTGTCATTTTGCCCGTTCTTTTATTGAGTGATTGGATGATCGGGATTTTGTATGGAGAGGCTTTCAGTCAATCTGCGGGGGTACTGGATATCCACATCTTGGGCAGTGTGTTTGTATTTTTGGGGGTGGCCAACCAAAAATGGTTCATCAGTGAAAATTTTCAGGCATACAA
This sequence comes from Flagellimonas taeanensis, assembly GCF_003584105.1. Lineage (GTDB taxonomy): Bacteria > Bacteroidota > Bacteroidia > Flavobacteriales > Flavobacteriaceae > Flagellimonas > Flagellimonas taeanensis. The sequence continues at coordinate 198,469 of NZ_QXFO01000018.1, forward strand.
TATTATCTGTTTGGGTTTTGGAATGGTGGTCAACGTTATATTGAACATTATTTTGATACCGGCACTAGGAATAATGGGTGCCGCCTATGCCACATTGATTTCCCAGTTCGTGGCATCGGTTTTGGCTCCAGTGTTTTTCAAAAAAACAAGGGGTTCTTTTTTTATGATGCTAAGAGCCCTCTTTTTTGTTCAGATTTTTAAGGACAGAAAAATAGTATGACCCTGGGAATAGGTTCTAATTGCCCAAAAAACAATTTTTGGGAGTAATTAGAGTTTTTTAAGTATCCAACAACTCTCTTATTTGAGAAATTTGGACTAGTAATAAAATAATCAACCAAGAACAAAAAACTTCAACAAAAATGTGCGGAATTTTAGGAACGGTACCTTCCTCAGATCATAACCTGTTCAAGCAAGCCTTGGATACCCTAAGCCATCGTGGGCCCGATAGTTATGGAATAGAAAATATATCCGATGAGGCTTCCTTGGGACACCGAAGACTTTCCATCTTGGACATCTCTGAAAATGGGCACCAACCCATGTTCCATGAGAGTAAAAGATATGCCATCATCTTTAACGGGGAAATCTATAACTTTTTGGAAATCCAAAAAGAGTTGGAACTTTTGGGACACACGTTCAGGTCTTCTTCCGATACAGAAGTATTGCTGAAAGCCTATATACAATGGGGCGAAAGCTGCGTGCTCAAGTTCAACGGCATGTGGGCCTTTGGCATATGGGACGCCGAAGCAAAACGATTGTTCCTATCTCGCGACAGGTATGGAAAAAAACCGCTGTTCTATGCACATGTCAACGGTAAATTTGTGTTTGCTTCTGAGATGAAGGCCATATTTCCATTTATGGACCGCGTGGAAGTTTCGGAGGATTTCCATTGGATGAAAAAGAACATTTTCTTCTATGAGGCAACGGAAAAATGCCTGATAAAGGGCATCAAACGCTTCCCGGCAGGACATAGTGGTCATTTGGAAGCTGGAGAACTTAAAATCTATAGGTATTGGAACACCTTGGACCATTTGGTGGAAGTTCCCAAAACATATGAAGAGCAGGTGGAGCATTTTAGAGAGCTCTTTATGGATTCCTGCAAACTCAGAATGCGTTCGGACGTGACCATTGGTACCGCATTGAGCGGAGGGCTGGACAGTAGTGCCACCATAGCCGCCATGGCCAATCTGGCAAAGAACAACAACAGTTACTCGAACGATTGGCAGCATGCCTTCGTAGCCTCTTTTCCGGGAACTCCCTTGGACGAATCCCACTATGCCAAAATGGTGACGGACCATCTGGGCATAGGAGCCACTTTTGTGGATATCGACCCATTAAAGCATTGGGACAAATTGGAACATTACTTTTATTTGTTCGAAGATCTCTACATTACCTCTCCCTTGCCCATGATCATGCTCTACGGCGCGGTCAAGGAGAACGGTACCACCGTTACCTTGGATGGACATGGAGCTGATGAGCTTCTCAGTGGTTACCAACAAGGGGCACTTGAAAGCCTTTGGGATGCCAAGTTCAGCCCCAAAAACACCCACGATATCCTGAGCATCTACCAAGGCTCCATAAACGAGGACAAGGTGCAGTATAATAGGGTGGGCAATTGGAAGCTGTACAGGGAATTTATGGTGAAGAAGATGGCCAAGAAAATCTTGGGAAAAAAGATGCCCTCTGTGGATAATCGCCATCCCAATTTCGGAAAACTGGACAACCTTACCCAGTACCTCTACGCCATGTTCCATGAAAACATTCTGCCCACGCTCCTGCGCAACTACGACCGCTATGCCATGATCAATAGTGTTGAAATACGGATGCCTTTCATGGACCACAGGATCGTGAGTTTTGTGAACTCATTGCCCTATTCCAGTAAAATTGGGAATGGATATACCAAAAGGATTGTAAGGGACGCCTTGGATCCTTACTTGCCCAAAGAGGTGACCTGGAGAAAATCCAAGATCGGTTTCAGTTCCCCGATTGTAAACTGGATGCAGAACGACCTCTCCGAATGGTTCATGGACATCACCAATTCAAGTGATTTCCTTCAATCGAATCTGGTTTCAGATCCTGCTCAATTGAGGGATAGGATCACAGCCATTGTGACCAAGGAGAACCATAATTTTACAGAGGCCCAAAAATGCTGGACAGATTTATCTCCTTACATTTGGGGCAATGCCATGCTAAAAAACAATACAGTGGGCGTATAATTTTAGAACGTCCTTCTTGTTCCAAAAACAGACTTATGGTCAATACGTTAAAAAAATGGGTGCTTTCCAATGCTCTTCTGACCAGGATGGCCATTTTTTTTAGACGCATACACCTCAAACAAAAAAGGAAGATCACTTTTCAAAAAGGTGCTTTTATAGGATTTTCCGTGGACTGCGGAGGAAGAAATGGCTTTGGAAAGAACAGTTCCATAGTTTCATCGCGCATCGGCTACGCATCGTATATTGCCGAAGGGGCCAAGATTGCAAAGACATCCATTGGGAAGTATTGTTCCATAGGGCCCAATGTCAACTGTATCTTTGGTAAACACCCATCCGGAACCTTTGTCTCCACACACCCCTCCTTTTTTGCATTGAAGACCCCAGTGGGTTTCACTTATGCAGATCAGCAGTATTTTGAGGAATTTGCACGACCGCACGAAGGCACATACAGCATCACCATTGGAAACGATGTATGGATAGGGGCCAACGTATCCTTGATGGATGGCGTAAAGATTGGCGATGGGGCCATTGTGGCCGCAAATGCCCTTGTCACCAAGGATGTGGAGCCTTATACCATTGTGGGCGGTGTACCTGCCAAAGTGATCAAAAAGCGTTTTACGGACGATCAAATTGCATTTCTATTACAATTGAAATGGTGGGAGAAAGAAAAGGAATGGATCCAAAAAAATGCCGGACATTTTAGAAATATCGAAAATTTTGTGGAACAGTTAAAAGGCTTAGGATGAGGATTCCCATAGTGGTGGTGGCCTACAATAGGCCGAGATCGTTGAGTAGGTTGTTGGGTTCCTTGGCAAAGGCCACTTATCCATATAGCGATATTGATTTGATCATCAGTATAGATAAAGCTGAAAACAATCAAGATGTGTTGGAATTGGCCAATGGGTTCCAGTGGGGCCATGGCAATAAAAAAGTGGTCTATCAAGAACAGAATCTGGGCTTGAGAAAACATATTTTGAAATGTGGCGGCCTCAGCGTGGAATATGGAGCCGTGATCGTATTGGAGGATGACCTGTATGTTTCTCCCAATTTCTATGTTTTTACGGAGCAGGCCTTGAATTTTTCTTTGGGCGAATCCAAAATAGGCGGTATATCGTTGTACAACCATCAACTCAATGTGCACACAAGGGACAATTTTTCTGCCCTTGAGGATGGTTATGATAATTGGTACTTCCAATTTGCTTCTTCATGGGGGCAGGCCTGGACCAAGGAACAATGGTCCGGATTTATGGAGTGGTACGAAAAGGACCCTAATATAGATGCCAATACGAATGTCCCTGCCTATGTCAGGAGTTGGTCCCCAAAGTCGTGGTTGAAGTACAACATTGCCTATCTGGTGGAAAATGACCTGTACTTTTTGTATCCAAAAATTTCATTGACCACCAATTTTAGCGACGCGGGCACCCATGTGGGGAACGATAGCACCATCTACCAGGTTCCATTGGACCAGGGAAAGCATAGGCAGTATCATTTTTCTACGGTTGAAAATTCCTTTTCGATCTATGATGCTTTCTATGAAAATACCAAACTCCATATACCCCTTGGTCTTGACAGGGAAGAGTTGTGCATTGACCTTCATGGGTACAAGCCATTAAGCGGGAAAAGGTACGTTTTGACCCCGAAGATGATGGACTTTGTGAAGGACAAATCGTTCGGTAAATCCCTAAAACCGCATGAGGACAATATTTTTTGTGATACTCAGGGGAATGAAATATTTCTGTATGATACTTCCATAGTCCAAAAAAATACAGCAGTACAGGATTTTGATAGGACAGTGGCCTATAATTTCAAGCAGATTCCTTATAGATTGACCCGAAAGCTGTTTATAAGACAATCATTTCAAAAGATGAAAGGGCTAATGGGAAAAATAACCAAAAAGAGGTAGCGTGTTCAAGGAGATACGAAAAATAGGACTTCCCTTTGCGGCATTGTTGTTCATCTATTTGTTGAACCCCTACGGGCTGAACATTTATATAGGGTATCTTCTGGCCGGATTGATGCTTTTGCAGAAGGATTTTCTGATAAAAAATGTGGACAAGGAATTTTTGTCATTGCTGCTGTTTTCCTTTACATATGCTGCTTTTTTCTCCTTTGAACCCAAAGCGGGGACGCAATATATTGTCATTTATGCTATTATGCCGGTCACGTTTTATCTTTTGGGCAAATTTTGTGCTGAAAAACTTCAGGATAATCGTAATCATTTGATTTTGTTTTTGTTGCTCTCAGGAGTGATTTTTTCTATTTCAGCGGTTCTTTCCGTTTTTACCGACATTCTCCAAAATGGATATAATGTGGTGGATCGAAATCTCCCCAACTATTGGACGGGGAACATTGTTCCCGCCACCATCATGGGATCATACTTTACTATTCTGATGACTTTGCCTGCGGTATTGATACCGAAGATCAACAAACTTTCCTTGTTTTGGAGGATATTGTTGTTTGTCTTGTATGCCGTGGCCATGGCATGTATTTTACGAATAGGCAGTAGAACACAAATAAGCATTAGTCTCATTACCCTATTTATATCTTTGGTCTATGTGATGCCACGTCAGTCATTTAGACGAAATCTTTTCATGTTTATATTGTTCTTTTTGGGTGTCTTTTATGTAGTCAACACGGTCAGTTTTGATTTGAACCAAGATTGGCTTTCCGCTTTTGCGAATAGAATGGAGGATAGCCAAGATATGGCTTCGGGAGGGGGACGGACAGACCGTTGGGCCAAATCCATGGAAAATCTTTTTAAAAAACCTTTGGGTTGGAGTGAACACGAGTTTGGACATGCCCATAATCTTTGGTTCGATGTTCTACGGATAGGTGGGTTCCTGTCGTTCTTTTTTCTGATATTCTTTACTACCAATGCATATTTGACCGTATTTAGAGCGATAAAAAAGGATAAGGCGGCCTATGCACTGAACAATCAGATCATGGTGTACACATTTGCATTTTCAATGGTATTTATGGTAGAGCCCATTCTTGAAGGAATGTTCGATTTTTTTGCCTTTTTCTGTTTCTTTATTGGTGTTGTAAAAAAATACAGTACTACCGATTATCCCGTAATTGGATAGACTCATCCAAAAATATGCTCCACTTTGATACTTTACCGTACTTTTGTGATGTTAAAAAACACAAACCTTAACAACCATTGACCATTACCCCATCTATGAACAAGCTTGCTGTTCTTCTCACCTGTTTTAACCGAAAAGATAAAACCATAGCGTCCCTGACCGCCCTGCGCTCTGCATTTGAGGGTTCGGGCAAGGATTGGCAAATGTCCATATACCTTACGGATGACGGTTCTACCGACGGCACTTCGGAGGCAGTTAAGGAACATTTTCCAGAGGCCAATATATTGAAGGGCAATGGGTCCCTCTATTGGGCAGGAGGGATGCGAAACTCTTGGAAGGAGGCCGTCAAGGGGGATTATGATGCTTACTTATTGTTGAACGACGATACCAATGTATACCCTCATCTTTTTGATGCGGTAATGGAGACCCACCAGTTTTGTGAGGAAAAATATGGAATGGGAGGTATATATGTAGGAACCACAGTGGATGCCCATACCAAAAAGGCAAGTTATGGGGGGGCGGTGTTCACCAATCGTTTTTTGGCTAAAATGAAACGGTTGGAACCTCAGGACAAACCGATACCTTGTGAATTGGGCAATGCCAACATCCTGTGGGTCAGCAAGAACGTTGTGGACAAAATAGGTATGCTCTCAGAAGGCTACGTCCACGGCATGGCGGATTATGATTATACGATGGAGGCAACAAAGAAGAATCTCCCAGTGCTTATTATGCCGGGAACCGTTGGTGAGTGTATAAACGACCATAATGACAAGTATTTGATTTTTATAGAATTGCCTTTTGAGAAAAGGCTTAAAATGCTAAAAAGCCCGATTGGATTTGATTTTGTGTCGCATTCCCATTTCATGAAAAAACACTTCCCTTTTAGATATCCATTGTTTATCCTAATCGGATATTTTAAAGTATTTTTCCCTAAACTATACTACAATTTACTGTACAAAAAAAGAAAGAACTGATATGCCAAAAAAGAACCTGATTGTTTTTGGGACAAGACCAGAAGCCATAAAAATGGCCCCTTTGGTGAAGGCTTTTCAAAAATCCGATCAATTTGAGACGAGGGTATGTGTGACCGCGCAACACCGTGAAATGTTGGACCAGGTTTTGGAGTTTTTCGAGATCGTTCCAGATTATGACCTCGATTTGATGAAACCTGGACAGAATCTATATGGACTCACTGCGGCCATCATCACCAACATGCAGGCCGTTTTGGAATCATACCAACCCGATTTTGTGTATGTCCATGGGGACACCACCACTACCATGGGTTCCAGCATAGCAGGTTTCTACTCAGGGGCCAAGGTGTGCCATGTTGAGGCAGGTCTGCGTACGTTCAATAAGTGGGCCCCGTTTCCAGAAGAGATCAATAGAAGGGTAACTGGTCATGTGGCCGATTTTCATTTTGCACCAACGAAAACCTCTCATCAAAATTTGAGGAATGAAGGCATTGATGAAGAATCCATAACCATTACGGGAAACACGGTCATCGATGCCCTACATGAAAGTGTGGAAAGGGTGCAAGCGCTTGATTCTGACGAACTGGATAAGCTGAAAACCGTAATCTCAACCGATAAAAAGATTATTTTGGTGACAGGCCATAGACGTGAAAATCACGGACAAGGCTTTATCAATATCTGTCAGGCACTGAAAGAAATAGCCGAAAGGTTCAGTGATGTGGAAATTGTTTATCCAGTCCATCTGAATCCAAAAGTACAAAAACCTGTTTATGAGCTTTTGGGCGATATGAAGAACATCAAATTGATAGACCCTTTGGCCTACCCGGAGTTTGTTTGGTTGATGAACGAAAGCCATATGGTAATCACGGACAGTGGCGGTGTGCAGGAGGAGGCACCGAGTTTGGGCAAACCAGTGTTGGTAATGCGGGATACAACAGAGAGACCAGAAGCTGTGGCAGCAGGAACAGTGATCCTAGTAGGTACCGACAAGGAAAAAATTGTATCGGAAACCATAGCTTTGTTGACCAGTGAGGAAAAATATACAAATATGAGCAGGTTGCACAATCCCTATGGGGATGGCAAGGCCTGCGAACGCATTGTTGAATTTATGAAAAAACAAGTATAGTGGCACAAAATACAGTAACCATGATGGGGTTGGGCTATATTGGCCTACCCACTGCTGCGTTGATCGCAGGAAACGGAACCAAAGTGAACGGGGTGGACGTGAACCCAAAAGTGGTGGATACCATCAATAAGGGAAAAGTGCATATTGTGGAACCTGATTTGGAAGAAGCGGTATCCAAGGCGGTCAAGGAAGGTTTTCTGCAGGCCAATCTTGAACCAAAAGAAGCAGACGCCTACCTTATCGTAGTGCCTACTCCGTTCAAGGAGAAAAATGAACCGGACATATCCTATGTGGAGGCGGCCACCAGGGCAGTTTTGCCACTTTTGAAGGCAGGGGACCTCTATATCATAGAATCTACCTCACCTATCGGGACTACGGAAAAGATGAGAGATCTTATTTTTGGTGCCCGTCCAGAACTTAAGGGAAAGATTTATATGGCCTATTGCCCGGAAAGGGTGTTGCCCGGTAATGTGATGTATGAATTGGTACATAACGACCGTGTCATTGGTGGAATAGATGCAGAATCAACCGAAAGGGCCATTGCATTTTATGCAGCCTATGTGAAAGGTGAACTGCACCCCACAAATGCCCGTACCGCAGAGATGTGCAAGCTGGTGGAGAACTCTTCACGCGATGTACAGATTGCCTTTGCGAACGAACTTTCCTTGATTTGTGACAAAGCCGAGATCAATGTTTGGGAACTCATCAAATTGGCCAACAAGCACCCAAGGGTTAATATTTTACAGCCTGGATGCGGTGTTGGAGGACATTGTATTGCCGTGGACCCTTATTTTATTGTGTCCGATTACCCAATGGAGTCAAAAATTATAGGTACAGCCCGTGAAATCAACAATTACAAATCGTTTTGGTGCGCAGAAAAAGTACAGAGCGAGAAGTTGAAGTTTGAATTGGAGCACGGATACAAACCAAAAGTGGCCTTGATGGGGTTGGCATTCAAGCCGAATATTGATGATTTGCGCGAATCTCCAGCCAAGTACATAGCACAAAAGGTGCTACAGAACACCAACAACGAAGAATATTTTATCGTGGAACCCAATATTGAGTCCCACAATGTATTCAAATTGACGGATTACAAAACGGCGTTTGATGAAGCGGACATTGTAGTCTATCTAGTGGCCCACAGTCAGTTCAAGGAACTTCCTAAGGATAGCGGTAAAAAGATACTGGATTTTTGTGGGATCTTGGAAGCAAAGTAAGGGCATAAAATATCAATAGGATGAAAGATGGATTAATTGTTCTGGCTCAGTCTATGGAACAGCCTAGAATAGTTAAGAGGATTAACCAAAAGGCACAAGAATACAAGAGTGTTCACGTCTATGGTTTTACCAGAAATGTCCACTCTGTCCAGAACCATGAAGTTCTTAGGCAAAATGAAAATGTAACGATCACCATTGCTGGTCAATTAAAGAACAAAGAGTATCTACAAAGGGCTTTTACATTTCTAAGATTGGTCAGGTTGATTTATGGTCAATATGGGTTCAAACAGAAGAATGTTTATGTTTTTGGGCTAGATCTGAGAATTCTGAGCTTTTTTCTTATCAATGCCAAAATCGATTATGAGATCAGTGATGTTATTTGGCTCTATGCGGGAAAAACAAAGCGAAGGATTTTTAGCCGCTTAGATAATTTCCTTGCAGGAAAATCTCGTAAAGTGGTATTTACCACAAAAAGCTTTTATGAGACCTATTATAAAAATTCGGTAAAGGAAAGCCAGGTCGAGATAGCTGAAAATAAACTAGAGACGTATGGTCGGGTGGCCCCCATAGAACAAATGATGACCGACAAGGTTAGAATTGCATATATAGGTGCATTCAGGTATGTTAATATCATTGAAAATTTAATTGCTACGGTAAGCAAGAATGATGATTTGGTACTCAATTTTTATGGAGGAACACATGGAGGTGGACTAATGGAGACCATAGAAAGAGCAACCCATGACTGTGACAATATCTTTTACCATGGACCGTTCAAAAACCCAGACGATCTGGAAAGGATTTATGGGGAGAACAATTTAAATTTTGTGGTGTATGATAATACGCTGGAGAATGAAAAAGTGGCTATGCCCAATAAGTTTTATGAATCAGGTTTTTTCAACATACCCATTGTGTGTGCCACAGGGACCTATGTTGGACAAAGGGTTTTGGAACAAGGTCTGGGGTGGACAATTGATACAGATATCAATTCTATTTCCAGTTTTTTGAATACAATTTCCATCGCAGAATTGGTAGAAAGACATAACGATATCAAAAAGCAGGACAAAAGTCATTTTATAACATAGACCAAAATACAATTAGATATGTTCAAAGGCAAAACATTATTGATAACAGGGGGTACCGGCTCTTTTGGAAATGCCGTCTTGGATCGTTTTCTTCAAACGGATATAGGGGAAATCCGTATTTTCAGTAGGGACGAGAAAAAGCAGGACGATATGCGTAACCGCTTGAAAAACCCCAAGATCAAATTCTATATAGGTGATGTACGGGACTTCAACAGCATCAACCATGCCATGTACGGAGTTGATTATGTGTTCCATGCAGCGGCCCTTAAGCAAGTGCCTTCCTGCGAATTTTTTCCCATTGAAGCCGCGAAGACCAATGTGTTCGGTACACAGAATACCATTGATGCGGCTGTGGCCAATAAGGTCCAACGGATCATTTGTCTAAGTACGGACAAGGCAGCATATCCCATAAACGCTATGGGGATAAGCAAGGCTTTGATGGAGAAGGTAGCCGTAGCGGCATCGAGGAATATTCCGCAAGATGCCACCAAGGTGTGTCTCACGCGTTATGGAAACGTCATGGCTTCCAGAGGCTCGGTCATTCCGTTGTTTGTAGACCAGATCAAAGCTGGAAACCCACTTACGGTGACCGATCCCAACATGACCCGCTTTTTAATGTCACTCGAGGATGCGGTGGACCTAGTGTTGTTTGCCTTTGAGCATGGCAACCAAGGAGACCTGTTTGTGAACAAGGCCCCTGCCAGTACCATTGGCGACTTGGCCAAGGCCATAAAGGATATCTTTAAGGCAGATAACGAGATCAAGGTGATAGGTACCCGTCACGGGGAAAAACTTTACGAAACACTCTGTACCCGGGAAGAAATGCAGAAAGCCGAGGATATGGGCGATTTCTACAGGATTCCTGCAGATAATAGGGACCTGAACTATAGCAGGTATTTTTCGGAAGGAGAAAAAGACATCAGTGCCATAGAGGATTACCATTCGCACAATACCAAGCATTTGGACCATGAGGAACTAAAACAGACCCTTCTCAATCTGGATTTTATCAAAGAACAGCTCAATGCACAATAATTTTCTGATCAAAGGGGACTTGTATGGTGATGAAAGGGGAACTATGCGCTTTGTCAATGCGTTCGATATGGCAGAAGTGGTCCGGTTCTATGAAATCGCTCCAAAAGATCAGAAAATCATAAGGGCTTGGCAAGGACACAGGCATGAGAAAAAATGGTTTTATTGCCTGTCTGGTTCGTTTGTGATCAATATTGTTGAACTCAATGATTTTAATGACCCTTCAGGTAATCTCACACCAATGCGGATAGAAATCGATTCATCGGTCCCTGAAGTTCTTGCTGTTCCCGGAGGATTCGCCACAGGAATAAAGGCCTCTTCTGAAAATGCCAGATTACAGGTTTTTTCCAATGCCTCATTGCAAGAATCCATGGACGATAATCTTAGGTTTCCGCTGGAAAAATGGGCAGCTCAATGGTAATCAAAAATAAGATGGAAAAACTAAGAATAGGAATAACAGGTCAGGCAGGTTTTGTGGGGTATCATTTGTACAACACCTTATCCTTGAGGGATGATGTGGAGCTGATCCCTTTTGAGCGGTCTTTTTTTGAGAACCCCAAAGCGTTGTCCCAATTTGTTTCGGCCTGTGACACCATAGTCCATTTGGCCGCGATGAACCGCCATGAAGACCCCAATGTAATCTATGGGACCAATATCGGGTTGGTGGATAAACTGATACAGGCTTGTACAACTACCCGTTCCAACCCACATATCATTTTTTCTTCGTCTTCCCAAGAACTAAAGGACAACCTCTACGGAAAGTCAAAAAAGGAAGGCAAGGAAAAGTTCATGGACTGGGCCAATGGATCGGGAGGTAAGTTCACCTCGTTGACCATACCTAACGTATTTGGACCATTCGGAAGGCCCAATTACAACTCAGTGGTTGCCACTTTTTGTCATAAAGTAGCCCATGATGAAGAGCCGACCATTATCAATGATGGAGAGGTAGGGCTCATATATATCAACGATCTGGTCAAGATTTTCATCGATACCATTTTTGCAAAAGAACCATCAAAACCATTGACAAACAATAGTTTTGAAGTGGACATAGCACCAAATCATTTTGTGAAAGTCTCACGTATATTGGAATTGTTGAACAGGTTTAAAACGGATTATGTAGGTAATGGTATTTTCCCAAATTTGGAGGATCATTTTGAAAAATCCCTTTTTAACACATTTCGATGCTATGTCCCAGAGTCACATTATCCCGTAAAATTCACAAAACATACCGACCCACGTGGGACCTTTGTGGAAATTGCAAGGACGCAGACATCAGGCCAGTTTTCGTTTTCCACTACGGTTCCCGGTATAACCAGGGGCAATCACTTCCATACCCGAAAAGCCGAACGTTTTGCGGTCATAAGGGGGAAGGCACGGATCCAATTACGGAGGATTGGGACGGACGAAGTGATCAATTATGAATTGGATGGTGATGAGCCCGCTTATGTGGATATGCCCATCTGGTACACCCATAATATTACCAACACTGGGGATGAGGAGTTGATTACGTTGTTCTGGATCAATGAGCCATATGATCCTGAGGATGCCGACACCTATTTTGAGAATGTTGAATAACGAACCTATAAAAGATTCACCCTTGAAAAAGCTTAAAGTATTGACCGTTGTAGGGACCAGACCGGAGATTATCCGACTTGCCTGTGTCCTGAACGCACTGGATGCCAACGAAGCCATTGACCATACCTTGGTCCACACAGGCCAAAATTATGATTATGAACTCAATGAGATCTTCTTTGAAGATTTTGGTATTAGAAAACCCGATTACTTTTTGGGTGCTGCTGGAAAAAATGCGTCGGAGACGGTAGGCAACATATTGATCAAGATAGATCCGTTGCTCGAAAAGATTGCTCCAGATGCCTTTTTGGTCTTGGGGGACACCAATTCTTGCCTTTGCGCCATTCCTGCCAAAAAGCGGAAGATCCCTGTTTTCCATATGGAGGCGGGCAATAGGTGTTTTGACCAAAGGGTGCCCGAGGAGACCAATAGGAAAATTGTGGACCATGTATCGGACGTGAACCTGACCTACAGCGATATTGCAAGGGAATATTTGCTTCGTGAGGGATTGCCGCCCGATAGGGTGATCAAGACAGGAAGCCCAATGTACGAGGTGCTCCATCAGTTCAGGGACAAGATAGATGCTTCCAGTGTTTTGGAAGATTTGGGCTTGGAAAAAGAAAAATATTTTGTGGTGTCCTCGCATCGGGAAGAAAACATCAGCAACCCCAAAAACTTTGATGGTTTGATGGAATCGCTCAACCGCATAGCGGAGGAATATGGTTATCCTGTAATTGTATCCACGCACCCAAGGACCAGGAACATGCTGGATTCCAAAAAGGTGGAGGCCCACAAGAACATACAGTTTTTAAAACCTTTGGGTTTTTCGGACTATAATGCCCTACAGATCAATTCCTTTGCCGTTTTGTCCGACAGTGGTACCATATCCGAAGAATCCTCGATATTGAATTTCAGGGCATTGAACATTAGGGAAGCACACGAAAGGCCAGAGGCCATGGAAGAAGCCTCAGTGATGATGGTTGGGCTAAACCCGGATAGGATCATGCAGGGGCTTAAAGCACTGGAAGTACAAAAGAGGAGTCCCGAACGCAATTTTAGGCAAGTTTCGGACTACTCAATGCCCAATGTGAGCGAGAAAGTGGTGCGGATCATCATCTCTTATGTGGATTATATAAACAGGGTGGTATGGCAGAAGTAAAGAAGGTCATCTTTGTGGCATTGGGTTTTCCAAACATTGAAAAAAGGAGATTTCTTTACTCCAGCCTTATGATGGAATTTCAGAGAAAGGGACACGATGTTTTTGTCATAGCTGCGGACGATGATAGAAAGCAGTCTGAAATTGTCATTGAAAAGGGAATCAAAATCCTTAGGGTCCCTTCTTTGAGCCTATTCGGAAAGAGCAAGATCATCAAAGGGCTGTCCAATGTGCTCTTACCTTATTTGTACAAAAGGGCCTTGAAAAAACATAAGATTGCATTGGATTTTGATCTTATCCTGATGCCCACGCCTCCCATTACCTTGATAGATGTGGTCCTTTGGATCAAGAAAAAATCAAAAGGAAAACTGTACTTGATCCTAAGGGATATTTTTCCACAAAACGCGGTGGACCTTAAAATGATGAAACCCAACAGTTTTATACATTCCTTTTTCAGGAAAAAGGAAGTGAAGCTCTATGGGGCCTCCGATCTGATAGGCTGTATGTCCCAGGCAAATATTGATTTTGTGAAAAAGCACAATCCTGGATTGGATACCAAAAAGCTTCATTTGCTTCCCAATTGGGCCGATTTGGATGAAATCGATGAGGTAGATTTGAGCGCCACCAAAGAGCAGTATGGACTTCAAGACAAAATTGTCGCCATTTTCGGTGGCAATATGGGGAAACCCCAGAAGTTGGAGAATATTGTCAATTTGGCCAAAAGCTGCCAAGATATTGAAGATCTGGTGTTCTTTTTGGTAGGACGAGGAACTGAAAGGGAGAGGATCTATAAAATGGTGAACGATCTTGGGTTAAAGAACATGATCATTAAGGAAAGCCTCCCCAAAAATGAGTACAACAATATTTTAAGGATTGCTGATATTGGCCTTATTTCCTTAAGTGAAAACTTCACGATACCCAACTATCCATCCAAGGTATTGGCTTACTATCAGTTCAAAAAGCCAGTTCTTGCCTCTGTGGACCTGAACACGGACTTTGGGACCATGCAGGAGGAAATAAACTGTGGATATTGGTCTGAGGCGGGGAATATTGAGGCATTCAAAGAAAACCTATTGAAATTGTACAAGGATAAAAAACTCAGGGAAGAGCTTGGCGAAAATGGGTACAATTACTTAAAGACGCACCTTACTACCGAGATTGCCTACGAGACCATAATGGAACACATGTAGGCGAAAAAGTTCTTCAAATAAAAAGGCCCACTTTTAAAGTGGGCCTTTTTATTGTTACAGCAATAATTAGCCGATATTTTTTTTGCCGATTTGGTGGTAGGTGAAACCGAGTTGATGGAGCCTATCACTATCAAACTGGTTCCTTCCATCAAAGATGATGGGTTCTTTCAGGCCGCTTTTTATCTCCAAGAAATCCGGGGAGCGGAATTCTTTCCATTCAGTCAATAACAATAGGGCATCGGCCCCTTTCAGGGCCTCATATTTGGTCTCGGTGTACGTGACGTCCTTTACATCTTTTAAATAATAGGATTGTGCCTCATGGATGGCCTTCGGGTCATAGGCCTGTACCTTGGCTCCCAAAGCGGTCAGTTTTTTAATGATATAGATGGACGGGGCTTCACGCATGTCATCTGTTCCCGGTTTAAAGGACAGTCCCCAAACAGCAAAGGTTTTTCCTGATAGGTCTTCTCCAAAATGGGAGATTACTTTGTCCGCTATTACAAATTTTTGCCTGTCATTCACATCTTCTACAGCATTGAGCAGCTGTGCATGGTATCCATTCTGTTCAGCGGTCTTCTTTAGGGCCTTCACATCTTTTGGGAAACAAGAACCACCATATCCACTGCCAGGATAGATAAAACTGTATCCGATACGACTGTCAGAGCCTATACCTATACGGACCTTATTGACATCGGCTCCGACCAATTCACAGATGTTGGCGACTTCGTTCATAAAGGAAATCTTTGTGGCCAGCATGGCATTTGCCACATATTTTGTCATTTCAGCCGACCGTACATCCATGACCAACATTCGGTCCATACTGCTCCTGAAGAAAGGAGCGTACAATTGGCGCATGCTTTCGGCAGTGTCCTTGTCCTCGGTACCTACCACAACCCGGTCTGGCTTCATAAAATCGCTTATGGCATCCCCCTCCTTAAGAAATTCTGGGTTGGATACCACATGGAATTCAATTTTTTCTCCTCTCTTCTCCAACTCTTTTTCAATTACCGCCCTTACCTTGTCCGCAGTACCTACGGGCACTGTGGACTTGTCCACTACAATAAGGGGAGTGGTCATGTGCTTCCCTATTTCAGTGGCCACTTGGAGCACGTATTTCAAATCGGCAGAGCCGTCTTCTCCCATGGGAGTGCCTACAGCGATAAAAGCCATATCGCAATTGTCCAGACATTTTTTGAGTTGTGTGTGGAATAGCAAGGTTTTGTTGGCCACGTTGCGCATCACCATGGCTTCAAGCCCAGGCTCATATATAGGAATGATGCCCTTTTCGAGATTTTCTATCTTTTTTTCATCTATGTCAACGCAGGTCACCGTGTTGCCCATTTCGGCAAAACAAGTTCCTGTGACCAAACCTACATATCCAGTACCTACTATTGTTAATTTCATGTTGTTGAAGAATGTTCAGATATCAATTGGAGCACAAATATGCAACAAACCCGTAAAATGTCCGGAAGGTTCCGGATAAACTTTTCATAAAATGGATAAAGTGCAAGTAGGTGTCCATGAATTGTGTACAGAGTCTTTTTTGGTTTTACCAAAGCATCATTCGTGACTTGTCATACTAGGTAATGATCTTTGTACCACTGGGTGAATTTGGCCACTCCCACATCGATTGGGGTGTTTGGTCTGTACTCATAATCTTTTTCCAGACCTGAAACGTCTGCCCATGTACTTTTGACATCACCGGGCTGCATGGGTTTCATTTCTTTGATTGCTTTTTTTTCTAGATTGTTCTCCAATGCCTCGATGAAATCCAATAATCTTACAGGTTTACTGTTCCCGATATTATAGAGATGGTATGCTTCTTTTGAATTGTATGCCGCTGTATGATTGTCCTCGACTATGCGTACAATTCCTTGGATGATGTCGTCTATATAGGTAAAATCCCTTTCCAGATCACCATTGTTGAATACATGGATGGGCCTATCTTCCAAAATGGCTTTTGTGAACAGGAACATGGCCATATCTGGACGTCCCCAAGGGCCATAGACCGTAAAGAACCTTAGGCCAGTAGTCCTGAGGCCAAAGAGGTGGCTATATGTATGGGCCATCAGTTCATTGCTTTTTTTGGATGCAGCATACAGACTGATGGGATTGTCCACATTCTGGGTAACCTTGAAGGGCATTTCCTTGTTCAGGCCATAGACACTGGAACTGCTGGCATATACCAAATGTTCTATGCCATGGTTCCTGCAGCATTCCAGTAGGTTCAAAAAACCTACAATGTTACTGTCCACATAGGCTTCGGGATTTTCCAGGCTATAGCGCACTCCGGCTTGGGCAGCAAGATTACAAACGACTTTTATGTTTTCTTGTTCAAAAAGTCGTGGTAATGCATCCCTGTCCCCAATGTCGAGTTTGATGAACTTAAAAGCTGGCTGCGTGCTGCTGGTGCTCATGGTGCCATAGTGCTGCGCCATTTTTTTTGCAATACCCAGTCTGTTCAATCGGGCAAATTTTAGGTCAACAGCATAGTAATCATTCAGATTGTCCAGGCCAATTACTTCATGACCATTTTCCAAAAGTTTTTTTGAGAGATGAAAACCAATGAACCCCGCGGCGCCTGTTACTAAAATCTTCATGTCCGATATCGATTTTTGTAAAGATCATAAATGTAAACCAATCCCCTAGATAATAATAGTTTGATTTTGAACAAAAAATAAAAGGGATGGGAATGATCTTGATTCTCACAGATCGATTTTTTGAGTGTAATTCATTGAAAGCCATTCTTATAGGTAGACCCCTGCCCACCCAACATAATAAAAGACATAGGAATGTCCGCGGATCCTTTGCAAAGCACCATGGGATGTGCGATTTGACGTTATGCATATTTCCCAATTCAACACTTAATCGATTTTTTTTTGTCTTGGGCGAATAGTGGGGCAAAATAGCCTTTGAGGCCAATTTTACTGTTACTTTTACTTTTGAGAATTAAAAAATCTCGCCTACTTATATCAACCCAAAACTAAAATGGAAACCACTGTCTTGAAAAAAATTTGGTTATCTCCGCCTCACATGGGAAACAACGAGGAAGTCTATGTGAAGGAAGCCTTCGAAACCAATTGGATCGCTCCCTTGGGCCCCAATGTGCAGCGATTTGAACAATCCATAGAAGAATTTGTCGGAAATGATGTCCATGCAGCCTGCTTGAGCTCCGGTACAGCCGCCATACATTTGGGCTTGCAATTGTTAGGAGTAGTTGCCGGCGATGAGGTGCTTTGCCAAAGCTTCACCTTTGCAGCCTCTGCAAATCCCATTACATACCTTGGTGCATCTCCAATATTCATCGATAGCGAGGAAGAGACTTGGAACATTTCGCCCACATTATTGGAACAGGCCATCAAGGATCGATTGGCAATAGGAAAAAAACCAAAGGCCATAGTGGCGGTCCATTTGTATGGAATGCCCTATAAGGTCGATGAGGTGCATGCCATTGCCCAGCAATATGATATTCCTGTCATTGAAGATAGCGCGGAAGCCTTGGGAAGTTCATACAAGGGTTTCAATTGCGGAAGTTTGGGCCAGATAGGCATTCTATCGTTCAACGGTAACAAGATCATTACCACTTCAGGGGGGGGGGCAATGTTGTGCAAGGATAAGGCGCTGAAAGAAAAAGCGGTTTTTTTAGCTACTCAGGCCAGGGATAATGCACCACATTATCAGCATTCGCACATAGGGCATAACTATAGGATGAGCAATGTCCTGGCTGGGATCGGCAGGGGGCAAATGGAAGTGCTCCAAGACCGAGTGGATGCAAGGAGAAGCAATTTTGAATATTATAAAGAACACTTGTCGGGCATTCCGGGCATTACTTTTGCCATGGAACCCAAAGGTAGCTATTCCAATAGATGGCTCACCTGTATCTTGACCCCCTCCTTTGAGGATAGGGAAAGAATCCGAAAGGCTTTGGAGAACGAGAACATAGAGTCAAGGCCTCTGTGGAAACCCATGCATGCACAGCCTGTTTTTGAGAAGGCCATATCTTACGTGAACGGCGTAAGTGAAGACCTTTTTGAAAGAGGACTGTGCCTGCCTAGCGGTTCCAGTTTGATGGAAGAAGATTTGGAAAGGGTTTGCAACATCATAAAAAAAGAGCTTAGATGATCAAAGAATACTTTTTTAGAAGGGGCAGGCGCTATGCATCCAAGTGGACGGTACTATTTATAGACCTGTGCATCGTTTCGCTATCCTTTATTTTGGCCTACTTTATAAGGTTCAACCTCAGTTTTGACTTTGATGTTCAAAGCTTATGGACACAACTTCCGGTGGTCGTGTTGTTATTTTTGCTGGCTTTTCTTATTTCCGGAAGTTACAAAGGGGTAGTACGGCATACAGGCATTAAAGATGTCTATGCGATATTCAACGCTGTTTGTTTGGCAAGTATCGGGGCCATTGGGGCCGTTTTGGCCAATAGATATATGGAGATTATGGAAGGGTTCACTATTCCGTTGTCCATTATCATTATCAATAGCTTGTTGACCTTTATCACCTTGGCAACATCCCGATATGTCTTTAAGATCTGTTATGAAAGCCTAATGAACAATAACTCAGGGCCCACCAAGAATTTGATTATCTATGGTGCAGGTGAGTCAGGTATCATTACCTATAATACCTTGACGAACCATTCCCAAATGGGAGTAAAGGTTATTGGGTTTGTCGATAATAATCTTCAAAAAGTTGGGAAGCAGATCAATGGGGTAAAAGTGTATGACAAAGCCATACTTACCAAAGAATTTGTAAAGTTCCATAAGATATCCGAAGTTATATTTTCTATCCAGACCATTAGTCCAAAACAGTTGAGGACTTTGGTGAATGAGATTGTGGACCTTCCTGTGAAAGTAAAGATAGTGCCACCTGTGGAGGACTGGATCAACGGCGAACTGAAGGTTTCACAGATCAAACGGGTACAAATAGAGGATCTTTTGGATAGGCCTCCGATTGAGATCAAGAACAGTAAGGTCATGAAAGACTTTGATGATAAGGTCATCATGGTGACAGGCGGTGCCGGTTCCATTGGGAGCGAACTGGTAAGGCAGATTTGCAAGTACAATTACCGATCGCTTATTGTGATCGATCAGGCCGAGTCTGCACTTTATGACCTTCAGCAGGAATTGAAACAAGCTGGTTTCTTCAATTTTTTACCCATTGTTGGCGACATACGCGACAAGAACAAGATGCGCGTACTGTTTGAGGAACATAGACCCGATAGGATTTTTCATGCCGCAGCCTACAAGCATGTACCGCTGATGGAACAAAATCCGTACGAGGCGGTCAAGATCAATGTGGCAGGTACAAAGACCATTGTTGACCTTTCCGTGGAATACAATGTGGAAAAATTCGTCTTTGTCTCAACGGACAAAGCGGTAAACCCGACCAATATCATGGGGGCCACCAAGCGGATAGCCGAAATGTATATCAGCTGCAGGCAGCAAGAAGGAAAAACCAAATTCATCACTACCCGTTTTGGAAACGTATTGGGATCCAATGGATCAGTGATACCACTGTTCAGAAAACAAATTGAGAAGGGAGGACCTTTGACGGTCACCCATAAGGATATTACCCGATACTTTATGACCATTCCCGAGGCCTCCCAGTTGGTGTTGGAAGCCGGCGCCATGGGCAAGGGTGGGGAAATCTTCATCTTTGATATGGGGGAATCCGTGAAAATCATGGATTTGGCCAAGAACATGATCCGATTGTCGGGACTCCATTACCCAGATGACATAGACATCAAGGTAACTGGCCTCAGACCAGGAGAAAAGTTGTATGAGGAACTGTTGGCCAATGGAGAGAACACTTTGCCAACGTACCATGATAAGATCATGATCAGCAAGGTCAGGGAAATAGACTATACCAAGACCAGGACCATGATCGATGAGCTTTGCATATCAAATCTGTTCTTTAAGGACAATGTGGTGCAATTGATGAAAAGTATTGTACCTGAATACATATCCAACAATTCCGATTTTTGTAAATTGGACAATAAAAAAAGCCCTGACTTGGGCAAAAAAGAGCCATCTAAGGCCGAATACCTCAACTAAACACTAAAAATGTATACATCAATGTTCCAAAAAATAAAAGTAGCATGTTTTATAGCCATGGCATGCTTGGCTGCTTCGTGCTCACCATCCAAAGACGTAGTTTATTTTCAGGATGCTGGTCAGTTTGAGACTTTAGTGGATGATAACACTTTTACTACCAAGTTCAAGGTAGACGATTTGGTAAGTATCCATATTTCCACCTTGGACCCAGAGGCGAGTGCACCGTTCAATTTGTACAAGGTGTCAGAAGAAGATGGGATTCGGCCAGAACAGGTCAGCTATTTGGTGGACAAAAATGGGGAAATCGATTTTCCTGTGATTGGGAAAATAAAGATTGAGGGGCTCTCGCCTAGCGAGACCAGGGAATTGCTCAGGGAAAAACTGACAGATTATCTCAAAGACCCTATCATAAACATTAGGATAAGGAACTTTACCGTAACGGTTTTGGGCGCGGTAAACAGACCAGGAACATATCCCATAAATGGTGAGCAGATCACCATTATGGAAGCACTTGGATATGCCGGGGATATAAACATCAAAGGACGTCGTGACAATATTATGGTCATCAGGGATTTTGATGGGACAAAGGTGTACAACCGAATCAATTTGAACCAAAAGGAATCATTGAAGTCACCGGTCTATTATTTGACCCAGAACGATGTGGTCTATGTAGAACCCAACAAGTCGGGCAAAACTGCCTCCAATTTGGACCAGAGATCATCCATTGCGGTATCTATCATTTCGGTTTTGGTGACATCCACCGTGGTTTTATTGACAAGGAATTAATCTGAAGTACCCCTTTCCCCAAAAATCGTTGAAATGTCTAGTACACCTGAGCTAAACTTAAAATCCTTATTGAACATTTGCCTGAAAAACTGGAAATGGTTTATAGTTTCAACCATTCTATGTGTATCCTTGGCCATATTGTACCTTAGATATGCAGTTCCTGAATACAGTGCAACGGCAAAGATCCAGATATTGGAAGAGTCCAATCAGGCCTCGGAATTAAGTGTGTTGGACGATTTGGACATTTTTTCCTCAGGGAAGGCAAAAATTGAGGACGAGACCGAGCTGTTATCGGCACGGGATAATTTTATACATATTGTCGAAGAATTGGATTTGAACATCCAATTTTTTATAATGGGCAATATAAAAAGCACCGAAATCTATCAAAAAGAGGAAATCCCTTTCTCCTTGAACTTCTTGTCCAACGATTCGATCATCAACAATGCCAAGTTTGATTTTTATATCAGAATCCATTCAGGCACTACTTTCGGGTATAAAGAAAAAGAGGACGGTGCAGAGAAGAAATATGATTTTGGGGATAAGATAAAGAGCAGGATAGGGGATATCATCCTTACTCCTAAGAAAGAATTGCCCAAATACAAAAACAGGGAGTTGCATGTGGTGATAAACCCTGTGGAAATGGTTGCGGACAGGTACAGGAAAAAAACACTCATCAACCCCAATGACAAAAAGCTTTCCAATATCATAAACATTACGTTGACGGACCCCATTGAACGTAGGGCGATTGATGTGATCAATAAATTGATCGGGGTCAACAACGAAAATGCGGTCAGTGATAAAAAGGCCATTGCGGACCGTACCACAAAGTTCATCAACGACCGTATTACCGAAATTTATACCAGTTTGTCCTCTGTTGACGAGACTGCTGAAAATTTCAAGGAAAGCAGGGGTATAGCAGATTTGGGCTCACAATCCAATGTCAATTTCTCTATGAGTGCATCCAGTGAGCAGGAATTGCAAAATGCCAACATACAATTGAGCATAGCCAGTTCAATGAAAGAACTTATCGATGGCCAGGACAGCTACGACATAATTCCAGAAGTAGGACTGTCCGATCAGAGTATATCATCTACGGCACAGCGCTATAATGAGTTAGTGGCACAGAGGAACAGGCTTTTGGAAAGTTCCAATGAAAAAAACCCCGTGATAGTAAAATTGGACCAACAGCTCGAAGATTTGAGAAGAGGGATGAAATCCAGTTTGAACAATGTCACTAACAACCTGAACCTTCAAGTGAACAGTTTGAGCAAGCAATTGTCCCAGATCAATTCCAGAATTTATGCGACTCCAAGCAACGAGAGGGCTTTGAGGGATATTTCGAGAAGGCAGCAAACCACAGAATCCCTATATCTTTATCTTTTGCAAAAAAGGGAGGAATCGCAGATTACATTTGCCTCTGCTTCCCCCAAATCAAAAGTGATAGATTCTGCATATGGGTCTAATTTTCCAGTTTCCCCAAAGAAGCAGGCTATTCTTTTGGCTTCGATGATACTGGGTCTTTTGATTCCCTTTTCCATCATATATGTGAACGATATGTTGGATGACAAGATACACAACAAGATAGACCTGGAATCCATAGCCGGTGATGTCACTGTATTGGCAGAGCTTCCCAGACTTGGGAAAAAGGAGAGCAAGGTCATACTCAAGGAAGATCGTTCGGTATTGGCGGAATCCATGAGAATTCTGAGAACCAATTTGGACTATATTTTGAAATCCAAGTCCAAGTCCATGGAGAGGGCACAAGTTGTATTTGTGACCTCCAGTGTCCCAGGTGAAGGCAAAACCTTTGTCTCATCCAATTTGGCCACGATTTGCGCAAATACCGGCAAAAAAGTACTGTTGATTGGCGCGGACATCCGAAACCCAAAGCTTTACACGTTCTTTTCGGAAACCTTGAGCCCAGACGGCTCAGGGATCAAGCCAAAGCGAAACGTGGGCAAGGGATTGACGGAATACCTGTTTGACAATTCCCTTTCAGAAGAGGAAATCATCGTTGGGACCAAAACAAATACCAATGACATCGATGTTATCTATTCTGGGAAGATACCACCAAACCCCGCAGAATTGTTGATGAGCGATAGGATGAAGGAATTGTTCGAGAAAATGTCGGCCCTCTATGATTACATCATTGTAGATACTGCTCCAGTAATGGTGGTTACCGACACCTTGCTCATTAGCCAATATGCCGATCAGGTACTCTATGTCACCAAGGCCAATGTGACCGAGAAAAAGGTCATGAAATACCCATTGAAACTTAAAAAAGAGGGCAAGCTCAAAAACCTTTCCTTCGTCGTCAATGGAGTGAAGCAATCCAATCTGGGCTATGGCGGCAAATATGGGTATGGCTACGGAAAGACCATCAAAAAGTGGTGGAGCTTTTCTTGATCAATAAAAAGTCTCTATCGTATTCTCGATTACGGGAAGCAAAAGGTTCAATACCTTGTTTTGAATCGTGGTTTCCTTCAAAAGTTCCAGTTGTCGCAGGTTGTGGACATCGGAACCCACAAAATCCACCAAATGGTCCTGCAAAAGTTTCAGGGCCATTTTTTGTACACTGCTTCCGTAGGATTCGGGTGTCAGTGATAGCAGGTTCAATTGGAACTGTATGCCATTGACCTTCATTTTTTGATAGGTCCCATATTTTCGGTGAAAGTACATGTACCGTTCCGGATGGGCCAGAACAGGAAAATACTTCAGTTTGGCCATCTTCTCCACTGCAATTTCAAAATTGAACGAAGGTTGTAGGTACGACATTTCTACCAGAAGAAAAGAGTCCTTCAAAGCTATGACCTGACCATTTTCGAGAATGGTCTCGAAATTATCATCGATCATGTGCTCCGCCGCATATGCAATGGAGATATTGGAAAGATGGTTCTTTTCCAATTTGGAAATTAAGGTAGTGTGGGCTTCTTGGATGGTCTCAGGGGTGTTGTCGTAATGGTTGTGCATGATATGGGGCGTGCAGATAAAATGGGTGACGCCCATTTCACCGAACCCTTTGAGCAGCCCAATGGAGTCATCTACGGTTTTTGCCCCATCATCAATACCGGGAAGGATATGGTTGTGCATATCCACCAGACCATGTAGATAATCGACCAGATAGGTTTTCTTCTGAAAAAAACTGAACATGCCTAAAATTTGGAGTGTAAAGATAAACGATAAGAACTTATGGGCGCACCTGTTGTAACCAAAGGACAATCAAAAAGCCGACCCTTTAGGGTCGGCCTGATGGATTCGCTACTGTGAATGTATTGTATCTAACTAAACTCAAGACCAAGATAGGGTTCTGGGGAATAGGAATGGATTAAGGAAAAGACAAAAAGACTAATGAAAGATTAATAGGCTTAACCAAGGCGTAAATAGCTGGTGTTTTTTTGTTTATTTAGCATCATGCTGACCAAGAGAAATCTGTATGTTTTTATTTTTGCGGTGTCCGTGGTGGGCCTTTTTGTGGTTCAGTACCAATACTTGAGAGTGGGCCTTGGATTGGCAAAGGTCCAGTTTTCGGAAAAGATCGATGGGGCCAGGACCAATATAGGGGAGGAACTCTCGCAGTTCAATTCCCTTACCTATACCATTGGGAACACCATCAAGAAGGACACTTCGGAAGTGAGGATAAGCTTGGACAGCCTCCAAAAAGCATCACAGTTCTATCTTAACGATTACATTTCATATCAGTTGGGTGTTTCCGGGATAGATGCGCCATTTACCTATTCCCTTTTTGCTAGGGATTCAACGGAATATTTCAGCTCGGCCAAACAACATCTCCGAGGGGAGGGAATGCTTACCTATCCTATCGAGATCAAAGGGTACCTACCAAACCTTTTGCAGAAAGAAGTGATCCTCGAACTAGGTTTTCAGGATCTCAACAAGTACTTTTTGGGTCAGTTGAGAGGGCTCACCATCCCAAGCATCCTTTTTCTGATAGCGATCATCGTGGTCGTGATATGGGTTTTAAGGTCATTCTATTGGCAGAGCAGCTTGATCACCACTACGAACGATTTTATCAACAACCTGACCCACGAACTCAAAACACCCGTATTTTCCATTGGGTTGGCCAGCAAGATCTTGGAAGAGGAGGTGACGGAAGAAAAAAAGCCCGTTGTGGAGCTCATCCGAAGGGAAACAGAACGATTAAAGGGGCATATTGATAAGGTATTGGAACTGTCCACTCTGGAGTCAGGAAAAAAACTGATGCAGTTCGCAGAAATTGATTTTAGGCCGGTATTGCTTAAGTTATGTGAGGATTTTGCCCTGCTCGCCAAACACGAGAAAGTTGATTTTGGCTATCAGCTCCAACAAGGACCTTTTACCATGCGTGCCGAAAAGTTCCATTTGGAAAATGTGATCGGCAACCTATTGGAAAATGCCAAAAAATACTCAGATGACCCTGTGGTACGGTTGGAAGCCTACAAAGAAAAGGGAAACTTAGTGATAACGGTATCGGATAATGGGCAGGGAATTGCAAAACAGGACAAAAAAAAGATCTTTAGGAAATACTATAGAGTGAAAAATGGAGATGTGCATAAAGTTAAAGGTTATGGATTGGGCCTGTCCTATGTACAAAAGATAATTAGAATGCACCGCGGTAAGATTTCGGTGGAAAGTGAACTGGGAGAGGGCACCACCTTTGTTCTTTCCCTAAAATTGACCAACAATGGATAGAAAATACAACTTGATCTTGGTAGAGGACGATGCTTCGCTGGGGTATCTGCTTTCAGAATATTTGGGCATGAAGGGATTTGTGGTCACTTGGGCAAAGAATGCCCAGGACGCACTCCTGAAAACGGAGACCAATGTCTTTGACCTTGCCATTCTGGATGTGATGCTACCGGACATGGACGGATTTGAACTCTCCCAAAAGATAAAGGGAATCAATCCAGACCTGCCTTTCATCTTCCTCACGGCCCGATCACTCAAGATAGATGTATTGAAAGGATTCTCATTGGGTGCCGTGGACTATTTGAAAAAGCCTATAGACGAGGAAGAATTGGTGGTACGGATCAATGCATTGTTGGCCCGGTTGGTGACCGAGACCGATGAAGAGCCCCAACTTTCCCATTATGAGATTGGGGACTATACACTGAACACAGAGAATTTCGAACTGAGGTACAAAGGGGAAATCGTTAAGTTGACCGGCAAGGAATTTGACCTGCTTGCCCTCTTGGCCATGAACCAGAACCAACTCTGTACCCATAAGGAAATATTGACCACCATTTGGGACAAAAATGACTATTTCAACAAAAAGAGCCTCAATGTTTTCATATCCCACCTGCGAAAGCATCTGGGTAGGGATTCCAGAATAAGTATTGTGAATGTCAACAGGAGAGGGTTTATGCTTCGTGTGGAAGAAAAATAGCCCTGGGGAACATGGCTTGGTTTTTGTGGCGATTCTAGGATGAACAAACCAACCCTTTTTAGTTCGATAATGTTGAATTTTTTTCGAAATAGCTCCAAAAAGGCTTCATTGCAACAATTGGACCATCTCTATATGCAAGCCATATCCAAATTGTCCGTCAATGAGAAAATTGCATATTGTCAAAGATTAATAGAGAGCTCAAAGTACCATTTGGAGCAGTCATGCCCCAAAAAAGACGTCCCACACTTGAAGAGCCTTATTGAGGCTGCAGGTGACGAAATCCATAAGCTTCGTAGCCGAAAGGACCGTTGACGCAAGGCTATTAAATGGATAGGAATTCGTATTTTTCAGCAAAGTGGATACCCGTGCATACCGCAGAGCAAAAATTGAAGGAACGCATCAAGGAGCTGACCTGCCTCTATGAAGTCACCTCGTTGATCGTCAACAGTGATTATGAGCAGATTGAAGAGGTCCTGCGCGCCATAGCATCATGTTTGCAAAGAGCTTGGCAGTTCAACGAGGAAACCTATGTGGAGCTCAAAACACCCTTGACCACGATAAGAACAAAAAAAGCAGCGGACAAATATGTCTTTCTAAAATCACCGGTCAAAGTGTTCAATGAAAAAAGAGGGCATATCAAAATTGGATATCCATCTCCCAAATATACTATGGATGACTTTTTGGTAGAGGAAAAGCAATTATTGGACAATGTTTGTCTTGAAGTTGGAAACTTACTTGAGCGAAAGGAGATTAAAGAGAACCAAGAGGCCATCCGAAGACAAGTGGAACAAGGGGACCGATTGCGTATCCTTGGGGAGATAACCGCTGGGATTGCCCATGAGCTCAATACACCATTGGCCAATATATTGGGGTTTACGGAATTGCTGAAAGAACGAGTAGGAGGGGACCCAAAGGCAGAAAAGGACCTGGACAAGATCATCACCAATACCATTTTTTCACGCGAAGTGGTCAAAAAGCTCATGTTCTTCGCTTGCGAAATGCCCCAAGAAAGAACCAGTCTGAACATCGTTCCCGTCATCGAGGATGCCATAGACCTGCTAGGCACCACATTGCGGCAGAATGAGATCAGCTGCAAACTTATCGCGGACAAAAAGGACATTGTCCTGAAAATGGACAAGATCCAACTCACCCAAGTATTGTTCAACCTTATCGTGAACGCCATTTATTTTTCCCCGCCCCAGAGCACCATTTTGGTCGAAGTAAGGGAGAAAGAGGGAAATGTGGTCCTGAAAATATCGGATGAGGGCAGCGGCATACCCAAGGACAAGACAGAAACCGTTTTTGCCCCATTCTTCACCACCAAGCCCATGGGAGAGGGGAGCGGCCTTGGACTCAGTGTGGTGCACGGTATTGTAAAGAGTCATCAAGGTACCATCGGGCATGCACCCAATACACCCAAAGGCACTATCTTTACCATCAAATTTCCCAAAACGGTATAAAAGGATATGCTCAAGAAGGAGAACATACTATTGGTGGATGATGATATCCAGATCCTGGAGCTCTTGCACCGGCACCTGAATTCCATGCACTATCACACCTATAGCGCGGTTTCGGTGAAAGAGGCCCTGTACATTCTCAAGGACACGGAAATAGACCTGCTCATTACCGACATCAATATGCCGGAGATCAACGGAATCCAATTGATCAAATACACGGCAGAACATTTCCCCGATATGCCCAAGTTGGTCGTCACAGGCTTTCCTTCCATTGATGACGCCATGGACGTTTTTAGATCTGGCGCCACCGAGTATCTTACAAAACCCTTCACCAAGAATGAACTGGCCGATGCGGTCAAAAAATCTTTGGAAAGTAGGAGTCCCAAGAAGCTCGCAAAAAATGCAAACTCCAAGCAGGACAATGGTTATGGAGAAATGATAGGTGCCTCCGAGGCTTTTTCGGAGATTGTTGAAATCATCGAAAGGGTAAAGGACAACCACGCAACGATTTTGGTCCAAGGAGAAAGTGGCACGGGAAAGGAACTGGTGGCAAGGTCCATCCATTATTCGGGGAGGTTCGCCCGGGCACCCTTCATTCCCGTGAATTGCGGGGCCATTCCTGAAAATCTTTTGGAAGCAGAACTTTTTGGCTACACCAAAGGTGCCTTCACAGGGGCCAATGAGACCCGGAAGGGCTTTTTCCAAGCGGCGGACAATGGTACCATTTTTTTGGACGAGATCGGAAATGCATCCTTGGCTGTTCAGGGCAAACTATTGCGGGTGCTCCAAGAAAAGGAGGTGACCAAAGTGGGCGCGCAGAAACCTGAGAAACTCAATGTGCGGGTCATAGCGGCCACCAACAGTAATTTGGAGGAACTCATCCAAAAAAAGCTTTTTCGGGAAGATCTATATTATCGCCTAACAGTGGTTTCCATTGTAGTTCCCCCACTTAGGGAGCGGGTCGCGGACATTCGTTTGCTGGTGGATAGGTTCCTACAAAAATATGGGGTGGAATACAGGGACCGTCTGGTCCGTATATCGCCCGAGGCATTGAAGATACTGGAGCGCTATCCTTGGCCTGGGAACATCCGGGAACTGGAAAATGTGGTGCAGAGGGCCGTTATCATGTGTGATGGGCAGGTAGATGTCAAACATTTGCCGGAGCAAGTGAAGTACAAGATCGATTTTTCAGAAGACGTATTGAAGCCCTTGAAAGAAGTGGAAAGGGAACATATCATCAAAGTATTGGCCTCCACGGGAAACAACAAGACCAAGGCGGCCGAAATTCTTGGCATAGACCGCAAGACCCTTCGGGAAAAACTCAAATAAGCTACTGGGTAAAAATTCTCCATACGGGTAAAAATTCCCCACTCAGTTTATCTCTTCTTCTTTTTTGATTGTTTTTAAATAATTGATATTCAATTCATTGTAATCAATCATTTCTTTTTTCCATTATTGGGCATACGGTTTGCCCTATGCTGCCAATAACCGACCACATTGACTTTTCGAATTGGGGTTGCATGTTTTTACAGGGCATCCAAAGTAGGGGGCGATGTACGAAGCGAATCCCGAAAAAGTTGGAAACCACAAAAGATCAAATATGAAGCGGAACGATCTGATCATGGAGAAATCGGATTACGTGGCCATAAAAAAGGTATTGAACTTTCATAGGCACTATCAGGATTATGCCCACAAAGAAACCTTGGACGAACTCAGGGAGCAATTGGAATATACCTTGATCTGTGATGCTTCCGAATTGCCCAAGGGAGTCGTAAGGCTCAGGTCCAAAGTGACCGTGGCCACGAAATCAGGCTGGTGGAACACCTTTCAGGTGATGCTGCATGATGATGGCGACAACAAGGAAGGGCAAATTTCAGTCAAAAGCACCTTGGGTGCTGCGCTGATAGGCAGGAGCATTGGCGATGTAGTGCTGGTAGGGATGCCCAATAGCCCCCTGAGCCTTGAGATCAAAGAAGTGAAATGGGCGGTAAGTGAAGATGAAGAACTGCCCTTGCTCAAGTAAGGAACAATTTAGATTCAATTATATAAACCTTAAATTCTGTTAGTTATGAAGAAATACCTTTTCTTTTTTGGATTGTTTATAGCAGCCATGAACCTTCAGGCCCAAGATGTGGCGGTAGGGGATACTTTTGAGATAGGAAGACCGGATTCCCCACAATATGAATACTTGGAGTTTCCCAGGGCCAACTTTATCATCAAAAGGGGAGGCATTGCCAACTATAAAAGTGTAGAAGGCCAAAAAGTGGTCGTCACTTCCGTTAAGGAGAAGAAAGACGGAACCAAGGTGGTGAAGATCAAGAGGGTCGACGGAAACCGATTTTTTGGCAGCCACTGGCAAGTAGCGGCCAACGTTGACAAAGCTCTGGAATCCGGAGAATTGCTCAAAATATAGATGGATTGATGTGATGTACTGTTCCCGGCTCCTTGTTCTTTTTGGATTTGCTCAAATTGGGGCCGGGATGTACTAATCACAAATCAATGAAAAAATCATTTAAAAGAACTTCGATTTGTTTGAACCCAAGATCATATCGGGAGGAACCAAAAAGCGGCGTTTTCGCTTCGCTTTGGTATTGGGAACCTCCTTTTTGTTGATTTTGGCGGCCAACCTGATCGATTACAAGTACCTCTCAAATGTGCGGCACAATGTGAACTCGGTGTATAATGATCGTGTCGTGGCCCAGGACTATATCTACCAGCTCAGCAACCTGTTCTACCAAAAGCAATTGTCCATGGGTGAAAACGGGAGCTCTTTGCATAGGAACGACCAAAATGATTCCATAGACCGGTTGTTGTTCCATTTCTCCAAGACCGAACTCACCCGAAGTGAGGCCGGTTTTTTTTTCGATCTCCAAAAGAACCATGGGGAATTGATGTCCCTTGAAACTGTGCTGTCCAATGGACCGAAAGGCCCTACTATGGCCATACAGCAGGACATTAGACGGGAATTGCAGGAAATCCGGAAAAATTTGGACGATCTGGAAAGCGTACAGTTCACGGAAGGTGGTCAAATGACCCAAAACTCCAACCGCTCCTTGGGCATGAACGCATTTTTATCCAAAATGGAACTGGCTTTTTTGATTGTCAACGGTGTCGTGCTCCTCTACATGGTCCTCTTGGGCACCAACCTGATGCGAAAGGTGAATTGATTTCACCTGTCCATATCCAATAGTTTGATTGTAATCCCGATTTGTCCCAAATGGTATAAATCGTGATGGATGATTCCCTCGACCAAATATTTCAGGGTATGATTTGGTTTGTAGGTGTTGTTCTCCAGATAATCATCATTCTTGTCGGAGAGAAACGCTATCAATTCGGCTTGGCTCTCCCGCAGGTTTGCCTTTAGCTTTTTCCACCCCATTTTTTTCAACGCCTCATTCCTTTTCCAGTTTTCAGGACTTTCAATGCCCAGCTTGGATTCCTGCCCACGAAGCAGCTTTATGGCGTGCATACGCCAGACCCAAATGTGATAAATCAGCTCCGCCGCGCTATGGACTTCGGGAATAGGTCTTTCAAAGGCCTGTGTTTCCGATATCGGCTCAATTTTGTTCTCCAAATTGTCATCGTACCAGGTCTTTCCATTTTGGATATCCCTTAACTGAACGATGATGTTTTCTACAATTTTTCTACTCATCTAAATGTCCATTTATTCTTTGTCCAAAAACTTTTCAATCATGGGGACAACGAGTTGACTTTCTTTAAAATCAGGTTGAATCGTGGTTATTTCCCCGATATATTCCCCATGTCCGCCTGGGATGATGGCCAGTTCCGAATGGGTAATCTGTCGGTGGAGTTCCATGGCGTGTTCAGGGCTGATAATGTCCTTGTCGCCGATAATGATCAGTGTGGGTGCTTGAATGGCCTCGATATGCTCGTCGGGGATGTCCTTGAAGTTTACCATTCGTTTGGCATCCCTGTCATGCATCAATTGCAAACCAGAAGTATCTGCAGCCACTTCTTTGTATGCAGTTTGGAGTTGCTCGGGCATGTTTTCCAGTTTTGACTGCTGCATAAAGTCCCAAAACCATTCGGGAACCCCATTGCGTTTGGCAAGTGCAGAACCCAAAACCATTTTGGTGACCAATTCCGGATGGCGGATGGCAATCTGCAAGGTTGTTGTCCCGCCATTGCTGAAACCGAAAAAATCGGCTTTGTCCACCTTCAGGTTGTGGAGGAGTGTTGCAACATCGTCGGCATCCTGCTCAAAGGAAGAGTCCGTGCCCCTGTCGTTCGTGCGCCCATGCGCCTGAAGCTCCACGGCTATCACTTGTCTGTTTTTGGCAAATAATGGGATAACTTTCCCAAAATTGGAGGGAATAGTGGAACCGCCCCCGTGGATTAGGACGAGGGGTTTTCCCTGTCCGTGGATCTCATAATACATTTTTAGGCCGTTCACTTCGGAATATCCGCTGGCAAAGGCCAGTTCTTCTGTTGCAGTGGGTTCCATTTTTTGGGGTTCTGTTTTTGAGGGATTACATGTGGTAAAAATGAAAAGCAGCAAACCGGGAATGGGAAGTATTTGCTTCATTTTATCGACTGGTTATCATGTTGTTCATTGAAATAGTTGTTGGCGATTTATGGGTGTGGGCGGGAAAAATGAAAAACTTTTATGAATCTTGTTCATGTCCATGTAAATTATAAAATCCATCCATTCCACCAATTTACCATAAAATCAATAAAAAACACTAAGTTTAAAAAGGGAAAGCAGTACACACTTCCCGTTCCATAAAATCAGCACCAACCCATGAAAAAATCAATTCTACTGACGCTATTGTTGGCCTTGAGTTTCACCGTTTCCGCCACCGAGACCAAACTGATGGTCAGGGCCAAGGCCAAGGATGCCAAATTTATTGGCAGTTCCATTGGTGGGGCCTATGTTATTGTCAGAAACAGCACAAATAACAAAATACTGGCCGAAGGGATCACCACGGGCAGTACGGGGAACACGGATCTCATCATGAAGACTCCCATTGGCCGCAACACCCAACTCACGGATGATAAGACTGCAGGGTTTTTGGCGGTGGTGGACATAGACGAGCCCACTTTTGTGCTTGTGGAGGTGTTATCCCCTTACAACAAGAAAAACGCACAGGTACATGCCAGCACCGAACTGTGGCTTATCCCAGGAAAGGACATTTTGGGAGATGGTGTTGTGGTAGAAATCCCAGGTTTTATCATCGATATCCTCACGCCCAACACGCACCAGTACATTTCGAAGCAATCCATCGGTAATGGTTTGGATATCCGTGCCAACATGGTGATGATGTGTGGTTGTCCCATAGAAAAAGGGGGCACTTGGGACTCAACACCTATGGAAGTGGTGGCCATCCTGAAAAAGGACGGAACTACGCTGGCCACGATACCCTTGAACAACCCTTCGCGAAATGTTTTTGAAGGACGGATGGAGATTGCTGAGGCAGGATATTATGAAGTGACGGTCTATGCATACGACCCCACCACAGGCAATACTGGAGTGGACAAGGTCAATTATGTGTTGACCGATTGATTTGATGGGTCATTTTTCCGACTTTTAAAAAACAATGAAAACAACCAGATGAAAAAGACTATTCTCCTGTTTCTTGGGATTTCCCTTTTCTTCCTTTCGTGCCAACCCAAACGTATTGATCTATTGGATGTTGGCATACCCCTTACCATGGCCGAGTACCGCAAGGAACAGGTTTCCGATGTGGTCTATGGTCTTTCTTTTGACATTCCAGAAGATAAAACGCAGCCAATTCCTTCAAAGCTGAAACTGGAACTGCAGGTCCATGACCTTTCCCGACCCTTGTACCTCGATTTTAATGCAGATGCCTCGCTGTTGAAACAGGTTATGGTCAATGGCAGCCAGCAGGAGATCCATCATCAAAAAGAACATTTGATCATCTCGGAAGGTCTCCAAAAAGGCAACAACGTGATAGAAGTTTTATTCAGTGCGGGCGAACAGTCCCTGAACCGAAATGAGGATTACCTCTATACCTTGCTGGTGCCGGAACGGGCGAGTACCCTTTTCCCTTGTTTTGATCAGCCCAATATCAAGGCAAACTATATTTTGGACGTAACGGCTCCAAAGGAGTGGAAAGTGCTTTGCGGTGCTACCTTGGAAAATAAGACTGAGCAGGCAGGCAAGGTACACTATCAGTTTGCGAAGAGCGACCCCATGAGCACCTATCTTTTTTCGATGGTAGCGGGCAAGTTTGAGTCGTTCACAGAGAACCCGGGCATCTTCGATATGACCTTCCTTTATCGGGAGAGCGATACGGCCAAGGTAAGACCCAGTTTGCCCATCGTGTATGACCTGCACCAACGGTCCATTGATTTCTTGCAGGGTTATACGGAATATGAATTTCCTTTCCAAAAGTTGGATTTTGCCGCTATTCCCGGATTCCAGTACGGGGGCATGGAGCATGTGGGGGCCATCCAGTATCGGGAATCTTCCCTGTTTTTGGACGCAAGTGCTACCGAACGACAACATCTGGGCAGGGCAAAGCTCATTGCACACGAAACAGCGCATATGTGGTTTGGCGACCTGGTCACCATGGACTGGTTCAACGATGTCTGGATGAAAGAGGTGTTTGCCAATTTTATGGCAGATAAGATCATCAACCCGACCTTTCCCGATGTCAACCACCAATTACAGTTCATGACGGCACACTACCGGGGAGCCTATGCGGAGGACAGAACCCGTGGCACCAATCCCATCCGCCAGCAATTGGACAACCTGAAGAATGCGGGCAGTTTGTATGGCGGCATCATCTATAACAAGGCCCCTATCATGATGCGTCAACTGGAAGCTGCCATAGGTGAGACAGGGTTTCGGGAAGGCATTCGGGAATATATTTCCCGATTTGCCTATGGCAATGCCACATGGAAAGATTTGGTAGAAATATTGGATGATAAAACGCCCAATGACCTGAAAAAATGGAGCGAGGTATGGGTGAACCAATCGGGAAGGCCCATTTTCGATGAGGATATAAGTTATGAAAACGAAAAAATAAAGCAGCTTTCCATTTCACAGCGAGCCGAAGATGGCAGTGGCAAACTGTGGCCCCAATCCTTTGAGATTGCCTTAGTGTACCCGGACAGCGTGCTTGTGCTACCGGTTTCCATATCGGACAGTATGGCCATCGTGGCCAAAGCTGCCGGAAAACCCAAACCAGAGGCCATTCTCTACAATTCCAATGCTTTTGGCTATGGAATTTTTCCGATGGGGACTTTGGATTTTCCGATCATACAGCGATTGGAAGATGAAGTTGCGAGAGGACATGCCTATTTGAACACCTATGAAAATATCCTTTCAGGTGCTATTTCCCCAAAGAAAGGACTGGACTTTTTTGCCAAGGGGATACAAGCAGAGCGCAATGAATTGATACATGGCATGCTATGCGGTCAGGCCAGTGGTATTTTCTGGAGCTATCTTACAGTGGAAGAACGCAATAAAGAGCAGCCTTTGTTGGAAAAAATGCTCTGGAAAGAGCTGACTGATGGGCAACATGCACCCAATATCAAGAAAAATCTTTTTGGTCTATGGAAAGGATTGGCTTATTCGGATGAGGCCAAAGCAAAACTGTTCAGTATTTGGAACAAGGCAGTGACCATCCGGGATTTAAAGTTGAACGAGGATGATTTTACCGATATGGCAATGACCTTGGCACTTTTTGGGCACAAGGATGCCGATAACATCTTGGATAATGCCAGAGCACAACTGACCAATCCCGACAAGTTGAAGCGTTTTGACTTTTTGAGGCCTGCACTCTCTTCCAATGAATCGGAACGGGATGCTTTTTTTGTATCCTTGAGTGATGCAAGTAACCGAGAAAAGGAGTCGTGGGTGCTCACCGCTTGTGGATATGTCCATCACCCACTGCGACAGGAATCTGCAATCAAGCATTTGCCCTTGGCTTTGGAACTGCTCGAAGAGATCCAGAAAACAGGGGACATCTTCTTTCCTAAAGGATGGCTCAGCAACACGGTTGGTCAATACCAATCCCAGGATGCTTATTCCATAGTGGAACGTTATTTGGCAGAAAATCCGAATCTGAACGAATCACTCCAAGGAAAACTGTTGCAGGCCACGGATGACCTGTACCGTTTTGTGGAAATGAGAGAAGACAAGTCTATCGATTGAAAAAGCCTATTTTCCGATGCAAAAATTGGAGAAGATATTTCCCAAAAGATCATCGGTGGTCACGCTTCCTGTAATCTCCCCAAGGTGAAATAGGGCTTGACGGATGTCGATGGACAAAAAATCACTGGAAACATCCATGTCCATGCCTTCTTTTACTTTTTGGATTTCTTCCAATGCCTTCAGCAGGGCATCGTAGTGCCTGCTATTGGTAATGATGGTGCTATCGCCACTCAATGCTCCGGAATCTACAAGGTCAAGTAACTTCTTTTCAAGCTCACCGATACCTATTTTATGTTTTGCAGAAAGAAAGAGCACATTGGGAATCTGCGTTTTCAATAGCTGGATCTGATCATCGTCCAAGAGGTCCATTTTATTGCAAATGGGCAACAACTGCTTGTTGGGATATCGGTTTTGGATACGTTCCAGTTCTTGCCTGTCAAAATCGAGACGGTCAAAGAGATAGATGATCAATCGGGCCTTTTCAATTTTGTCAAAAGTACGTTCAATGCCAATTTTTTCGACCACGTCCTGGGTTTCCCTGATTCCTGCGGTATCGATAAACCTAAAATTGATGCCCTTGATACTGATGTGGTCTTCCACGGTATCCCTTGTAGTGCCTGCAATGTCGCTCACAATGGCCCTTTCTTCATTGAGCAGTACATTGAGGAGTGTAGATTTCCCCACATTGGGTTGGCCAACGATGGCCACAGGGATGCCATTTTTGATCACATTGCCCAAGGCAAAGGAATCAATCAATTTTTTGAGTACCTCGCTTATCCGGTTCAAGAGCTCGGCGAACTGTGTACGGTCTGCAAATTCGACATCCTCTTGGGAAAAATCGAGCTCCAGTTCAATGAGAGATGCAAAGTTGAGCAGCTCTTCCCGCAGTTTTTGGATTTCGTTGCTGAAACCGCCCCGCATCTGCTGCATGGCAATGTCATGGGCCGCCTCACTATCACTGGCAATAAGGTCCGCAACGGCCTCGGCCTGGCTCAAATCCATTTTTCCGTTGAGAAAGGCACGTAAGGTAAATTCCCCTGCAGAGGCACTTCTGCAACCGCTTCGAAGTAAAAGCTGAATGATCTGTTGTTGTATAAAAGGAGAGCCATGGCAGGAAATTTCCACCACGTTTTCGCCCGTATAGGAATGGGGTCCCTTGAAAATGGACACCAGTGCCTCATCCAAAATCTTTTTTCCATCCGCTATATGTCCCAAATGGATGGTATGGGTCTTCTGGTCTTTCAGTTTTTTTCCTTTGATGGACTGGAAAATATTGTCTACCAAAGTAATGGCATCTAATCCGGACACCCTGATCACGGCAATGGCCCCTGTGCCCGAAGGAGTTGCCAAGGCCACTATGTTATCTGCGTATGACATGGGCACAAAAGTACGAATTAGTAGAAAGCTGTAACATTTTTGGTATTTAACACACTGATTAGTTGAATCATCAAAACAATCAAAAAATGGAAGTCATCAATCAAACCACCGTCAGGAAGGACACCACTTTGTTGTCCGTTGCGCATCTTACCCAACTATTGCACTATGTAACAGGCTTTGGGGGATTCATTGTTCCGCTCATTATTTGGCTGGCATCCAGAAAAAGTGTCGAGGGGATGGATGAGCATGGAAAGGCCATCATCAACCTGCAATTGAGCTTGTTGCTCTATATCATACTGAGCATTCCTGCCATATTGTTGCTGGGACTTGGTATACTAGGGCTAATTGCTGTGGGCATCATGGGCTTTGTGCTTCCCATTGTCAATGCGGTGAAAGCGGCCAATGGAGAATCACCTTCATATTTTCTAACAATTAAGTTTTTGTCCTAGTTTGAAGGACTATAAGAATATTTTATTCTACAGAAACTAATCTGTACTTTCACATATATAAATCCGTTGGAAGTAAATTGGAGGAGATAATAATATTCAAACCCAGTCAAGGTTTTTTTATATAATTTCCAGTAAATCCATGGTCAATACAAAATAAAGTGTTGGCCATGGATTTTTTTGGTGAATTCAGCAGCTTTACAGCCGATCAAAGAAATGGATGGCAGGCACTTTTTCTAAATCATACTATTTTAAAAAGGAGAGCGTTTGAGGTAGGTTGGTAAAAGATGTTGTTGTTTTTTCCGTTTATTAGGAAGTGCCTGCCAAGTTTACCAGGCCATATGGAAAAAGGAAAACTGCTCATGCCTTACAAACGGATATATATAGGGCATGAGCACTTTTCTCTTTCAACTGAACAATAATATTGCATGAAATTAATGACCCTTCTAAGGAGGAATGTCTTTTGGGGATTGGATTTTTTAAAAGGATCTCCAATCAGAAACCATTACAAGGAAATCAAGAAGCTTCTTGAACCCCCGTTTACTGATGAGAACGCAAAGATCAGAAATGATAATTTGGAAAGGCTCTTAAGGCATTCAACCGCCACCACTCCTTTTTATGCGAAATATAGGGACTTTCAAAGTTTAAAAGATTTTCCGGTCATTGACAAAAACAGGATTTTGGGGAACTATGAAGATTTTAAATCCATGCGTTACAAGGATTCGAAACTTTATAAAGTATCCAGCAGCGGTTCCACAGGTGTTCCTTTTGGGGTTTTTCAAGATAAGAACAAGAAAAGTAGGAACACGGCCGATGTGATTTATTTTTCGGAAAGGGCAGGTGGAGTCTTTGGAGATAAGTTTGTGATCATCAAATTGTGGGACCACAAGAATAGAAAAGGCAGTTTGTTATCCTTTATGCAGAATATTTATGCCCATAATGTGACCGATACCTTGCCGAAAGATATGGACCGACTGATTTCTGATTTGGAGAGGGATATGTCACCCAAGAACATATTGGGGTATCCATCTTTTTTTGAAGAATTGTGCAACCATCTCGATCAACTGACACAGCAACCTAAAATTAAAGGGGTCAATACAGTGATCTCTTTTGCTGAGAGCCTCAAAAATGCCGAACGCAGCAGGATGGCCAAGTATTTCGACACCAAAGTATACGAGCGTTATTCCAACCAAGAGAATGGAATTTTGGCACAACAGAGCCAAGAGGCTCCCGACACGTATATGCTCAATTGGGCCAGTTATTATTTCGAGATCTTAAAAATGGATTCAGATGAGCATGTAGCCCATGGGGAACTTGGACGAGTGGTGGTCACCGATTTGTTTAATTATTCCATGCCCATGATTCGTTATGATACAGGGGACATGGCAGTGTATGAAGAGGATGGTGCAGGATATCCTTTTCTGTCGACAATTCAAGGTAGGCGCATGGATACCGTTTATGATACCAATGGAAAAATGGTTTCCCCCCATTATTTTTACATGGTATTGGATTTTGGTGAAATCAGCCAGTTCCAGTTTGTACAGGTTGGGGACAAGAGTTATGTTTTCAGGCTTAATGCCAAAAAGGAAAAGGTACAAGAGGATAGAATCATAAACTATTTTAGACCCTACTTGGGAAGTGGGGCCATAATCTCCTTTGAGTATGTGGAAGAAATTCCTTTATTGTCGTCTGGTAAAAGAAAGAAAATAGTGAATGAAAACAAAAAAGGCTAGAACATTTGTTCTAGCCTTTTTGAATTGTTTTGTTCAATAATCTTTAAAACTGTCCGCACACATCGGCGTGGGCGATTACGTAAATTTCACCGGAAAGATTTGTCTGAATGCTAAATTGTCCAGGAGCTACGGTTGGTTTTCCTTTTTTGTCCACTGGGAACATTGCATTACCGGCATAGGTGTGGGTTTCAGAAACAGTGAAGGCTTCATCAATGTTGTATGTGACAGTTACATTTCCACCTACATAGCTTACATCGACTGTACCTACCAAAGTGCCCTTGGAGATGTCACACTGACCAGCTCCCGCATAGATTTCATAAGTTTCTTCAGTGCCCTCGGCCAATGGACCAATGGACCAGCCCCAACGGTTAAAACCGTTTCCGATGAAGCAATTGCTGCCATCATCTGTTCTTGCAAAAGCTGTTTCACAAACTGGCTCTGGCTCACACTCCAATGGAATGGTGATTATGACAGGCTGCCTTCTATTTTTTGGCAACAATACAATGCCCAAAGATTCACCAGCACCAGGCATATAACCTTCACCATTTGCAATGGCCTCATCAACAATTTCTTGGCCTTTTATTGTACTCCAATCACTCCCTAAAAAGGAGCAAGCAATACAGTTTTGGTTATCGATAAGTTCCCAAATGGCCCATTGTACATCCCCAAAGGTATATACACCTCCACTGGGGCTAGCCTTTCCAACAAAATTTTGGTTTAGGATCCAATTGACCAAGTCAAAGTTGTCTGGGTTTTCAAATGCGCCTTCTGGTAATACATCATAGCTTGAGAAAACAAGTGCCTCAAAACATTCATTTGCATCTAGACCCAAATCAACGTCCGCACACCAAGCTCCATAGTTTCCTGCGAGATTGGAATCATTAACAGTTAGGTCAAAATAAGTGCCATTGGCATCAGGTCCTTTTGCTGTGGTGCATGCATTCACCACGGAAGGCAATTCGGGAAGAACGGAGACACTGCAGTCTTCAGCTGTCAGTCCTACGCTTTTTAGAGTATCTTCCCCTGCAGGCTCTACCTCACAAGAGAAAAATGTAAATGCTGATATAGCAAATAAGGTCAGTGTTAATTTTTTCATGTTCAATAGTTTAAGGTTTAATTCAATAATTTGTTAAAATTATATGAAATTGTACCTATTGAACATTTAAGACGATGAACGTTGACAATTATCGATTAATGACATTGGAGCAATGAAAGTCAAAAATCAGCCACTAAAACATGTAGGAATACCCCTAACTATTGAGCATTACAGGCATTACAAGCATGGTCACATGCTCACCTTCATCAAGCCCATCGATTGGGGTGAGGATTCCAGCTCTGTTAGGCAAACTCATTTCCAAGGAAACATCGTCCGAGGAGAGGTTGTTGAGCATTTCCAACAAAAACCTAGAGTTGAAGCCTATCTGCATATCATCCCCTTGGTAGGAACAAGAGAGTCTTTCCTCGGCCTTGTTGCTGTAATCCACATCCTCCGCAGAAATATTGAGCTCTGCTCCAGCAATCTTTAAACGGATTTGGTGGGTAGTCTTATTGGAAAAAATGGAAACCCTACGTACCGAGCTCAAGAACTGGTTTCTGGAAATGGTGAGCTTGTTCGGGTTTTCCTTAGGAATCACAGCTTCGTAATTGGGATATTTGCCATCGATCAGCCTACAGATGAGTACCGTGTTATCAAAAATGAACTTGGCGTTGCTGTCGTTGTACTCTATGGTCACTTCGGATTCCGAACCGGCCAATATGCCTTTCAAAAGGTTCAATGGCTTCTTGGGCATGATGAACTCGGCCACCTGGGAAGCACTGACATCCTGGCGTTGGTATTTCACCAATTTATGCGCATCAGTGGCCACAAACGTAAGGTTCTCCGGGGAAAACTGGAAAAATACCCCGCTCATCACGGGACGAAGGTCATCGTTCCCAGCGGCAAAAATGGTCTTGTTGATGGCTGTTGCCAAAATATCGCCCAAAAGCGTGGTGGAGCTTGGATTACCTACTTCCACTGCTTTGGGGAACTCGGCACCATCGGCATAGGCCAAGGCATATTTACCATGGTTGGAGCTGATCTCCACTGTATTGTTGTCCTCGACCACAAAGGTAAGGGGCTGTTCGGGAAAGGTTTTCAAGGTATCCAGCAACAGTCGTGCGGGTACGGCAATGGCACCTTCGGCATCGGAATCCACTTCCAGCACAGAGCTTATGGTGGTTTCAAGGTCCGAAGCGGAAACGGTCAATTGGTTCTTCTTCAGGTCGAACAAAAAAT
This sequence comes from Flagellimonas taeanensis, assembly GCF_003584105.1. Lineage (GTDB taxonomy): Bacteria > Bacteroidota > Bacteroidia > Flavobacteriales > Flavobacteriaceae > Flagellimonas > Flagellimonas taeanensis. Next base: position 240,764 of record NZ_QXFO01000018.1, read on the forward strand.
TGTCGAGTATGGGTAGGGTGTTGCTATTGTTGATAACTCCTCCCAAAACCTGTAATTGTTTCAATAAATATGTACTGGATACGATAAACTTCATCAAAGAAATTCTTTAGTATTGTTGGCCATCAGGTCGATATTTCCCTGAACAGGCCTTATAAAATAGATAAAAGCAAATATATCCCAAAAGGGATTAGTAAAGAAACAAAATTATTAACATTAAGCGCTGAATTTCCGCTTTCGGTAAAAGCTGAAGAACACACCAAAAATCAAGGCCAAAACCACTGGAAATCCAATGTTTATCAACTGCCATTTTGTTTTTTGGGCCGCAATTTTTTCAACATCCAGCAGGGGAATTGACACTTTTCGGTTCCTAATGTTTATAAGTCCGGTATCGTCCAAGAGGTAGTTGGTACTGTTGACCAGGAATTCCTTGTTGCCATAAAAGCTATTGGTCCATTTGTCATAACCCAGCTCCAAGGGCCTTCCGTTCCGTAATTGGTTTTTGATAAGATCACCGTCGGAAATCACCAGCATTTGATTGGCAGGTCCATCATCCAAAGTATTCTGGAGGTCCAAAGGCTTCACCCTGTTCTTGTACATGGAAGAAAAATTACCTTCAACCAAAACGGCCAAGGGAAGATTGCCATTGTTGTACAGCTCTTTATTGGGCGGGCTATTGAGAATGTCCAAACTGACCTGTCTGGGTACACCATCTGTTTTTGAGAGGGGAGAGCTTCTCAACAGTACCGTTTTAGCGTAATCATTCTCCAACAGGTCGATGGTGTTGGCAAATTGGAACCGAACCGCCTCGATATTGGTGTTGATAGGATGGTCGTTTCTGGAAAAGACCATGGGATAATAATACCATGGTAACGGATTGTACTGGGATTCGTTGCCTTCGCCTGTCGCCAGAACAATCTGGGTGAAATACAGATCATTGACCAGAACGGGGTCTATCCTAATGCCATAGGAAAAGAAAAGGTCCTTCAGGTTCAGCTCGCGGGGAAGTGCAAAGGCACTGCCACCTCCGGCATAGATGCTGTCCATTTCCATGGCCACTTGATCCATCAACCAAATGGATTTACCGCCCTGCACCATAAATTGGTCCATCACAAATTTTTCCTGATCCGTGAATGCCTCGGTTGGCTTGGCAATCACCGCTAGGTCAAAGCCTTTTAATTGGTCCAACACCTTTTGCGGATTGTTGGCCACCGAATCCAAAGTGATGGCCCCAATGTTGTAATAATCCCGAATCGTGGTCAGGTAATCGGCCATTTCCACATCCCGGAGTTCCCCATTGCCCTTGATGACGGCAATACTTTTTTTCTCGGTGATGTTCAATTTGGTGAACGCATCGGCGAAGGCATATTCCAATTGCTGTACCGAATTGTTGATGCGCTCCTCAGAAGTCGAACCCAATTTGTTCTTCAACAATGGTACTTTCACGGTCTGATCATTATAATTGACCATGGCCCAAGGAAAGACCAGTTCGTTGGAGACCTTTCCATTTTCTTCCACGGTAACATTGGCAGGTTGCAGGCCAAGACCTTGAAGCTCTGCAATGGTCTGTTGTGCCCGCTCCTCATCTTCCAGTGGGTCAACCAAGTTGTATTTGATGTTCGTATTCTTTGAAGCGAAGGATTCCAGCAATTGGATGGTCTCTGTTTTCAGTCGGGAAAATTCCGGTGGGATATTGCCATCCAACAGTATATCGATGATCACAGGGGAATCGAATTTTTGGGCCACATCCACGGCGGGTTGCGAAAGCGTGTAGCGTTTGTCCTCCGTAAGATCAAAACGGGTGTAGACGAAACGGGCCAAAATGTTCAGGACGACCACCGCAACAATGGCCACAAGCGCTGAAATGAGCAATTTTTTCATCGGGGCAACTGTTTTAGACGTTGAAAGGTGAGGTACAGGAACAAAGCGGTCAGTGATATAAAATAGACAAGGTCCCGGGTATCCATCACACCTCGGGCAATACTGTCAAAATGGGACTTGGCGCCAAATCCCTGAACCATTTGTTGGGTCTCTCCATTGGTGAACAAGGAGGAAACGGCATCAAATCCATTAAAGATCAAAAAGCAGAGCAGGATGCCCACAATGAACGCAATGATCTGGTTATCGGAAAGGGTGGAGGCAAAAACGCCGATGGAAGTATAGGCCGCAATCAAAAAAAGCAAACCAAAATAGGACCCCAACACCACTCCCAAGTCATAATTTCCTTCGATCACCCCAAGGTTGGAAATGGCAAAAACGTAAACCACCGTTGGAACAATGGCAATGATGCAGAGCAGAAAAGCTCCCAAGAACTTGCCCGACACCAATTTTCCAATAGAAATAGGCTTGATGAGCAAAAGTTCCAAAGTGCCCATCTTGCGTTCTTCGGAAAAACTTTTCATGGTGATGGCGGGCACCAAGAAGACAAAGATCCACGGGGCCAACAGGAAAAAATTGCCCAGATCGGCAAAGCCATAATCAAAAATATTGTAATCGCCCTTGAACACCCATAGGAAAAGCCCATTGAGCAGAAGGAACGACCCCACGATCAAATAACCGATGGGCGATGTAAAAAAGGACCTGACCTCTCTCTTAAAAATTGCGAACATCAATATGGGGTTGTTGATTGGACTTTGTTGACACTCCAAGCCTCGGCCCTGTCCGAGAACAGTTTTTTGGTATGCGCCCAGACTTCCTTGAAAAAATCGGAATTTCGATAGCTTTCCAGATCCCCTTCCTTTTCCCATAGGCTATAGGTGAAAAAAATGTTGGGGTTATCGATATCCCGATATAAATCGACCCTATTGCAGCCCTCAAATGCCAAAATCCTGTTTTTGGATTCATCAAAGATTTGCTCAAAACTAGGAATATTTTCGGGTTTAAAGGTGAGTTTGACGATGCGTATCAACATTTAAAGGAAATTTACGGTTACAGTGTCCCTGTAATTCAACCCAAGCAGTGACGAGGCCCCACCCACCGAGTTCAGATCACTTTTAAAAATGGCCAGTTCCATATATCCCGCCGAATTGAACAATGCGAGGGCATCACCAGGACCTTTGCGCTGGCTTCTGTCCAGGTCGTAGTTGATGATGCCGTTATAGCTATGGTGCACCTCTTTTATTTTGGTGGTACGTGCATTGATCTCAAAACTCCGCCCATTTCGGTAGGCTTCAAAGAGGCTCTTTTGAATGTTGGTGACCACGTTCCCATAATTGTCGATGTAGATGACATTTCCAGAAATACTCCTTCCCTCATTGAGGATCCTTGGCTCAAATTCACGCAGTTCCCGAAGCTCATCGAACGGTTTACCAACAACCTCCAGTTTTCCTCCACGGGCAATATGGCAGGCTACTTGGACAAAGACATTCAGCACGGGAAACGAACCGGGATTGGCATTGGGGAGGCGGATCTCCACTATTTTTTCAGGGGATATCTCCGAGGTGATCAACGACATGACCCCATTGTTGGAACTCACAAAATAATGCCCGTCCACTTGCACCACAAGATGCTGGTTTTCAGGTGAAAGTTCAGAATCCACCCCAACAATGTGCACGGTTCCCTTTGGGAAGGATGTATAGGCGTTCTTGAGGATATAAGCACATTCCTGAATGTTGAAAGGGCTTATGGCATGCGAAATATCAACAATATGTACATCGGGAAGATTTGTCAGTATGGTCCCTTTTACAGCACCGACAAAGTGGTCCTTATGGCCGAAATCTGTGGTTAAGGTTATGATTGCCATGCAATACTGTTGATATGTTTTTCTGTCCTCAAATTGATTTTTGGTTAAGTTTGTGTGTAAAATTAATTAAAAAAGAACGAATACGATTCTTCAAAAACAACCGTAACACCTCACTTTTTTTGAACGAACTTATAATAGAACTTACGGACATCAGCCCACAGGATTTTTTTGGGCAGCAGAACGAGAACATAGAGCTCCTTAAAAAATATTTCCCCAAACTCAAGATTGTTGCCAGGGGCAACAAGATTAAGGTGTATGGCGATGAGGAACTCTTGGAGGAGTTTGACAAGCGATTCGATATGCTCACCAGCCAGTTTGCCAAGTACAACAAGTTGGACGAGAACATGATCGAGCGTGTACTCACCAGCAATGGGCAAGAAGAATATACATCATCCAGCAGCAGTGGCGATGTTTTGGTACATGGCGTCAGCGGCAGATTGATCAAGGCACAGACCGCCAACCAACGAAGATTGGTGGATGCTTGCAAAAAGGATGACATGGTCTTTGCCATCGGCCCGGCGGGAACAGGAAAAACCTATACCGGTGTTGCTTTGGCAGTGAAAGCCCTCAAAGAAAAACAGGTCAGGCGTATTATACTTACCCGACCAGCCGTGGAAGCAGGGGAGAACCTCGGGTTTCTTCCAGGTGACCTCAAGGAAAAGCTAGATCCCTACATGCAGCCGTTGTATGATGCACTTAGGGACATGATCCCTACCGAAAAACTGGCCAAGTACATAGAGGACGGTACTATCCAGATCGCACCTATGGCCTTCATGCGTGGACGTACCTTGGACAATGCCTTCGTGATCTTGGACGAGGCACAGAACACCACCCATGCCCAAATGAAGATGTTCCTGACCCGTATGGGCAAGAACGCCAAGTTCCTGCTGACAGGTGACCCTGGACAAATAGACCTGCCCAGAAGGGTAATTTCAGGGCTGAAAGAAGCACTCTTGATCTTGAAGAACATCGATGGCATCAGCATCATCTATTTGGACGAAAAAGACGTTATCCGGCATAAATTGGTCAAAAAGGTCATAGATGCCTACAAAAACATAGAGCACCAAAACCAATTTTGACATGGGGCAGAATACATTGATGTCCACGGATTTTAACTTTCCGGGACAAAAATCCGTTTATAAAGGTAAGGTAAGGGAAGTCTATACATTACAAAACGACCTATTGGTCATGGTCGCCACCGATCGCCTCTCGGCATTTGACGTGGTCATGCCCAAGGGCATCCCCTACAAAGGACAGATCTTGAACCAAATTGCCACCAAGATGATGAAGGACACGGAAGATATCGTGCCCAATTGGTTGTTGGCCACCCCTGATCCCAATGTGGCTGTGGGGAAGGCCTGCGAACCTTTCAAGGTGGAAATGGTGATCAGGGGATATCTTTCCGGACATGCGGCCAGGGAATACAAAGCGGGCAAAAGAATGCTCTGTGGCGTTCCCATGCCCGAAGGGATGAAAGAGAACGACAAGTTCCCGGAACCCATCATCACTCCGGCCACAAAGGCTGAAAAAGGCGATCATGATGAGGACATTTCCCGGGAAGACATTCTAAAACGTGGCATTGTTTCCCAAGCCGACTACGAGGTATTGGAAAAATATACCCGCGCTCTCTTCCAACGCGGAACTGAAATTGCCGCAAAGCGGGGATTGATTCTTGTGGACACCAAATATGAATTCGGAAAGACCAAGGATGGGGAGATCGTGCTGATCGATGAGATCCACACCCCAGATTCATCAAGGTATTTCTACACCGCAGGATATGAGGAAAGACAGGCCAAGGGCGAACCTCAAAAGCAGTTGTCCAAGGAATTTGTGAGGCAATGGCTCATCGCCAACCACTTTCAGGGATTGGAAGGACAGACCGTTCCGGAGATGGATGACGCCTATATCGATTCTGTGTCCGAAAGGTATATTGAACTGTATGAGAGTATCACAGGGGATACATTTGTGAAAGCAGATGTTTCACACATTGGTGAACGTATCGAGCGGAACATTTTCAATTATTTGAACAATTTTCAGTAAATACTTTGTATTCTTCTATTTTTTTGATGTCTTTTGTGTGAATGTTATATATTTCCCGCATCAATCTTGACAAATGGATAGCCAGCATCGAAAAAAATATTGGAAAGAAAACCTGAAATACCTTACCATCCTAATCTTCATCTGGTTCGTGGTCTCCTATGGCTTCGGAATCCTTTTCGTGGATGAACTGAACACCATCCGAATGGGAGGTTTTAAGCTTGGTTTTTGGTTTGCCCAGCAGGGTTCCATCTACGTTTTCGTCATCCTCATCTTTGTCTATGTCCGCTTGATGAACAAATTGGACAAAAAATATAAGCTCGACGAATAATGGACATACAAACTTGGACGTTTCTCATCGTCGGCCTCACTTTCGCATTATATATAGGTATCGCTATTTGGTCCCGGGCCAAATCGACAAAGGATTTTTATGTGGCCGGGGGAGGTGTTTCCCCATTGGCCAATGGATTGGCCACAGGTGCCGATTGGATGTCGGCAGCCTCCTTTTTGGGCATGGCCGGTATCATTGCCTTTTCGGGCTATGATGGCTCGGTGTACCTAATGGGCTGGACGGGTGGATATGTATTGCTCGCCCTCTTATTGGCCCCCTATCTCCGTAAGTTCGGTAAGTTCACCGTTCCCGATTTTATTGGGGACCGTTATTACAGTAATGTGGCCCGAACAGTAGCCGTGATCGCTGCGCTTTTTGTTTCCTTCACCTACGTTGCCGGACAGATGCGGGGCGTTGGGGTGGTTTTTTCCCGTTTTTTGGATGTGGAAGTGAACACCGGGGTCTATATTGGAATGGCCGTGGTGCTTTTCTATGCCTTTTTGGGCGGGATGAAGGGAATCACTTATACCCAAGTGGCACAATATTGTGTACTCATCTTTGCCTTCATGGTCCCAGCAATCTTTATCTCGCTCATGGCAACAGGAAACCCGATTCCGCAGATCGGTTTTGGTTCCGCAGGAGAAGATGGGGTCTATCTTTTGGATAAATTGGATGGATTGATGACCGATTTGGGCTTCACGGCCTACACTGATGGAACCAAATCCACCATGGATATTTTCTTTATCACCGCCGCCCTGATGATGGGTACCGCAGGTTTGCCCCACGTGATTATCCGGTTCTTTACAGTGCCAAAAGTGTGCGATGCCCGAAAATCGGCAGGTTATGCCCTGCTGTTCATTGCTATTTTGTATACCACGGCACCGGCTATAGCAGTCTTTGCCCGGACCAACTTGATGGAGACCGTTCAGGATACGCCCTATCAGGAAATCCCGGCATGGTTCACCAAATGGGAAAATACGGGACTTATTGCGTGGACCGACAAAAACGGGGATGGAAAGATCCAGTATCTTCCCGGTTCTGCCATCGATGGTAGTCAGCCCCAATTTGTGGAAAGTAGGGGCAGTTCGGGCCAACGTATGATCTCCAATGCGAGCACATCACTCAATGAACTTTATGTGGACAGGGACATCACTGTGCTGGCCAACCCAGAAATTGCCAATTTGCCCAACTGGGTCATTGCCTTAGTGGCGGCAGGCGGTCTGGCAGCGGCATTGTCCACAGCAGCAGGTCTTTTATTGGTGATTTCCACTTCAATTTCCCACGATTTGATCAAAAAGCAGATAGCTCCAGATATTTCAGACAAGAAAGAATTATGGATTGCCCGTTTTTCGGCCTTGTTGGCCGTGATCGTAGCTGGATATTTTGGCATCCATCCTCCCGGATTTGTCGCCTCTGTAGTGGCCCTTGCTTTTGGGCTGGCCGCTTCTTCCTTTTTTCCGGCCATCGTGATGGGTATTTTCAGCAAGCGGATGAACAGGGAAGGAGCCATTTCCGGAATGGTGGCAGGACTCTCCATCACCTGTTATTATATTGCCCGTTTCAAGCTGGGCTGGATAGGAAATCCCGAAACGGCCACTGAAGCAAATTGGTGGTGGGGCATTTCCCCGGAAGGCTTTGGCACGGTGGGCATGCTCGTCAATTTCTTGATTGCCATACTGGTATCCCGATTTACCCCGGCCCCTCCGGAAGACGTACAGGAAATTGTGGAGAACATCCGCATTCCCAGTGGGGTGGGAGAGGCAATTGAGCATTAGGACTGGACTAGGATTGCTCTCTTTTTTCGTATTTTTAAGCACATAAATTTAATAAGCAGCATGAGTAATTACCACATCAAACATTTGGAGGAATATTTTCAGGTCTATCGTAAATCTGTCAGAAACCCTGAAAGTTTTTGGGAAGAAGTCGCAGAAGAACATTTTCATTGGAGAAAGCGGTGGAACTCTGTCTTGGAGTGGGATTTTACAAAACCGGAAATCAAATGGTTTGATGGGGCCGAGCTCAACATTACGGAGAATTGTATCGATCGTCATTTGCGTATTCGTGGGGACAAGACCGCCATCATTTTTGAACCCAATGACCCCAAAGAGGCCGCCGAGCATATTACCTACACCCAACTGCACGAGCGCGTGTGTAAGTTTGCGAACGTGCTCAAGGACCAAGGGGTGAAGAAAGGGGATAGGGTCGTGGTCTATTTGCCCATGATTCCGGAACTGGCCATATCCATATTGGCCTGCGCCCGTATCGGAGCGGTCCATTCCGTAGTCTTTGCGGGATTTTCATCAACGGCTTTGGCTACACGAATCAATGATTGTGGGGCCAAGATCGTTTTGACTTCTGATGGTTCCTACAGAGGGAACAAGACCATCGACCTAAAGGGCATTGTGAACGACGCATTGGAACAATGTCCGGACGTAGGAACGGTTTTGGTGAAAAAGCGCACCGGAGAAAAAGTGGAAATGAAAGCGGGTCGTGACCAGTGGATAGAGCCCTTGTTGGACAAGGCCTATTCGGACTGCGTTCCTGAAATTGTGGACGCTGAGCACCCGTTGTTCATTTTATACACCTCTGGCTCAACGGGTCGCCCTAAAGGGATGGTCCACACTACCGGTGGATATATGGTGTACACGGCCTATACCTTCAAAAATGTGTTCCAATACAGGGAAGAGGATGTCTATTGGTGTACTGCCGATATTGGGTGGATAACCGGGCACTCCTATATTGTGTATGGTCCATTGGCCAATGGCGCCACCACGGTCATGTTTGAAGGGGTTCCTTCCTATCCCGATCACGGAAGGTTCTGGGAAGTCGTAGAGAAACATAAGGTGACCCAATTTTACACCGCTCCAACAGCAATCAGGGCCTTGGCCAAAAAAGACTTGGATTTTGTCACCAAACATGAACTCTCCAGTCTTAAGGTGCTGGGAACTGTGGGAGAACCCATCAATGAGGAAGCATGGCACTGGTACAACGACCATGTGGGGAACAAAAAATGTCCCATTGTGGACACCTGGTGGCAAACCGAAACAGGGGGCATCCTGATTTCACCCATCCCGTTTTCAACCCCCACAAAACCCACCTATGCCACCTTGCCCATGCCAGGGGTACAGCCCGCACTGATGGACGAAAATGGCAAGGAGATCAAAGGCAATCAGGTGGACGGCCGACTGTGCATTAAATTCCCGTGGCCCTCCATAGCAAGGACCATTTGGGGAGACCACCAACGGTACAGGGATACGTATTTTTCTGCGTTTGAAGGGATGTATTTCACTGGTGATGGTGCTTTGAGGGATGAAGTGGGCTATTACCGTATCACCGGAAGGGTCGATGATGTGATCATTGTTTCCGGGCACAATTTGGGCACGGCACCTATCGAGGATGCCATTAACGAACACCCAGCGGTCGCGGAGTCGGCCATTGTTGGCTTCCCACATGATATCAAAGGCAATGCGTTATATGGCTTTGTCATCCTGAAGGAGACCGGCGAAGGACGGAACCGGGAAAACCTTGAAAAGGAGATCAATCAACTCATTACGGAGCATATCGGCCCCATTGCCAAATTGGACAAGATCCAGTTTGTGGCTGGCCTTCCCAAGACCCGTAGTGGGAAGATCATGAGGCGTATCCTACGGAAAATAGCCTCTAAGGACACCGATAGTTTGGGTGACACTTCAACTTTATTGAACCCAGAAGTAGTAGAGGACATTATAAAGGAAAGCAAATAACCTAAAGACTGAATCTTGGAGGATCTTGTTTTTTAATGAGATCCTTTAAGTTTCTTGGGGTCAACTTTTCTACAATCCGTAAAAACGCAATTGCGGTAATGAGTGCATCACCAAGGGCAGTATGCCTATCTTTTTTGGAGATGCTGAACTTTTCGGCCAACTCATCCAAGGCATATTTTTCTTTCTTATGGAGCACATTTGAGGTGAGTAGGGTCCGTTTGTAGAGTAGCCCTGTGTCCAGGGTTTTGTTTTTTAGCTTGGGAAGCCCGTTCCTTCTGAGTGCTGCATTGACCATATTTACATCGAACATTACATGGTGGCCAACCAGCACATGGTTTTTGATGTAGTGGAGGAACAATTTAAGGGCATCCAGTTCGGAAATGCGTTCTCTTTTGCCATTCCTGAGTATACCGTGGATTCCAGCGCTTTCGGCATCGTAATGCTCTTGATGGATATAGACTTCAAAACTGTCCTTCACGGCTATGCTGCCGTTCAACAATTTCACTGCACCAATGCATAACATTCTGTCCCTGTCCAAACGGAATCCTGTGGTCTCGGTATCCCAGACAATAAAGGTGTTATCGTGCACCTTCTCGGGAAGTTTTTGCTGGAAAACATCCTCATATTCCCGCCAAAAGGAAGGGAGCTCCAGTTGTTTTTTAGGGGAGAAAGGCCACATCACCGTAACAGATTTTTGACTTGGAACCGTATCTCGATCAACGATTGGATCTCTTTGATGGTTTTGAACGTCCTTTTCAGTTTGATTTTTTCTTCTTTGTTCAATTTGTCCAAAGCGATGAACCTGCCCGAATCGTTGTGCAACAACCCATGTTTGGTCCTGAACTTCAAAAGCGCTTTGCTGGCATAGGAACAGGCGAGGTAGAGTTCACGGTTCTGGGGCTCCAGTTCTGCCAGTTTTTCATAACGCTCGGACGTATTGTTGATGGACTTCACGGAGTGCGAGAGGATAAGTACCCGAGCTGCATCTACCATGGGCATCAAAGCACGTAGTTTTAGGTCGAAGAAATCTTTGTGCGCACCATCCTGTTCCACCAAAAAATCCCTAAAAAACCCTGATGGGGAAGGATTCTGCAATGCGCCGCTCGCCAAATGGGCAAGGAACTGTGGAAATTTCTTCACGTTGTCAAAAATGTGCAGCGAAAGCTGATCGGCCAGTGCCTTTTCACCAAAGGTGACATTGAAATCAAAAAAGATGGAGGACAGCAGCACTTCTTCTGGTCCAGGATTGCCCATCCAGTGGGTGGTCACTTCTTTCCATTCATCCAGACTATGGCACCACAATGGATTGGAGGCCATCATTTCCGCCGGGCAATATTCAAACCCGATGGTGTTCAGTTCAGTGGATATGATACTCCCGAGCTTTAGGAAATAGTTGCGCGTTGTCTCGGACTCCTCTTCAGGTACATTTTCATAAAGTATGGCATTGTCCTGATCGGTGTTCAGTAATTGCTCGCCCCTGCCTTGGCTACCCATGGTGAGCCATGTAAACTTGGCAGGCGGTTCCGTTTCCATTTTTTTGATGCAGATGTCGATGATCTGTTTGATGGTGGCATCATTGAGTTCGGATATGATCTTTGAGACCAGCCCAATGGGGATGTTCTCCTCCAAATATCCTTGCAACAAGCTCATGATGCCTTGCCTGATACCCCTCAGACGCTTGGAGTCCTTAGCCCTTTTTATGGCCCGTAGCAGTACGGCGGGATTGTTCCCCATGGCCACCATGATATCGTGGTTTGAAAGTATCCCTACTGCAGGCGTGTCAGTGGTTCCATCCTCTGTGAGCACAAGATGGCTGATGTTGCTCTTCATCATGGCCATTTGGGCCTGTGTCACCGTCAGTTCCTTCGGATAGGTGATGGCGGGTGTGGTCATGATGGATTTGGCACTGCCTGTAATGGGAAATAGCCCGGTCGCCACTTTTTCCCTCAAATCCTTATCGGTGATGATTCCCATGGGCAAACCGTCCTTTACTACCAAGATACAGCTTACATTTTGCTTACCCATGGTGTTGGCGATGGTCTTTATCTGGGTGCCCTCGGTACAGGTGACCAAATCCGAGGAATACCGCACGGGCTGAAGGTCCAGCAATTTGGTCTCTTGGCCATTGCCCGGTTCGTTGCTGATCCCATATAATTTTCCCCGATGTTTTTGGGAGTAGGGATTTCGGGTGTTGGAGGCAAAACTTTCGATCAAAAAGTCACCGACCTGATGGTTCTGCAGGGCAAGGGGCTTGAACTCCTTGATGGGGATGGCATAGAGTATGGTCTCCTCATGTGCCTTGGCCTCCAGTTTATAGTTCTCATGGGCCAGCAAGGGACGCAGGCCAAAAACGTCGCCCTCATCACAAATGTCCAGGATTTGGGTGGAACCTTTTTTGGTGAGGGCGACGGCGCCTTTATGGACCACATAAAAACAATCGTGCGGGGCCTCCTTCTCCGAGAATACGATGCTGTTGCTTTCCTTGTGCACAATGGTCACTTCATAGGAAAGGGCTGCGAGCTGACCGCTTTCCAATGCACTGAACGGAGGATAGTTCTTAAGAAAATCCGCGACACGTTCGGAAATGGTGTTTTTCATACTACAAAAGTAAGCCTTGGATTCTATTTTTGGAGGTCGCCCAAAAAGGAATTCTACATCTGTGCATTCATTTCATTTGCTAGGGAAAAAATGAAAATTTTCATCGTTTTCAATTTGAATAGCGTAATAGAATTGGCGGTGGCCAATATAAAGAAACGACCAGAGCCAAAGAAATCAACTCTGTCCACAGTAGCCATGCTGATTATTTTCCATCGTTTGTCTTATTGTAGGCCCGTATCATAAGTATGGACCAGACGGCCACCAGAACAATGACTGCGATGGAAAACCAAAGGACGATTTCATTTGCCGTCATTGTCCACAAGTTTTAGGTAAATCATAACACCCAAGAGCGTTGGCGCCCATAGACCTACAAAAAGTCCATGTTCCGGGCTTCCGTTGAGGAATAAATATTCTGCGACAAGGATGATCAAGGCGCATAAGATGAGCATGAGCAAATTGGCAGTTCCCAGCTTTTTGAAGTAGTTCATTCGAAGGTTGGTTTAAAGTCTTCAAGTTAGGAAAAAAAGGATATGGAAGAAATAAAAAAAAGCCATCCAACTGAAGACCAGTTAAATGACTTTTTGTAGCGAGAGGGAGACTTGAACTCCCGACCTCAGGGTTATGAATCCTGCGCTCTAACCACCTGAGCTACCTCGCCGTGATTCTGTTAAGCGGGTGCAAATATATAGTTTAATTTTTGCTGAATCAAAATTCGGGATTAATTTATTATTTGACATTTATTTTTTTATCTTCCCAAACTATATCAAATGTTGAAAAGGATTAATCAGGACATTATAATGAGCGATAAGGTTAAATTTGAAATTGAATTTGTCATACAAGCATCCCCACAGTTGCTTTACCAATATATATCCACGCCTTCGGGCCTATCCGAATGGTATGCGGACAATGTGAATTCCCGTGGTGAAATGTTCACCTTTATCTGGGATGGGGCAGAGGAGAAGGCCAAAATGCTCAAACGGAAAAGTGAGGAATTTGTAAAATTTTCATGGGTGGAGAATGAGGACAGTTCCTTTTTTGAAATGCGCATCATTGTGGATGAGATCACCAAGGATGTTTCTCTTTTCATAACAGATTTTGCGGAAGACGATGAAGTGGACGAGGCCAAAATGCTCTGGGAAAACCAAATATCCGACCTGAAACAAGTTCTGGGTTCCAAATAGAACGTTTCTCCATGATACCGTATCTTTGGTCCCGATAAAAAAGGGACTTTTTTCATGTTCAATTATAACGGTAAACTTTTTTCTGACGATACCCATGTACTCTCCCATACCAACAGGGGGCTGAAATATGGTGATGCGCTTTTTGAGACGCTCAGATGTGTCCACGGCACCCTCTTTTTCTGGGAGGAACACTATTTTAGGCTGATGGCCTCCATGCGTATCCTCAGAATGGAGATTCCCATGGAGTTCACCTTGGAGTTTTTGGAAAAAGAAATACAGAAGACCATTGAGGGTAACCAACAGCAGAATGCCCCAGTAAGGGTGAGGCTGACAATTTTCAGAAAAGGGGAAGGACTCTATGGCCCTGAGACGAACAATATATCCTACCTTATTGAAACCAAAACCATGGACTCCCCGTTCTATTTATTGAATGAAGGGGACTATGAAGTGGAGATCTTCAAGGACTATTATGTGAACAAGGATATGCTGTCCAATCTAAAGACCACGAACAAACTGCTGCACGTGGTGGCCAGTGTCTATGCCAAGGAAAATGGGTACGCCAATTGTCTTTTGGTGAACACGGACAAGCAAGTGGTGGAAGGTATCAACGGAAATCTTTTTTTGGTCCAGGGCAATGTGGTAAAGACCCCTCCGTTGGCAGACGGGTGCTTGGACGGCATCATCAGAAAAAAAATCATAGAGATTGCTTCAGCCGCCGAAGATTTGGAATTGTTGGAAGAATCCATATCACCATTTGAGCTTCAAAAATCGGACGAGATGTTTTTGACCAACAGCATTGTGGGGATACAGCCCATAAGCAAGTATCGAAAAAAGCAATTTGGGAACACTGTCAGTAAAAGTTTGGTGGGCAAACTGAATGCTAGGGCTAGGATGTCCCAGACTAATTAAGGGACGGATTCTCCGGTGCGTTGGACCAAAGGAGGTAATCACCGCCCAATTCGACCATTTTTTCCTTCCAGAACGCTATGGACGATTTTTCGAGGATACCACTTTGGTATTCGTTCTGTACCACGATCCAAGATTTTGAGGAAAGTTCTTGGTCCAATTGGCTGGAACCCCACCCCGAATATCCCAAAAAGAAACGGATATCCTGTTCGCTAATGACCCGATTGTTGATGAGTTCCACGGTCTTTTCAAAATTACCGCCCCAAAAAATACCGTCGGAAATCTCCACACTGCCCTCAATGAGATGGGGTACTTTGTGGATGAAGTATAGATTGTCCTGCTCGACAGGTCCTCCGTTGAACACTTGAAAGGGAATGGTAATATCAGAAATGAGATCACAAATGGTATAGTCCAAGGGTTTGTTCAGGATAAAACCGACTGAGCCCTCCTGATTATGCTCTGCCAGAAGCACCACGGACCTGTTAAAGGATACATCCCCGGTAAGCGAAGGTTCCGCAACAAGCAATTTCCCTTTTTTTGGTTTATGGCCCACCATTTTCATAGGAGTCAAACTTCTTATTTGTTGTATAATATACAACATTTATGAAAACTGGAAACCCTATGAATTAAAAAAGCACTTCCTCAAGGAAGTGCTTTTATATATTAAAACAATAATTGATTAGTTAACTGCACCGCTCAATTCAGCACCTGCTTTGAACTTTACAACGTTCTTGGCAGCAATCTTGATGGTCTTACCAGTCTGAGGGTTTCTACCTTCTCTGGCACTTCTTTTGGAAACTGACCAAGAACCAAAACCTACCAAGGAAACTCTGTTTCCTTTTTTAAGTGATCCCTCTACATTTCCCAAGAAAGATTCCAATGCCTTTTTTGCTGCTGCCTTAGTGATGCCAGCATCAGCTGCCATAGCATCGATTAATTCTGTTTTGTTCATAATGGAATTAAATTAATTGTTGTTAAAATAATTTTAATGCTGAACAAATTTATACGGATTTGGCAGTAACACAAGTAAAACCAAGGGAAATACAGGTTTTTGTTGATAACTTCAAACGTTTGTTGATAAAGTGGGAAAAAATTGACACTTTTTTGCCAGCCCAATCATAGCAAGGGATTAGCGGAGATGTGCATCCCCATCCAGATTCAATCCGTTCAAAACCTCGTTGACCTTCATCCGACGCTTTCCAGAAAATTGAAGTTCCAACAAATTTAGATAACCGCCCTCAACAGCCACTTTCATGGATTTTTTATCTGCAATCAACTTTCCAACCATAAGTTCATGTTTTGCTGGCTCCATTTGTGTCGCATAAATTTTCAAGGGCTCTTCCACGCCATTATTGACGATGGTGGTCCATGCCCCGGGATAGGGGCTAAGTCCCCTGATATGGTTATGGATATCTTCTAGGGTAGCGTTCCAATCGATGAGGCAGGTTTCCTTATGGATCTTGGGAGCGGGCTTTAGCGCGCCGCTTTCTTTCTGTTCGCTTACGGTGACTGTCCCGGCTGCAATCTGTTTGCAGGTGTCCACGACCAGGTCGGCACCAATTTGCATCAATCGGTCGTGCAGGCTCCCAGCAGTGTCCTCAAGGCTTATTTTTTCCTTGGCTTGAAGTATGATGTTTCCCGTATCTATCTCTTCATCAATAAAAAAGGTAGTGACCCCGGTTTCCGTTTCCCCGTTTATGATGGCCCAGTTGATGGGTGCCGCTCCGCGGTATTGGGGCAGGAGAGAAGCATGAAGGTTAAAGGTGCCATGTTCCGGCATGTGCCAGACCGCTTTGGGCAGCATCCTAAAGGCCACGACCACTTGCAGATTGGCATTAAGGCTTTTGAGTTCTTCCAAAAAGCCCCCATCCTTTAAATTGACAGGCTGCAACACCCTCAATTGGTGCTGTACTGCAAACTCTTTGACAGCAGATTGTTGCACTTTGCGGCCACGTCCAGCGGCCCTGTCCGGTGCGGTGACAACGCCGACCACGTTCAGTCCGGCATCCAAGATGCGTGCAAGGCTCCCAACGGCAAAGTCGGGCGTGCCCATGAACACGATGCGTAGGTCCTTATTTTTTGATAGTGTACTCATTTCTTGTGTTTAGTAGGACTATTTCGTCCTCAAGTAACTGCTGTAAGGTCTTCAAAAGTGCTTTCTCATCGGCACCCGTAGCTTTTTCCAACTGCCTTGAAGTGCTTGGCGCGATCTGCAATAGGGCCAATACCCGTTCTTCGAGGTTAGGTAGCGATTCTTTCTTTTCCTTTCTGGTACAAATATCGCAAGTGCCACACTTTTCCTTGGTGCTTTCACCAAAATATTTCAAAAGATAACTGCTCCGACATTCCTCCCTGTTGTCAATATAGCCCAGCATGGCCATCATGTTGTTTTGTTTTACCCTGTTGAAATCCCGGATTTTTTTTGCGAAGGGATTGATGGTGTGGTCATCTTCCCTAGGGACCAAAAAGGTGATTTCGAGATCACTGGTCGTGTTTTGGTATTCCACCATGCCATCTTCAGCAAGCTGATGCAGTATTTTTTTGAGTCTGGCCTCTTTTTCATTGGTTTTTTTGGAGAGCAGGTACAGGTCAATCTTGGTGTCGTATTCCGTGATACCACCATAGGTCCGCAAAATGGTCTGGACCACAGGGGCCGTGCCACGGTTTTTCCCTAAATAGTCAAAGATGGCGTCTTTGGATGCAATGAACCTCAATGTGTTCTTTTCGCTGAAATTTTCGGAAAGCGAAAGTACCGAGTTTTGGTCCAGGATACGAAATGCATGGAAGGCCATGTTGGGATTGAACCCATAACGGCTACAAAACTCATTGAACTTAAAGGACAGGGGTTCGGGGACCAACTCCCCGTAGGAAACCTGAAAATGGTTGTTCAGTTTGGAATATACTTTTTTTACAAAATCCACATCGGGCAAGGACGACAAAAATTGCTCTTTGGCCCGTTCCTTGTCCTCGTTGGAGGTGAGGATGATGGCTGTGGATGGCTTGCCGTCCCTGCCTGCCCTTCCAGCTTCTTGAAAATAGCTTTCCAGACTGTCCGGCACTTGATAATGGATCACCAAGCGTACATCGGGTTTGTCCACGCCCATACCAAAGGCATTCGTGGCCACCATCACCCGAATTTCACCACTTAACCAAAGGTTAAGTTTTTGCTCTTTTTCGGATTTGGTGATGCCGCCATGAAAAAAAGCGGATGTAAATCCTTGTTTGATCAAAAAGTTGGACAGGGACACACACATTTTCCGGGATCGGACGTAGACAATGGAGCTTCCGGGTATCTTGCCCATATACTTGTTGAGCTGGTACAGCTTGTCCTCGGTATGTTTTACCTTGAACGCAATATTGGCCCTGGTGAAAGAATCCTTGAAGACCTCTGCCTTATCCATTCCAAGGTTTTCCAAGATGTCTTCCACCACCTGGGGCGTGGCTGTTGCGGTCAAGGCCATCATGGGAATACCTGGGGCCAGTTCCCTTAGGATGGCACAGCCCAAATAGGCAGGCCTGAAATCGTTTCCCCATTGTGAGATGCAGTGTGCCTCGTCAATGGCAATAAGGTTTACGTTCATCTCTTGGATACGTTCCTGGACGATGCTCTGCTGTAAGCGTTCGGGGGAGAGGTACAGGAATTTATAGTTGCCATAAAGGCAATTGTCCAGAAGGTCGTTGAGTTCATCAAATGGGATACCACCTGTCAACGCAATCGCTTTGACCCCTCTTTTTTTCAGTTGGGCCACCTGGTCTTGGATTAGGGCCACCAAAGGTGACACCACGATGCAGAGGCCTTCTTGGGCCAGTGCGGGTACCTGATAGCAGATGGATTTCCCCCCCCCAGTAGGCATTAGGGCCAGGACGTCCCTTCCTGAAAGCACGGCATCTATAATGGCTTTTTGGGATCCCCGAAAAGCATCATGGCCCCAGAATTCTTTTAGAATGGCAGTGGTCTCCTTTTGCACTACATTTTTTTAAGGGTTTCCAGAATGAAGGAAATACGCTCGGGGACAATGTCTTTGGGCACTTCAATGGGCTCGTAGCCGTACTGGGAATAGGTGTTCATCAAGGCATGGTGTATTTTTTCCGCCTCTTCAAAGGTCTCTAGGCGCTCATTGTCCGAGACATATATTTCTTCCCATGGCGGTACAATGAAAACGGAATCGTACCGATGGTCATTAATGTATTTCACAAACTCCTCATCATAGTCCTGTCCAAAGAAATCCATATAGGCAAGGACATCGGGGATGCCACGGTCGAAAAAACTGATGGGCGCATCTATCTTAAGCGATTCCTTGTAATGTGCGGTACGACCTTCCAGTAGATCTTTGTTGAACTGCAGGGCATCATCAACAAAAACCAACGGGTTGGAAACGAAGACATTGGATTGTCCCCCTTCTTTCGCCTTGGAGGTCATATCCCTTATGATTTCATGGAAACAATGGAACCCCTTGTTTTCCAGACCTTTGATGATAGATGTTTTCCCTGTTCCAGGAGCTCCGGTAATGACTGTTTTGTTCTTGCCCAAACGCACTATTTTATCTTTACAAAGTAATGAAATCGCCCGAAGGAAAAAAAATTGTCGGTTAAGCCATATATTTGTAAAAAATACAAGATGGAGAAGGAGAACACGGATGAGTTTTATGCCAGGCTCAAAGAGCAATTGTTGGAGAATACCAGTTGGCCTTCCAACTACCTGTACAAGTTCATAGTACCCACGGACGAAGAACGCATCGCGCAGATCCAAGATATTTTTGATAATACGGGTGCGGTCATTGAGTCCAAAAAATCAAAAAACGGCAACTATACCAGTCTTTCCATTACCGTGAACTTGAAAGATCCGGACGAGGTCATCAAAAAATATAAGGAAGTGGCCGTCGTAGAGGGCGTTATTTCCTTGTAAGTACAAAGATTGCCATAATTTTACTATTTTGCGGACGTTATCGGATAGATACTTCGCCATAACATAACTTCATTAAATCCTTTGATTTGAACCTAGTAGAAAATTTAGAATACAACACCGAACGCCCAAAGCTTTTTATACCGGAATATGGCCGTCATTTTCAGAAAATGGTGGATCATGCCGTTTCCATAGCGGACAGGGACGAACGCAATAAAGAGGCCAAGGCCATCATCAGCGTAATGGGCAATTTGCAGCCCCATTTAAGGGACGTACCCGACTTTCAGCATAAGTTGTGGGACCAATTGTTCATCATGTCCGATTTTAAATTGGATGTGGACTCCCCATTTCCCATTACTTCCAAGGAAGTTTTGCAACAGCGTCCAGAGCCATTGGAATACCCACAGAACCACCCCAAATACCGTTTTTATGGCAACAACATCAAGCGAATGATCGATGTAGCCGTAAAATGGGAAAAAGGTGACATGCGTTCCGGTCTGGAATATGCCATTGCCAACCACATGAAGAAGTGTTATCTGAACTGGAACAAGGACACTGTTGAGGATTCTGCCATCTTCGTACATTTGAAAGAAATGAGCGATGGACAAATAGATTTGGCCAGAGACGGGGAGAACTTGACCGAGAGTGGACAGTTCCTCAAAAATCGCCCTGCCAAGTCCAATAGGAACAACAACGGTGGAGCAAAAAAGAATCAGCAGCGTAGCCGAAAGAAAAGATACTAAACTCTAGACGGTCCATGGGTACATTTCGAATTGAGGGTGGCCACCAGTTGCAAGGTGAAATTACGCCCCAAGGTGCAAAGAACGAGGCATTGCAGATTCTTTGTGCCGTATTGCTTTCCGAAGAAAAAATTACCATCAACAACATACCTGACATTGTAGATGTCAATAAATTGATTGCCCTTTTGGAAGATTTAGGCGTCAAAATCCAGAAGAAGGGGAAGGGTTCCTACACCTTCAAGGCGGACGATATCAATTTGGAATATCTACAATCGACCCAGTTCAAGGAAGATGGAAGGGGCCTTAGAGGTTCCATCATGTTGGTCGGGCCTCTGTTGGCCAGGTTTGGCAAGGGATATATTCCAAAACCTGGAGGGGACAAAATTGGAAGGCGCAGATTGGATACCCACTTCGAAGGCTTTATCAAACTGGGGGCGAAGTTCCGATATAACAAGGAAGAATATTTCTATGGGGTGGAAGCGGAAAAACTTACCGGAACCCACATGCTGTTGGACGAGGCCTCGGTGACGGGCACGGCCAACATTGTGATGGCCGCTGTAATGGCCGAGGGCATTACCACCATCTATAACGCTGCTTGCGAGCCCTATTTGCAGCAATTGTGCAAAATGCTGAACCGTATGGGTGCCAAGATTTCAGGAATCGGCTCCAACCTGCTCACCATTGAGGGGGTGAAGGTTCTGGGCGGTACCGAGCACACCATGCTGCCCGATATGATCGAGATCGGTAGCTGGATAGGACTGGCAGCCATGACCCGTAGCGAGCTCACCATCAAAAATGTGAGCTGGGACGATTTGGGCCAGATTCCCGCCGTGTTCCGAAAATTGGGGATTACCATCGAGCGCAAGAACGATGACATCTTCATTCCAAAACATGAAAAGGGCTATCAGATACAGAATTTTATAGACGGTTCCATATTGACCATCGCCGATGCACCATGGCCAGGATTTACTCCGGATTTGTTGAGTATCGTTCTTGTGGTGGCAACTCAGGCCAAAGGGGAAGTGCTCATCCATCAAAAAATGTTCGAGAGCCGACTTTTCTTTGTGGACAAACTCATTGATATGGGAGCCAAAATCATTCTTTGCGACCCGCACCGCGCCACGGTCATAGGACATGATTTTAAATCGACATTGAAGGCCACCACCATGACCTCACCGGATATCAGGGCAGGGATTTCCTTGTTGATAGCGGCCCTTTCGGCCAAGGGAACATCCACTATCCATAATATTGAGCAAATCGATCGCGGGTATGAGAATATCGACGAGCGGTTAAGGGCCATTGGTGCCCATATCGTAAGGGTCTAGTGCAGCTTTTTCTACTAGCATAAATCCCCCTATCCGAATTGGTTCATTCTTTCAAAAAGGAAGTGAATTAAATGGAGTTAACTGACCTTTTGATTTGTGGATTGGTCTTTGGGAATACTGATGGTCACTCTTGTGCCAGTTTCGTCACCATTGCCCAAGTTCTCGATTTTGATCAGTTCCTGATCCGAGAATTTTCGTAGTGCATTGATTCTTTTTTCCGTGATGGACATTCCCCTTGAAGTCCTTTTTTCCTTGCCTTCACTGGGTTTTGGATTGAAACCAACGCCGTTGTCCTCTATGATACATTCAATATGGTCGGATTTGTCATTGAATGAAATCTGTAGGTGTTTTGGCCCTTCAAGGGGCAGCAACCCATGGATTATGGCATTTTCAATATAGGGTTGCACCAACAACATGGGGACTTCATTTTGGTATAGGTCCAGGTTCTCATCAATGTTGAAACTATAATTGAAGGAGTTGTCGAAGCGTAGAGCTTCGAGTTCCACGTAAATTTTGAGCAGTTCTATTTCTTCCTTGAGCACCAAGTTGACGTTCACGGAGCTTTCCAATACCTGTCGGAGCAATTTTGAAAACTTGGACAAGTATTTCAGGGCATTTTCCTTATCATTGGAGTTGATCAGATGTTTGATGGAATTCAGGGAGTTAAAAATGAAGTGTGGGTTCATTTGTGCGCGCAACATCCGTTTCTCCAATTGGGTGTTCATGGACTCAATCACTTCATTCTGATGGGAGATTACCCTGTTTTTATCCAATAGTTCAGCGTTCGATTTTTTCTTGGCCAAAAACCGAAAATAGAGTAGACTGGCAGAAAAGAGCAATAATAGGGTGATGATGGTCATATACTCCAACCGCTTGTTGTTCAGGGACACCTCGGTATTGAGTAGGGCCATTTGCAGTTCCCCTTCCTTGATTTCTTTGTCCTTTAAGTAAACCTCATGCTGCACTTGGAGGTTTTGGATTTCCTTGACCTTGGTCTCGTTGTACATACTGTCTCCATAGGCCATGGTCTGGTTCAGGTGATAAATGGCCTGTGTGGGCTTTCCCATGGCCTCGTGTATCTTATAGGCTATTTCATTGGCTTCCCGCTTTTCCATATACCCATCTAAACTGTCCAATGTGCGCAAGCTTTTGGTGGAATAGTCCAAGGCTTCATTGAATTTTTTTTGAAGGAACATAAGATCGGCGAGTTTGTATTGCGCAATTGCAATTTCTTGTTTGATGGATAACTGTTCGGCTAGCTCCAGGGCCCTTAGATAGTAATCATTTGCCATTTGCCATTGCTCTAACTCGACATAGCAACTGGCAATGTTGGAATAATGGGCGCACAATTCAATATTGTCATTCTGTTTTTTATCGTAATCTATTACCTTCAAAAACTTTTCCACGGCGGCTTTATAATCCTTCTTTTCAAAATCAATTCCGGCCAAATTGGCCAATACCACATTTTCCAGTGACGCACGATCACTTTCATTTCCTTTAAAAACAACCAAGGATTTATTTAAACTTTCCACTGCTTTATCATATTGACCCATAGAACCGTACAGAACCCCTATATTGAGGTAAGGTGACGAGGTGTCTTGGTCCAATTGCAACGAATCTATCAACTTGATGCGCTTGAGGTAATAACTTTGGCTTTTTGGATAGTCCCCGATCCTTCTATAAACAATGCCCATGGAATTGTAGACATAGTTCATCCTTTCGAAATCCTGATGCTGAGTGGCCAAGGAAAGACATTTATTCAGGTACTCCAGCGATTCGGCATAACTACCTGTCATGCCATGTGTAAGACCAAGTGAATAAAGGCCATTAATTTCCCCATCCAGATAATTTATTTTTTTGGATTTTTCGATACTCTCCAAAAGAAGCTCCAGGGCTTTGTTTTTGTCATAGGACCTTAAAAGAACTCCCTGTTGTCGCAACAAATTGACCTCGGTAGTATCCCTTGCCGTTTTCAGCAGCTCTTGTATACTGTCAATTTCTTTGGATTGTCCATTACAGAATTCGGTATAGCAAAGCACTGCTATAATGCAAAGTATGGATTGGAACGGCTTCATTGGTTTGGCGGATGATAAACCAATTTATTCTTTTTGCTTGATATATTGAGGTTTAGGCGATTATTTTTATAACAAAATCAATTCTTTATAAGAATTGAAAAGCATGAAATGTGTTACTTTTCTGAAACCGTGTTGAAAAATCAACTTTTTTCCACCAATTTCCCATCAGGATAAAGCGCAAAACGTCCCTTGTCCTTGTCGTGAACATGGTCTGGATAGGGCCATGGCCAACCGCCAAATTGGGTGAGCCGGTATTCTTCCATGGCCTGTTGGATTTCCTCATCGGTATTCATTACAAAGGGACCGTATTTGGCCACAGGTTCCCCAATGGGTTTTCCCTGAAGCAGCATCAAATGGGCTGTTTCATCCCCAATTTGAATGGTAACGTCCTCTGAGGGGTCCAGAACAATCCCAAAGTTGGGATTGATTTTCCTGTCTTCCAAATAGATCTCGGAACCTTTATAAAAATAGAGGACCCGGTTTGCGTCTGGACTTCCTTTTGGCAGAATGTATTCCGAATTGGCCTCTGCATGGATGTTCCAAATAGCCACATCATTATCGGGATTTGCGGCCCATGAATCTGGAGCCGGGTCAATGGCATGTGTCCCCTTGTAGTTGCCAGCAACAACCTTTATCCGAGCATTTTTCTCCTGGACCACAGGAATGTCCTCGTGCCACAACATTTTAAAATGAGGTTCCGCAAATTTTCCTGCTCGGGGTAGGTTCAACCAAATTTGGAACAGTTCCAAGGGGTTTTCCTTGTCATCGTGAAGCAAGGGAAACATCTCGGAATGCTGAACACCCCTTCCGGCGGTCATCCACTGTACATCTCCTTCTCCAAACCTGCCGGCAGCACCCAATGAATCTGAATGATCGCAAAATCCTTTGTTCACAATGGTGATGGTCTCAAACCCACTGTGTGGGTGATAGGGAAAGCCAGGGATGGTCTGCCCGTGGTACATCCGCCATTTTTCCCTTGGATCAAAGTCGTTTCCCAAATTTCGCCCTTTCAGCAATGAAGGGTCGGGTCCCATTTCGCCATTTCCCTTGGGAAAATGATCCAAATGATATACGCTGAACAGAAAGGGATCTATGGTCTGCCATGGGGTGCCCAATGGAAAAGTCTGTATGATGGGTGTGCTCATTTTTTAGTGTTTTGCAGTATTGATTTCAATCCAATACCCTTAGGGATCTTGGATATGGATTTTTGTTGATTTTGAAGTTTGCCGATGAACATGGCAGTATTCAATAGGATGTATTTCATTTCCCAAAATTAATTTCCGGGAATAGGAGGGGGACCATCAATCATGGCCTCGTATTGTTCATCCCCTTTTCGGGTCTTGTATTCTTCTTTTACCTTTTCTACTAATTTAGGGTCCTCAAAAAGGTCCAGCATGGTCATACCCATCGCTTTGGCCGCGTACACCATCCCTTTATGGCCAATGCTCATACCGCCACAGGCCACCACGGCCCATGAGTGCCAAGGGGTATCTTTTGGGGCCACTGTAACGCCGAGATTGATATTGGGCACATTCCAACTTACGTCACCGACATCCGTGGAGCCACCGCCGGGCAGTTCTTCGGTTTCCTTAAGCGGCTTAATTTCTGCATCCATACCCACTTCTGGTTTTCCTGTGGCCTTTTGGATGGCTTTGCCATAGGCAATCTCTTCTTCGGTGTAGCTGATGGGGCCCAATAGTTCCAAATTGCCCTGCATGACCTCACCGCCTGCACGGTTCACCAAGGTCTCATAAATACCGGAGACCAAGGATATTTTGTAGTCTACATTGGCCATGATGGCAGCCCCTTCGGCCATTTTTTTAACTTGCTCGTAAGTGGGAAGCATCACTTTTCGTTTAGGGTCTCTCACCCTCACCCAAATTTTGGCGTAATCGGGCACCACGTTCACCACTTGCCCACCATCTTGGATGTGATAGTGGATACGAGAGGTTGGCCTTATGTGTTCCCTGTAGTAGTTGATTCCTGTTGTGTAAAGCTCCAAGGCATCGGAGGCACTGCGACCGTTCCATGGATCGGCGGAGGCATGGGCAGCTTGCCCATGGAATTCAACAATGAAATCGATCAAAGAAAGTCCACTTTGCACATCGGCCTCGATTTCGGCGGAAGGATGCCAACTCACATTCACATCCACATCGTCCCAAAGCCCAGCTTCCACCATCCATATCTTGCCAAAGAATTTTTCCTCGGCTGGAGTCCCCAAAAATTTTACGGTGCCTTTGATGTTTCCGGCCTCGATTTGTTCCTTAATGGCAATGGCAGCACCAAGACTGGCCGCACCGAACATATTGTGGCCACAGCCATGACCGGGCGCCCCTTCGATTCTTGGATCTTTGCTGGGGACGGTATTTTGGGAAAGTCCAGGCAACGCATCGAATTCACCTAAGACACTTATTACCGGTTTGCCGGAGCCATATGTGGCAGTAAATGCAGTAGGAATGTTCGCCACGCCTCGCGTTACCTGTAGCCCGTTTTTTTCTGCGTAATCGGCCAAGAGCTCGGCAGAAATGGATTCCTCAAAAGCAGTCTCGGCCAAGGCCCAAATGGAATCACTGATCTGTATGAGGTTTTCCTTGTGTTTTTCAATGGAGGCAACAATCTCTTTTTTGTGTTTGGTCATTTTTTGGGCAGATAGGTTCCATGTTATCAGGCTCAAAAGAAGCAAGGTTGGAATTTTTTTCATTGGAAAAAGTTTGAGTTAGTTGGACATTGTAAGTTCAGTCCGAAAATTGGACGACACGGACAAATGGGTACTAAAAATACTTAAAAATGCATCAACCAACAGCCTCTTTGTACACTTTTAGACAGCGTTCCCTGGCCATTTTGTGGTCTACCATCGGGGTAGGGTAGGTAAGTTCTTGAAATTCAGGGACCCACTTGTGGATATATTTCAATTGCTTGTCAAATTTCTCCGCTTGGGTCATGGGGTTGAATATCCTGAAATAGGGTGCAGCATCCACTCCGCTGCCGGCCGCCCATTGCCAATTGCCCACATTGCTGGCGAGTTCATAATCCAATAGTTTTTCGGCAAAATAGGACTCTCCCCAGCGCCAATCTATCAATAAGTGTTTGCAAAGAAAGCTGGCCACCAACATGCGGACCCGGTTGTGCATATAACCTGTGGCATTGAGTTCCCGCATCCCAGCATCCACAAGGGCATAGCCTGTGTTCCCTGCTTTCCAACGTTCAAACTCAGCTTCATTGTTGCGCCATTTGATGCGGTCATACTTGGGTTTGAAGGCATGGTTCACTGTTTTTGGGAAATGCCATAGGATCTGCATGAAGAATTCCCTCCAGATCAGTTCGTTTTGGAAGGTACTGTCCTTTTCGGCAATGGCCTTTTGTATCATTTTGCGAATGGATACGGTCCCAAACCGGAGGTGCGGACCCAATCTGGATGTGCCTTGATGAATTCCTGGATAATCCCTGGTCTGTTTGTAGTCCTGAATCAAATCGGGGGAAACCTTATAATCTGGCACTTTGATGTCAGCGGGTTCAAAGCCGATGTCCTTGAGGCTAAGGTTGGCGAAGGAGGAAGCTTTGTACAGATTTTTGCCCATGAGCGAATGGGTGTCATAATCCACCAAATGGATGGATGGGTTGAATGTTTCCTTCCAACGTTTCATATATGGTGTGTAGACCACATATGGGTCACCGTCATCTTTCACCACATCGTTTTTTTCGAATATGAGCTGATCTTTGAAGGTTTGGAAGCCAACTCCATTTTCTTTAAGATGTGCCTTTACCTTGGTATCCCGTTCGAGGGCGTAGGGTTCATAATCGTGGTTGGTGTACACACATTGAACTTCATATTGGTCCATCAACTTTTTGAAAATGGACAATGGTTCCCCATGGTAGAGGGCTATACCACTTTGATGATTGTCCTGGAGCTGGTTGCGCAGTTTTTGGAGCTGTAGGTGTATGAAGGATACCCGGGGGTCCTTATTTGGAAGGGAGCTTAAGATCTCTTTGTCAAAAATGAATATGGGCAAAACAGGAAAATCACTTTGCAGGGCCTGATATAGGCCCACATTATCGTCCAATCGCAGGTCCCGTCTGAACCAAAAAATGGAAATCCTATCACTCATGGGTTTGTGTTTAGTCTTGACATCCCTCCATCAACAGCGAACACTTGTCCAGTGATCCAGGAATTGTCGGAATCCAACAAAAAAGCGGTCATATGGGCTATATCCTTGGCAACGCCTACCCGTTTCAGAGGATGACGTTCAGCCATCATGGTCTTCTTTTTATCATTGTTCAACAGTCTTCCGGCCAAGGGGGTATCCACCAGTGACGGAGCAATGACGTTTACCCGAACCCTTGGGGCATATTCTGCGGCAAGTGACAGTGCAAAGCCCTCTATGGCACCTTTGGCAGCGGCAACACTGGTGTGGAATGGCATGCCGGTTCCAACGGCTACCGTGCTGAAAAATACCATACTGGAGTTTTCCGTCATTTTGGACATGATTCCTTTGACCACTTTTACCATGGAAAAAAAATTGATTTCCATATCCTCCCTAAAGTTGCCGATATCCATCATTTTCAATGGTTTCAGAGTAATACTCCCGGGGCAGAAGGCAAAACCATGGAGCTCATCTGGAATGCTGATCTTGGAAATATCGTCCCTTAGGACATCGAACTGGATATGCTTGGCATCGATTCCGTCCAAATCGCCAACTGTTCTTGAGGCTACATATATATCGTATTTGGTGGATAATTGTTTTGCAACCTCCAAACCAATACCGTAGGAACCCCCTATCAGTAGTATATTTTTTCGCATCTTAAACTGTCTTGAATTCCAATGTGCTATTAGTTGAGGGAACCGCCCCGAAAATACTGGAGAGTTTTTGCTCGCGATATTTGAAAATTTTCAATAATTCTTTTTTGACCAAAATGGAATGTCCCCATCTTCCCAAGATTCCAAAGGGCAGCTTATAGTCTATCACATCCTCCATCTCCACACCATTGTCAACCGGTCTCAAAAAATGTTTGTGGTGCCAAAGGGCATATGGCCCGAAACGTTGTTCGTCCACAAAATAACTACCTTCATGCACATGTGTAATTTCCGTGACCCAACGCGTTGTCATGAACGGAAATGGTTTCACAATGTATTGTATGATCTGGCCGGCATACATGCTTTTCTCGGCACCCGAGAGAATGTGGAACCCCATATGGGTAGGGGTGATGACCTGAAGGTTAGTTGGATCGGATAAGAATTTCCAAGCTTCATCCATGGATATCGGAAGAAATTGCTTTGAACGGAGCTGATATAGTTTCATCAAACACTTTTCACCAAAGATACAATTTTGTTTAAAGAAATATGTTTTTAATTAAACAAAAAAGTGTGCACTATCCTATCGGTTACATCTCCCAAAGTAAATTTCTTTTAAGAATTTCTTAACAATTGACCGATTTCTTTTGGTATAGCTTTGTTGTGCTAAACAATTAAACACTATTCCTATGAAGAAAATTTCACTATTACTTTTCGTTGCATTACTGTCCATCTCTTTAGAGGCGCAAGTCCAGACACCGGCGCCCAGCCCTTTCTCAAAATTGGAGCAAAAGGTTGGACTTACCGATGTGGTTTTGGAGTATTCCAGACCTTCCATGAGAGGAAGGAAGGTATTTGGGGATTTGGTTCCTTTCGATGCCATTTGGAGAACAGGTGCCAACATGAACACAAAGATCACTTTTAGTGATGATGTTGTGGTAGAGGGCAAAGAACTCAAAGCGGGAACTTATGCTGTCTACACCAAACCAAACGAGGCTGTTTGGGAAGTCTTTTTTTACACAGACACCAATAATGGTGGACTACCACAGGAGTGGGATGCTTCCAAGGTTGCTGCCACGGTGAAGGTGGAAGCTTACCCGATTTCCGAATCCATTGAAACTTTTACCATCAATTTTGACGATCTCCACAATAACGGAGCTACTATGGGACTGCTATGGGAGAAAACGTATGTAGGCGTAAAATTCGTTGTCCCAACGGTGGACAAAGCCATCAAGAGCATCCAAGAGACGATGTCGAAACCCGATCTTTCCGCCAACGATTATTTTTCTGCCGCATCCTACTACTATAGTGAGGGTATAAATATGGAGCAAGCTAAGGAATGGGTGGACAAAGCTGTTTCTATGGGAAATGGAACCGAATTTTGGATGATGCGTACCCAATCCCTGATCTATGCTAAATTGGGAGATAAGGAAGGAGCCATTGAAGTGGCCAAAAAATCCTTGGCTGCAGCACAAGCTGCCGGAAACCAAGATTATGTAAAAATGAACAAGGACTCCCTGAAAGAATGGGCGGGACTATAGTTTCCATTTGATGAAAAAGAAAAAAGGACCCACTTTTATAGTGGGTTTTTTTATACCTCTTCGACCGAGTTTCCTAAGAAATTGTCAAAAAGTTGAGTGATGATGGACAATGCGATGACCAATACACAGCCAAAAGCATTCAGCCATAGGTAGGACATCCAATCCAAGTTGTAGCCTATGATGACAATGATCTGCGTGGCTATTGCGGCCACAAAGACGGCATTTCCTTTCACAAACTTAAAAAAGAAGGCCAATAGGAAGATTCCTAGCACATTGCCATAGAAAATGGACCCTATGATGTTCACCAATTGGATAAGATTGTCAAAGAGGCTGGCCACATTGGCAATGGCAATGGCCACTATGCCCCAAAGTAGTGTAAATCCTTTGGTCGCAAAAAGGTAGTGTTTTTCATCGTGGTCCTTTTTGACGTTCCTTTTGTAGAGGTCTAGTGCCGTAATTGTTCCCAAAGCGTTCAGTTCGGAAGCGGTGGATGACATGGCAGCCGATAGGATCACGGCCAAGAGCAGCCCTATGAGACCAACGGGTAGGTTGTGGAGGATAAAATGGATGAACACATAATCCTTGTCGTTGGTTTCAACCTTGGTATTTGCTTTGTTTATCAATGCTTTGGCGGCATCCCTGTTGGCATTTTCCTTCTGGTTGATGTTGATGATGTTCTGCTCCGCCTGTTGTATGGCATTGTACTCCTTGAGCTCCAAGGCAGCGGAAAAGGAATGTTGGGCCATTCTTTTCTCCATCTCCAGTTTTTTGTGGTCTTCTTCCAGTGCCTTGTATTCGTCCGCATATTCCGATCTCATCACGGCTTCGGTGGCCGCTGGATTAAAATTGAGTGGGGATGTATTGTATTGATAGAAAACAAAGACCATGGCACCCACCAGAAGAATGAAAAACTGCATGGGGATCTTGAAGATACCATTGAACACAAGCCCCAATTGGCTTTCGCGTATCGATTTTCCAGAAAGATATCGTTGAACTTGGCTTTGGTCAGTGCCAAAATAGGCCAGGGCCAAGAAAAATCCGCCAGTGATGCCGCTCCAAAAGGTATAACGGTTATCGGTGTCGAAGGTAAAGTCGAGGATGTTGAGTTTGTTGTTCGCCCCTGCAATTTTCAATGCCTTTCCAAAGGAAACATCTGAGGGCAGGGCACCGAGGATGAAGAAAAAGGCGAAGAACATGCCCAGCATGATGATGAACATTTGCTGCTTTTGGGTAACGCTTACGGCCTTGGTCCCACCAGAAACGGTGTAGATGATGACCAAGATCCCGATGATGACATTCAGCGTCCTCAAATCCCATCCCAAAACTGCTGAAAGGATGATGGAGGGGGCAAAAATGGTAATACCCGCTGCAAGTCCCCTTTGCACCAAGAAGAGGAGGGCGGTAAGGGTTCGTGTTTTCAGGTCAAACCTGCCTTCCAGCATTTCGTAGGCGGTAAATACCTTGAGTTTTTTGTAGATAGGGATAAAGACCAAGCAGATGACGATCATGGCCAAGGGCAGTCCAAAATAAAACTGAACGAAGCCCATTCCATCGTGGAACGCTTGACCGGGCGTGGACAGGAAGGTAATGGCGCTAGCTTGGGTAGCCATTACGGAAAGGCCGATGGTCCACCATTTCACATCATTTCCACCACCGCGCACATAGTCGTCCACATTTTTGCTGCCACGGGTTTTCCAGACCCCATATACAACAATGAAGATCAAGGTACTGCCGAGAATGATCCAATCCAGATAGGCCATTAAAGGTTTCAGTTATTAAAAATCATGATGAGGTAAAAAATCAAAATATAAATGGCGTTCAGGAGTATCACGATGGAGTACTCCTTTTTCCATTCCATTTTTTCAATCATTTTATCCTTTGACATTACTTTCCTTTTTTACTTCATCTTTTCCAACCGAAAGCATGTTTGCAAACAGCTTATAGGCGCCGGACACGCCAGCGGGCAATTCCCTGAAGAAACTCAATCCGGTGTAAATATAATGACCTTTGCCATATGGTGCTACCAAGAGGCTGCCTTTTGACTGGGGCTCCCCTTCATCTCCCATGGAAAGGACGGGAGTGAATTCCTGGCTCCACTGCGTCGGAAAATAAAGTCCCCTTTCCTGGATCCAACCATCAAAATCCTTTTCGGAAATGGTGTTGGGGAAGTTGACAAGGGAGTTTTTTGGTGCTACTATATCCACTTTTGAGTTTTCATCGGTGACACGGTCACTGGAAAGTGTCAGGTCATAAGGGGCAATGTTCTCAAATTGTTTGGCCCATCTGCCTGCCGTGTTGTACTGCACGATCATGTTCCCGCCATTTTTCACATAATCGAACAGAATAGGCTGCTTGAATTTGAGCGATTCCACCACATTGTAGGCACGGATACCGACAACGATGGCATCGTACTTGTCCAAGGAACCTTTTTCAATTTTATCTGGGTCGATGATGTGCACTTGATAGCCTATTTGTTCCAAACTTTCAGGGACCATGTCCCCGGCTCCTATAATGTAACCGATATGTTCACCGGATTTTCTGATGTCCATACGGACCACTTTGGCCTTGGAAGGCAACAAAATGGACTGTTTTGGGACATGATCGTAATTAATCTCCACAAGTTCCTTGCCATAGGTGTTGTTCCCTATGGTAATGATGGGTGAAATTTCACCTTCGCTCTCAGTGCCGGGGGGAGTGACCATAAAGGTCACAGAAAGTTCCTGACCTTTTTGGACTATGGAAAAAGGAATGGTTGAGGGCGTCACCGTCCAACCCGTTGGATGGTTCAATGCCACATTTCCATTGACATTGTCCTTACCTGCCTTTATTTTTACTTGGATGGCCTTGGTCTTCCCATCGGCGAATATCAAAACCTTTTCGTCAATTTTTGAAGTGGCTTCAGGTAGTACGGCGAACGGCTCGTACAATTCTCCTTTCTCGGGTCTGGAGAAACGGTGGACCACGGGTTTTTCAAAAGCGATTTCCGTTCCGTTGAAATCCAGGATAAACTTGGCCTTGAATGCACTGGCTGTTTCCGGTTGCCCTATCAGTTTTTGGTCATTGACCGTGTAGGTGCCCAAAGTACCGGGGTCATTCAACCAGTAAGGAGTGGTGTATGGAGTATTTTTGGGAACTGTGAAGCTGATGCCGAATTCCTGTTTACCATTGTCTGTCAACATTTTGTTCGGGGATGATTTAGCATCGGCCCCCACAATCTGCACCTCTTTCAGAATGATGTTCTGTGAGCTCCTGTTCAAGGCCTCAATGTTGACTTTTGCCATACTGCCCGGGGTAGTGGAGGCACCATCGGAACTTGCCTCGAGGTATAGCCCTGCACAGGCCAGGATGATGGATTTCAATTCTTCCGACTTTATCCGTTTCCAGTGTTCATCTTTGACCTTTTGTAAAAGTTGATAGGCCTGCACCAGTTCTGGGATATGCTTTGAGGGATTCCTAAAATCGAAGTTTTTTTCTATATCATACAGGATGGCCCCAACGGCTTCACCACCTTCCACTCGGGACCATGTGGTGTCGATGCCATCAAATAAATCGTTCCCTTTGGGAATATCCCCCTTGAGGAGTTCCAAATATTCCTCTGAAGCCCCTCGCTCCGTCAATCTACCAAATCCTTGGCATAGGTGCTGGCTACGCGCCAGGGCTGCAATTTCGTTGTTGGATAGACCAAGTTCAGGGTAATAGACACCGATGTCCACATGCAACATGTTGGACTTGTCCGCTTTTTCAAATTCTTCACGGCTACCGTACTGCCACCAAGATGTGTTGTAGAACGATTTTTTGGGCTGCCAAGTGGATGTGAGCCCCAATTGTTCCGGGTAGGCATTGGCATCATTGGCAAGATCAAAGGCTTCCATGCTCAGAATGGCTGAAGAAGTATGGTGACCATGGGTGGAGCCTGGCGTCCTGTGGTCAAAACGGTTGATGATGATGTCCGGTTTAAGTGTGCGAATGGCCCATACCACGTCTCCCAGTACCTTTTCCTTGTCCCATATTTTGAGGGTTTCGATCGGATGCTTGGAAAAGCCAAAGTCATTGGCACGGGTGAACCGTTGCTCCCCACCATCAACACCTCTTGCAGCTAATAGCTCTTGCGTGCGCAGCACCCCAAGAAGTTCTTGGAGCTCGGAACCGATCAGGTTTTGGCCCCCATCCCCTCGGGTCATGGAAAGATATATGGTCCTGGCTTTTTCGTGATTGGACAGGTAAGAAATCAAACTGGTATTTTCATCATCGGGATGGGCAGCAACATAGAGCGCCGTTCCCAAAAAATTGAGTTTTTGCAGATCATGATGGATCTCGGCAGAGGTAGGTTTTGCAGGTTTTTGGGCAAAGGTTTTTGGAAAAAACAGAGTTGTGGCTACAAAACAAGCCCAAAGGTATCGCATAGTTGGTTTTTTAGTGGCGTTGCCAAATATAGAAAGATTGTTATCAGTGTTTACGCTATTTAGAAGAGTTTTAACAAGGCCCATACTGTACGGTTTAAGAGGGTTCACAACCCCAAACTATCCCTTAAAAATAGATCATTGTTTCCATGTTGGCCCCAATAAGCTGTTTTTAGGGTCCTGATTTTTTTCGCGGAAGTGATCAATTGTTTGGCATTTGTCCCGAAACCATCTCGAGTCTCCTCGGTCCAACTTTCAATGGAATGCGGAAAGGCGTCGGCGAAATTGATACGCAAGGTGCGTTCCAGTTCGGGATAGGCTAAGGAGTAGGTGGTTATCCCGTCCTTAGTGGACATAGAGGCCTCAGCATCATATGCTTTTGGCTCCTTATGGTAGAGACGCAGGAACTCTAGTGAAGGGATGATTTTTAGTTGACCCAAGGGCAAACTTTCTGGGTTTATCCGGATCTTGGTCCAGATTTCATTTTCCAAGATGTTTTTTTCCATCTCCATCTTTTGGTCTGCCTCATTTTCAAAA
This sequence comes from Flagellimonas taeanensis, assembly GCF_003584105.1. Taxonomy (GTDB): domain Bacteria; phylum Bacteroidota; class Bacteroidia; order Flavobacteriales; family Flavobacteriaceae; genus Flagellimonas; species Flagellimonas taeanensis. Next base: position 275,609 of record NZ_QXFO01000018.1, read on the forward strand.
TAGGAGTGTGAAGTAAATTCAAAATTGTTTCTGTTGTTGATCTGTGAATAGACATGACCGCACCATTCCTGTACAGACAAACTGGTCTTTATGGCATGTTGGTTATCATGGACTGGGTAAAAGGTACTGCCCATGATGGAATAGGGGTAAATTCCGGTCAAGAACTTCTTGGTCAGGTTCAGCTTCAGCACAGAAATGTTATCGGGGTCTTTTCCATCTGCCTTAACTTGTTTTCCGGGCAAAAAGGGTTCGGTGACATAGATCAGTACCGCATGCCCGTCCCTGAGATCCCCATAGCGGGCCTGTTCCAATACATACGAAGTGATTTCGGCGTTACCTGCATACCAATATTGCTTAAATTCATCGGAAAGGGGTTTCTTGGGATGTACGCTTTCCGATTCCACTTTTGTTGTGGGAGGGGGCATGCGATTGTTGGCATCTTTCTTTTCGATGCAAGAAGCGCCCAGAACAAACAGAAGAGCTGTGCCTACTATTTTTAAAAACCGTTTTTCTTTCATGGGAACAGGGATTGATTCCCTCAAAGTTAATCATAGAAAATTTAAGAAACCATGTTCATTAAGGTCTTATATACCAGATGGGTAGGTAGCCCCACAACATTGGTGTAGGAACCTTTTATCTTGGAGATTCCGACCATCCCGATCCATTCCTGTATGCCATAGGCCCCAGCTTTATCAAAAGGAAGGTATTTATCCACATAATATTGGATCTCATCCTCGGAAAGCTTCTTGAGCTTGACCTTGGTGACGGCACTCACGGTTTTTTGGGAATCCTTTGTGGTAAAACAGACCGAAGTGATGACCTTGTGCCAATCCCCGGACAGGGTGCGTAGCATTTCGATTGCCTCTTCCTTGTTTTCCGCTTTGGCCAATGAGGCTCCCTTATGCCAGACCACCGTATCGGAAGTGATCACGATTTCATTTTGCTGGAGTTCTTCTTTGAAAGGGGTGGCCTTCAATCGGGCCAAATATTCGGATATTTTCTTTCCGCGTAGTTTTTTGGGATAGACTTCATCCACTGATTTTGTCCTAACCTCAAAGTCTAGGCCCATTTCTTCCAAAAACCGCTTTCGCCGTGGTGAACCGGAACCCAAAATGAGTTTGTGGTCTTTCAGGCTTTCCTGCAAAGGGTTTTTAGTCATTTTTTGCACTGAAATTATCGTTCCAGTCCCCTCGGACCTTCAATACTTGCTCAATGATGTCCCGTACACAGCCGTCCCCACCATTTTTATGGGAAACATAGTCGGAAATGGTCTTTACCTCCGGCACGGCATTCTGGGGGGAGGTGGCAAGCGCCACCAATTTCATGGGAGGGATGTCTGGAAGGTCGTCACCCATGTAGACCACAGTCTGGGGATCAATGTTATAGATGTCCAGGTATTCTTTCAGGGGCTCTTCCTTGTGGTGTGCGCCCATATAAAAATCGGTCACGCCAAGACCTTTTAGCCGCTCCTTGACCCCTTCATTGGTACCGCCAGTGATGATGCAGACATTGTATCCCTTTTGAATGGCGGTCTTTACGGCATAACCGTCCTTGACGCTCATTTTTCGGAGCAGTTGCCCATCGGAAGTGATCAGGACGGACCCATCGGTGAACACTCCGTCCACATCAAAGACAAAAGTGGTGATGTTGCTCAAAAGCTCTTTATAATTTTTCTTCATAGACTTGTTTTATGGCTTCGCTCATCAAATTGTAGAGCGCTATATGTTTGTCGTTGTCCAAAAGTTTCAAGTGGCCCTGCATGCTTTTTTGGTCATTCCTTCGGGCAGGACCGGTCTGTGCCTCTTTTGGGGACATGGATTGGATTTTCTCCGCGGTTTCCTGGATCAAGGGTTTCAATAGATCGAACGAAAGGCCTTCCTTCATGCAGATTTCTTCGCCTATCCCGTACAGATAGTTGGTGAAATTGTTCACGAAAACCGCCGCAAGATGCAATTTTTTTCGCTGTTCTGAATTGACCTCATGGACATTTTGCGATAGGGTATGGGCCAACGATCGCAACAGGATCAATGATTGCCCTTCATTGGCCTCGATACAGATGGGTACTTTTTTCAAATCGATGTCCTTACCTTTGGTAAAGGTCTGTAACGGATAGAGTACACCACGATTTTCAGGTTCCAAAGCATCCATCCCGACGGCCCCGGAAGTATGCACCACCACGCCCTTTTTTCCATTAAGGTGGTGTGAGACTTCGGTTATGGCATCATCTTTTACGGCTATGATGTACACATTGGCATCCTTGATCGAAGTATGGTCTGTAGTAGTGGCTACATGCGCCGAAAAAGAGTGCAGACTTTCGGGATTTCTGCCCACCACTTGAACCACCTGCACTCCAGTGGATTTTGAAAAAGCCCTGAACAGGTGCATGGCCAGGTTTCCGGTTCCCAAAATAACGACGCTGAGCATGTTCAAAATTACAAATTTAAGGGAGATGCATCACACCGACAATTAACAATCCCATTTGATCTTTTATTATCGATAAAAAACGACTAAGTTGTAAAAAGGCCGTATTTTTGCAAGCCGAAAGTAGACCGAATTTCCATGATCGATATTCTTAAGAAAACCTTATTCTCCACAAGACTTATGGCTGTTCTATTTTTGGTCTTTGCAGCGGCATTGGCCATGGGAACCTTTGTGGAAACCTGGTACAGTACCGAAACCGCACGAATTTATATTTACAATACTACTTGGTTTGAGGTGATCATGGTCTTTTTTGTGATCAACTTCTTCGGAAACATATTTCGATACAAACTGCTACAGTGGAAAAAATGGCCAGTGTTGGTACTCCACCTGTCTTGGATCCTGATCATTTTCGGAGCCTTTGTGACCCGATATATTAGTTATGAGGGAATGATGCCCATTCGAGAAGGGGCCACCGAGAACCAGTTCTATTCGGACAAGACCTATTTGATTGCCTATGTGGATGGTGATATCGACGGGGAGACCAAGCGACGCATTTTGGAGGATGACATCCTTGTGACCCCCGAAGGAAAACGTACCAGCCTGCCTTGGAAATCCGATTTCAACGGACAACCGTTTACTATTTCTTATGTGGATTTCATCAAAGGGGCCGAAAAAGGATTGATCCCCGATGAAAACGGACAGGAATACCTCCAGATTGTCGAAGCGGGTGATGGCCAACGTCACGAGCATTATCTCGAGAATGGAAAGATTGCCAACATACACAATGTACTTTTTGCCCTGAACAACGATACCGAAGGGGCCATCAATATTTACTACTCAGAAGAGGGCGGTTACCAGATCAAGACCCCTTTCGAAGGAAATTTTATGCGGATGGCGGACCAATTTCAGGACCAAGTGGCCGTGGACAGTATACAGCCCTTGCAATTACGATCGCTTTATTCCATGGCCGGGATGCAATTCGTTGTCCCCGAACCCATTGTCAAAGGAAAATATGGCATCGTGAAGATTCCTGATGGGGAGCCCACCGAAATGGCACAAGATGCCTTGGTCGTTGCCATCTCCGCAAATGGGGAGACCCAGGAAGTAAAATTGCTGGGTGGCAAGGGCACGACCAATTTTTCGGACAAGATACAAGTTGGGGGATTGGACTTTTCGCTCAGTTACGGCTCCAAGGTCTATGAACTTCCTTTTTCCATAGAATTGAACGACTTTATTGCTGAAAAATACCCCGGTACGGAAACCGGTTATGCATCGTTCATGAGTAAAGTGACCGTACACGACGAACGCCCATTCGATTATGACATCTATATGAACCACGTGTTGGACCATAAAGGATATCGTTTTTTCCAGGCCAATTTTGATCCGGACGAAAAAGGCACAGGACTTTCCGTGAACCATGATTTTTGGGGCACGTGGATCACCTACATTGGTTATTTTCTACTTTACATTGGCCTGATGGGCATTATGTTCTTTGGCAAGACCCGTTTTAGGGACCTACAGACCATGCTCCAAAAAATAAAGGAAAAGAAAGCAGCAATGACCACCATTGCACTGTTCTTTGCATTGGTATCCGCAAATGCACAAGAAGATGCACATGGACATTCCGTGGTGCCTACCCAAGCACAAATAGACTCCGTGATCCAAGCGACTACGGTAGCAAAGGAACACGCCGAAAAGTTTGGAGCATTGGTCCTACAAGATGAAAGCGGTCGTATGAAACCCGTCAACACCTTCGCCTCCGAATTATTGCGAAAACTGAGTGGCGCTGACAAATACAAAGACCTTTCCGCCAATCAAGTATTCCTTTCCATGATGTTGAACCCAGGGGTCTGGTACACTACGGACATTGTTGCTTTGGGAGATAAAGGGAATGACAGTATTCGTAAGGTTATAGGTGTTCCCGAAGGTACAAAGTTTGTCAAGGCAACCGATTTTTTTGATGCCAAGGGAGAATATAAGCTTAGGCCTTTTTTGGAGAGGGCAACGTCCACGACCAACCCCAATAAATTTGAAAAGGACTTCAAAAAAGTAGGGGAGCGATTGAGCTTGCTCAATATGGCTTTGAGTGGAAGTATTGTGAAAATATTTCCCTTGCTGGACGATGAGAACAACAAATGGATCTCTGCCGTGGAATACCGAGGAGGTCAATTCCAAGTACAGGATTCACTGTATTCCAATTTTATCAGGAATGCGATGCCCTATTACCTGAGTTCCTTGCAACAATCCATCGCTTCCGGGGACTATTCCCAGCCAGACCGATTGTTGGAGGCCTTCAAACAGAACCAACTCAACCATGGGGCAGAGGTACTCCCCTCCGACCAAAAGGTCAAGACAGAGATTATCTACAACAAACTGGATATTTTCAACCGGTTGTACAAGTACTACGCCATGGTCGGTTTGTTGCTGTTCTTTGTGCTGATAGCCAAGATTTTTAAGGAGCGAAAAATTCTTGAGGCCATTGCGTATGGATTGAAAGGGACCATCATTTTATTTTTTATATGGCATACGATTGGGTTGATATTACGCTGGTATATATCCGGGCACGCACCTTGGAGCGATGCCTATGAAAGTATACTCTACGTGGCATGGGCCACCATGGGTATAGGTTTGGCCTTGGGCCGAAAAAGCGAATTGACCATAGCCTCCAGTGCTTTTGTGACCTGCATGTTATTGTGGGTAGCACATCAAAGTTGGGTGGACCCGTCCATTGCCAACCTGCAACCGGTATTGGACAGCTATTGGTTGATGATCCACGTGGCCGTCATCGTAGGTAGTTATGGTCCATTGACCGTTGGGATGATTTTAGGGGTGGTCGCCTTGTTGTTGATGGTACTCACCACCAAAAAGAACAAGAAGCGAATGGACATCAATATAAAGGAGCTCACCGTGATCAACGAACTTGCACTTACTGCAGGTTTGGTCATGTTGACCATTGGTAATTTTTTGGGCGGCCAATGGGCCAACGAAAGTTGGGGCCGTTATTGGGGCTGGGATCCCAAGGAAACCTGGGCATTGGTCTCCATCATGATCTATGCTTTTGTTTTGCACATGCGATTGGTTCCGGGACTTCGAAGCAAATGGATCTACAATTTTGCCAGCATTGTGGCCTATGCCAGCATTATGATGACCTATTTCGGTGTGAATTTTTACCTTGTGGGCCTTCATAGTTATGCCAGTGGGGACCAGGTCATCACACCAAGTTTTGTATGGTACACGGTTCTGGGCGTATTTGTCTTGGGAGGTATCAGTTTTTGGCGGTATCGGGTGCACTACGCCAAATAATGGGGGCATTTGCCCCATCTGCATTAATGGGTAGGAGAAAAGAAATTTTACAACTTTTATTTTATTTTTAAAAAAAGTTGCATATTTGCTTCATCATGAAGCTATAAGAATTATGTACGCTATAGATGTCACGTTTGGCTTTACGCCAAAAAAGTAACCGAAGACTTTTCGGTCCAGTTGACATTTTCTCTTTTTTCCAAACATAATTCTTGATAACAATGACACCATCCAATAATACGCTTACTTTCAAAAAATTCATTCAATATTTCTGGATTGCCGTATCCGGAAAAGAAACGGAATTCACATCGGGAAGCATCCGAAAGGCTATTTTCATGCTTTCCATCCCCATGATCTTGGAAATGCTCATGGAATCCATTTTTGCCTTGGTCGATATCGCCTACGTATCCAAAGTAAGTGTGAATGCCGTTGCGACCATAGGTCTTACAGAATCCGTAATCACATTGGTCTATGCCCTGGCGATTGGCTTAAGTATGGCCGCTACCGCTGTTGTGGCACGACGAATAGGCGAAAAGGACGTGCAAGGTGCACGCATTGCCGCTGTGCAGGCCATCAGTCTGGGCATCTTGATCTCCATAGTCATCGGTGTGATCGGAATGATCTATGCCAAAGAGATTTTGGCCCTGATGGGTGGCGAACCGGACCTGATAGCCGAAGGATATGGCTATACCCAGGTCATGATAGGAGGCAATATAACAGTGGTATTGCTTTTCCTGATCAACGCCATCTTCAGGGGCGCGGGGAATGCTTCCATTGCCATGTGGACCTTGGTACTTTCCAACGGACTCAACATCATTTTGGACCCCATGTTCATTTTCGGATTCGGACCCATTCCCGAATTTGGGGTGATGGGAGCTGCCATTGCCACCAATATTGGTCGGGGAACGGCTGTTATTTTCCAATTGGCCGTTCTGTTCTTTGGTTGGGGGAAGATCAAGCTGGCCCTTCAGGATTTGGTACTCAACTTCAAGGTGATGGTCAATTTGATCAAAGTTTCCTTAGGCGGTATTGCGCAGTTCCTGATCGGCACATCGAGCTGGATTTTCTTGATGCGCATCATGTCCGAGTTCGGTAGCGAAGTGCTTGCAGGTTATACCATCGCCATCCGGGTGATGATGTTTACCTTGATGCCCTCATGGGGAATGAGCAATGCTGCGGCCACTTTGGTAGGGCAGAACCTTGGGGCCAAGCAACCGGACAGGGCCGAAACATCAGTGTGGAAAACAGGGAAGTACAATGCCATTTTTATGGGAACGGTTTCCTTGATCTATCTCATTTTTGCCAAAAGTATTGTCTCATGGTTCAATACCACACCTGCCGTGGTCCAAAATGGGGCACTATGTCTCCAGGTCATTGCCTTGGGCTATGTGTTCTACGCCTATGGGATGGTGGTAAGCCAAGCATTCAATGGGGCAGGGGATACCCGTACCCCGACGAAGATCAATTTGGTTTCATTTTGGTTCATACAATTGCCCTTGGCCTATGTGGCTGCTCTTGTGCTTGGTTGGGGGGCCATGGGCGTCTTTGTGGCCATCACATTTGCAGAAGTCCTATTGGCGATTATTGCCATGGTGTGGTTCAAAAAAGGAAAATGGAAGCAGGTACAAGTATGATGGGTTTCGTATCTTTGGATAGTGACCACAGGTTTTTCTGAAAAATCACTCAGGATAAAAGTCGGTCCAAAATCTTAAAATTGGGCTTATGGACATGGATATTCAAGACAAGAAAATTGAATTGATTCAATGGCTGTCAACTTTGGACGATAAAAGTATCATTGAAAAAATAATGAAACTTCGGGAAAGTGAGAAAGTGGATTGGTGGGAAAATATATCCAATCAAGAGAAGAAATCCATTGAGCAGGGAATGGAAGATGCAGCCTCGGGAAGAATGAAACCCCATTCAGAAGCGAAGAAGCTATATGGGAAATGGCTATAAGATTCTTTGGACGGAACATGCACTTTCAGAATTGCAGGGAATCATTGAATACTTGGAAGAAAATTGGACAGAAAGGGAATTGAGAAATTTTTCCCATGAGTTGGACCATACCATTGAATTGATTTCAAAGAATCCTTTACTGTTTCAAGATTCTGCCCTAAAAAAGGACATTAGGAGAGCTGTAATTTTAAAACATACCAATCTATATTATCGGCTGAAACCAGACTCAGTGGAAATACTTTCTTTGTTCTCCAATAGGCAGAATCCTGAAAAATTAAAACTAAAAGACTAGATAGACTATAATGGACAAAGCAAAAAAAGGCATCAACACGGTGTGTACCCATGAAGGGGAACTTGTGGACAATCAGTTCAAGGGAGCGGTTTCTCCCTTATATATGAGCACTTCCTATGAGTTCGAGGATGTGGATGTAAAACGGTACCCCAGATATTTTAACACCCCCAACCAGGAAGCATTGTGCAAAAAAATGGCAGTTTTGGAACATGCCGAGGCCGCATTGATATTTGGTAGTGGCATGGCCGCCATAAGCACGGCCTTGATGTCTTTCCTTAAGGCAGGGGACCATATCGTTTTGCAACAGACCATATATGGCGGAACGTATCACTTTGCCGTGACCCAGTTTGAAAAGTTTGGGATCCAGTATTCGTTCACCGACGGATGGTCGGTAGCGGATTTTGAGAAAGAGATCAAATCGAATACCAAAGTAATCTACATTGAAACGCCATCCAACCCTTTGCTAACGATTACGGATGTTGCTGGAGTAGCCCAATTGGCCAAAAAGCATGGCATCCTTTCCATGATCGATAACACTTTTGCCAGCCCCATCAACCAAACTCCCATCGATTTTGGAATTGATGTGGTGCTACATAGTGCTACAAAATATATGGGGGGGCATTCCGATATCTGTGCAGGTGTGGTCGCTGCTTCCAAAGAGCATATGGACAAGGTGTTCCAGACCGCCATTTGCTTTGGAGGAAGTTTGAGCGATTATACGGTATGGTTGCTGGAACGAAGTATCAAGACCATGGCCATACGGGTGAGGGCACAAAATGACAACGCCATGCAGATGGCACTCTACCTAAAAGACAACGAGAATGTGGAAAACGTTTATTACCCCGGTTTGGAAGAGCACCCTGACCATGCGTTGGCCAAAACGCAGATGCACGGATTTGGGGGCATGCTTTCCTTTGAAATGGATCCAAGCATAGATGTATCCTTGTTTTTCAAACATTTGAAACTCATCAAACCATCAATGAGCCTTGCAGGGATTGAAAGTACCTTGGTTTCCCCGGTCATGACATCGCATGCGCTCATGAGCCCGGAGGATAGGGAAAAGCAGGGAATCAAAGATTCCTTGATCCGTCTTTCGTTGGGCATAGAAGAAATAGAAGATTTAACAGCAGACATTGAACAGGCTATAGCCAAGGTAAAATCAATGGCTGTCACCGCATGACCAACATGAAATTAGATATTTTAGTATTCGGTGCCCACCCAGATGATGCTGAATTGGGCGCAGGGGCCACTATGGCCAAGGAAGTTTCCAAAGGAAAAAAGGTAGGGGTCGTTGACTTGACCCGAGGTGAACTTGGAACGCGGGGCACGGCGGAGATCAGAGATCAAGAAGCCGCCAATGCAGCCAAAATATTGGGCCTGTCCGTTCGGGAGAACATGGAATTTGCCGATGGATTTTTCACCAATGACAGGGAACACCAGCTGGAGCTGATCAAGGTCATCCGAAAGTATAGGCCGGAAATAGTGCTCTGCAATGCAGTGGACGATAGGCACATTGATCACGCAAAGGGAAGCAAATTGGTGAGTGACGCCTGTTTCTTGAGTGGACTTGTAAAAATTGACACCAAGATGGATGGGGACGACGAGTGGCAGATGCCATGGCGACCAAAAGTAGTGTACCATTACATCCAATGGAAAAATTTGGAGCCCGACTTCGTAGTGGATGTCTCAGGATTTATCGACAAAAAGACCGAAGCTATCATGGCGTACAGTTCACAGTTTTACGACCCAAAAAGCAAAGAACCTGAAACTCCTATCAGCAGCAAAAACTTTACCGATAGTGTGATCTACAGGGCTAGGGATTTGGGTAGGATTGTCGGTGTGGAATATGCCGAAGGTTTTACCGTGGAGCGTTATGTGGCTGTGGACAATCTGGGTGACCTTATCTGATCAACTGGCCTTCTGGTACCTTTTTTCCGCCTTTGGAAGGGTAAAGTAAAAAGTAGTTCCCTTGCGAAGTGTACTTTCCACCCAAATGGAACCTTTGTTCTTCAACACCATTTCCTTGCATAGGGACAATCCAAGACCGGTTCCCTTCTCGTTATTGGTGCCATAAGTGGTAATGTTGGTGGAATCTTCAAAGACCTTTCGTTGCATCTCCTTGTTCATCCCAATCCCGGTATCGCGTACCGAAATTTGCCATGAAGTGGGTTTTTCTTCTGCTTCTATGGTAATCAAACCGTCATTGGGGGTAAACTTGATGGCATTGCTCAGCAGGTTACGGATCACAATATCGATTTGGTTCTGATCGGCCCATATTTGCGGGTTGTCAGGAAGTTGGTTGATGATCTTGATGGACTTGCTCTTGGCCAGTTCGGACAGCAATTGGATGTTGTTCACCACTATTTTTTCCAAAGAGATTCGTTTGGGTCGGGTCACTGCGCCGTTGAGTTGGTTTTGCCCCCAAGACAATAGGTTATTGAGGGTGAAAGAGATGTTCTCCACATCGCTCTTGAGTTTGGGGATGAACGAAATAAATTCATCTTTACCGATTTCCCCTTCCATAAATAGCTTGAGCAATTCCTGCAAAGCCCCGATGGGTCCACGAAGGTCGTGGCCGATAATGGAGAACAGCTTGGTCTTGGTCCTATTGATTTCGTTGAGTTCCGACTCGCGTTCGGTGACCGCTATGGATTTTTCCTTGAGCTCTTTGTTCAGTTTTTTCTGGATCTTCTCACTGCGTCTTACCACGAGGATGATGATACTCAAGATGAGCAGTACGATGATTGAAAAGTAGATATAGTTCCGTTGCTTGGCCAAGGCTACCTCATTGGATTCAATGAGTTCCTTTTTCTCCTGTTCATAGTGCAATTTGGTCTCAAGAAGTGACAGACTTTGCTTGTTCTTGTCCCTGAACAACGAATCCGAAAGGGATTTGAAAGTTTCCAGATAATCAAGGGCCGCTGTATTATCCCCTTGCTTTTTATAGAGTTTGTACAAGGTTTCGGAGCAATCGATCTGTCCTTGCAACGATTTTATTTTTCTGGACAGTTCCAACCCTTCTTGGGCATGTGTGAGCGATAGGCTATCCTTTTCCAGACCAAAGTATACCTTGGCCATGCCGTTCATCAGTTGGATCTTTATTCGGTCATCCTCGATCTGGTGTTTGAAGAGCATATTGCTCTGATCGAACCAATAGAGGGCCCATTGGTATTTTTGCTGTTCCAGATAAATGTTACCCTTCACTTCGTAGGCATAGGCAAGCCAGTCATATATCTTATTTTTTTCAAAAGTGATAATACTTCTATTGATATTGAACATGGCGTGCTTGAAGTCCTTGGCATCCATATATAAGGAGGCCATATTGCTCTGGGTTTCCGCGTCGATGACTTCGTCCCCTAATTTTTTATTGATTTTTTGCACCGTATCATAGAACATCAGTGCATTTTTAAAGTCCTTTTGATCAGCATAGAGCCCCGCGATGTTCTCGTTCAATATGGAGAGCATTTGCTGGTCATCTATTTTTTTGGCGAGGTCTATGCCCTTGAGGTTCAGGTTGAGAGCATCCGCATAGTTCCCCTCAAAGCTATAGTTTTGCGCCATGGTATTGATAATGGAAACCTCACAACGGACATCGCCCATTTCTTTGGCCAATTGAAGGGCTTCTTCAAATAGGGGCATTGATTTTTTTCTGTCCCCCTTGTCATAATAATAGTTGCCCAATGCATCCAGGCCTTTTACCCTGCCATATCCATAATCTATGGCCTCACTGTACTTGAGTGCTCTCTCTGCTATGGAATATAGGCTGTCACTGTCCAGATATCTATAGGAAAATGCAAGCCTGATCAACAGATTGATATGGGTAGTGTCCTTGGGATTGAATCTATTGGTGGACTCCAAGCGTTGCAACTTAAAGGATAAGCTATCTTTTTTGCTCGACTGTGCCAGCAGTGGCAAGGACAAAAGAAAAAACAAGGCATAAAAAGTTACCCTGGCAAGCAGGTTCCTGTAGTCGGATATAGAGGTTTTTTTAGACAGCAAAGACAATATCTATTATAGCGCTAAAATAATTTTGGAACTGATTTAGCGGAATTAAATGTTGTGAAACGCTAAAATAAGTGTGTTTGGTCTGAAAAAAGATGTATTTCATCGATGATTTGCAATTAATCACAAAAAACAGATCTCCAGGTCTTTATGTGGGGCTATTAAAAGAAAGAACACCTCTTGCGATTTTTTGTGGATGTAATCCCTAAAATATTTTGGCAGGATCAATACAAAAAAGTATTTTTGCATCCGCTTTAAATGGTGGTTGTAGCTCAGTTGGTTAGAGCGCTGGATTGTGGTTCCAGAGGTCGCCGGTTCGAGCCCGGTCTTCCACCCAAGCGTTGAACAGATCCCAAGCCGTAAGGTTTGGGATTTTTTTTGTTTTTAAATTCTCCCTTTTTTTTTCAAAGCATCCACTCGGAATGCTCATCCGTCAATTCAAAAGGTGCATCCATCAATTCTAGCACCAATGGCTTGTCTGTTTACCTTACTTTCCCTTCCAACCTCTACATTATTCATTTCATCATTTTTTAAAAGGAAGTTGGGGTTTATGGTAAAACGAGTGTTATGGCTGTGTTTGGTTTGGCTATTTGTACATCAATCCATCTCGGCCAAAAACGTTACAGGAAAGGATTCATTGTCCACTAAGCAACCTGGCGCGGAACAAGGAAATACTAATAGGGACTTCAAAGGGTTGGAAAATGATTTCTCGAACGTCTCCCTGCCCCAAATTCTTCAAAGCGAGTTTGATGATGCTTACTTCCAACGAAATTTTGCAATGGACACCACCACAGCACAAATCGTCCAAAGTGCAAGGTCAGTCTTTGAAGAGCTTAAAGTTTCCCAAAATTATGTAAACCTGATCTCCCCAAAAGAAATGGTCACGCTTCCCATTGGAGTAAAGAAGGAAATTGGGACCATTACCTATACGTTGGCAATAAGCAAGGCCAAAATTTTTCCGGAGCACACGGAAATCACGGCCTTTGTCCACATAAACATTCCACAATCCGATTCCAAGGGAAACCCAATTGAACTTTTTTTTGGTGCTGGGGGAATCAAGATTTCACATAAGGGGGGTATCTATGGCGATGCCAATTTGGTATTATTGGGAGATATCGGTATCCCCATCAACGGCGGAAATGGTCTTGTTGCCCTTCGAGGAGGATTTGATATGGGAATAGGAAACGTGGATAATCTTACCTATGTGACCATTGATTGTGGCGGATTCAAGGAATTGGGGATTGCAGCCGACTTGTTGTTTCCCAGAAGTATGTTGGAACCGGTGGATTCCAATTATGAAGTTATTCAAAATGAAAATGTAAAAGTTGAGGGACATTTCCAGACCATTGTCAGTGATTGGAACGACATTCTTGTGGAAGTGGATCTGCCACCGTTTCAATTGACCAAACAGGGAAGTACTGATGGAAAAGGGAAAGCAGGATTGGTTTTTGAACTGAACAAGGCCGTATTTGATTTCAGCGATCTTAGGAACTCCCCCAATGTTGTGTTTCCTGAAGGTTATCAGCAGTATTTGATTTCTGGAAATGAACAATTGTGGAGAGGGGTCTATGTGGATACGTTCACGGTCGTCTTGCCCGAGCAGTTCAATAAAAGAAACGGAGAGGAGCGTGTTCAATTTCAGGCTTCCCATTTCCTGGTGGATGGAATGGGTGTTTCGGGAAGTTTTTCCGTGGACAACATTTTGCCCCTTTATGAAGGTAGTGCGTCCAAATGGCAGTTTTCCGTAGACCATATTGAGGCAGAATTTGTGACAAACAACATAGTAGGGGCAGGCTTTAATGGAAAAATTGTACTTCCCGTTTCCAAAGAGGTGACAGTTACTGAGCTATCGGATAAAAACACAGAAACCATACAACGGAAAACGCTGGCCTATCAAGCTCTTATAGATCCTATCAGCGATGAATATATTCTATCGGCTTCGGCCAACGAAGCTTTATCGTTCAATGTATTCAAGGCAACCGCCACACTCACGGAGAACTCTTATGTGGAACTCAAGGTCAAGGAAAAAAAGTTCAAACCCAAGGCAATCCTCCATGGAAGTTTGGAAATATTAGGGGACAATTCCGAATCGGAAACCAACAATCCGCTGATCGATTTCAAAGGGATAACCTTTCAAAACCTCCAATTGCAAACGGAAGGCCCTTATTTCCAAGTGGGTTATCTCGGGTATGACGGAGAAGTGAAATTTGCAGATTTTCCGGTGACCCTTTCTGATATCGGGTTTACGTCCAATGGTTCCATGGCAGCACTCTCCTTCAATCTCGATGTAAATATGATGGAAAAAGGGTTTGCGGGAAACACTACCCTTTCGATTGTGGGAGGATTCAATGAAGATGAAGGATTGCATCGTTGGCGCTTCCAAAAAGTCGAACTTGATCAAATCTACTTGGAGGCTGATTTGGGAACCATCCAGATCAGTGGAATGGTGAACATCAAAAGGGACGACCCCATTTACGGAAATGGATTCTATGGGGAATTGGGAGCTACCTTTAACGGGATAGCCGTGGATGCCTCGGCATGGTTTGGAAGAACGGACTTTAGATACTGGTTTGTGGACACTTATGTGGACCTTTCCAATTCTTTGACCCCATCCTATATAGGCCCGGCCAAAGTAAATGGAATAGGTGGTGGCGCATATTACAAAATGTCCAAAAAACCAGGCGCCTATTCTGCATTGATCCCATCAGGGCAATCCTATGTACCAAACCCTAACAATGGATTGGGTTTCAGGGCCCTTCTTGGCTTTGCGCTTACCAATGAGAAGGCCTTCAATGGAAAGGTAGGTTTTGAAATGGATTTCAATGACCATTACGGATTGAACCGTGTGATGTTCTTTGGCGAGGGACACATTGTCAAAGCATTGGACTTTGAGTTCGGCGATAAGTTCAAGCAAAAGCTGAAGAGGATGGAGGAGAAGATCAATTCTTTTGGAGAAAACAACCCAACTATGGATCGTTTGAAGGAAACCAATCTAGTGGATTACAGCAAAGTTAGTTTCCCGCAGGATGGATTGACCTTTGATGTGGGCATCGATGCCCATTTTGCCATGGAGATGGATTTTCAGCACAGTACGTTCCATGCCGAGCTGGAAATTTATGTGAACACCCCAGGCGGATTTTTTCAGGGAGTCGGCCCCAAAGGAAGATCCGGATGGGCCGTTTTTCACATTGAACCAGATGAGTGGTATCTCCATGTAGGTACCCCCGAAGATCGCATTGGTCTAAAACTTGGATTGGGCAATTCCAATCTAAAAAGCACCTCCTATTTGATGATTGGGGACAATCTCCCCGGAAGTCCACCACCACCTGCGATTGTTGCCGATATATTGGGGGTCGAACTGTCGAGTCTGGACTATATGCGCGACCTGAACGCTCTGGAAAGTGGGATGGGCTTTGCTTTTGGTTCCGATTTCAGTATCGATACAGGGGATATGACCTTTTTGATATTCTATGCCCGTTTTCAAGCTGGATTGGGCTTTGACATTATGATAAAGGATTACGGGGAGACAGCCTGTAAGGGGATTGGACAGATCGGTATTGACGGCTGGTATGCGAACGGCCAAGCCTATGCCTATCTCCAAGGGGAACTCGGCATCAACATCAAACTGTTTTTTGTACGGAAAAAAATACCCATTATCAAAGCAGGTGCCGCAGTACTGTTGCAGGCAAAGCTGCCAAATCCGGCTTGGTTCAAGGGATATTTGGGAGGACATTTCAATCTATTGGGCGGATTGGTCAAGGGCAAGTTCCGATTCAAGATAGAATTGGGCGAGGAATGCGAAGTGATCGGGGGAGCACCGTTGGGCGGGTTAAAGGTCATTTCCGATGTGACCCCACGGAACGGGTCCGGCGAAATGGATGTCTTTACCGTTCCCCAGGCCGCTTTCAACATGCGTATCAACCATCCCTTTGAACTGGAGGATGATGATGGCGTGAAAACGTATCGGATTCTTTTGGATGAATATAGCGTCACTAGCGATGGCAATACCATTACAGGGGAATTGCAATGGAATGAGAACAACGATTTGGCCAACTTTGTGTCACACGATATTTTACCGCCCAATTCCCCAATCCATGTAAAAGTAGCCGTAAGCTTTCAAGAATGGCGGAGCAATAGATGGATTACCTTGACGGAGAACGGCAAATCGGCCAAGGAAATTGAGGAGCGCAGTTTCACTACGAGCGAGGCACCGGATTATATACCACTCACCAATATTGTGTATAGCTATCCTGTGATCGATCAGCAGTATTTCTATCAAAATGAGAGAAGGTCAGGGTATGTGAAATTGGAAAGGGGCCAGCCCTATTTGTTCGCACCGGAAACCGATTGGGTGCAATATACCCGGTTCACTACGGAAACTGGGGAAGTACAGGCCAAAGAGGTGTCATACAATCGGGCAGAGAAGATGGTCCGGTTTGATTTTCCTACCCTAGGAAACCAAAAAAACTATAGGTTCCAGCTACTGAGCAGTTCACCTGAAAAAGCCACATTAGGAAGGGTAGATGAAAGCTATACGGCCCAAAACACTGGACAGGAAGGGAATTCCGTCGAAGTCCGAAACCGTCAGGTTGCGACAACTGCCAAAAAAGTGGCCGAAACACAGGTTTTGGCATATGGGTTTTCCACTAGCCAATACAATACCTTCAAAGAAAAAGTATCGGACAAAAAAGTAGACAAATACCTATTGGATCCCATTCATTCCAATGTACATGCATTGCAAGTGGATGTAATCCCCTCCGAGCGTTTTGGTAACGAAGAGATGTTGGGAGATAAATACACGGCAGGTCAACCGATGATTACTAGAGAGGCAGTTCTGAGTGATAGCTATTACCACGAAGTCATCAATCCCCTCATTTATGAAGGATATCCCCTGGAATCCCGCTTCACTGTCGATAGGGATATAAGGGTACTTGGTCTGCCTCCAAAAAAAGGAGTGGATATTATGACATGGTACATCTCGTATCTGGAATCCAACCCCAATTACACCTTACTGGACAAAAGGGTTCCCTATCGCTACAACCTTCCTTTTTATTACAAGCAGGATTTTATTGATATTCAATACAAAGTGGTGAACGCATACCTACACGAGCCTGAAAAATACCAATCCCAGATCAATAGGTACAATTACATTATAAATGGAACAATGCCACCCATCCGTAAGGGGGATTACAAAGTAATGTTCCAATATATACTTCCGGGCAATATTCCCGGGACTTCCCAAATCTTCATGTATAACAATCCTTATTAATGGCAAGATCAATGAAAAGACCTTCAATTTCACGAAGTTTTCTCTTCGCTATTGTATTGGGTTGTTTGTGTGTGGTAAAATCGTATTCCCAATATGATTCATTGGTGGTGGCAGAGCCACAAATTGTTGCGATGGCCCGACCACAACAAGATGGCAGGATGATGCTAAGATGGGCGGTCACCACACCTCAGGCATGGCGAAAACTCAATGAACATGGGTACGAATTGAAACGCTACACCATAACCCGTAACAACACCACGCTTCCCCGACCCATTGAAAAATCTATGGGTATTTTTAGGCCCCTCCCATTGGAGGAATGGATGCCTTTCGTGGAGCAAAATGACAATGCCGCAGTGATGGCCCAATCTCTTTACGGGGAAAGTTTTGATGTGGAAGGTATGGATCAGCTTTCGGTCATTGTCAATTTGGCGGAAGAGCAGGAACAGCGGTTCACTTGGGGCCTGTATGCTGCTGACCAAGATTACGAAGTGGCGCAAATGGCGGGATTGGCCTTTGTGGACATGGAGGCGTACCCCAACGAAAAATACCTTTACAAAATCACCTCGCTGGTTCCCGAAGATGTGTTGACCATTCAAGAAGGGGGTGTGTTTGTTGGGCTCCAAGATTATGAGGATTTACCAAAACCTTTGGATTTGGCCGTCGTTTTCTTTGATGGCAAATCCATGTTGAGTTGGAACTATGCCATCCATAACCAGATATACAACAGTTACTACATTGAAAGGTCCATCGATGGGGTCAGTTTTAAACGGTTGAACGATTTGCCCCTCACCACCCTCAACAACAGTGAAAAAACAGATCCATTGCGGATGTTCTACACCGATTCCATCACCAACGGAAATACGTACCACTATCGCATTAGAGGGAAAACCCCGTTTGGCGAGGTCAGTCCTGTTTCGGAGACAGTATCAGGAAAAGGAGAAAAGACCCTCGCCTTTGTACCCCACATTACTTCCAAATATTACGAGGATGATAAAACGGTTTTGTTGGAATGGGAGTTTATGGAAGAGGGCAATGACCTGATCACCGGTTTTCAGCTCAACCGAAGTGATAATGTGGATGGTACCTACAAAGTAGCGGTAAGGAACATTCCACCCGATGCTAGAAAGGTACGTTATGACAGCCTGATGCCCACCAACTATATGACCATCACCGCTTTGGGCAAAAATGGAAGCAGCAGAACCTCATTTCCTGTTTTGGTGCAGCCCGTGGATTCCGTGCCGCCCCATAAACCCAAAGGGTTTAATGGAGTCGTGGACAGTTTGGGGGTGGTGACCTTGACATGGGAATCCAATAGTGACAAGGATATTCTTGGGTATCGGATTTTTAAGGGCTACAACAAAGATGAGGAATACTCCCAGATTACAGTCTCCCCACACCAAGCGAGTATTTATTATGACAGTGTTTCGGTAAAGAACCTGAACAGCAAGGTATACTACCAACTCATTGCCGTTGACCAACGGTTCAACATGTCCGAACCCTCCGAGGTGTTGGAAATCAAGAAACCGGATTTTATAAAGCCCACCCAACCCGTATTCAAATCGTACGAAATCAAAGAAGGAAAAGTACATCTTACTTGGGCGAACAGTTCCAGTGCGGATGTGGTACGGCACGAGGTGTATAGGAAGGAGCTGGATAGTCTGGATTGGAAACTTGTTTATGCAATTGATAGTGATCAGTATGCAGTAAGTAGTGGGCAGTGGACGGATAGGGATGTAAAAGAAGGACAGCAATACAGCTACACTCTAGTGGCCATTGATGACAGTGCGTTGGGGTCTGACCCTGCGCCACCTTTGGCAGTTATTATTCCCAAAACCACATTATACCCACCTCTGGAAGGCCTGTACGGAGAGGCGGACAGGGAAAAGGGCAGCATCACCATTCGATGGAAAGCATATAACGAAACCAATGCCACCAAAATAGCCATTTACAAGGGAAAAAAAGGAGGGAACATGAACTTGCTCCGTGAAGTTGCACCCGATACCAAAGGTATTGTGGACCATAAGGTAAGCCCTAACAATGAGTATGTATATCTGTTACAGCCTGTCTTTGGAGATGGAAGGGTAGGTGGAGTTACTGAGCTAAACATAAAATATTAATAAATATGAATAAAAAACTAATATTTATTGCTTTATTTTTTTTGTGCCTAACTAACGACTCTTTTGGACAGGATTATGCTTTATGGACATCAACAAAACCGTATCAATCAATTTATGGGGGTTATCATTACAGTGCTTCTTATAGTAAGATAGAAGATAATTGGTCATTACCTAACCCGAACCCAGGCATCTACACAAATATCCCAGAACTTCCTATTCGTGCACGAGCAAATGAGATACAGTATTACCTTGTTTTGAATCTACCTCAGGTTTTATGCAATGGGGGGGGGGTCAGAAATTATTGATAAATATGAACAATTTGTTTTTGGACATGATGGTCAAATACTTATATGTCATGATGTAATTTCTAATGAACCTTCTGATTATCAAACCGTGTGGCAATATGCGGTGGTACTCCCAAATTATGTACAACCCAATGATAACAATAGAACCCATGACGATTTATTATTTAAGACTAATCAGAATAATTTTCAAGACCAGCCTGTGGATGTTTCAGGAGTTAAATGGAAATATAGTGTTGACAACGACTATAGTTTTAAAAATTTTCCTGCTGAATTCCTACACCAATTTCCATTACAAGCTACCGTTGGAGAAATATTGGCAAACGAACCTAATATCAATTCTATCCAACACTTAAGGGTAAAGATATTTATGGATATACCTAACAGTATTATTCCTCAAATCAGTTCTGATATTTTGTCATTCACAATAGAACCGAGTTCCCCCGAACTCCTTGACCTAACCCCTCACCAAACCACCTGCCCGGGAGCCAATGATGGCAGTTTCACCATGACATTGGATAGGAATTTGGAAGATGGGGAAGAGTTAGTGGTCTCAATTTACAATGTCAATAATTTGAATGGAGAATCTTTGGATCAAGAAGATACTACTTCACTTATCGATAATGGAGATACCACTTATTCATTTCAATGGCCCAATAATTTACCAGAAGGTAATTATGTAGTAAAATATCAGACCCATCCCACAGGTGAAGACATTGAAGATGAGTCGTGGAACAGTCTGGAATATTCAAATCCATTCCAAATCCAACCCCCACCAGAGGTAACCTTCACCCTTCAAAAGCTCAACGATGTCCGTTGCCACGGCGGTAGCGATGGCCGAATCGAAATCGAAGCTACCGGAGGTACAGGGACGGATTATCAATACCGGGTCAATAATGAAGTGGACTGGCATGATTTCAGTAATGGGGACACCCATGTTTTGGAGGGTTTGCCGGCAGGTAATTACGAAATCGGGGTCAGGGATGGCAACGAATGTGAAGGTACGAGCCAGGATAATTTAGAGACCATTGATCAACCTTCCGAACCATTGACCATTGATGACGCCGTGGAATTCGTGGAACCCACAGGCTACAATTTCACCGATGGAAGCATCACTGTGGGCCTTTCGGGCGGCACGCCCCATCAAAACAACAGCTACAATTATACGTGGCGTGATGGAAACAATAACATTATCAACACCACCTCCGCGATATATGAAAATGATTTGTACCGTATCACTTTGCAAGACGTTGCGGCGGGAACCTATATTTTGACCATCAGGGATGCCAATTACAACCAAGCAGATGATAAAGGAGGTTGTATCCTCATCGAGGAATTTGAGTTGACAGGTCCTCCTGAGCTGCAATTGAGCATCGAGGAAACCATTCCTATATCCTGCAATAGTGCCAACAACTACAACAATCCGTCCAACGATGGGCAATTAACGGCAGTTGCTTCTGGCGGAGTGCCTTTTGACCCCTTGATCGATGGCCAATATGCGTACATCTATACATGGAAGAAAAAAATAGGGCCTAACACTTGGCAGGATATTCCCAACAACGGTACCAATATACTTAGCAATCTGGAATCGGGCGAATATGCCGTCAATGTTGAGGACGCCCACGGAATTGTCATTGGAACTTACGTGAACAACCAACTGCAACAGGCCAATGACGTGGTTTACGTTTTGGAAGAACCTGAACTGCTCACTGTCCAAATCGAAAAAACGGACATCAACTGCTTTGGGGGTACTGATGGGACTGCAACGGCCATCGTCAGTGGAGGGACACCGCCCTATGAATATATATGGTCAACCGCAGCAACGACAGAAACGGCCGAAGGTCTCTGGTTGGGCAACCATTCTGTTTATGTGGTGGATGCAAGGGGTTGCGAGGCCGAGGCGGAAGTTACCATTGGGCAACCCGATGCACCCGTTTCCATTTTAAACCCGCAATATTTGCAACCCACAGCGTACGGTTTTACCAATGGCAGCATCACGGTACAGGTAAATGGTGGCACGCCTTTTAACAATGATAGCTATAATTACGAATGGCGGGACGAGCAGAACAACATTATCAATACCACTTCGGCACAGAATACGCCCGATGGCTATGTCATACAAGTACACGATATCCCTGCTGGGGCCTATACCATTACCGTGACCGATGCCAATTACGTAAATGCGACCCAGAAACAAGGGTGTGCCCATGTCGCAGAGTTCAATCTGGAAGAGCCACCCGCTTTGGAGGTAAGGGTGGGACAGACGATTCCCATATCGTGTAATGGAGGTAACCAGTTCAACAATCCATCCGATGACGGTCAACTCGAGGCAATCGCAACAGGCGGGGTGTCCTTTGACCCATTGATTGACGGTCAGTACGCTTATATATACACTTGGAAAAAGAAAGATGAACAGAACATTTGGCAAATCATACCCAACGTTACAGGAAATGTGTTGGATAATGTGGGAGTAGGGGAATACGCCGTGAACATCGAAGATGCGAACGGGATTATTTTGGGGATTTATGTGAACAATATGTTGGATGTACCCACAGACTATCTCTATCCCGTTCAGGAAACGGACCCCATTGTGCTCCAAATCGAAAAGATAGATGTCAGTTGTTTTGATGGCAATGATGGTTTTGCATCGGTATCCATCGAGGGCGGAATGCCCCCTTACAATATTTCATGGTCATCTGGAGCTTTTGGAGATGTAGCGGAAAACTTGGCGGCAGGTACCTATTTTGTCTATGTCAAGGATTTCTACGGTTGCGAGGTAAGTGGTCAAATAGCCATAACACAACCCGAAGAATTGAAGATCAACATAGTTGACACCGTTGTTCCCACCTGTTACGATGCCAACAACGGTAGCTTGAAAGTTGAGATTTCGGGTGGAGTGGCCCCTTACACCTATATATGGGATACAGGGGAAAACTCGTTGTCACTTGGCAATCTTGGTCAAGGCGCCTATACCTTCGAAGTGATGGATGCCATTGGGTGCACCGCCACAAAGGAAATCGGTTTGGATGCACCTTACCCGACCCAGGTGGATCTCGGGGAAGACCGGACGCTCTGCAACGGACAGGAACATGCATTGGACATTACTGTGGATGACCCGTCTGCAGTGTATGAATGGACTTCCAACAACGGATTTTACAGCAACTCGCCCCAGGTCACCCTATCCGAGGCCGGAATCTATACCGCCACGGTGACCAACAGTTTGGGCTGCTCTGGAAGCGATACCATACAAATAACGACTACCGAAATAGAGATAGATGCGCAATTTTTGATTACATCGCAGGCCTTTGCTGGCGAAGAGGTGGTCTTGGTGAATACCAGTAACCCCATGGGCACCAATGGGGCTTGGATTTTTACCGATGATGCAGTTGTGGTGGAGAAAGACAAGAGGATGGCCATTGTCCGTTTTGATGAACCTGGAGCCTACGAAGTGATTCTCAGGAACTATCAGGACGATTGCTATCAAGATGTGGCCAAGACCATCATTGTGGCAGAGGCAAGGGAGCTTCCCGACGTTGGGGAAGCCCTATCCCCGTTCATCAAGGAGTTCAAGGTCTTTCCCAATCCTTCCTCGGGCTCGTTCAGTGTATTGGTATCGCTTCAGGAGGCATCGTCCGTCGCATTGCGGTTGTTCGGGCTTACCACGAACCATGTTCACGATGAAAGGCAATTGTCCGGGCTTGCCCTCTATGAAGTACCTTATTCCATTGTTCTACCTTCTGGGGTCTACCTTTTGCTATTGGAAACCCCGAGAGGAAGACAAATCATAAAAATCGTGATTTTATAATGGGTCAAGGGGTTAAATACATGGTTTTTGGTTTGTTAACAGTTTTAGTACTATCCTGCGCCAAAGAAATTGCCCTGCCCATCAAGGCAGATTTTGAGGTTGAAGTGTTGGACAACGATTATTCTGTGCCCGTACGTGTAATGATCCACAACAAGGCCGAAGGTGCCGATACATTCCAATGGACCTTTGAAGGGGGAAAGCCGGCCACTTCCACTGATAGAAATCCAGGAACGATCATGTATGCCCGTGCAGGGGAGTATGCCATTTCGATGAAAGCCTCCAACAGGGATGGTGTTCAGGAAGTGAAGCGTTTTGATTTATTTATTGATGAGGCGATCGTTCCTGGTTTCATTATCAATTTGGAAGGGGATGAATATGTGCCGGTGAGCATAAGCATTCAGAACACCACAAGAGGTGCAACGACCTACAATTGGACTTTTACTGAAGGTGTACCATCAAAATCGGATGCACGGACACCTGGCAAAATTGTTTTTCAAGAGCCTGGAGACCATGTGATAAAATTGGAAGCAGGCAATGGGAGGGAAACACACATTTTTACGGACACGGTCACGGTAGCTTCTGATGTTTTTGCAGATTTTGCCATTGAACCTGTTTTTGAAGACGACGATTTTCAGGTCCCGGTCACGTTGAACTTAGTGAACAAAAGCAAAAGTGCAACGGACTTTGAATGGACTTTTCAAACAGCTGAACCGGCTTTCAGCACAGAAACCGACCCGACCATCATAATAACCGAACCTGGACAACATCAGCTTAAACTCAGGGCTTTCAACAGCAAGCGTAGCCATACCATCATCAAGGAGGTGACCGTTTTTGGGAACACCAATTTGAAGATTTTGGAAAATGTGGAATTGGGTATAAGTTCGTCCCACAATTCCAACCTAAAAGGCGCCCTGTATTCAACAATTACACGGCAAGTATATGATGCTGCCAGTGTTCCTTTGGATGATGGCAGCATTATCGATATTGCTTTTTTTGCGCTCAACCAAGACTTCAACTTCAACAAGTTTGTGTCTCCTAATGCTATCCAGGACTACACATTTGACCCTATTCCCAATGCAAAGCACACCAAGTTCATCAACCTACAGGAGTCCTGTGAGTGCGGCGCATCACTTTCTGTTGAGGAGTTCGATACCATGGAAGATGATTCCCTTTTGATAGCATTGGGTATCGATGAAACCATGGGTGGTATTCAAGATTTTGACCACACCGTGGTACCCCGCATCGTGCTTTTTGAAACGTGGGACGGTCGAAAAGGGGCCATCAAAATAAAGGAATTTGTACAAGCTGGAACCAATTCGCATATCGTGGTGGACATAAAAGTGCAGAAACAGTAATCAAAGGACAATAATCAATGAACAACCAAACAATGTCAATCAATCTGGGAAGTGTCATTCTGAACGTAGTGAAGAATCTCTTATGGTCTCAAACCAATTATAGGATCTACGCATCACTTTTAAAAGGACTGCTCATTGTATATTGTTTATTGCACCCTGTATGGGCAACCGCCCAAATCTACCCCGTACAGGTGACCCCGCAATTGGTCCCACCGTACAGTTTCAAACTCTCCGACTATGCCACCACGACCCAGGAAAAACTGTTCGTCAACCTGTTGCTCACAGACGCGCGTGAATCCGGACGGCAGGTACGCCTGAAAATGTTCGTGGAAGGCCCCGGGATGAAGTTCCAGACACTGGACTTTGTTTCCGGCATGCTGCCCATCATACTGGATGGTGGGGTGAACCAACGCTTGACCAATCTCGACCTGCAACCCTATTTTAACCTGAACAACCTGGTGGGGATAACGCCCAAACAGTACGGACAACAGTTGCCCGAAGGGCAATACCGTTTCTGCTTTGAGGTCTATGACCAATTCTCGGGCCAGCGCATCTCCAACCGCAGCTGTGCCAACATCTTTCTGGTGCTCAACGACCCGCCCCTGCTCAACGTTCCCTTCCGTGGCGATCTGGTCACGGCCACGGACCCACAGAACCTTGTCTTCAACTGGACGCCCAGGCATTTCAACGCAGGGGCGGTACAGTACGAGTTCACCCTGAAGGAACTCTGGGACACGGGCATGGACCCACAGGCCGCCTTTTTGGCCAGTCCACCGCTGTACCAGACCACCACCTTTGCCAACACGCTGCATTACGGTCCCGCGCAGATGCAGTTGTTGGAAGGAAAGACCTACGGTTGGCAGGTCAGGGCCTTTGTGGGCGATGGCATCACCGACACCTCTTTGTTCCGCAACAACGGGCTGAGCGAGGTCTACCATTTTGCCTACCGTGCCGATTGCCATCCGCCCCGGTTTGTACTGTCCGAGGCACAGAACTCCCAAACGGTGAAGATCGGTTGGCAGATGGGCGAGCATGTGCGCTACAGGGTGCAGTACCGTAAAAAGGGCCATGGGGACAGCGACTGGTTCGGGCTGTGGTCGCAAGGGAACGAGGCCACCATC
Organism: Flagellimonas taeanensis; assembly: GCF_003584105.1. Classification (GTDB taxonomy): domain Bacteria; phylum Bacteroidota; class Bacteroidia; order Flavobacteriales; family Flavobacteriaceae; genus Flagellimonas; species Flagellimonas taeanensis. Next base: position 301,549 of record NZ_QXFO01000018.1, read on the forward strand.
CGCAACATGGAGGCAGGCACCGTTTACGAGTTCAGGGTGGGTGGGGACTGTGCCCCCCTCTTGGTCTCCCTACCTACGGCAGGCGGGCCCAAAGGGGAAGAAGGACTTGCTTTTTCTTCGATACACGAATTTACCACTCCGAGCGAGGACGAGATGGCCTATTATAACTGTGGCATCCCGCCCGAGATCGAGATCAAGAACCAAGAGCCGTTGCAGAACCTTGGGGTGAACGAGGTGTTCACGGCGGGCGACTTTCCCATAATTGTAAAATATGTGGACTATTTGAGTGAGGGCAGGTTCAGTGGTTGGGGCACTATTACGGTACCTTATTTGGCCGATACCAACATACGGGTGGAATTCGACAACATCAAGATCAATACCGATTACCAACTGGTGGAGGGCATGATACAGACCAGCTACGACCCCAATTGGTCGGGTGTTGTGGATGTGGATCAGGCGATTGCGGATATAAAAATGACTTTGGAGCAATTGGTTGAACTACTGTCCAACATAGGAATCGACAGTGCCACGGGGGAGAATATCAAAAAGCTGACCGAAATGCTGGTGCAACAAGCCCAAGCAGAACTTCCACAACCCATTACCGGAAAAATACAAGCAGCTACTGACAAAATGAATTCAGCCAAGGAACAATATGATTCAGCAATGGAAAGCGGAAATCAAGAGCTGGTCAGTCAGGCAAAAAATGATTTTAAAGCGGCACAAAAGGAACTTAAAGATGCAGAAAAAGAACGAAATGACTTTTTAAAGGCCTATGCTTCAATCATCAAAGAAGCTTTGAAAGAGATTGTGAAGGAAAGTGATGATAGTTTGAACAATGGGCTGAATAAATATGGAGAAGAAGACATTGTTGTAAAGGAGACAGACGGAAATCTTGAATTGACAAGTTCCAGTTTAGACCAACTTTCAAATGTATTGCAACCCGAAGCATCCACAACAACCGAGCAGGAACTTACAGGGCATTTTGAATATGAACGCTGGAAAATGCTGAACCACATCGCCACAAACCTGCAAACGGACGAAGGTACCCAAGAACTGGGCAACTTGTTGGAAAATGAAGGAAAAAAGCTGGGGGTGTACATCTATGACCGATTGGAAGATGGAGCAAAAAAAGGAGACCTCGTCACCGAAATAAAAGAACTGATCATCCAAACCATAACCGAAAAGATTGCCCTATCCACCAAACTCTTTTGAAAATGAAGAACTTGACCACACTTATTGTTGTATGCGCAGGATTTTTGTGCCATGCGTTCCCAAAACCCAAGGACACCATATATACCAATGTTGAATCATTCATGAAAGAAGTGAGAACCACCCACAGGCAGACAGCGACCTACTATTTAGTACTGAAGGACGGGGACGACAAAGAGGTAAAGGTACGGGTGGACCTAAAAAAGATGGACGCGGAGATACCCCTCTATAAATCCAGCGCATTGGACTTAAAAAAACTTGTGGAATTAAAAGAAAAGAGTTTGGAAGCGCCTATGAAAAAATTTGCTGAATTTAAGGTGAAGCTGGATGCGTGGAAAAGTGTGAACAATGAAGTAAATGTTTTAAAAGCTGAAATTAAAAACCTAAAAAAGGGAGATAGCCTCAAATGGGATACCAAGTCTATTGATTCCATACAGGGAATTATTAAACAGAAAGAATTGCAAAAAGACCAAAAAGATAAAGAATACAATGATGTATTTATTGAATATGAAAAAATGATAAGTGATGTGTTGGGCGATTTAAAGACTCAATACAACGCGAGATTATCATCTGCCATAGAGGAAGCCTACCACAAACTTGAAAATACCGAAACCGTTTTTTTAAGTGCCCAAGATGCTCCCACGTGGCACGATGTTCGGATAAACCTGATCAAATTGGATGCACGTCGTCCCATGCAGGTAAATTATGTGGGGCGTAGTGCCAAAAAAGTTACGGAGAACATTTCGGCGGGAAAATTTTACTACATACTGCATTTTGCGGAATTTGGAATCTACTTCCCCGATAAAGTACAAGCCATCATTGATGATATTAAGGAAAAAGAAATGAGGTTGAATCCTTTTCTTATTGAAGAACGTTTTGCACTCGTTTGTGATGATCAAGATAGAACCCAGGACCATATTAATGTGGTGACCAACCCTTGGGATTATAATTTAAAAAAGGAAGAGGATATAATTGCTTTGGCTTTAAATGAAATGCTTATTATTGCCGAGGCCCATATACCCTATGAACAGGAAAGCAATAACCCACCCGATTATATGAGGACCGCTGAAACAGATGAAGCCTTGGCAAAGATGGACTGTAGTGAGTTTGTTAGCCGCTATTTAAAGGCTTTGGGATTGTTTGATGAAGTGCCTTATTTTCATACAGGACAAATGGCTTCAGATGATTTTCAGGACGAGTTTCATGAAAAGTTAGTATTTGTTGAAGGGAGTGCCAGTCCTACATTTAAAGAAATTCAAGCTGGAGACATCTTTTTATGGCGTGATAATAAAAGGGATCCACCAGCAGGTCATACAGGTGTGGTCAAATCTTTTGATTCTGTTACGGGAAATGTTGAGATTTTAGAGGCATTAGTATGGAGTGGTGGAAAAAACGATGATATCTGTAAAAATTGCACAAGATTATCAACTTATAAATACAATAGTAATACATTAAACGGACATGAAGGATGGATTGGATACTTTCGTCCCTTGGTAGATTAAAATAGAAACAATGAGAAAGATTAAAAACATAGTGATTATATTTTTTTTTGGCGTACTAACTTCATGTGGGCAAAACAAAAAAGCTAGTATTGAAATCAAAAAACTTCCAAATAATTTTTTAAATAGTGCAGGTAATATTTCGGCAAATACTAAGGGAATAATTCATCTGGATGCTGAATACTCTGTAAAAAACAATAAAACGGGTAACGCCGATATTTATTTGATCCATAAGAAAGGAGGTGACTGGTGGATTGAGCAAGCAAAAAAGAATTTTCCTAAAAGCATTGTTTCAAGAAATAGATATGCCAAACAAATAATTGCTCAAGATTCTAAAGCCCTTAATGATTATAATAAATGGGCATTCTTTATTGATAAAAAATATCTTGAAACTAAATCGGAATCTGCAGAGGGAGGGGAATTCACTTCTCATTACCCAAAAAAGAATTCTGAAATAACAGTAGTTCTGTTTGAACAAAAAGCAGGAGACACAGAGTGGGTGGCTATTGATAGCGTTACATACAATACCGATAGTAATGGAAATGAAGTAGAGACCAGAGATAAGAAAGGAAGCTATTATTTGTCTTCAGAATGGGAGATTAATTTCATAGAAGAGAAAATTAAAGAAAGTAATAAATGATAAGGAAAGTTTTGATTTTATCATTTATTGTCTTTTGTACAAATGCTTGTTTACATTCTACAAAAGAAAAGATAGAAAACTATGCTCCAATGGATTTTATGGAGTATAATGGAGATTTAAGTTTCTCAGGAAGTAGTGGTGACGGCATTGTATATTTTAGGTGCTATCATGGCTATTCTGATGGTTCAGAAAACCCTTATGGAAACGCCAGAGTTTATATGATACATAAAAATGGAGGAAATTGGTGGATGAAACAAGCCAAAAAAGAATACCCCGAGATGACCTATCCTGAAGATTGGTTTGTGGAAGATTTGTACAAAAATCAAGATTTAACAAAGTTGAATGACTATCACAAATGGGCGTTCTACATTGATAAAAAGTATTTGAAGGCAGAGACTTCAGGAGGAGGTGAAAAGGACGTTGTTTATACTTCGTATCATCCAACCTATCCACATACAGTAATATTATATGAGCAAAAAGCAGGGTCGGACAAATGGGTAGAGATTGACAGGAAGACCCTCCATTCAGAAGAAGAAAAAATTAAAGAGAAGTGCGAATGGGAGTGGGGATTTTACAACAATAAACTGAAGGAACTCAATGAAAAATTTAAAGAATAAATCAATGATTGTTCTAATATCTTTTTTATTGATTGCTTTATTCTAACGCGAGTACCTGCACTGAGCTTGCCGGAGTGTCATACCTATATCTAAAAGAGAGACAATAAAAAATCCATCAACCTCAAAAATAAAAACTATGAAAACATAATTCAAAATCAAGACCAAATCCTAACCTACTTATGCCAATTTTAAAAGCGGCCAAATCTTGGCTTATGCTGTCTTTTCTCTTTTTTGTCACTGTCACATTTGCCCAAACTGTTGACCTCGAGACTTTGGGCAAGGGCAAGGCCTTCAAATTGGGCGGCGGCATTTCTTCCAACGGCGTTTTTTACAGCTCCGGCCAAGCCTCGGGCAGGGAACCGTTCACGTACTTTTTGCAGGGCAATCTGAACATTTCGTTCTATCAGTTCGGTATGCCCATCAGCTACAGTTGGTCCAACCAAGGGGAACAGTTGAGCTATAATTTGCCCTTCAACTTCAACCGATTGAGCCTGCATCCCAAATACAAATGGGTACAGGGGCACATCGGGGATGTGGCCATGACTTTTTCACCCTACACATTGAACGGACATCAATTTACGGGAGGAGGAGTGGAACTTACCCCCAACGGGCCTTGGAAGGTTAGTCTTATGGCAGGTCGATTGCTGAAGGCCACCGAAGATGATGGGAACGAGCAGACCGTCCCTGCTTTCCAACGTATGGGTTATGGTCTGAAATTGGGTTACGAAAAAGAACAATACGCCATGGCAGTGACCACTTTTTACGCCAAGGACAATAGCAACTCGATTGCCATAGTTCCAGAGGAAAAAGGAGTGACACCCAAGGAGAATATGGTAGTAAGCGTCGAAGGATCGTACAAGCTCATGGAAGATCTTCAGGTAAGGGCGGAATATGCTTCTTCGGCCATTACCAAGGATCTTCGTGCCGATGTATTGGACACGGGCAGTGGCCTTGCCGGCCTCTTTCTCAGGAACAGGGCTTCCACCGAATATTATAATGCTCTACGAACCGATGTGGATTATACGTTTGGTAAGTCCGGTCTTGGGGTGGGCTATGAGCGCATCGATCCAGGGTACGAAACCTTGGGGGCCTATTTTTTCAACAACGACTTTGAGAACATCACGTTGAACGGAAGCACCACCGTGTTTGACAATACATTGAATCTCGCTTTCAACATCGGCTACCAACAGGATAATCTGGAGAACCAAAAGCAACAGGCCAGCAACAGAACTGTGGGAGCGGTGAACGTAGCCTATAATGCCTCGGAAAGATTGGCCATAACTGCTTCATATTCCAATTTCACCACCTTTACCAATTCCAGATTGGATCAGTTTGAGGTAATCAACGACGACAATTTGTTGGATGATACAGCCAAGACATTGAACTATAGGCAACTTTCCCGGAATGCCAACGTGAACATCAATTACCTGTTTTCCAAAAACGAACAGGTCCAACAGAACTTGAACCTTAACTATGCCTTGGCCGATGTGTCCAACGAAGAGGATGGCGTAGTGAGGATAGGGAATGCGTCCACGTTCCACAACGGGAATGTTTCCTACACGTTGGGACTTCCGAACAGGGGCATGAACCTTACCGCTGCCCTGAATGGCACTTTGAACACCATCGGGGTGGAGGATTCTACCACATGGGGACCTACCTTGAACATCAACCAAAAGTTTCTGGACAATACGTTGAACGCCAATTTTGGGGCCTCGTACAACACAAGTACTTCAGACATGACACGGAGCCAGATCACCAACCTTAGGGCCAATGCCTCTTATGTATTGAAGAAGAGGCATAGTTTTCACCTGAACCTTATTCAACTGTTCAAGAACCTTTCCACGGGAAGTACCAGTGAGCTGACCCTTACCTTTGGACACAGCTATACGTTCTGATAAGGTAAACAAAAGGCCCTTATTTTATAAGGGCCTTTTACTTTTCTGGTGCTGTAAAATCTTATTCCTCTGTAGCTGACGGAGCCTTGTCAACCACCAATCTTTGATCCTTATTGGCTATTTCCCAAGCGGTATAGAAAACAAGCCTTGTGCGGTTCTCCAAAAGATCATAATTGATCTTGTCAGGCGTATCGCCGGGGCGGTGGTAATCCGCATGTGTACCGTTGAAGTAGAAGATGATCGGAATGTTGTTTTTTGCAAAATTGTAATGGTCGCTCCTATAGTAGAATCGGTTGGGGTCGTTCTCATCGTTGTAGGTGTAGTCGAACTCAATATTGGTGTACTTTTTGTTCACCTCTTCGGAAAGATTATGGAGTTCGGTGCTCAATTTGTCCGACCCGATCAAATATAAATAGTTTCTGGCCCCTTTGTAATTGGGATCAATACGTCCGATCATGTCGATGTTCAGGTCCACAACGGTTTGATCCAACGGGAAAATGGGATCCACATCGGTATAGTATCGAGATCCCAAAAGTCCTTTTTCCTCACCGGTCACGTGCAGGAACACAATAGATCGCTTGGGTCCATGGCCAGCATCGGCGGCTTTTTTGAACGCTTGGGCAATCTCCAATAGGGCAACGCTCCCAGAGCCATCATCATCGGCCCCGTTATTGATCTGCCCATCTGCGGTTACCCCAATATGGTCCAAATGGGAAGAGATGATCACATATTCTTCTGGTTTTTCAGTTCCCTTCAGTATGGCGACCACATTTTCAGAACTTATCTTGTCGTTCGTGCTGGTAACGTTGAGCGCCAAATCGGTTGCAATGGTTTTGGGTGCATCTTCAGATTCAATGTCGCTGTAAATGGCCTTAGCGGAATTTTCATCGAGAATGATGAGAACGGTTTCCGATTTGTCTTCTGCCAATTGCATCCTTCCGCTGTTATTGGTCTTCATGAAACCGAAATAGCCTTTATACCTTGGGTAATTTTGGGAGTCATAGTACAATATTCCCTTGGCCCCTTTACTTTGTGCCAGTTCGCCTTTTTTCCCCATACCCTCGGACATATTGCTCCAAACGGATTTTTCGGCACTTCCTGAAATGATGTAGTTTCCATCACTATCAATAGGTTCTCCGGCCTTGATAAGGACTAACTTTCCGGTTACGTCCAAGTCTTTGTAGTCAGAATAGTCGCCTTCCTCAATGCCGTACCCTGCGTAGATCACACTGTCATAGTTCCCTTCGGCAGATGAAAAGGAGACCACATTTTCTCCCAATTCAAATACGGTATCGTTGATGGAGATACTCCCTTTCGGTACATTGGATACTTCCAATGGCACTTCTTGAAAATAATCGCCATCAGCCTTGGCTGCGGGAATGCCCAAAGATTCGTAGTGGGCCTTGAGGTATTCCACGGCTTTTTTCTGTCCGGGCTGTCCTGTTTCCCTTCCCTCAAATTCATCGGAAGCGTAAGTGAAAAGATGTTCTTTGAGGTCGTCTTGGGTAATGGATTCCGCATAGGGCACAGGATCGGTCACTTTTGTGACCTGTGCAGGCTCTGATACTACCTTTTGTGAGGAGTTGCAGGCAAACACTAGCCCCAGAGCAAAAATGGATAATTTTTTCATTTGTTCGTTATTTTTCAAAATCTTCCAAAAGTAGTTAAAAGATGGCGAAAGAAACGGGTACCGCTGATTAACTTTTCATGCCCTTTGTTTATCTTGGCACTCAAAATATCAACTTCATATATCGTAAACCACGGAATATGGGCAGTAGTAAAAGTGTTATTGTTGTAGGGGGCGGAATCGTAGGCCTTTCCACTGCATATTTTTTACAGAAAGAAGGTCATCAAGTGACCGTTTTGGACAAATCGGAAATTGATTCCGGAGCTTCCTTTGTGAATGCGGGGTACCTTACCCCGAGCCATATCATCCCACTGGCCTCGCCCGGAATGATCACCAAGGGATTGAAATACATGTTCAATTCGTCCAGCCCATTCTATATGAAGCCCAGGTTGGATGTGGAGTTCATCAAATGGGCCTGGTACTTTAAAAAATCGTCCACCAAGCTCAAGGTTGAAAAGGCAATGCCCGTCATCAGGGACATCAACCTGTTGAGCAGGGAACTGTATGAAGGCATGAAGGCTTCTGGTGACCTAGGTGATTTTCTGATAGGGGACAAGGGCCTGCTGATGGTGTACCAGACCGAACAGGCCAGGGACCACGAAATGGAGGTTGTGGAAAAAGCGGCTGAAATGGGGCTCGTTGGCAAAAATTTGTCCAAAGAAGAGCTGAGAGAAATTGAACCTCATGTGGAATTTAATGCCGAAGGAGCCATACTTTGGGAGTGTGATCGACATACCACACCTCCATTGATCATGAAAAAGTTGTTGGAACATTTGGTCCATAGTGGAGTGACCATCAAAAAAGGGGAGGAAGTACAGGATATTTCGGTATCCGGCAGAGAAATCACCAAGGTGGTGACCAACCAGTCCAGCTACGAAGCGGATGAAGTGGTACTGGCGGCAGGATCATGGACCTCCCAATTATCAAAGAAATTGGGGCTTCCGTTGCCATTACAAGGAGGCAAGGGATATCGAATCAATGTGGAATCCCCGACCGGCATCACCATGCCCGCTATCTTGATGGAAGCAAAAATGGCCGTGACCCCTATGGAAGGCTTTACCCGTTTTGCGGGGACCATGGAATTTTCCGGGATCAACCATACCATCAGAAAGGAACGGGTGGAAGCCATTGCCCGAGGAGCGGAGCGTTACTACAAAGGGCTCCAAATATCCGAAGAGGACAAGAGCAATGCCCAGTGCGGTCTGCGCCCCGTGACCCCGGATGGCCTGCCGTACATTGGACGGCCCACCAAGTTCGATAACCTCACCATAGCCACTGGACATGCCATGATGGGATGGAGCTTGGGGCCGGCAACGGGAAAACTGATCACCGAACTGGTTTCCGACCAAAAACTGTCCATGGACATCGCTCCTTTTGATCCAGATCGTAAATTTTAGAAAAACCCGCATTTTCTTTAGGTTAATTTGGGCAGAGTATGGGCCATAAATTTTTTAATTGCCTTAATTCGAAGTAATTTTGTAGTATGATCAAGCACTACACCACCCTTTTATCTTTTTCGTTTCTACATATTTTTGGGCTTCATTCCCAAGATGTTCAAATATTCACCGTGGAAGATTTTGATCTTGTGGGGAAGGTCAAGTCGTGTTTGGTCATTACGGATTATGGCAGGGAAATGTTCGAGTTCAATAAAAATGGCACATTGACCAAGACCATCACCCAATACAACGATACGGATCAGGACATTACTTACTATAAGTATAAAGAAGGCGAATTGGTGGAAAAGCGCATGGAAAGCTATAAGAACAACATTTTGGACGAATCCACTTCCATGGCCAATTTCTATACTATAGATACTGTTCCCAACAGAAAAGTGGTGGAAAAGATCGTATCCTATGACAAGCAGTTCTTGGAACAACAGGTATATCTCTATGGAGAAGAGGGCAAATTGCAGAAGATGGTTTCTTCCAATATAGATGGCGTGGACGAGACCACGTTTGAATACACTCCCTTCAAGGACGAGGTCACTGTGAGCACCTACACCAATGGCATTTTGGAAAAATCGGTCAGGACCTCACAGCGAAAAGGACCCAAGGGAACCCAAAAATCAGTGCTCACCAAGGAGTATATCGATGGCGAACCCAATCGCGCTACCGAGGAGGTGTATAATGACAAAGGGAAACTGGTCACCAGCGAGGATTTCCTATATAGTGTGGAAGAGAAGGAATTTGTTTCCCAGAAAAAACAGTTATACCACTATAAGGAAGGCGTGTTGGACCGGGTGGTCACCAAGACCTTGACAACGGAATCCATCAGCAACTACATTTTTCAATTTGATAGCCATACACCCAAAAACTGGGTGAAGCAGATTGTGACCCCGAACAACACCTATACCACAAGGGTCATCAAATACTATCCCGAAGAAGCAGAAAAAGTTGATGTCAACCGATAGATACAAAGTATCTATGGTTTGATGTTCTACACCAAACTTTTGATGATCTCAGGTTTCATCTCGTGTCCGCCCACAAAGGTGATGATTTCTGCCTTTCCTCTAAATAGATTATCGATTTTGATTTTTTCGACCTTCAATCGGTCTGGGGTCAAAAATTCATCCGTATCTCCATAGATGACCTTGACGTTGGTTACATCGAAATCCAGAAAATCAAAATCTTTCTCGGTCAGTTCGTTGGGAATGCCGCCGGCATAGAGCGCTACCGTTTTGCAGGTAATTTTTCTACGGGCCAGCCAACGTATGGCGATGGAAACCCCTTGTGAGAAACCAAAGAGGACAAAATTCAGGTCTTTTGGAAGGTTTTCCGCCTCTAGCACCGCATCGATATAGTTGAGCACGTTGCCAATTTCCATACGGGTGTTTTCTTTGGTGAGCCAACTCGCACCCACATATTTGTATTCGTTCCCCAAATAATATTTGGAAGGGGCCTGTGGCACAATGATGTAATTGGTCTCTGGGTCCAGGGAATTGAAATATTTTACAAAATAACGGCTCAGATATCCGATGCCGTGGAACACCAACCATACATTCTTGGTGCTGGCGGAGATTGTATTTTGGGTCAGATAGGAATTTTCCGTGGTATAGGCGACCGTTTTTTCATTGTGGGGCATAATCAAGGGGTTTGATTCGATATTGCCATCGCTTTGTGTAATTTTACAAAAAATAAGAGGATGAACGAGCACAAAGAGAAAATTCTGTCCGTCTGCAATGCAATCTGCAAGGGAACTTTGATGGAAACGTTGGACATCACCTATATTGATGTGGGCGAGAATTTCCTTTTGGCGCGTATGCCCGTCACCCCAAGGGTGCACCAGCCCGATGGGGTATTGCATGGCGGGGCATCGGTGGCCTTGGCCGAGAGCGTGGGCAGCGCCGCATCCTATGTTTTCTTGGATGGGAAGGAGTTTTTTGTCCGTGGGATAGAGATTGCCGCAAACCATGTGAAATCCGTAAAAGAGGGATATGTGTATGCGCGTGCATCCATGCTTCACAAGGGCCGAACCACCCAACTTTGGGAGATCAAGATCACCAATGAAGAAGGCGATCTCATTTCCAACTGTAAATTGACTACCATTGCATTACCCAGAAAATAAAGAGCTTCAACACCTATTCGACAACGTCGAAAACCAGCTGAAAAAAAACCTTCCGTTCGCTATCTATCGAAAACCGCAACAGGAAGAACTTGTGGGCGTTTTTCAGGCGGACAACGAACTCTGGTCTACCGATTTTAAGGACAAAGGATTTGTTTTTGCTCCGTTCGACCTGAGTAAAGGGGCCGTCCTGATTCGACCTGATGAAACTGTAAAGGCGACCCATTCGTTCCTAAAGAAATTGGACAGAGCGGAAGTTGCCCTTTCTGAAGAAGGAAAGAAGGGCCATATGACGCTAGTTGAAAAGGGGATTCAGGAAATTGGAAAAGGAAACCTGAAAAAAGTGGTCCTGTCCAGAAGAATGGAGGTGTCTTTGACCAAAAGTCCCCTTGCCATTTTTGATGATCTTTTGCAACAGTACCCCAACGCATTTTGCTACCTGTTCCACCATCCCGAAGTGGGCACTTGGTGCGGGGCAACGCCCGAAACCTTGGTAAAGATCAAAGGTGGGGAGTTATGGACCATGTCCTTGGCCGCGACCTTGCCCTACGAAGGCAATGAAAACCCGCAATGGGGCAGTAAAGAGATTGAGGAACAGAACATGGTGTCCGATTACATCCGTGAAAAACTGCACCATTCCATGGAGCGGTTGGAAATTGATGAGGCAAAATCCATCAGGGCGGGCAACCTTTGGCACTTGAGGTCCGAGGTGAGGGGAAAGATGAGGCCTGAGACGGACATCCAAAAAGTGATCACCACATTGCACCCAACCCCAGCCGTGTGTGGCATCCCCACCCAAGATGCCATGGATTTCATTATGGGAAACGAAAATTATGAGCGTACCTTCTACACGGGTTTTTTGGGAGAACTCAATCTCTTCGCCCAAAATGATATTTCATTGTTCGTGAACCTCAGGTGCATGGAACTGAATGGGGACAAGGCCACCATTTTTGTGGGCGGGGGCATCACTTCAGCATCTAATCCGTTGGACGAATGGATTGAGACCCAGAACAAAAGCAAGACCATGCTGGGCATCCTATAATTTGCTGCCCAGGATTTTAGGGGAATCCCATTTTCAAGCGTATTTTTGTACTCCATGATGTATTCCAATATTCCTGCCGCACAAACATTGGTCCTGTATTTTAAGTCCAAGGGTATCAAGCATATAGTAATTTCCCCAGGCTCAAGGAACGCACCGTTGACCATCGGTTTCACCAAGCACCCTTTTTTTAAGTGCTATAGTGTTGTGGACGAGCGCTGTGCCGCCTTTTTTGCCCTTGGTATGGCCCAGCAATTGCAGGAACCCGTTGCGGTGGTCTGTACGTCGGGAAGTGCCATGCTCAATTACTATCCGGCGGTGGCCGAGGCTTTTTACAGTGATATTCCTTTGGTCGTTGTTACAGCGGATAGGCCAAGTTACCGGATCGATATCGGGGACGGTCAGACCATCAGGCAGGCCAATGTACTGGAAAAGCACATCGGATATGCTGCCAATCTGAAGCAGGATGTCTCCCACGCATCGGGTTCGGTCTCTACATTGGGCAAAGACCTTTTGGCGGATACACAGGAAGATGTCCAGGCATACAATGAAAAAGAATTGGCCAAGGCACTTCGGATAGCATTTGTGGAGAAATCGCCAGTACACATCAATATTCCGTTTGAGGAACCGCTGTATGGTCTGTTGGAAGAGCCTACAGTACAGCTTTCTGTATTTGAAGAAGACAAGTTGGAAGCTTCCGGAGTGAAAGATTATGACAAATTTGCTGCCATTTGGAACAACAGTGCCCGGAAAATGGTCTTGGTAGGGGTGGACCAGCCCGATACCATGGACCAAGAGGTGTTGGAAGCTTTGGCAAAGGATGGTCATACGTTGGTGTTCACCGAAACGACCTCCAACTTGCACCATCCCGAATTTTTCCCCAGCATTGACAGTATCATCGCCCCGATTGAAAAATCATCGGACAGGGAGGCACTTTTCAAAGCACTTCAGCCCGATGTACTCCTTACTTTTGGTGGGATGATCGTTTCCAAAAAGATCAAGGCGTTTCTGCGCAAGTTCCAGCCCAAGGTCCATTGGCATATCGACCCCAAAACAGCATACGATACGTTTTTTTGCCTCACGCAGCATGTGAAGGAACAACCCAATACCTTCCTAAAGCACATCCTTACGCCTTCGGAAACCGAAAGTGCCTATAAAAGGAAATGGAAGCAAGCAAAGGCTACCTACGAAAAGGGAAGGGCCGCTTATTTGGAACAGATTCCCTTCTCGGATTTCATGGTTTTTGATGAAGTAATGAAGCACATCCCCAAAGGGTATCAGGTACATTTGGCCAATAGCTCCACGGTGCGTTATGCCCAATTGTTCCCCATGCACCCATCTTTGAAAGTGTTTTGCAACAGGGGTACCAGTGGCATAGATGGGAGTACGTCCACGGCAGTAGGGGCCTCCGTTCACAGTGAGAGCCCAACTTTGTTGATCACTGGGGATTTGAGTTTTTTGTATGATAGCAATGCCCTTTGGAACAACCATATCCGTTCCGATTTCAGGATCATTATCGTCAACAATGGGGGAGGGGGCATTTTTAGGATCCTTCCGGGCAAAGAGGACACCGACGAGTTCAACACCTTTTTTGAAACCCAGCACCGACTCAATGCGGAGCATTTGGCAAAGATGTTCGGTTTTGAATACCATCAGGCTTCGGACAAAAAACAATTGCTGGGCGGACTGGAAAAATTGTATGGGGAATCCGATAAGCCAAAGATTCTGGAAATCAATACCCCACGGGAGCTGAACAATAAAATTTTGCTCGACTATTTCGATTTTATATCTTAGACCATAAACTATAAATCCACAAAGACACTGATCGATTATGAGCAGAAGAGACGAACTCATCGAAAAATACGCAGACGACATCAAGGCCAAATTTGGGGAAACCCCGGACATGGATTTGCTGACCAAGGTAACCGTAGGCTTGGGCCCGGCCATATACAATCTGGATGCTTCCAAGGTTTCGGGGTCGGATGACAAGGAGCTGGAAACCGTAAAGAACAATTTCCTGATCAAGAAATTGGGCCTTGCCGATAGTCCGGCCCTCATGGACGCTATCAAAAAGGTAATCGATGCATACGGCCAATCAGAGAAAAACAAGCAACGAGCCGTTATCTATTACATGTTGGCGAAGCATTTTGGAAAGCAATCTGCTTACAATTAGCATGATACAAAACAACTTAAGTTTGGCTGCTCTTTATGGGCAGCTTTTTTTATACCCACAAATTCCATCTACCTTTGCCTTATGATAAAATTGGGAAACCATAACACCCTGAAAGTGCTCCGTAGCACGAGTGTGGGCCTTTTTCTGGGAGATGATGAAGGCACCGAGATCCTTCTACCGAACAAATATGTCCCCGAGGATTTTGAAATCGACATGGAATTGGAGGTGTTCTGCTATTTGGACAATAGCGAGCGACCCGTGGCCACTACACTGAAACCCCTCGTGACCCGAGACGGTTTTGCCTTTTTGAAGGTTGCGGAAGTGGGAGCATATGGTGCTTTTATGGATTGGGGGCTGGAGAAGCATTTGCTGGTTCCCTTTAGGGAACAATCCCAAAGAATGGAAGCAGGGAAGAAGTATATTGTACACTGCTATCTGGATGAGGAGAGCATACGGCTTACCGGTTCCAGTCGTATAGAAAAGTTTTTGACCAACGATGGGGCCGATTATGAGACCAATGCCGAGGTAGATCTGTTGGTGTATCGGAAAACTCCTTTGGGTTGGGAAGTGATCGTGGACAACAAACACAGGGGGCTCATCTTCGACAGTGATATATTCAAACCGGTTTCAGTGGGGGACCGTTTGAAAGGGTTTGTGAAAAAGGTTCGGGACGACCACAAGATAGATGTTTCGCTACAGCCCATCGGTGCCAAGATGTTGGAACCCACTGCAAAGATCATCTATGACAAGTTGCAGGAAAACAATGGTTTTTTGCCACTTCATGATAAATCCTCACCAGAAGAGATCCAAAAAACGCTCCATCTGAGTAAAAAGGCATTCAAGAAAGGCGTGGGCATTCTCTACAGACAACGCAAGATCAATATTCAGGATGATGGGATCCACTTGCTATAAAAAGGCAAGAAATTGACATTTATCTCTTTTTGCCGCTTTTTGACATTAATTTCATACCGCTAAGTTTTTTTCTTTCCCTAAAAATTTTACATTTGTAGATATACCAATTAACTTATTGACAACTACGTTATTAGCTTTGCTGATAATTCATAACCCCTTGACAATATGCCTTTTATTGAAGAAAGCGATTTGTTGGATCTACACAAGGACATAGATAAGGCCCAGATTATCAATGAAAGATTACTGGACCAGATAAAATATAAGAACAAGGACCTTCGCAAACTCAAGTTGCAACGGAACGTCCTTTTGGGCTTTGTGGGCCTATTCGTCATAGGTACATTGGCCATCACTTCGTTTACGGCAGGCTTGAGCACCAAGCAGTCTTTTGAAAACCAGAACAATCTTTTGGTGTCCATTGACAGTTTGGATGCCATCAAGAACAGGATAGACAATCTTAAGGTCCAGAACCAGGAACTCAGCCTAGTGAGGGAGTTCTACTTGGCAAAGGAGTTCCTCAACAAGGAAAAGATCTATTCCGTTCAGGTGAAATCGTTCGTGGACAACAATGTCACCCTCGCTTCAGAGGCACTCACCAACACCCTTTTCGTGAAGACCAATCCTTTCTATGCCTATTCCCTTGGGAATTTTGAGACCCTCTCCGAAGCGCAGTCCTTTAGGGCGCAATTGGTACAGATGGGCTTCAAGGATGCATTTGTGGCCTCGTACAAAGATGGAAAAAGGATTAAGATAGAAGAACCTTTTTAATATTGGGAAAAGCGAAGACTTGGGTGCGGGCCGCCAGATTGCGGACCCTTCCCCTTTCCCTCTCGGGAATTATTGTGGGTACTGCAATGGCAGCCAAACAGGGTTTTTTCCAGTTCGATATTTTTGTGCTCGCCCTATTGACCACCGTCGGTTTTCAGATTACTTCCAATTTTGCCAATGACTATGGTGATGGAGTAAAAGGAACCGATAACGAGGACAGGATAGGTCCGCAAAGGGTCCTTCAAAGTGGTCTACTTTCCAGGACGGCCCTCAAAAAGGGGATCATTGTTTCGATAGCGACCTCCATGCTTTTGGCCATTATCCTGATTTATAAGGCATTCGGATTGGAAAATCTGGTTTACATCTTCATTTTTTTCATATTGGGAGCCATGAGTATTTGGGCCGCCATCAGATACACCATGGGCTCCAATCCTTATGGTTACAAGGGCTTGGGAGACCTCTATGTTTTCCTGTTTTTTGGCTTGTTGGGCGTTCTGGGCAGTATGTTCCTGTACACTAAAGCGTTGGATTGGCATTCGGTACTGCCCGCAACCGGTTTGGGACTTTTGTGTGTGGGCGTGCTCAACCTGAACAACCTCAGGGATGTTGTATCCGATAAGAAACATGGAAAGATCACCTTGGTGGTGAAGATGGGATTCAACAATGGAAAGCGATACCACTTTCTACTAATGTCGATTTCTTTTGTGTGCTTTCTTCTCTATGTTTTGGTTGAGGAATTGAGTTGGAAACAAGGGTATTTTATGTTGGCCTTTGTACCCATTTTAATACACCTTGTGAAAGTGCTGAAAACACACGATCCAGGACAGCTTGATGGGGAGCTTAAAAAATTGGCACTCAGTTCTTTTCTACTTGCTATACTCTTCTTCTCCGCAATTAATATTTTTTTGTAAATTTGATAGACAACCAGATAAACTTTAGGGAACTTGGAACATCCAATTAGAATTTTGATCGTAGAGGACAATGTCATCATCGCTGATGACATGCAGTCCATGCTTGAGGAAATCGGCTATGAGATCGTGGACAATGTAATTGTTTATGAACAGGCGGTTGAAGTATTAAAGAACAACCATGTAGATCTGGTGTTGATCGATATCATCTTGGCATCGGACAAGACGGGGATAGATCTAGGCAAACACATTAGGGAATCGTACAACATTCCGTTCATATTCGTCACCTCCAACTCAGATAGGGCCACAGTGGAAAATGCAAAGACGGTGAAACCGGATGGTTATTTGGTTAAACCCTTTGAACAGCAGGACCTTTACACTTCCATTGAAATAGCGTTGTCCAATTTCAACTACAACAAGAAGGATTTGAACAGGGACCTAGATGATGTAGGCGAGAGCTTTACCTCCAATTCTGTCCTAAAGGATTCCATCTTTGTGAAAAAACAGCATCTGTACTATAGGATCCAATTCAGTGATATCCAGTTCATCAAAGCGGACAACGTATATCTGGAGGTGAATACGGCTGACAAAAAATTCCTGGTACGATCCCCATTGAAGGATTATCTGGAAAAACTGCCCGGAAACAAGTTCTACAGAGCCCACAAGTCCTATATTGTGAACGTGGACCACATAGATGCCATCAATTCCAAGGATGTGGTGATCAACAATAACCTGATTCCAATTTCAAAGGACTTTAAGGAGTTCATCCTTTCATCGATGAACAGTTAGTCCATTTTCAATCAAAGCACATACGACTCATATGGAATGCCCCAAAGGGGCATTTTTTTATGCCGTCTATCCGTTTCAACCAGATGACCACAACTTTTGGGACGTTCACAACAATGTTTTTGGTCTTGGGAAGGTCGTCCGTACTTTAGCAGTGTAATAATTAAGAAAGTAATTTTTTCATTTTCATATAGTGTTCTCGTAAAAGGGTCTTGTCGTAAAAAGCAGGGCCTTTTTTGATTTTACAGATATTGATTTCATTGATCAACTCCACGAAATGCACAAAACATCGGTAAAGTGCATATTCACATACACAAGGAATCTTTTCACAACAGAAAATGGCTATTTCACAACAATACCGGACAAGTCTTTTGGTTTGGATTTAATTTTGAAGCTAAACTAGCGTTCTCTATATACCCCATACTTAGTTTTCGGCTATGCTCAGTGCATTTCTGAAATCACATTGGTTTTTAAGGGGAAGAGAGATAAAAAAGGGCACAAACATTATCGGGCCATGGGATGTATCCTTTGGTTACTGTATCAATTAAATTAATGGGACGTTACGTAAGATTTTTATTCACCGCTATATATTTTGCCTTTCTTTTCAGTACCTCGGCTCAGAGTCCCAATGATGGAGAGCGCAGTGTGCTGAAAGAATTTGAAAATGTCAGCAGTCCGTCGCAACGGTTCAATGTTTTCTTCAATTCGGTCAATAGGTACAATGTAAATTCGGCCTACGATTGGTTGGATACCGTCAAAATATACCTTGCCAATTCCCAAAAGACCAATGACACGGTTGCCGCCAGGCTCTACAAAGTGATGGAGGCCCAGTTGTACAACGACCTTGGCGAATATGATAAGAGTATCGCCTTGGCAAAGGAACTTCACGAGGACAAAGATTCTTTGGAGATGGACCTGCACAAAATAATCCTTGATGTGCTGGATAACAACTACGCCAACCTCCAGATGTATGACAAGCAGATAGAGATCCGCAAGGAAAAGCGCGAACTGGGAATCACCGAGAACGTATCCTTCTACGATATCTACAGCAACTTGGGCTTGTACAGAAAGGCGAGGGACCAGTACATCATGGAAGTAAAGCCCACCATTGCGGACAACGAAACCTACAAACTGGCCCAATACCATAGCAAAGTGGGCAACTACTTGCGATTGGATGATTCGGCCCCAACGGCGCTCAGTGAGCTGAAAAAGGCAAAGGCCTACTTGGATGTGTACCTGAACGACATTTCCACCCAGAAAAGTGAACAGGATATCTTTGAGAGTGAACTCCTCAAAGCCGAAATAGAGGGAAACATTGCCAAATGTCACGTGATGATGGGGGAGTATGAAACCGCCATTCCCCTTCTCGAGGACAGCATAGAAGCTCTGGAGGCATCTTCAAAGAACATTCACAAAAGCGAGGTCATCGACAACACGATGTACCTGGCAGAGGCCAATCTTCAATTGGAGCGGTTCAATGCGGCAAAAAAATACCTCGACATTGACTTTGAGAACATCAACATCCTACAGACCATTGAGCGAAATAGTTTGTTGGCCGCTTTTTATGACAAGGTGGAGAACTTCAAAAATGCCACCATCTACTACAAGCGCAATGAGAGGATAAAGGATTCGTTGGCGCAAAAACAATCGGCACTCATCAAACAGCAGCTGGTCACTATTGTGGCCAATGAGGACCTTCAAAATTCCCAACGGCTCATTGATGAGCAAAAACGGATAAACGAGCTGGCAAGAAGTGAGATGAAGGCCAAGGACGAGCGCATCAATTTGGTATTCATTTCATTGATATTCACATTGTTGGGATTTGCTGGATTGGTATATGCCTATTTAAAAAGTATCAAGAACCAACGTCTTATCTCCGAGCAAAAGCATATCATCGAGAATGCATTGGTGGAGAAGGATTCCTTGTTGAAGGAAATCCACCATAGGGTAAAGAACAACCTACAAATGGTTTCCAGTTTGTTGAGCCTCCAGACCAAGAATACCCGCAGCAAGGCGGCCATAGAGGCCTTGGAGGAAGGAAAGAGCCGAGTGAAGGCCATGGCGCTCATCCACCAAAAACTGTATCAGAACGATGACCTTTCCGTGATAGAAATGCAGGGATATATTGAGAGCTTGATCAACAGCGTTCAATCTGTCTATAAAAAAGGGGGGCACAACATCAGTATCACCATTGATGCAGAGGGCACCGAGCTGGATATCGATCGTGCCATTCCTTTTGGGCTGATCCTGAACGAGTTGGTTTCCAATTCCTTCAAATACGCTTTCCCTGATAATGACGACAATGGTAAGATCTATATCCATTTAAGAAAGAATGGCGACCAGGGCTATTTTGAATATACCGACAACGGCGTGGGGCTCCCGGAAGATGCTGAGGAGCGGGCACATTCTTCCATGGGAATCCGTTTGATGAACCGATTGGTGAACCAACTCCAATCTAAACTGAACATTGACCGGGATAGCGAAGGAGTGCGTTTCTGGTTCAATTTCAGTTAAATTCTTTTTCTTTTTTCAAGGAATAACGGGCTCAACAATTGCTGCCAAAATTCAAAATATGGTTACATTTGGTATCATTCCATGGAAGCAAGCTACAAGAAGTACACCCTTCATTTTAAAGTCCCCAGCGGTACCTCCAGAGGGGTATTGACCCAAAAGGAAACCTGGTTTTTGGTGCTTCGGCACGACGGACGTTTCGGGATAGGGGAGTGTGGTATTCTACGCGGACTGAGTATAGATGATGTGCCCGATTACGAAGAAAAGCTGGCATGGACCTGCCAGAACATCCATTTGGGCCTGGAACCATTGCTGGACGGATTGACGGAATACCCTTCGATCCAATTTGGTTTGGAACAGGCTTTTCTTTCGGTGGGGGCCAACGATCCTTTTGAACTTTTCCCATCAGATTTTACCAAAAAACAGGCGCCTATCTCTATAAACGGCCTGATTTGGATGGGCGATGAGGCATACATGCTCCAACAATTGGAGCAGAAACTCAAGGATGGGTTCCGGTGCATCAAAATGAAGATCGGGGCCATTGAATTTTCGAAGGAAGTTTCCATCCTGAAATCCATCCGAAACAACTTTTCTCCGCATGAAATTGAGCTTAGGGTAGATGCCAATGGCGCTTTTTCCGTAGAGGAGGCCATGGAGAAGTTGGAAAAATTATCAGCGTTCGATATCCATTCCATTGAGCAACCCATACGGGCAGGACAGTGGGATGCCATGGCAGAACTTTGTGAAAACACTCCTTTGCCCATTGCCTTGGATGAGGAATTGATCGGTATTTTTTCTGTAACAGAAAAGCAAAAACTGCTACAAACCATACAGCCACAATATATTATATTGAAGCCCAGTTTGGTGGGCGGTTTCGCAGGGAGCAAGCAATGGATACAACTGGCGGAAAAGCAACAAACAGGATGGTGGGTCACCAGTGCCCTGGAAAGCAATATAGGTCTGAATGCTATAGCGCAATGGACATTCACCCTAAATAACAACATGCCCCAAGGATTGGGAACGGGGAGTTTGTATACGAATAATATAGAAAGCCCCCTGCAGGTGTCCGGCGGAAAATTGCTGTATGGACCTGCCAAGGAGTGGAATATGGATTTAATCAACGAAATATGTACATAGAACAAGGGTATAAGGGGAACGAAGGACTTTGGAAATACTTGGTGCTTCCGCTGGGCTTTATTGGTTTTATGGTGTACAATTATATTGTCACTGTGAATTCCAACATTGATATTGAGGCGATGATGCAGCAGATCATTGACCGATTTGGGTCAAATTTGGTACTGATTTCCCTTTTGGCACCTTTGGTGGCCGGTTTTTTTGTGGTCTTGGGATGGACGTTCTTGGTCCATCAACAGTCGATAACCTCATTGACGACCTCTAGAAAGCGAATTGACTGGAAGCGGATCTTTTTCGCTTTTGGATTATGGAGTGTGATCACGATCGTGCTTACAGGCATCGATATCTATTTTTCCCCTGAGGATTATGTACTGAATTTTGATCTGATGAAATTCATACCCTTGGCCATCATTGCCATCCTTTTGATTCCATTGCAGACGAGTTTTGAGGAATACCTGTTCCGTGGACACATGATGCAGGGATTGGGGCTGGCGGTCAGGAACAGATGGTTGCCCTTGGTGGTCACCTCTACCTTGTTCGGGTTGATGCACATTGCCAATCCAGAAGTGGAGAAATTGGGGTACAGCCTGCTCATCTACTATATTGGCACGGGATTCTTTTTGGGCATTTTGACCCTGATGGACGAGGGATTGGAACTGGCTCTGGGCTTTCATGCCGCCAACAATTTGATCACAGCGCTTTTGGTCACCGCCGATTGGACCGCATTTCAGACCAATTCCATTTACAAGGATGTTTCAGAACCTGCATTGGGTTGGGATGCCATCATGCCCGTTTTTGTTGTCTTCCCGATACTATTGCTGATTTTCTCCAAAGTATACAAATGGAAAAACTGGAAGGACAGACTTTTTGGGAGAGTATTGAGCAAAGAAGAATTTGTGGCCCTCACCGATGGAGAATCCAAGTTGGCATAACATCCATCCCAATTTTAAGTTCAACGGAGCTCCTTTGGTTTTTGGAGACCTCTCCGAGTTGGGCTATAGTTTGACAAAGGAGGGAGCCCCGTTTGAGACCCCTTTGGGCGAGTTTTTGTTGGATTGGGCATCGGATACATCTACTTTGGAGGTCAATACTTCGGGTTCAACAGGAAAACCCAAAAAAATCACTCTCAAAAAGGAACAGATGGTCAATTCGGCCTTGGCCACAGGGGCTTATTTTCAATTGAGTCCGAAACAGACGGCCCTTTTATGCCTTCCCTCCACAGGCATTGCCGGAAAGATGATGCTTGTCCGTGCCATGGTGCTCGGACTGCATTTGGATGTTGTGGAACCCTCTTCCACACCTTTGGACAATAATGGCAAAGATTATGATTTTGTGGCGATGGTGCCCATGCAGGCCAAAAAATCGTTGGACCAATTGCACAGGGTAAATACCTTGATTGTTGGGGGCGCCCCAGTTGATGTCACGCTGAAGAACCAGTTGGGGCTGCTCCCCACCAAGGTCTATGAAACCTATGGCATGACGGAGACCATCACCCATATCGCTGTCAAAGAAATTGCTCCTGAGCCACAGGATTATTTTGAGACCCTGCCGGGCATAAGTGTCACTACGGACGAAAGGGGATGCTTGATGATCAATGCGCCCAAGATTTCCGAGGAGAAAGTCATCACCAATGATTTAGTGGAACTGGTCACAGAGAACCGGTTCAAATGGTTGGGACGATTTGATTCGATCATCAATTCCGGAGGTATCAAACTGGTTCCTGAAGCCATTGAGGAAAAGTTATCCACCATCATCAAGACCCGTTTTTTTGTTGCCGGCATACCGGACGAAACCTTGGGTAGGCAATTGGTACTGGTTGTGGAAGCCAAACCTGAAACCCGTGGGGAAGACCAACTGTTGAACCAAATCAAAGCCCTGAAAACCCTTTCCAAATATGAGGTGCCCAAGAAAGTTTTCGTTGTAAACGCTTTTTCTGAAACATCCACGAAAAAGATAGATCGTTCCAAAACACTGGCAAGCATTATTTTCTAAACTCACCCAAAAGTTGCGTTCACGTCACAATTGTTCGGGATAACTCATTCTGGATTTCCCCTTATGGTTTTTCATGATAGGTTAGTGGTAAATCTAAAAACCGTGTCAATTATGAAAAATCAAGTTTTACTTTTTCTGCTGGTGTTTAGCCTACAGGGTACCGCTCAAGAGAATTTAGTTTCAGGTGTGGTGACGGATGCCACCAATACTCCGATTCCCGGAGTGAATGTGATCGTGAAAGGAACCTCAAAAGGAACCCAGACCAATTTTGATGGTCAATATAGTATTGTGGCCCAAAAGGACCAAATATTGGTTTTTTCCTTTATTGGTTTCAAAACCTTGGAAGTAAAGATTGGGGATAGCAAAACAGTCAATGTTCAATTGGAGGAGAGCCACGAAGTATTGGAAGAAGTAGTCGTCATGGGCTATGGCACTAAAAAAAGTGAAAGTGGATTTAGCTATGCAGTTGCCGATGTGGTGGAAGGAAAAGTTGCGGGTGTGTCTGTTACAAAAGGAGGGGATCCAAAAGGATATGGAAATTATAGGTCGGGAACTTTGACGGCCGGGGAAATCAACGACATTGAGAATTTTGGTGAATGGCAGGATATCATTCGCGATAAAGAATTTCAAATAATCAAGGAGAATTGGGGCTTTCACCTTGAAAATAAATTGATTATAACAGTGAAGGACAAAAATGGAGACGGCATCAACAATGCAAGGGTTTCCCTATACTCCGCCAATGAACATGCAACCAAACCTGAAATGACCACAAAAACCGATGTGTTTGGTAAAAGTGTTTTGTTCAAAGATGTTGAATGCAATGGCAAGAGTGATTATTATTACGTCCAAGTAATTCACAAGGACAAAATATTCGGGAAAAAAATAAAATCCAATGTCAAGGAAGTAGACTTCTCAACAGAGGATTTGTCCTCTTACAACAATTTGGACATTATGTTCACCATTGATGCCACTGGCTCCATGGGAGATGAAATGGAATATCTGAAGGAAGAACTGAGGGACATTATTGGTAGAATTGACAATACTGTTGGTGAAAAAAGGATTGCGATGACCTTTTACAGGGACCATGGTGATGAGTATGTTGTAAAGGATTTTGATTTTACCTCTAACTTGAATGAAGCCCAGATCAATTTAAACAAACAATATGCCAGTGGAGGCGGGGATTATGAAGAAGCCGTGGAAAAGGCGCTGAAAATGGCCATGTCCAAATCGTGGAATGGAAATGCCCGAGCACGATTGCTGTTTTTGCTTTTGGACGCTCCGCCACATTTGACTGAAGAGAACGTTGAAACCATACATCAACAAATTAAGATAGCACAGAAAGATGGCATTAAAATAATCCCGATAGTGGCAAGCGGTGCGGACAAAACAGTTGAAATGTTAATGAGATTTTTCAGCATATCAACCAATGGAACCTATGTTTTTCTGACAGATGATAGTGGCGTAGGAAATCCACACCTTAAACCAACAACATCCAAGTATGAGGTTGAAAAGCTCAATGACCTTATTGTACGGTTGATAAAAAAGTATGCAAATGTATGATCTAAAGTGCCTCAGGGCACTTTTTTTATTTCTGCCAAAAGCTGTATTTTCAGCTAAAAATCAACCATGCGAAGCATTTTCCAATTCATCCTGTTAGTATTGCCCTCTATTCTTTTATCCCAACAAATCCTTCCGGAGGCTGAACGGGCCAAGGTAGTGGACGAGATCTTGGAGGAACGTTTCAACCATTTGCTCCCAGAGTTGATGGACAAGACGGATATCGATATGTGGATCGTCATTTCCAGGGAATACAATGAAGACCCAGTCATACGGACCATGCTTCCTGCCACTTGGCTGAATGCCCGACGAAGGACCATCCTTCTTTTTTATCGGAACAAAGCAACGAACACCTTGGATAAATTGGCTGTGGCCCGGTACAATGTGGGGGAAAGTATTAGTTCTGCTTGGGACAAAGAAAAGGAGCCGGACCAATGGAAACGGTTGATGCAGTTGATTTCGGAACGTAATCCCAAAAAGATAGGCCTCAATTTTTCAAGGGATCACAATATAGCCGACGGATTGGACAAGACGGATTATGATGAATTCATGGCCAATCTGCCCAAAAAATATCATTCCAAGGTGGTATCTGCCGAACAATTGGCAGTGCGTTGGATCGAGACCCGAACTTCAAGGGAAATGACCATTTATAACCAATTGGTGGACATTACCCACGATATCATTGCGGAAGCGTTTTCCGAGAAGGTCATTACGCCCGGGATTACGACCACCACCGAGGTTGAATGGTGGATGCGCCAAAAAGTAACCGACCTGGGTTTGGAAACCTGGTTCCATCCCACAGTGGATATCCAAAGGACAAGTGAGGAATTGGTCAGCCATCTCTATTCGTTTTCTGGGAGACCGGACAATTTGGTGATCCAACAAGGGGACCTATTGCACTGTGATTTTGGAATCACTTACCTACGGCTCAATACAGATTGCCAAGAGTTGGCCTATGTGTTGAAATCTGGTGAAAAAGAAGCCCCTTCTTTTTTAGTGGATGCCCTGAAGGATGGCAACCGGGTACAGGACTTTTTGACCCAGAACATGGTAGAAGGCAAGGTGGGGAACGCTATTTTGGCCAGGGCACTGCAAGAAGCAAAGGATGCAGGGCTTCGACCTTCTATTTATACCCATCCGTTGGGCACTTATGGGCATTCCGCGGGTACCACTATTGGTATGTGGGATGCGCAAGGGGGTGTTATGAAGGACGATGGGGAGAACTACCCGCTCAACCCGAACACCGTTTATGCCATTGAGCTCAATACCACGGTACACATTCCTGAATGGAAGCGTGACATCCGCATTATGTTGGAAGAGGCAGGTTTCTTTGGTAAGGAAGGGTTCCGCTACGTAAATGGACGACAGACCGAGTTGTTATTGATTCCTCGACCCAAACCACAACTGGGAAATTAGGGCTGAATCACACCTGCAACACTCCCAGATTGAATTGCTTCTCAATGGGCGCATGATTGGCAGCCTCAATACCCATGGAAATCCATTTACGAGTGTCCAGAGGATCTATAATGGCATCCGTCCACAATCGGGCAGCGGCATAGTAGGGTGAGATTTGGTCATCATACCGTTGCTTGATCTTGTCAAAAAGCGCTTTTTCTTTTTCAGGATCCAAGGGCTCCCCATTTTTCTCCAAGCTGGCCTTCTCTATCTGCATCAGCACTTTTGCGGCGGAATTACCGCTCATTACCGCCAGCTCCGCACTGGGCCAGGCCACAATCAATCTGGGGTCATAGGCCTTGCCGCACATGGCATAGTTTCCAGCACCATAACTGTTGCCGATAACAATGGTAAATTTGGGTACTACGGAATTGCTTACCGCATTCACCATTTTTGCGCCATCTTTGATGATGCCTCCGTGCTCACTTTTGCTGCCCACCATAAAACCAGTGACATCCTGAAGAAACACCAAGGGAATTTTCTTTTGATTGCAATTGGCAATAAAACGAGTGGCCTTGTCCGCAGAATCGGAATAGATTACACCTCCAAATTGCATTTCACCTTGTTTGGTTTTTACCACCTTACGCTGATTGGCCACAATGCCCACGGCCCAGCCATCAATGCGGGCGTAGCCGGTCAAAATGGTCTTACCATAGCCTTCCTTATATTGTTCAAAGTCGGAATCGTCCACCAGTCGCTTGATGATTTCCAACATGTCGTATTGGTCACTGCGCGAAGAAGGAAGGATACCATAAATGTCCTCAGGGTTTTCCGTAGGATTTTTGGCCTCCACACGATTGAAGCCGGCCTTTTCAAAATCCCCAATTTTGCCGACGATGTTCTTTATCTTGTCCAGGGCATCCTTATCGTCCTTGGCCTTGTAATCGGTAACACCACTGATCTCGGAATGTGTTGTGGCACCGCCCAATGTTTCATTGTCAATGCTCTCACCGATGGCCGCCTTCACCAAATAACTCCCTGCCAAGAAAATACTTCCCGTTTTATCCACAATCAAGGCTTCATCGCTCATAATGGGAAGATAGGCCCCACCGGCCACACAACTACCCATGACTGCAGCAATTTGGGTGATGCCCATACTGCTCATTACCGCATTGTTCCTAAAAATGCGGCCAAAATGTTCTTTATCGGGAAAAATTTCATCCTGCATGGGCAGGTAAACCCCTGCACTGTCTACCAAATAGATAATGGGCAACCTATTTTCAATGGAAATTTCCTGTGCCCTGAGGTTTTTCTTTCCTGTGATGGGGAACCATGCCCCGGCTTTTACTGTGGCATCATTGGCCACTACCACGCATTGTTTGCCCTGTACATAACCAATTTTTACGACAACGCCGCCAGATGGACAGCCACCGTGTTCCGCATACATCCCTTCACCGGCAAAAGCACCGACTTCAATGGCGGACACATCTTTGTCCAACAAATAATCGATACGCTCCCGGGCCGTCATCTTGCCTTTGGCACGATGGCTTTCAATACGTTTTTTGCCTCCCCCCAATTTCACTTGGGCCAGTCGCCGCCTAAGCTCGGAGAGCATCAGTTTGTTATGGTCCTCGTTTTTGTTGAAGTTGATGTCCATAATTGCTCAAATTCGTTTAGTCGGCTAAAGATAAGGAGTTATAATCATTACTTTTGATGTTATATGGAAAGCAAGATCAAATGGGGCGTAGTTGGCCCTGGAAAAATAGCACGGAAATTTGCGTCGGACCTTCAATTGGTTGAAGATGCTATAATCACAGGCGTAGGATCAAGAAGTTTACAAAGAGCACAGGAGTTTGCCGATGAATTTGATGTGCCACATGTTTTTGGCAGTTATGAAGAACTGTTTCAATCCAGTGAAGTTGATGTGCTCTACATTGCCACACCACATAATTTTCACAAAGAATTGGCCATAAGGGCCATGGAAAATGGAAAACATGTGCTCTGTGAAAAGCCGTTGGGTATTAATGGGAAAGAAGTGGCCGAGATTGTGGAGGCTGCAAAAAAGAACAAGGTGTTCATGATGGAGGCTCTTTGGTCCAGGTTCAATCCTGCCATCCAACAGGTGAAAAAGCTGGTGGATGAAGGCGAACTTGGCCAAATCACCTATCTGCATGCAGATTTTGCCTTCTATGCCTTGGACAGGGACAAGGATTCACGCTTGCTCAATCCCAACTTGGCTTCAGGGTCACTGTTGGACATTGGGATCTATCCTGTTTTTTTGGCCTATCTCATCTTGGGAATGCCGGAAAGGATTGAAGCCATGTCCACTTTTCATGGGAATGGAACGGAACTGCAAACATCCATGATTTTTCAATATCCCGAAGCCCAAGCTTTACTGTACAGTGGTTTTAGGGGAAGATCTAAAATGGAAGCTGAAATTTCTGGTACCGAGGCTGAAGTGTACCTTCGCCCAAGATGGCACGAGACGAATGGTTTTTCATTGGTCAAAAATGGAGAGGCAGAGGAGTTTGACCTGCCGGTGCGTGGCACAGGTTATTTCTATGAAATAATGGAAGTGAACCAATGTATTAGGGAGCAACGCATAGAAAGTGGATCATGGTCCCATCAAAACAGCTTGGATATAGCAGAATTGCTTGATACAATTCGTAAGAAATGTGGGATAAGCTTTCCTTTTGAAGGATAAAACCAAGGAAGTAGTATTTACATTATTCCATTTTTTACGATATTTGGGCTTCTTCTGAACAATTAATAATGGGAATGAACAAGAACACAGTGCTCGCTTGGGCCACATGGATCATGATTTTTGTGGGAATGGGAATGATAGCACTTGGTGCCTTCAAATATGACGAGGTAGCTGGATATGGTTTTGGTGCAGTGGGTGTCGGTTTTTTTGCTATTGCTTGGGTATTCAATGCCCTCAAGGGTCGCGTATGATCCCATCTTTTCAATAATATTTAAAAAACAACCAAATGTCTGACGATAAAAAGGTCATTTTTTCAATGTCCGGGGTCACCAAGACCTATAAAACGGCCAATACACCTGTACTCAAAAATATATATCTGAGCTTTTTCTACGGAGCCAAAATTGGGATCTTGGGTCTCAATGGTTCTGGTAAGTCCACTTTGCTGAAGATCATCGCCGGAGTGGACAAAAACTACCAGGGCGATGTGGTTTTCTCCCCAGGTTATACTGTGGGCTATTTGGAACAAGAGCCACAACTGGATGAGGAAAAGACCGTTCTCGAAGTGGTCCGGGAAGGTGTGGCCGAAACTGTCGCCATTTTGGACGAGTACAATAAGATCAATGATATGTTCGGTCTGCCCGAGGTCTATGAGGATCCGGACAAGATGCAAAAGTTGATGGACAAGCAGGCCGCGTTACAAGATCAAATCGATGCTTCCAATGCTTGGGAGCTCGACACCAAGTTGGAAATAGCGATGGACGCACTCCGTACGCCCGAATCTGACAAGAAAATTGGAGTTCTGTCAGGAGGGGAGAGAAGAAGAGTGGCCCTGTGCCGTTTGTTGCTACAGGAACCCGATGTTCTTCTGTTGGACGAGCCTACCAACCACTTGGATGCGGAATCCGTGCACTGGTTGGAGCATCATTTGGCACAATATAAAGGAACTGTGATCGCTGTTACCCACGACCGTTACTTTTTGGACAATGTGGCCGGATGGATCTTGGAACTGGACAGGGGAGAAGGTATTCCTTGGAAAGGAAACTATTCGGGATGGTTGGACCAAAAGGCCAAACGTTTGGCCCAAGAGAGCAAGCAAGCTTCCAAACGTCAGAAAACCTTGGAAAGAGAGTTGGAATGGGTGCGGCAAGGAGCCAAAGGAAGACAGGCCAAGCAAAAAGCCCGTTTGAGCAACTACGACAAATTGCTCAGCCAAGACCAAAAACAGGTAGAGGAGAAGTTGGAAATCTATATCCCCAATGGACCAAGATTGGGTACCAATGTGATTGAAGCCAAGGGAGTAAGCAAAGCGTATGGTGATAAATTGCTCTATGAAGACCTGAACTTTAATCTGCCCCAAGCAGGAATTGTAGGGATCATTGGTCCGAACGGTGCCGGTAAGACCACGATTTTTAGGATGATCATGGGCGAGGAAACACCTGATAAAGGGGAGTTCATTGTAGGTGATACTGCCAAGTTGGCCTATGTGGACCAGAGCCATTCCAACATCGATCCGGAGAAATCCATTTGGGAGAATTTCAGTGATGGCCAGGAATTGGTAATGATGGGAGGGAAACAGGTGAATTCCAGGGCCTATCTCAGCCGTTTCAATTTTTCTGGAAGTGAGCAGAACAAGAAGGTGAACATGCTTTCAGGAGGGGAAAGGAACCGACTCCATTTGGCGATGACCTTGAAAGAGGAAGGAAACGTGTTGCTTTTGGATGAGCCAACCAATGACCTGGACGTGAACACCCTTCGGGCTTTGGAAGAAGGTCTGGAGAACTTTGCGGGCTGTGCGGTGATCATCTCCCACGATAGGTGGTTCCTGGACAGGATCTGTACGCATATCCTTGCCTTTGAAGGAGATTCGCAGGTGTATTTCTTTGAAGGTTCTTTCTCCGACTATGAGGAAAACAAAAAGAAACGCTTAGGCGCGGATATTATGCCCAAGCGTATCAAGTATAAAAAATTGACGAGGTAGGAAGGGGAGCTTAATCCCCTCCTATGTTTTTTAAACCAGTTTCCAATAGTTTTTTTGCTTTTTCCAAATACGCCTTTTGATGTGCCGAAAGGCTATTGGGGTCGTCATTGCCGCCAATGGGGGTTGTTCCTATGGTCTTGGAGAGTTCCACGAGGTTTTGAATGGCCTGTTCCGCGGATTGTAACTTGTCGTTCGCGTGCTTTTCAAAGACTTTGATCATTTCGAGCTCCATGGAATTGGCACTGCCGGTTTTCGGTACGCTTGGATTAGACTCATCCGCAACAACTGTGGTGGTGGTTGATACACCTAAAGTACACTGATCGATGAAGGTGATGAGTTCGCTGATTTCGGCCATGCCTTTTTTGGTAAAGAAGCGACCGGCTTCCCAGTCAGCAGGCTCAATGGCCTTATCCAGAGTTTCCATCGCATCGATGGTTTTGTCCTCTGTTTTGGCACAATCACACTCATCCATAAAGGATTTGGCATTTTCCAATGCTTCCAAGGCCCTTTCGGCATAGTACATCTGATGCTCGAAATTAGTGGCCGTCATTGCTTTTTTGCAATGGTTGAGGGCATAGGTCACCTTGGAATAAAAATTGTCACATTGGTTGGGGTAAGTAGCCTGTATGGCCAAAAAGAAGGCCAATGCTACTAGAACACGGGATTTGGGAGCCATGGTCAAGTATTAGATTTGGTTAATAGTTTGTTATGTAAACGGTAAAATGTTGTGATTATTTCGTGCTGTCAAAAATCATCGTTGGGATACCAATCCAATTGTACCACTTTAATGTCGGGATTTCCTTGGTTGACGAGCTCTTTGAACTTTGCGACATCACTTACATCGGGCCTGCCCCTAAAATGATAGGGATATACCTCTTTGGGTTTGAATTCGAGAACGGCATCGGCCGCACTTTCCACAGTCATGGTATAAGGTAGGTTCATGCACACAAAGGCCTTATCAATATTTTTAAGGGCACGCATTTCGGGAATATCCTCTGTATCCCCAGAAAAATAGAGGCGTTCTCCGCCAAAGCTGATTACATAACCATTGCCCCTGCCTTTGGTATGGAAGTCCAACGCCTCTTCCCTTAGGTTGTACATGGGGATGGCCTCTATGCCAATTCCCGCTAATTCTTTTTTCTCGCCATTGCTCATTATTTCTAGGTTCAACCCAGCGTCTTCAGGAATTTGGTCCGCAACAGCCTGCGGGAGTACAATAGTGACATCGCTTGTATCCAGTTCTTGGAGGGTTTCCAAACTAAAATGGTCACCATGGATGTCAGTGATCAAAATCAGGTCAGGGGATTTTTGCCCTTCAAAAACCGATTTACCACCGACGGGATCTATATATAAGGTAACATCTCCCAACTCCAAAACCGCAGTGGCGTGTTCAATAGGGATGATCTTTGCTTCAGGAATTGTTTCAACCTCCAACGGGGCTTCCATTTCTGCAGATTCATCTTTTTGGGTTGTATTCTGTTTACAGGCAAAGCCAAGGCCAAGAATGACGGCCATCACAATTATTTTTTTCTTCATGGTACTACGCTCTTGATGTTCCTTTAAAGTTAAGGTATATGGATTACAAGGAAGATTTTTTTGACATTTTTTTTAGCTGATAATCCAAAATGTAATTTGAAGCGTATATAAACCAAACACGATTGATTAAAAACCTTAAACGAGAAATCAATTAATACAAACGTTATGACTGAAACAAAGAATAACAACGGATTGAAGGTAATAGCAGGATTGTTGGGTGTGGTTCTTTTGGGAACTATCATTTACACCGTGAGTCTATACCAAGATAAAAAGAAGACTACCGATGCCCTTACACAAGAAAAGGAATTGGTTGTTGAGGATTTGAACAACTTGAAGTCTGAGTATGACAAGGCTATTTTGGAGAGCAACGCAACCAACGAGGAATTGGTGGCTGCCCGTGACAACATTGCTAAGTACATTGACTCAGTACAAAGTATGAAGGCTGACATTGCTTCTTTGTCCAGATACAGAAGACAAGTAAGTGTCCTAAAGGCCGAAAGGGAAAAACTGTTGAAACAAGTGGACTCTTTGACACAATCCAACAGTTTGTTGGCCATGCAGCGTGACAGTACATTCACCGAACTTGAAAAACAGACTATTTTCAATGATTCCCTAGTGGTACAGAACACTCAATTGGCCGATGCCGTGGAAAGAGGTTCAGCACTTAGCCTATCTAGCTTCTCTGTGGATGCAGTTAGGGAAAGGAGCAGTGGAAAATTGGTGTCTACTTCCAGGGCAAGGGCAACTGACAAGTTCAAAGTTTGTTTTACAGTAGCTGATAACGTGATTGCCGAAGCTGGAGATAGGGAGTTCTACATTGAGGTTCTTGACCCACAAGGCAACGTTTTGGGAGATAGCTATACCAAATCTACTGAAGAAGGTGCTACCATTACCTATAGCAAAGGAACCAATTTCTACTATGAGAACAGCAACTTGGATGTATGTGATTACATCAACAAGCCTGGTGATGAGTTCCCTAAAGGTAACTATATGGTAAATGTATATGACAACAAATTGAAGTTGTTGGGTACCTCCAAATTCGAGTTGAAATAATTACACACTATCCATAAATGCCAAAAAGCCCGTCCAATTTAGGACGGGCTTTTTCTTGGATAAAACTTTCGGATAATTATTTCAGGCTGCCCACCATATCCTCAGGGCGCACCCATTCGTCATATTCTTCTGGGGTCACATATCCCAAGTTGACGGCCTCTTCGCGCAAGGTGGTCCCGTTCTTGTGGGCCGTATTGGCAATTTCAGCCGCTTTATAATAACCAATTTTAGTGTTCAGGGCAGTTACCAACATCAGAGAGTTGTTCAATAAGGTCTTGATCACTTCATGGTTGGGCTCTATGCCCACGGCGCAGTTCTCATCAAAACTTACAGAAGCGTCACCCAATAATTCAGCAGATTGAAGAATATTTGCCGCCATCATGGGTTTGAACACGTTCAGTTCATAGTGCCCTTGTGTACCACCCACGGCAATGGCGACATCGTTGCCCATCACTTGTGCACAGACCATGGTCATGGCCTCGCATTGGGTAGGGTTCACTTTTCCGGGCATGATGGAGCTGCCTGGTTCATTCGCAGGGATGATGATCTCACCGATTCCCGACCTAGGGCCGGAAGCCATCATCCGTATATCGTTGGCAATTTTGTTCAGGGAAACCGCCAATTGTTTCAAGGCGCCATGGCTCTCCACAATGGCATCATGGGCAGCGAGGGCCTCGAACTTATTTTCAGCAGTGACAAAAGGAAGTCCAGTAAACTCGGCAATATATTTGGCCACGAGCACATCATAACCTTCGGGGGTGTTCAGGCCAGTACCGACCGCTGTTCCGCCAAGGGCCAGCTCTCCCAAGTGCGGCAAGGTATTCTTAAGTGCCTTTATCCCATGCTCAAGCTGGGAAACATAGCCCGAAAATTCCTGTCCCAAGGTCAGGGGAGTGGCGTCCATAAGGTGGGTACGGCCTATTTTCACCACATTTTTAAACTCCTTGGACTTTTTATCCAAGGTATTCTTGAGCTGTTCCACGCCAGGAATGGTCACTTCCACAATTTTTTTATAGGCTGCAATGTGCATGCCAGTAGGGAACGTATCGTTGGAAGATTGGCTTTTGTTCACATCATCGTTGGGCTGGATTGTTTTTTCGCCCTCACCGATTTTTTTGCCCGCAATTTCATGGGCCCTATTGGCGATGACCTCGTTCACGTTCATGTTGCTCTGCGTACCCGAGCCCGTTTGCCAAATCACCAGGGGAAATTGATCGTTATGCTTGCCCTCAAGGATTTCATCACATACTTGTGCGATAAGGTCCCTTTTTTCTTGGTTCAGCACACCCAATTCATGGTTGGCGTAGGCCGCCGCTTTTTTTAGGTAGGCAAAGCCGTAAACAATGTCCAAGGGCATGGATGCCGATGGTCCGATTTTAAAATTGTTGCGGGAACGCTCGGTCTGCGCCCCCCAATATTTGTCCGCGGGCACCTTTACTTCGCCCATCGTATCCTTTTCAATCCTAAAACTCATTTTTATAAAATTTATAACTACAAAGGTAGTGGATAGGTCAATTATATGATAGGAGATTGGGGGAAATGCACTTTTTTTTCACCTGTGATTTGTTTTTTTTCGGAAGAAGAAGGTATCTTTGTTGTACTTAAAGGAAGAAAAATGTTTGAATTTGACCAGTATCTAGGTTTTTTAGCTTTTTTGACAATTTTGACCATCGGTTTTTGGTTGATGATTTTCTTATTGACCTTTGTGGTCCCTTACTGGTTGATAGGCAACCTACGGGAAATGTATAAAGAACGGAAAGAGGCCAAAAGGGCCCAATCGAATAAATAAAAAAAGAAGCCAATTTGGCTTCTTTTTTTGTTATGTTGGGGATGATCTCTTTCTTAGAACTGTCCTTCACCTTCCTCAAAATCTCCTTGTCTCTCTTGATTCTGACGGTTACGTTCCTTGGCTTGGTTAAACCTATAGATCAGGGAAAGGTTTACCTGTCTTTGCCTCCACTGGAACTCACTGTCCGAAGTAAAGGTGGGCGTTTGTGTGAAGGATCGGCGTTTTCTGGAGTTGAACACATCACTTACATTCAATGAAAGGGTGGCCTTATCCTTGAAGAGGTCCTTGCTCATGGCGAGGTTCAAGGAGAACATGGCCTTATCCTTGGTCTGTGCATTCTGACGTGGACCCATGTAGAAAGAATTGGCTTGTAAATCTATCTTGGCCGGAAGGGTAAACTTGGAACTCAATCGGGCAAACCAGCTGGAATTCTCCGTGCCATAATCCACTCCATTAAAAAATCCGTCGGTCTTGAACGTGAAAAAGTTGAAGCTACTGTTCAAGCGCAACCATTTTACAGGGCTATAGATCATACCTGCTTCCGCACCGATGCGCTGATTGGTGGAGAGGTTGATAGGTATAGATCGAATGATCTGGATACCATCAGAGGTCACTTCGCCCGTTTCTTCCTGAATACGCTCGAAGGAATTGGTCTCCCTTTGGTAATATACCGATGACGTGAAGGTAAGCTCTTTCCATCGTTTCAAGTATCCAATATCAAATGCATTGGCATAGGCAGGATCCAAATCTGGATTCCCTTGGAAAACATTGGTCCTACTGGATCGGGAAGGGAAAGGGTTGATGAACCAGCCCCTGGGTCTGTTGATCCTTCGGTTATAGCCAACGGAAACATTGGCGGTTTCAGAGATTTCATAGATAAGGTTCACTGTTGGGAACAGTCCAAGATAGTTCTTGTCAAAATTCAGATCCACATCTTCGCCCAAAATTTCTTCCAGTGCCTCACTGTCAATTTCGGAATCCACGCTACCCTTCATCTGGGTGTTCTCCAAACGGAGACCCAAAAGCACTGAAAGCTTACCATATTTGTTTCCGTACTGGGTGTACAGGGCATTCACGTTTTCATGGTAAGTAAATACATTGGTGAGGTCCAAATTGGTCTCAAATTCACCTGATCCCTGGTTCAGTGTATCCAATTGGTAATCGTTGATCTCTTTTTCAAACGTTCCTCTATAACCGGCCTCGAACTGGGCTTCACCCATGGGCAACACATAATCTATCTGGGCCAGGATATCGTCTTGGGTCTGGATCTCATTGATATTTTCAAGTGCCAACAAATTTTGATTGGGGACCACATTGTTTTCTTGGATCTCTGTGAAAACGGACTCATCATCATAGGAATATTGGAAATCCGCAGTCAGTTTATGGCCATCGTCATTGAAATTGTTGGTGTAGTTCAAGGAGACTTGGTAACTGTTGTCATTTTCGCTTTGGTCCTCACTCCTGAACGTACGGCTATTGAGGCTTCCATCAGCAAAACGTTGGTTGTCGTTTTCGGTCAGGTCGTTTTCGTCCGACCATCTATAGAAAAAACTACCGGTAACCGATGATTTCTCAGTGAGGAAGTATTCCATTCCAATGTTCACGTTGAAACCTTCATTCTTTCTAGTAATATCCCTATCTTCTAAAATCCTGTCAAATTCACTGGCATCACTCAGGTAGGTATTGTCAAAACGGCCACCTCCTGGAGATTCGCTTCGAAAATACCCCAAGGTGTTGAAAATATTGAATTTATCTGTCCTTAGATTGAAGTTGGTGGTGGTCCTGGCATTGAAAGGTACTCCAACAGTGGCGTTGACAGAACCGTTGATGCCCAAAGTCTTTTCCTTTTTAAGAACGATATTGAGGATACCTGCCGTTCCTTCCGCATCATATCGGGCGGATGGGCTGGTGATCACTTCTACTTTTTCAATGGCATCCGCGGGCAATTGTTGTAGGACATCGGTGGACCCAAAACCAGCTAGGGCAGAGGGTTTCCCATTGATCAAGATTCGTACATTGTCATTTCCCCTAAGGCTTATCCCTCCTTCCACATCCACAGATACGGAGGGGATGTTGTTCAGGGCATCACTGACATTGCCACCACTGGTAGTGATGTCCTTTCCAATATTATATATTTTTTTGTCCAATCGGACCTCCACGGTGGTTTTTTCCCCGATCACTTCCACTTCTTGTAGCTGTGCCACATCGGGTGACAACCTTATGGAACCTAGATCGATGGACGAATTATAGGTCTGTCCATTAAGGGCATAAGTCTTATAGGAAATGTATTCCACACGGATATTATATGTGCCGGGGGCTGTCTCAATCTCAAATGAACCACTGGGGTCGGTGATCCCGCCTGTGACTTGGTTGGGGTCGTCTGCTTTTTGCAGTACAAATGTGGCGTACTCCAAGGGCTGTCCGCTATCGGAATCCAATATTTTTCCAGTAATTTTTATGGATTTCTGGTTTTGCTGCGCTTGTCCGTTAAATGGTAGAAAGACCAACAGCAACAACGGGATAATAATCCTGTGCATAGTTTGATTTTAGATCGCAAAAGTGGTTGGAAAAAAAGAGGTGAAGAAATTAATGTCCCCAAACAACGCATTTGGGCCTGCGAATGACCTTAAAGATTTGTTAATCCTTTTTCTTTTTCTTCTTCTTGACTTTTTTGGTGTTGAACCTATTTTCCTGAAGTTCCAGGAATGCGTTGTATTTGTCCTCGGGCAATCCGGCCTTTAGTTCTTCGTTCTGTCTTCTCTCGATTTTTTCGATTTCCTCCTTCATTTGCAAAGGCTCCAATTGCAAGATCTGAAGTTCTATCCGTTGCTGTACGGATTGTACCAAAGAGGTCCTGACCACTGCCTGTTCAAATGGGTCAAGACCTAACGCCTCGGTGATGGAGGGCATTTGATCGTCCACGATTTCCTCCGCCGTGGGAGGGGTCTCGTCTTTTTTGGACTCTGTTGGTCCGGCCTGTGGAACCATGTTCCGTTGTCTTCCATACCTACTGCCATACCCATAGGGCGAACCATAACCATATTGGGCAACCAAATCGTTTATGGAAAATAGCCCCAACAGAAAGGCAAGAAAAAATAAGGTCTGGATTCGTTTCATAATTTTAAAGATAAGATTTTGGTCGTATTTCTGGGACCATCTTGTGTTAAATTAAAGAATATCAGGTCAAAGTAAAGTCTTGATCGTTTCCGGTGGGCGGCCAATGACGGCTTTGTTGCCCTTTACCACAATAGGTCGTTCAATGAGTTTGGGATGTTCTACCATGGCCCGAATGATCTGGTCGTCCGACAGTTCTTTTCCCTTATAGTTTGCTTTCCAAACGGCTTCATTTTTTCGGACCAAATCAATGGGGGCAATGCCCAGATAACCAATTAATGATGTCAACTCTTCTTTCGTGGGAACATCATCCAGATATTTGACGATCTCAAAATCCTTTCCCGATTTCTCCAAAATTTCAAGTCCTTCCCTTGATTTTCCACATCTAGGGTTGTGATATATTTTCAACATTCTTATTCTTCTTTTTGCCCCATCATCATTAGATAGGCCTTTAAAAATGGATTGATTTCACCATCCATCACGGCATCCACGTTTCCGGTTTCCTCACCGGTCCGCACATCTTTTACCAATTTGTAAGGGTGCATCACATAGTTCCGGATCTGCGAGCCCCACTCGATCTTCATCTTTGAGGATTCGATTTCCGCCCGGGCCTCTTGCTTTTTCCGCAGTTCTATTTCGTAGAGCTGGGATTTGAGCATTTTCAGGGCAGTTGCCCTGTTGTCGTGCTGCGAACGGGAGTCGGAACAGGAAATCTGTATGCCCGTGGGTTTGTGGAACAATTGCACCTTGGTCTCCACCTTGTTCACGTTCTGCCCACCAGCGCCACTGGAACGTGCCGTGGTGATCTCGATATCCGAAGGGTTGATCTCAATTTCAATGGTGTCGTCCACCAACGGATACACATACACAGAGGCAAACGAGGTGTGCCGTTTGGCATTGCTGTCAAAAGGGGAGATACGCACCAATCGGTGCACGCCATTTTCGCCCTTGAGCCAGCCAAAGGCATATTCCCCATCAATCTCTAGGGTCACGGTCTTTATGCCTGCCACATCACCTTCCTGGTAGTTCAGTTCCTTTACGGTATAGCCACTTTTCTCGGCCCACATGAGGTACATCCGCATGAGCATGGATGCCCAGTCGCAACTTTCAGTACCTCCGGCGCCAGCCGTTATCTGTAGGACCGCAGTGAGCTCGTCACCTTCATCGGAGAGCATGTTCTTGAATTCCAGGTTCTCGATGGCCTCCTTCGATTTTTTGAACTGAAGGGCTACTTCATCCCCAGAAACTTCGCCTGCCTGTTGGAATTCCAACAAAACTTCGAGGTCACCGACCAAGGTTTTGGCTTCTTCATAGTCCTCCACCCATTTTTTCTTGAACTTCAGGGATTGCATCTGTTTCTGGGCTTCTTGTGGATTGTCCCAAAAACCGGGAGCGAGGGTCTTTTCTTCCTCGTTCTCTATTTCAATAAGCTTGGCATCGATGTCAAAGATACCTCCTTAACGCACCAAGGCGCTCAATAAGATCTTTCTGCTGATCTGTAGTTACCATGTAATCTATTTTCGACAAAAATAGGTTTCTTTTGGCACAAAAAATAATCTATTGCTGTTGTTGTTCCGCAGCCTTCACCAGTACCGAATATTTGGTCTCGTTACTGCCCAAGGTATACACCACGCCCTTCAATGGGGCACAATCTGTATAATCCTTTCCGTGGCAGACCTTTATATGGTTGTGGTTGACCAATAGATTGTTGGTGGGGTCAAACCCGATCCATCCCACCTTGGGGACAAACGCCTCGGCCCATGCATGCATCTGGGAATCGCCAAAAAAACCAATGCCTTGGTGAAGATAGCCGGAAACGTACCTACAGGGAACGCCGTTCTGCTTGGCTATGGCACAGAACAAATGTGTGAAATCCTGGCAGACACCATGCCGTTTGTCTATGATTTCCTCCAAAGGAGTGTCCACTGCGGTGACACCGGTCTTGAAATACAATTGCATGAAGGCCCACTGGTTCAAATCGACCAAGTTTTCAAAAATGGACTTATTTCCATCAAACAAAAAGATATTTGTATGTTTTTCGGGTAGGGTGGTCAATTCAGTCTTGCGCAGATAGGGTTCGTGGTCCACCTTAAAGTCAAGGCTATTCAATATCCGGAGCTCATCGCCCAAATCGGCGGGGAGTTCAAAATCGAACGGATTGATTTCTTTTTTGGTGAGTTTGAAATGGGCATTGAAGGTGATGTGGTCTATCTCCCGTTTGGATCGTACCTGTACCGTTTTGAAGCCCAATCCGTTTTCGGAGACGCTGTTCCGTTCGCCCAGATTGTTTTCAAAATGCCAATAACTCACCTCTTGGGTGTCGTTGTCCTCTGGGATGACCAAGAACTGCCAAAAGGCTTCGCTGAGCCCTTTCTCATAGGAGTTCTGGGTGTCGTAATCTATTTCATATTCATACAACATGTGGGACAATTCAATCATGCCAAGTTAGTCAGTAGTTGAAGAATTCCTTCTCCATGTTCTCACTAATTTTGAACATTTTATTAAGGATCAGGTCCAGATTGCCCTGAATGTCCTCTTGTACATCCTCAATCTGTTTGAACTCAAATTCGGCCCTTATTTTTCCTACCATAAAGGCCGTGGAACTTTTCTCGTACTCCACTTTCTTGTCCAACTCTTGGATATGTTTGTACACTTGGTTGATGCAGTTCATAAGCGATCTCGGACATTTTCCGTTCAATATCAAGAACTCCAGGGTGGATGTACTGTTCGGTGATTTTTTGTACAAACGGCGCATCATGTCATAGCTTTCGGCGCATTTGAGTAGCGTGGTCCATTCAAAACTGTTGCCAACAGGGTCGCCATAGCTGCCTTGGGCCATGATGGCATCGTTGGATTTGGTGTTGATGATGCGCGTGATCTGGATGGCCCTTTCTATGTTGACCCCGAGCATGATGATGGCGTACACCTCATCATGCAATAGGGTGCCCCTGATCTTGCCCCGAAGAACGGCCGTCATTTCCGTAACGTTTACGGTAAAATCATAGAGATTGGTCTTCACAAAGAGGTCTTTGGGATAGTTCATCACAAAGTGATAGAACTTGTTGAGGCTCTCATACAGCTCGGTGGAGATCAGATCGCGCGAGCAGTTGGCATTCTCCCTCGCATATTTGATGCTGCTTATGATGGAGTAGTTTTTCTCGGGATTGAGCCCGATATCAAATAGAACGTCCTCTTCTTCCAATTGCAGGGCATCGTCATAGACCGGGTCGCCCACCATGAACAGCATGGACCGTAATACAAATTGTCTGGATTGCGACAACTGGTTGGGGGCATCCAAGGAGGAAAAATAATTGACGTTCATAAACCGGGCAATATGTTCCGCCCGTTCAATATACCTGCCCATCCAGAACAGGTTGTTGGCCACTCTTGCTAGCATAATATTCTTATTGTTTTAGTACCCAAGTGTCCTTGGATCCCCCGCCTTGGGAAGAGTTTACGATCAAATTACCTTCTTTGAGGGCCACCCTGGTCAAACCGCCTTTCAGTACAAATTGTTTGTCCTGGCCCAAAACAGTAAAGGTTCGGAGGTCCACATGTCGTTGTTCAAAGGATTCATTTTGGTCTATGTAGGTAGGGTGCACTGATAGCGACATGATCGGTTGGGCCACAAATTTTCTGGGATTGGCCTTTACTTTGGTCTTCACTTCCTCAATTTCTTCCTTGGTGAGTTTGTTTCCTATGGAAATGCCATAGCCACCTGCCTCATCCACAGGTTTTATGACCAGTTCACCAATGTGTTCCAGTACGTATTGCAGTTCATCTGGCCTACTACAATGATAGGTATGTACATTTTTTAAGATGGGCTCCTCATCCAAATAGTATTTGATGATGTCCGGCACATAGGTGTAAATCGCTTTGTCGTCCGCCACCCCGGTGCCGGGAGCGTTGGCAAGGGTCACGTTTCCTTTACGGTAAGCGGCGAACAATCCGGGTACGCCCAAGGTGGAATCGGGGTTGAACTCCATGGGGTCGATGAACAGGTCATCGATACGGCGGTACACCACATCCACCCGAACGGGGCCTTGTGTAGTTTTCATATAGACAAAATCGTTCTCCACAAAAAGATCCCGGCCTTCCACCAATTCCACGCCCATGGCCTTGGCCAGATAGGAATGCTCGTAATAAGCGGAATTGAACATACCCGGGGTGATCACCACACAAACGGGCGAATCCACTCCCGGTGGTTTTACACTTTCCAATAAATTGAGCAGATTCTCTGCATAATCAGTCACAGTGTATGTTTGGTAATGATTGAACACTCCAAAGAGTGCTCGTTTAAGGGCGGTTCGGTTACAGATCACATAACTGACCCCGGATGGGCAGCGGATATTGTCCTCCAACACGTAATAATTGCCATCGGCGTGCTTGATGATATCCGTTCCCGAAATATGGTTGTAGATCTTGTTCGGCGGGTCCACATCCATCATCTGGTGCAAATAGTTGGGGGAGGAGCTCAGGAGCTCAATGGGCACGACCTTGTCCTTGACAATTTTCTTGTCATGGTACACATCCCATAAAAAATGGTTGAGGGCCAGACTTCGTTGGATGGCTCCTTTTTCGATCACATCCCATTCTTTGGTGTCGATGATCCTAGGAAACAGGTCAAAGGGAAAAATTTTCTCCTGGCTCTGTTTATCACCATACACCTGAAAAGTGATCCCCTGGTTGAAAAAGGAGGATTTTGCTTTGTTGTTCAGCGTGACATAGTTCTCAATGGACCTAGATCCATAGAGATCTAAAAGCTTCTTGTACACCGATTTAACATTTCCGTCGTTACCGAAGACCTCATCAAAGAGCCCATCTTTTCGGACATAGCTGGAAAAAATGGTTTTATTGGTATTTGCCCCCATATTCTTTTTTTAGTAAAATATGGATTTTCAACCGCTTATGCCATGAACATTGTATAAAAATGGAGCCTCAAAAAAAAGAAACAGATAAAAATTCCCCACGATTATTACTAAATTGAATATAGTGCCCAACTCAGATCTTGGGCGGATTTTTTTAAAATGATTTCCATACTTTTAAGGTCTATTTCAAACCAAATTATGAAGAACACCATCAACCTTGTTGCGTCACTCCTTTTTGTGGGATCGGCCATGATGGCCCAAACTTTTGAAAAGACCAAGGATTTCCAAAAGTTTAACGGTTATTTCAATTTCTATTACGATGATGGATCGGACAAGATCTACCTACAGGTGGATGATCTGGACAAAGAATTTTTATATGTCTATTCCTTGAGCAGCGGTATTGGGAGCAATGATATAGGTTTGGATAGAGGTCAGTTGGGGAACGAGCAGGTCGTTTTCTTCAAAAAGGCGGGGAACAAGTTGCTTCTGGTGCAGCCCAACCAGACTTTCAGGGCCATCACCGATAACGAACTGGAAAAAAAATCGGTGGAGCAGGCTTTTGCCAAGTCCGTCTTGCACGGATTCAAGATCGAAGAGGAGTCCAAAGGGAGTTACCTCATCGATTTTACCGATTTTTTGATGCGTGATGCCCATGGCGTTTCCAACAGACTAAAAAGGAGCAAGCAGGGCACCTATAGTTTGGATGCGAGCAAAAGCGCCTTGGCCTTTGAACGTACCAAGGCATTTCCCAAAAATGTGGAGTTTGATGTCACTTTGACGTTCAAGGGCACTCCCGAAGGGGCATGGATCCGATCGGTGACCCCGGATCCCAGTTTGGTGACCGTGGCACAGCACCATTCCTTGGTGG
This sequence comes from Flagellimonas taeanensis, assembly GCF_003584105.1. Lineage (GTDB taxonomy): Bacteria > Bacteroidota > Bacteroidia > Flavobacteriales > Flavobacteriaceae > Flagellimonas > Flagellimonas taeanensis. The sequence continues at coordinate 345,679 of NZ_QXFO01000018.1, forward strand.
AGCTGCCGGACAGTAAATACAAAAAAAGAGCTTTTGACCCTCGCAGCGGATCATTTCCCTTTTCATATTACGATTATGCCACCCCGGTCCAGGAACCTATCCTGAAACAATTTGTACGAAGACATCGGTTACAAAAGAAAAATCCATCCGCATCGGTCAGTGAAGCGGTGGAGCCTATCATTTATTATTTGGACAACGGAACCCCAGAACCTATCCGTTCCGCATTATTGGAAGGTGGGAGATGGTGGAACCAGGCCTTTGAGGCGATCGGTTATAAGGACGCGTTCCAAGTGAAGATCTTACCGGACGATGCGGATCCCATGGATGTCCGTTACAATGTGATCCAATGGGTGCACCGTTCCACAAGGGGATGGAGTTACGGCGCCAGCGTTATCGATCCAAGAACAGGGGAGATCATCAAAGGGCATGTGAGTTTGGGAAGTTTGCGGATCCGCCAGGATTTTATGATCGCCCAGGCACTCATGAACAAGCCTTTTGCTGATCGGGACGACAATTACCAGCCCATGTTGGACCTTGCTTTGGCCCGTATCCGTCAATTGTCTGCCCACGAAATCGGGCACACCCTTGGTTTTGCCCACAACTTTGCCGCAAGTCCGAACAACAGGGCTTCCGTCATGGACTATCCGCACCCACAATTTGAATTGAACGGCAATACCATCGGTTTTGCTAATGCCTATGATACCGGTATTGGGGAATGGGACAAGGTGATCGTTGCCTACTCGTATACCGATTTCCCGTCGGGAACCAACGAAAGGGATGCTCTGAACGGTATCTTGAAAAAGGCGCAAGACGACGGACTGCGCTATATCTCGGACCAAGATGCCCGCCCAACCGGGGGTGCCCATTTGTTGGCCCATTTGTGGGACAATGGAAACAGTCCCAGCCAAGAACTGGAAAGCATGTTGGAGATCAGGGAAAGGGCCATAGCCCAATTTTCCATGGACAATATCAGAACTGGGGAAGCGTATTCCACACTGGAAGATGTTTTTGTGCCGGTATATTTTTTCCATAGGTACCAAACAGAGGCCGTGTCGAAGGTGATAGGGGGTCTGGATTACAATTATGCGGTAAAGGGGGATGGACAGACCCCTGTTAAACCCGTGAACGAAGCCGTTCAGGAAAAAGCGTTGGAATCCATTCTGAAAACATTGGACGCTAAAACCATTGCCATCCCTAAGGATAAGTTGGACCTTTTCCCCCCTCGGGCCATTGGGTTTTCTAGATCTAGGGAATCCTTCAAGGGTAGGACCGGTGTGAGTTTTGATGCCCTTTCCGTGGCCGAAACGGCTGCCGACATGACTTTGGGGCTATTGTTGCATCCGGAACGCGCTTCCCGATTGATCCAACAGAAAAGCTTGGACAAAAACCAATTGGGCCTTCAGGAGGTATTGGACAAGACCATCAAGGGTACTTTTGATCTTTCCCACAGGGATGCCTATGAGGAAGAAGTGCAGAATACCATCAATTTTAGGGTGCTCTATCACATCATGAACTTGGCCGCCCATGATGGCGTACATCCGCAAGTGAACGCCGTGGCCAATGAAACCTTGAAAAGTTTGAAGACCCAATTGCTGGGCAGTGGAAAAAGTGCCATTTCCGCAGAAATGGTGAAGCGAATCGACAATTTTATGGAAGAACCTTCAGAGTTCAAACTTGTTCCAGTCCCAGATATTCCCGATGGTTCGCCCATAGGGATGGATTGTATGGACTAGCACTACGATTTAGTATATGGAGATAAATTTGATCAGTGACACGGTCACTAGGCCCACCCAGGGCATGTTAGAGGCCATGATGGGCGCAAGGGTCGGTGACGACGTTTTCAAGAACGACCCCACCGTAAATGAACTGGAAGCCAAAGTTGCCGCCTATTTTGGGATGGAGGCTGCCCTATTTTTCCCTAGCGGTACCATGACCAACCAAACGGCCATCAAGATACACACACAGCCCGGAGATCAGCTGATCTGCGATAAATATGCGCACATCTATAATTATGAAGGCGGTGGGGTGAGCTTCAACAGCGGTGTGTCCTGCAGGTTGGTGGATGGCCACAGGGGCATGATGACCGCACAGCAGGTGGAGGAATCCATCAATCCCCCTGATTTTTATCATAGCCCATTGACCACATTGGTCTGTATCGAAAACACCACGAACAAAGGGGGAGGGGCCTGTTGGGATTTTGGGGAGCTCCAAAAAATAAGGAAAGTCTGTGATGAGCACCATCTAAAATACCACTTGGACGGAGCCCGATTGTGGAATGCCTTGGTGAAAAAAGGAGGAGACCCAAAAGCATACGGAACCCTTTTTGACACCATAAGCGTCTGCCTGAGCAAGGGCATGGGATGTCCTGTAGGTTCAGTTTTGGTGGGCAGTAGGAAGGATATTGACAAGGCCCTGCGTATCCGAAAGGTGTTTGGTGGAGGTATGCGCCAATCTGGATATTTGGCCGCGGCCGGGATTTATGCCATGGACCATCATATTGACCGATTGGCCGATGACCATACAAAAGCGGCAGAAATTGGGGAAATCCTTTCCGAGCTGGGCTATATCAAAAAAGTGGAGCCCATCGAGACCAATATCATCATTTTTGAGATTGATGAGTCCAAAATGACCTCCAAGCGATTTTTGGACCAATTGACGGAAAACCATGTTTCCATTATTGGCATGGGGCAAGGAAAACTGCGTATTGTGACCCATCTGGACTATACCGATGAGATGCACCGACATTTTGTAAAAGTCTTGAAAAGTATAGGATGATTGTCACTTCGAGTGAGGTCGAGAAGTCTAAAAGGTCTCGACTACCTGCCCCTCCGACAGGCGGACGTACGACCTGACAAGTTCAAAAATGTCCCCTTGAGGGGACTTTAGGGGTGTGGCTACTTCATAAAAGCATCCATCCCCGGGATGTTGGGCATGCCTTCCTTGGCAACGGCCGCCAATTCGGCCTCGTTTACCTTGGTCGCCTTTTCAATGGCCTTGTTCAGGGTGAGTATAAGGTAATCTTCCAATTGTTCCTTGTCCGCGAGCAGGGAATCGTCAATGGAAATCGATTTGATCTGCCGATTGGCCGTGAGGGTCACTTTCAATGCCCCGTCCGATGATTGCTCATCGATCATCACGGTGTTCAATCGCTCCTTGGTAGCCTCTACTTTCTTCTGGGTTTCCTTGAGTTTTCCCATCATTCCCATCAAATCTCCAAACATAGTTCCAAATTTAATCGTGTGTAAGGGCAAAAGTAGTAAATTGGTAAAAATCAAAACGGATGACTCAGTCTATTTCAAGAATTTGTATTCTGGTTTTATGCCTTACTTTTGCGTTCTCTTGCAAAAACAGTAAAGAAGAATCAATGAACATAGTTCCACCAGTGGCGCCCAAACATCCAACAAAGTTGGAAAAACACGGGGATGTACGGATAGACGATTATTATTGGATGAACAATAGGGAGGACCAGCAAGTCCTTGACTATTTGAATGCCGAAAACGAGTACTACCAAAAAATGACGGCCCACACGGTCAAATTCCAAGAAGATCTTTTTCAGGAAATGAAAGGGCGGATCAAAGAGGATGATTCTTCCGTGCCCTACAAACTGGATGGGTATTGGTACATTACCCGCTATGAAGAAGGCAAGGAATACCCCATCTATACCCGAAAAAAGGAAACCTTGGAGGCAGAGGAGGAGCTTATGTTCGACTGTAACCAAATGGCCGAAGGATTTGAATACTTCAACCTAAGGGGCGTTTCCATCAGCCCAGATAATACACTGGCCGCCTTTGCCACGGACACGGTGTCTAGGAGGCAATACAATATCCAAGTGAAGAACCTCCAAACTGGAGAAATCTATCCCGATATCATCGAAAATACCACGGGTAGTTCCGTTTGGGCCAATGATGGAAAAACGTTGTTCTACACTAAGAAGGACCCGGTCACCCTGCGTTCCGACAAAATTTTCAAGCATGTGCTGGGCAAACCCTCCGCAGACGATGAGTTGATTTTTCACGAGAAGGATTCCACCTATAACACTTTTGTCTATAAGACCAAGTCCAGAAAGTTCATTGTGATAGGCTCCACCAGTACACTTACTTCAGAATACCGTTTCTTGGACGCCAATGAGCCCAATGGGGAATTCAAGATATTTTCCCCACGCGAAAAAGGGGTGGAATATTCCATTTCCCATTTTGATGGTAATTTTTATGTCCTGACCAACAAGGACAAAGCCACCAATTTCAAGTTGATGGTCGCTGATGAAGACCATACATCATCAGATAATTGGAAAGAGTTTATACCGCATCGGGAGGATGTGTTGTTGGAAGATGTGGAAATCTTTAAGGATTATTATGTGCTTTCCGAACGTGAAAATGGGTTGAACCAAATGAAAATATCCCGCTGGGATGGTTCGGACAGCTATTACCTGCCTTTTGATAGCGAAACCTATGTGGCCGGGCCTTCGGTAAACTTGGATTTTGATACCAAGGAGCTCCGTTATTATTACAACGAAATGGGCTCTCCGTATGCCATCATTGACTTCAATATGGAGACCAAGACCAAAAAGGTCTTGAAGGAACAGGAAGTACTTGGCGGCAAGTTCGATAAGAACAATTACAAAACGGAACGGCTTTGGGCCACCGCCCGTGATGGCGTAAAAGTACCCATTTCCTTGGTGTACCATAAGGACACACCTTTGGATGGGACCAGCCCTTTGCTGCAATACGGTTATGGGTCGTATGGAGCCACCATCGACCCTTATTTCTCATCCGTGAGGTTGAGTTTGTTGGATCGTGGGTTCATTTATGCCATAGCACATATCCGTGGTGGTGAATATTTGGGAAGGCCTTGGTACGAAGACGGAAAATTGCTCCATAAAAAGAACACTTTCACTGATTTCATCGATTGTTCCAAGTTCTTGATCGAACAGAAATATACCAGTACAGCGCACCTATATGCTATGGGAGGCTCTGCGGGAGGATTGTTGATGGGAGCCGTCATCAACATGGAGCCAGAACTGTACAGAGGAGTGATTGCAGGAGTACCTTTTGTGGATGTGATCACGACCATGCTGGACGATACCATCCCGCTCACAACGGGGGAATATGATGAATGGGGCAATCCGAATGAAAAAGAATATTACGATTCCATCAAATCCTATTCCCCGTATGATAATGTGGAAAGGAAAGCCTATCCCAATATGTATGTGTCCACTGGATTGCACGATTCCCAGGTGCAGTACTGGGAACCGGCCAAATGGGTCGCCAAACTGAGGGAATACAAAACGGACGATAATCTACTGTTTCTGGACACCAACATGGATGCCGGACACGGCGGAGCCTCTGGGCGTTTTGAGGCTTTAAAGGAGACGGCGAAGGAATACGCATTTATTTTAGACCTTGAAGGAAAAGCCCATTAAAAATAAAATATTACTTTTGCATGGATCATGTTCCAAATGTTTTATGGATTTGATCCTTACCTAATACCAGTTATGAAGAAACAGATAAATGCGCATAGCAGTATCCTAGACTTAATTGGAAGTACCCCCTTAGTCAAGCTAAACAGAATCGCGGCCCCCCTCACCGGAAACTTCTACGCCAAGTTGGAATCCTTCAATCCTGGGCATTCCTCAAAGGACAGAATTGCAGTCCATATCATTGAAGAAGCGGAACGTCAGGGCATATTGAAACCAGGCAGCACCATCATTGAGACTACATCGGGCAATACAGGCTTCAGTCTGGCCATGGTGAGCATCATAAAAGGCTACAAATGTATTTTGGCAGTAAGCTCCAAATCCTCACCGGACAAAATCGACATGCTACGCTCCATGGGAGCCAAGGTATATGTATGTCCGGCCCACGTGAGTGCCGACGATCCGCGATCGTACTACGAAGTGGCGAAGGCTTTGCATAGCGAAACACCAAATTCCATCTACATTAACCAATATTTCAACGAACTGAACATTGAGGCCCATTACAAGAGCACTGGTCCCGAAATTTGGGAGCAGACCAATGGACAGATCACCCATTTGGTGGCTTGTAGTGGAACAGGAGGGACCATTTCAGGGATTGCCCGTTATTTGAAAGAGCAGAATCCAAACGTAAAGGTTTTGGGTGTGGATGCTTATGGTTCTGTTTTGAAAAAATACCACGAGACCGGAGAGTTCGATCATAATGAGGTATATCCGTACCGCATAGAAGGTTTGGGGAAAAATCTTATTCCCGCAGCTACAGATTTCAACAGCATAGACCGCTACATCAAAGTAACCGATGGGGAAAGTGCCCATATGGCCAGAAAATTGGCCCATACCGAAGGGATTTTTGCAGGCTACACCAGCGGGGCCGCCATGCAGGCGCTCTATCAATTGGAAACTGAGGGAGAATTTACCATGGACAGTAATGTTGTGGTGGTGTTCCCTGATCATGGATCAAGGTACATGAGCAAGGTATACAGCAACGATTGGATGGAAAACCAAGGGTTTTTCGATATCCAAAATGCCGAAGTACCAGAAAAAATTGAATACATTAAGTAAAATGAACATATAGAAATTGGTAAGAACGGCAATGCAAAACATTGTCGTTTTTTTGTACAAAAATTTCGTTGTGTGAGCTACTTAAAAATATATACTTTTGCAGTTGAATCAAATTTTAAAGGTAAATGAGAGATTTATTTGATAGAATCATTGAAAATAAGGGACCACTGGGAAAATGGGCCTCACAGGCCGAAGGATATTTTGTATTCCCGAAATTGGAAGGACCCATTTCCAACAGAATGAAATTCCAAGGAAAGGATGTCATAACGTGGAGTATCAATGACTATCTGGGTCTCGCCAGTTCACCGGAAATCAAAAAAGTGGACGGGGAAGCCGCCATGGAGCATGGGGCCGCCTATCCTATGGGTGCCCGTATGATGAGTGGCCATACCGATTTCCATGAGCAGTTGGAGAAGGAACTTGCCGAATTTGTCCACAAACAAGCATCATATTTGCTGAACTTTGGTTATCAAGGATTTATGTCCGTCATTGACGCATTGGTATCCAAGGATGACATTATTGTATACGATGTGGATTGTCATGCCTGTATCATTGATGGGGTGCGACTACATATGGGGAAACGTTTCACCTTTAAGCACAACGATCCCGAAAGCCTTGAAAAGAACCTGGAACGCGCCACCAAAATGGCCAATGAGACAGGTGGTGGCATACTGGTCATTTCCGAAGGAGTATTTGGAATGAGGGGTGAACAAGGCATCCTTAAAGAAATCGTGGAACTGAAGAAAAGATTCAAGTTCAGGTTCTTGGTAGACGATGCCCACGGTTTTGGCACTTTGGGGAAAACAGGCGCCGGAGCAGGTGAGGAGCAAGGTGTGCAGGATGGTATCGACGTCTATTTGGCCACTTTCGCTAAATCAATGGCTGGAATCGGGGCCTTTGTTGCCGCAGATAAAGAAATCATCGAGTATTTGAAATACAACCTCCGTTCGCAAATGTTTGCCAAGTCATTGCCCATGATCTATGTGAAAGGAGCATTGAAAAGGTTGGACATGTTGCGTACCATGCCGGAACTGAAGGCAAAACTTTGGGAAAACGTGAACGCATTGCAAAATGGCCTTCGCGAACGTGGCTTTGACCTTGGAACAACCTCAAGCTGTGTTACTCCCGTCTATTTGAACGGTAGTATCCCAGAAGCCATGGCTTTGGTGAAAGACCTACGCGAAAACCACGGTATTTTCTGCTCTATTGTGGTGTATCCGGTAATTCCTAAAGGATTGATTCTATTGCGTTTGATCCCTACGGCCACCCACACCATGGAAGATATTGCCGAAACTTTGGATGCTTTCTCATCGATTAGGGAAAGACTGGAAAACGGTACGTACAAGCGACTATCTGCTGCCGTTGCGGCCGCAATGGGGGAATAGAAAGGTTTTTCTTCTTAGTTTTTTATCCGTTTCTCGATCACACCTTTTTTAGAACGGTGTTGATAGATAGTATATTGCTAGTGGAAAACAGGCAAATTTCCCTTGGCTCTAATATGCTAGGTAGAGTTTTGTCCGCTTTTTACGATAGGTCCTTGCGGTATGTTCTCCTGCGCTTGTGCGTCACGGGATCAAAATGCTTCCACATCTGTCGTATAGCCAGATTGTCCTCCAGTTCCGGGGTGCGGATGCAGTTCACGATGCCTTTTTTCCTGAATGTATGATAGAATTCATTGAAGATAATGGCAGTGACCCCTTTGTTCTGGTAATCAGGGTGGATGCCGATCAGATAAAAGATCACATCCTTGCTGTTCTTCTTGGCGTTCAGCAGATGAAAGATGCCTGTGGGGAATAGTTTGCCGTTCGCCTTTTGCAATGCTTTGGAAAAAGAGGGCATCACAATGGCAAAGGCTACCAGTTTATCCTCGGAATCTACCACAAATTTGATGTATTCCGGATTGATGAAGCTGATGTATTTATTCTTGAAATATTCCTTTTGAATGTCCGTGATCCGTACGAAGGAAGACAGTTTAGAGTACGTTTCATTGAACAGGTCGAACATTTTGTCCACCCAGGGCATAATATTCGCACTCTTCTCAAAGTTCATTTCCTTGAGGCCATATCGCTTTTTTACCAACAGGTTGGCCTTATAGAAAAATTGCGGATCGGCCTTGGCTGCCAAAAACTTGTTTTCCAGATATTCTTTTTCCTTTACAAAGCCATGATGTTCATAGTGCGATTGGTAGTACGAATGGTTATACCAAGTGATCATGGTCCCGATATGGTCAAAACCTTCAATGAGCACCCCCACCTTGTCCAAATTGGAGAAACCCACAGGTCCTTCCATGTATTCCAACTGGTGTTGTTGGCCAATTTCCTTTACTTTGTCCAACAATGCCTTGGAGACTTCCAGGTCATCTATAAAATCGAACCAGCCAAAGCGCATTTTTTTGAGGTTTTGGTCGTTCACTTCCAGCCAATTGATGATGGCCGCGACGCGACCGACTATTTTGTTGTCCTTGTAGGCCAAGAAAAAGGAAGCTTCAGCATTTTTAAACACAGGGTTGATATCCTTGTCAAAAGAATCCATTTCATCTTTGATGATGGGAGGGACCCAATATGGGGAACCTTTATAGAGGGAGAACGGGAATTTGACAAACCGCTTTAGATCTGCTTTGGACTGGACCTGCTTTATGGTGATCATACATCAATTTTTGCAAGGCCAATAATAGGGAATATTGGTAATAGTAAAAAGCGAAACCGCTAAGTATTGAAAAATCCTTGGGTTTGAAAAGTAATACAACGGATAACTGTTATTAAGTTACTCAGTTATTTGGACGGCACGCTTTAATAACTCAGTAATCTATAATGCAATCAACTGGTTTGATGTTGTTACATTTGAGTATGAGATAATGTTTTAACTAATAGAGAATGAGTCAACTATAAAAAGAGACAATAAAAAAAATTAGAAGTCGATATCATCTTTTCCCTTTTTTCTGTCCTTTTTTGACTTTCGTTTGTTGGCGTTCTTTTTGATGCTGCCGTTTTGCCCGGCGCGCTGCTCGTCTATGGCCTTCACTTCATCTTTGTGGAAGTCCAGACGGTAGGAAAAGCCGAGAACGGCAAAAATGCGTGAGGGTGAATTCTTGAAACCAGAGCCGAGGTGAAAATCGGCCTGAAAGTCAGAATTGATAAGACGGGCCACACCGGTTCTGAGGATGACATCGGAATAGCGGTCGCCCGAAATACCCTGGCCTTCCACAAATATGCTCCACCTAGGATCACGAAAGGCATGGGTCACGGAAAGGGCGTAGCGCCATTCGGGAAAGTCTGTCCCGATTCGGTCATAGGCGATATTGGAGATCAGCACCACTCTGGGCGACAGTCTACTTTGGGTATTCACACCCCCTCTGTATGAAAGGCTGGGATCTCCCGGATAAAAGGGATTGTCGCCAAATAGGAAATTGGCCCCACCATATACCGATACGGCAGGAATCAGGTTTTTCCATTGGAACACATTGTTGGCCCTCCAGCTATACAAATTAGGTTTGTTGCGTTCCGGATTCTTATAAGGGTCATATACAAGGTATTTCAGGCCCAGACGGTTTCGTGAAAAATTGGTCAATTTCCCTTCGATCCCAAAATCGGGATAGGTAATGTTCTGCTTCATAAAAGATCCTTCCAGATTGATCTCCAATTGCTCGAACAGCAAACCGTAGCGAAGGGCATAATCTGTACCAAAAATGTTGGAATCGGAGTTCAGGTCCACATTGTCCTGCTGTTCATAGAAGAGCCCCACCTCAGTCTGTACCACACCTTTGCCCACGGCATAGGCGCTTACCGCCCTTCCAGGTCTATTGGAATTGATGACGTCCGTGTATTGCGCACTAAGGAGCGTTGGAAGTAAGGCAAAAAAGAAAATTGACCTTTTGGCAATGGAAAAATCCATATAACTGATTTTAATACTATTTTAAGATACGTTTCCGGGGTTTAGCGGACCAACAGTGTAATTTTGTTACAATAACGAGAGCTATATGGTTTTACTACAAACGATTTTAATCATCATATTAGTATATCTTGGGTTGAAATTGCTCCTAAAATGGTTGGCCCCAAGATTGCTCAATTATGCCATCAAGAAGACCAGTGAGCGGTTTGGGCAGCAGTTTGGAGCTCATCAAGATTTTGGTGGTGGAAGAACGCAACAAGGGGATACCACCACAGTCAAGAAGCCGTTCAGAAAATCCAACCCTTCAAAAAAAGTTGGAGAATACATAGATTTTGAAGAAATTGACTAATATTTGTCTTTTCAAAACCTATCCATGAATCTCTCCCCAAAAACCATTATCACCCATATTTGTGTAATCGGTTTGTTCGTCCTTGCCTCATTGCTCTATTTTTATCCAGTGTTGCAGGGCAAGGCCATTTTCCAATCGGACATTGCCCAGTACAAGGGTATGGCCAAGGAAAGGGATGCCTATAAGGAACTGACAGGCGAGGAGACCTATTGGACCAACAGTGCGTTTGGTGGAATGCCCACCTATCAGCTGGGGGCCAACTATCCGAACGATTATGTGAAAAAACTGGACCGCGCCATCCGTTTCCTGCCCAGGCCTGCGGATTATCTATTTCTTTATTTTATAGGGTTTTATATCCTGCTGCTCTGCTTAAAAGTTGATTTTAGGTTGGCGGCACTGGGTGCTTTGGCCTTTGGTTTTTCCACCTATCTCATCATCATTCTAGGAGTGGGACACAATGCCAAGGCACATGCACTTGGGTATATTCCCATGGTCTTGGGCGGGATTGTGCTTGTCTTTCGAAAGAAATACCTATTGGGGTTCATATTGACGGCTGTGGCCATGGCACTTGAAATCACGGCCAACCACTACCAGATGACCTATTATTTTATGCTTCTGGTGTTGATTCTGGGTCTTGTACAGCTTATTTATGCCATCAAGGAGAAGCAACTGAAACATTTTTTTGTCTCTGTGGGCCTATTGATACTGGCAGTTGTGTTGGGCGTTGCCACCAATGCTACGGGGATTATGGCCACCAAGGAATATGCGGATTGGAGTACCAGGGGAAAATCGGAACTCACTATTAACCCTGATGGCAGTCCAAAGGAAACGACCAGCGGCCTGGAGAAGGAGTACATCACCCAATACAGTTATGGCATTGCAGAATCCCTGGACCTTTTTGCACCCCGATTGTTCGGGGGAACTGGCCAAGAGAATTTAGGCAAGGATTCCAAGGTCTATCAATATTTTGTGGACCAAGGATTGCCGCCCTCCCAGGCCTTGGAAGTGTCCGGGCTTTACCTGTACTGGGGGCCACATCCATTCTCTGGTCCTGCGGCACCGGCCTACATTGGGGCGATTATCGTGTTTTTGTTCGTTCTTGGGCTGTTTTTGGTCAAGGGAAAGAAAAAATGGTGGTTGTTGGCAGGTGCGTTGATGTCCCTCTTACTTTCTTGGGGAAAAAACTTTCCATTGCTCACGGATTTCATGATCGATTATTTCCCTCTCTATAACAAGTTCAGGGCAGTATCTTCCATTCAAGTGGTTTTGGAGCTCTGTTTCCCTGCTTTGGGAATTTTAGGGCTCAGGGAACTGTTCCGGTCAACTCTGGATCAAAAGGAAAAGGTAGCGGCCCTGAAATGGAGCTTTATAGTTATTCTCGGATTGGTCGTATTCCTCTTCTTGTTGATGGGCATTTTCGATTTTTCTGGGGCGAACGATGACCGTTACCGTCAATATTTTGGTGATGCGGTACTGGAAATCCTCAAAAGCGACCGCAAGGCCGTATATGTCGCAGATACCCTCAGATCATTGATATATGTGGTACTGGCAGCGGCCGCACTTTGGTTTTTCATCAAGGAAAAGATTGGAAGGAACGTATTTGTATTGCTATTGGGCGGATTGATCTTGTTCGATTTGGTGGGCGTGGACCTTCGCTATGTGAACGAGGACAATTTTGTTCGCCAACGACAAATGAGCGAACCTTTTCAGGCCAGTCAGATAGACCAAATGATCCAGCAGGACGATTCCATTTTCAGGGTGTTCGATCCGCAGGAAGGACTAAACGGGGCTCGCACCTCGTATTTCCACAGTTCCATTGGGGGCTACCATGCGGCCAAACCAAGAGCTCTACAGAACCTGTTCGAATACCATTTGTACCAGAACAACCTTCAGGTGCTGAACATGCTGAACGTGAAATATATCATCCAGCAAGATGAAGAAGGCAACAGCATTCCCGCCATCAACGACGATGCAAATGGAAATGCTTGGTTTGTTGAACAATTGGTTCCCGTTTCCTCAGCGGATGAAGAAATAGGGAAATTGAAGGATTTCAATTCCAGATCACAGGCCATTGTGAACACCAAGATTTATCCGAAGTTGACCAAACTTAGGTACGAAGTGGATTCGTTGGCCCAAATTGAAGTAATGGATTATCGTCCCGATTATATCAAATACCGTTCTTCCAACCCAAATGATGGTTTTGCGGTCTTTTCGGAAATGCACTATCCATCAGGGTGGAACGCCTTTATTGATGGAGAGGAACAGCCCCACTACAAGGTGGACTATGCCTTACGGGGAATCAAGGTCCCAGCTGGAGAGCACAATATCGAATTCAAGTTTCAACCCAAAGTGGTGGAAACCGGAAGTCAAATTGCATTGATCTCCAGTATTTTATTGGGATTGGTCATTGTGGGCAGTATCGGCTATTCATTTGTTGGCAAAAAATCCAAGGACTCCTGATGCGAAAGGTTTTGGTCATAGCATACTATTGGCCACCAGCCGGGGGACCAGGAGTACAGCGATGGCTAAAGTTTGTAAAATATCTCCCGGAGTTTGGGTTTGAACCGATTGTTTATGTCCCGAAGAATCCCAATTATCCCATTGTGGACGAAAAGTTGTTGGACGATGTACCCCAAGGCCTCCAAGTCATTAAACAATCCATCAAAGAGCCGTACGGGTTGGCTTCGCTGTTGTCCAAGAAAAAGACCAAGACGATCAGTTCAGGGATCATCAGGGAGAAAGACCCTACCTTTTTGGAGAAACTCTTGCTGTGGATCCGCGGCAATTTTTTCATACCGGATGCACGCAAATTTTGGGTGAAACCGTCCATTTCCTTTTTGGCCAAGCTCATTGCGGATGAGGGGATCCAAACTATCATCACCACAGGACCGCCCCATAGTTTGCATTTGATCGGAATGGGGTTGAAGAAACGATATGATTTGCAATGGATTGCCGATTTTCGAGATCCTTGGACTTCCATTGGCTATCACAGCAAATTACGTTTGACCCATTTTGCGCGTAAGAAACACTTGAAACTAGAAAGGGAAGTACTGGTTTTGGCAGATAAGGTAGTAGTGACCAGCCGCACGACCCAAAAGGAATTTGAAGCCATTACACCCAAACCCATCAAGGTGATCACCAACGGTTTTGATGATGTGCTACCCCCCGTTGGTTTAGATCCGGAGTTCACCATATCCCATATCGGGTCGTTGTTGACGGGAAGAAACCCTTTAGGGTTATGGCAGGCTCTGAGCGAATTGATCCAAGAAAACGCTGCGTTCCAAAAGCATGTGAAAATACAGTTGGCCGGGGTAGTGGGGGAGGAAGCCCTGCAATCCATCAAGGATTTTGGATTGGATCCCTATGTGGTCCAAATGGGCTATCTGTCGCACGAAGAAGTATTGAAAGTACAGCAGCGGTCCCAATTGCTTTTGTTGCTGGAAATTGATTCCGAAGAGACCAAGGGTATCATCCCAGGAAAACTTTTCGAGTACTTGAACGCCAAACGCCCCATTTTGGCCATTGGGCCCGAAGAATGGGAAGCAGGCAACATGGTTTTGGAAGTACAGGCAGGTACGGTCTGTTCCCACAACGATATCGCTTTGTTAAAAAATGTACTTTTGGATGGCTTTACACGCTATCAGCATGGGAATTTAGCATGTGGCTCCGGGAACATTGAAAAGTACCACCGGAGAGCGTTGACCGAATCCTTGGCAAAATTCATCTAATGGGAATTGTTCTCAAACAATCAGTTCAGAACATAGTGTACACGTATGTTGGCTTCTTTATTGCCGCCATCAATACGCTTTTTCTCTATACCAAAATATTGCCCGATGCCTATTATGGGCTCGTTACTTTCATCTTGGCCTCGGGTGCCATTTTGATGCCCTTGATGGCCTTTGGGGTGCACAACACCATGGTGAAATTTTATAGCCGTTGCCCCGAAGAGGAGAAAGATGGTTTTTTGACCCTTATGATCCTTGTGCCATTGTTGGGCGTTGTTCCTGTGGCATTACTGATTCTATTGGGCTACAATCCTTTGGGTGATTTAATTTCAAAGGTGAACCCTATCGTGAAGGACTACCTTTGGTACATCTTTATTGTTGGCCTTTCCATGGCCTATTTTGAAGTGTTCAACGCTTGGTGCAAGGTGCATATGAAGTCTGTGTTCGGGAATTTCATGAAAGAGGTCTTCATCAGGGTAGGGGTCTCCATTTTATTGGCCTTGTTTTATTTTGAGATGATATCCTTGGATACGTTCCTAAAACTTTTGGTCGGTCTGCACCTTTTGAGGACAGTCATTATCAAAATATATGCCTTCACACTTCGGTACCCCAAATTGGATTTTCATTTTCCTGCACATACAAAGGAAATATTGTACTACTCCCTTTTGATCATTTTGGGTGGGTCGGCTGCATTGATCTTGTTGGAAATTGACAAGGTGATGCTGAACCAATTCGTCAGCATTGAGAATGTGGCCTATTACAGCGTGGCCGTTTATATTGCCACAGTGATCATTGTCCCATCGCGGGCCATGCACCAGATTACCTATCCCTTGACGGCGGAACTCTTGAATTTGGGGGATATGATCGGGTTGAAAAAACTGTACCAACGAAGTTCGCTGACCCTTTTTATCGCTTCGGGCTTTTTGTTTGTACTGATCATGTTGAACCTGAACGACCTCTATTTATTGATTCCTGAAAATTACAGGAGCGGTTTTGTGATCGTGTTCTTGATCGGGCTTGCCAAAGTACTGGATTCCCTTTTAGGGAACAACAACTCCATTTTGTTCAATTCCCAATATTATAAGACGGTTTTGGTCTTTGGGGTGGGGCTTGCCATATTGACCATCGTACTCAATTATTTATTGATCCCCAAATTGGGATTGGAAGGAGCTGCACTGGCCAGTTTTGTGTCCATTTTCATCTTCAATCTCGTAAAGCTTGTTTTTGTAAAGATGAAGTTTGGCATTTTGCCTTTCACCCAAGAAACCCTCAAAGTGTTGGCCACATTGGTGGTATTATCGGCACTGTTTTACTTATTGCAGTTTCCCTTTCATCCTATTTTGAACATTATGCTGAAATCCGGTTTGATCGTGGGGATGTATGTGGTGATTTTGTACCGTTTTGGGATTTCTGAAGATGTTTCTAGCCTGTTGAATAAATGGCTCAAAAAAAATGCCCCGTAGCGGATAAATCCAACCACGGGGCAAACAACTAACCAACCTAAAAACTATTTTTAATTATTTCCTCTAGAGCTTCTGGAGGAAGATACCCTAGCACTGCTGTTGCTTCTTTTGCTAGCAGAATTGCCGGAGCTTCTATTGACTGTATTCCCCGAGCTTCTGGAAACTGTTGTTCTCTTTGTATCATTTCCTCTGCTCACCGTTGACCTGCTACTGGAAGAGCTCCTAGTTTCGGGCTTTTTGTAGGTGGTCGTGGATCGCGACACCGTTTTACGGTCCGGGGTCGATGTGACCCTTCTTTGGGTAACGCTCTTTGTGTTTGGGGTGCGCTCCACCTGTCTTTGGGTCACAGTCCTGCTATCGTTGGCATTGCTCCTTGAAGCACTGCTACTGCGTTGTACGGATTTTTGTGGCGACGCTTGTCTTTTCACATTGCTGTTACCGTTGTTGGAACGGATGGCCGGACTTCCATTGCGTTGACTATTTTGGGCCACAGACCTGTTGCTCCTACCAGAATCGGAACGTCTTACAGTGTTGTTGTCACGTACGGCGACCCTGCTGTCATTTCGGTAAATGTTATCCCTTCTGTAACGGTTATCGTTCCTATATACCTTTCCGACAGAAGCATAAGCTCTACGGACATTGTTTCGGTAAGGGGCATAATAGGTATATCGAACGGGGGCGTAATATCTCCTATAAGGTCTGGTGTACACATTACAGAATCCAATGGAAGGTCTTATAAAGTACCTGTGGTAAGGCATGTACACGTAATGTCTATTATAGATGTTGATGTATCCTGTATAGTGACTGAAGACACCTCCATTGTAGTAAACGTGCAATCCACCAATTCTTCGGACCCTACCGTTGTTGTACCAAATGTCCACATTTCCAATTTGGGAAACACGTCCGTAATAATCATAGAATATGGGAATGTTCTCTACTTGGATCACTGCCCCATAATCATCATACTGTACAAACGGGTTGTAGTCATAACCAGAGTTGAAGGTGATGCCCACATTACCAATCTGGGCTCCAATGCCCACATTCACCCTGTTGTCCATGTAGAAGTCGAACTCACCATCGGGATAAACTGAAAAAGTTACCCCATCTTCCACAAAGATGAATGAGTTACCGTATCCACGGACAAAATTTGTCTCAATCGTGGTTTCTGTCTTTGCTGCTTGGATGTTTGGGATTCCAAGTGCAACCGCTGCTATTATGAGTACTAACTTTTTCATATTACAAGGTTTTAAGTTCTAGATACAATTATTCGTATCCAACCAAGTAATATCAATCAGCGTGCCAAAAAAATAGATAAAACCGCAACTTAATGTTTGTCAGAAAGTTGCGGTTTATTTTAGGTGGTTAATTTTTTATCAGGAACATGGACCTTCTGTTGAATTGATGGTCTTGTTCGGAACAATTCGTTCCATTGGAGCATTTATTGACCAATTGAGATTCGCCATATCCCTTGGCGGACAACCTGTTTCTATCCACTCCTTTTTTCACCAGCCATTCCATGGTGGATTTGGCCCTTCTGTCGGACAGTTGCCTATTGTAATTGTCATCTCCCCTGGAATCGGTATGGGATTCAATATGGATGACCAATTGTGGGTATTCTTTCATGGCCTGTAGAATCTTGGCGAGTTCCACTTCCGCGTCAGGTCTGATATTGTGTTTGTCAAAATCAAAATAGATGGGTTGCAGGTCTAATCGACAGCCCAAGTCATTAATAGGGCAATCGGGTGGAGCAAGGGCCAAATCAACTTGTGTGGTCATTACTCCAACAGGTGTGATCAATGTCTTTTCCTTGGGCTGGTAGTCCATTTCATTGTTGGAGGCCCTAACGGCATATTGTGTACCGCAATCTGCAATACCTTCAAAACTATAGGCACCATTGCTTTGAACTGTCTTTTGGGAAACAACCTCATTGTTTTCATCCAAAAGGGTGACCAATGAACCTTCAAGTGGTCTGCCCGTTTTTTCATCGGTAATGATCCCTTTTATAATGGCATTGCAATTTTCATTGAATGCGTATATGTCATCCGAAACACTGCCCTCATTACCTTCCCTATTGGAAGAAAAGTAACCTGTTTTTTGGGATTCATCTATGATGAAACCAAAATCATCTTGACTGGAGTTGATAGGAGCTTTGAGGTTAGTGACCGTTTTGAACTGGCCATTACCATTCAATGAGACCACAAAAACATCCAGACCTCCCAAGCCCATGTGACCATCACTGGAAAAATATAGATTGCCACTTTCGCTTACAAATGGAAAACTTTCCCGCTCTTCAGTGTTGATTTTTGGGCCAAGGTTAACGGGTTGACCGTATTGTCCGTTGCCCAAAATATCCACATACCAAAGGTCCGATCTTCCGACTGAACCTTCCATGTCCGAGGAAAAGTACAAACGGTTCTCAGTACTGTTCAATGCGGGATGGGCCACTGAATATGAATTGCTGTTGAACGGCAATTCTTCCACATCACCCCAACTGCCATCATCTTTTTTATTAGCTTTGTATATTTTCAGGCTGATCAGCCTTTTTTTATCCCTTTTCTTTTTGCCGTTCATATAATTGTTACGCGTAAAGTACATGGTCTTCCCATCTTTGGTGAAGACTGCGGAAGACTCATGATATGGCGTGTTGATGTCCCCTTCAAGGGCGATGGGATTCTCCAAAGCTCCATTTTCACCTATTTCCGCCTCATAAAGATCTAAATAGGGGAGACCGTTCCAATCATGCGTTTTTCCACCTTCTGTATTTTTGGAAGAGGATGCGAACACAATTTTATTGCCATGGAACGTAGGGCCAAAATCTGAACTGGAAAGTCCTTCGGTAATATTGATGGCCCTATATTTTGTGGTCTTGTCATTGGTTAGATCCTGAAAGGAAACAGCACTGTTCTGCAGGTTTGTAGCGACTTTGCTATTGCCGGACAGCGTTACGTATTTGTCCATCATTTTTTCTGACTCGCTGTATTCCCCTATGCTTTTCAATGTTTGTGCCGTACGGTAATAATACTCTGGCTCCACATCGTTGGGATAGCTTTGGAACAGCTTTTTGTACCATTTTGCGGCTTCGGAATATTCGCTATTGAAATAATAGGTATCCCCTAATTTCTTGAACACCTGTGCGGATTCATAACCATCTTCCACAACATTGAGGTATATCTTTCGGGCATCGATGTAGGCATAGCTGTCAAACTGTTCATCAGCTTTTTTCACCTTAGCTTCTTGTGCACTTAAAACACCAATGGACAAAAGTACGATCAGTGTGATGTGTCTTAAATTTCCTGTTTTCATCCTAGACTATTATTTAAAAGAACCTTGGGGTTACAATCCTATCTGATCTGTTGAAAATGTCGAAGCGAAGAAATACCTCGTAGGAGCCATCGCTATACTGTTCGATATTGGTAGATTGATAATCGTAGGCCAACCCTACAAAAAAGGAATCTGTGATTTGAAATCCGGCCATGGCACTTACCGAGGCGCTCCATCGATAGGACGCTCCCAAAGTGAACTTTTCATTGATCAGGAAATTGGCGGACATGTCCCACTGCAATGGGGAACCACTCACATGTTTGAACAATGTGGCGGGCTTGAACTTCAAGTTTTCGTTCAAGTCGAAAACATAACCTGCAATCAAGAAATAGTGCAAGCGTTCAATGGCGATATCGTTGACATTGGCATTTTCCAAAGAGCTCTCATCATAATGCTTGGAGTTCAGAAAATTTGGAACGGATAGCCCTACATAGAATTTATCGGTATAGTAATATGTGCCTGCCCCGACTTGTGGTTGGAGCTTGTTGTCCACATTGTTTTGAAAATGGGGATCATTGGGGTCAAAAATGTTCAGCTTGCTGTAGTCGACATTCAACATATCCAATCCAGCTTTTAATCCAAAGGCCAGTTTGGCTTCATTGAGAAAACGGATAGCATACGCATAGTCTACCACTACATTGGATTCTACGGCGGGGCCTATTCGATCGTATACTATGGAAAGACCAAGTCCCATATTGTCATACAGTCCTATGGGAGAGTTTACCGTGAACGTACCGGTTTCTGGTGACCCTTCAAGGCTTACCCATTGGGTTCGGCCCAGTAGTCCAAAGCTCAATACCTCCCTTGAACCTGCATAGGCAGGGTTTACCACTTGGGTGTTGTACATATACTGTGTGTATTGTGGGTCCTGCTGGGCAGTGGCCGAATACAGGGCGGCAAAGAGGGCAAAGGCGGATAGCCAAAGGCTCCTATGTTTGTTCAAAATCATCTTCTTATCTAAAAATTCTACGTTTTTCATTATTGAAATGCTCAGTTGTATTAGTCCCTGTTGATATATAGGTATCCTGAATAGCTATCCTTTCCTGGATTTGCCCCGGTGAAGGTCAATATGTAGAAATAAGTA
Organism: Flagellimonas taeanensis; assembly: GCF_003584105.1. GTDB lineage: Bacteria > Bacteroidota > Bacteroidia > Flavobacteriales > Flavobacteriaceae > Flagellimonas > Flagellimonas taeanensis. The sequence continues at coordinate 366,041 of NZ_QXFO01000018.1, forward strand.
CCACTGGGAAGTTGTTTGTCTTTTTGGAAAGTGGCCCTTCCTTCCGAGATACCATAGAACAGGTTGCTGCCCTGACCATACTGTTCACTTTCATAGACCAGTACGCCCCAACGGTTATAGATCTTCAATTGGTTATCTGGGTAGTTTTCGATGCCCTGTACACGGAAATAATCGTTGGAACCATCTCCATTGGGTGTGATACCATTGAAAATCTCAAACCCGATAGGAGTGCCACCATCTGTACAGGCATCGATTGGGATAATGGTCTGAGTTGTCTCATTTTCGACATAACTATCATTGTCGGACAAGTCCATCAACTGTATGTCAAATCCAATAGGTTCACCAGTGACAATAGCTTGATTAACGATGTTACCACTGTCAATATCGGCTTGTACGATGTATCTGTCGGCTTCAAAAGTCCAAGTTTCACCAATAGATAGGATACCGTCGCTATTCTCGTCACTTCCAACCAGTGGCCCGGCAATCTGTCCGCCCAACAATGGATCCATAAGGACAATATTGTCAATTGAAGCACTGTTGCTATTATTGGTCATTGTGAAGGTGTAACGTACTGTTTCCACACAACCATCACCATTGGTATCCACTAGTATACTTTGCTTGATAAGGGCTAAACTTACCCCGCCATCTGTACAGGCATCGTTTGGAATCGTTGTGGTGGTCATTTCATCTTCAAAAAAATCATTGTTATCCGACAGGTCGAACACAGGAGTGTCCCCCGCCACGGTATTGGCGGTCACTGTAGCTTGGTTCAATATAAATCCATTATCGATGTCATTTTGAGTAATGGCATATAATGCTTCATAGCTCCATGTTTCACCGGCGGAAAGGATACCATCATTGTTCGCATCTGTCCCGCCTATAGGGCCAAGTATTTGACCGCCCAGCAAGGGATCTTCCAAAATCACCTCGTCCAGATCTACCCCACTTGTATTGGTCACTATGAACATGTAGTGAATGGTATCAATACATCCATCGCCAGTAACATCAATCAAAATACTTTGCTTGATGAGCCCCAAAGTAGCCCCACCAGTGGTACAGGCATCATTTGGAATTGCTGTATTGGTTGGCTCGTTTTCGGATAGGCTGTCATTATCTGACAAATCGAATACTTGATTGTCAAGCCCTACGGGTTCAGCAATCACCATAGCCTGGTTGTTAATTGAAGCGTTGGTAATATCCTGTATTGTAATGGCATGCAAGGCCTCGTAGGTCCATGTCTCACCAACAGAAAGGATTCCATCACCGTTTGCATCCGTACCAATCATAGGACCCGGTATTTGGCCACCGAACAATGGATCTTCCAAGGCAACTTGATCTAAGTCGATACCGCCTGTATTGGTCACGGTAAAATTGTAAAGCACACTTTCGACGCATCCATCCCCATTAATATCTACCAAGGTACCTACTTTGATGAGTCCGATTCGGGGGCCATCTGTACAGGCATCATTGGGAACAGGCGTCTGTGTGGGAGTGTCCTCCAAAAGACTGTCATCATCGGACAAGTCCTCTGCCAAGACGTTTACGTTGGTAAATCCTGTTGCTGAGGCTTGGTTGTTTACAAAAGTATTGTTGATGTCCTGTTGCGTAATAGCATAAAGTGCCTCATACGTCCATGTTTCCCCTACGGAAAGGACACCATCATCGTTAGCATCCGTTCCATTGACTGGACCGGGTATTTGACCGCCGAACAAAGGATCTTCAATGAAGACCCCATAGAGGTCCACATCTCCTGTATTGGTCAAGTTGAAGGTGTAGAGTATACTTTCCATACAACCATCAGCATTCACGTCCACGACCAATCCTTCCTTAATCAATCCCAGTTCTGGATTTTGACAATGGGCCAAACTCACCACTGTAGGGTCGTCCTCCATAGGGTTGTCGTTGTCGGAAAGGTCGGAAACGGTTTCTCCCGGTTGTCCCTGAACATCTGCAATTACATCCGCCTGATTAATCACTTGGCCATTTATGATATCTGCTGGTGTAATGTTGTGTATGGCATTATATATCCATATTTCACCAGGGTCAAGAAAGGCATTATTGTTGTCGTCCCCTGAATTTGGTCCAGGCAGAACTCCTCCTAGAAGTGGGTCGTTCAGAACTATATTTTCCAAAGTATATATCCAACTGGAGTTGACCACCTCGAAGGTATATTGTATCACATCGCAGCCCGGACCACCGGACATGGATAATGCTTCTCCTGTTTTGATCAAATAAATTCCAGGTTGGCATGGTGTCAAATCGACAACGGTTGCATCATCCTCCAACGGACTGTCGTTATCGGAAAGATCGAAGACACTTTCACCTGGTTGTGCCTGCACATCGGCTGTTACTGTAGCTTGGTTGAGTACTTGTCCATTTGTAATATCCGTCTCAGTGATATCATAGTCGACAGTGAATGTCCATGTCTCACCAGGGGCCAATATACCGTCATCACCGACATCTTCCCCTGGATCTGGACCGGCAATGGGATCTACCCCAAGTAGGGGATCGGTAAGGACCACATTATCCAAGGAATAAATCCAACTGGGGTTGACCACCTCTATCGTATATCGGATGATATCACAGCCTGGTGCACCTGACAAGTCCAGAGCCTGACCAGTTTTTATGGCATAGATACCAGGTCGGCAAGCAGTTAAATCAACTATTGTCGGGTCGTTTTCCAGAGGGCTGTTATCATCGGAATCGTCGGTAACAATAATGCCGGGCAATCCTTGTACATCAGCGGCAACAGTCGCTTGATTGACTACTTGCCCATTTACGATGTCTGTTTCCTCTATATTATAGTAGGCAGTATAGATCCAAGTTTCGTACGTTTCGAGTATATTGTTATTGTTGTTATCACCAAAACCTGGACCTGCTAATGCATTGTTACCCAAAAGAGGGTCGATAAGAATCACATTGTCCAGATCATAGAATATACTTGTATTGTTCACTTCAAAAGTATATTGGATCACATCACACCCAGGGGCGCCTGAAAGAGAAAATGCCTGTCCCGTCTTGATCACAGAAATCCCTGCTTGGCATGCTGACAGGTCAACTATTGTAGGCTCGTCTTCCAGTGGGCTATCATTATCCGATAAGTCAGAAACAGTTACTCCTGGAAGATTTTGAACATCTGCTGTTACTTCGGCCTGGTTGATTACTTGTCCGGCGTTGATATCATCTACCGTAATATTATAGATTGCGGAATAAAGCCAAACTTCCCCAGGATCGAGAAGATTGTTGTTGTTGTCGTCACCATTGTCAAAGGTTGGTGGGTTGTTTCCCAATATCGGATCACTCAGGTCAACATTGCTCAATACTTGGGCACTTTCATTGGTCACCGTAAAACGATATACTATGAAGTTGCAGCCTACACCCGCATCAATATCCGCAACGGCTGCTCCAGTTTTAATGAGAGAGATGCCCCCTTGGCATTGGGTCAGGTCAATTATGGTGGGGTCATCTTCCAAAGGACTGTCATCATCCGACAAGTCAGTGACGATGATACCTGGAAAATTTTGTGTCCTGGCAGTTACCGTCGCTTGATTGGCCACTTGACCATTGGCTATGTCTTCGGGCGTAACATTGTAGACAGGAGCGTTGTAAATCCAAACTTCACCTGGATCGAGGAAGCCGACGTTATTGTCATCCCCAGAACTTGGTCCAGCTATGTTGCCTCCTAGGCGGGGGTCGTTAAGAACTACATTCTCCAATACTTGAAAGGTACCTTCATTGGCAACTTGAAAGCTATACAATGCAATCCCGCAATTTGGACGTCCAAAACCATCTATGGCCAGGCCTCCAGTTTTGATAACGGATATTCCTGGTTGGCATGCGGTCAGGTCAATTACCGTCTCTTCACCATCCAAAGGAGTGCCATCATCCGAGATATCGGAAATTTCCACACCGGGCTGACCCTGTATATCTGCGGTTACATTGGCTTGGTTGGCAATTTGACCATTGACGATGTCTGCTTCCTGAACGGTGTAATAAGCCGTATAAGTCCATATCTCACCAGGATCCATGGCACCATCATTGCCTATATCACTTCCAATGTTTGGACCAGGAACAATACCGCCCAATAGGGCATCGGTTACTTCAATGTTTAATAGTATTTCCCCGTTTGTACTAGTATTGGTAACCGTATACGTATATTCGATACGGTCACACCCGGGACCTCCCGACAAACTTCTTGCGATACCTGTTTTAACCAAAGAAATGGAAGGAGCAAAAAGTTCACCTTCCATACGGATGTCTTTGTTCCTGTTCCAGTTGGCCAAAAGACCACCAAAGTAAATTGTTGACATCAAGAAGGCGATGGGTGCCCATATTTTTTTGGAATGTGTTGAAGGAAGGTTCCTTAGACCGGCTTTTTTCATTGCGTATTTTTTATGGTTTCGAAGAGTAACGGCCACTTATTGCAATGGCAACCCATAATTCTTTCAAGGATTGTCCATAAAGCAAATAAGTATTTGATTTACAATTGAATGTTATGGTTTTTACACCTTAAAATTCCGTGCAAATGAAGTGAATTGAAAAGTTGTAAAAGGTATCCAATTGATGGATGGGCAGGTTGGGTTAATGAATGTGGGGTTTGGATCAACGGATGAAAAAGTGAAAAATGCAAAGGAAGGATATGTGCCTTGGAATGTGTAGGATATTTACTTCAAACACAGGGAGTCCAGTAGGCAGTCTGTAGTAAAATCTTTAAACTTGACAGCTGTTTTCAAAATAACAGGGAATGAGCGCTATGGTTTGTTTTCCATGGCCTTTTAACACAAATTGGTACGAATGCCAAATCTCACATTTCGAGCGTATCGATGGTAATCAGGAAAAATTCTCGAATTCGGTCCTTCGGAAATCGAGCCGACAGTAACTCAACAACCCATTACCGAAGTACCAAAATCTAGCATCTATTGTCTATTTCCTATCGTCTGTTAGAGCTTCTCCCGCAAATATTTGGCCGTATGGGAATCCTTGTTCAGGGCAATTTCCTCAGGGGTTCCCTCCGCTATAAGTTGTCCACCATTTTCCCCTCCTTCAGGTCCAAGGTCAATGATGTAATCTGCGCATTTGATGAGCTCGATGTTGTGCTCGATCACAATAATGGAATGCCCCTTGGCAATCAGTTCGTCAAAGGATTTCAACAATTTTTTGATGTCATGGAAATGTAGCCCGGTCGTTGGTTCATCAAAGATGAACAGGGCTTTTTCCTTTGTGTTTCCCTTCACTAAAAAAGAAGCCAGTTTAATACGCTGAGCCTCACCGCCGGATAGGGTGGAGGAGGACTGACCCAAGGTAACGTAGCCCAGCCCTACATCTTGCAGTGGCTGCAATTTGCTCACGACCTTGTCCTGTTTGTATGTCTGAAAATAAGCAATGGCATCGTCAATGGTCATGTTCAGGATGTCATCGATGTTTTTGCCCTCAAATTGCACTTCCAGGATATCTTTCTTGAAGCGTTTGCCATTGCACACATCACATTCCAAATGCACATCGGCCATAAACTGCATTTCTACGGTAATCTCACCTTCACCCTTACATTTTTCACATCGGCCTCCATCCACGTTGAACGAGAAATGTTTGGCTTGATATCCCCTTAATTTGCTCAGCTTTTGGGAAGCAAATAGGTTTCGGATGTCATCGTAGGCCTTTATATAGGTGACAGGATTGGAACGGGAAGAACGCCCGATGGGATTCTGGTCCACAAATTCCACATGCTTTATGTGCGAATATTTTCCTTCAATGGAAGTAAACTGCCCTGCCTTTTCACCATAACCGCCCACTGCTTGAAGAATGGTGGGGTAGAGGATTTTTTTGACCAAGGTACTTTTCCCACTTCCCGAAACCCCTGTGATCACGGTAAGTACATTTAAGGGAAAAGTGACATCTATATTTTTTAGATTGTTTTCCCGTGCACCTTTGATCTGGATGTAATGTTTGGAATTTCTACGCTCTTTGGGCACGGCTATTTCTTGGGTCCCGTTCAGGTAGGCTGCGGTAAGTGAGCTGGATTTCAAAATGGCCTCCATGTTACCCGTGGCCACGACCTCACCGCCCAAGGTACCTGCTTCAGGGCCTATGTCGATGATCTCGTCCGCCGCTTTCATGATATCTTCATCGTGCTCCACCACAATAACGGTATTGCCCAAATTTCGCAAGGATTTCAATACCTCTATCAGATTTTCGGTGTCCCGGGGATGTAGACCGATGCTGGGCTCGTCCAAAATATACATGGAACCCACAAGACTGCTGCCCAGCGAAGTGGCCAGGTTGATCCGCTGGCTTTCCCCTCCTGAAAGGGTGTTCGATTTTCGGTTGAGGGTCAAATAGCCCAACCCCACCTTGTCCAAAAACTCCAATCGCGTGGTGATTTCCTGGAGCAAGCGCTTGGAAACCGTCCTATCATGTTCCGAAAGTTGGAGTTCCCCAAAAAAGGGCATCAACCGTTTGATGGGCAGTTCAATCAGGTCCGAAATGGATTTTCCGCCCACTTTCACATAATCTGCCTCTTTGCGGAGCCGTTTTCCCTTACATACGGTACACTTTGTCTTTCCTCTGTAGCGGGAAAGCATCACCCGGTTCTGTATCTTATAACTCTTTTCTTCAAGTTGTGCGAAAAATTCATGGATTCCTGTAAAATGCTCATTACCGTCCCAGACCAATTGTTTTTGTTCCTCCGAAAGTTCAAACCAAGGTTTGTGAATGGGAAAATCAAACGTATAGGCAGAGTTTACCAATTGGTCCCTGTACCAGCCCATACTTTCTCCACGCCAAGGAAAAACTGCGTTCTCATATACCGAAAGTGCAGTATTGGGGATCACAAGGTCCTCATCAATACCGATGACGTCCCCATAGCCCTCACACTTGGGACATGCACCATACGGATTGTTGAAACTGAACAAATGCACATTGGGTTCCAAAAATTTCATGCCATCCAATTCAAACTGGTTGCTGAACGATTGGGTTTCGCCAGTTTGAAGGTTCTCAATGGCGCAGACCCCTTTCCCCTCAAAAAAAGCATTGTCCACCGCATTGGCCAATCGGTTATAAAAATCCTCATCGTCCTTTACAATGATACGGTCCACAACAAGGTCAAATTCCCTTCCAATATCGTTCGGGGCCTGATCTATCCGTAAGACCTCACCTTTATATTTGATACGGGCATAGCCCTGTTTGGAAAACAGCTCCAATGATTTGATGGGGTCCCTGTCCTCTCTGATGATGACGGGGGCCAAGAGCAACAGTTTGCTCCCTTCTTCCAATACTTTGATATGGTTGATGACGTCCGATACCGTATGTTTTTTCACCTCGTTACCTGAAACGGGGGAGATGGTCTTGCCGATACGGGCGTACAATAATTTAAGGTAATCATAGATTTCCGTGGTGGTCCCTACCGTTGACCTTGGATTGGTGGAGTTGACTTTTTGCTCAATGGCAATGGCGGGGGCTATACCTTTAATATAATCCACCTTGGGCTTATCCAGTTTGCCCAAGAACTGTCGGGCATAGGAGGAAAGGCTTTCCACATACCTCCGCTGGCCTTCCGCATAAAGGGTATCGAAGGCCAATGTGGACTTGCCCGAACCCGACAGTCCGGTAATCACCACCAGTTTGTTCCTGGGGATTACCACATCTATATTTTTGAGATTGTGCAGTTTGGCACCTTTTATAATGATGTGCTGCTTGGGATCAAGGTCGGTAATGACTGCCATTTGTTAAAATTAGGGTCTCAAAGATACGATACACATCACTTAATACGTATATTGCATCAGTTAACATATAAAAAACTGCAACTCACAACATAGTTTTTAGGTCGCCTACCTAAATCTATATATTTGGAGTGTAATTAAAAACTGAATAGGCCTATACAGCATAATTACTTTTTAAGATTAAAAACTAAATACCAAAAAATCTTTCCTGAAAAGGGAGGGTGATGATTTTAACCAAAAAAGTAATTTGTATGGAACTACAGATTAATGACTCGATTTTAGTAAAGAACTATATTGCCGGAGATGAGAAGGCGCTAGAAATACTCATCAACAGGCACAACCAAAGAATCACCAGCTTTATTTACTCAAAGGTCATGGACAGGGATGTTGCAGAGGACATCTTCCAAGATACCTTTATCAAGGTGATCAAGACCCTAAAAAGGGGTTCGTACAGTGAAGAGGGCAAGTTTCTTCCCTGGGTAATGCGAATCGCCCACAACCTTATCATAGACCATTTCCGTAAGAACAAAAGAATGCCCAAGTTCGAGGGAAGTGATGATTTCAACATCTTTTCCGTGATCAAGGATGAAAAATTGAACATTGAAAAGCAGATCATCAAAGATCAGATCGAGAGCGATCTCACCCTTTTGATAGAGGAATTGCCCGAAGATCAAAAAGAAGTGTTGATTATGAGGATCTACAAGGACATGAGTTTCAAGGAAATCTCCGAAAACACTGGTGTCAGCATCAATACGGCTTTGGGCCGAATGCGATATGCGCTTATCAACTTGAGAAAAATCGTTGATCGCAAGAATATCGTTTTAACGAATTAATAGCGCATTACATCGAACGTTGCAATATTTCCATTTTACTGGCGTTATCTATTTGAAACATTTACGCTAGAATATGGAAAATATTTACTCTGAAGAACAAAAATCCGTGAAAACGGTACGAGCTAGCCAAAAGACCGTAAATTTTTTGCTTAGCTACTCCAAATCGATTCATGTAGTTGACTACAAAAAGCATCAGTTTGAAGTAACATTAAATTAATTTAAGGATCAAACTGACAGAAAGAGCCGCAATTAGCGGCTCTTTCTGGTTTTATAGTATTCCTCGATCACCGTTTTCCGCCCTATGGTCTTGGTGATAACATCCTTCTCCAAGTCCCAGCCACGGGCAGGGGAATATTCCCTTCCATACCAAATGATCTGCAGGTGAAGCCTGTTCCACAATGCCTCTGGGAACAACCGTTTGGCATCCCGTTCCGTTTGCACCACATTTTTTCCATTGCTGAATCCCCATCGGTACATCAACCTGTGGATATGCGTGTCCACAGGAAATGCAGGAATGCCAAAAGCTTGGGAAACCACTACGCTGGCCGTTTTGTGGCCCACGGCAGGTAGTTCCTCCAGCAGTTCAATGCTCCTGGGCACCTCCCCATTGTATTTGTCCACCAAAATATGGGAAAGACCATGTATTCCTTTGGATTTCATCGGGGAGAGTCCCACAGGTTTGATGATTTCCCGTATTTCTTCCACAGAAAGCTTGATCATGTCAAAGGGATTATCGGCCCTTTCGAACAAAAGTGGTGTGATCTGGTTCACCCGAACATCAGTACTTTGGGCAGATAGCAGCACGGCCACCAAAAGGGTATAGGGGTCTTTGTGGTCCAATGGAATGGGAATGGTAGGGTAGAAGTCGTCCAAGGTTTTAATGGTGAAATCAACCTTTTCTTGTTTGGTCATATTTGTTTAACTTTGCATATATAAATATTAAACAATAAATTCAAGACAGAAAGCGCATGAATATGTTAAAAGTAGGGGATAAAGTACCTGAATTTTCCGCAAAGGACCAAGATGGGAACACAATTAATCTCAGCGATTACAAAGGAAAGAAATTGGTCGTCTTTTTCTATCCAAGAGCCAATACACCGGGTTGCACCTTGGAAGCCTGCAATTTGCGGGACAATTACAAAAAGTTACAGGACCAAGGTTTTGAACTCTTGGGCGTAAGTGAAGATTCTGAACGCAAACAGGCCAATTTCAAGAAGAAATATAAATTTCCTTTCCCCTTATTGGCCGATGTGGACCATACCGTGATCGATGCCTTTGGGGTTTGGGGACCAAAAAAATTCATGGGGCGTACTTTTGATGGCATCCACCGAACCACTTTTTTGATTGATGGTGACGGCGTAGTGGAAAAGGTCATCGACAAGGTAAAGACGGCGGACCACGCCGCGCAGATTCTTGTGTAGAGCAGGTCACACGAAGAGGCCAAAGAGCCAAATAAAAGACTTCAGATCACTGGATTGTTGGATTTTTCGATTATCTGATGTCTGAACATTTATTGGTGCAATTCGTGTCGAATTAGAAACAAGAGTATAGACCCTAGAAAATAGACTTTGGTATTTGGTGTTATTCGATTACTCGATGATCGTCATACTTGTCATTCTGAAAACACGGAGTGTTTGAAGGATCCGATCCAGAATGGGATTCTTCGCTTTGCTCAGAATGACAAAAATCATTGGAAATTGGATTTCCCCTTTCTCTTTAACCTTTGACCCTTCACTATGTACCCAAAGCCCACATCCCACAATTTTGTACACTCCTTGAACTTGAACTTTGCACTTGAGTTTGATTTTTAGCCAAATAGAACAATCTCCTATTCCTCCACTTCAAGTACCTTTCGGGTGAAAAGATGTTTTTGTTTGATGATCTCGGCAATACCTTCTGGCAGTTCGTCTTCCCATCCCTCTTCGTTGTTGATGATCTTCTTGAGCACATCCCTCGAGAAAATATGGAGCACTTCCGGATCGTAATCGATGATGTCCATCACCTTGCCATTGTACTTGAAGAATTTGTACAGTTCCTTCATCCGTGGGTGCACTTTTACGTTGTTACTGGTCAAGATTTGACCAGTGTTGGGGTCCTTCATGGGGTAGAGGTAGACCTTTAGGTCTTTGAAGAACAATTTTCCAAAGGCTTCCAAAATGCCACCGCTCAAATGACGGTAGTATTTTTCGTCAAAAACATCCACAAGGTTGTTCACGCCCATGGTAAGCCCAATTTTGGCCTTGGTGTAGTTGTTGAAATATTCCACCAGTTTGTAGTATTCTTGGAACTTGGAAATCAATACTGTATGTCCGAGCGAACAAAGTAGTTCTGCACGGTCCATAAAATCCTGCTCATCAATTTCCCCTGAAGCTTTCAGATTGGATAGTGTGATCTCAAAAACAACGATGGTATTCTCATACTCTACCGTCTGTTCCCTGATAAATATATCGTATGACTTCTGGAACATATCCATGTTCACCTTGGTTACGGGCCTGAAACTACCGCGAAGTGCCAAAATACTCTTTTTGTAGAGTACGGCCGCGGGCAAGAGATTGTTGCCATCAGGTCCGAACATGACCGCATCCGTCATATCGTTCTTGATCAATTGGAGGCTCATCAACCTGTTGTCCACATCGGCAAAATTAGGGCCCGTAAAGTTCACCATGTCTATCTCCAAGGTGTCCTTGTCAATATGGTCGTACAGATATTTCAACAGTTTTTTGGGCTTGTGGAACTTGAAAAAAGCCCCATAAATCAAGTTTACCCCCAAAATGCCCAAGGTCTCCTGCTGCAAGCGGGCCTCGTTCTGTTTGAACCGGATGTGTAGCACGATCTCATCATATTCCTTCTGATCGGGATCCAATTGGAATCGGATACCCACCCATCCGTGTCCTTTGTACCTTTTGGAAAAATCGATGGTGGCCACCGTGTTCGCATAGGTAAAGAACAGATAGTTGGGGTTGCTTTCCCTGCTGATCCGTTCCTCCACCAGTCTCATCTCGTGGTCCAGCATCTTCTTCAAGCGGGACTGGGTCACATATCTCCCATCTTCCTCAATACCATAAATGGCATCACTGAAAGACTTGTCATAGGCACTCATGGCCTTGGCAATGGTCCCAGATGCCCCACCTGCCCTAAAAAAATGCCTAGCGGTCTCCTGTCCGGCACCGATTTCAGCAAAGGTTCCGTAGATGTTAGGGTTCAGGTTGATCCTCAGGGTTTTGGCCTTTATGGAAGGTATATTTTCGAAAGCATTTTCTTTGCTTGGTACGGTGGGCATATTCGAAAGTTTACTGTGCCACAAAGTTACACTCTTCATCCAATCTATTACATAAATATGTTATAATTTTGGTTTTCATGGACGACAGGATGACCATTACTTTTTTGGGCACGGGAACCTCACAAGGTATCCCCGTCATTGGTAGTGACCATCCTGTGTGCAAGAGCAAGGATCCCAAGGACCAAAGGTTGCGGGTCTCCGTGCTCATTTCATGGAAATCGTACCATTATGTGATCGATTGTGGTCCCGATTTTCGGCAACAAATGCTGAAAAATCCCATAGACCAACTGGATGGTATTCTCTTTACGCACGAACATGCGGACCATACGGCGGGCATAGACGATATCCGCCCCTTTTTTTTCCGACAGGGGGACATTCCCGTCTATGCCCACGAGCGGGTCATCCATTCCCTGAAAAGACGGTTCGATTATATTTTTGCCGATGAAAACCGATATCCTGGGGCCCCTGCAGTACAGGTATTCCCGGTGGAAAAGGACAGGCCCATTCGCTTGGGCGACCTGGATGTGATCCCTATTGAGGCCTACCACAACCGGCTACAGGTGTTCGGCTACCGATTTGGGGAATTTGTGTACCTCACCGATGTAAAACGCGTAGAGCAGGAGGAGATGAATAAAATAAAGGGCGCTAAGGTGTTGGTTGTGAATGCGCTGCGTGATGAGCCCCACCATTCGCATTTCAATTTGGAAGAGGCCTTGGCCTTTGCCGAACAGGTAGGGGCGGAAAAAACCTATTTTACCCATATCAGCCATATGTTGGGTTTTCATGCGGAAGTGGAAAAAAAACTGCCCAAAAATGTACATTTGGCCTACGATAACCTGAAACTGAAAATATAGGCTTCCCTTATGCGTTATCCTATCGTGCCCTTCGGTTGCCTTGCGTGTAACCTGTCAGTTCGAGCGCAGTCGAGAACTAAATTGATTTTCAAAAGAATTGAACCATGAAGAACAAGATTTTCCTATACCTGTTTGTATTTGCCGCCCTGTTGGCCCTCTATCAATTTGTGGCCGGCAACAAGATGCAAGATGCTTTGAACGCCAAGAATGTGGATGTTGATAGGTTACATGCCGAGGTGGAATCACTGAACGATTCCCTGTTGAAGGCACAGCTGCAAGTCTTGGACATGCAGTATTTCACTTTGGAAAACAACGATGATGCCCTGGCCTATTATGACCATCTCAATTTGGAAAACCCATCGCGCTATATTGAGGACAAATTGTTGGAGACCAACGAAAAATCAGGGGACAATCCTTTGGTGCCCTACGAGGGAATGGAGAGCGATTTTAAGATAAACAAGATCAAGGTACTGAACCACAAATGGATATTGGCCGATTTCTCCGATGGAAAATATTGGGGCGACCTCATCATCAAATATGAACTCAAGGACGACCTGAGCGTGGATTTCACTTTGCTGGATCATCTGCTCTACGCTAGAAGCAATTGATGGGGAAAATTCGGGTTCTGGATTTTGGGTAAAAGGGTCAAAGAATAGATGGGAAGGGGGAAATCCAATTTCCAATGATTTTTGTCATTCTGAGCAACGCGAAGAATCCCTTTCTGGGCGTGGATTCTTCAAACACTCCGTTTTTTTCAGAATGACAAGCATCGCGAATACCGGAAGAACCCAGTAAACCCAATAACGTAACCAGTAAATAAAAATACCGGAAGAACCTTATGGCCCTCCCGGTCTTTGATCTTAACTGGTTTCTTATGCTTCTAGTTACAATTGGTGCCGCCAGCGTCATTGATGGTCCAGCCCTTTTCGTTCACGAAGTAGGATCGGGCTTCTTGCCCAAGGGAATTGTTACAGAAATTCACTCCATCTGCACCCAAGGTAAGGTTGATGGGCGTGGTAAGGTCGCTTTCGGCCCATCCGACCAAGGTGGCACCGTAATTCTCGGGGGACATGCCAGAACCATCAAGCATATTTTCCAAAGATTGGACACTGGAAAGGTTCCATCCACCAATGTTTTGATCAAATGCCGTTGCCCCTTCGAACATACTGTTCATATCGGTCACGCTGGAGGTATCCCAACCACCGATATCCCCATTAAAAGAGGAGGCCAGATAGAACATATTGTTCATATCAGTCACGTTACTGGTGTCCCAACCGCTGATGTCCCCATTAAAAGAGGAGGCCTGATAGAACATATAGTTCATATCGGTCACGTTACTGGTGTCCCAACCACCGATATCCCCGTTAAAGGAGGTGGCCTGAGCGAATACCCCGGACATATCGGTGACGTTGGAAGTGTCCCAGCCACTGATGTCCCCATTAAAAGAGGCAGCATTAGAGAACATACTGCTCATATCGGTCATTTGGGACAGGTCGGGCACGTCCGTGGCGTTATAAACCATGTTGAAGCAGCCGGAAAATGCATTCGCCATGGTCTGCCATTGAACAGCTCCCCATTGTTCTATGGACATAAGTTTAGGTCCTGTAAAGTTCTCTAATTCTTTATAGTTGATGATTGCAGGGAATTGCCCTTTTATGGCCACGGTATAGGTGCCTGCGACTGCATAGATATGCGTGGCCTCATCACTGACAGTGATTTGCTCTATCGTTCCATCTCCCCAATCAATGGCATAGTCGTAGGTAAGGTTGCTATCCGTGCCGATAACAATCTCCTCATTGTCGGTCTCGGTCTTCCAGGTGGTGATAAAGGAGGCGGGGTCGTCGGCCAGACCGACTTCGCCACCCTCGTTCACGTTGGTCACCTTAATGGTGATCTGTGCGGTGGCCGTCCTGTCGCCATCGCTCACGCATACGGTGATGCTGTGCTGGGTTTTGGTCTCAAAGTCCAGTGCCTTGCCCGTGGCCAGGGTAAGCACACCCGTGCCACTGATCATAAAAAGGTCGGTGTCGTTGGTCACAATGTTAAAGCTCAGCGCATCGCCATCCACGTCGGTGGCCACCACGGTGCCTATGGTCGCAGTGTCGGTGATGTCCTCGGCCACGGTGAACTCCTGTGCATCGATCACCGGGGCGGTGTTGTTGGGGTCCGTACCCTCCTTGACCACCTTGATGGTGATGGTGGCCGATGCTGCGTCGGTCCCATCGCTCACCTCCACGGTGATGGTGTGCTGTGCCTTGGTGGCGAAGTCCAGTGCCTTGCCCGTGGCCAGGGACAGTTCCCCGCCAGCGGTGATCTCGAAGAGGGCATTGTCGTTGGTCTTGATGGTGAAGGTAAGGGCATCCTTGTCCGCATCGGTGGCGACCACCGTACCGAACACTTCGGTGTCGCTTATGCCCTCGAAGGCATTGAACTCCTGTGCCGCGATCACGGGCATTGCGTTCTTGGGCGGTGTCGGGCCGTCATCTTTTCCGCAGGACCATACCAGGGCCATGGCGAGGATGGCAACACCTAATTTTTTGATGTAGTTTTTCATGATCAAAATTTTGTTTTACGGTGAATATCAGG
>NZ_QXFO01000019.1 GCF_003584105.1 Flagellimonas taeanensis
GTAATCAAATTTCCGTTCTCGTCCCATTCGGCCACGATGTTGCGCTTGCTTTGGTCCACGCACTTGGCCAGCCACTCCGGGTCATAGGACACCCCGTGCTGTTCCAGTACATCGTCCGGCACCCCGTCCCACACATTGGGCATGTTCCCTTTGTAGCCCAGCTCCTCTATCCCGATCTTCGAGGTGTAGAACCCTGTCATGGTCAGGTTCCTTACCATGGAGAAGAAGTTCACTTCAAAGGGCCGCTCGTTGCCCGGCACCTCCGGGTCATAATACGCAATGGTGTCCAATATGGCCTTCTGCTGTTCTTTGGTGGCCGCCTTGAACTCAACCCCATGGTCCAGGTTGCTCCTGTGGTCAAGCCACATCAGGCCACCGCGAAGGTCCACCTGCATCGTTGGCATGTCCTTGGCCATGAACTCTATGAAAGATACCACATCTGCATCCGAGGCACTTTTATATTCCTCGCTGCCGGGCAATATCAGGTCACACAGCACCGTGAGGGTCTCCGCCTCATGGGGATTGAAAAACTGCTCTGCATGCAGTTCGGCCAGCTGTTCGTTCTCCTTCGGCGTCCGCCACTTCAGCATAGGGACCTCTTGTGCCCCTACTTCAGGAACTGTGGGCTCCGGCCTGCAGCCATGTATGGCCAATCCTCCGGCCACGGACCCCAATACTATCGATTTCAGACTCTTCCTTCTGTCCATTTCCTTACAGGTTTTGTTGTTTCAATTGCTCCACTATGTATTCCGAGGCCCTCCACGAGAGCGCCAATATGGTCCAGGTACAGTTCTTGTCCGCCTGCGAGGTGAACACCCCGGCGTCCACCACAAAGACATTGTCCACGTCGTGCAACTGTTGGTACCTGTTGGTCACCGAGGTCTTTGGGTCGTCCCCCATTCGGGTGGTGCCCACCTCGTGGATGATCCGACCGGGAGCGTGGAGTCCATAGTCCCGTTCCTTTCCTGCCTTGCCACCGATCACCTCACCGCCCATGTTGGTCAGGATCTCCTCGAAGGAGTCCTGCATGTGCTTGGCCTGCTTACGTTCGTTGTCCGACCATTTGTAGTGGAAGCGCAATACGGGAATCCCCCATTCGTCCACCACCGCAGGGTCGATCTCGCAGTAGTTGTCCTTCAGGGCGATGGATTCCCCCCTCCCGCTGAGGCCCACCACCGCCCCGTAGTATTTCTTGGCATCGCTCCTGAGGATGTCCCCATAGCCGCCCACTTTTGTCCCGAAGAACTTGTTGAACTCGTTCACGTTGAAACCGAAACCATAGCCGGGCATCCCCATGCCGCCCCATATCTCGATGTGGTAGCCCCGGGGAAAGTCCAACTTGGAGTTGTCGCCCCACCAGGGGGAATAGACGTGCATACCGCCCACCCCGTCCTCGTTGTAGGACACCTTGCGGTTCATCAGGTCGGGCACGAAGGCCATCAGGTCACCGCCCGTGGAGTCGTGCAGGTATTTGCCCACATGGTCGCTGCTGTTGCCCAGTCCGTTGGGGTGCTGTGGGCTCTTGGAGTTCAACAGGATGCGGGCCGTGCTACAGGCCGAGGCTCCGAGCACCACTACCCTGCCCTTGAGCTTGTATTCCTTGCGGTCCTCCTTGTTGATATAGGACACGCCCGTGGCACGCCCTTCGCTGTCCACGGTGACCTCCCTCACCATACAGTTCACGAACAGGTCCACCTGGCCACGGCTCTTCTGCGCTGGGAAGATCAGGCAGGTACCTGCCGAAAAGTCCGCATACACCTGACAGGCCCTTGAGCACTGTCCGCAATAGAAGCACACCCCGCGCTCGTTGTTGATACGCTTGGTGAGCATCGACATCCGTGAGGGGTACACCGGCACCCCGGACTTCTTCGCCCCCTTGATGTAGAACAGCTCGTGCAATCTTGGTTTTGGCGGGGGAAGGAAGAATCCGTCAGGGTCGTTGCGGAGCCCCTCGTTGGTGCCGAACACCCCGATCAGCTTGTCCACCTTGTCGTAATAGGGCTTTACATCGTCATAGCTGATGGGCCAGTCATCCCCATGCCCATCGATGCTCTTGTGCTTGAAGTCGTCCGGGCCGAAACGGAGCGATATCCGCCCCCAGTGGTTCGTGCGACCGCCGAGCATGTGTGAACGGAACCAATCGAACTTGGTGCCGTCCTTGTGCGTGTAGGGCTCCCCTTCTATCTCCCAGCCCCCATAGGCGGCATCGAAGTCCCCGAAGGGACGTACCGTGCCCGCTCCACGTCTGGGCGACTCGTACGGCCAGCGCAACTGCGTCTTCTGCTCCGGGTCCGCAGGGTCGAAAAAAGGGCCTGCCTCGACCACGGCCACCTTAAGGCCCGCATCGGCAAGTACCTTGGTCGCCATGCCGCCACCAGCTCCCGATCCGACCACTATCGCATCGTACACCGTACTGTTCTCCTTTATCTGCATCCTAATATTTTTTTAACGTCTGTTATCGATTTCCTTTATTTTGATTTTTAAGTAAACTTTGTTTGCAAAAAACGTGTTTCATCTCTCAACCCACAATCATTTCAATTGATGAATGGGCATTTTTTTGTCAGATGGTTAATATTCCCAATTTTCATGGAAGAAACCTTAATTTTTTAGACCAACAACAGGTCCAAAAAGATTAATGGCGCCTGTAGATCACAAAACTGTCAATTTACATTTTTTATGCAAAAGTTTCCCGATGTTCCTACAGAAAACTGTACTCCCTTACCTTGCCCGTTACCCCTTCGTAAAATTGGTGTATCCTTCCAAAATCCTCTTCCATATTATCCGTAGGACGAAAAGGTTCCCCTATCTTCACCTCTTTCTTGCCAAAATCGAAAGCGACCATGACAATTGGCACTTGCGCCTTTTTCGCTATATGATAAAATCCAGTCCTTAGTCTTTCCACCTTTTTACGTGTCCCTTCCGGGGCCAGGGCAAACCTAAAAACCGTTCTTTCGTTAAAAATCTGGGAAACACTGTCCACCATGTTGGAATTTTTGGAACGATCTACCGGGGCTCCGCCCGTCCACCTAAAAAACCACCCAAACGGTGGTGCGAACAGGCTCTTTTTGGCTATATAGTTGATTTCCTTCCCCACGACCTTTCGTACCAAAAGCCCCAAAAAAAAGTCGAGCCAATGGGTATGGGGCACTACGATGACCACGCATTTGTCCACGTCGGGAAAGAAGCCGTTCAGTTTCCAGCCCAAGACCTTAAAATAAATAAACTTGGCCAGTCTTTGCATGGTCTATATAGTCCTGCCCTTTTGTGAGCAGGTCAAATTTTTTGGTACATGGTCTGTAATCGGGCCGGCGTGATGATTTCCTTCCAATTTTTCCCCAAGGCATTTTCCCATAGGGGCTCCAACCCTAACGACACATTGATCATCATATCAAAATCATCTTGTGATAGATCGGCACAGATGCCTTGCGGCAATTGTATGCCGTGCTTTTGCATCATCTGATCAAAAATGGCCACTCCTTCTGGATAAAACTCCCCAAGGTGCCGGAACACCAGACAGTTGCCCAACCCATGCTTGACCCCCAACAAATAGGAGAGTCCATAACTCATGGCATGTGCTATACCTACTTGGGAATATGCGATACTCATCCCCCCGTGCCAAGAGGCCATCATCAATTTTTCGCGGGAGTCGCTATCCGAAATATCGTCCAAGAACACCTCTTTGCAAAGCTCCATGGCCTTTTCCCCATAACTCTGGCTAAACGCATTGAGGTAGGTTCCTGTAAGTGATTCCACGCAATGGATAAAGCAATCCATCCCGGTGTAGAACCATTGTTCCTTTGGTACGGTCTTCGCTAGATCGGGGTCTAACAGTACTTGATCATAGGTGGTATAATCCGAATTGATCCCTAACTTTTTATCGGGACCCAGCAACACTGTCGTACGGGAAACTTCAGCTCCTGTGCCACTAATGGTGGGCACTCCCACATGGTAGATGGAGGGTCTGTGCACTAGGTCCCATCCTTGGTAGTCCTTGGCGGAGCCCTTGTTGTTCAAGAGAATGGCCACGGCCTTTGCCAAGTCCAAAAGTGTTCCCCCTCCTATACCGATGACACCTGATGGCATCTCATCGTATTTTTCCCTTATCTGTGTGACCAACGCATCCACTTGTTCCGTTTTGGGTTCTTCTTCGGCGGATATGAATATAATCTCGTCGTTCAACATCAGGGGGATCCTTGAGACAAACTCCCTGTTTTCAAAAAAGTCGTCCACCAGAAAAATGAAAGGGGCTTCTGAGTTTTTCCGCATGGGAAGGAGTATATCCCCCAATTGGGAAAAACATCCCGGTCCGAAGACGACCTTGGGTACCATGGGAAAGTTTCTATATGTAGTCTTATCCAATGAGGTTATGATCTGCTTTTTCAAATTGCTTTCTATGTTCATCAGTTATCCAAATACTTCAAGATGTCCCTGAGACTGTTCAGTTTCAAATGTCCGTTCACTTGTTCCTCTGGCACCATTTCATGTACCCATGTGGTATGGAATGGCACGTGCACAGCACTTGCCCCTATGTTCAAGATAGGCAATATGTCCGATTTCAGGGAATTGCCTACCATTAAAAACTCGCCCACATCTATGTTCAAATGTTCCAACAGGTTGCTGTAATTGTTTTCCTTTTTATCGCTCAAGACCTCCACATGGTGAAAATACTTGGAAAGTCCAGATTTCTCCAGTTTGCGTTCCTGATCTAGAAGGTCGCCTTTGGTCAATACGATCAACCTGTACTTATCCACTAATTTGGAGAGTACTTCTTCCACACCATCCAGTAGCTCCACGGGATGGGCGATCATTTCTTTGCCGAGTTCCAATATTTTTGAAATGGTTTCTTGGGGAACCCTGTTATTGGAGAGATCCAATGCCGATTCGATCATGGAGAGCATAAAGCCTTTGATGCCATACCCGTAGATTTCCAAGTTGGCCATCTCCATCTTGAAGAGTTCTTGGTCTACCTTGTTCTTGGTCTCATATTCGCCCAAAAGTTCGGCGAACCTTTCCTCGGTTTCCCTAAAATAGGTCTCGTTCACCCAAAGGGTGTCATCGGCATCAAAACCTATTACCTTTATGTCCTTGAAGTTTACTTCCATACTCTTCTGGCGTTTTCCAGATCTTCAGGGGTGTCTATTTCTATTCCTGTGATATTGGTCTCCACCATTTTTATCTTTTTTCCATATTCCAAAAATCGGATGGCCTCTATCTTCTCCTTGGCCTCCAAGGGCAGCATGGGCAATTGCTGAAAATCCAATAATGCTTTTTTCCTGAAGGCATATACTCCCTTGTGCTTGTAATAGGGTACCTTGACATCCATGTCTCTGGGATAGGGAATGGGTGACCGGGAAAAATAGAGCGCACAGCTTTGATTGTCCACAATGACCTTGACCGTGTTAGGGTTCGATATTTCATCCCAATCGGTTATGGGGGTCATCAACGAGGCTAGGTCGATTTCTTTTGTCGGGTCATTTTTAAAAACCTGGATAACCTTTTCCAGACTTGACTTGTCTATAAAAGGCTCGTCCCCTTGGACGTTGATTACAATATCCACATCCATGTCCTCCACAGCCTCCGCGATCCTGTCGCTACCGCTTTCATGCTTTTTCTTGCTCATGATGACACTGCCCCCTATTTCTGAAATGGCCCCAGAGATTACAGGGCTGTCGGTGACCACATACACCTCATCAAAAAGACCGGTGCCCAATGCGGCTTCATAGGTTCGGACGATGACCGGTTTTCCCGATAGGTCCTGCATCAGTTTTGCGGGAAATCTTGAGGCCTGGTACCGGGCCGGTATCATGGAGATTACTTTCACGTCTCTTACTTTTTTGTGTAACGGTTATTTTTTGGGTCGAAGTTTTCTATAGATCCTAAAAATGCCCACCAATATGATGATGACCAAAATGGCCGCTATGGGTGGCACTAGAATGGATGCCGTGGACACGGTAACAGCGGCCCCTGTCTCAATGGTGGACACCAAAGGATTGGCCAATCCCCCTGTGGTGACGGAAGAGGTCAATCTTCCGGCCGCATTTGCTCCTTTTATGGCCGTGGCCGTTCCTCCACCAGCTATGATGGCCAAGGACCATGTGACCACTGGGTCCAAATTGGTCACTGTGGACACCATGACCGCCGTGCCTGCAATCGCGGCCAAGGGAATGGCCAGACTGTCAAGGGCATTGTCCACCCATGGAATAAAATAGGCAAATATCTCCACTAGGGTCGCAACCCCAAAGGTGATCAGGGCCGCCAAACTTCCTATCCACTGCCAATTTTCATTGAGGTCCCAAGCTCCCAAGTATGCTGCCAAACTGAGGGCGAAAAGAGGCAGGAACACCCGAAACCCAACGGATGCCGCGAGTCCTATTCCCAAAAATATACTTATAATGGTGTCCGGTTCAATGTTCATGGCGATGTCTAAAATAGAATATTCCTAATCAAGAAAAAAATCATCTTTGAAACCTATAAGGTACAATTGACGCTTTGCCCTTGTTACCGCTGTATAGAGCCATCGCAAATAATCCTTGTCCACCCCGTTCGGAAGGTAGGGCTGCTCCACAAATACGGTATCCCACTGCCCTCCCTGCGATTTATGGCAGGTTATGGCATAGGAAAATTTCACCTGTAGCGCATTGAAATACTTATTGTTCTTGACTCCCATAAACTGTCTGTACTTTGTTTTCTCATGGGCATAATCCTTAAGGACCTCTTGGTAAAGCCTGTTCCCGTCCTCATAGGAAAGTGATGGGCTCTCCGCGTTGATGGTGTCCAGCAAAAGAACAGTCTCAAAGGGCTTTTGATGGGGGTAATCCACCATCTTTACCTTGACTTCGGCAAACAAAAATCCGTACAACTCCTTTATGGCAAAAAGCTCCAACACCTCTATAATGTCCCCATTGGCAATAAATCCTGCCTCAGAGTTGGGGCTGAGCCAAAAATAATTGTTCTTCACCACCATCATATAATCCCCAACGGCGAGTTCATTGTCCAAAAAGAGAATGCGCTCCCTAATGTTCTGGTTATAGAGATTGGCCCTTTTGTTGGACCGTACTATGATTGCCGTTTCTTCCTTCCCGTTCTGGCCATAGGAAGCGTCTATGGCCTCTTGTATCTCCGAACCATCAATGAGCCTCACTATATCCTTGTAGCCACCCAATTCAAACTTGAACTCCTCAAAAAATTGGGACTGCAACTGTTCCCTGAGATTGGTGGCATTGTGAAGGATACCGGAGCCATCCGTCTGCCTCATCACCTCGTCCAATTCGAGGCATTCGACTTCCTTGTCATAATTTAAGGACAAGCGGTCTTCATCCAATGCCGGGCTCATGTCCAGCTTTACCGGAGGCAACTGCGCAGTGTCCCCTATAAGGATCAATCTACAATTGTGTCCCGAGTGGACATAATAGATAAGGTCATCCAACAGGGAGCCATTTTCAAAAAGCTTGGAATCGGCCGGGGTGTCCGGGATCATGGAAGCTTCGTCCACAATAAATATGGTGTTCCGATGCTTGTTGGGGGCCAGGACAAATTGGATCCCACCCCCTGATTGTTTCTTTGGAAAATAGATCTTCTTGTGTATGGTAAAGGCCTGATTTCCCGAATACACGGACATGACCTTAGCTGCACGCCCAGTCGGCGCCATTAGTACAGAACCCATCTTCACCTTCCATAGACTACTGACCAAAGTGGCCACCAAGGTCGTCTTTCCCGTCCCTGCAAAACCCTTCAACAGAAAAACCGTGTCCTTTTTTGCCTCCAGTACAAAACGGGCCAGTTTTTGCAAGGCCAAGTCCTGCTTTTGTGTAGGTTCGTGGGGAAATTTTTCAGTTAAAATTCTTAAAAATTCGAGTGCATTGGTATCCTTCATCGCTTTTAAAGATAGCATGGTTTTTTAAAGCAAAAAGTTTCCTGAATAAAAAAAAATTGTAGATTTGTCGGTAACCACTAAATTAACTTTGAAAGACAGTATCAGATATGTTAAACTTAATTCTTATTGTAGTATTAATATGCCTTGTGACCTTAGGGCTTGTATTCTTGATTGACAGATTTTTACCCCAAAAAATAAAGCCCGTACTGATTATTGTATTTGCGCTTTTGAGCATTTTTCTCGGTTACAAAATCTATCAGTCCATAAATGCTCCCATCGAGTTCAACAAAGTAAGAAAAGAAAGATTTTCCAAAATCATTGCTAAACTTAAGGATATTAGGGATTCCCAAGAAGCCTACAAAACAGTGAATGGAAAATATGCCAATAATTTTGAGAGCCTTATACAATTTATCGATACTGGCAGTTACACGATCACATCCCAAAGGGACTCCTCTTTTATGAGGTACGACAAGGCCTATCAAATTGATATGCAACAAGATACTGTAATCATTGATACTTTGGGAACAGTCAAAGTAAAAGATTCCCTCTTTGGAGCTGACGACCGTTACAAGACCATGATGAACGTTCCTTATGCCCAAAATGGCGAAAAGTTTGAGATGGAGGCGAAGATCATTGACAAGAGTGGATACAAAGCACCCGTTTTTGAGGCGAAGGTGAAGAAAAATGTAGTGCTATACGACCAGCCTGCAGATTTGGTAGCCAGGGAAAATGCCCTACAGAGTGTGGAAGAGGTAAACGGTGCCGAAATCAAGGTCGGTTCGTTGAACGATGTGAGCACCAATGGTAACTGGCCACCCATCTATGATAGAAAAGACAATTGATATAGAAAAGTCAAAAGCAAATAGCACCCATAGAAAATTGTCCATTCAAGCTGGCTTGAATGGACTTTCTTTTTGTGTGACGGACACTATTACGAACAAGATCCTCGCCTTCGAGAAAATAGTCTTCAAAACACAGGCTACCCCCTATTTAATGCTCAAGGAACTCAAAGCCAAACTAGGCCAGGACGGTGAGGTGGGGAGCAGCTTCTCCGAAGTGATGGTCATCCATAAGAACAACATGTTCGGACTGGTACCTAAACCTTTTTTTAACAAGGAAGAGCTCCCGAACTACCTAAAGTTCAACGCCAAGATCATGGCAAACGACCTCATCGCCTATGACGAGATTCCCAATCAGGACATCGTCAACGTCTATATCCCCTACACCAATATCAACAACTATATTTTTGACCTCTTTGGTGAATTTGAGTTCAAGCATAGCGGCACCGTACTTATTTCTGCACTGTTGAACGAAGGTAGGACCGTGATAGGTCCCGTATGCTACGTGCAGGTTTCGGAAAAGGAAATGGAAGTGATGATCGTTTCCGATAAAAAACTGCTCTTTTACAACCAGTTCGAGTATAAAACCCAGAATGATTTTCTCTACTATCTCCTCTTCAGCTTGGAACAATTACAGCTGAATCCGGAAAAGATGCAATTAAAGATGTTCGGGGCCATTGAGGAAGGTGATCCCATATACGAACTTTGCCACCAATATATTGGGCAAGTGTCCGTTTTTGTACCCAACAGCCCTTCCTTTCCTTTGGAGGAGCTGGAAAACGAGGTCATCGACTTTTCCATCTTAAGTACCCTTTGATGCGGATCATTTCTGGAAAATACAAAGGCAAACGACTGGCAGCCCCAAAAAAACTTCCGGTCAGGCCCACCACGGACATGGCCAAGGAAGGCTTGTTCAATATATTGAACAACCGCTACTATTTTGACGGCCTCAAGGTCCTCGACCTATTTTCAGGCACAGGCAATATCAGTTTTGAATTTGCTTCCAGGGATGCCGGGGAAATCATTGCTGTGGACAGCTTTCCAGGCTGTGTGCAATACATCTCCAAGACTGCAAAAGAACTGGATTTTCCCATCGATGCCATCAAGTCAGATGTGTTCAAGTATTTGGAACGTACCCTCGAGAAGTTCAACATCATTTTTGCCGACCCACCCTATAGTTTTGATCAAGCCCAATTTTTAAAAATCGTTGATTTGGTCTTGGAAAGGAATCTATTGCTGGAGGATGGCTTGTTGATCGTGGAACATTCGGACCAAACAGACCTTTCATCGCACCCCAATTTTTCCGAAAAACGGAAATACGGAGGAAGCATTTTTAGTTTTTTCCAATAAATTATCTTGGGAAAGACCCAATGCATCGGTAGTAAAACACATTTTGATTTCAAGATAAAACCCGAAACATCCCGAAACATTTTAATCTCGATCATCGAGTAAAAAAAAGCAGGCCATAAGCCGGATTCTGTAATCCCTTTCGGGACCCCTTATCATTTATCTAGGTCTTTGGTTGCCCAAAGGCTCCAACCGCCTACCCTCCAACTTGGGCGTGCAGCCCTCAGTCATTGGTTTACATGGCGTTTCACCGCATAGAGTTTACCTGATTTCACTACAGCCGAACTGTACTTGCTTTCTGTTGCACTTGTCCTCGCCTCACGGCGGACGGGCGTTACCCGCTATGCTGCACTATGGTGTCCGGACTTTCCTCCCCGATACAATCGGGACGATAAGGTGGCCTGCTCCCGCAAAGGTAATCCAATTGTTAATAAAAAAAGGGTATCCAAGTCACATACCAATGGCTTTGCCCGTTCCTATTTTTATATTTGTAGTATCTCAATTTTCCCGCTTTGGAACCTTTTATCGTATCCGCTAGAAAATACCGTCCCCAGACATTCAAGGATGTGGTAGGCCAAGAGGCCATCACCAACACCCTGTTGAATGCCATTGAGAACAACCATCTGGCCCAAGCCCTATTGTTCTGCGGACCTAGGGGGGTTGGGAAAACCACCTGCGCCCGTATCTTGGCCAAAAAAATCAACCAGGATGGAACGGAACGGGAAGACGAGGACTTTGCCTTCAATATTTTTGAACTCGATGCCGCTTCCAACAATTCCGTGGACGACATCCGGAGCCTGATCGACCAAGTCCGCATACCACCACAAGTGGGCAAATACAAGGTGTACATCATTGACGAGGTACATATGCTCTCCCAATCGGCCTTCAATGCGTTTTTGAAGACCTTGGAAGAACCCCCGAAGCATGCCATTTTCATTTTGGCCACCACAGAAAAGCACAAGATAATCCCCACCATCCTTTCCAGATGTCAGATATTTGATTTTAAGCGAATTACCGTAAAGGATGCCTCGGAATACCTCAAATACATCGCAGAGCAACAAGGTGTGGAGGCCGAGGAAAGCGCCCTTCACATTATCGCCCAAAAGGCGGATGGTGCTATGCGTGATGCCCTTTCCATCTTTGATCGGGTCGTGAGTTTTTCGGGCAAACAGCTCACGCGTAAAGCCGTCACCGAAAACCTGAACGTGCTGGACTATGACATTTATTTTTCAGCTACGGACCTGATCTTGGAAAACAACATTCCAGAGCTCTTACTCCTGTTCAACAAAACGCTGTCCCTCGGTTTCGATGGGCATCATTTCATATCGGGCCTCGCCTCCCATTTTAGGGATTTGATGGTCTGCCAGCTCCCAGATACATTGAATCTATTGGAAGTAGGCGAAGATGTAAAGACCCACTATCAGCAACAAGCACAAAAAGCCTCCAAGGAATTTTTATTGAAGGCGCTGGATATGGCCAATACCTGCGACCTGCAATACAAGGGCAGTAAAAACCAACGACTGCTTGTAGAACTTACCTTAATGAAATTAGCCTCCATCACTTTTGATGGAGAAAAAAAAAACGCTGATTTCATAATTCCGGCCTCTCATTTTTTGAGTGTGGTCAAAGGCTCGCCGAACAATGGAACAAAGCCAACACAAAACAATGACACTGTCCATAAAACTGTTGATTCGCCGGCCAAACCAGAAAGCGAGCCAGTGAAAGAAGAAGTGGTTGCCGAACCCGAGGAGGCCTATGAGCCTGTAAAGAAAATCCAGATCAAGATCCCAGAAAAAAGGGTTTCGGGCCTTTCACTCTCCAGTATCAAGGTCAAAAAGGCCCATGAGGGCAGTAAATCTCCAGAGGTGTCCGAGGAAGATCTCCCAAAGGATGCCTTTACCGAGGAGGACATGCAACAACATTGGGATGATTTTGTCCACCAATTGGAAAACCAGGGAAGAAAAATATTGGCCAGTAACCTCAATACCGATGTTCCCAAACTGAAAAACGGAAGCACCATCTGGATTGAGCTTCCCAACAGCACCATGAAAAAAGAGGTGGAGCGGGAACAGAGCCTAATGATGGACTATCTGAAACAAAAACTCAACAATTATTCCATCACCCTGCACATTACCGTGAACGAGGAAGTGGCCAAAAAGTTTGCCTTTACCCCAGCGGAGAAGTATGAAAAATTAAGGGAGAAGAATCCCGCGATTGACCTGCTCCGCAAAGAGTTCGACCTGGATTTCTAAACATCCTGCCGCAATACTCGTATCTTTGTAGCTCAAAATTTCAAACACATACGCATGCTAGGCCTTAAGCTACCTACCGACCCACGCTGGGTAAACATCGTTGAAAAAAACATTGAGGAAATACTTACGGATCATGCCTATTGCGAACAAAAGGCTGCCAGTACTGCCATTTCATTGATCATTGGTTTCCCTGAAAAGTCGGAATTGGTGAAGGAAATGACGGCTTTGGCCAGGGAGGAAATGGGGCATTTCAACATGGTGCATGACAAAATCCTCAACCGAGGCTGGGTGTTGGGCCGTGAGCGGAAGGATGAATATGTGATCGAGCTCATGAAATTCTTCCCCAAAGGCGGAAGCCGGGAAACCCATCTGGTACACAAACTGCTCTACGCGGCCCTTATCGAGGCCAGAAGTTGTGAACGTTTCCGTTTACTTTCCGAAGAGATCCAGGACAAAGAGCTTGCTGATTTTTACCGAAACCTAATGGTCAGCGAAGCCAATCATTACACCATGTTTCTGGCCTTTGCCCGGAAATATGGGGACAAAAAGGAAGTGGACCAAAAATGGCAGGCCCTGTTGGAGCATGAAGCGGAACTTATGAAAAACCTCGGAAAAAAAGAGACCATGCACGGGTAGCTCCCGCACTATTGGTAGTATAGCGTTTTGATCATGCCATCCGCCAGACCTATTTTGGGCACATGGATTTTTTTGGCCTTGCTCCACTTTGCGGCATTCAGGAATATTTTGGTCGCGGGGATGATCACATCCGCCCTATCCTGGTTAAGGCCCAATTCGGAAATACGATCCTCATAGGCCATACTGTTCAGAAAGTGGTATTGCGCGTTCAGCCAGATGTAGGATAAGGGCTGGCCTATTTTCCGGCCGGACATTTTATGAAGCTTATTGATGTTTCCACCTGAACCAATGATCTCCAACTTTCCATCCATGGGGACGTTCGTCTTTATCCAGGCCTTGATTTCCTCCCAAACGGTATCATCCACTAGGTTGCTCAAGATACGTACGGTACCGATCTTAAAGGAATGGGACATCACTGGTTTCCCTTTGTCAAAAATGGTAAACTCGGTACTGCCCCCGCCCACATCGACATAGAGATACATCCTATCGTTCTTGATAATATCCTTCAGGTCGGTGGAAGCTATGATAAGGGCTTCCTTTTTTCCATCGATCAGCTCGATTTTCATTCCGGTCTCCTTCATGACCCGCTCCACCACTTCGCGTCCGTTCTTTGCTTCCCGAAGGGCAGAAGTGCCGCAAGCCATGTATTTTTCCACCCCGTACACCTGCATCAACAGGTCAAAGGATTTCATGGTGCTGACCAGCCGATCCACGTTCCTTTCAGAAATCTTTCCCCTAAGAAAAGCATCCTCACCCAAACGGACAGGCACCCGAACGAGTTCACTCTTCTTGAAGGCCGTGGGTTTGTTCTCCTGTTCAATGACATTGTTGATCAACAACCTTATGGCATTTGACCCAATGTCTATAGCGGCAAATTTGCGTATGACCAAATTCAAACGGTATTATGATTCCAATTTCTTCTGATAGTAATGGTACATCTCAATCTGCGATCGAAATCCAGGCTCGCCCTTCGCTTTTTGTCGGTAAGCATTGTCCTGCTTTGCCGATAGGACCCGGGCCTTCATATTGTCCCTCCAAGAGATTTCGAAAGTATCCAACAATTCCTGTTTGATGTCCTCGTCATAGATGGGACAGCCCACCTCGACCCTAAAATCGAGGTTCCGGGTCATCCAATCCGCAGAGGAGATATAGACCTTGGTATTGCCCCCATTGGCAAAAATGAAAGATCTGGGATGCTCCAAGAACTTGTCCACCACACTGATGGCCTCAATGTTCTCGCTCATACCCTCTATTCCCGGAATAAGACAACAAATGCCCCTGATGATCATCTGGATCTTCACCCCGGCCCTACTTGCCTCATAGAGTTTGTCCACCATTTTATAGGAGGTAAGGCTGTTCATCTTTATTTTGATGTAGGCCTCCTTTCCCTGCTTGGCATTGTTAATCTCCTTATCGATGAGTTTGATGAAGGTGGACTTGGTATAGTGTGGGGAAACAATAAGGTGCTTGTACTTGTTGATCTTGTAATTGGTTTCAAAAAAATCAAAAACCTTGCCCATATCCTTCAAAATGCCTTCGTGGGCCGTAAAAAGGGTGTAATCTGTATAGATTTTGGCCGTGGACTCATTAAAGTTCCCAGTGCTGATAAAGCCATATCGCTTGATCCCATGACCCTCTTCACGCTCTATCATACAGATTTTGCTGTGCACCTTCAATCCGGGCACCCCGAAGATCAGATGAACACCCTCAGCCTGCAGATAGTTGGCATATTCGATGTTGTTCTGTTCATCAAACCTTGCCTGCAACTCAATCTGAACGGTCACGTGTTTTCCGTTCTTTGCCGCATTGATCAGTGCGGATGCAATCTGGCTATCGCTTGCCAATCTGTAGATGGTAATCTTGATATTACGGACCTTGGGATCCAAGGCTGCTTCCCTCAAAAACTTGGTCACGTAACTGAACGTATGGTAAGGGGCATAGATCATATAGTCCTTGTGGGCTATCATTTCCAAAAGGCTCCCTTTCATGCTCAACCCCTTTACGGGCAATGGCTCTATTTTCTCGTACATGAGGTCGTGCCTTCCCAAGCTGGGAAAGCCCATATAGTCCCGTCTATTATGGTACCGACCCCCTGGTATAACACTGTCCGTTCCCATGATATCCATTTTCTCCTTCAGGAACTGGAGGGTATCCTTGTCTATCTTTTTGTCATAGACAAAACGGACCGGGTCGCTTATTTTTCTATGCTCCACACTGGAAGAGATTTTCTCGATAAAGCTCTTGCTCAGGTCATTGTCGATATCCAGCTCGGCATCCCTGGTGATCTTGATCATGTGAGCCGAGATGGATTCAAACTCGAACATGGTGAAGACATTGTCCAAGCAGAAACGGATAAGGTCGTCCAAAATGATGATGTAGTTCTTATCCCCTTCTTTGGGCAATACCACAAAACGATCGATTCCCTTTGGGATCTCGATCAGGGCATACCGGTTGTGTTTGCCCTGTCCAGAACCGTTCTTCATCACGATTTTTACGGCCAAATAGGCCGCCGTGTCCTTGAGCAGCGGGAATTCCGTAAGATCGTTGAGGATAATGGTCATCAACTCTTGGTTCACCTTCTTGAAATAGTAGTCGCGTATGAACTCTGCTTGGCTCTCACTTACCTCTTTTTCATTGATGATGAAGATGTTTTCCGACCTGAGCTCCTTTTCAATGGCCTTGAAAATCTCAAGACTCCTCGCCTGTTGGTCTATCACTATCTTGGTGATCTCTTCCAGAAGGTCGTTGGCCCTTTCCCCACCCAACACACTTTTTCCGGTTTTCCCGGCATCCACGATCCGTTTCACGGTGGCATACCTTACCTTGAAAAATTCATCCAGGTTATTGCTGAAGATTCCCAAGAACCGAAGCCGATCGATCAGTGGCACCCTTTTGTCATTGCTCTCCTGGAGTACCCTTGCATTAAAACGCAACCAACTGATCTCCCTGTTTATATATTCATTCTTTGTTTTTATCATCTATTATCTCAACTGTTTTGGAAAGACCATTTGTCTTGTGGTGCCCTTGGAAATTTTGGACCAATCGTCCACACCAAATGTAATGTGTACCAGTCCTGCAGTGGGAACGTTGTCAATATACTGATCTCCCCATGCATTTGCAAGTGAAGTAAGAGCATAATTATGCCCAAATAGGGCCACTGTCTCCATGCCATTGTCCAATTGTTCCACAAAACGTTGGACACTGTCCCCGGAAAAATCATACAACGATTTGTCCACCCTGAAATGGGCCAGGTCAAACTCAAAGTTCCTGACAAAGATCATACTGGTATGGAGCGCCCTGATGGCCGGGCTCGAATAGATGAAATCCAATTTTGGCGCATGGGCCTTGAATGTTTTTGACACCAGGTGTGCATCGTTGATGCCCCTTTGCCGCAAGGGCCTGTCCTTATCGGAGACCTCGTAGTCCCATGAGGATTTTGCATGCCTCATCAATATCAATTGTTTCATCGTAGTGAAATTTAAGGTGCCAAACGTTCTATTTTCCAGTCGTGATCTTCTTGGAGGGTATATCTGATTCTATCGTGCAACCTATTGGGCCTTCCCTGCCAAAATTCAATGGAAATGGGCCTTACCAAATACCCGCCCCAGTACTGCGGCCTTTCAATGGTCTGCCCTTCGTACCGTTTTTCCAATGCCTCCAGTTCCTT
Source organism: Flagellimonas taeanensis (assembly GCF_003584105.1). Taxonomy (GTDB): domain Bacteria; phylum Bacteroidota; class Bacteroidia; order Flavobacteriales; family Flavobacteriaceae; genus Flagellimonas; species Flagellimonas taeanensis. Next base: position 16,615 of record NZ_QXFO01000019.1, read on the forward strand.
TTCCAACACCTCCCTGGAACCGATCACGTCACTTTGGTTGGAGACGACGGCCCCCAACTGGCTCCCAAAGGGCCTGGACTCGAAATAGCCATCGGAAAGGTTTTCCGCTATCTTTTCCGCATTTCCCTTGATGATGACCTGCCGCTCCATATTGGGCCAGAAAAAGGAAAGGCACACCGAAGGGTCGGCCGCAATGGCACGTCCCTTTTCGCTATTGTAGTTGGTATAGAAAATGAACCCTTCGTGGGTATATTTTTTCATCAATACGACCCTACTCTTTGGAAACCCGTCCAAGCCGATTGTGGAAACGGTCATGGCATTGGGCTCATCCACCCCGTCCGACGCCTCCACTTCATAGAACCATTTCTGGAACTGTTCCAAAGGGTTCTCTTTGATGGAACCTTCGGTCAGCTCGCTCTTTTCGTAGGATTTCCTGTAATTGCCAAGGTCTTTTTGCATGATGTGAATTTCGGCAAAATTCAAATCTCAACAAAAGATAGTGTGGTAAAAAAAGAGTTCTTTTTTATTACAATCATTGGAAGACAGAAATGAAGATTGTCAATCTATTCTATCGTATTCCATCTGGGTAAGCACGGGAGCATCGGCAGGGTATGAAATATATTCCAAATGGAGCACATCGTCCTTTATCCAAAACTTACTTTTGAACACCCCTTCGGATTGTGCTGCCTGTAAAATCAAGCTGTCGCCTTCAACTTCAAAAACGCCTGAAACTTCTGAAAACCCTGTAAGTTCTGTTATTGGCTTTCCATTAAAGCCAAAGGAATCCGATCTGAATTCATAGGTTGAGTCGCCCATAAATGTATAGGAAGAAATTCTTTTTCCATCGCCTTGATCGTAGGTGTTGCTCCATTGGCCCAACAGATCGGCCATTGAACTTTCTCCATGGTCATCATCATTGTCATTACAGGATGCCAATAAGACAAATAGGAAGTAAATACTTGCAAGGATGACTTTTTTCATGAGCAACAGATTTTAACCCTAAGATGCAACTACCTGGAAATGGTTGCTTTACAGGCTGTACGTGTCAGAACTCAAAAACCTTCCCATCGTCCGCCAATTCCACCTCTGAAAACACCTCTTGCGCTTCCTCCTTAAAAAGTTCGATGGATTTGTACCTTGTGGAATAATGTCCCAAAACCAGACATCCCACTTGGGCCTGCTGGGCAATCTGGGCCGCTTGTTTGGCCGTGGAATGTTTGGTTTTTGCACAAAGATGTACCTCAGAGTCCAAAAAAGTGGACTCGTGATAAAGTGTATCCACGTTCTCAATTAACGGCACCACACTTTCTTTGTAAGCGGTATCGCTACAATATGCGTAGCTTTTCGCCTTTGGCGGGTCCAAAGTGAGTTTCACGTTGGGTACAATATCCCCATTTTTGGATATGCCATCGGCGCCTTCCTTTATTTTGATGTATTGGCTCCTATCGACTCCAAAATGCTTGGCCGCCTCCACATCCAAGGTACGGGGGGATTCCTTTTCCTTAAACAGGAACCCATTGGTATAGATTCGATGATCCAAGGGAATGGTATGCACACCGACCTTATCATCTTCAAACAAAAGTGTTGTTTCCTTTGATTCAACCTCATGGAAGATAAGTGGAAAATTCGTCCACGAATCACCCAACTTCAATAAAAGGGTAATGGCTTCCTTGATGCCCTTGGGCCCATAAATATGTAGTTCGTTTTCCCGCCCCAAAAGCCTAAAAGTGGAAATAAGCCCGGGCAACCCGAAAAAATGATCGCCATGGAGGTGGGAAATAAAAATATGTTTGATCCTGGAAAACTTGACCCGGTACTTTCGCAACTGCACCTGGGTTCCTTCACCACAATCGATCAAAAAAAGATGGTTCTGTATTTCGAGGACCTGGGAGGTAGGATTGGTAAACGTTCTTGGTGTCGCGGCATAACAACCTAGAATGGTCAACCTCATAGATCCAGATCCCTTTCTATTTCCTCCATTTCAATGAGGTCCTTGGCCTCTTGGAGGGTTGGCACAAGGCTGATCTCATCAGGTACCTCATCATAGGAAACCCTGTCCGTAACCAATACGAAAGATTTTCCAGACACCTTGTGTGTATTCGAAATATCCAGAAACTCCAAGATATCATTTGTCGTCAGTTTGTTGAACGAAAACAGGTTGACGACAATATTGTCGTGTTTCAACTTGGGGTAAGCGTCTTTCAGGTTCGCCATGAAAGTGGAAAGTGAGGTTTTCTCCTGAAAAACAATGGTGGTCGTTCCTTCTTTGTCGAAAATCATCTTACTTAATTTTTGATGCCAATAAATAGAGTACTGCCATGCGGATGGCCACCCCATTCTCCACTTGGTGCAGAATGATGGATTGGTCGGAATCCGCAACATCACTTGTGATCTCCACCCCACGGTTGATGGGTCCTGGGTGCATGATCACAATCTGTTTGTCCAAGCTGTCCAGCAGCTCCTTGTTCACCCCAAATTGCTGGGTATATTCGCGGGTGGAGGGGAAATAACTGATATCCATCCGTTCGTTCTGGACACGGAGCATATTGGCCACATCGCACCATTGCAGGGCCTTCTTCAAATCAGTTTCCACGGTGACCCCTAAAGATCCAATGTGCTTGGGAATAAGGGTCTTCGGTCCACAGACTTTGACATTGGCGCCTTGCAGTTTCAATGCGAAGATATTTGAAAGGGCCACCCTCGAGTGTAGAATGTCCCCGACTATGACAACATTCTTCCCGCCAACGTCGCCTAGTTTTTCCCGTATGGAAAAAGAATCCAAGAGGGCCTGGGTAGGGTGCTCATGCGCCCCGTCACCGGCATTCACAATGGCTGCCTTGACGTGCTTTGAAAGGAATATGCCCGCACCGGGGTTGGGATGGCGCATCACCACCATGTCCACTTTCATGGAGAGGATATTGTTCACCGTGTCAATGAGGGTCTCTCCCTTTTTTACCGAGGACTGGCCTGCGGAAAAATTGACCACATCGGCGGACAATCGCTTTTCAGCCAACTCGAAGGAAAGCCGTGTTCGCGTGCTGTTCTCAAAAAAGATGTTGGCAATGGTGATATCCCTGAGAGTGGGCACTTTCTTTATGGACCTGTTGATGACTTCCTTGAAATGGTCCGCTGTTTCAAAAATGAGCTCTATATCCTTCTTGTTCAGATATTTGATTCCCAGCAAGTGATCTACACTCAATTCGCTCATTGTTCTATTTGCTTACTAAATATACAATATCTTCCCCATCATTTTCTTCCCACATCACCTTTACTTTTTCGTTGTTGATGGCATCCACCTGCCTGCCCCTGTAATTGGGCTGTATGGGCAAATGCCTGCTAAAGCGCCTATCGATCAAGGTGAGCAGTTCGATGCTCTTCGGTCTTCCAAAGGACTGTATCGCCGTGAGGGCGGCCCTGATGCTCCTTCCCGTGTACAGCACATCGTCAATGAAAACCACTTTTTTGTCCTCGACCAGAAAGTCCATTTTGGTGGTGTTGGCCTTTAGGATCTCCCCACGTCCAAAATCGTCCCTAAAAAAGGTAATGTCCAAAAAACCTAGGGGAATGTCCTTCACCTCATACTCCTGCTTCAGGATCTTGGCCAACCTTTCGGCCAAAAATACGCCCCTGGGCTGTATGCCTATAAGTGCCGTATCCGTAAAGTCCAAATGGTTTTCCAATAGCTGACAGGCCAGCCGGTGCAGTATGATGTTGATTTCCTTTGAAGTGAGAAGTACTTTTTGGCTCATAGGTTTTGCGACCGACTCTGTTGTATGCAAAAGTAAGCAATTCTTTAGAATGGCAACGACACAAAAAAAAGCCCCACTGTTTCCAGCGGGGCTTTTGCTTTTAGGAAAACCTGATTACTTTTTCTTGGAATCAGCTTCCATTTTATCCTTCAATGCTTGCAACTGGGCATTGGCATCACCAAGGGTGGGTGCCGCCTCATCGGAAGAGGAAGATCTCTTCTTGGCCGCTTTTACATTGTTCTCTTCTTGCTCCCTAAAGATAGCGGTGTGGCTGGCCACAACTCGCTTGAAATCTTTGTTGAACTCGATGATCTTGAACTCTACTTCTTCACCTTTTACAAGTTTCTTACCATCTTCTTTTTCCATGTGACGTTGTGGAACGAATCCAACAATATCCTCATTGAAGTTGATGGTAGCTCCCTTGTCCACTACTTCTGCAATGGCAGCTTTGTGGATGGTACCTTCAGCAAACTCTTCGGAGTACTTGTCCCAAGGGTTCTCTGTGGTCTGCTTGTGACCTAGGCTCAACTTGCGTCCTTCAACATCCAGTTCAAGAACTTCCACTTCCAAGGTGTCACCAACGGCAACAAACTCGGATGGGTGCTTGATCTTTTTGGTCCAAGAAAGGTCGGAGATATAAATCAACCCGTCGATTCCTTCTTCCAACTCTACGAAAACACCAAAGTTAGTGAAGTTACGAACGATTCCTTTGTGCTTGGATCCCACTGGATATTTGGAAGTGATATCGGTCCATGGGTCTGGGGTCAATTGCTTGATACCCAAAGACATTTTGCGATCTTCCCTGTCCAAGGTAAGGACAACGGCCTCTACCTCGTCACCAACGTTCACGAAGTCTTGGGCAGAACGCAAATGCGTTGACCAGGACATTTCAGAAACGTGGATCAGACCTTCCACTCCTTCGGCCACTTCGATAAAGGCACCGTAGTCGGCGATTACCACTACTTTACCTTTTACTTTGTCACCTACTTTGATCTCATCACCAAGGGCATCCCATGGGTGTTTCTCCAATTGCTTAAGACCCAATTGGATTCTTGACTTGTTATCATCGAAATCAAGGATAACCACGTTCAATTTCTGATCAAGTTCAACAACCTCGTTGGGGTGGTTGATCCTGCTCCAAGAAAGGTCGGTAATGTGGATCAAACCATCCACGCCACCTAGGTCGATGAACACACCATAAGAAGTGATGTTCTTCACGACGCCTTCCAATACTTGGCCTTTCTCCAATTGGCCGATGATCTCTTTCTTCTGTTCTTCGATGTCCGCTTCGATCAGGGCTTTGTGGGAAACCACTACGTTCTTGAACTCGTGGTTGATCTTCACTACCTTGAACTCCATGGTTTTTCCTACGTACTGATCGTAGTCACGGATAGGCTTCACATCGATTTGGGAACCTGGCAAGAACGCCTCGATTCCGAAAACGTCAACGATCATACCTCCTTTGGTTCTACATTTTACGAAACCTTGTACGATTTCCTCCTTGTCGTGGGCGGCATTAACGCGATCCCAAGCCATGATGGTCCTTGCCTTTCTGTGGGAAAGCACCAATTGGCCCGTCTTGTCCTCACGGATATCGATGAGTACCTCAACCTTGTCACCAACCTTTAGGTTGGGGTTGTAACGGAACTCGTTCAAGGAGATGACCCCTTCGGATTTTGCATTGATGTCAATGATGGCCTCACGGTCGGTCATGTGCACCACTGTTCCTTCGACTACTTCCTCATCGGCAGTGTCCACGAAATTTTCCTCCACAAGGGTCTCGAATTCCTTGAGCTTTTTGTCATCTACGCGCTCAATTCCTTCTTCATACTTGTCCCAATCAAAATTGGCCAGGAATTCCTGTGGATCTTGTTTGGGTTGTGTTTCTTTTACTTCTGGGGTTGCGGCAGTTTCTGCTACCTCAACGGTTGTTTTTTCTTCAGCCATGTGCTGATTCAAATTTGTATTCCGCGCTTTACAAGAGTTGGACAATCACCGCGAAAGTGGTTTTTAAAAATGTTCCAGTTCCCTTTTCCTCTTGCTTCCTTGTCAAAAAAGGTGTGCAAAAATACAATTAATTTATTGATTCACAAAGCCTATGGCGCCAAAGGTTGGCATAAAGAAAGTATTACCATAATTTAATGGTAAAATAGGTGCATAATGGCTATCTTGAGGGTTCTAATTATTAACTATAAAATAAGAAAAACATGAGCGCAAAAGCAAAGTATCAGCCCGTTCTGGACCTCGGTCTTAAACTGAACATAAAGGATGGTGATGTTACCGAGGACAATGGCGTCCTGAAAATCAAGGGAGTGGCTGCCACCCCCTATGAAAAGAACATGCTATGGGACAAAATAAAGGAGATCGGGGGCGAAAAACCTTCGGACATCAAGGCCAACATCACCGTGGCGGACGAGTCGGTCTACCATAGGCATACCGTGAAAAGCGGGGAATCGTTGAGCAAGATCGCGAAGCACTATTATGGGGATGCCATGAAGTACAACAAGATTTTTGAGGCGAACACGAACATCCTGAAAAACCCGGATATGATCCATCCCGATCAGGTGTTGGTGATCCCGAACTTATAGGATATTGTCACATCATAAAAAAGAAAGGCGCCTGAGGGCGTCTTTTTGTTTTTAGTACTACCTGTTATTAGGCTAAATCAAGTATTTTCAACTACCCTATAATCAAATGGGGCAATCAGAAAACGTTGGTGACAAGACAAAGGCCAACCTTTCGAAGAGACACTTGACCAAAGCTAATTTGCGGCAAAAAACTATCTTTGAATTGGATGAAGCACGATATGGACCTAAAATCTGTAAAATATGAACTACAAACTATCATTTCAGGAAAGAGCGGCAATAGCTATGATGCACTTATCCAAACAATTGCCCATTACCTTAGAACAAGCCAAAGAACAGGCCCAATGGCTGAGGAAAAACACCAAAACAAAGCAGAAGAAACAGAGAAGCTCCTAACCTTTGCCGCAAAAAACGACTTGTTCTATACCGATGTAGAGGAGGACAAATACATTTCCGAAGGTGCGGAACAAAAAGTGTACATCCAAAGTGAACAATTTGTCCTTAAGCTCAACGATGCCATTTACTACGCTTCTTGGGAAGATTACTTCCTCAATCTCATGCTCCACAATTATTTCTTTGCCGATACCGCATATCAATTATTGGGTTTTCATCAAAAGGAAAAAGAACTTTACGCAGTGGTAAAACAACCGTTCGTAAAAGCGGATAGCCTTACTGATTTGACACAGGTAAAGGCATTTTTGACCAATAATGGTTTTGAAAACACCAGGAACCACGACTACTTCCACCCACAACTGGGAATCATTTTAGAGGACTTGCATGATGAAAACGTGCTTACCCACCATGATATGCTCTATTTTATAGATACCGTTTTTTATATTAAACCCGAAGTGTTTTGGAGTTGAGAAAACCGGACCATAAAGAATCGAAACTTAAACATATTGTAGGGAAAGTCATGGAAACCTCATATTTACTTCATGAAAAGTAAGACGCCTAAAGGCGTCTTTTTTGTTTGAATTGAATTCTGAATAATAAATATTAACTTCACTCATCAGTCGATATAAATCGTTACAAACAGATTCATATCTTGAACATTAGATAAATTAAGAACACAACTTTGTTTAAAAATAATTTTAATATAAAACATAAGGAACATTACAAACTTTATGTTTTATTGAAAGACAAAATCATATTCGAATCTGAATTACAGAAAAGAGGAATAAAGTATTACGCTGAAATAAATGAACAACAATCTATTGACATTGGGATTAGATATTTCTTACTCGATTCTGATGTTGAAAAAGTTGACCAAATTTTAATGGAAAACGGAATTGTTGCTAATACAGAATCTCATATTATTTCAGACTTTAGAGACGAAAAAAAAGTAATGAAATTATATCTCGCAGTTGCAGGAGTTGTAATTGGATTTATAATTTTGATTACTCTAATTGAAAAAATATTTGACTGAATTTTTAACGAGGTTAAAAACAATGCCCCTAACAAGGGTTGTAAGTCTACCTTAAATTTCAGCCAATCTCACCCCAGCTTCGCAATCACACGTTGGGAAAAATCGTAGATGCGTTCAAACTGTTCTTCTAATCCCATGTCGCCGTTGTCAAACTCAATGGCATCCTTGGCTTTTTTTAAGGGAGAAATGGTACGGGTGGAGTCTATCCTGTCCCGTTCCTGCACGTTCTTGAGCACTTCGTCATAGGTGACCTCCTCCCCTTTGTCCAACAGTTCCTTATAGCGTCTTGCCGCCCGGGTCTCCGGGGATGCCGTCATGAACAATTTGAGCTCCGCATCGGGAAAGACCACGGTGCCGATGTCCCTTCCGTCCATCACAATGCCCTTGTCCTTGCCCATCTCCTGTTGTATCCCGACGAGCATTTCGCGCACTTCCTTGATGGCGGCTACTTTGCTGACATACCCGGAGACTTTCATGGATCGGATCTCTCTTTCCACATTTTCGCCGTTCAGGTGCATTTCCGAAATTCCCAAATCCGCATTGGGGACAAACCTGAGCTTTAACTGTGGTAATTTTTGGACCAATGCAGGCACATCTATCTCCCCTTCGGCATCTATAAGTCCATGGTTCAGCGCATAGAGGGACACGGCCCTGTACATGGCTCCCGTGTCCACATAAATATAGCCAAGGGTCTTGGCCAAACGTTTGGCAATGGTGCTCTTTCCCGTGGAGGAATGTCCGTCTATCGCAATTGTGATTTTTCCCATGCGCCAAAAATAGGCAGAAAAGCCCTTATGATCTTATGACGACCGTCATTGAATTATAGGGTTTTGGCATTTTTCACCTTCTGTCCCGTAATGGCTATGTCGATGACCTCGCTCATATCCGTCACATAATGGAAGGTGAGCCCTTTCAGATATTCTTCCTTGATTTCTTCAATGTCCTTTCTGTTATCCTTGCACAGGATGATTTCGTTGATCCTGGCCCTTTTCGCGGCCAAAATCTTTTCCTTGATCCCACCAACGGGCAATACTTTGCCGCGAAGCGTGATCTCACCTGTCATGGCAAGGCTCTTTTTCACCTTGCGTTGGGTAAAGAGCGACACCAAGGAGGTCAGCATGGTAATCCCGGCACTGGGCCCGTCCTTGGGCGTGGCGCCCTCCGGCACGTGGATGTGCACATTATACCTATCGAACACGTCAGGGTCAATACCAAAGGTATCTGCGTTGGATTTGATGTATTCCATGGCTATGGTCGCGGATTCCTTCATCACCTTGCCTAGGTTCCCTGTGATGTTGAGCATCCCCTTTCCTTTGGAAAGAATGGACTCAATGAAAAGGATGTCGCCGCCCACACTGGTCCAAGCCAAGCCCGTGACCACACCGGCCACTTCGTTGTTCTCGTACTTGTCGCGCTCCAATCGGGCAGGTCCCAAGACCTTTTCCACATCCTCATCGGATACTTTTATACTGTACTCCTCTTCTATGGCGATGGATTTTGCAGCATAGCGTACCATTTTGGCCAATTGTTTCTCCAGATTACGCACCCCTGATTCGCGGGTGTAGCCCTCCACAATCTTTTCCAATTGGCGCTTGCCGATCTTTAGGTCCTTGGCAGAAAGCCCGTGTTCCTTCAACTGTTTGGGCAACAGGTGCCGCTTGGCAATCTCCACCTTCTCCTCTATGGTATATCCCGTCACATTGATGATCTCCATACGGTCCAGCAAAGCGGGTTGTATGTTGGACAGGTTATTCGCCGTGGCAATGAACATCACCTTGGAAAGGTCGTAGCCCATTTCCAGGAAATTGTCGTGGAACTCTGCATTCTGCTCTGGGTCCAACACCTCCAACATGGCAGAGGATGGATCACCTTGATGGCTGTTCGATAGCTTATCGATCTCGTCCAAGATGAAGACCGGATTGGAAGTGCCCGCCTTCTTCAAGCTTTGGATGATACGCCCCGGCATGGCCCCGATATAGGTCTTTCGGTGCCCACGGATCTCGGCTTCATCCCGCAAACCGCCCAATGACATGCGTACATATTCCCTTCCCAAGGCCTCTGCTACAGATTTGCCCAAAGAGGTCTTTCCCACTCCCGGAGGTCCGTACAGACAAAGAATGGGTGATTTCATATCGTTGCGCAATTTCAACACGGCGAGATATTCAATGATACGTCGTTTCACATCCTCCAGGCCATAATGGTCCCTGTCCAAGATCTGCTGAGCCCGTTTCAGGTCGAACTTGTCCTTGGAAAATTCGTTCCAGGGCAGGTCGAGTATCAGGTCCAGATAATTTCGCTGAATGGAATATTCGGCCACTTGGGGATTCATGCGCTGTATTTTGGCCAGTTCCTTTTCAAAATGTTCCTGTACCTTCTTGTTCCATTTTTTCTTTTTGGCCTTTAGGCGCATTTCCTCCACTTCTTCCTCATAGGACAGTCCGCCAAGCTCCTCTTGGATGGTCTTCATCTGTTGGTGGAGGAAATATTCCCTTTGTTGCTGGTCCATGTCGCTTCGTACCTTGCTCTGGATATCGTTGCGCAGTTCCAGTTTCTGAAGTTCCATGTTCATATACTTCAAGGTGGCCAAGGCCCTTTCCTGAAGGTTCGGGATCTCCAGCAACTGTTGCTTCTCCGCAACGCTGAGGTTCAGGTTGGAGGACACAAAGTTGATCAGGAACGAGTTGCTCTGGATGTTCTTGATGGCAAAAGTGGCCTCACTTGGAATGTTGGGGTTGTCCTTGATGATCCTGAAGGCCAACTCCTTGATGGAGTCGATAATGGCCTCAAATTCCTTGCTTTTCTCATCGGGGCGTATTTCTTCGGCCGCCTTTACTTTAGCGGTCAAATACGGTTTCTCGGTGATAATGCTCTCTATCTGGAACCTCTTTTTTCCTTGGATGATGACAGTAGTGTTGCCATCGGGCATTTGGAGCACCCTTAAGATGCGGGCCACAGTACCCAAGGTATTGATGTCGTTTACCCCGGGGTTTTCGGTCTGTTCGTCCTTTTGGGACACCACACCTATCGTTTTGGTGCCATTGTTGGCATCCTTGATCAGGTTGATGGACTTGTCCCTTCCGGCGGTAATGGGAATCACCACTCCCGGGAACAGTACGGTATTTCTAAGGGGAAGCACGGGCAAGGTGTCCGGCAGTTCCTCCTTATTCATCTGCTCTTCATCCTCAGGGGTGAGCAGTGGAATCAACTCCGCATCCTCATCCAATCCCTGAAGGTCAATATTGTCAAATCTTGATATTTTCATCTCTCCCATTTCTTCTTTTCGGTCATTTTGTCATAATCTGCAAAAAAACCACATTTTAATTCTTGCTTCAAGCACTCGTAACCAACTAATAATCAACACTTACAAAAAATACAAGGCTTGTTGTCCTCTCCTAAAGGGCAATTCCTGTGCCATTGAAAAATAAATTTTAAGAAAAAAGTGTAACAATTGGTAAATTCCCTAATCTATAAGACAAACCATTCATTTTTTGAGCCACCAAAATGAACATATTGATGCACTGCTCCAATCGTGCATGCAGGGAAAACAAAGTGCACAGATGGAGATCTACAATCGCTACTATAAGGCCATGTACAACACTGCCTATAGGATTGTAAAAGATTCCGCCGAGGCGGAGGATGTGATGCAGGAATCGTTCCTGAGCGCGTTCACCAAGATGCATACTTTCAAAGGAGACGTCACCTTTGGGGCATGGCTGAAGCGGATCGTGATCAACAACAGCATCTATCAGTACAAAAAGCAGCAAAAGAACAGGACTGCGGATTTGGATGATGTAATGTACAAGGTCGAAGATAATGATGGAGTTGCTTCAGACCAGAATGGTTATACTGAACTGAAGGCTCAAAAAGTGATGGAAACCATGAAAAGTTTGAAAGACAATTACAGAGTTTCTTTGACCTTACATTTAATTGAAGGGTACGATTACGAAGAAATCAGTGAAATAATGAACATTAGCTATGCTAATTGTAGGACCATGATCTCGAGGGCGAAGGAAAGCCTGAGAAATAAGTTGACCGTAAATATGTAGAAGATGAGCAAGGATAGTTTAGATAATTTGTTTGGGAGGCTCCAAGGAGCATTTGACATAGAGGAGCCACAAAGTGGACACCAAGAACGGTTCTTGGAAAAACTGAACCGGGCCCAGGGCACGGTCTCCATCCACAGGAAGAAAACCTCATGGTGGAAACCCCTGTCCATAGCCGCCTCCGTGGCATTGGTGGCCCTATTGGGGTACCAGGCGTTCGGACCAAGCCCCAGCCTCAAACAACAGGTGGTAGAGATAGCTCCCGAGGCAGGCCGTACGGAGTTTTACTTTGCCAACCTCATTGAACAACAGGTGCAACAGTTGAAGGACGAGAAATCGCCTGAAACCGCACAGTTGGTCGATGACACTTTGTCCCAGTTGCAACGGTTGCAAAAAGATTACCGATCACTGGAACAAGACCTGGTCAACGGTGGGGACAGCAAGATCATCATGAATGCCATGATCATCAACTTCCAGACCCGGATTGACCTTTTAAGAGAAGTTTTGAGCCAAATAGAAGATATCAAGAATTTAAAATCACAGAATGATGAAAGCTTTACCATTTAAACAGATTCTTTTCACCTTGGCTTTGATTCCCCTGGCCATAAGCGCCCATGTGGACAATGACAACTTGAACGGCAGGTACACCAAGGAAAAGACGATCAAAAAGGAATTCAATGTCAATGCCGATGCGCTTTTCAAAGTAGATAACAGCTATGGCAACCTCAACATCACCTCTTGGAACGAAAACCGGGTGGTGATAGAGGTGCAGATCAAGACCAATGGCAATAATGAAGAACGGGTACAGGAACGATTGGATGAAATCAATGTGGATTTCGAGAACAGCTCCAGCATGGTCTCCGCCAGGACCCTCTTTGGGGACAGGAACAACAACTGGGGATGGAGCTGGGGCAAGCGCAACAGTGTGAGCGTCCAGGTGAACTACACCATCAAACTCCCCGTAAAGAACAATGTGAGCTTGAGCAACGACTATGGCAGCATTTTCCTGGACCGTATCGACGGCCATGCCAAGATCAAGTGCGACTATGGCAAAATAGATGTGGGCGAACTGCGCGGTCGCAACAATGAACTCCGTTTCGATTACACCTCACGATCTACTTTCGATTATATCAACAGTGCCGAGATCGTGGCCGATTATTCTGGGTTCACTATAGGAAAAGCGGGCAACCTTACCATAAAGGCCGATTATACCAATGCCGTCATCGATGAGATGGAGAACTTGGAGTATTCCTGTGACTACGGGTCCCTCGAGGCAAAAAACATCAAGAGCGTGAACGGCAATGGGGACTATATCGGGGTAAAACTGGGCACCGTGCACGGCAATGTGGGCATCTCCGGGGATTACGGTTCCTTGAAGATAGACCAGATGGCCCCGGATGCGGGGAACATACAGATACGGACAGATTATACCGGCATCAAAATAGGGTACCATCCGGAGTATTACTTTGACTTTGAAATCACCACTGAGTATGCGGGCGTGAGCGGAAAGGATGATTTTGAGATCAACATCAGCAAAGAAAAATCAAGTGAGAAGTATTACAAAGGATACTATGGAAAGGAAAACTCCGGGAACATGGTGAGTATTACCAGCGACTATGGAGGAATCACATTTTACCAAAACTAAAACATCATATCAAAAAACCATTTTAAACACAAGATCATGAAAAAAATCATCACACTCGTATTAGCATTAAGCACCATGGCCATCACCAATGCCCAATGGGGAAGAAGGGTAAAGGGGGACGGCAATTTTGTCACCATCGAACGCTCTGTTGGGGACTATGACGGTGTGTCACTCGCAGGTTGGTTCGATGTGGACCTTGTGGCGGGCAACGAAGGGGAAATTACCCTGAAAGGAGAATCCAACCTTTTGGAGCACATCATAACCGAGGTGAAGGATGGCGTTTTGGTCATCAAGACCGAGAAGGGAATGGAACTGAAGCCTTCCAGCTGGAATTCGGGAATCATGATTACCGTCCCCATAGAATCCATAAGCTCTGTGAGCTTGTCAGGGTCTGGCGACATTGTGGGCAAGACCACTATCGAAACTGAAAGGTTCAGTACGAGGATTGCGGGGTCTGGCGACATCACCCTAGCTGTGCAGGCCAAAGAAGTGGAGGCCTCCCTCTCTGGTTCGGGTGACATCAACCTTTCCGGAAGGACCACGGATTTCGATGTAATGGTATCCGGATCGGGAGACATCAAGGCGTACGAACTGGAAGCAGAGTTTGTGAAAGCCACCGTTTCCGGATCGGCGGACATCAAGGTAACGGCCAACCAGTCCATCGATGCCAAGGTTTCGGGATCGGGGGACATCCATTACCGTGGAAATCCTAAAAAAATCAATTCAAAATCATCAGGCTCCGGAGATATCTCCAGAGGATAACAGGAGTTTACCACCAATCAAAAAAGCAAAAGGTCTTGACGAACAGTCAGGACCTTTTTGCTTCAGGCTGTTTTCCTTTCCTTGTTGACTCGCATCAACAAAAGTATGCCCACCACAAAGAAAAGCCCCAAAAATATGGTGCTGTTGCGCATGCTCCCGGTAAGTTGGGCCACTATGCCATACAGGAAGGTACCGATGATGATCCCTATTTTTTCGGCCACATCATAAAAACTGAAAAACGATGTGGTGTCCGTGGTCTCCGGCAAAAATTTGGAATAGGTGGAGCGGGAAAGTGCCTGGATGCCTCCCATAACGATCCCTACCAGACCGGCAGCGATGTAAAAGTCCATGGGGGTCTGCAAGAAATAGGCATACACACAGAGGAGCACCCAAACCATGTTGATCACCATCAGTGTCTTGATATTTCCATACGCCTTTGAGGCCCAAGCGGTCACCGTTGCCCCAAGAATGGCAACCAATTGTATCACCAAAATACTGATAATGAGACCTGTGGTACGTTCATTATCGGTTCCCCAACTGATTTCTTCTTCCCCAAAATAAGTTGCAATGAGCATAATGGTCTGCACTCCCATGCTGTACACAAAAAAGGCGCCCAAATAGCGCTTCAGGCGTGTGTTCTCCCCCAATTGGTGCCAAACGCTCTTCAGTTCCCGGAACCCATTAAGGATGATGTGCTGTCGCTCCCCTTCCCTTTTGTAGCCTTTGGGCAAATGGGCAAATGTATATTGGCTAAAGACGATCCACCAAATCCCTACGGAAATGAAGGAATATTTCATGGCCTTTATCTCAGCAATCTCTCCACCACCGTCCGTTATTCCAAAAAGACCCGGTTTCATCACCATGACCAGATTGAATACCAGTAATATCACACTCCCGATGTATCCCAAAGAGAAGCCCTTTGCACTGATGCGATCCTGCTGTTCCGGGTAGGCAATGTCCGGCAAATACGAGTTATTGATGGCAAAACTGACCCAAAACCCTACCAAACCGAAGAAATAGCATACCAACCCAAAAAAGATGTTCTCCAAGGAAAACCAGTACAATCCAATACAGGAAAGCGCCCCTATATAGCAAAAAAACTTAAGGAACATCCTCTTGTTCCCCAAATAGTCCGCAATGCCTGAAATTAATGGTGTGATGATGGCGATGAAGACAAAGGCCAATGAGGTAACATAACTGATCAATGGCGCCCGGGCAATCTCTCCTCCAAAGATGGTGACTTTCTCTATCCCGGCAGTGCGGAACAGCAGTCCATAAAAAAGAGGGAAAACAGCGGAGGATATCACCAAGCTGTACACCGAGTTGGCCCAATCGTAAAACGCCCAGGCATTCAACAGTTTTTTGCTTCCCTTCAATGCCAGTACCTGTTCCATAAACTTTGGTAAAAAATAAATGTCATTTCGAACTCAGTGGGACATCTGTTTATCCAAAGGATAAGATATCTCCATCAGGTCGAAATGACATGGTTTGTTCTTGTTCAGTTTCAATTTATTTGAATGTGGTCACCCCAAACTTTCGTGCTTCCTGCTTTGCTGCGGGTGCCCAGGCGGTCAGGTTACTAATCCTGGTATCGTTGGATGGGTGCGTGCTCAAAAACTCAGGTGGAGCCTGCCCTCCCGAATTGGCCTTCATGCGTTGCCAAAGTTGGGCCGCCTCGTCCGGGTTATAGCCTGCAATGGCCATGATCTGCAATCCAATGCGGTCCGCCTCGGTCTCGTGACCACGGCTAAAGGGCAACATGACCCCCACTTGGGAACCTATTCCGTAGGCTTGGTTGAACATATTTCTTTTTTGCGGATCTTGAATGGCGATGTTGCCTGCCACGGCTCCGATTTGCTGAACCATGCCCGCACTCATTCGCTGGGCCCCATGATCGGCCAAGGCATGGGCCACCTCGTGCCCCATGACCACGGCAACTCCGGTCTCGTTCTGGGTAATCGGCAGAATCCCCGTGTAGAATACGATTTTTCCGCCTGGCATACACCAAGCATTCACGGTTTCATCCTGTACCAAGTTATATTCCCATTGGTAATCCTTGAGATAGCCTGGATACCCATTGGCATCCAACCAACGTTCGGCCGCAGAGGCGATGCGCTGCCCCACCTTGGTGATCATCTGGGCATCAGTAGTGCCCTTGACCACCTTGTTCTCACCCAAAAATTCATCATACTGGGCAAATGCCATCGGAAACATTTGGCTATTGGGATAAAAGTTCAACGTGCTCTTCCCTGTAAATGGATTGGTCTTACAAGAAGCGACCATCAGAAAAACAGTGGCCGTCAGAATCAATCTTTTCATAACAATATCAGTGTTTAGTCTTAGGTAAATTACAAAAAATTATTTTCCGATAATGTGAAGTTCCGTGAAATCCTTGCTTACTTCTATGGAATTGTTTCCGTTCAACTTGATGTCGTTGAGGTCCACTTCCTCATTGTCCAATTCCACTGTTCCAATGGTAAATGGAAGCCCATGAAGTGTCAGTTTGAACTTCTCATAGGATGTGACATAGTTACCGTCCTTGAATTGCTGTATGATGAGTTCGTTCTCCTTGCCCCTCAACCTGAACCTACGCAAGCTAAAACGTCCTTTTTTATAGTCATAGCCATCCTGCTGGTCCTCATAAACGATTGAATTCTCCGTGCCCTCCTTGTAATAGACATCCAGGAACAGCTCGGTGATCTCTTTCTCACCCACATACTGTTGTACAGGATATTTGGGGATTATGGCCCCTTCCTTTACATAGAGGGGAATCCTGTGTATCTCTGCGGGCACCCATCTTTCTATACCTCCTACAACCACCTCATCGGTCCAATAGTTATACCAATTGCCCCTTGGGAAATACATTCTCCTGCCTTGGGCATTCGGCTCTTGTACTGGGCAGACCAGCATTTGCTCCCCGAAAAGGAACTCATCGGTCCTAAAATGGGTCTGCGAATCTTCTTGATCATAGAACACCAAGGATTGCAACATGGGCATCCCATCTTTGATGTATTTGTAGAACATGGTATAGAGATAGGGCAGCAACTGGTAGCGCATCTCTATAAATTTCCTGACAATCCCAGTGATTTCTTCCCCAAAAGACCAAGGCTCCTGATCACCGTGGTCCCCACTGGAATGCACCCTACAAAATGGGTGGAAAATGGCCAACTGTATCCATCGGGCGAACAGCTCTCCATTGGGTTGCTCTGCAAACCCGCCAATATCCGACCCCACAAAGGAATATCCGCTCATACACATGCGTTGCATCTGCACATTGGCAATCCATAGGTGCTCCCAAGTGGCCACATTGTCCCCGGTCCAGGTGGCACAATACCGCTGTGTACCGGAATATGCCGCACGGGTAAGCACAAAAGGCCGAAGTGGGAATGTGAATTTTTTCACCCCTTCATAAGTAGCCCTCACCATTTGCATGCCATACACATTGTGCGCCTTTCTGTGACTGCATGGATGTCCATCATAATCGTGGCGCACGTCCAGATTGGCCGTTTTGGAGGGTACTTCCATGACGGCGGGTTCGTTCATATCGTTCCAGACGCCCCTTACCCCCATTTCAGCAATCATTTCCTTATAAAGACCTGCCCACCATTCACGGACATCGGGATCGGTAAAATCGGGGAACTTGCACTCCCCTGGCCATACTTTTCCCTTAAAATGGGGGCCATCTGCCCTGCGGCAGAAAAACCCATTGTCCATGGCCTGTTGGTATACCCAATAATCCCTATCTATCTTGATTCCGGGGTCGATCATGGTGATGACCTTGAAACCGTCCTCTTCCATTTCCTCGATCATCCGCTTGGGATTGGGAAAATAGCGATTGTTCCAGGTAAAGCACCTGAAACCTTCCATGTAATCGATGTCCAGATAAATGGCATCACAGGGAATGTTCAATTTTCTGAAGGTGGAGGCTATTTTTTTCACCTTGCGCTCCGGGTAGTAGCTCCATTTGGATTGATGGAACCCCAAGGCCCATAAAGGCGGTAGTTCGGGAACCCCAGTGAGGTCGGTATAGGCTTCTACCACCTGTCCCATTTTGGGACCGTAGAAAAAGTAGTAGTTCATTTCCCCGCCATCGGCCCAGAAACTGGTGACGTTTCTTTTCTCGTTGGCAAAATCAAAATAGGTACTGAACGAATTGTCGAAAAACACGCCATAGGCCACACTCTCCTTGAGCCCTACATAAAAAGGGATGGACTTGTATAGGGGTTCCTGGTCCTTGCCATAGGCATAGGAATCCGTTACCCAGTTGTTCACCCTTTTTCCTTTGAGGTTGGTATGCGACGCCTTGTCCCCCATTCCGTAGTAGCTCTCCCCAGAATGGCATATTTTGCTCATCTTTACGATGTTACCACCATAATCAAAGTTTTCTTCCCAGTGGAATCCAAGCTCATCCTCGCACAGGATCACTTCTTCCAGATCCACGATTTGGACTTTCAGATCTGCCTTGCTGACATAAATCTTGATTTTGGAAGTAGTGATGACATACTCAGGAATCTCTTCCTTTACGGTGAGCTCGTTGTAACCCAGATTTACCCCATCGCTGATGGCATACGAAAAATCGGGTTCAAAAACATATTCCGTGGCATACCTGAACCGAACGACACTGTCACGCAAAATGGTGACCTGTAGAATGACCCCGTTGTGGGTGGTAAAATAGATCTTGTCTCCTTCCTGTTTAAAATCGACTATATGGTCGGGGTATTGATTCCCCCGCTTTTCAATTTCTGTATTGGTTATCATCTTTGGTCAATTGACATCCACAAAAGAAATACATTGGGCTGAATAATTAAAACGATGTTTTGAACATAAATCCACTATATCGTTATAGTTTGTCCGTTATTTATAGACCACTACCGCCAGGGGGGGCAATGTCATCACAACGGATTGTTCATGGCCGTTCCATGTTGTTTTTGATGGTTTTAAGGTCTTTTTGCCCATACCACTGCCCGAATACTTGGTATCATCACTGTTGAACACCAACTTGAGTTGTGTATGCTTTGGGATCCCTACCCTATAGTCTTCTCGGGGCACAGGAGTAAAATTACAGGCTACGATCAGGTCATCCTTCGGATCATTTCCCTTTCTGATGTAGGTAATCACTGAATTTTCCCTGTCGTTGTACTCGATCCATTGGAAACCGTCGGGACTGAACTGTTTTTCGTATAGGGCCGGACTGGTCCTGTACAGTTTGTTCAGATCCTTGATAACTTCTTGGATGCCTGAGTGAAAATCGTACTGCGTGAGGTGCCAATCCAGGCTTTCCTGGAAATTCCACTCGGATGATTGTCCAAATTCCCCTCCCATGAACAGCAAATTGCCCCCAGGGTGTGTAAACATGTACCCGAACAAGAGCCTCAAATTGGCAAAACGCTGCCATTCATCCCCCGGCATACGGTACAACAGGGATTTTTTCCCATAGACCACCTCGTCATGGGAAAACGGCAGCATGAAATTCTCCGTAAAAGCATAGGTCATACTGAAGGTAATCGCATTGAGGTCATATGATCGGTGGATAGGTTCTTTTTTAAAGAATTCCAAGGTATCGTGCATCCAGCCCATCATCCATTTCATACCAAATCCTAGTCCTCCATAGTGAACGGCCTTGGTCACGCCTGAAAACGCAGTGGATTCCTCGGCTATGGTCTGGACTCCTTTAAAGCTTGCATAGACCTCTTGGTTCATCTCCCGAAGGAAGGACATGGCTTCCAGATTTTCATTGTTGCCGTACATATTGGGCTCCCATTCACCATCTTCACGGGAATAGTCCAGATAAAGCATGGATGCGACGGCATCGACCCGAAGTCCGTCCACATGGTACTGGTCCAACCAAAACACCGCATTGCTGATCAGAAAGGCCCTCACCTCATTTCTTCCATAATTGAAGATGAGGCTCTTCCAATCGGGATGATAGCCCCTTCGCCTATCTGGGTGTTCATAGAGGTGAGACCCATCAAAAAAGCCAAGTCCATGGGCATCTTCGGGAAAATGGGACGGTACCCAATCCAAAATGACCCCTATGCCCCGTTGGTGGAACTTATCGACCAGCATTTTAAAGTCCTCAGGTTTCCCAAAACGGGAGGTCGGCGCAAAATAACCGGTCAGTTGATACCCCCACGAAGGGTCAAAAGGATACTCCATAACAGGCATGAACTCCACGTGGGTAAACCCCATTTTCTCCACATAGTCCACCAACTGGTCCGCCATTTCAAGGTAGGAAAGGGATTCCCAACCATTTTTTTTCTTCCAAGATGCCAAGTGCACTTCATATACCGAATAAGGCTTGTCCAACCCATTTTTCTCCTCTCGGGTGTCCATCCATTTGCTGTCCTGCCATTTGTGGGGCGCATCCCAGACCAAGGAAGCGGTATTCGGGGGCTGCTCACAATACCTCGCGAACGGATCCGCCTTTTCTGTCCAAATGTCGTTGTTGTGGGAATGGATCTTGTATTTGTACTTGGTTCCCTTGTCCACACCAGGAACAAAGCCTTCCCAAATCCCACTGCCATCCCATCGCACGTGGAGCTCGTGCGTCCCTGTGGTCCAGAAGTTGAAATCCCCGACCACAAAGACTGATTTGGCCGAAGGCGCCCAAACTGCAAAGTAGGTGCCCTTCACCCCATCGACCTCAGTCAGATGGGAACCCAATTTGTCATACAGTCGGAAATGTTTCCCTGCCTTGAAAAGATCAATATCGAATTCCGTAAAAAAACTATGTGGGACTACCTTGGACATACTTGAGGATTTGACATTTACAATATTAAGCATCTTTGTCCAAGAATCCGACTTTGACAACTTATATCGGAAAGAAAACAACATTTTTAAAAAATTGGAACGCTTTTTGATTTTCTTGCCTTGACAAACAAAAATTGAAGAGAAATCCAAAATCCAAAATCATGAATAGACTCAACACTTTTTTAGGGGCATTTTTAATATTGATAAGCATTTCCTGCGAAGGGCCACAAGGACCTCCAGGTTATGATGGTCTTGACGGCCTTGATGGTCTGGACGGTGCGGACGGCATCCAAGGACAGGTAGTGGAAGTGGAAAACGTGAACTTTGGCTATGATGGGGAAGCCAATTTATTCAGCACCCTGATCAATTTTAGCGATGTGACCAACCTTGAGGTTTTTGAAGCATATGCAGTCTTGGTGTATCGATACACTGGTTCCGTTTCTTTGGATGATGGCAGCATGGCCGACTTGTGGAGCCAAATCCCACAGAACTACTTTTTGCCCGAAGGAACTATCCAATACGTCTTTGAACACACCTTTGTAGACCTGGAACTGTTCATCGATGGCAACTTTGACCTTTCTACCCTAAGCACCGACTTTACGGACGACCAAATATTCAGGATCGTTTTTGTGCCCAGCGTATATGCCGAAGCATCCAAAATGGATACCTCAAATATCGAAAATGTAATGTCCGCTTTGGGCATTCAAGAAAATCAGGTGAAGAAACTGGACTTGAACTGATTTCACCATAAATGTTTACCTTGAAGTCCCATTGGAAATCCCAATGGGATTTTTTTATTTTTCTTCCTTAAAAGATTTGAAAGGAACAAAGTCCTGCTACGTCTAAGAACTTAAAAAGTCGCATACATGGGAAAAAGATTGTTATTGGTCGTACTGGTCGTACTCTCGGGGTGCAAGGGCCATACGCAGGAAAAAGAAAATAAAAAGAAAGCTGAAAAAGAGACCACTTTCAAGGTGAACAAGACCGATGCAGAATGGCGTGCCGAATTGACGGACATGGAGTACCAAGTCCTCAGAAAAGCGGCCACCGAGCATGCTTTTTCGAGCGACCTGCTGGACAACAAGCAAAAAGGAACCTATGTCTGCGCCGGTTGCGGCACTCCCCTGTTCAAGAGTGAGCACAAATTTGATTCCGGCACGGGGTGGCCCAGTTTTGACAGGGAAATCAAGGGCAATGTGGCCTATAGCGTGGACTACAAAATCGGAATGGCCCGCACCGAAGAACATTGTGCAGTATGCGGAGGGCACTTGGGACATGTTTTTGACGACGGGCCCAGGAAAACCACAGGAAAAAGACATTGTATCAACGGGGCTGCGCTGGACTTCATCCCCGATGGAAATTGATCTAAACGAAACCATGGAAAAAAAATACGGAGTACAAAAAACCGAGGAAGAGTGGAAACAGCAGCTTTCCGCTGAGGAATATTATGTTTTGCGCCAAAAAGGAACGGAACGCCCACACACGGGCCAGTACAACCTACACTTTGAGGACGGGGACTATCATTGCAAGGCCTGCAACGCTACACTTTTTAAGAGCGACCACAAATTTGAAAGCGGTTGTGGATGGCCTTCTTTTGACCAGGCTGTGGAAGGAGCCATCGAATACATCAGGGACACCTCCCACGGGATGATCCGCACAGAGACCCTTTGTGCCAATTGTGGCAGTCATTTGGGACATGTCTTCAACGATGGGCCACGGGAAACCACGGGCCAAAGGTACTGCATCAATTCGGTGAGCATCGATTTTGACCCCACTGCATAAACAAACCATGGATTTCCAGGAAAATTACCTCTCCAATGCCAAGTTCGAGTTGCTCCGGTACAAGACCTTGGGAGAAAAGACCTTTGACCAGCTTACGGACCAGGAAATCCTTTGGAAGCATGGTGATACCGATAATTCCATTGCCTTGATCGTAAAACATATGGTCGGCAACATGTTGAGCCGTTGGACCCATTTTTTTACCGAGGATGGTGAAAAGACCTGGCGTGACCGCGAATCGGAGTTTGAAGTCCCATATACTTCAAAAGCAGTGATGGTGGCCCATTGGGAAAAGGGTTGGAAATGCCTCTTCGATGCTTTGGAAGGCATCGATGCATCCAATTTTGGAACCAAGATCAAGATAAGGGGCCAAGAACACACAGTGATAGAGGCCATTAACCGACAATTGGCACATTATGCAAGCCACGTGGGACAGATTGTACTGTTGGGCAAAATGATCAAAGGCCCCGACTGGATCTCACCGTCCATCCCAAAAGGAGAATCCAAGACCTTCAACCAAAAGATGTTCGGTACCCCAAAAAGCTGATTTCACAAACAAAGCCATTTTTGCCTTTTTTCAACTTGGGATTTGGGGATGGTTTTCCGTACTTTTGCACCTGCCGCTTTTAGGCCGGCTTCAAATCTAACAACTAAAAATCACGATCTAATGAGCAAGTTTGATATAATTGTTTTGGGCAGTGGTCCCGGTGGATATGTTACGGCTATCAGGGCCTCTCAATTGGGTTTCAAAACAGCCATTGTTGAAAAAGAAAGTCTGGGCGGTGTCTGTCTCAATTGGGGATGTATTCCCACCAAGGCGCTTCTGAAATCCGCTCAGGTCTTCGAATATTTGAAGCATGCCGGTGATTACGGATTGAACGCCGAAAACGTGGGACACGATTTTGGTGCCGTGGTCAAGCGAAGCCGTGGGGTAGCCGACGGTATGAGCAAGGGCGTCCAATTCCTGATGAAAAAGAACAAGATCGAGGTCATCAATGGTTTTGGAACACTAAAAAAAGGCAAAAAAGTCGAGGTCAAATCCGACAGTGGAACCACCGAATATTCCGCAGACCATATCATCATTGCCACAGGGGCGCGAAGCCGTGAATTGCCCAGCCTTCCCCAAGACGGTAAGAAAGTGATCGGGTACAGGGAAGCCATGTCCCTTGACAAACAGCCTAAGAAGATGATCGTTGTGGGAAGTGGGGCCATCGGTATCGAATTTGCCTACTTCTACAATTCCATGGGCACTGAGGTGACCGTGGTGGAATTTATGCCCAACATTGTCCCCGTAGAGGATGAGGATGTATCAAAACAACTCGAGCGTAGCTTCAAAAAAACGGGGGTCAAGATCATGACATCTGCCGAGGTCACCAAAGTGGACACTTCGGGGGATGGCGTAAAGGCCACCGTAAAAACCTCCAAAGGCGAAGAAGTGCTTGAGGCCGATGTTGTATTGTCAGCTGTCGGAATCAAGACCAATATCGAAAACATCGGTCTGGAAGATGTGGGCATCGCCGTAGATCGCGATAAGATCTTGGTGAACGATTACTACCAGACCAATATTCCGGGATATTATGCCATTGGCGATGTGACCCCAGGTCAAGCCCTGGCCCACGTTGCCTCTGCCGAAGGTATCCTCTGTGTTGAAAAAATAGCGGGTATGCACGTGGAAGCCCTTGATTATGGCAACATTCCTGGATGTACTTATTGCATTCCCGAAGTCGCCTCTGTAGGGTTGACCGAAAAACAGGCCAAGGAAAAAGGGTATGACATCAAAGTAGGTAAGTTTCCTTTCTCTGCCAGTGGAAAAGCCAAGGCTTCAGGAAACGCCGATGGATTTGTCAAAGTCATTTTCGATGCCAAATATGGTGAATGGTTGGGCTGCCACATGATCGGTGTAGGCGTTACCGATATGATCGCCGAGGCCGTTGTGGCACGAAAACTCGAAACCACAGGACATGAGGTACTGAAGGCCGTACACCCCCACCCTACCATGAGCGAGGCGGTGATGGAAGCGGTTGCCGATGCCTATGATGAAGTAATCCACTTATAAGAAGGCTGTATGCTAAAGCTATTTAGGGCCACCGCCATTTTAGAGGGAATTTCCTATTTGTTGCTTTTTGGTATGACCATGCCCTTGAAACATTGGGCGGACATTCCCGAACCCAATAAATTTGTGGGTTATGCCCACGGGATTCTATTTATCCTCTATGTAGTCGTGGCCCTGGTATTTTGTTGGGAGCGTAAGTGGGGCATCAAGAAGTATATTGTACTTTTTGTGGCGTCCCTACTGCCTTTTGGAACCTTCTACGCGGATAAAAAGTATTTGAAGGACCTAGCCTAAAAAACTCTGGATGGCCAAATCATAACTCTGTAGGCCAAACCCCAAGATCACTCCTTTTGCACCGGGCGATATGTACGAGACATGCCTGTATTCCTCCCGCTTATGGGTATTGGAGATATGGACCTCAACAACAGGAGTCGTCACGGCCTTTACCGCATCCCCGATACCTACCGAAGTATGGGTGTAGGCGGCGGCATTCAAGATGATGCCATCATAGTCAAAACCCACTTCCTGGATTTTCCCGATGATTTCCCCTTCTATATTGGATTGAAAATATTCCAGTTTCGCTTGTGGGAATTTTTCCTGTAGTTGCTTGAAGTAATCTTCAAAAGTAGTATTGCCGTAGACTTCCGGTTCCCTTTTGCCCAAGAGGTTCAAATTGGGACCGTTGATGATGATCAGTTTCATACTGGTAAAAGTAGGATATTTTTCAAGCACAAAAAAAGCGGAAGTGATCACTTCCGCTTTTATTTCATGTAAGGGTGTGGGCTTAATTGAACCTATACCCCGCACCAACGGTAAGGGTATTGATGTCCACAAAATCTCCAAAATCTCCACCTCTGGATACTTGGAAGCCATATCTCGCCTCCACAAACCAGTTGGAATCGATTTGGTAACCACCTCCAATGGCCAGGTCAAGGCCAAACTCACCATCAGGAAGATCTTCCAACAAATAGTTGATCTGTGGTCCTCCTTGGATGTTGAACTTATCGGCAACCTTGTATTTGAACATCACAGGAATGTACAGTGAGGTAAGATCGTCCACAAAGCTGAAGAGCAAAGATGGCTCAATGTCAAAATCTTCAGAAAGCTCAAAATTATAGCCCCCACCTAGGTAAAATCCTAGTTCACTGTCGCTTGCATCACCAAAAAAGGAATCGTCCGTGTCAATGCTGATAGACACATTGTTGAAACCTGCCTTGGCAGCAAAACCTTCCTGACCATATGTGCTGATGGTCAAAACAAATACAAAAAATACCGATAGAACAAATTGTTTTTTCACGATAGAATAGTTTTAGTTAATGCGCAAATATAACAATCTACTTCCCTAATCTCTTGTGGGAAAATTAAAATGTTATTGCTATGGACAATTTTCCCGGACATAAAAAAAGCAGGTTTTCACCTGCTTTTGTCAATTGGTTATAACGATTTTCAATCTATGGCGAACTGGAGGCCAAAGCCAAATGCGGCCACTTCATTTTCCCCCACTTCACTGAGGACCACGGCGGGTCGCCAATCAAAATTGATGACAAAGGGCACACCGTCCACCTTAAAATCCATGCCCACATGGGGGCGGAGGGCGAAAATATTGTCCGTGTACTTTAAAAAGATGATGCTGGGTCCCACACCGGCATACCACCGCAGTCCCTTCGCGCCCACAAACTCTTTGTGGAAGGAATACAGAAAGGTGGCAATGGTGGCATTGTCCTCAAAACCCAGATCGGCCTGGCCCACATGGTTATCCGAGAAGAAATACTTCCCCGTGGCTCCAAAAAAAGTGGTCTCGTCATAGAGGTCGATGCCCAGACCCAAGGCCGCCTTGTAGTTGGTCTGCGCCTTAAGGACTGTTGAACCTAGGACCGAAATAGCAATAGCAAAAAGTAATTTTTTCATTCTTTTTCGTGTTAAATTGGTTAATATTCATGGTTTTCAACTGCTCGGTCATGGGGCTATGAACAGTTGTTTTTCTTTAGCTAGAACAAAAACAGAACTCCCAAGGCCACCATGGAAAAATTTCCATCGTTGCTGACATTGATATATGAAACATTGAGTTCGGTATTACCACTGATGTTATACCCGACAGAGGGACGGAGATAAAACCCACCTTCATTGCCCTCATTTATGCCCACGGCATATCCTACATCTGCACCCAATTTGAAATCATACGTTGGATAAAGTCGTATTGCTGCCGCCAACGGTACTATCTGAAAGTCTTCAAATTCGCCTTCCACTGTAATCTCTCCGACCGTTACCGATCCTGTTTCCCCAAAAGCGTTGATAAAGCCTGTGGCCAGACCGGCATCAAATAGTTCCGAGACACCCCAATGATAGGCCAAATCCAAACCAAGACTAAAACTTGAAAAATCCGATGCATCACCTACGGGAAGACCCGCATGAACGCCTGCTTTAAAACTGCTCCTGTCCACGTACTGAGCCATGGATGAAAAACTGAATGCAATGAATGCTACAACTACTAATACTACTGTCTTTTTGTTCATATGTTAAAATTTTGTCAAGAACAAAACGTATTCTTAATGGATATAGTGCGTATTTGTACTAAAAATCCTAATAAAAGCATTCAAGATTGATATAAAAAAGGTTCATTTAAAAAAACATCCCGAAAATATCGAAACAATTTTATCGTTCTGGCTCCAATTGACCAATGTGCCTTTTGAGTTGACCGATGCACCAAAAGGAGCCATATTTGAACATTTTTGTGTCTATCTTTAGTCCATGAAGTGGCATCAGGCAATAACGGATTATCAAAATTATTTGAAGATTGAAAGAGGGCTTTCGAAAAATTCAATCAGCAACTATGTCCTGGACCTTCAAAAACTGGTCGGCTATCTTGGGGAGCATGAAATCAACGAAAGTCCAATCAAGATTTCCCGGGAAATTGTCCAACAGTTTGTGTATGATGTGGCCAAAAACCTCAACCCCCGATCACAGGCACGTATCATTTCCGGACTGAAGGGGTTCTTCAGTTACTTGATCTTTGAGGATTATAGGACCGACAACCCGATGGCCCTGATAGAGACCCCTAAAATAGGACGTAAACTACCCGACACCCTTTCCGTGGATGAAATCAATGATCTTATTTCCGCCATCGAT
Organism: Flagellimonas taeanensis; assembly: GCF_003584105.1. GTDB lineage: Bacteria > Bacteroidota > Bacteroidia > Flavobacteriales > Flavobacteriaceae > Flagellimonas > Flagellimonas taeanensis. Next base: position 44,533 of record NZ_QXFO01000019.1, read on the forward strand.
CTCTCCAAACCCGAAGGCGAACGCAACAGGGCCATTTTGGAGACGCTTTATGGTTGCGGCCTCAGGGTCTCCGAACTGGTGAACCTTAAACTGTCCGATCTGTATTTTGACGAAGGGTTCATCAAGGTCACGGGAAAGGGAAACAAGCAGCGTTTTGTGCCCATAAGTGACGTCAATATCAAATACATCCAACTGTACCACGATGGGATTCGGGTGCACCTTCCCATCCAAAAAGAGCATGAGGATGTTGTTTTTCTCAATCGGAGAGGAAAACAGTTGACCAGGGCCATGATCTTTACGGTAATCAAACAGTTGGCCGAGAAAATCGGTCTCAAAAAAAGCATCAGCCCACATACGTTCCGGCATTCCTTTGCCACCCATCTATTGGAGAACGGGGCCGACCTCAGGGCCATACAGCAAATGTTGGGACACGAGAGCATCACCACCACGGAGGTCTATATGCACGTCAATCGGGTGCATCTGACCAAGGTATTGAACGAGTTCCATCCGCGGAAATAAACCTAGATTAGGACAGACTTAATCCTGCATCAATTTGCTACGGTCCGCTTGGTTCTGTTTCTTAAAGGGCCGGATGATCAATCGCGCCTCCCTGTCAAAACGGATGTAGTTATAGACCCAATTGATGAAGACCACTACCCTGTTCCTGAATCCGATCAAGAAATAGAGGTGGACAAACATCCATACAAACCAGGCGAACACGCCTTGGAACTTAAACCTGGGCAGGTCCACCACGGCCTTGTTCCTTCCTACGGTCGCCATACTCCCCTTGTCCTTGTACACAAAGGGTTTCATGGGTTTTCCATCGATCAACCTAACCATGTTTTCCCCGAGACTGCGTCCTTGCTGAATGGCCGGTTGCGCCATCATGGGGTGTCCTTCTGGAAAGGCATCGGTCTGCATTTGGGCCACATCGCCGATGGCAAAAATCTCTTCAAATCCTTCGACTTGATGAAAGTGGTTCACTTTCAACCGATTGCCCCTAGCTAGAATTTCTTTTGCATCCAAGCCTTTTATGCCCACGGCCTGTACTCCTGCCGCCCAAACCAATGTAGCCGTTTCAAAAACGGTATCGGTGTTTGTGGTGACGCATTTTCCATCATAATCGGCCACCCGGATATTTTTCCATACATTCACCCCAAGACCTTCCAGAAAGCGTTCGGCCTTTCGGGAGGCCACATCGCTCATGGCCGGAAGCAATCTGTCCCCACTCTGCACCAGATTGATCTGTGCCCTTCGGGTGTCCAGATCGGGATAATCTTTGGGAAGGATCCCTTTTTTGATCTCGGCCAATGCACCAGCAAGCTCCACCCCGGTCGGTCCTCCTCCCACGATCACAAAGTTCATCAGCGCATCCCGTTCATGGAGATCATCCGTTAAAAGGGCCTGTTCAAAATTTTCAAGGATCAAGCTCCTCAAGTTCAAGGATTGGGGAATGGTCTTCATGGCCATGCCCATGGTTTGAATACCCTTGTTCCCAAAGTAATTGGTCTCGGAGCCCGTGGCCACCACCAGATAATCGTATCGGATATCCCCAATGTTGGTCAGCACCCTTTTTCCTTGGGTATCTATTTCCAACACATTGGCCAACCTAAAGTAGAAATTGGGATACCCCTGCAACACCTTTCGGATGGGATAGGCTATGGAATCGGGCTCCAGCCCACCTGTGGACACCTGATAGAGCAAGGGTTGGAAGTTGTGGTAGTTGTGCTTGTCCAACAAAACGACCTGTGCTTCCTTTTTGCTCAATTTTTTAGCCAGCGCTATGCCTCCAAAGCCCCCACCGATAATGATGACCCTTGGAAAACTGGATTGTGGGATATTCATGCTTGACATGCTCGCAAATGTAAGTATTCCAAAAACAGGGATATCATTTTGGACCTGTTTTTTAATACCTTTGAAACCTAGTCCGAAACTCCATATCAAAGGAAAATATGTCCCATGCCAAGCAAGGGACACCCTGTTTTGGAATACCTGAAATAGATTTTTGGGACGGATCGTAACAAAAACTGCATTTGATATACCAATAAGGCAAACTTACCAACCTTAGTGAACAAAGAACTGGAACATCGTTTTGTGACGGAACTTGAGAACAATCAGAACATTGTTCATAAGGTATGTAGCCTATATACCAACGACAAGGATTCACACAACGATCTCTTTCAGGAGATCACGATCCAACTGTGGAAGGCCTATCCGAAGTTTCGGGGAGATGCCAAGTTCAGCACATGGATGTACCGGGTCGCCTTGAACACTGCCATTACATTGTACAGAAAATCCAAGAAAAGGGTGCAAACCCAAGACTACGATTCTGTCGTACATAGAATTAAGACCAATGAGTACGATGATACAGAGGAAAAGCAGTTGAAGCTGATGTACGATGCGGTCCGACAGCTGGGCGATATTGACAAGGCATTGGTTTTTCTATACCTGGAAGACAAGGATTATTCGGAAATAGCCGAAACATTAGGTATCACTGAGGTAAATGCAAGGGTAAAAATGAACAGGGTGAAAAATAAACTAAGAACCATATTAAATCCTTAGAACATGGTGGATGAACTGGAGTTCTTGAAAAAAGACTGGCAAAAAAGGGAGGCCGACCTTCCCAAACTGTCCTATGACCAAATCTATGGGATGACCTGGAAAAAATCGTCCTCCATAGTCAAGTGGATATTTTATATCAGTCTCATTGAGCTGGTATTTTGGGCAGCGATCAATATCATCTTCAGCGATTCCGAGACCATGGAAGAGCTCAAGGCCCTGCACATACACAAGGTGATCATGGTACTGAACATCATCAACTATGGCATTATCCTATACTTTATCTACAAATTCTATATCAATTACAGAAAAATATCCTTTACCGATTCCTCCAGAAAATTGATGAAGGCCATCCTCAAAGTGAAAAGAACGGTGACCCAATATGTCTGGTTCAACCTGATCATCTTCACCACCTACCTGATCATCAACATGTACGGTGTTCTGCTGTATTCCCCTGAGGGGCAAAAAATAGTACAGGCCGCATCGGAAGACGGGAACAGTTTTTCCTTTTGGGCAATGGTAATCACCATTTCAGTGGTCTTTACCGCCGTTGTACTGCTACTGGTATGGCTGTTCTACAAATTGCTCTATGGAATTCTGCTAAAAAGGCTCCGGGAAAACTACAACGAACTAAAGAAACTGGAGGTCTAGTCTCCCCGGTAACTGTAGCGTCTCTTCTCGTTTTCGGCCTCATAGGCCAAGAGTTCTTCTTTGGGAATCACCTTTAGAAAAGAAGGATGCTGCTCGATGGCATACTCCAATTTTTCCAATATGGCATCAATGGATTCATTTTCGTAGTCAATATCCAAAGGCTGTTTGATCTGCATGGACTGTAGGATGCCCTTCTTTTTCACACGAAGCCCTTTTTTATCGAAAGAACGCCTAAAACCATCGATCACTACGGGCACCACCACCGGTTTGTACCGCTTGATGATGTGTGCCGTGCCCTTGCGCAAAGGCTTCCAAGGCGTAGTGGTCCCTTGCGGAAAAGTGATTACCCAACCATCATCAAGGGCCTTCGCAATATTGCTGATATCGCTGAACTTCACTTGTCTGTTCACATCCTGCCCATCGGCCCTCCATGTCCTTTCAATGCTTATGGAACCGGCATAGGCCAATATCTTGGTGAGCAGGCTCTTCTTCATGGTCTCCTTGGCCGCCACATAATAGATGTTGAGTTTGGGGTTCCAAAGGTATCCCAAGTTCTTGATGTTGTCGTCCCGTCCCTTAAGACTGGCGTTGAACACATGGAACATGGCCACCACGTCCGCAAAATAGGTCTGGTGGTTGCTCACAAAAAGGACGTTGGTCTCGGGAAGGTCACGGATGACCTGTGAACCTTCTATTTCCAGGGTGTTGAACCTCTTGTAACGCGAATGGGTCATCATCCCCGCTATACGGATCAACCACCGTTTTAAAAATAAGATATGGCCGAAAGGATTTCGCTTGAACAGACCCATGAATCAATAAATTGAACACAAATTTACAAAATAGCCCTTAAAGCGCTTCCAGCAAAAGCTCCTTGATCTCACTCAACATCATGGCCGTTGCGCCCCAAACCGTGTAACCATTTAATCTATAAGCAGGTACGTTGATATTCATGGCATAAGAAGTGCTCAATATTTCTTCAATATGGTTGGAATCGTCCAAGAAATCCCTAAGAAAGACCTCGACGAGCTGCTCTACTTCGCTCTCTTCCTTCACAAATGGTCGGGGGTCGGGATAGATACCCATGAAAGGGCTCACCAGAAAATTGCTGGGCGGGATATAGACCTCGCTGAGCTCTTTTATGACCTCTATCGCATGAGGGGGCACCCCGACTTCCTCGTGGGTCTCCCGAAGGGCCGTTTGCAACAAATCCCTATCTTCCTGCTCCTCTTTGCCTCCGGGAAAACCGATCTGGTTGGAATGTATGCCCTCATATACCTTACGCAAAATCAGGAGCAACCGGGTCTCGTTCGCCATATCGGGGTAGAACAGGGCCATAACCCCTGCCCGCTTTGGTTGGAAATCCTCAATTTTATGCGCCTTCAACCATTGAATCCGTAATTCCGGCGACATTTTATGATGCGAGGCCTCCCCGGGTAGTGGGAGATTTTTTATTTTTAAGGCTAGTTGACTAAATTCATCAAATTTCATGCTGTTGAGACCATCGGCTTTTACTACATTATTATTGCTCATTTTATGTATCTCCTGCGGAGAATCCCCAAAAAAGAACACGGACAAAGTTGAGGAAAAAATCGCAAAGACGGATACCCTCCCCAAAACCGAAAACGACCCGTCCCCGGAAGAACCCGAAGAAGAACAGGCTTTTGTACTGACAGAGGAGAATGCCATTGATTTCTTTTTCAATTATGCGAAAGAGCTCAAAAAGAACAAGGTAAAGCTCACCACGAACATGGGCAGTTTCACGCTTGAGTTGTATGATGATGTACCCTACCACAAGGCCAACTTCATCTATCTGGCCCGAAAGAACTACTTTGACAGCACCCAGTTCCACAGGGTTGTGAAGGATTTCATCATCCAAGGCGGCAATTCCGATGACCGAAAGACCTCAAAAAAACGGGCCGATATAGGGAGGTACCTGCTTCCGCCCGACACCAAAAAGGGACACAAGCACCACAGGGGCACCATTTCCATGCCCAGCAGCGAAAGGGACAATCCGCACAAACTGGCCTCTCCCTATGAATTCTTCATTGTGGTGACCGATCCCGGGTCCTATCACTTGGATGGCTCCTACACGCCTTTTGGCCGTGTGATAGAGGGTATGGACGTGGTGGATGCCATCAACAAGGTTCCCGTGGGCGATGGCGACTGGCCATGGAAAAGTGTTTATATCCTGAAGGCCGAAGTGTTATAAAACAATCAAAAAATACCCTAATTTAGGTTGAACAAGGAACAACTAACTCATTATGATCAAAACAGACAAATTTACGTACTCCGGCAATGGACAGACCTATGAGGGGGTCATTGCCCATGACACCGATTTCAAGGGCAAACGCCCTGTGGTGATGGTTTCCCACACCTGGATGGGGCAGTCCAAATTCGAAGAGGACAAGGCAACCGAACTGGCCAAAATGGGCTATCTGGCCTTTGCCATAGATGTTTTTGGCAAGGGAAAACGGGCAAAAGATGCCGATCAGGCCGAAGAATTGATGAATGAGGCCTTGGCAGACCGCCAAGAACTATTGGACCGCTTGCTGTTGGCCCTGGAAAAAGTAAAGGAACATGAGTTGGCAGACTCAACAAAAGTGGGGATCATCGGTTTTTGCTTTGGGGGAAAATGTGCCCTTGACCTAGCACGTTCCGGAGTGGACATCAAGGCCACCGTATGCTTCCATGGCATATTCGATCCGCCGGGACTGGAACAGGAGGGCGACATCAAGGCCAAGATATTGGTGCTCCATGGTTGGGAAGACCCTCTTGCTTTTCCCAAGGACATAGTTGCCTTAGGCTATGAGCTCACCGAACGGAATGCGGTTTGGGAAATGGACATCTTTGGCCATACCGGGCATGCCTTCACGAATCCCAATGCCAAATCCCCCGACCAAGGCATGGAATACAATGCCCTGGCCAGTGACCGATCTTGGCAGCGTATGACACACTTTTTTGAAGAGGTGTTCGGGACAAAATAAACGGTTGACCTTACATTTTCAGGTTGATCCCAAATATGATCTGGCGAAAACCTCCGGCAAAAACCCCGGAGGTGGCCCGGTTCAGGCGTGATGCCCTGTACACTTCATCGGTGATGTTCTTTCCGTTGACAAATACCGTGGCTTCGACCGAGTTTGCAATGGTAAAGTCATAGTTCACAAAGGCATCGATGGTGGTGAAGGAGGGCAATTGCCCAATGGCCCCATCGGCCGATTCGCTCACAAAATTGTGGAACTCCGTGAATTGTTTTCCCGCGTGGTGCACATTGAACCCACTTGAAAGCCCCTTCCAGTCGTAGTTCAGCCCCAAACTCAAGTTCACTTTTGGGGTATAGGGTGCCTCGGCATCCGAAAGCCCATCATCACCAAACTTGATCACACTTTTGGTAATGTTTGGAAAATCGGCAGTGTCAATGGCAGCATCGGTGAGCAAAGTTTCTCCACTTCCCGTATCCACATAAACATCGTATGCATTGCGATTGCCGTTCACTTTTTCGATGTATTCGTTTTGCGTATCCGTGCCATGGACCACTTGGGAAAACAAATCCTTATCCTCCAATTTCCCTTCCATTACCTTGGAATGCATATAGGTGACGTTTGCCAAAAAATGGAGCTGATGACCTTTTCCATTGAACAATTCAGTATCCAGGGCCATCTCCACTCCCTGTACATTGATCTTGCCGAGTTCGTTAAAGACCTCATTGCGTCCCCCGGCATAAAAGTTTCTGCTGGCATTGTGGAAATAGGTCAATTGTCCTTGGACACGATTGGCCCATAGGCTTCCCCTCCAGCCCAGCTCCTTGTTCCAGCTCAACTCCGGCTCCATATTGATGCTCTGTCCGGCCAAGGGGTTGGTCACCACGCCATCCTGCTCCACCAAGAACCCAAAGACTTTGGAAGGGGCTATCATTCCCTGATAAACGCTACCGTATAATTCACCCGATCCTAAAGGATAATCCAAGGTGATTCCCGGTAAAAATTGATTGTACACACTGGGTTCCCTCCCTTCGGAAGTACCCTGAAGGTCTGGGTCTTGTGCCAGAACCAACAAATTCTGACGGTACATGTCCACATGCTCAAAACGCAGGATAGGGACAACACCCAAATCGCCCAAATGGAATTCGTTGCGAACATAACCGTTCGCAGACCAAAGTCGGTACCACAGGTCCGTGGTGGTCCTTCCGCTCCTCGCCCATCGGGAACTGTCGGCCTCCAAAAACACATCCTTGAAGGTTTCCCTGTGCAGGTTGATGCTCGCTTCAAATTCGCTGGGAGCATTAAAAGCCTCCCATTTGGCCTTTATAGTTTCCTTAATGCCCGAAACCCTATAGATCCACCTACTATCCGTGGTGCTTTCGCGTCCGTTCAAAATCCTGCCCACGATCACATAATCTTCGTCATCAAACGACCGGCCTTGCAGATAGCGGTATCGGTCCGCAAAAATCTCATCCCCCACATAATTCTGGACTTCGGATGCCCTCACCTTTGCGGTCACCTGTCGCCACCAATCCCTTTCAAAATCGGAGGCATATACCTTTGTGGTAAAGCTGAGGTCCTCATTCGGCAGCCATTTATGGATGATATCTACCCCATACCGCCTCATGGTGAACTGATCGGCATCCAAAGGATTTTGGGTAGGGTCTGCTTCAAAAGTGAAGGGTGTCTGGGAACTCAATGAGGCCTGGTTATCCTCGAATTGGCCACTCACTTTGAAGTATAAGGACTGGTCATCGGACAACTGGGCAAAGATCTTCGCGTTCAGGTTCAAGACCTCAACGGATGAATTGTCGATAAAGCCATCAAACTTCTTGTACACGCCTTCTACCAGACCGCCAATATTTTTCCAGGTACCCCCGTAGGAAAAAAGTCCCGAGGTATAATTGCGCTGTCCACCTGTCAATTTCAAGCGCAGTGTTGGTTTTTGCGGAGGCAGTGCAGTGATGTAGTTGACCGCTCCGTACATATTGTTGGGACCATATTTTAACAGATCGGCCCCTTTATACACCTCAACGGAAGTGATACGGTCGCTAACTGGGTTGTAGTAGGCGCCAGGAGCGATGTAGGGTGCCGGTGCCGAAGGTGTGCCGTCTTCCATGAGCAGCACTTTTTTGGACCGTCTTCCCCAAGAGCCCCTTATACTAATGTTGGGGCGGTTGGACAGTCCCATATCCCCCACAATGTTCACGCCGGGAACGGTGCGCAGTACCTCTTCGGTGTTCAATGGATTCATATTTTTCAGAGCAACCGGATTGATGCGATAATTGCTCCCCACAAATTCACTCTTGAAATTTTTGGCCGATGCACTCACAATGACCTCATCCAAAGTGGTATTGGAGCGGGTAAGTCCTATGACCCCCATATCCACATCCGAAGAAGAAAGCGAAACCTGCTTTTCCTGATACCCCAAATATTTTACGATAAGGGTGTAGTCCCCACCATTCTTCAGGATGGAGAATCTCCCAAAGTCATCCGTGATTGTTCCCTTGTTGCTGGGAACCAATAGAACTTGGGCACCCAACAAGGGCTGACCGTTGTCCGCATCCACTATTTTTCCGATAATTCTTTCCTGTGCTTGGGCAGATGCTCCCATCAAAAAAAAGAGCATAAAGCCCCAAAGGACCAACGGCCCTTTACCGTTCCTGTACATTTCTTTTTAAAATTGTATTGCTGTTTTGCTGACTGTTCCCAAAGGGAACCTAAAAATATTCTATGTTATGTCCGACAAGATCAGCTCTTGAATTCACCCATCAACTCAGGAGCGACTTTCACCTTTTTGTTTGAAAATCGGTAGGAAACCCCAACATTGATCAGATAATCGGCAAAGGCTGCATCCCCAGCCCTAGGTTCCCCAGTAAGTTCCTCTGTCTGTTTGTCCGTGACGCTCTGCGGACGTTCCCTTCTTACGGCAAAAGGGACATTGAGGTTCAGGGAAAAATTGTTCTTCATGAAGGCGATGCCCGGGTCTATGGAAAGTACATTACCCGGCCTTCTGAAACCTTCGTTCCCGCCAATAAGGTCTTTTACGGGAACCCCTTCATACCTAGCACCCAACGAAGTCGAAATGACACTGCTTATGGCATAACTAGCTCCGGCACGCACCGAAAATTGATCGGGAACGGCCATAATGGCCTCATTTTCCAGAAGAGGGCTCAAGGTTTCACGAAATGTCCGTGTACCGTTGGTCTCCCTTGGATTGATCAAATAGAATCCCCCTCCATAAGCAAACAGTTTTTCGGCAATTTTCTGGTAAAATTGAAAATCCAAGGTAACCCCAAAACCCCCATCCCCCGGTTGGATACTCTGGTCAACAGGCCTGGTCTCCGGACCTCCTTCGGGACCCACATTGTAGAAAATATCGGAGGCATTGAAGTTTCCGGTCGGCAATTTGATGCCCAGTCCTAAGGCAAGGTTTCCATTTTGGTGCTTTTCAAGGTCGAACAACCAGTAACCCACCCCTACCCTAATATCGGCAAGCCCCCTAGAGTAGGTAGTATTCCGCTCGTCCCTACCATGCTCATACAGTGAGGAACGAGTGTTGATCACCGTTGGGATGGTAATGCTGGTATACAGACGGTCAGTAATCCCGTAGGTCAGGAAAAAATCCCAGGAATGGGAATGGTTGATGACCTCTGTGTCATTGGAAACCCTATCCGGCTCCTCATGTGTCCCCCTAAAATGGCGAAAAGACTTGAAATAGCGGTAGTTGCTCCCTATTTGGATATCTCCCGGCCCCAACAGATTACTCTCCAAGGTATTCCCCACACAGGATGAAAAATGTCGGATAGCAACACATCCCTGGGCATTGATGCTATCCATGCCAAGAAAGGAAGCGGAGAGAAAAAAGGCCAGGAAAACGATTTTTGGTGTTTTCATATAAAGGTCTCGATTGGTTTGGTAAAAAGGCCGACACTATATGGGACAGCCCTTATTCTTAATGAAGATTACAAAACTGAATGCCAAAGTAGTACTATCCTTGGCACGGGAAGGCTAACAAAAGGGTAAAAAAGATTAAGCAAGGATTAATCGTGCTAAGCAAGAATTAACGACAAAGTCATTAACTGGCCCTATCCAGTCTTTTTTTCATAGACACTGGGCAAGCGGATATCGAACTTGACGGCCAACAACCTTAAGGTGATCACCACTACAATGGCCGCGATGTAGGCATAACCCTCCTTGATGGGAAGTTGAACAAAAAGAAAGTAACTGGCTCCTCCCACGATGCAAGTGGTGGCATAGATTTCCTTCCTTCGAAAAATGATCGGGATCTCATTGCACAACATATCCCGGATGACGCCTCCAAAACAGGCCGTCATGGTGCCCAGAAAAATACACATGATGGGCAAAAGCTCTGCTTCCAAACCTTTTTCCACCCCGATCATGGTGTAAAGGCCAATCCCAATGGTATCGAACAGGAAGAGGGATTTTCTCAAATACTTCAACTGCTTCACAAAAATAATGGCGAAGACCACGGCTATGAAAATGGTGAGCACATAGGTAAGGTCCCGCATCCAGACCACTGGTGTGTTCCCTATGAGCAGGTCCCGCAAGGTCCCGCCCCCAATGGCCGTGACAAAGGCGATGATGAGTACGCCGAAAAGGTCCAACCGCTTTTCCATGGCCACCAATACCCCGGAAATGGCGAAGGCAATGGTCCCCAATATGTCAATGGTCTGGTAGAGCATGCTTACATTTTTTGGGTGTAGTAGTTGTAATCTTTCAACACGGTATCAATGTACTGCACATCATAAAGGTTGGAATTGGTCTTCAAGATACTGTCCACTTTGATGCGGAGTGCGGTCAGCGTCTTGAAATCCCCACTCTTTTTGGCAATGTGATAGGTTTCCTTGATCAATCGGACATCCTTGTCCGTAAGCAGGGTCACATTGGTGAACTGGGGCTCGTAGGCTTCCTCCACCTCTTCCAAAATAGTATGGGACACCTTGGTCTTTCGTTTCGTACTGATCACTACGGTGCCTGCGGCCGCATCCCCAACCCGTTGCCTTTTTTCCGAAAACAGGATGCTCAAGATGCCTATAGATCCCAAAAAAATCCAAATATCCACGAGGCGCAACATCCATCGGACCAAAAGATTGCTCCAGTGTACCGGGGCGCCATCCAAGCGGACCACACGCATTTTCATCAACATCTTGCCCACCGTCTGTCCGTTAAAAAGGCTGTGCATCAAAAGGGAATAGAACATGGCCGGCAAAAAAATCAATGATGCCAACCCGCGTTGTGTCCAGGTATCTTCCCAAATAAACCCGATCGCATTGCTGATAAGGCTTACCAAATAGGCATACATGTACAAAATGAGTCCATCGATGAGAAAAGCAACGATTCGCTCCCCAAGGCCCACGATCTTATAATCTAAGTTGACATTTTGCGTTGTATTGATTTGGAGGTTGCCCATATAAACGTATTTTTAAACTTGGAAAAAATAAATTCCACCTATGCGCGAAGCTGCTTTTGTGAAGCAAAATAAGGAAAAATGGATCGCTTTTGAAAAAGCGGTCGCATCAGGTTCACATACAGATCCAGATGCGCTTGTAGATGGCTACATCCAACTCACCAATGACCTTGCCTACGCACAGACCTATTACGCGGAAAGCAAGACTTTATTGTACCTGAACTCCCTTGCGTCACAGGCACATCAAAAAATATACAAGAACAAAAAGGAATCGGGCAACCGGATCATTGAGTTCTGGGCGCATGAGTTCCCGCTTTTTTTTAGGCAATACCACAAAACCTTGTGGATCACTTTCTTGATCTTTATCACGGCCACGGCCATCGGTGCCATTTCCGCACTGAACGATACCTCCTTTGTGCGATTGATCCTGGGCGACGCCTATGTGAACGAGACCCTGAACAATATTGCCAATGGGGAACCCACGGCTATTTATAAGAGCGGAAGCGAGATAGGCACCTTTTTGGGGATCACCATCAACAATATCCGTGTGGGCTTTTTGGCCTTCGCCTTTGGGGTGATCACCAGCATTGGTACGGCCTATATTCTCTTCAGCAATGGGGTGATGTTGGGAGCCTTCATTACCTTTTTCTATACCAAAGGGGTGTTTTTTGAGGCGAACCGCCAGATTTGGCTGCACGGCACCATAGAAATTTCCGTGATCATTGTGGCGGGCTGCGCCGGATTGATCATGGGCAACAGCATCCTTTTTCCCAAGACCTTTTCCAGGCGGGTCTCCTTCATGAAAGGGGCCAAGGACGGGCTGAAAGTGGTGGTGAGCACCATACCCTTTTTCATCATAGCGGGCTTTATCGAAGGGTTCATCACCCGGTATGCCAATATGCCCGATTGGTTGGCCTTCTCCATTATTGGAGGGTCATTGTTACTGATCGTTTTTTATTATATCCTATATCCCATCTTACTAAACCGAAGACTACATGAAGGACAAATACATCGAGCTTAGGATCAACCGCGATTTTGGCGATATCCTCTCCGTTTATTTTGAATTTATACGACAGAACATCAAAAAGTTCACCAATGTGTTCCTGAGCTACAATGGTATTTTCTTGATAGGTCTGTTGATCACCAGCTACTTGATGGTATCGGGGTTCGTGGGCATAATCTCGGAGGGAACCAATGTGTACGGAATGGGTTCGGGAGAAAGCAACGAAGGCACGTATTGGACCTATATTATCGTGGGCAGCATCATTTTTTTCATCATATTCATTTTGGTGGCGGGCTTCAACTTTAGCTTGAGCTCCTCGTATTTGGTCAAATATGACGAACACAAGGGCCAAGGATTTGACAAAAGGGAGGTCTGGGAACACACTAAGGGTAATTTTGGAAATACCTTCATGTTCATTCTTTTGTTGATCCCCATTTATATCCTGTTCTTCATCGCGGCACTCGTTTTGGCATTCATTCCATTATTGGGCATGTTTGCGCAATATATCATCCAGTTTGCCATGACCGCTTGGATCGGGGTTTCCTTTTTTAGCATGATGAGCCAATCCAAGGGCGTGATCGATGGTTTTGGGGAAGGCTGGAACTTGGTCATCAACAATTTTTGGAGATCGGTAGGGGTCAATTTTATCCTCGGCTTGCTCAATGGCCTATTGTTCTTCATTATCCTTATTGTACCCTCCATTATTATCGGGGTCTATACTTTCCACGTGGTGGAAAACAATGTGGATGTAGGCGGCTCGGTCATTTCCACAGTCATTTATACCCTCGGTCTGTGCCTGTTGCTCATTTTGATGGTATATGCCCAATGTCTGTCCCAGTTTGTGAACGGCATCCTCTTTTATGCCTTACACGAGAAAACGTACAACATCAACACCAGAAGTAAAATAGATCAAATAGGACAGACCGATCAGTGATCAAACAGAGCTACATCCTAATCCTTTTATTGTGGGCAAACTTGGGTCTTGCACAGAAGGATTCCATTGCCCTGCCCATAGACAGCAGTTCGGTGCTCACGGAGCGCCAAATTGGGGAAGACCTCGACAAAAAATACACTGGGGAGGATTTTGACTATGATGTAAAAACGGGGGAATCCAGCAATCTTTTATGGCGTTTTGTTAGATGGCTTTTGGAACTGCTTCAAAAACTTTTTGGAGCTTTTGGAATTGAGATTTCTCCGAGCACCATGACATTTCTAGAATTCAGTTTGTATGGTCTCATGGGAATTTTAGTCATTTATCTATTAGTTCGAGTGTTAATAAATGAAAAGTTCAGTTCCATTTTTACCCAAAAGGCACGGTCCATCATCGACCTGGACCTTTCTGAACAACACATTGAGAACATCGACTTGGATTCGTTGATGGAAGAGGCCCTCAAGAACGGGGATTATCGGCTTGCCGTCCGCTATCAGTTCCTAAAAATCTTGAAACTGCTTTCCCAAAAGCACATCATCGATTGGCATTTTGACAAGACCAATGTGGACTATGAACGGGAAATCACCGAAACCCAATTGCAACTGGAGTTCAAAAAAGCTTCTTATCTGTATGAGAACATCTGGTACGGGGAGCAGCCCATCGATGCATCTGGCTATGCCAAAACGGACCTGCGCTTCAAGGCCGTAGAAAATTCAATCCCGAGATAGCATGGACCGAAAATCGAAAATAGTCATTGCGGTGTTTGTCCTGATCGTTGTCGGGATCATCATTACGGAAATTGTGCGGCCCAGGCCCATCAATTGGCGGCCATCGTACACTTCGGTGGACAAAATCCCGTTCGGGTGTTTCGTACTCTATAACGAACTCCCTTCCATTTTCCCCAATAGTACGATTGAAACGGTGGATAAAAGTGTCTATGATGTGTTGATCGATCGAGATTCCACTCTAACGTCCAACTATATGTTCATCAACGAATATATTGACTTGGACCAGCAGGAAACCAATCAGATCTTGGACTATGTGGACCGAGGAAATACCGTTTTCATTGCTGCCACTGGGTTTGGTTGGGAACTGATGGATACCCTGAACATCGATTTTGGGGCCGACTATTCGTTGAAAGAGGGCACGACCATCTTGGACCTGACCCATGAAAAATTCGAAAAGGAAGAGTTCAAACTGTCCCGAGGGGTGTTCAACTCCTATTTTACCAGCGTGGATTCCACCAAAGCCACCATTTTAGGGCATATCTCCTACACCATTGAAAACTACCTGGATGGGGAGCCAGACGAAGAGGTGACCAAACCCAATCTGATCAAGACGCGTTTTGGAAAGGGCCATTTCATTATTTCCACAACCCCACAGGCCTATTCCAATTATTATATGCTCAAGGGCAATTCGGACTATGTGGCCCATACCTTTTCCTATCTCCAGGATGCCAATGTGCTCTACTGGGACAATTACAAAAAATCCGGTCGGGTGTTCATTGATTCACCCATGCGTTTTGTGCTCAACCAAATTTCCCTGAAATGGGCCTACTATTTGTCCATTTTGGGCATCCTGCTCTTTGTTATCTTCAAGGGCAAGCGGGAACAGCGCATCATTCCCGTCATCGAACCCTTAAAAAACTCTTCCGTGGAGTTTGCACAGGCCGTCGGGTCGCTGTACCATCAAAATAAAGACTACACGGACCTGATCAACAAAAAAATAAATTACTTTTTGGCCCATATACGCAGTCAGTACCATATCGAAACGGCACAGATCAACGAAAAGACGATACAGCTACTTGCGGCCAAAGCCGGTAAGGACATTCAAGAAACCAAGGTTTTGATCGAATATATTTTGAAACTGAAAAATAAAAATGCCCACACGGAGCAGGAAAGCATAGCACTCAATAAAAAAATAACCGCATTTAAGCAGTAACATATGGAAGAAAACGTACCACAAGACGACGCAATACAGTTCAATTCCCGCATGGATTTAAGCCGACTACAGGAAGCTGTCTCCAACATAAAGTCCGAACTGGGCAAAGTGATCATTGGGCAGCAGGATATGATAGAACTGCTCATTATTTCCATTTTGGCCAATGGGCATTCCCTCATCGAAGGGGTTCCCGGGGTGGCCAAGACCGTCACGGCCAAGTTGCTGGCAAAGACCATGAGCGTGGATTTCAGTCGCATCCAGTTTACCCCGGACCTGATGCCGAGCGATATTTTGGGAACCTCCATCTTCAACATCAAAACTTCTGAATTTGAGTTCAAGAAAGGACCTTTGTTCTCGAACATCATCCTCATCGATGAGATCAACCGGGCCCCTGCCAAGACCCAGGCCGCCCTTTTTGAGGCCATGGCTGAGAGGCAGATCACCATGGATGGTGTGGAATATGCCATGGAACCCCCATTTTTAGTGTTTGCCACCCAAAACCCCATTGAACAGGAAGGGACCTATCGATTGCCAGAGGCCCAATTGGACCGTTTTCTTTTCAAGATCAATGTGAGCTATCCCTCATTGGAAGAAGAAATCCAGATCTTGGAGAGCAAGCACGAACAGAAGGCCAAAGTGGAGGAAGACCTCGTCAGTGCCCTACTTTCTGCAAAGCAGATCGCGGAGTACCAAGATACCATCAAGGAAATCGTTGTGGAGAAAAACCTGCTCAAGTACATTGCCTCCATAGTGGACAACACAAGGAGCAATGCCAATCTCTACTTGGGCGCATCGCCCAGGGCCTCGATTGCCATCATGGATGCCTCAAAGGCGCTTGCCGCGATAAACGGCAGGGATTTCATCACTCCAGATGACATCAAAAAAGTGGCCATTCCCGTTTTAGGGCACCGCATTTTGCTCACCCCGGAAAGGGAAATGGAAGGATTGACCGCCCAGCAGGTGGTGAAACAAATCGTGGACGGCATCGAAATCCCAAGATAAAAGTGAAAAGGCTCTTCAGACCCATATACCTGCAAAAACGATTTTTCATGATCCTCACGACGCTCATCGTGGGATTTGTGATTTCGTATATGGTCCCCAATCTCTATGGGGCGCTGAAGGTGCTTTTCTTTGTCCTGGTCCTATTGCTGATCGTTGATATCATCTTGCTCTTTGCTTCCAAGGGAAAGGTAGAAGGACACCGCATTTTGTCCGACAAACTCTCCAATGGGGACGAAAACCCGATCCAACTACAATTGATGAACGGATATTTGTTCCCTGTAAAAGTTAGGGTCATCGATGAGATTCCTTTCCAGTTCCAGAAAAGGGATTTTCTGTTGGAAACCAAGCTTCCCAGTGGTGCGGAAAAGGTCTTCCATTATCAACTACGGCCTACCGAACGTGGGGTGTACTCCTTTGGAAGTCTGAACATTTTTTCGGTTTCGCCCATAGGTTTTTTGGCCAGAAAACATACCGTGGGCCAATCCCAGGAAGTTCCGGTTTACCCCTCGTTCCTCCAACTCCAAAAATATGATCTGCTGGCCTTCACCAATCGTTTGCACGAATATGGCCTAAAGAAGATCAGGCGTATTGGACATACCATGGAATTTGAGCAGATAAAAGACTATGTGTTGGGCGATGATATCCGGAACATCAACTGGAAAGCCACGGCCAAACGGGGGCAATTGATGGTGAACCAATATCAGGATGAAAAATCGCAGCCCGTATATTCCGTGATCGATAAGGGGCGGGTGATGAAAATGCCCTTCAATGGCCTTAGCCTCTTGGATTATGCCATCAACGCCACCTTGGTGATCAGTAACATTGCCCTAAAAAAACAGGACAAGGCCGGCATGTTCTCCTTTAGTGACAAAATCGAGAACAGGGTGGTAGCGGAGCGGCGAAGCTCCCAGATGAACCTCATCCTGGAAACGCTCTACAACCTAGAGACGAATTTCATCGAAAGTGATTTCAGTCGGCTGTATGTGGATGTAAAACGGAACTTGAACCAACGCAGTCTTTTGCTGCTCTATACGAATTTTGAGACCATGGATGCCCTGCACAGACAGCTTCCCTATTTGTTGGCCATGGCCAAACAGCATCTGTTGGTGGTGATTTTCTTTGAAAATACCGAGCTGAATGAATTTGCCCATAAAAAGGCGGAAACGGTGCATCAAATCTTTGAACAGACCATTGCCGAAAAGTTCATTTATGAGAAAAAACTCATTGTGAACGAACTCCGCAAACATGGCATCCAGACCATCTTGACCAAACCGGAGGATTTGACCGTCAATACTATCAACAAATACTTGGAAATCAAGGCAAGGGGGCTTATCTGACCTAAAGCGAAATAGAAGTAAGTCCCAAGGTATTCAAACTGGGAAGATTGCCATCCCATACCACAAATTCCGATTTTGGATAGGGAAAGGGCTTTTGCTTTTTCAGATCCAGTTGGGAATAGCGGCCACGCAGTCTTTTTTTGTCGTCCTTTTTGGAAAACAAATCAATGGTGACTCCCACCGTGACACCACCTAGGACCGTTGCGGCAAGATCGTCGTTGTCCCAACCGTTCTCACGCTGTCCTGCATCGACCGCTTCCTTGGCCAAGCCTATAAGCGTACTTCCGGCCACCGAGCCCACAAAGGTCCAAATCCGGTTGCCCTCAGAGGCCTGTTTTGCGATTCCTGCTCCGGCCAAACCAAATAGGTTGCCTCCCAAAAAATGGAGTGCTTTGTCCTGCTCCACTTGCCCATGGCAATAGGAAGCAAGCACCAAAAAGACTAGTGTGGGGATAAGTGTTCTCATTGCTCTGGGGTAAATGTATGAAAAAGTGCGGAAAGCTTCTGTCTGAATAGTTTAATAGTCATTGACTTCCAACTTTGCCTTGTGGAACTCGGCCATCAGTTCGGCAACAATTTCGGCGGCGGGCTTCATTGCATGGATCAAACCTGAAACTTGGCCAATTTCCAATTCCCCCTCTTCCATATCCCCCTCGAACATGCCCCGCTTTGCCCTGGCCCTTCCCAATAGAGTTTTCAGGTCCTCGACAGATGCGCCCTTGGCGTAGGCCTCCTGCACATCTTGGTAGAACTTGTTCTTGAGTAGACGTACGGGAGCGAGCTCTTTCAAGGTCAGTTGGGTATCCCCTTCCTGTGCCTCCACCACTCTTTTTTTGAAGGACTCGTGCGAAGAGGCCTCGGGAGTGGCCACAAACCGGCTGCCCACCTGCACTCCATCCGCTCCAAGAACCATAGCGGCCAGTATAGCCCTTCCTGTTGCGATGCCTCCAGCGGCAATCAAGGGAATGCTTATTTTTTCTTTCACAGAAGGAATCAGTACCATCGTGGTGGTCTCATCCCTTCCGTTATGTCCACCCGCTTCAAAACCTTCGGCCACAATGGCGTCCACCCCTGCCTCTTGGGCTTTCAGGGCAAACTTGACACTGCTCACCACATGCACCACGGTGATCCCCTTCTCTTTGAGAAAACCCGTCCAGGTCTTGGGGTTTCCTGCGGAAGTGAACACGATTTTCACTCCCTGGGAGACAATGATTTCCATCAACTTTTCAATATCGGGGTACAGCATGGGAACGTTCACGCCAAAAGGTTTGTCGGTCGCTTTTTTGCACTTGATGATATGTTCCTCCAATACTTCCGGGTACATACTTCCCGCGCCCAACAGCCCCAATCCGCCTGCATTGGAGACCGCCGAGGCCAATCGCCATCCGCTGGCCCAGACCATACCGGCTTGTATGATAGGATATTGTATTCCGAAAAGCTGGGTGATTTTGTTTTGCATGTACTATTGAATAATTGTCAAACTGAACTTGTTTCAGTTTCCCATCAAAATAAAAATAATATTGCAAAGGATTCTGAAATAAATTCAGAATGACGAAATGCCATTTTTTTGAAGGGTTACGAAATCACTCCAGACCCTACCAACTCATCGTCCACGTACCAAGCCACAAACTGTCCTTCGGTGATGGCCGATTGCTTTTCTTGGAAATCCACATACAGTCCATTCCCTACTTTGTAGAGGGTGGCTTTTTGCAATGGCTGACGGTAACGGATGCGTGCCATCACCTCCATGGTTTCGTCTTCTTTTAAGGCCAAATCGGGACGTACCCAGTGGAGCTCGTCCTCTTTCACAAAAAGCGTATTCCGGAAAAGACCTGGGTGGAACTTGCCCTGCCCGGTATAGATGATGTTCTTGTCCACATCGGTTTCAATGACAAATAAGGGTTCCTTGGTGCCCCCAACGTTCAGCCCCTTGCGTTGCCCAATGGTAAAATAATGGGCGCCTTGGTGTTCCCCCACCACTTTGCCATCTTCCATGGAAAAAATGGGCTTTTCCGCTTGGAAGGCCAATTTCTCCCTTTCATTGTGAAATTCGGGAACAGCCACCGCAAATTGGGAAGCAGTACTGGGCACTTCCACAATGATTCCTTTTTTGGGCTTTAATTTTTGCTGTAAAAAGTCGGGAAGGTGCACCTTTCCTACAAAACAGAGTCCTTGGGAATCCTTTTTATCAGCAGTGATGAGATTATTCTCGGCGGCAATCTTTCGAACCTCAGGTTTTAGCAATTCCCCAATCGGGAACAACGTCTTGGACAGTTGCTCCTGGGACAATTGGCACAAAAAATAGGATTGGTCCTTATTAGGGTCCTTTCCCGCCAACAATTGATAGGTTTCGGTACCATCTTCATTCTGGATGGTTCCTTTTCTACAATAATGACCTGTGGCCACATAGTCGGCACCCAATTGCAGGGCAATCTTTAAAAAGACATCAAACTTGATCTCGCGGTTGCAGAGCACATCTGGGTTTGGCGTACGCCCCCTTTCATATTCGTTGAACATATAGTCCACGATACGCTCCTTGTATTCCGCGCTCAAATCAACGGTCTGGAACGGGATACCCAATTTTTCGGCCACAATGAGGGCATCATTGCTGTCCTCCAGCCATGGACATTCCTCTGAAATGGTCACGGAATCATCGTGCCAATTCTTCATGAAAAGGCCGATTACCTCATACCCCTGCTCTTTTAGGAGATATGCCGCAACGCTGGAATCCACTCCTCCCGAAAGTCCTACAACAACCTTTTTCATTTCACTTAATTAAGACTACAAAAATAAAAAATAACAATCATTAATATGACATGTGACCTAAGTCGTATAGCACGACCAAACATATCAAAATGGATAATTTTAAAAAATGTTAAACTTTTTACAATTTTTCTTAAACAAAATGAATATTATTTTGTTTAACTATATCTTTAAAATATTAAACACTTATACAACAACAATAAGATTATGAAAACATTAGACAAACTATCCCGTTTTACATTACTATCATTGTTCTTGATTTTCACATCCTGTTCGGACGATGACAACGGACCAACCGATCCACCGGAAACCGATGTGACCATTGTGGCGGCCGCCCAAGCGACCCCACAACTGAGCAGTTTGGTCAGTGCACTTCAAAAGGCCGATGAAAGTTCCAACAACGACCTTGTGACCGCATTGAGCGGAGAAGGCCCCTTCACTGTTTTTGCCCCTACCAATGATGCCTTTGCAGATCTCTTAGCACAATTGGACGGTTTTGATTCGCTCGACGACTTCAACACGCAACAATTACAAGATCTGCTCGCCGTTGTCCTAACTTATCACGTTGTTGCGGATGCAGCTGTGATGTCTTCCGATTTGAGCGATGGACAGACCATCACCACTTTGCAAGGTTCAACCTTGGAGGTTTCCACACAAGGTGGTGTATTCATCAGCGATGCCACTGCCGAGGCTGCACAAGTGACTACCGCCGATATCGTGGCTTCCAACGGTGTTGTGCACATCATTGACAAAGTATTGCTTCCTCAGGCTGCCCTCGACGCATTGGCCGATGTACTATTGGTTCCCATTACCGACCTTGCTCTGGGCAATGAAAATCTTGAAAATCTCGTAGCGGCCCTTGTTGCTGCCAATGGAGACCTCCCCACTGTATTGAGGGGAGAAGGACCGTTCACCGTTTTGGCCCCTACCGATGAGGCTTTTGAAACATTCTTGGATGGTGCCCAACTAGGGGACATTCCAGTTGATGTGTTGACCAATGTATTGCTCAACCATGTGATCAGTGGTGAAGTGACATCTGATGACCTAACTGGATTGGGTTCAGGTTATACGAGTACACTGGCTGTTGGTGCAGGCGACCAAAACATAAGCCTTTTCTTCGATACTTCGGGTGACGTTACCTTTAATGGGGTGTCCACCGTAGTGATGGCCGACGTTAAAGCGCTGAATGGTGTTGTACATGTGGTGGATGCCGTGATAGACCTGCCCAATATTGTGGACCATGCCGTGGCCAATCCAAATTTGACCTCCTTGGTAGCTGCCTTGACCAATGGCGGAAACACTACGTTCACCAATCTGCTTTCCGATGAAACAGAGGATTTCACCGTGTTCGCGCCACTGAATGATGCCTTTGATGCATTCACCAATCCAAATTCAAATGATTTGAATGCCATACTGTTCAACCATGTGGTGGTCGGTGCAGCTGCATTCTCTTCAGGATTGACCAATTCGTATGTAAACACTGCGGCTGAGTTCGATACGGATGAAAACCTGAGCCTATACATCAATACGGATGATGGGGTGACCTTGAATGGTACGAGCAACGTGGTCTTGGCCGATATTGTTGCCACCAATGGTGTCATCCATGCAGTAGATGCCGTCATAGATTTGCCCACCGTGGTCACCTTTGCCGTTGCCGACCCTAATTTCTCCACCTTGGTGCAAGCATTGACCGAATTGACCCCAAGTGTGGACTTTGTGAGCGTGCTTTCTGCCCAGGGCGGAGCAGGTAGCGATCCCTTTACGGTATTTGCCCCGACCAATGCAGCATTTGAAGCCTTGGCTGCCATACCTGCCGAAGCCGATTTGATTCCCATTTTGCAACATCATGTGGTTGCAGGGGCCAATGTGAGGTCTGGAGATCTTTCCGACGGTATTATGGCCACTACCTTGGAAGGAGATGCCATTACCATCAACCTACCCGGAACCGGTGACAACATTGCCGATGTGACCGATGGAGCTGGGAACACAGGAATAGGTATCGATGCAGTTGACGTGCAGGCCATCAATGGGGTGATCCACGTTCTGGACATTGTATTGATCCCAGATACGACAAATTAAGATTTTAGCCGTTTCTATATCACTGCAAAGGCCTTTTGGAAATCATTTTCAAGGGGCCTTTGTCCTTAAAAATTGCCGTTCATCGATGACACATCAAAAGGGGAGAATTTAACTACAAAAACCAATGGTTTGACAACTATTAATTTTTTTCCGCTTGATTATGGCGCATCTTTGAAGTCCCAAATCTTTCCAAACTAAACCGAAATATGGAAAACTCCCCCAAGCATTTTTGAGGGAGTTTTTTTGTTTTGTACGGAAAGCTATCCTTTGGATAGGCAGCCTAGAAAATTAGCAACTGCCTTTTAAAAAGTCTTATCTCTTGCCTGTTTTTTTCTGCTCTTCGGCCTGTTCCATCATCTCTCGCATCTTGCGCTGGAACCTATTCTCCTTTTTGGGCTTCTTCTTGTTCTCTTGGATCTGCGCATGGATCTTGTCCTCGTCCAAGATGTAGTTCTTAATCGCCAACATGATGAAAATAGTGATCAAGTTGGAAATAAAGTAATAGAGACTCAACCCACTGGCGTAGTTGTTGAAGAAGAACAACATCATTATGGGCGATAGGTACATGATGAACTTCATATTGGGCATACCGGGCTGTTGCTGCATCTGCATGCTCTGCCCTGTGGTCATCATCATATAGAAGAAAATGGCAATCGAGGCCAATATAGGGAACAGGCTCACGTGGTCCCCATAAAATGGGACGGTGAACGGCAAATTGAATATGACGTCATAAGATGACAGGTCTTCTGCCCACAAAAAGGATTTCTGTCGCAAAGCGAAAGAGGTGGGGAAAAACATAAAGAGCGCATAGAAAATGGGCAACTGCAGCAATGCCGGCACACAACCGCTCATGGGGCTCACCCCTGCCTTGTTGTAGAGCTTCATGGTCTCCTGCTGCTTTTTCATCGCATTGTCCTTGTACTTCTCGTTGATTTCGGTGATCTCAGGCTTCAAGACCTTCATCTTGGCCTGTGAGAGATAGGATTTATAGGTAACGGGCGACAGTACCAACCGCACGATGATGGTCATTACAATAATGGCGATCCCAAAAGGAAGGAAAGAGCTCAGGAACCCATAGAAAGGAGTGAACACATATCTATTGATCCATCCAAAAATTCCCCAACCGAAGGGAATGGAATCCGCAAGGCCCAATTCCTTATAATCGTCCAATACTTTTACATCGGTGGGTCCGTAGTACCAGTGCATGTTCTGTGACAATTCCCCTCCTTGCAATTGCAATGGGGCCCTAGTGCTGTATTCCTTGGTGAAGCGTATGTCCTTGCTCTCGTCCTCGACCAAGTTTTTGGAACTCAGTTGTGCCGTTTCAAAATGGTTGTCCGACGCCAAAATGGAACTGAAAAAGTGCTGTCGGTACGAAAGCCATTTCACATCCTCTTCTGCTTCTTCATCCAGATCACTGCTCTCCGACAATTTACTGATGTTGCCATCATCATGGTTGTAGGTCAATCGGGTATAGCGGTTTTCATATTGGACACTCTTGTTGTGACGGATGCCCTTCATGTCCCATTCGAGGGTAATCGGTTTGCCACTGTTGATGACCCCGTTCAGGCCTTGGGATCGTACCGTAAAACCCAAAAGGTATTCATCAGGTTTCATTTCGTAGCGATACTCCAAAAATTGGTTGTCTGCCACTTTGGCCTTCATGGAAAGCACCTGATTGTCCCCATTTTTTGAAAGTGTAGGTTCAAAGAACAGGTCTGCGGTATTGAGCACCCTGTTGTCCGATGTGGAGAAGTTCAGGGCAAAATTGGCGTTGCCTTCCTTTATCAAATACACTGGAACAGAATCAAAGGTGACAAAATCCTTCATTCTGGCCTCCACAATCTGCCCTCCCTTATTGGAAACTTCCAGATAGAGTACCTCATTCTCCAACTTGGTGGTCCCTTCGGATGCCTGGGTAAAGCCAAATGCCCCTACCGCACTTTTATAGTTGGCCACGGCAGTGGAATCGGCAAAGTCAATGGCCTGTGCCTGTTTGATGGGGGCCGGATCATTTTTCGCTTCCTCTGCCTGTTTGGCAGCAGCCTCCACACGTGCTTGCTCTGCTTTTTGGGCCTCCAACTCTTCTGGGGTGGGCTGATTTTGGTAAAACATAAAAACGAGTATCCCAAAAATCAGTACAAATCCAATAATGGACTTGACATCCAGCTTCTTTTCTTCCATGAAATTTATTTAGTAGAACTCAATTATCGATATTCAGGGGGCAAATATATATCCAAAACCCCAGTTTATGCCAAACTGGCATTCTTTTGTTTCTGCTTCTGGGCCAGTACTGCCTTTACAAAACCAACGAACAAGGGGTGCGGATTGGCCACGGTGCTCTTGTACTCTGGATGGTACTGTACCCCAATGAACCATGGGTGCGAAGGGATTTCCACCACTTCGACGAGTCCTGTTTTAGGGTTGAACCCAGAGGCCACCAAGCCAGCTTCCTCCATTTGTTGCTTGTAGGCATTGTTGAATTCATATCGATGGCGGTGACGTTCTGCAATGTCAGCACTGCCATACACTTTTTCGACCAGACTGTCGGCTTTCAAGTGGCAGTCCCAGGCCCCCAAACGCATGGTCCCTCCCATATCGGTGATGGATTTCTGTTCTTCCATCAAACTGATGACGGGATATGGAGTGCCCTTGTCCATTTCGGTGGAATTGGCATTGTCCAGCCCAAGCACGTTGCGTGCAAATTCGATCACGGCCATTTGCATGCCCAGACAGATGCCCAAGAACGGGACATTGTTCTCGCGGGCGTATCTCACGGCCATCACTTTTCCTTCGATACCTCGTTCGCCAAAACCGGGTGCGACCAGAATTCCGTCCAGTCCCATCAGTTTTTTGTCGATGTTCTTGGCAGATAGGTGTTCCGAATGTATGGAACGTACCTCTACCTTCACTTCATTTGCGGCACCGGCATGTATAAAGGCCTCCAATATGGATTTATAGGAATCCTGAAGTTCCACATATTTTCCGATCAGACCTATGGTCACTTTATTTTTTGGGTTCTTGTGCCTTTCCAAAAACTCCTTCCATTGGTCCAAATTGGGTTCCGTGTTGTTGGGAAGGGCCAATTTTTCAAGCGTAACGGCATCCAGGCCTTCATCCTGCATCATCAAGGGTACATCATAAATGGTGGATGCATCGATGGATTGGATCACCGCCTCTTTTTTCACATTACAGAACAGGGCCAGTTTTTCCTTGATGTCCTCTGAAATTTCGTGCTCTGTGCGGCAGACCAATATATCGGCCTTGATTCCGCTCTCCATCAAGGTTTTCACGGAGTGCTGTGTGGGTTTGGTCTTCAGTTCGCCCGCGGCCGACAAAAATGGCACTAGGGTAAGGTGTACCACAATTCCGTTGTGCTCGCCCAATTCCCATAGCAGTTGTCGAACAGCTTCAATATAGGGTAAGGACTCAATATCGCCCACGGTTCCCCCTATTTCAGTGATGATGATGTCATAATCACCACTCTTGCCCAAAATCTGGATGCGTTCTTTGATCTCGTTGGTGATGTGGGGCACCACCTGGACCGTTTTGCCCAAAAACTCGCCCCTACGTTCCTTTTCAATGACACTTTGGTAGATCCTTCCCGTGGTCACATTGTTCGCTTGGGAAGTGCGTACGTTCAAGAAACGTTCGTAATGCCCAAGATCGAGGTCGGTCTCCGCCCCGTCGTCGGTCACATAACATTCGCCATGCTCATAGGGGTTCAGCGTTCCCGGATCCACATTGATATAGGGATCCAATTTTTGTATGGTGGTCCGGTATTCCCTGGCCTGTAGGAGTTTGGCCAAGGATGCGGCGATGATTCCTTTCCCCAAAGATGAGGTAACGCCTCCCGTAACGAAAATGTACTTGGTCTGTGACATATTGCAACTTCTATTACGGGGCGTAAAGTTACAAATTGCTGCGCAGAAATCAGGGAGATTCCTTGGGAAATTGTTTCTGTAGTTTTCTGATGATGGGTTCCAGGTTGTTGTCCTTGATGGTGAGCATGGTGTTCAAGAAGTTGCCCAACTTCCCTTCGGGAAAGCCTTTTTGGCTGAACCACACCAGATAGGGCAAGGGCAGATCCACCAGATAACGCCCCTTGTACTTACCGTAAGGCATCTTGTAATGTGCCAGTTCCAAAAGCTGTTTTGTATCGGGCCGTATTTCCATTTGTAGGGCTAATGTACTATCTTTCGCTGAACAATCATTACCAATAATGAAACGTAGAAATTTTATAACCACAGCCGCTGTGGGTTCCGCAGGTTTGGCATCCGTGTCCGGCTATTCACAGGATAAAGGGGCCCAGAAGGAGTTTAAGCTGAAGCACAACATCAACCACAGCGTATGCGAGTGGTGTTTTAATGATATTCCCTTTGAAGAGTTTTTACAGACGCTGAACGAACTGGGTGTAAAGGCCATTGATTTGATAGGTCCAGATAGATGGCATATCTTGAAGAAATATGACATCCATTGCTCCATGTGCAATGGCGCGGAAATCAGCCTTACCGAAGGTTGGAACAACCCCAAGTACCACGAGCAACTCATCAAAAATTATACGGAAATGATCCCGAAGGTTGCTGAAGCGGGCTACACCAACCTCATCTGTTTTAGCGGCAACCGCAACGGCATGAACGATTATGTTGGTCTTCAAAATTGTGTGGACGGACTTTCGCAGATCATGCCCTTGGCCGAAAAACATGGTGTGGTCATCCAAATGGAGCTTTTCAACCAAGTGAACCACCCCGACTATATGTGCGATAGCAGCCTATGGGGCGTGGAACTTTGCAAACATTTGGGCAGCGACAACTTTAAATTGTTGTTCGACATTTACCACATGCAGATCCAGGAGGGCGACATCATCCGTAGCATACGGAACTACCACCCCTATTTTGGGCACTACCACACCGCTGGGGTCCCTGGCCGTAATGAAATCGATGAAACCCAGGAACTGTACTACCCTGCCATCATCAGGGCCATCCACGAAACCGGGTTTACGGGTTATGTGGCCCAAGAATTCATTGCCACTTGGGACGACAAAATCGATGCGCTAAAGGATGCTTTTTTGAGGTGTGATGTTTAGGCTAAATGAAACAAGTCTATAGAAATTGCTTGATACAACAAGCCACTACTTGCCAAACAATGCTTTAAACGTAGTTGCATCGTTTTCCTCTTCGGGGTTTTCCTCTTGGAACATTTTCAAAAAATTGGAAAAACTGGTCCATGAGGTGTGCAGCATGCCCCTGTAGCGGGGTTTCATGTCGGCGGTGGCGTTCTTTCGGAGCGTTTTGAGCATCTGTTGCTGTTCCAGGGCCACTTCGGGCTTTCGCCAAGAGCAGGTGGCCACATCAAATCCGTTCATGGCAAAATAGATGGCCGTGGGGTCGGGCCGCTCATAGTGCCAATCGCAGATCATCACATCCTTGGGGATAAGGTTTATGGCACGGTGGGTATTGTTCATGCTCGCCTCCCACATGCCCAGTCCGGTGGTCTTGCCATCGATCAAACGGTCGCCCCAGATCCAGAGGCGTTTATTGGTCTTGGCCAGATGGTTCCTGATCTTGGTGACCTCCCCCGCAAAGAGTTCCGCCTTGTCCCTTCCATTGCATCTGGGGCAATTGGGCATCCCTATGTAGAACACCTCATCCATTCCCGCATGGAAAGCATCGGCCTTAAAGGCGGTGGTGATCTCATCCACAAGGTCAAAGACCACGTTGTGCACCTCGGGATGCAGCGGACAATAACTTTTGCAGTATAGCCCGTCTGTATTTGGCCATTTGTATTCCTCAGGAATCTTCACCTCGGGGGTCTCATCAAATTCGGGATAGACCTCCAACAATTTCCCAATCTTATCGGCCCAAGATTGGTGCCCCAACAAATTGATCTGGGGGATCACTTGAATATTGTTGTCCTGACAAGCGGCTACAATGGCATCCACATCTGTTTGCGAAAGAGGGTTTCCCGCAACCAGTTCTGGATGAGAGGTGTATTGAAAATTGAAATCGACCCGCAGCACCAAGGTGTTCACTTTTCTGGGGGCCAGTTCCTCGTTAATGAATTTCACGAAAAGGGCCACATTTTCCTTGTCAGGAGCAGCGATGGCCAACCCTCGCAAAGGCAACTGTTCGTCCTGCGATCGGAGTGAAAGTACTGTGAAAAATAGGACAAAGTACAATACGTGTTTCTTCATGGGAATTTGTTTTATATGCTTTCCGAACCTTTAAGCTTACACAAACATATCGATTTTGTTTTGCTTGGGGTGGACAAACAGTTGTATTTGATGACTTTATCACATCCCTTGATGAATATTCCATCATTCCATCGTAGTTTTGGTCATGGCCATCTTCTTGATTGTCGTACTTTCTTGAACCTAACTATAACCGATGAATCATAGAATACTGTCCTATTGTCTCCTTGGCCTCTTGGTACTGGCATGCAAAATGGAATCCAAAGAGGGGGAAAAAGAACTCCCTGATCCACGCCCAAATATTTTGTTCATCATGTCAGATGACCATGCCTATCAGGCCATCAGTGCCTATGACAGCACCCTTATCCATACCCCGAACATCGACCGTATTGCCAGGGAAGGAATGTTGTTCAGCAATGCCACCGTCACCAACTCGATCTGTGCACCGAGCCGGGCCACCATTTTAACAGGAAAACATACCCATATCAATGGCAAAATAGATAATCTCACCCCATTTGACACCACCCAGGTAACATTTCCCCAATTGTTCCAAAAAGCAGGTTATCAAACGGCCATGTTCGGCAAACTGCATTTTGGCAATAGTCCCAAAGGGTTTGATGAGTTCATGATCGTACCAGGGCAGGGACGGTACATGAACCCTGATTTTATCACTACAAAGGGAGATACCATCCAAAAAATGGGTTATGCCACGGATATCATCACCGACCTTTCGCTTGAATGGCTGGAGAAAAAAAGGGACCCCAACAAACCCTTTTTGATGATGTACCTCCACAAGGCCCCCCATCGACCTTGGTGGCCCAAGGCCGAAAAATTCAAGACCTACCTGAAAAAGGAAATCCCAGAACCAGCATCCCTTTTTGATGACTATTCGCATCGGGGCACAGCAGCCAAAACAGCCGAGATGAACATTTTCAAGCATATGCTGACCAACTACGATTGCAAGGTATATCCCGAAGTGTTGGAAGAAATGGGCATCGAAACCGACCTACGCGATGAAAAACTCTTCAATGGTGTGGAAATGTCTCGGCTCACCCCCGAACAGCAGGCCGAGTATCTCCCCATTTTGGATGCCATCGCGGCCGATTTTAGGGTAAAATGGCCTCTAATGGACGAAAAAGGCAAGACCCGTTGGAAATACCAAAGGTATATGCAGGATTATCTGGCTTCCATTTCATCTGTGGATGACAACGTGGGAAGAGTGTTGGATTATCTGGAAGAAAACCAACTTACGGAAAACACTTTGGTGGTTTATACTTCGGACCAAGGATTTTATCTGGGTGAACACGGCTGGTTCGATAAGAGGTTCATGTACAAGGAATCGTTCCGGACACCTTTGTTGGTAAAATGGCCCCATACCATCAAACCGGGCATCACTTCAGATGAAATGGTCCAGAACCTGGATTTTGCACAGACCTTCTTGGAAGCTGCCGGTATTCAGGCTCCGAATGACATGCAGGGCGAAAGCTTGATGCCCCTATTCACCGGGAACATGGAACAATGGGATAGAGAAAGTGTCTATTACCATTATTACGAATACCCTGGGGAGCACACCGTGAAACGACACTATGGCATCTCTTCCAAAGCATACAAGCTCATCCATTTTTACCATGATGTGGACGAATGGGAGCTGTACGACCTGAAAAAGGACCCCAATGAAATGCATAATGTGTATGACGACCCGGCCTATGGCGACATTCGCAAGAAACTGAAAAAAGATTTGGAAGGTCTCCGGTTGAAATACAAGGATTCGGAAGAACTGGACCAAAAGTTCATTGCATCGTACAGGGACAAGTAAAATCTATCCTTCTGCCTTGCTTTTTAGGGCTTCTGCAATCTTTTGGTTCCACTCCAGTTGTTTTTCCCGATTTCTGGAAAAATTGGTCTCCCAATCATACTGGTCCTGAAAGTCATCGAGCTCTTGAAGGATATCGTTGTAAATCTTTCGTACCTCTGCCTTTACATCATCGGAAAATGAAGTACGCCTTAATCGGCTACGCATTTTGCGGGCAAATAGCTCGGAAATGTCAAAATGGAGCTGTTCATGGGCCAAGGTGTTGTCGTTGCAGAGTGTTGGCCTATACCAAGATTCGTTCGGGTAAAAATAGGCGGTCACCTCAAAATCCAGTTTCACTTCGTGGTGCAGCAGGTTGGCCGAATAGGAATAGCTGATGCCACTGGCAGTAGTAGCGGCCGGAACGGGTGCCGGGGGCACCTTCCCCTTAAAATCGGCCCAAGTGAGCTTTATGTTTTCATCCCATGGAACACCTTCCTCAATTTCTTGTGCAGTTCCCAAAAAACCGAGAAAAAGCAAGTATCCTATGAAAACTATCTTACCCAATGAAAATCGATTACTCTCTCAATATCTGGATGTAGACTATAGTGCACTGGGCACGTGTTCGCGGTATGCACCAAGATCTTTCTGTTCTTTTCGGACACATCGGCAGGAAGTTCCAGCTTTACCTCAATTTTGGATATCCGTCTTGGGTTTGCGGCCATGTGCTTGGTCACTTCTGCTGTGGATCCTTTCAAATCCACACCCAAGTCCCTAGCTTTTATTCCCATCATGGTCATCATGCAGTTGGCCAACCCCGTGGCCACGGTATCCGTAGGGGAAAAGGCCTCTCCCTTGCCATTGTTGTCCACAGGGGCATCGGTAATATATTCGCTTCCTGACCTGACATGGACACAAGTGGTCCTCAGGTCTCCGTTATAGGTTACTTTTGATGTCATCGGGATTCACTTCTTTAATCTGTAGATCTTCGTACTTCATGATATAGCAGGCCCGGTTGAAATACCCTGAGGCCCAATCGTTCAAATAATCAAAACTGTTGCCCGTGTACTCTGTAAGCCCAATGATCTTGGAAGTCTCAAAAAGGTTGTTCTTGTGGGCCAATTTCAGCAAAATGTCGAATGTGACATCAAAACCACGCACAGCATACCGATCGGGTTTCAATCCATTATAACGCTTTTCATAGGCCCTGACAAAAGTATCGTTGTCCGCTTCCCGGTAAAACGAAGGGTAGGTGAACTTTAAATTGGACAAATGTGTCATGGATACCGCATCATCCTCGAATGCGCCATTATAGCTGGTGGTGAACATGCGCACTTTTATCTTCTCTGTGTTTGCGGAGTTCAATATGGAACTGACACTGGATACCATGTTCGGTTGGTCCGTTTCCAAGAACACCCAGTTCTCTTTGTCTTCAGATAATTTCACGAGAAACCTATCCAAATGAAGGGACTTGTTGTCTATGATCTTTGCAATCTGTGCCGCAGGGAATTTGGACAAAATGGAGTCGTGTGCTACCTGATGGGTAGAATCGGCCACGATGATCACGTTCTCCCCTTTGTATATTTTTTTCATGTAAGTGAGCATTTTTTCCCTCAATACGGCATCACGCGGTACTGAAAAGAAAACATTGCCGTGGCTCAATTTGCTTTCCGAAGCGATAGGGGAAACCACAGGAATGTTTCTGCTGGCCGCTTGCACGGCAACCTCGTTCAAGGTCTCGGAGGATACTGGGCCAATGATGGCATTTACCCCGTTCAGGTTTTCCCTGAACAGGATTTCCTTGACCTTCGTCTGGCTCAGTTCGGTGTCGTATGTTTTCACATCGACCGAAACGCCCAATTTTTTTATGGAATCCAGGGCCACCAAAGCCCCTGTATAAAATCCGAGGCTAAGGGCAAGGTCCCTTCGGTTCTTTATCA
This sequence comes from Flagellimonas taeanensis, assembly GCF_003584105.1. GTDB lineage: Bacteria > Bacteroidota > Bacteroidia > Flavobacteriales > Flavobacteriaceae > Flagellimonas > Flagellimonas taeanensis. The sequence goes on from NZ_QXFO01000019.1 coordinate 77,130, forward strand.
TGCTCTCGGCTTTTTCCCTATCGTTCACATTTACGCGATCTAGCCTAAAGGGTAGCATGAATACCAATTTGGGCCTGTTCTTGACATCTATACTGTCTATGAGATTGATTTTGTCCAGTACCAAAGCATTCTTCACCTCCAGGTCCACAGCCTTTTCTTTGGGAAGCTTGAGCACCATTCCCGCCTTGAGACCGTTTTCAAGTTCTGGGTTGAGGCGGAAGAGTTCCTCTCTGGAAATCTTCAGGTTTTGGGTGATCCTGAAAATATTCTGCTTGGGCTTGACTTCATAGAAAATATAGTTTTCGGTGTTCACTGCTCCCGATGTGTCCCTTTTCTTGGGAAGACGGATGACCATCCCTTCTTTGAGGCCACCTTGTTTCATCACCTCTGGGTTCAACTTGACTATGGAGTCCGAAGGAATTCCATACTCCCTGCCCAAACTGTAGAGGGTCATTTTGGGGGGAACGGTATAGGATGTGAACAGGTCCACTTGCTGTTCCTTGAGGCTATCCCCTTTAGGCCGGGGAAGTTTCAGTTGCTGACCTGTCGCCAAATAGTTGGTGGTCTTGTCCAAGTCAGGGTTCAAGAGCAACAAACTGTCCACGGTAATACCATACTTATGGGCAATGCTCCATCTGGTCTCTTTGGGTTGAACGGTATAGGTCTCAAAATCGAGGTCCCTTTCCTCATCCGGATCCACTTTGGGAAACTTGGGAATCTGGAGTACCATTCCTTTTTTCAACTGCTCGGAATAGAGCTGCCGGTTATAGCGCTTTATCTGATCTTCGGTGACCTTGTACTTCTGGGTGAGCCCGAACATGGTCTCCTTTCTTTTTACCCTATGACGCGTGTAGCCAATCGGTTTTTCTTCCTCTTGTTCCACCTGTACAGGTTTCTTTTCCTCCACGGTCACGGCCCCGTTCAACGGAATGATCAACATGGTGTTGACCTTCACATCGGAAGCACTCTTGATTTCCTTGTTGGCCTGTAAAATGGAGTATGGTGTAACCTTATACTTCTGGGAAATGCTCTGTAGCGTTTCCCCCTCCTTTACGGCATGTGTGGCATAGTTCTGTGCGGAAACCGGGATCGCTGCCAAAAAGATGACCGCAATGACCAGTTGTAAGATGTTTTTTTTCATTCCCATTCTATAGTTGCAGGTGGTTTTGAGCTAATGTCATACACTACTCTATTAACGCCCTTGACCTTGTTTATTATATCATTCGAGGTCTTTTGGAGGAATTCATAGGGTAAATTCACCCAATCTGCCGTCATTCCATCGGTACTTTCAACGGCCCTGAGCGCCACACATTTTTCATACGTACGCTCATCTCCCATGACCCCGACACTATCTACGGGCAAAAGCATGGCTCCGGCCTGCCAGACCTTGTCATAAAGTCCCCATTTTTTCAAACCTTCAATAAAAATGGCATCCACTTCTTGTAAAATGGCCACTTTTTCTGGGGTGATGTCCCCCAAGATCCGTATGCCCAATCCCGGTCCGGGAAAGGGATGACGTCCCAAAATGGATTCGGACATGCCCATGCTGGCCCCTACTCTTCTCACCTCATCCTTGAACAACATTTTCAGGGGCTCCACGATCTTAAGCTTCATATAATCCGGCAATCCGCCCACATTGTGGTGACTCTTGATTACGGCCGATGGTCCACCACTTGCCGAAACGGATTCGATCCTATCCGGATAAATGGTGCCCTGCGCCAACCATTTTGCATTTTCCACTTTATGGGCCTCATCATCAAAAACCTCGATGAAGACCCTGCCAATGATCTTTCTTTTTCCCTCGGGATCGGATTCTCCCTTCAGCGCGCCCAAAAAACGTGCCGAAGCGTCCACTCCCTTCACATTGAGTCCCATGTGCTTGTACTGGTCCAACACATCTTCAAACTCATTCTTGCGTAAAAGGCCATTGTTCACAAAAATACAGTGCAAATGTTTCCCAATGGCTTTGTGCAACAACATGGCAGCTACGCTGGAGTCCACACCTCCGGATAGGCCAAGAATGACTTTATCGTCACCGATTTCCGCCTTCAGCTCCTCTACCGTGGTTTCCACAAAGGCATCGGGGGTCCAGTCCTGCTCAAGCCCGGCAATGTTCACCAAAAAGTTCTCCAGTATTTTTTTTCCATCGGTACTGTGATAGACCTCGGGATGGAACTGGATACCAAAGGTGGTCTCCCCATCAATCTTGAAAGCGGCGTTTTCCACATCGTGGGTACTCGCCAATCGAACCGCACCTTCTGGCAAATCTTTAATGGTATCGCTGTGGCTCATCCAAACTTGGCTTCCTTCCGAAAGGCCCTGTAAAAATTCTTCACCCTCTTTTATAAAGGAGAGATTGGCCCTCCCATATTCCCGGGTTGCGGATGGCGCCACATTGCCTCCGTGGAAGTGGGACAAATACTGCGCACCGTAGCAAATGCCCAACAATGGCATTTTGCCCTTTATTCCAGAAAGATCGGGATGTGGGGCAGTTTCAGATCTTACGGAGGAAGGAGAACCTGAAAGGATCACGGCCTTATATTGCGAAAGATCTTCGGGCAGCTTGTTGTATGGTTTGATTTCCGAGTATATGTTCAGTTCCCTGACGCGTCTTGCGATCAATTGGGTGTACTGGGAACCGAAATCCAAGATGAGTACGTTGTTATGCATGGGCAAAAATAGCAATTTGCTTTAGTTGAAAAAGTATGTTTTAAAGGATATTTATGACACTTTTTCAAAACTTGGCCCTATACCAATGGATTCCAGTAGTGTGCCATTTATGAATGGCCCTTTTTGGAAGAACATAACCTTATGTAGTTTTTTTCTTAACAGTTTTCGTCATTTATTTGTGTTTCCTAATACCCTCAAAACATGATCAAGGGATTCATCTTTGATTTGGACGGAGTGATCACCGATACTGCCGAGCTTCATTACGAAGCCTGGAAAAAACTTTCCGATGAAATGGGCTGGCACTTTGACCGCGAACTCAATGAAAAACTCAGGGGCATTTCCCGAATGGATTCCATAAAGGTCATTATGGACCATAACCATGTTTCCCTTACCGATGATACGGTAGTTGAGCTAGCCTCCAAGAAAAATGATCTCTATGTAGATAGTTTGGAGAGCATGACCCCCGAAGATTATCTTCCCGGGGCCAAGGAACTGCTCACCCATTTGCGGCAGGAAGGATTTTTGGTCGCTTTGGGAAGTGCCAGCAAAAATGCCATCAAGGTGCTCCAACAACTCAAAGCTATGCATTATTTTGATGTGATCGGGGACGGGAACAGTGTGGCAAAGAGCAAACCTGCTCCAGATATCTTTTTATACGCTTCCGAAAAACTGAAGTTACAACCCAGCAACTGTGTGGTTTTCGAGGATGCCGAAAAAGGCATCGATGCCGCCATTGCCGGTGGATTTCACAGTGTGGGCATTGGTCCCGAAGAAAGGGTGGGCCATGCGGAGGTGCGGTTCAATTCCATGAAGGAAGCCACCTATTTTGAGGTAAGGTCCTTCTTTTCCGATTTCTTCTGATTCTTTCTTGACGATAAACATAAAAGCAAAAAGCCCCGGGAACCACTCCGGGGCTTTTCAATAAAATCAAAACCAACCTAAACATATGAGTTAACCAACTCATAAATCTTTACTTTTTCATAGCAACTTTCAATAACAAAACAACCATAGGGGAAAATACCCTACCTGTTTTTTTATTTTTTTTGAAAAAAATTGATTTTCTGCCCTAGATCAGGATTTTAGGACAAGGAACCCGTCACGGAACGGATCTAACGCGTCCAATAAAGTCGGTATGAGGGAGCCCCCCATTTCGAGGTACATTTCGGAAAAATTGAGCTGTCTTTCCTGAAGTGACCTATTGGGAAACAATTCATTCTGAAGGTCGGTCAGGCGGACCACATGGTCCTTCAGTTTTCTTTTCTGTGCTTGCAACAACCGTTTTTCCAAGGCGTCCAATCCCTTCTTTTGCTTTACTTCCTGGGCCTTTACCGCTCCCAAAAAACTCTTGTCGGTCTGTTCCGCCAGATGGTACATCAATTGGAACTGCTCCTCCAATAGTTTTTTCTGGGGAGAAAAATCAATATCGATATTGGATATCTCCCGTATCTTTTTGTTGATAAGCGATGGCTGCTTCAGGAAGAGATGGGAAACCTTGACTCCCAATTTTTGCGTTTTTTTGTACTGCTTCTCTTTGACCAGCAAAGCTGAATTTCGGAGCAAGAGCATAGGAAAGGTGATTCCCATATCCTCAAAATAGGGTTTGAGTTCCAACCAATAGGCCAGCTCCCCTCCACCGCCAATGTAACAGAGATTGGGCAGGATCACTTCCTGGTACAACGGCCGGGCGATCACATTGGGCGAAAACCGCTCTGGGTGCAGCTCCAATTCTTTTCGGAGCTCATCTGGTGTAAATTTGATTGGGGTATCCACTACATAAAAGTCCCCTTTCTTTTCCAGGATCCGTTCCCTAAGGCCATCCTTCAGATAAAAGTAATTGATTTCCCGAGGGTTTACCTGGATGGTATAGTCCGAAGATATGCTGGACAGGGCATCAATGGTCTCCGTTACCTTGTGAAAGGGCGTATGTTCAAAAATATCCTTCTCCGCAAACGGGACCAACAGTTTCTTCAGGGCAGCATCATCCCCGTCCACAATGACCAACCCTTGGTCGCCGAACAGGGCATTGGCCAAGAAGCGGGTGGCCTTGGCAAGGTTGTCATGTTCCAAATAAGCCTTTCTGAAGAGGTCCTTCAATTCTTCCGCTTTGCCGGTCTGCCCCAATTCGGCGGTCAGTGTGTCAAAAAGGACATCCAGGCCTTCTGTGGACAATCTTCCCACCGCACCGGATGCTTTTCTGTTCCATTGTATTTTTTTACCGTGCAGGTTGAAATAATTGATCTCGTCAAAATCATGGTCCTCTGTGGCCATCCAATATACCGGCACAAAATGATGGTTCGGATGCCTCTCTTTCAGTTTTTTTGCCAAATTGATGGCGGAAACAATCTTGTACACAAAATACAGGGGACCGGTAAAAAGGTTCAATTGATGCCCCGTGACCACGGTGAACGTATTGGTGTCAGCCAAGGAAGCAATATTGCCCAAAGTGGCTTCCGTTGCCTCAAACCCACTGTACTGCTCCTTCAATGACGCCACCAAGATCGCTCTATGGGCTTTTGGGTAGTTTTCCTGTTTCTCCTTAATCTGCCCTTCAAAGTTCTCGGGCAGGGGAAATCGGTTGAAAAATGGTTTTAGTTCTTCCCGTTGGTCCAGGTAATCACAAATAAGCCTTGAAAAATAACCTGTTTCCTTAAAGGGTACACAATCTACTTCCATTAAAACTGAATGAGGTGGTCAAAGATAATTCTCTTCTTTTTTTCTCGTCCTAAAAATACGTTAATTACTTTTTTCCTACAGGCCATTGAAAATTATGACTCTAGATAAATTTATTATTAGATTTGATTTGTACTAATTGACCACGCATGACCCGATTTTTATTTTTCGCCGCCATCCTCATTGTCTTCCCCACCCACTCCCAACAATTGAAATCTCCCTCTGAATTTTTGGGATATGAACTTGGAACGGAATTTACCCGCCATCACGAAGTGGTGGATTATTATGAATATTTGGCCGAAGCAGCCCCTGATAGGGTAAAACTTACCGTTTACGGACAGACCAATGAACGTAGGCCCCTATTGCTGGCCTATGTGTCTTCCCCTGACAACATTGCCAATCTGGAAACCATACGTCAAGAGCATTTAATGAGTACCCAAGGAAATGGAAATTCTACCAAGGCCATTGTGTGGCTCAGCTACAACGTGCATGGAAACGAAAGTGTGAGCACGGAGGCCTCGATGAAAACCATCTATGAGCTTTTGACCACCAAGGGCTCCTATCTGGAAAACACCGTCGTCATCATGGACCCCTGTGTCAACCCTGATGGGCGCGACCGCTACAGCAATTGGTACAATCAATACAAGAACACACCCCATCAAGTGGATCCCAACAGTAAAGAGCACAATGAGGGATGGTGGAACGGGCGTAGCAACCACTACATGTTTGACCTGAACCGCGATTGGGCATGGCTCACCCAAGTGGAAAGCCAACAACGCATCAAAATGTTCAATGATTGGCTTCCCCATGTGCATGTGGACTTCCACGAACAGGGAGTGGACAATCCCTACTATTTTGCTCCCGCTGCAGAACCCTACCATGAGGTCATCACAAATTTTCAACGGGATTTTCAGGTTATCTTGGGAAAAAACCACGCCAAGTATTTTGATGCCAACGGTTGGTTCTATTTTACCAAAGAAGTTTTTGACCTTTTCTATCCCAGCTACGGGGACACCTTTCCCATTTATAACGGCTCCATCGGGATGACCTACGAACAAGGGGGAAGTGGAAGGGCAGGCCTAGGGATCATTACTGGAATCGGTGACACGCTTACGCTCAAGGACAGGATTGCCCATCATTTCACCACCGGGCTGTCCACAGTAGAGGTTTCTTCGCAAAATGCCAAGAAGCTGAATGAGGAATTCAAAAAATTCTACCAAAACCAAAACTTCAAGTACAAAAGCTACGTCCTCAAGGGCAACAAAGACAATTTGGACGCCCTGAAATCGCTCTTGGAAAAACACGAAATCCAGTTCGGAGATCTTTCCTCCGGCTCGTACAAAGGCCACGCTTATGGCTCTGGAAGCAATGGAAGCATGTCCGTTGACAAAAATGGAATGGTGGTCTCCACCAACCAGCCCAAGGGCACCTTGGTACAGGTCCTCTTTGAACCCAGTGCCAAACTAACGGACTCGTTGACCTATGATATTACTGCATGGTCATTGCCCTATGCCTATGGATTGGAGGCCATTGCCTCCACTTCCTTGGTTACACCCCAAAGCAATGGGGATGCTGTGTCCAAATCTATGATCAACCCCAACAGCTATGCCTATCTTACGGACTGGAACAGTCTAAAGGATGCCAAATTTTTGGCCGAACTTCTCAAAGAGGGCATTCGTGTGCGAAAAACCGACCATCCCTTTTCCATTGACGGCAAGTCTTTTGAACGCGGCACGTTGATCATCACCAAAGGTGACAACACCCATGACCCCAATTTTGTCCAAAAACTACAATCCATCGCGGATACCTTTCAAAAAGAAATCGTGTCCACCGGCACAGGGTTTGTGGACTCTGGAAAGGATTTTGGTTCATCCTACGTGCAAATGATCACCGAGCCCAAGATTGCAGTACTTTCCGGTGGGCCTACATCGACACTTCGCTTTGGTGAGATATGGCACTTTTTTGAACAACAACTGCACTATCCCTTGACCGTGATCGATGACGAATATGCCAAAAGGGTAGACTTGGGCAAATACAATATTCTTATCCTGCCCGATGGCCGATACGGCAACTATTTTGATGAGGACCAACTTTCCGAATTGAAGGATTGGGTAAGAAAAGGAGGCAAGATCATTGCTATGGGGGGCGCTATCAATGCCATTGATGGGGAAAAAGGTTTCGGCATCAAGGTAAAAGAAAAGGAAAAAGAGACTGAACAGATCAATACCCCGCTTCCATACGAAGATGCTGAGAGGGAACAGATAAAAGATGCCATCACTGGAGCGATCTTCAAAACCAAAGTGGACAATACCCACCCACTGGCCTACGGCTATGGATTGGATTACTTTACCTTGAAACTGGGCAGTTCCAGTTACGATTATCTGGACGGCGGCAATGCCGTTTACATTGAGGACAGCACCAAACCTTTTTCCGGTTTTGCAGGCAGTAAAGCACAAAAGAAAATCTCAAAATCCTTGGTCTATGGTTCCGAGCAATTTGGCAAAGGCCATGTTATTTATATGGTGGACAACCCATTGTTCAGGGGCTTTTGGGAAAATGGAAAACTGTTTTTTGCCAACGCACTCTTCATGATCAACTAGAAACCTTAGACAGTTGATTATAAAATATTTAGTTCATATTTTCAGGATGATAGAAGGTGCATTGAAATCCAAAATTTTGTATCTTTAGAAGTACATACACATAAAATTTTTGGATATGCAACTGAACAGATCATTTCCACTCTCGTGGAAAACCCCGCCAACATTGTTGCTCGCAATGCTTGTTCTGACAATGGTTGGCACCACCAAGGCCCTTGCATTCCAAGAAGGTGCCGTTGATTTTGACCAATATAGTGGCGAAGTAGTGGACGAATCCACTAACAAACCTTTGGTCTTTGCCACACTCACCGTGGAAGGCACCAACATTAGCACCATAACCAATACCGAAGGGAACTTTCTCTTAAAAGTCCCTAAAAACAGTGCCAGTACAAATGTGATCGTTTCCTTTTTGGGATACCGGACCCAAAGCGTTCCCCTATCCGAATTGGAACCCGAAAAAAACAAAATCGCCCTTACGGTATCTGTTACCCAATTGTCAGAGATCAATATCAATGCCCCGCGGGACGCTATGGCATTGGTAAGGGAAACCATGGCCAAAAGGGATGAAAATTATTTTGGCGAACCGACATTGATGACCGCTTTTTATAGGGAGACCATTAAACGTAGAAGAAGAAACGTATCCTTGGCCGAAGCGGTGGTGAATATCTACAAGACTCCCTACAGTTCCAATAGGGACGACGCCGTTGAACTCTACAAAGCACGGAAGAGTACGGATTATAGCAAATTGGATACTGTGGCGCTCAAACTTCAGGGCGGGCCCTACAACACCCTGTACGTCGATGTCATGAAGTATCCCGAATACCTCTTTGCCAATGAATCCATTTCCAACTATAAATTTTCATTTGACCGATCCATCAGGGTCAACGATGCATTGATCTATGTCATCAAATTTGCCCAACATGAAAATATTCCTGACCCATTATATCAGGGAGAACTCTACATCGATGTGGAAAAAAGGACACTGACCAGTGCCATTTTCTCCTTGAACATTACTGACAGGGACAAGGCAGCGGAACTTTTTGTCCGAAGGAAACCTGCCAAAGTGGATGTCTGGCCCACCCAAGTTGCCTACAGGGTAGATTATCGGGAAAAAGATGGAAGATGGTATTATGGGTATAGTAGCGTTTCCATGGAATTTAAAGTAGACTGGGCCGACAAGTGGTTCAATTCCGTGTACAGCATGACCGCTGAAATGGCCATAACCGATTGGGAAAAAAATATGGGTGGGGATTTTCCCAAGAACCGGGAACGGATCAAGAAATCCATCATCATGGGAGATGAGGCGATAGGATTCACCGACTCTGATTTTTGGGGCGAATACAACATCATCGAACCCGAAAAATCCATAGAATCGGCCATACGCAAGATACAACGGCAATTGCGCCGCGATGAGCGGAACAGTGATTAGTTTCAGATAGCTCCCTCAATTTTTTTGTGCATATATTTACTTTGGCTTTTGCCATCGGTAACTTATATTGTAATGCACAACCAATGTCCAAACGAAGAAACTTTCTAAAATCAGTGACCGCTCTTGGGGCCACTACCCTATTGCCCCAGATCGGATGGGGAAATGAACAACTGTCCACCCCAAATCCAATCATCAAACCCAAAAAACTAAAAAAGGGGGACACCATTGGCCTAGTCGCGCCTGGCTATGCCATCAAGCCCGAAGTCTTACAAAAAGCGTTGGACACCTTGGAGGAAATGGGGTTCAAAACGTATCACACACATCGCATATTGGGTAATTATGGTTATTTCAGCAATACGGACGAAGAGCGAGCCATGGATGTGAACCAGATGTTTGCCAACCCGGAAGTGGACGGTATTCTCTGTGCCCGTGGCGGTTATGGCTGCACCCGAATCCTGGACCGTTTGGATTACAATAGCATTCGGAACAACCCAAAGGTACTCATCGGGTTCAGTGACATTACCGCATTGATACAGGCCATCTACAAAGAAACTGGGCTGGTCTGTTTCCATGGCCCCGTCGGCAGCACTTTGGATGATTCCTATAGCCAAAAGTATTTTAAAAAAATCCTGATGAAGGGAAAGGATGCCCAAACCATCAAAAATGCAAAACTGAAAGATCCAGAGTTTCTGAAAAATCCTGAATATGAGAGGTATGTCATTACCCCGGGAAGCTGTCAAGGCGAACTTGCAGGAGGAAGCCTTACCTTGGTCAATGCACTGATAGGCACCCCCCACGAAATTGATTTTACGGACAAACTGGTGTTCTTGGAAGATGTGGAAGAAGCTCCGTACCGCATAGACCGTATGCTCACCCAACTCATTGAAGGCCCTACATTTTCCAAGGCCAAAGGAATCATCATCGGGGTCTGTAAAGGATGTGATCGTGAAAAAAACGATACCAACTTCACCCTTAAAGAAGTCATCATGGACAGGATAGTGCCCTTAGGCATTCCCGCTGCCTATGGGATGAGTTTTGGACATGTCCCCAACAACTTTACACTTCCCGTGGGTATCCAAGCAGCCTTCAATGCCGATGAAATGGGTCTGGAACTGCTGGAGGCTGGGGTTTTGTGACGCATTTCTAAATGAAATCGCTTCTCTAATCATCAAAAAAACATACTACGGCCATTCCACAAGATTAGAATGCTTCACAACAAAAAAGAATCCGCATTTGGATGTATTTCTATATTTGACCCCATAAAACATAAATTTTATCTAAACATGAAAAGAATTGTATTAGCGACCGTTGCTGTAATTGCGTTGGCCTTTTCTGCGCAAGCACAAGACGTTAGATTTGGAGCCACTGCAGGTTACCTGAACGCCAGGGCAAGTGTTAAAGCTGACGGACTCAGCATCTCCGCTTCAGAATCTGGTTTTTACGTAGGGGCTGTAGCTGACTTTATGGTCTCAGAGAGTTTCAGTGTCCAACCAGAACTTCTCTTTGCAAGCATTGATGAAAGCAATGGTCTTTTGCTTCCGATTTTGGGCAAATTTGCCATCTCGGAAAAATTCAATTTTCAAGTTGGTCCACAACTGGTCTTTTCCTTGGAAGATACCCCGGAGGACTTTAGCAGTGTTGAGTTTGACATTGCAGGCGGAATCGGCTATGACATTAACGAAGATTTCTTCATTGAGGCCAGATACTCCTTTCAGATCAACAACTCCTACACCGGTAGCGAGGATGTAAAAGTCAGAGGCAATTATTTGACCATCGGGATGGGATACAAGTTCTTATAGGAACTCTTCTTATCGAACCAATACAAAAGGGAGCAGTGAATTACTGCTCCCTTTTTATTTTTAAATTACATATGACGGCTACTTGGAGAAATCCCGTAGTGTCTTAGTGATAATGGAAACGCAGTCCATCAATTGTTCGCGGTTCATCACCAAAGGTGGGGCAAACCGGATAATGTTCCCGTGGGTCGGCTTGGCCAAAAGGCCATTCTCCTTCAGGGCCATGCAGATGTCCCAAGCTGTGGAACTGTCCTCACTATCATTGATCACGATGGCATTCAGCAATCCCTTTCCCCGAACTTTTTCTACCAAATCACAAGTGGGGATGAACTTGTTCAGCTCTTCCCGGAACAATTCCCCCAATTCCTGTGCATTTTGGGCCAGCCCCTCTTCCTTGACCACTTCCAAGGCCGCCATGGCCACGGCAGCGGCAATTGGATTCCCACCAAAAGTACTTCCATGACTTCCCGGGGTGATGACTCCCATGACGTTATCATTGGCCAAAACCGCAGAAACAGGATAGACCCCTCCTGAAAGTGCCTTGCCCAAAATCAAAATGTCCGGCTTTACCCCTTCATGGTCCACGGCCAACATTTTCCCTGTCCGGGCAATCCCGGTCTGGACCTCATCGGCAATAAAAAGAACATTGTATTTTTCACAAAGGGCCTTGGCCTTTTTCAGATAGCCTTCGGAAGACACATAAACACCTGCTTCGCCCTGTATCGGCTCCACCAAAAACCCGGCTACATGTGGATTGGCCTCCAACGTCTTTTCCAAGGCCGACAGGTCATCGTAAGCAATCTTGATGAAACCTTCGGTATAGGGACCATAGTCCGTTCGGGCCACAGGGTCATTGGAAAAAGAGATAATGGTGGTGGTCCTTCCATGAAAATTGTTCTCGCAAACCACAATTTGGGCCTGGTCTTCAGGAATTCCTTTTTTTTGGTAGGCCCATCGCCTGCAAATCTTCAACGCAGTTTCGACGGCCTCTGCCCCGGTGTTCATGGGCAAGAGCTTGTCAAACCCAAAAACAGAGGTGGCATACTGTTCGTATTTTCCCAACATGTCATTGTAAAAAGCCCTGGAGGTCAGGGTGAGCGTCTTGGCTTGGTCCATTAGGGCGCCAATGATCTTGGGATGGCAATGCCCTTGGTTCACCGCCGAATAGGCAGAAAGGAAATCATAGTACCTTTTCCCTTCCACATCCCATACGTAAACGCCTTCCCCTTTGCTTAAAACAACGGGCAGCGGATGGTAATTGTGGGCTCCGTACTTGTTTTCCAAATCGATCGCTTGCTGCGAAGTCAAATGCTCTAAAACAGTCATTTCAATAATGATTAAATTGATAAAACAACCTTTCCTACTGTACCTTTATTCTTTCGGAGTCCCGAAAAAGCAGCGTGGGAGAGAAATCATCCCTTGGAGTGGCCGCAAATTACAAATTATTGACCAAAAATTATGGGGATGGTATGGCCAAAGTTTTAGGGTCAATTTAAGAAGCTCCACAATGACAAATACTAAAAAGAGGTTACTTTTGCCGCATGCGAAGAAAGAATAAACGACAGACGTTTGAACAGGTAGAAGTCATCGATGCCGGGGCCAAAGGAAAATCGGTGGGAAAAGCACCGGATGGCAGGATCATCTTTCTATCCAATGCCGTTCCGGGCGATGTGGTGGATGTGATGACCACCAAAAAGAAAAGTGCCTATTTTGAAGGTGTGGCCACTCACTTCCATACCTTTTCCGACAAAAGAACAGCTCCCGAATGCCAACATTTTGGGACGTGCGGTGGGTGCAAATGGCAACATATGGGCTATGGACACCAACTGTATTTCAAGCAACGGGAGGTCGAGAACAACCTCAAACGCATCGGGAACCTGGAACTTCCAGAGGTCAGTGCCATTTTAGGCTCAAAAAACGAGTATTTCTACAGGAACAAGATGGAATTTTCTTTTTCCAACAGCAGATGGCTCACCCAAAAAGAAATTGTCTCGGACAGGGATTTTGAAGATCGAAATGCCTTGGGTTTCCATATTCCTGGTATGTGGGACAAAATCTTGGATATCAAAAAATGTCATCTTCAGGAAGATCCTTCCAATGCCATCCGCCTAGAGGTCAAAAATTTTGCCAACGCAAACAATCTCGCTTTTTTTGACCCCAGAAACCAAAAGGGATTGCTACGAACGCTTATGATACGGACGGCATCCACCGGGGAAATCATGGTACTCATCCAATTCTTTGAGGACCAAAAAAAGGAAAGGGAACTCTTGCTGAACCATTTGAAACAAAAATTCCCAGAGATCACTTCTTTGCAATATGTGATCAACCCCAAACAGAACGATACGATCTACGACCAAGAAGTGGTCTGTTTTTCTGGCCGCGACCATATTTTTGAGGAAATGGAAGGGCTGCGGTTCAAGATAAATGCCAAATCGTTTTACCAGACCAATTCGGAACAGGCCCATGTGCTCTACAACGTGGCTAGGGATTTTGCCGGACTCACTGGAAATGAACTGGTGTACGATCTATATACCGGCACGGGGACCATTGCCCAATTTGTATCCAAAAAGGCCAAAAAAGTGGTGGGCGTGGAATCCGTTCCCGAAGCTATTGAAGATGCCAGGGCCAATGCGGTCCTGAACGGCATTTCGAATGTGGAATTCTTTGTGGGCGATATGAAAAATGTGTTCAATGATGCTTTCATCACCCAACACGGCAGCCCCGACGTCATCATTACCGACCCCCCAAGGGACGGCATGCACAAACAGGTGGTGGAGCAATTGCTCCAAGTGGCACCGCCCAAAATCGTCTACGTAAGCTGCAACAGTGCCACCCAAGCAAGGGACTTGGCATTGATGAAGGATACCTACAAAGTGACCAGGGTGCAGCCCGTGGATATGTTCCCGCAGACCCATCACGTGGAAAATGTTGTACTTTTGGAAAAACGGGTGTAATTGTTGAATTAAAATCCGCTACTATCTGGAATGAAGAGAATAATCCCCATCCTGCTTGTCCTATCAATACTCATCTATTTTTCTTCCTGTGAAAAAGATGACATCTGTGTCAACGGGGACACACCGCTTCTGGTCATTGGTTTTTTTGACATAGAAGATACCACTGTCGCCAAGGATGTACCCTCGCTCCGCATCAAAGAAGTGATTTTGGACAGTACCCTTAACACCTTCACTGACCGGACCGATTTGGACTCGATAGGGATTCCACTCCGGAACGATGTGACCAGCACCGCATTTGCCTTTATCAACGATTCTGCCGATGATGAAGAGACCGATGCGGAAACGGGAAACATCGATTCCTTGACCATTTCCTACACCACAAGGGAAAATTTTGCTTCCCGGGCATGTGGGTTCGTGATCAATTACGATGGCCTCAGCATTACGCTCCCCGAAAGTGCTAATAATTGGATCCAGGACATTTCCGTTGTCCAACAAACCATTGAAAACTCCAACAACATCCATGTCAAGATATTTCATTAGTCTTTTCGTTTCCATGGTGCTTCTCCCCATTTGTATGTTGGGGCAGAGCGAACCCATAGATCTTCAACCCAAGGATACTGTGGAGTATAAGGATGAATATGGCCTTCGGGTGGGTGTGGATTTGAGCAAACTGGTGCTGTCCTTTGCCGATGAGGACTATACAGGTTTGGAATTGGTCGGGGATTACCGATTGACCCAAAAGCTCTATTTGGCCGCTGAAATTGGCAACGAGACGAAAACACAGGGGGAAAGTCTGAACAGTACCCTACTTTATAATTTCAAGACCTCGGGAAGCTATATCAAAGTCGGGGCAGAAGTGAACACGTATCAAAATTGGTTCGGGATGAACAATGCCATTACCATCGGGGGTAGGTTTGCCGCCGCCAGTTTTAGCCAGACCCTGAACGATTACACCATCTTCAACAGCAATCATTTATACAACCCTGACTTTTTGCCGGGCATCCAGCCCAAGCAGGAATTCAGTGGCCTGAACGCTTCGTGGTTGGAGTTCATTATGGGTATCAAGGCCGAGCTCTTTGCCAATATTTATATTGGCATGAGCGCCCGTTTGGGATTCTTGGTTTCGAACAAGGAGGATGAACGCTTCCCGAACCTTTGGATTCCGGGGTTCAACAAGGTTACCGATGGAAGTAATTTCGGGGTGAGCTACAACTATTCCATTTCCTACTTTATCCCCCTTTACAAGAAGTCAAAAAAGAAAAAGGAAGAACCCAAACAGTAATCATGAAGAATACCCTTATCAATTATGTGGAGTTCAAGGCAAACGACCTTCAAAAAATAAAGGATTTTTATGGTCCCACCTTTGGTTGGTCGTTCACGGACTATGGACCCGATTATGTTGCCTTTTCGGATAGTGGGCTTGAAGGTGGTTTTGAAAGAACGGAGGAAAAGGTCACGAACGGGGCATTGATCGTACTTTACCATGAAGACCTGGAAGGCATACGGGACAAAGTGGCCAAGGCAGGGGGCACCATTGTCAAGGACATATTCTCGTTTCCGGGTGGAAGAAGATTTCACTTTACCGACCCATCTCGCAATGAGTTGGCCATTTGGTCTGACAAGTAAAGAAATCCATCCTAGTTGATTCCAACAAAAAAAGGACCTGAATCTTCAAGTCCTTTTCCCGATAATTAGATTGAGTTAGTTAGTTTGTGCTTTAAACACATGCCAAAGCTAAACATTTATTCCACTTGAGCAAATTTTTTCGATGTTGTTGTTGCAACAATCACAAAATAGTTTAATTATTGTTGGTACTTTGCCTTCTTGCTCCCTTCATAAATTTCGTACTTGACCAACCTTGCTTCCAATTTTCCATTGTACGCCTTTATTTTCCGTGACGGTCTCAATCCCACATGCTTCAAGGCTTCAAGATTGGAGGTGATCATCCATGCATCTGTACCCGGATATTGTTGTTTCAGTGTGTCCCCTATCTTGGCATAGAACTCGTCCACCTCAATGGGCAAACGCTCCCCATAAGGAGGGTTGAACACCATATGCAGCTTGCCCTCTACCGGTTTTTCCGTCCTGAAAAAATCCTTTCGCTCTATAGTGATGTATTCCGCTAGGTTGGCATTCTCCACATTTTCCTGAGCCTTTCGCACCGCTGAAGGAGCCTTGTCATATCCGATTATTTTATGATGGAACTCACGGGTCTTCTTCAAACTGGCCTCTACGATTTTTTCATGCAGTTCTGCATCGTAATCCTTCCAGTGCATGAAGGCATACGCTTCCCGATTGATGTTGGCCGGAATATTGCAAGCGATCATGGCCGCTTCGATCAAAAAGGTCCCACTGCCGCACATGGGATCCAAAAAATCGGTATGTCCGTCCCAAGAACTGGCCAAAAGCAGTCCTGCCGCCAACACCTCATTGATAGGTGCAATATTGGTCAAAATACGGTACCCCCGCTGATGCAATGAATTTCCAGAACTGTCCAATGAGACCGTACAAGTATTTTCATGGATATGGATATTGATACGCACATCGGGATCCTGTGAATCCACATTGGGGCGTTGTCTTTCCACTTCCCTGAACTTGTCCACAATGGCATCCTTGGCCTTGAGGGAAACGAACATGGAATTATTGAACACCTCAGAACTCATGGTGGTGTCTATGGCAAAGGTCTTATCGTGACCAAAAAAATGGGGCCAATCCAGTTCGTAAATGCTTCTATAAAGATCCTTTTCGTTGAAGACCCTGAACGTGCTTATGGGCTTGTACACTTTCAATGCCGTCCGAAGACACAGGTTGGCCTTGTACATAAACCCGGTGTCCCCTTCAAATGTTACGTTCCTGACGCCTTCCTCCACTCGGCCCGCACCCAAATTCCGTAGTTCTTTGGCCAAAAGAGGCTCAAAGCCATAGAGGGTCTTGGCCATCATCTTAAAATTTCCTGCCATCCTTTCTTAAAATCTTTCCGTAAAAATAGGCTATTTTTGCCCCTTCAAGCCTGAATATGGATTTTCCTTCTATCTTCATTTATTTGGCCCCTATCATCGCCGTTTGGGCAGGATTCGGATTTGTCCGGTTCGCAAAGCCCGCTGATACGGGTCGAATCAAACTTTTATTGGCGTTCAGTGGAGCCTTCTTGTTGGCGCTCACTTTTTTTGAACTGCTCCCGGAAGTGTATGAAGGCCATGATCCCAAAACCATAGCACTTTATATTTTGGGGGGTATCTTATTGCAGATTTTTTTGGAATTCTTTTCCAAGGGGGCGGAACATGGACACCTGCACATCGATTTGAAGGAGAACAGGTTTCCCCTACTCCTTTTTTTGAGTTTGTCCGTGCACGCCTTGGTTGAAGGTGTTCCCATCCATGGCAACAACTCCATTCTCTACGGCATTATCATCCACAAGGTCCCGATTGCCATCGTACTCAGTATTTTTCTGCTGAATTCCAAAATGAAGTTGGGCACCATCCTGCTGTTCATGGCCGCCTTTTCGCTGATGACCCCTTTGGGCAGCTTTGTTTCGGCACAATCGGAATGGATGGAGAGCCACGGTCATTTGCTGACCTCCTTGGCCATCGGGGTGTTTTTTCATATTTCCACCATCATCCTTTTTGAAAGTGCGCAGGGACACGCTTTCAACCTCAGGAAACTTTTGGTCATCATTTTGGGAATAGGTATCGCCTATTTTGTATAGATTCAGTTTTCTCAAACCAAATACGTAACAATTCCATAAATCAGAAACCAATGGCTCACTGCGCCACCGAGCACAAAAAAGTGCCATATCAAATGGTTAAAGGGAATCTTTTTCACTGCATAAAACAGGATGCCAATGGTGTAAAAGGCCCCTCCTAACCCAAGATAGAGCAAGCCGGTGGAAGACATATGCCCCATCAAATAAGGTAGGTCAATGATGATAAGCCATCCCATTATCCCATAAAGCACCAAGGAAAACACTTCGAACTTTCCCGTAAAAAATATTTTCAACACCGTTCCGAACAGGGCAATGCCCCAAACTAGGTAGACCAACAACCATCCCTTTGATGGTAGCAATATGGTAAGGCACACCGGAGTATAGGTCCCGGCAATCAGGTAGTAAATGCTGATATGGTCCAAAATCCTGAGCTTCTTTTTCAGTTTGGGATTTTGCACGGCATGGTAGACCGTAGAGGCCACAAACAGTAGTACCAACGACAGCGAATATGCTATGAGACTGCCTTTGAGATAAGGTGTTCCACCCAAATCTTTCCGAAAAAGAAACATACTGCCCACCAAGGCCAGTACAATCCCGAACGCATGGGAATAGGCATTCCACTTTTCTTCCACTAAAACAGGGTCAGATTTGGCAGACAAAATATGCTATATGAAACTGATAATACCAAAATTAACCCAAGGAGATGCCTTTACAAAATGTTCTTCCATATTTCAACATAGGAGCGTTCATATCCATCGATGGAATGGTAAGCTTAGGACATTAAATTGTACCTCTTTCAATTTAAATCATACTCCAAAAACCCTTGGCAACCACAGGCTAAGGCCCGGGAAATAGGTGATGAGGAACAGTGCCACGATCATGGCAATGAACAATGGCAAAAGGGGTTTGATGACTTTTTCTATGGTCGTATTGGCAATACCAACGCCCACGAAGAGCACCGAGCCCACCGGTGGTGTGCAGAGGCCTATGCAAAGGTTGAGCACCATCACGATGCCGAACTGTATGGGGTCCATCCCCAGCTCGGTCACAATCGGCAAGAAGATGGGTGTGAATATGAGCACTGCCGGCGTCATGTCCATAAAAATGCCCACAAACAAAAGCAACAAGTTGATTATCAGTAAGATTATGATCGGGTTGTCACTCAAACCCAACAACACATCACTGATCCCCTGCGGGATGTTCTCAAAGGACATCACCCAGGACATACTCATGGAGGCACCGATGAGCAACATCACAATGGCTGTGGTCGCAGAGGACTCCAAAAGGATATTGGGCAAACTTTTCCACGTGATTTCCTTATAGGCAAATCCGAGGACCAAGGTATAGAGCACTGCGATCGCGGAAGCTTCGGTGGCGGTAAAGACGCCCATCACGATTCCTCCCATGACCACGACCAAAAGCATCAAGCTTGGGAACGCTTTCCAAAAAGTGCCCAATACTTCTTTTATTGAACTTCTTTTCCCGACGTTGAACCCTTTTTTCTTGGCCCAGAAATAGGCGACGATCATTAAAAAGAGCCCTGTTAGCATCCCGGGAATGTATCCAGCCAAAAAGAGCGCGGCAATGGAAACCCCACCACTGGCGAGGGAATACACGATGAGCACATTACTGGGCGGTATCACCAATCCTGTTGTGGCCGATGTGATGTTCACCGCCACCCCAAATTCCTTGGAATATCCTTCTTTTTCCATTTCAGGGCCGAGTATGCTTCCCATGGCGGAAGCGGATGCCATGGCGGAACCTGCTATGGCCCCCATCAACATGGCGGATATAATATTGATCAGGGCCAGTCCGCCCGGTAGCGATCCCACCAAGGTCTTGGCAAATGCAATGAGCCTGTGGGCTATGCCCCCTTTGTTCATCAGTTGCCCTGAAAGCACAAAAAAGGGAATGGCCAGCAGCGCAAAACTATCCAGTCCGGTCGCCATCCGTTGTGACACTGTGGTCATTGCCGGCAAAGCAGGAATGCTCACCAACATGGTCAACAAAGATGAAATGGAGATACTCCAGGCCACGGGGGTCCCTATGGCCAATAGGCATACAAAGCTGACAACCAAAACCAAGATAGGTATATAATCCATGTCTATTTTTTATAAATGAGTTCCGTAGCTTTATAGTAGATAATCAACAGACCACTCAAGGGCAGTACCGTATATATAAAGGCCAGGGGAACATTGAGTGCGGGGGAGTGTTGTTCCAAGATATAGCTGATGTACACCAGCCGTATCCCGCCCACGATCAATGCAAAAAAAGCGAACAGGATGATGAGCACGTTCACCATTCGGAAGAGCAACAACTGTGTCTTTTTACCGGCTCTCATGGGAAGTACGTCAATGGCCACGTGCATGTTCCTTCCCGAAACATAGGCCGCGCCCAGAACACCGACCCATATCATTAAATATCGGGCTAGCTCGTCCGTAAAGGAACTTGGGTTGCCCGTGATGTACCTACTGAACACCTGCCACAGTACATTGATGACCATGACGGCCATGATGACCACCAAGATCCAGCCCAAAATTTTGTCCACTTGCTTCCTAAAGCCCATAATTAGTTGGTTTGTTGGATTTGTTCTATGAGGCTGCTCATTACCTTATCGTCCTTGTATTGATCATAAATCCCTTGGACAGCTTCCTCAAAAGGAGCCTTGTCCGGATAGATCACTTCAACGCCGGCCTTTTCCACTTCCTCTAGGGCTTCCCTTTCAGAAATGGCCCATAATTCCCTTTGGTATGCCACCGAATTGTCGGCAGCCTCCTGCAACCATTGCTGCTCCTGCTCGGAGAGCCTGCCCCACAAATGGGTGCTGACCAGCAATGCGTCCGGTAGCATGGTGTGTTCGTTGATGGTGTAGTATTTGCAGACCTCATAGTGTCTGGACAGGTAAAAGCTGGGGGGATTGTTCTCCGCACCGTCCACTACGCCCTGTTGCAACGAGGTATAGAGTTCGCCCCAGGAAATAGGCGTGGGCGCACCTCCCAGACTACGTACCATATCCATGGCCGTGGCACTTTCCATGACCCTGATCTTCAATCCCTTCAGATCATCTGGAGTGGTCACTTGTTTGTCCTTGGTGTAGAAACTTCTGCTTCCGGCGTCATAATAGCAAAGGCCCTTCAACCAGAATTTTTCTCCCTCTTTCAGCAATTTTTTCCCGATAGGGCCATCCAGCACCGAAAAGGAGTGTTGTTTGTCCCTGAAGAGAAAGGGAATGCCAAAGACCTTCATATCAGGTGCGAAATTTTCCAGGACGCCCACTGAAACCTTGGTCATGTCCAGACTGCCGATCTGCAAAAGCTCCAGGCTTTCCCGCTCGGACCCCAATTGTTGGTTGGGGTATATCTTGATGCTCATCTTTCCGCCGGACAACTTTTCAAGGTCCTCGCCCATTTTGAGCATGGCCTTGTGCACAGAATGGTTTACATCCAGACCATGGGCCAATTTGATCACCCTGGTCTCTTTGGTCGTATCACAACCTGAGATCACGATCAACAGAACCAATCCCAAAAACCACCTGTACCCCACTTTCATAGTTATCCCTTAACTTTCTTGATGATGTCCAGGCTCTGTTTCACTGCCGCCTCCAAGGCTGCAAAGTCACCCTTAGCCAGAATTTCCTTCGAGATGAGCTTGGAGCCCATGCCCACACAGGTCACTCCTGCCTCGAACCATTCGCCCAGGCTTTCCTCGGTCGGAGACACGCCTCCAGTGGGCATGACCTCAGTCCAAGGTTGTGGTCCCTTGATGTCCTTGACAAAGTTGGGACCATAGGTCCCCCCGGGGAAGAGCTTTACAATCTCGCAGCCCAGTTCCTCTGCCCTGGCGATCTCGGTAAGGCTCCCACAGCCCGGCGACCACAGTACTTTCCTGCGGTTGCACGCAATGGCGATGTCCTCCCTGAGCACCGGGGTCACCACGAAGTTTGCCCCCAGTGCCATGTACAGTGAGGCCGAGGCGGCGTCCGTGACGCTGCCCACCCCCATCATCATCCCGGGAAGTTCCGTGAGGGCATATTTGTTGAGCTCCCCGAACACCTCGTGGGCAAAGTCCCCACGGGCCGTGAACTCCATCAACCGTGCCCCTCCGTCGTAACAGGCCCTCAGCACCTTCTTCCCCAGTTCGATGTCCCGGTGGAAGAACAACGGGACGAGTCCCGTTTCCCTCATTGCTTGTGCCACTTGTGTTCTTGTATATTGTGCCATTGCTTCTTTTCTTTTAACTATTATCGGGCCACCCTTCCTGAGGCATCCCCGCCCATCAATTTTTCCACTTCGTCCACCGTCACCAGGTTCGCATCCCCTTTGATGGTATGCTTCAGACAGGAGGCCGCCACTGCAAAGTCGAGTGCCTTTTGGTCGTCCCCCTCGTATTCCATCAATCCATAGATGAGGCCGCCCATGAAGCTGTCCCCTCCGCCCACTCGGTCCACGATGTCCGTGATCTGGTACTGGCGGGTCTCGTACATCTTCTTGCCATCGTACAGTACCCCTGCCCAGGTGTTGTGCGAGGCGCTTATGGATCCTCTCAGGGTGGTGATCACCTTCTTTGCCCTGGGAAATTTTTCCATCATCTGCTTGCAGACCGACAGGAACGCCGCCGCTTCCACATGGTCGCCCTGGGTGGTGATGTCCAGTCCCGCCGGCTTGATGCCAAAGTGCTTCTCCGCATCTTCCTCATTGCCCAGTACCACATCGCAGTATGAGGTTAATTCCGACATGATCTGCTCACGCTTCGCATCGTCACAGTACTTCCAGAGCTTGGCACGGTAGTTCAGGTCCGTCGAGATGGTGATCCCTTTCTCGCTGGCCGCCTTCACGGCCTCCAGACAGGCATCTGCCGCTCCCTGTGATATTGCGGGGGTGATCCCCGTCCAGTGGAACCATCCGGCACCTTCGAACACCTTTTCCCAGTCCACCATGCCCGGACCGATCTCCGCCATGGCGGAGTGTGCCCGGTCATAGACCACCTTGCTGCCACGGCTCACTGCCCCGGTCTCCAAAAAATAGATTCCCAATCGGTCGCCCCCATGGATGATCTTGTCCGTGCCCACACCGCGCTTGCGCAGCTCCATCAGTGCGCATTCCCCGATGTCGTTCTTCGGGAGACGGGTCACAAAGTCCACCGGGACCCCATAATTGGCCAAGGAGACTGCCACATTGGATTCCCCTCCTCCATACACCACTTCAAAACTGTTGGCCTGGGAGAAGCGCAGGAAGCC
>NZ_QXFO01000020.1 GCF_003584105.1 Flagellimonas taeanensis
TCATTGACCATTCCTGCCGGAACCGTGATCAAGGCCTCTGGAGGTACTGCCGCTTTCATCGGTGTTGAAAGAGGTGCCCAGATTTTCATCAATGGTACTGCTGAAGCTCCTGTGGTGATGACTTCTTCTAGCGAGACTCCTGCCCCTGGCGATTGGGGTGGATTGGTGATTGCAGGTGATGCCCCTACCAACAAAGGGGTGGACGTGACCACTGAGGTAGGTGACCTTACCTATGGTGGTGCCACTGCCGATGACGATTCTGGTTCCATCACCTACCTTCGTGTGGAATATACCGGGGCCACTTTCTCCAACGATAAGGAGTTCAACGGTGTATCCCTCTTCGGTGTTGGTTCAGGAACCACTTTCGAATATGTACAGTCTTTGAATGGTGGTGACGATGGTATCGAGTTCTTCGGAGGCACCGTAAGCGGTAACTACCTTGTATCCATAGGAAGCGGTGACGATTCCATCGACTTCGCAGATGGTTGGACCGGTAACGGAAGCTACTGGTACATCGCTGGTGGTGCAAAAGCAGGTATCGAAGGTTCCAACAACGGGGACAATGGCGATGCCACCCCTGTGACCACGACTACCTTGAGCAACATCACCGTGGTAGGTCCCACCAGTGATGAAGGTGCCCTTTTCTACAAAGAAGGTGGGGGCAGCTTTTCCATCGACAACTTTTATGTGAGCAATGCTCCAGTAGGCATCAATGTAACTGCTAGTGATGCTCCTGCCGGTGTTCGTATTGAAGCTGGTGATTTGGATATCACGAATATTCAATTCGCCAATATTCCAGAAGGGTTCGTTATAACCAATTATGCCGGTGCAAACCAAGCCTTCTATACCGAAGGTATTGCAACAGGAGCCGGAAATGGTGCCAATTCCCCTGATTGGGCGGCTGGCTGGACCATTGGTTTGGAGAACAGCGAAATTATAAGTGAAAACTTGGCCGGTGTAGTTACTGGAGATGTTAGCTTGAGTGCTTCAATCGAATATCTTCTCACAAGTTCTTTCATCGTTAAAGAGGGTGGATCATTGACCATTCCTGCCGGAACCGTGATCAAGGCCTCTGGAGGTACTGCCGCTTTCATCGGTGTTGAAAGAGGTGCCCAGATTTTCATCAATGGTACTGCTGAAGCTCCTGTGGTGATGACTTCTTCTAGCGAGACTCCTGCCCCTGGCGATTGGGGTGGATTGGTGATTGCAGGTGATGCCCCTACCAACAAAGGGGTGGACGTGACCACTGAGGTAGGTGACCTTACCTATGGTGGTGCCACTGCCGATGACGATTCTGGTTCCATCACCTACCTTCGTGTGGAATATACCGGGGCCACTTTCTCCAACGATAAGGAGTTCAACGGTGTATCCCTCTTCGGTGTTGGTTCAGGAACCACTTTCGAATATGTACAGTCTTTGAATGGTGGTGACGATGGTATCGAGTTCTTCGGAGGCACCGTAAGCGGTAACTACCTTGTATCCATAGGAAGCGGTGACGATTCCATCGACTTCGCAGATGGTTGGACCGGTAACGGAAGCTACTGGTACATCGCTGGTGGTGCAAAAGCAGGTATCGAAGGTTCCAACAACGGGGACAATGGCGATGCCACCCCTGTGACCACGACTACCTTGAGCAACATCACCGTGGTAGGTCCCACCAGTGATGAAGGTGCCCTTTTCTACAAAGAAGGTGGGGGCAGCTTTTCCATCGACAACTTTTATGTGAGCAATGCT
>NZ_QXFO01000021.1:0-2500 GCF_003584105.1 Flagellimonas taeanensis
TATATTTGCACCCGCTTAGCTGATAAGGCAGGGCGCTCCGGGAAGGCCGAGAGGTGTAGACCGGGGGAGGAAAAAGAAGTTCATATACATATTGCAAAAGACAGCGTAAAGAGAATTAAAGCCATTTTGATGTCAAGGACCGGATTTGTTTTGAGGATGTCTCGATAGATATTTAACGATAGACAATGAAGAGTTTGATCCTGGCTCAGGATGAACGCTAGCGGCAGGCCTAACACATGCAAGTCGAGGGGTAGGGGGTGCTTGCACCCCTGAGACCGGCGCACGGGTGCGGAACGCGTATGGAACCTGCCCCTGTCAGGGGAATAGCCCAGGGAAACTTGGATTAATGCCCCATGGTATCATTACATCGCATGATGTTGTGATTAAAGATTTATCGGACAGGGATGGCCATGCGTACCATTAGCTTGATGGTGGGGTAACGGCCCACCATGGCAACGATGGTTAGGGGCCCTGAGAGGGGGATCCCCCACACTGGTACTGAGACACGGACCAGACTCCTACGGGAGGCAGCAGTGAGGAATATTGGACAATGGTCGGAAGACTGATCCAGCCATGCCGCGTGCAGGATGACGGCCCTATGGGTTGTAAACTGCTTTTATACGGGAAGAAACCCACCTACGTGTAGGTGGCTGACGGTACCGTAAGAATAAGGACCGGCTAACTCCGTGCCAGCAGCCGCGGTAATACGGAGGGTCCGAGCGTTATCCGGAATCATTGGGTTTAAAGGGTCCGTAGGCGGGCCTGTAAGTCAGGGGTGAAAGTTTGTGGCTCAACCATAAAATTGCCTTTGATACTGCAGGTCTTGAGTCATGGTGGGGTTGCCGGAACATGTGGTGTAGCGGTGAAATGCATAGATATCACATAGAACACCGATCGCGAAGGCAGGTGACCAACCATGTACTGACGCTGATGGACGAAAGCGTGGGTAGCGAACGGGATTAGATACCCCGGTAGTCCACGCCGTAAACGATGGATACTAGCTGTGGGGACATTGTCTCCGTGGCCAAGCGAAAGTGATAAGTATCCCACCTGGGGAGTACGACCGCAAGGTTGAAACTCAAAGGAATTGACGGGGGCCCGCACAAGCGGTGGAGCATGTGGTTTAATTCGATGATACGCGAGGAACCTTACCAGGGCTTAAATGCAGGCTGCATGGGGTGGAGACATCCCTTTCTTCGGACCGCCTGCAAGGTGCTGCATGGTTGTCGTCAGCTCGTGCCGTGAGGTGTCAGGTTAAGTCCTATAACGAGCGCAACCCCTACCGTTAGTTGCCAGCGAGTCAAGTCGGGGACTCTAACGGGACTGCCGGTGCAAACCGTGAGGAAGGTGGGGACGACGTCAAATCATCACGGCCCTTACGTCCTGGGCCACACACGTGCTACAATGGCCGGTACAGAGGGAAGCCACCCCGCAAGGGGGCGCGGATCTATAAAACCGGTCACAGTTCGGATCGGGGTCTGCAACTCGACCCCGTGAAGCTGGAATCGCTAGTAATCGGATATCAGCCATGATCCGGTGAATACGTTCCCGGGCCTTGTACACACCGCCCGTCAAGCCATGGAAGCCGGGAGTGCCTGAAGTCCGTCACCGCAAGGAGCGGCCTAGGGCAAAATCGGTAACTAGGGCTAAGTCGTAACAAGGTAGCCGTACCGGAAGGTGCGGCTGGAACACCTCCTTTCTAGAGAAGATGACGCCCGGAATTTTTTCCGGTCCCGCATCGGGATGGTTTTTTCCCTTTTGCTGTCTTGCGATATGTTTTTTGGTATACTGCCCATTTTTGGGCCGATGCAGTCTCATAGCTCAGCTGGTTAGAGCGCTACACTGATAATGTAGAGGTCGGCAGTTCGAGTCTGCCTGAGACTACGGAAGCGGCAGTGCCGCAGGTTTTTGGCCTTTGGGGCCAGGGTCTATAAAAGTTCTTTAAAAGAAGTATTGAATAGGAAATTCTAGGTGTTGGGTTACCGTTATAGTACTGTTAACTGATAACTGTTAACTGACCACTGGTAATGGGGAATTAGCTCAGCTGGCTAGAGCGCCTGCCTTGCACGCAGGAGGTCAAGGGTTCGACTCCCTTATTCTCCACCACGGCAAGTGCCGTCCACCGATCGGTGGCGGTGTGCCAGAAAGTTCATTGACATATTGGGACGGAGCGTGATGGTTTTACCATCATGGCGAAGTCAAAAGAAGAAACACGAAGTAGAATAGAATATATAAGGATTACGAGAGGGCATCTGTGCTTAGGCACAGGTGCGACAAGCAAAAGAAGGGCGTATGGGGGATGCCTGGGCTCTCAGAGGCGACGAAGGACGCGATAAGCTGCGAAAATCCACGGGGAGCTGCACATGAGCATTGATCCGTGGGTGTCCGAATGGGGCAACCCGGCAGGTTGAAGGCCTGTCACACCGCAAGGTGGGCGAACCCGCTGAACTGAAACATCTAAGTAGGCGGAGGAAGAGAAAACAAAAGTGATTCCGAGAGT
>NZ_QXFO01000022.1:0-2500 GCF_003584105.1 Flagellimonas taeanensis
TATATTTGCACCCGCTTAGCTGATAAGGCAGGGCGCTCCGGGAAGGCCGAGAGGTGTAGACCGGGGGAGGAAAAAGAAGTTCATATACATATTGCAAAAGACAGCGTAAAGAGAATTAAAGCCATTTTGATGTCAAGGACCGGATTTGTTTTGAGGATGTCTCGATAGATATTTAACGATAGACAATGAAGAGTTTGATCCTGGCTCAGGATGAACGCTAGCGGCAGGCCTAACACATGCAAGTCGAGGGGTAGGGGGTGCTTGCACCCCTGAGACCGGCGCACGGGTGCGGAACGCGTATGGAACCTGCCCCTGTCAGGGGAATAGCCCAGGGAAACTTGGATTAATGCCCCATGGTATCATTACATCGCATGATGTTGTGATTAAAGATTTATCGGACAGGGATGGCCATGCGTACCATTAGCTTGATGGTGGGGTAACGGCCCACCATGGCAACGATGGTTAGGGGCCCTGAGAGGGGGATCCCCCACACTGGTACTGAGACACGGACCAGACTCCTACGGGAGGCAGCAGTGAGGAATATTGGACAATGGTCGGAAGACTGATCCAGCCATGCCGCGTGCAGGATGACGGCCCTATGGGTTGTAAACTGCTTTTATACGGGAAGAAACCCACCTACGTGTAGGTGGCTGACGGTACCGTAAGAATAAGGACCGGCTAACTCCGTGCCAGCAGCCGCGGTAATACGGAGGGTCCGAGCGTTATCCGGAATCATTGGGTTTAAAGGGTCCGTAGGCGGGCCTGTAAGTCAGGGGTGAAAGTTTGTGGCTCAACCATAAAATTGCCTTTGATACTGCAGGTCTTGAGTCATGGTGGGGTTGCCGGAACATGTGGTGTAGCGGTGAAATGCATAGATATCACATAGAACACCGATCGCGAAGGCAGGTGACCAACCATGTACTGACGCTGATGGACGAAAGCGTGGGTAGCGAACGGGATTAGATACCCCGGTAGTCCACGCCGTAAACGATGGATACTAGCTGTGGGGACATTGTCTCCGTGGCCAAGCGAAAGTGATAAGTATCCCACCTGGGGAGTACGACCGCAAGGTTGAAACTCAAAGGAATTGACGGGGGCCCGCACAAGCGGTGGAGCATGTGGTTTAATTCGATGATACGCGAGGAACCTTACCAGGGCTTAAATGCAGGCTGCATGGGGTGGAGACATCCCTTTCTTCGGACCGCCTGCAAGGTGCTGCATGGTTGTCGTCAGCTCGTGCCGTGAGGTGTCAGGTTAAGTCCTATAACGAGCGCAACCCCTACCGTTAGTTGCCAGCGAGTCAAGTCGGGGACTCTAACGGGACTGCCGGTGCAAACCGTGAGGAAGGTGGGGACGACGTCAAATCATCACGGCCCTTACGTCCTGGGCCACACACGTGCTACAATGGCCGGTACAGAGGGAAGCCACCCCGCAAGGGGGCGCGGATCTATAAAACCGGTCACAGTTCGGATCGGGGTCTGCAACTCGACCCCGTGAAGCTGGAATCGCTAGTAATCGGATATCAGCCATGATCCGGTGAATACGTTCCCGGGCCTTGTACACACCGCCCGTCAAGCCATGGAAGCCGGGAGTGCCTGAAGTCCGTCACCGCAAGGAGCGGCCTAGGGCAAAATCGGTAACTAGGGCTAAGTCGTAACAAGGTAGCCGTACCGGAAGGTGCGGCTGGAACACCTCCTTTCTAGAGAAGATGACGCCCGGAATTTTTTCCGGTCCCGCATCGGGATGGTTTTTTCCCTTTTGCTGTCTTGCGATATGTTTTTTGGTATACTGCCCATTTTTGGGCCGATGCAGTCTCATAGCTCAGCTGGTTAGAGCGCTACACTGATAATGTAGAGGTCGGCAGTTCGAGTCTGCCTGAGACTACGGAAGCGGCAGTGCCGCAGGTTTTTGGCCTTTGGGGCCAGGGTCTATAAAAGTTCTTTAAAAGAAGTATTGAATAGGAAATTCTAGGTGTTGGGTTACCGTTATAGTACTGTTAACTGATAACTGTTAACTGACCACTGGTAATGGGGAATTAGCTCAGCTGGCTAGAGCGCCTGCCTTGCACGCAGGAGGTCAAGGGTTCGACTCCCTTATTCTCCACCACGGCAAGTGCCGTCCACCGATCGGTGGCGGTGTGCCAGAAAGTTCATTGACATATTGGGACGGAGCGTGATGGTTTTACCATCATGGCGAAGTCAAAAGAAGAAACACGAAGTAGAATAGAATATATAAGGATTACGAGAGGGCATCTGTGCTTAGGCACAGGTGCGACAAGCAAAAGAAGGGCGTATGGGGGATGCCTGGGCTCTCAGAGGCGACGAAGGACGCGATAAGCTGCGAAAATCCACGGGGAGCTGCACATGAGCATTGATCCGTGGGTGTCCGAATGGGGCAACCCGGCAGGTTGAAGGCCTGTCACACCGCAAGGTGGGCGAACCCGCTGAACTGAAACATCTAAGTAGGCGGAGGAAGAGAAAACAAAAGTGATTCCGAGAGT
>NZ_QXFO01000022.1:7500-279085 GCF_003584105.1 Flagellimonas taeanensis
TTTCCGTTGACTATCATGGTGAGTCCTTTGGTAGCAAAAGCGCCAAAACTTTGTCCGGCAGACCCTGTGAAATTCAATTTGAGGGTATTGTCGGGAAGACCGTCCGCACCGTATATTTTGGATATTTCATTACTGATAATGGCACCGACGGCCCTGTCCGTATTGTAGATCGGAAAGTCGAGGCTGGTCTTTTCTTTTCTGAAAAGGGCAGGGTGTGCCTTTGCGATGATTTCAAATTCAATGGATTTACTGATATCGTGCACCTGTTTCTCGGTATTGTAGAGCTTGGTCCCTTCGGGCACATCAACTTGGTACAATATGGGAGTAAGGTCTATTCCAGCGGCCTTGTAATGCTCTATGGCCTTTTTTCTGTCCAATTTCTGTACCTGTCCCACCATTTCATTCACGGTCCTGAAGCCTAGCTTGGCCATGATTTCCCGAAGTTCTTGGGCGACAAAGTACATGTAGTTGACCACATGCTCCGGTTTTCCTTGGAACTTTTTGCGCAATTCCGGATTCTGGGTAGCAATACCCACTGGGCAGGTATTCAAGTGGCAAACGCGCATCATGATACAGCCAGAGGCCACCAAAGGTGCGGTTGCAAAACCAAATTCCTCCGCGCCCAAGAGACAGGCAATCGCCACGTCCCTTCCTGTTTTCAATTGTCCATCGCATTCCAGTACCACCCTATTTCTGAGGTCGTTCAGTACCAATGTCTGCTGGGCTTCGGCAACCCCAAGTTCCCAAGGTAGTCCCGCATGTTTCAACGATGTCAACGGGGATGCCCCGGTACCGCCATCAAATCCAGAGATAAGGATTACGTCGGCCTTTGCCTTGGAGACCCCAGCGGCCACAGTGCCCACACCTACTTCCGATACCAGTTTCACATTGATCCTAGCTTCCCTGTTGGCCGATTTTAGATCGTAGATCAATTGGGAAAGGTCCTCAATGGAATAAATGTCGTGGTGTGGTGGTGGGGAAATGAGCCCAACATAGGGGGTCGAGTTCCTGGTCTTGGCAATCGCGGGGTCCACTTTTGGGCCTGGCAACTGCCCACCTTCGCCCGGTTTTGCCCCTTGTGCCATCTTGATCTGTATCTCTTGGGCATTGGCCAGGTAATTTGAGGTGACCCCAAAACGACCAGATGCTACCTGCTTTATGGCGCTGTTCTTCCAGTCGCCAGTTTGACTTCTATAAAAACGAGCCGGATCTTCTCCTCCTTCACCCGAATTGCTTTTTCCTCCGATCCGGTTCATGGCAATCGCCAGGTTTTCATGTGCTTCCTTACTGATACTTCCGTAGGACATGGCCCCGGTCTTGAACCGTTTTACAATTTCGGTCCAAGGTTCCACTTCCTCGATGGGAATAGGGTCATAGTTCGAAAAATCGAACAGTCCACGGATGGTCATAAGGTTTTTGGATTGCTCATTGACCAGTTCGGAATACTCTTTATAGGTTTCCGGCTCGTTATTGCGTACCGATTTCTGAAGTTTGGCAATCGTCAATGGATTGAACATGTGTTTCTCGCCATTCCTTCTCCATCGGTACTCTCCACCAACCTCAATGTCCAGATTGGCTGCTAATTCCTGTGTTGTGAATGCTTTTTTGTGGCGTTTGGCCACCTCTTTCTCAATTTCATATAGACCTATTCCCTGGATCCGTGTTGGGGTATTGGGGAAATATTTGTCCACTACTTTGGTGTTTATGCCTATGCATTCGAAAAGTTGGGATCCTCGATAGGAGTTCAAGGTGGAAATCCCAATTTTGTTCATCACTTTCAAGATGCCCTTGCCAACTGCTTTGTTGTAATTTTTGATGGCTTCGTCGAAAGTGTAGTCGGTAATGTTGTTTTCGGTCAGTTGTTCGCCTATGATCTCGTTCACCAGATACGGGTTGATGGCACTTGCCCCGAAACCGAACAACAATGCGAAATGGTGCACTTCCCGTGGTTCTGCCGATTCAATGATGATACTCAATTTGGAACGCCTGCCCAATTTGCTAAGTCCACTGTTCACATAGGAACAGGCCAGAAGTGCAGGTATCGCTGCCATTTCAGAGCTTACCATCCTGTCCGATAGGATGATGATGTTGGCTCCTTGGTCAATGGCGTCCAGGGCCTGTTGCAGCAAGGATTGTAAAGCTTCCTCTAGGCCGTTGTGCCCTTTGGCAATTTCGTAGAGCATGGAAATGGACACCACTTTATAATCC
This sequence comes from Flagellimonas taeanensis, assembly GCF_003584105.1. GTDB lineage: Bacteria > Bacteroidota > Bacteroidia > Flavobacteriales > Flavobacteriaceae > Flagellimonas > Flagellimonas taeanensis. Next base: position 9,709 of record NZ_QXFO01000022.1, read on the forward strand.
GGACTGGCATCGTAGTTTTTAATCTTGTCGAGATCCTCTTTGGAGATCACTGGGTTTTGGATCTTCAATTTTCTACAGTGCAGTTCGGATATGTTGAAGATGTTTTGGTCACTTCCCAGCGTAAGGCTGATATCGGTGATCAATTCTTCGCGGATACCGTCCAAAGGAGGGTTGGTCACTTGGGCGAAGAGCTGTTTGAAATAATTATAGATCAATTGGGGCCTTTCGGAAAGTACGGCAATAGGTGTGTCCGATCCCATGGACCCAATGGGTTCCTTACCGTGTTGTGCCATCGGCATGATGATGGTATTGATGTCCTCTTGGGTATAGCCGAAAGCGGCCCGTCTTGTTTTTAGCGGAAATTCCCCGAAAAATACCGGGCAATCATTATAAGGTATGTCCCTAAGATGGACCAGATTGTCTTTTAGCCATTTTTGATAGGGATGTTTTTTGGCAATGGATTCCTTGATTTCCTCATCGTTGACAATGCGTCCCTCTTCCATGTTCACCAAAAACATTTTACCAGGCTCCAGTCTGCCGTGGAATTCAATGTCCTCTGGCTCCAGCTCCACGACCCCGGTCTCGGAGGACATGATCACATATCCTTTTTTTGTCACTGAATATCGGGACGGGCGCAAACCGTTCCTGTCCAATACCGCGCCAATATAATTTCCATCGGTAAAGGGAATGGATGCGGGTCCGTCCCAGGGCTCCATCAAGCAGGAGTTGTATTCGTAGAATGCTTTTTTGGATTCGGACATTTCGGAATTTTTTTCCCACGCTTCCGGTACCAACATCATCATTACTTCGGGAAGGGAGCGGCCTGTCATCAACAGGAGTTCCACCACCATGTCCATGCTGGCGGAATCTGATTTTCCGGGAAGGACTATGGGCAGTATTTTTTTGATATCGTCCCCGAACCAATCACTTTTCATCAATTCTTCGCGGGAACGCATACGGGACACATTGCCCCTCAATGTATTGATTTCCCCATTGTGACACATATAGCGGAAAGGCTGTGCAAGGTCCCAGGTAGGAAAGGTGTTGGTGGAGAACCTTTGGTGGACCAGGGCCAAACGGGTGACCACTCGGGGGTCCAACAGGTCTTCGTAATATCTGCTGATGTCCTTGGGGACCAAAAGTCCCTTGAAAATGATGATCTTGGTGGAAAGGCTGGGCAAATAGAAAAACTGGCTTTGGGAAAGCTTGCTTTCTATGATGGTGTGCTCGGTGATTTTCCGGGCGATGAAAAGCTTAAGGTTGAACTGGAAATCGTCCAGTGCCTCTCCCTTTCCTATAAATACCTGCTTTAGATAGGGCTCGGTCTCTGCGGCTATCCTTCCGGGCACGGAACGGTTTACGGGGACATCGCGCCAGCCCAGCAATTGCAACCCTTGTGCTTTCATATTTTCCTCAAGGACCTTTATGCAAAAATCCCTTTGATTTTCCTTTTGTGGAAGAAATACGTTGCCCACGGCATATTCCCCGGCCTCTGGTAGGGAGAACCGGCAGACCTCATTGAAAAAGTCGTGCGGAACATCGATCAGGATCCCAGCTCCATCCCCTGTCTTTCCATCGGAACTCACTGCTCCCCTGTGCTCCAGTTTATCAAGGATCTCGAGGGCTTTGTGTATGATATCATTGGATTTTCTTCCTTTTAGGCTGCAAATGAATCCTGCACCACAGTTGTCATGCTCAAATTCTGGCAGATATAGACCTTGCTTTTTCAATTTCATCATTAACGTATTTCCTCAAAAATATCAATTCTGATGAATAAAATACAAGGTTTTAATTGATTATCAGGAGAATAATCAACGTATTCACATAAAGGTTAAAAAATGCTTAAAATGAAAATATGGGGAATGTTAATTTATCATTATCTCAAAATAGTCTCTTTCTAACCCTCTATCCCTTAAAAAAGGAAGGATAAATACAGGTTTGTTGCATATTCTGCGCAGAAGACTTGTGAAAGCGAAGGGGTGTGTCGGATAAAATAACTTTCATCTGATACCCACCCCTTAAATTATAAGGGGGTCAATCTTTAATTATACTTCTGGAGATGACTATCTTCTGTATTTCAGACGTCCCTTCGTAAATTTGGGTGATCTTGGCATCGCGCATCAATCGCTCCACGTGATAATCTTTCACGAAGCCATTGCCACCATGGATCTGCACAGCTTCGACCGCAGTTTCCATCGCCACATCCGATGCATAGAGCTTGGCCATTGCGCCAGATAAGGTGTAGTCGTTGCCATTATCCTTGTCGGAGGCTGCCTGATATACCAGAAGGCGAGCGGCCTGTATCTTGGTGTGCATGTCGGCCAGTTTGAAGGCTATGGCTTGATGGTTGGAGATTTCGGTGCCAAAAGCCTTTCGTTGTTTGGAATACTGTAGTGCCAGTTCGTAGGCACCGGCGGCAATGCCCAATGCCTGTGCGGCTATCCCTATCCGTCCGCCGGCCAGGGTCTTCATGGCAAACTTGAACCCAAAGCCATCAGCGCCGATACGGTTTTCCTTGGGAACTATCACATCGTTAAAGAGTAGGGAATGGGTGTCACTGCCCCTAATTCCCAGTTTGTTTTCCTTGGGACCTATTTCAAAGCCGGGCGTTCCTTTTTCAACGATAAGGGCGTTGATACCATGGTGTCCCTTGTCCACATGGGTTTGGGCTATTACCAAGAAAACTTCGGCCCTGCCTCCGTTGGTGATCCAGTTTTTTGTTCCGTTCAGGAGATAATGGTCTCCCTTATCGATAGCTGTCGTTTTTTGGGAGGTGGCATCACTTCCCGCCTCAGGTTCGGATAGGCAGAATGCGCCAATGATTTCACCAGAGGCCAAGCGGGTCAGGTATTTTTGTTTTTGTTCCTCCGAACCATAGGTTTCCAGGCCCCAGCATACCAAAGAATTGTTCACGGAAACCATTACGGAGGCGGAGGCGTCCACTTTGGACAGCTCTTCCATGGCCAGTACATAGGCTTGGGTGTCCAGTCCGCTGCCGCCATATTTTTCATTGACCATCATGCCCATAAACCCGAGCTCGCCCATTTTTCGGACCAGTTCGTCGGGGAACGTTTGAGAATCGTCCCGTTCTATGACACCGGGCAAAAGTTCGCTTTGGGCAAAATCCTTTGCCGCCTGCTGTATCATCAACTGTTCTTCGGAGAGTGAGAAATCCATAATACTGAAAAATAATTAAAAACGGAGTACAAATATAGCGTTCCAATGATAATCCCACATAAAAATGTCGATATAAACGAGAATGATATAATTGTTTTGAAAACCTTAAGGAGATATTTTTTGCTTTCACAATATTTTAAGGGAATAAGATTATGCGGAAAAACTCATTTTGAATATCTTTAACGCTTATATAACTACTCAACAAAAGATTCCTTAATTAAACCAAACTTAACATGGAGACCCTCTTAGTTGTCATTTTTGTAATTGGATATTTGGCAATTACACTTGAACACAATCTGAAGATAGATAAACTTATCCCGGCCTTGGCCATGATGGCCATTCTATGGGCCATGATGGCTTTCGGACTTGACGGTTTCACCACTTGGTTCGATTCTGGGAACCATGCCTTGTTGGAAAACTTTTCATCCTTTAACCATGAGGAGAAGACACATCTTTTGGAAGAAACCTTGCTGCACCATTTGGGTAAAACCTCGGAGATTTTGGTCTTCCTATTGGGAGCCATGACCATTGTTGAGATCATCGACTATTTTGACGGTTTCTCCACTATAAAATCCTTTGTGAAGACCAGGAGCAAGAAAAAGATCCTTTGGATATTTTCCTTTATGGCCTTCATTCTTTCCGCTATCATTGACAACCTTACTGCGACCATAGTATTGATTTCCATTCTCCAGAAAATTGTTAAGGACAGGGAAGTAAGGATCTGGTATGCAGGTCTGATCATCATTGCGGCCAATGCAGGTGGAGCCTGGTCCCCGATCGGGGATGTTACCACCACCATGTTGTGGATCGGTAACAAAGTGTCCACGGCCTTGTTGATAGAGCACTTGTTGGTGCCATCGCTTGTCTGTATGTTGCTTCCATCGTTTATAGCGTCCTTCCTTCCTGCTTTCAAAGGTGAAATTGATGTGGAGGATGAAGAAGTGTCAAAATCAAAGTACAGTTCCATTATGCTCTACTTGGGCTTGGGGGCCATTGTGTTTGTGCCCATCTTCAAGACCATTACCCACTTGCCACCCTATGTGGGCATGATGTTGTCCTTGGCCGTTGTGGCCACTTTTGCTGAAATATACAGTAACCGAAAAATTGCGATTTCATCCGTTGATCATGACAGTGATGCGGCATCGCACCATAGTCCCGTACACAGTGCACTTACCAAGATAGAACTGCCCAGTATCCTCTTTTTCTTGGGTATTTTGATGGCGGTGGCCGCTTTGGAGTCCTTGGGGCTTCTGTTCAATTTTGCAGAGAGCTTGAAACAGGGAATGCCGTTGATGGGTACCGAAATGGCAAGTACCCACGTTTCTGACTTGGTGGTACTTCTATTGGGAGTCGGTTCTGCGGTTATTGACAACGTGCCATTGGTGGCTGCGAGTTTGGGGATGTTTTCGGAACCTTTGGATGATCAGTTGTGGCACTTCATCGCCTATTCTGCAGGTACAGGGGGCAGTATGCTCATTATCGGTTCCGCGGCAGGTGTTGTGGCCATGGGAATGGAGAAAATAGACTTCTTTTGGTATCTCAAAAAGATATCTTGGTTGGCCTTTTTGGGCTTTATAGGAGGAGCAATATGCTTCATGGTGATGCGATATTTGTTCTAAATCATACTTTAGTCCAAAAATCTCCGTTATAATTGCAACTTAAATTGGGGATTTTATATGATTATTTTTCAGGAAGCAACGGAGGGAGCCGAGGCAATGGCCTCTATTTCAGAAGAGAAGACCCTTTCCGTAATAGACCTTATCGTTAATGGGGGTACAGGAAGTATTTTGATCATTATTGTGCTTTTTGTGCTTCTGTTCGTAGCTATGTACATTTATTTTGAACGGATTTTTGCCTTGAAGGCGGCGTCCAAGATCGACAAAAACTTCATGAACCAGATTCGTGACCATGTCATGAACGGAAAGTTGGAAGCGGCCAAATTGCTTTGTGCCCAAACCGATTCTCCTGTGGCGAGACTCACAGAAAAAGGCGTGTCCAGGATAGGAAAACCTTTGGACGACATCAACACCGCTATAGAGAATGCAGGTACGCTTGAGGTTTACAAATTGGAGAAAAACGTGAGCGTGCTGGCCACCGTGGCAGGAGCGGCGCCCATGATCGGGTTCTTGGGAACCGTGATCGGGATGATCTTGGCCTTCCACGAAATGGCAAGCAGCGGCGGACAGGCCGAAATGGGGTCGTTGGCATCGGGTATCTACACTGCAATGACCACAACGGTCGCCGGATTGGTCGTGGGAATCATCGCCTACATTGGGTATAACCACTTGGTGAACAGGACGGATAAAGTGGTCCACCAGATGGAAGCCAATGCGGTGGAGTTCTTGGACCTATTGAACGAACCCATATAGTATTCTGCTATGAAACTGAAGGGAAGGAACAAGATAAGCCCGGAATTCAGCATGGCATCCATGACGGACATTGTGTTCCTGTTGTTGGTGTTCTTTATGCTGACGTCCAATGCGCCCAATGCACTGGATTTGCTCTTGCCAAAGGCGAAAGGGAAATCTACCAACACACAGAATGTTTCGGTGACCATAAACAAGGACCTGAACTATTTTGTGAACAATCAGCAGATCAACAAAGAATACATTGAAATTGAATTAAAAAAGGCACTTGAAGGTCAAGACAAGCCTACCATCATCCTAAGGGCAGAAGAAAGCGTAGCCATTAAAGAAGCGGTCAACGTCATGGACATTGCCAATAGGAACAATTACAAGGTCATCTTGGCTGTGCGGCCAAAGTAATGTCATTTTTAGATACGAGACACAAGAAAAAATCCTTCACGCTTACCACACTTCTGTTGAGCGGGCTTTTGCTTTTGCTTTTTTACATAGGTCTTACATACCTTGACCCACCTATAGAAAATGGGATAGCGGTGAATTTTGGGACCATGGAATTTGGCAGTGGCCCGGTCCAGCCCAAGGAGAAGGTGCGCTCCGAACCCAATGAGGTGCCCAGTGAGCCCGTGCAACAGGTGCAAGAGGTGCAACCACAGGAGGAAACCGTGGAAGAGGCTCCCGTGGAAAAGGTCCTCACCAGCGAAAACGAGGAGAGCATCAAGATAAAGCAGCAGCAAGAAGCCAAACGCAAGGCCGATGAGGCAGCGGAAAAGGCCAAGGCCGAAGCAGATCGGATTGCCAAGGAGAAAAGGGATGCCGAAGAGAAAAAACGACAAGAGCAGGAGGCCAAGAAAAAGAACATAGACGCCCTTATTGGAGGCATTGGAAAATCTGATGGTACCGCCACGGGCAGTGAAGGCGACGACAATAAAGCTGGAGACAAGGGACAGCCCGATGGCGACCCCTATGCAACCAGTTATTATGGCGCCCCAGGTAGTGGAAGTGGTACCGGAGGTTATGGATTGAATGGAAGATCATTGGCCAGTCAGGGCAAAGTGCAGCAAGAGTGTAATGAAGAAGGCAGGGTGGTTGTCAGAATAGTAGTGGGAAGAAACGGACAGGTGATCGAGGCGACGCCCGGCGTCAAAGGCACCACCAACAACGCACCGTGCTTGTTGGAGCCCGCTCGAAAAACCGCTATGCTCCATAAATGGAACGCCGATTCCAAGGCACCGAACGAGCAGATTGGGTTTGTGGTGGTCAATTTTAAACTGGGGCAGTAGTGACCTATAAGGAAACCCTGGACTGGATGTTCGGCCAGTTGCCCATGTACCAGCAAAAAGGTGCCGCGGCCCTGAACGCCAAGTTGGACAACATTATCCTTTTTTCCGATGTTTTGGGCAATCCCCACACAAAGTTCAAGACCATCCATGTGGCCGGGACCAACGGAAAAGGATCCAGTAGCCATATGCTGGCATCGATACTCCAAGAAGCAGGCTACAAGGTAGGACTGTACACTTCGCCACATCTCAAGGATTTTAGGGAGCGCATCAAGATCAATGGAAAACCCGTGGATAAGAAGTTCGTAAAAGAATTTATTGACGCGAACAAAACCTTTTTGGAATACCACAGACTGTCCTTTTTTGAGATGACCGTAGGAATGGCCTTTGGCTATTTTGCCAAGGAGGAAGTAGATGTTGCCGTTATTGAAGTAGGGTTGGGAGGGCGATTGGATTCTACCAACATCATAACTCCGGAAGTGTCCCTCATCACCAACATAGGGTTGGACCATACTCAGATATTGGGGGATACGCTGGAAAAGATAGCGCTCGAAAAAGCAGGCATCATCAAACCGAATGTACCCGTGGTGATCAGTGAACGACAACCCGAGACGGAGACCATTTTTAGCTTGATCGCCCATCAATTGAAATCAAAAATTGTCTTTGCGGATGAACTGTCCCTCCCTGCCTATACTACAGATTTGCTGGGAGATTATCAGGAGCGCAATATGAAAGGGGTTCTGGCCTGTGTCCGACAGTTGGAAAGTTTTGCCATTTCAGCGGATAACATCTCCAATGGATTGAAGAGGGTAGTGGCCAATACGGGACTGATGGGAAGATGGCAAATTTTGAAGGAAAGCCCATTGGTGGTCTGCGATACCGCCCATAACAAGGAAGGACTTACATGGGTATTGCAACAAATCAAAAAGCAACAGTATAAGCAACTGCACATGGTTTTGGGTTTTGTGAATGATAAAGATGTAAAAGGTGTATTGGGGATGTTTCCCAAAGAAGCCAAATACTACTTCGTGAGACCGAGTATTTCTCGGGGCATGGATGTGGAAGAGTTGGCGTCATTGGCCTTGGGACAAGGGCTGGAAGGACAAGCATACAAGACGGTGAAGAAGGGCTATAAGGCGGCACTTACCAGTGCGGAAGCGGAAGACATGATCTATGTGGGAGGTAGTACTTTTGTAGTTGCTGAAGTGGTTTAATGGATCAAAGCCCAAGAGCGGAAAAAAAATTTGCTTTGTGGCTCTCACCAATCGGTATCCGTACATCATTGATCACAATCCTGTTCCGTTGTACCGTTTTTATGCGGCTAATATTCACCACAAATGATTTGTGCACTCGTAAAAACTGATTGGCCGGGAGTTTGTCCAAGATCTCTTTGAAGCTCATCAGGGTAAGAATGGTCTTGTTGGTGCCCACGACATGGATTTTTAGATAATCCTTTAGGCCTTGGATATACTCAATGTCGTCCAGATTGACCTTTACACTTTCATATTCCGCTTTTATAAAAATATAATTTGGGGCTGATTTTTGGTTTTCCCCGATGGATGGGAATACATTCTCTTTTGTCGGTGTGTCCTTATATGCCATCACTTCCTTTACTCTGGATATGGCCTTGATGAACCTGTTGTAGGGGATGGGTTTTACCAAATAATCGACGGCATTCAGGTTGAAGCCTTCCACGGCGTATTGGGAGTAGGCGGTGGTAAAGATGAACATTGGGATGTTGTCCAGAGAGGTTATGAAATCAATACCGTTGATCTGCGGCATTTCAATGTCGCAGAAAATAAGGTCTATCTTTTTTTCCTTGATGACTGAAATGGCTTCCAAAGGATTGGTAAAGGTCCCTTCCAGTTGGATAAAATCCATCTTTTGGCAGTAGTCCATCAAAACATCAATGGCAAGGGGCTCGTCGTCAATTATAATACATTTCATATCTTCTTTGGTTTAATGATCATCGTCTATAAGCTGTATAAGCTCAAATCTACAATATAGTTTTTCCCATTATCTGTAATGACAAGGTTGTGGGAATCTGGAAATAGGAGTTTCAACCGGTTTTTTATGTTCTCCAGGCCAACTCCTGAGCTCTTGTCGTTTTTCTTGTGGGAGCCTATTTTATTCTCTACCCTAAAGGATATGGACTTCTCTTCTATTAAAAAATTGACCCCCACATAGGTCTTTCCTTCGTAATCCGTTCCGTACTTAAATGCATTTTCTATAAATGAAATGAAGAGCAATGGCGGAATCTGCTTACCTCTGTCATCACCAGAGATCCGTAAGTTCACATTTGCACTGTCCGATAACCGGAGTCTTTGCAATTGCACATAATTTTTGATGTATTCCAGCTCCTTTGCCAAGGGAACCATTTCCTTATCGGCTTCATAGAGCATATAGCGCATCAACTCGGATAGGGAGATGATGGCTTCGGATGTTATGTTGGAATTTTTTACTGCCAAGGAATAAATGGCGTTCAGGGAGTTGAACAGAAAATGTGGGTTCAACTGAGTTTTTAGGAATTGAAGTTCAGAGGTCACCTTTTCGTTTTCGACCTTCTTTCTAATATCCTCATTCCTTTTCCATTCCAGATATACCCGAAGAAAAGCACTCACAAAAAATGGAGCGCTGAGATTCAATATGTTGACAAAAAAAAGTGCGGTGTGTCGATTTTCTGGCGGCACAAACCTATCCATTCGGACATTGGGAGATGTCCTAGGCCCAGGATCAAAACCTAGATTAGAGATAAGCCCTGTGGCTACAATCAATATCAGGCAGATTAATATATAGGATACCGTTTTCTTCTTTAGCAAGATCATTGGTACCAGTAAAAAGTAATTGATATAAAAAAACACAATTACAATGACAAGCCTCAAGGGCAGGTCAGGAGGTATTTGGCGTAGTTGGAAAAAAAAGGGAAAAAGGAAGAGGCCATAGAAAAAGCTCCATAGCAATAAATGGATGACAAATACCTGTATGTTCTTGCGGTTTAGGGTCATACGGAAGTTATTGTCCCAAAAGTACAATATCCAGTTGGTTGAGTTCCTGTAAAGTAATCTCAGGTGAAATTTTCCCTTGTATTTTCCGTATGACACTTTTTGCCACTTTTTCTGCATCTTTTTCGGATTGGAAGGGGGTTTTGCCCTTTATGGCAGGGATGAATTCTTGCTGGACCAATAATTTGTCATTCATAAAAATCTGGTAGCCATAGCCTTCTTCAAGCTTGATGACCTTAGAATATAGAGGCGGTGTCTGTTCCCTTTTTTTGTATTTGAGCAAGAAGAAGACCGATAAGGCGAGTCCTGTCAAAAGACAAACCGTGGTGATTTTTATGGCTTTTCCCATAACGGCTTTTTAAAGCAGTGGCTAAAATGGAAGGTGTTTCTTGTTCCTGTCGTTTTTATGAAGGATCAATCTTCGTCATCGTATTCAACAAACGGGAAAAATTCATCCAAGTCGTCCAAATAAAGTGATCCTGTTCGGCCAAGGCCCACAAATACCCTGCTGGAGTTTGAAAATGCGATGGCATCCTGTCTGGTGGAACCTTCAAAACTGGTTTTTTGTTCCCAAGTGTCGGATGAGGGGTCGTACTCCCATACAGTACTGGATGTACCGTTTATTTCGCCACATGCCACATAACCGTACCCATTTAATTCAAATCCCACCGCATTGCTTCGGGTAATGGCATAATCATCCTCTTCGTCCAGGTCCAACTTTCTGGTCCAGGTTTCACTGGAGATGTCGAATGCCCAAAAGTCATCCAGATAAGTGCCATTGGAGGTCCCGGTTCCTAAATACACGGTTCCATTTATCGTAAAAGTTGTGGCCGATCTTCTTTTGTTGCCCCCAAACCCTTCCAGTTCGGTCCAAGTGTTGGATGAAGGGTCATACTTCCAGAAATCCTTCCTATCGTTCTCGCCATCATACCCTGTTCCGAAATAACCAAAACCATTTCCCCCAAAGGCAATGGCGCTTCTCCTTTTTGTATCGGGCAAGGAGGCGATCAGGGTCCAGCTATTGCTCGTCGGGTCGTAGGAATAAAAATCATCAAGTTCGTTCACTCCATCATAACCGGAACCTATGTAGCCTTTGCCATCCACTTCAAACCCAACTGCCGCATTTCTGGCCACACCGGGAAAATCGGCTTTTTGTGACCAATAATCCCCATCCATATTATAAGACCAGAATGAATTCAGATAATCATCCCCATCATATCCTGTGCCCATGTATCCAATGTTGTTTATCACAAAACCTGAAACACTGCTACGGGGGCTCCCGTCAAAAACAGACCTGTTCACCCAGTTGCCCAGTTCCTCATCATCCGAATCATTGGAACATCCTGTCAGTAAAAGGAGTGATAGTATGGTGAAAAGAATGGGTCTGTGATAATGTGCTGCTTTTTTCATGCCTAACGTTTAAATTTTTTTCAAAGGTAATTTTCGGTACTAAGCTCCTATAAGGGAATATATGAAGCATGGGTTTTAGTATATGAACAAGGGCAAATCATCTACGAACGTGCAATTTGGGTTTGTAGGTAGATTCCATGTTTTCGTCTTTAAAGAAACTGGATTGGTCCATTCGCATTTTTAGACTTTGGGCCATCATATACTTTTGGGAGCAAACAAAGTTTATGGGAAAATATTTAGGACTCTTGTGTCCATTGGTTTTGATGTTTGCATCGTGTAGCTCGGAGAACATCAACACATCAGATTTTTTGGCCGGCGAAGCTTTCACCGGTAGCAATATGCGGGTAGTGTTACTGGATACCCTTACCGTGGAAACTTCGACCATGAAGTTTGATAGTATTGTCAGTAGTGAATCAACCAGGATCCTGGTAGGGAAGTATACCGATTCCATATTTGGAACTGTGAGGACGTCAAGTTATATGGGGATGGTTCCGGGTAATTTTACCATTGACAGCGAGGCGGAATATGATAGCATTGCCCTCTACCTGAAGTTGGACAAATACTATTACAATGACACCCTTCGCACCAACACCATTCACATAAAGCAGTTGTCCAAGACCTTGAAACCGGACGAAGGGAGCTATTTTTATAACACCGCGAAGGCCGATTATTTTGAAGAAGACCTGGGTTCCATCACGTATGCTCCCAGACCACTGGATGCAGATACCTTGGAAATCAAGATTTCCGATGAACTGGGCTTGGATTTCTTTGAGAAGTTCCAGGAGAAATTGATTACCAACACGAATCAGTTCAAGGATTATTTCAAAGGACTGGCCCTTTTACCGGGGGAGGACGACAATGGCTCCGTCATTGGATTTTCAAAAGAGACCGGGGCAAGTTTCATGCGGCTATACTTCAGTACTTCCGAGGAGAACGAACAGGTGCAGAGTTTTATAGACATCAATTTGGACCAATCCTCATCACCAGTTCCCTTTTTCAATCAGGTCATTGCGGAAAACCCCATTGCGCCATTGCAGGGACTGACCGACAAAGAGGTCAACCTGAGCAGCTCAGACTCCTACAACTTAAGTTTTATACAGTCAGGTGTGGGAATGGCCACCAGGATAAAGTTTCCATACATAAAAACCGTCTATGATATCCGGGGCCAGGGGACCATTTTGGACGCTGTGCTGAAGTTGAGGCCCGCCATGGGTACTTTTGACGATAACCTTATGCTTAGGGACACCCTTTCTGTCTACTTGGTGGACCAAAACAATGACCTCACGGGACAACTATTGTACTTGGATGGCGCCACTTCGGTCATGGGCATCCTTAACCGGAACAATGAGGAATTCAACGATATCTACTATGAAATTCCCTTGGGCAGCTATATCGAAAAAATATTGTTGGAAGATCGTGAAACCGATGAAGCCCTCATTCTGTTGCCGGATAATTATATTTCAACTGTGGACCGATTTGTTTTGCAAGGCATGGACCATTCGGAATACAGTGTTGTTCTAGAACTTACTTATGCAATTTATGACGAAGATGATGAATAGATACGTGATCATGGCCTCCATCCTCCTGATTCATATGGGTGCCCGATCACAGTCTGAAGGATTGACGAGTTCCCCTTACTCCCTTTATGGGCTGGGGACTATTAACCAGACCAGTATTGGGCAATCCAACGGCTTGGGATATTCGGGTATAGCCCATAGAATGGATACGGGGATAAACAATCTTAACCCGGCCAATTATGCTTTGGTGCCCCAAAATTCTTTCTTTTATGATATTGGGGTGGTCGGGGAATACAATAACTATAGCAATAGGGGTGATGATGAGTCCAAGACAACGTTCAACTTCTCCAATATAGCCTTTGCTTTCAGGATAGCCAACAGGCTGGGGGCAGGTATATCGCTCATCCCATATAGTGCGTGGGATATACGCTTTTGGGCTTGGTGTCCAACATAGAAGGGTCCGATGAGACCTTTGAGAGCAATGTTTCAGGGATTGGTGGGCTAAATGACTTTGGTATTAACCTTGGTTATGGGATAACGGACCAATTGCGTTTGGGAGTCAGGGCCTCGGTGCTTTTTGGCAATATTGAGGAGAAAGAGAATTTTGTGATAAGCAATAGCTATTTTGAACTCAATGAAACCACTAACTATAGCGCCCTGCGTCTTGGGATGGGCATGCAATATGACATTACGGACAAGATTTCGGTGGGGGGCACCGTTCAGTTACCTGTTACCTTGACTGGAAACCTCACACGTTCGGTAAGTAAGACCTTGGACGGGGAGGAGATCATCGTTGAGGACGAAGAAGAGGATGATGTCTCGGACTTTAAGCTTCCAATGGAGCTGGGGTTTGGCATCAGTGCAAAGATTCTTAAATCCTTTACCTTGAACGCAGACTACAAAAAGAATTTTTGGGACGCCACCGATCAATCCGAGAGTATAGGAACGTATGCTGACCAAGATATCTATGCCATTGGGTTGGAGTATGTCAATAAATCCAGGGGGTATAAATATTGGGAGCGCATAAGGTACCGCGCAGGGTTTAATTATGACAATGGGTATCTGGCCATCAACAACAATAAGATCGATGGATACAACATTACCATGGGGATTGGACTGCCCACAGGATATACCTCGAATTCTCTCATTAATTTGTCATATGCATATGGAAGCAAAGGGCAGATAAACAATATTCTGATCAAGGAAAACTATCACTCCATCACCCTTAATTTGAGTCTCGAAGATCTTTGGTTTGCAAAACGAAAAATAGATTGATTGCTTTTTTAATTTTTTTCTTTCGGGGATTCAAAAACTATTTTATATTTGCACTCCAATTCAGGAAAATGAATGGGCGCTTAGCTCAGCTGGTTCAGAGCACCTCGTTTACACCGAGGGGGTCGGGGGTTCGAACCCCTCAGCGCCCACATCAATAAAGATAAGGCCTCCGAAAGATTCGGGGGCTTTTTTTATAGATGCTTTTGGATGAACAAGATGATTGGGGGTAGATGAATTTCTTAGGCTAAGGACCATGACAGTTCCCAACTTTTTTAGTTGCTTTGCAATATGATTGCCACAATTTGTAGAAAGGCCCATTTTAATGCAGCGCATAGGCTCCATAATCCCAAATGGAGCAAGGAAAAGAACATCGAAGTTTTTGGTAAGTGCAATAGCCCGAGCTATCATGGCCATAACTTTGATCTTGAAGTGCGGATCAAGGGGGAGGTAGATCCAGATACAGGTTTTGTGATGGATCTTGCGGTATTGGGGAGTTTGATAAAAGATGAGGTGGAGGAGCGGTTCGACCATAAAAACCTCAACGAGGATTGCCCGGAGTTCCAAGACCTGTTGCCCACCACGGAACATTTTGTGAAGGTCATCTATGATATTTTGAAGCCCAAGCTGAAAAAGGACCAGTTGTTGCAAATTATTCTGCACGAAACACAAAAGAATTCGGCAGAGTATGGAGATTGGTAACTTTTTTCCGATATTGCACCGCTTTTTAATGGGATATTAGCTCAGTTGGTTTAGAGCGCTGCCTTGACAGGGCAGAGGTCACTGGTTCGAATCCAGTATATCCCACTTTTTCTACTCATATTTAGCTACCTTTTTTCTTAATTTTTGGTTACTGTGCTCCAAGCGCTCGTTTTGGTGCCGTAATCGGGCCAATGCCTTTTGTATAGCTTGTAGGCTCTCTTGTTGTAGGCCGATGATTTGTTCCAGGTCGGATTTGGTGAAGGTTTTACTCATAGTGAACGTTTATATTCAAAAAATACTTTAAAATGCTAAAATGAATCTTTAAAAGCAGCATAAAGATATTTATAATATTTCAATGAATATAATAAAGCATAAAATTAAGCGAATTTCATGTGGGTTCAAGTGGCTATTTTTGAGATGAAACACCTTCCCATATGGAAAAAGAAGTATTCAATCGTATTAAAGCAGTTTTGGCCGAAAAAGGAAAAACCAATAATTGGTTGGCGGATGAATTGAATATGAACCGAACTACAATTTCAAAATGGTGCCGGAATGATATGCAGCCAAGGGTTGAAACATTGTTTCAGATTGCCAATGCTTTGGATGTGGATGTACGGGAGCTTTTGGTCTCGACCAAATAACGATCTTATCTAATAAGAGATGATCAAATACATCGATTTTATGTCATTTTGGGGGTATATAGATGTATTTTTATTTATATAAACAAGTTACCAGCAAGCTAAAAAAACTACCTTAATACACCTGATATTCAGCATATTAACTATATTTTAACGCTCAAAATAAAAATAATTACGTTTTTTATTAACTATCTGCTATATTTTATATATATTTGCATTAATAAATAGTTCTTTGAAAAGATGTTTCGAAGTCGAATTGCTAAATGGAGTTCACTTGATAGCCTGAAAAGGCAACCCAATTGGGTATTTTAACGGCACACAGACCTCGCCCTATATATCAACGATACATTAGGAGAGATTTCATGCAGTTATCATTGCTTTTCATTTTATGAGGAGCAGGGAATTTTAAGTGAGTGTAAGAGAACATTGTTTACACATTTAGTAACAGGCAAGATTTAGGCGAAGGAGCAGGGCCAACAATAGTGTTGACCTGTAACTAAATATTTTTTTATTATGTCTAGATTAAAACAAAATCGAAACATTGATAGCTTAATACAAAGTATTGAGACTATTAGAAAGAGCCAGTGTTCTCTTTCGGAGGAAGACTTAAACGTCTTAAATGAAGCATTTGAAATTTTAACAGTGCTTAAAAGAAAAAAGGGTAGAACTAATGAGCAAGTCCTTACGGAAATTGTGAAAGTAGTTGAATTATTATCTAAATTTTTCCTTTAAACTGAAAGTTATGAAAGTACAATGTAAATTAACAATCCGAACACTCCTTAATTTTTTACAATAAAGAAATGGATTTAGGTATAACAATAAAAAATATTAGAAAGCAAAAAAAGCAAACTCAAAGCGAGTTTGCTTCAGCTTGCGGTATTACTCAAACTTATCTTTCTCAAATAGAAAGTAACCAAAGAGAACCTAATCTTTCAACTTTGAAGTTAATTAGTAATGAGCTTAATGTTCCATTGCCAATTTTATTTTTTTTATCACTTGACAAAGATGATGTTCAACAAAATAAGAGACAGGCTTTTGAAATTATTAGTCCTTCAGTAAAATCTCTTGTGAATGAATTCTTTGCAGTTTAAAAAAAATGAATTCAAAAAACTATGCGCATTAATTGGTTTTAAACCTGCATTAGTTTCAGAGATTATTTCAAATATTGATGATTACTACTATGAAAAGATTGAAATAAAGAAAAATAAAAAAACAGGCGAAGTAAAAAAATATAAGGATGGAACTGTCAAGAAAAGGACTATCCATCCTTCTGTTAAAGAATTAAAGGCAATTCAAAAATCAATTAAGAAAAATATTCTTGCTCCTATTCCACTCCCGAAGGAGGTTCACGGTGGTGTGAAAAAGAGAAGTAATATTACCAACGCCAAACCTCATAAAGGAAATAAATACATTTTTACTACTGATTTACAGGACTTTTATCCAAACATTAGTCACAATTATGTTCACGAGACATATTTAGGTTTAGGATTTTCCAACCACTTTTCAAATTCCTTGACAAAATTGACTACTTGGAAATATGCACTTCCACAAGGAACACCAACTAGCACTCATATTTCAAATTTAGTTTTTCTAAAAACAGATTACGAACTAATTCAATTGTGTAATAAAAACAACATAACCTATACAAGGTATGTTGATGATTTAACATTCTCATCACCTTTTGATTTTAAGCATCTTTTAAATGATATTTTAGATATTATTCGAAAGAATAATTTTAAGTTAAGTTATCGGAAAACAAAGTATAAAGGAAATCAAACAATCACAGGTATTAATGTATTTCTCAATAAAATAGAAGCTCCAGAACATATAAGGGAAAAATCAAAAATTGAATTGGAGAATAATACCGAAAAAAAGCCTTATTCGATTTATTTGAATAACATACAGAAAGAAAACAAACTAAAAGTAAAAAAAGCCAGCAGGTAACAATGGCTATAAGTAATTGCTTGCCTACCTGTCGGCAGACAGGTCCTCGCGTACTTGCTAAGTTAACCTCTAAACCACGCAACCATTCATAGCGGAGACTTTTGGAAATACTCAATTAAACGATAGGGCTACAGTACATCCAACACTCGCTCCAAGGCCATGCCACGGGAGCCTTTGATGAGGAAAGTTCCCTTTTCAAATGGCTTTTTTAGAACATACTCCTTCAAATCTTCAAAGGTCTGGAACTTTTTGGCAATGGCATTTGTCCTGAAAAAGTTCTGACCGACAAGAAAAACGTTGTCAAACCCCAATTTCTGGGTCAGGTCGGCCATCATTTGGTGCTCCTCGGCCGCAGTTTCGCCCAATTCGAACATGTCCCCAATGATGAGAATTTTGTTCTTGGCATCCATCAAACTGAAGTTTTCCAGAGCGGCCTTCATGCTGGTGGGGTTGGCATTGTAGGCATCCAGCACAATCTCATGGCCGTTCTTGGATAGGATCTGCGAACGGTTGTTCTGGGGTTGATAGGACTCGAGGGCAGTTTTGATGTCCTCCAGTGGGACATTGAAGTATTTGCCCATCAAAATTGCAGCACAGCAGTTGGGGAAATTGTATTTTCCAATGAGTTGGGTTTCCATGCGTATTCCTTCCGCCTCAAGGACCAGATACGGATTGGCTTCAATGAATTTGATGTTGTAATACTGTGGGTCTTTTGTGCTGAACCCCATTTTTTTGATGTAGGTGCCCAACTTTTCCAATTGGATAGGATCATCGGCATTCATGAAAATATGTCTGTCCTTCGAAATCAGATAATCATACAGTTCGCTTTTGCCTTTTATCACCCCTTCAACACCTCCAAAACCTTCCAAGTGGGCTTTCCCAAAATTGGTGATGTACCCAAAATCGGGTTGGGCAATCTTGCTCAGCATGGCGATTTCACCCATGTGGTTGGCGCCCATCTCCACAATGGCCATTTCGGTATCTTCCTTTATGGATAAAAGAGTGAGCGGTACCCCAATATGGTTGTTCAGGTTGCCTTTGGTGGCAATGGTCCTGTATTTTTTGGAAAGCACGGCATTGATGAGTTCCTTGGTGGTCGTTTTACCGTTGCTTCCGGTCAGGGAAACCACTTTTGCCTTGCTCAGGTTTCTGTGGTACGTGGCGAGGTCTTGAAGGGTTTTCAGGACATCTTCGCATAGCACGAACCGGTCCGAAGTTTTATACTCTTCCTCATCGATAATGGCGTAGGCCGCACCTTTCTCCAAGGCGTCCTTGGCAAAGGCATTGCCATTGAAATTGGGACCTTTTAAAGCGAAAAAAAGACAGCCCGGGGTTATTTTCCGGGTGTCCGTGCATATGGTGGGGTGCTCTATGAAAAGAGCATGAAGTTGTTCCAAAGTCATGGACCGAAGATAGAAAAAAGCCCCGATGTTTTGATCGGGGCTTTTTTAAAATACTTTAGGATATGTGCTTATTTGGCTTTTTTATGTCTGACCGTTTTGTTGTTGGTCTTGGACTTGGATCCAACCCTTGACATGGCACATCGGAACCCAATATCGTCGGTTGCCATGTACTGGGGCAGGTACCTGCGTTGGGCAGGGTCTAACCAGAAGGCCCTATCCCTCCAAGAACCTCCTTTGTACACACGCACTTCGTCGTTGATCAATGAGGTCCTGTAGTTGGAAGTGTCGTACTGGCGAATGAGTTTTCCGGTAGAATCACGCTCTACCTTATGCTTGGGTGAATCGTACATTTTTCTGTTGTCCGCTTCATCACTGAACTTCTCAAAGAACCTTGATGATCCTGGGTCACCGTCCCTGTAACCACGGTTATCACTTTTGTCAAAGTTGGTCCTTAGGTAGGTTTCTTCCTTGCCAACGGGAACTTCTTTGATCTCGCCGGGTAGATTGATGGCCACGATTTTGCCGTTGGGCAATGTGTCGTATACAATCTTGTCCTGTAGGATTTCGACCTTGCCATCTTCCCCGATGGCCTTTTTCATGAATACGTTTCCTCTGTAGTAGTTGAAGTCGCTGATTTCGTCATCCACGATGGGACGATACACATCGGCAACCCATTCGCTCACGTTTCCGGCCATATCATATAGACCAAAATCGTTAGGCTTGTATGATTTCACTTGTGCGGTGATATCGGCACCGTCGTCGGACCATCCGGCGATACCGCCGTAATCACCCTTACCTTGTTTGAAGTTGGCCAATTGGTCACCACGTCCCACACGTTGACCGTTTCGGGTGTAGTCACCTTCCCAAGGATATTTTTTTCTGCCACGGTAGTTGTTGTACTCCCTGGTGCCCACAAGGGCCTGGGCAGCATATTCCCATTCGGTCTCAGTGGGAAGCCTATATTCTGGCATGATTACACCACTGCTTCTTTTGGCGAATGCATTGATGGAATCGCGCTTTTGTTTTCCTTGGAGGGAATCGATCTCTCCTCCATAGACGGACTCTGGATTGTTCAGGTAGGCCTCAGTACTGAAAGTGCCTTCTATTTCGCCATTCAATACTTTGTATTTGGCATCTTCGGCCAAATAGCCTTCCCTTTCCAGCATCACTTCGTTCACCCTGTCCGTTCTCCATTCAGCATACTGAGTGGCCTGTACCCAGTTTACACCGACTACGGGATATTCGGCGTAGGCGGGGTGTCTAAGGTAGTTGTTGGTCATGGTCTCGTTGAAGCCCAATCGGTTTCTCCAAACCAAAGTATCGGGTAGGGCCCCGGTATAGATGTTTGCGTAATTGGGATTGTCCGGAGGGTAGACTGCCTTCAGGTAATCCAAATACTCAAGGTACATTACATTGGTCACCTCGGTCTCGTCCATATAGAACGACTGTACGTGCTGTTGGGTAGGTGTGTTGTTCCAATCGTGCATGATGTCGTCTTGGACTTGACCTTTGGTAAAGGTTCCACCCTCAACAAAAACAGTCCCTGGAGGGGTTTCCTGCTCCTTGAAGTCCGAATTGTATTGGAATCCGCCTTCTTTGGCATTTATTTTCCACCCAGTGGCTCTGGAAACATCCTTGGATGATGAGGAGTTTTTACAACTGGAAAAACTTCCCATTACAATGGCGCAAGAAAGTACAACTTTGATGAAGTGTTTTTTCATAATTTGGGCTTGAATACTTAAAGTACTTGGGGTTGTCCGCCCCAGTAAATTCAATTTGTTTTGATCTTATTTAATCCTTTCGATGGCATTAGAACGATGTTTTTGCCATTATATTTTGTGCTCATCAAATAATTGCGGCAATGTCGTTGCCAACATTTGCTATACATTTGTAACGCAAATGAATGTGAAATAGTATTGACTGACCAGCTTTTAACGGTTTCAAGAAAATGGTTGTCATATATATAGGTGGGGCATTGTCTTTTTGTGCATTAAAAAAACACATCCCATTACAAGAATTTGTGCAAAACGCCGTTTATGTTGTAATGTGTCCAAAGCTTTTTGGAGCAAAACTTTACTAAACGCTTAAATCATAGCATGAAAAAGTTACTGATATTGGCAGTCCTTCTTACTGTGGCCCTACCCGAACAGACAAGTGCCCAACAAGAAAGAGCGATCACAACGGCAGTCCCTTTTTTGACCATAGCCGCGGATGCCAGGGCATCTGGAATGGGGGATATGGGTGTTGCCACTTCTTTTGATGCGTATTCACAACAATGGAACCCGGCCAAATATGCCTTTGCTACCCAAAAATCGGGTGTGGGGGTCAGCTACACCCCTTATTTGGAGACTATTGTGAACGATGTTTCGCTATTGAGTGCCAATTATTACAATAAACTTAATGACAGGAGTGCCTTCGCTTTTGGTATAAGGTATTTTGGCCTTGGGGATATAGAACTTCGTCAAACCATTGAACAAGAGGCAACTTTGGTGAAACCCAATGAATTTGCTTTGGATGGATCCTACTCCTTAAAATTGAGCCAGAGTTTTTCCATGGCTGTGGTTGGAAGGTTTATCAGCTCCAACTTAAGGTTCCAGGACGGGACCCAAGATTCGCAGGCGGCCAACGCCTTTGCGGTGGATGTGGCGGGTTTCTACAGGTCTCCTGAAATAGCATACAACAACTACAATGGGCGATGGAGGCTTGGGTTCAACATATCCAATATTGGGGGGTCGCTCCAATATGATGAAGGGGGGCAACAAAACTTTTTGCCTACCAATCTTAAGTTTGGGGCAGGATTTGATTTCATCTTCGACCAGGACAATGTTTTGGCCATCAATTCCGAGTTCAACAAACTGTTGGTGCCCACACCCAGAGATTTTGATGGGGATGGGGATATCGATACGGAAGACAACGACCAATACCAGAGCATAGGTTTTTTTAATGGGATATTCGAATCTTTTGGAGATGCCCCGGACGGTTTCAGCGAAGAGCTCAAAGAAGTGACATGGGCCCTCGGTGCAGAGTACCGCTTCAGGGAGGCCTTTATGCTGAGAGGGGGTTACTTTAACGAGAGCGAGGAAAAAGGATCTAGGAAGTTCTTCACGTTGGGGGCCGGATTCAAGTATAAAACCGCCCAAATAGACCTTTCCTACCTGTTCTCCACTTCGCAGGTCAGAAACCCCTTGGAGAATACCCTACGCTTTTCGTTGACCTTCAACTTTGGGGAGGAATTTTTCAACGACTGACAAAGAACAGCATAAATATTGACCAAAAAACCTATCCCCGTGGATGGGTTTTCTTATTTTTGGGAGACACCTAAAACTTGAATGGAGAAAAAAAGGATTGCCTTTGAACTGCTCATTTTCCAAAACGATGATGAGCTGTCACAAAACGAGCAAAAATTGTTAAGCGCTGCAGAGCGTGCAAGGGAAAGTGCCTATGCGCCCTATTCGCATTTCAAGGTGGGTGCGGCCGTTCTGTTGGAAAACGGGGAAACGGTCATGGGGAGCAACCAAGAGAACGCATCCTATCCATCCGGGCTCTGTGCCGAGCGGGTGGCCGTGTTTCAGGCGGGGGCAAGGTTTCCGGGCGTTCCCATCGTATCCATTGCCATAACTGCAGCCTCGGAAGGGCATCAAGTGGATGTTCCGGCAGCGCCGTGTGGCAATTGCAGACAGTCCATTATCGAGTACGAGCAAAAGCAAAAATCACCCATTTCCATATTGCTCAAAGGGGAGAAAGGACCCATTTATAAATGCAGTTCGTTGGCCGATATTTTGCCCTTGGCCTTCAACAGTTCATTTTTGGGCGATTCTTAAATCAATTCTTTTTCCAAAAGGAGATATATATGTATTTTTGCTCCTCTCCCCGAAGGGGGATTTCAATTAATACTACAGTTGATGAAAAAAATCACCAAAGAAGTTTACCTAAAATGGTATGAGGACATGTTGTTCTGGAGGAAGTTCGAGGACAAATTGGCCGCAGTATATATTCAACAAAAAGTAAGGGGCTTTCTGCACCTATATAATGGGCAAGAGGCTGTTCTGGCAGGTTCGCTCCATGCCATGGACCTCACCAAGGACCGGATGATCACCGCCTACCGTAACCACGTCCAGCCCATCGGGATGGGTGTGGATCCCAGAAGGGTGATGGCCGAGCTATATGGCAAGGTGACTGGTACTTCAAAAGGGATGGGAGGCTCCATGCACATCTTTTCCAAAGAACACCGTTTTTATGGTGGACACGGAATTGTAGGTGGACAGATCCCTCTAGGCGCCGGATTGGCATTTGGTGACAAATATTTCAAAAGGGATTCCGTGACCCTTTGCTATATGGGGGACGGGGCAGTGAGACAAGGTTCCCTACACGAATCCTTCAACTTGGCCATGTTGTGGCAATTGCCTGTGGTCTTCATCTGTGAGAACAACGGATATGCCATGGGAACATCGGTGGCCCGTACCTCACACTCCACCGAGATCTGGAAATTGGGCTTGGGCTATGAAATGCCCTGCGGCCCTGTGGACGGTATGGATCCTGCCATAGTCGCCAAAGAAGTGGACAAGGCTGTGGAAAGGGCCCGTACCGGAGGAGGACCCACTTTCTTGGAAATGAAGACGTACCGTTACCGAGGGCACTCCATGTCGGATGCACAGCACTACAGGACCAAGGAAGAGGTGGAAGAGTACAAGAAAATTGATCCGATCACCCAAGTAAAGGACATCATCCTTGAAAAGGGATATGCGACTGCGGACGAAATCAAGAAAATAGACAAGAGGGTAAAAGATTTGGTGAGCGAGTGTGAACAGTTTGCAGAAGAATCGGATTTCCCACCAAAGGAACAATTGTACGACACCGTGTACGAACAAGAAGACTATCCATTTTTACAACATAAACTTTAAGTAGATGGCAGAAGTAATCACCATGCCTAGATTGAGCGATACCATGGAAGAAGGAACCGTGGCAAAATGGCTCAAAAAAGTAGGGGACAAAGTAGAGGAAGGCGATATATTGGCCGAGATAGAGACCGACAAGGCCACCATGGAGTTTGAATCCTTTCATCAAGGAACACTCCTGCATATCGGCATTGAAGAAGGCGATGGAGCCCCGGTCGATTCACTTTTGGCCATCATCGGAGAAGAAGGAGAGGATATTTCCGCTCTTTTGAACGGAGGTGCGGCCCCTGCGAAAGAAGAAACAAAAAGCGAGCCCGAACCCAAAGCTGAAAAAAGCGAAGTTCCGGCAAGCACACCAAGCTCAATTCCGGAAGGTGTGGAAATCGTGACCATGCCCCGTTTGAGCGATACCATGGAAGAAGGAACCGTGGCCAGCTGGTTGAAAAAAGTAGGCGACAAGGTAGAGGAAGGCGATATATTGGCCGAGATAGAGACCGATAAAGCCACCATGGAATTTGAATCTTTCTATTCAGGTACCTTGTTGCACATTGGCATTCAGGAAGGCCAAGGCGCCCCGGTCGATTCCCTTTTGGCCATCATCGGCCCAGAAGGAACCGATGTGAGTGCCGTGCTGAACGCCCAAGCAGGTGGAGGCTCCAGTGCCCCCAAAGCTGAAAAAGCGGAAGAAGACAAACCAAAGGCTGAAAAAGTGGAAGCGGTTGAAGCCATAACCACTTCGCAGGATGGCCATCGTATATTGGCGTCGCCTTTGGCGAAGAAGATTGCCAGTGAAAAAGGAATCAAGTTGTCTGATGTTAAAGGTAGCGGAGACCATGGTCGCATTGTGAAAAAGGATGTAGAGAGCTTTACACCTTCGCAGACCGTTTCACCAGTTACGGAAAAGGCGCCTGAAAAGGCTGCTCCAGTGGCACCTATCCATTTGCCCGTTGGTGAGGAAAGTTTCGAGGAGGTGAAGAATTCCCCTATGCGCAAGGCCATCACGAAGAGCTTGAGCGCTTCCAAATTTACCGCACCGCACTTTTATTTGACCATAGAAGTGGATATGGACAATGCGAAGGCTTCAAGGGAGCAGATCAACAACCTGCCCGATACCAAGGTGTCTTTCAACGATATGGTGTTGAAGGCATGTGCCATGGCATTGAAAAAGCATCCACAGGTAAATACCACATGGACCGATGAGGCCACCATATATAAGCACCACATCCACATGGGAGTGGCTGTGGCTGTTGATGAAGGTCTAGTAGTACCCGTGATCAAGTTTGCCGATCAACTCACATTGACCCAACTCGGAGCTGCTGTAAAGGATTTGGCTGGAAGGGCCAGGGCCAAGAAAATCAAGCTCGATGAAATGGAAGGAAGTACCTTTACGGTTTCCAACTTGGGAATGTTTGGTATCCAGGAGTTCACGTCCATCATCAACAAGCCCAACTCGGCCATCTTGTCCGTAGGGGCCATCGTGGAAAAACCAGTGGTCAAGAATGGACAGATTGTAGTGGGCAATACGATGAAGGTGACCCTGGCCTGTGATCACAGGACAGTGGATGGAGCAGTGGGCGCGCAGTTCCTGCAAACATTGAGGGCCTATTTGGAGAACCCAGTGACCATGTTGGCGTAATCTTAAAGATCCCCGAGCGAAGTCGAAGGGAAACCAAGAACATATTAGTTAAAAGCATCCTTTTAAGGATGCTTTTTTTATCTTTAGAAAATCCAAAAACAAAAATATGAAGACTATCCTATATGCCTTTACTGCCCTATTGATGATGACCTGTGGTTCGAGCAAAATTGAGCAAACCACAACCTTAGGGACTAAATCCAGATCAGCTGCGATCAAAAAAGGAGAAGGGCCATTTACCGATGCGGAGCGTGTTGGGAAAATAATGAACTATTTGGCTTCCGATGAGCTAAAGGGTAGGGACTCGGGTAGTGAGGGCATAGAGATGGCAGCAAAATACATAGAGAACCATTTCAAGTCCAATGGGGTGAAACCCTATTTTGAAACATATCGGGATACCCTTTCCAATTTTGAGAAACCATCTTTTAACATTGTGGGAATTGTGGAGGGTAGTGACCCTGCACTGAAGAATGAATATATTGTGATTGGTGCACATTATGACCATATAGGTGTTGTGAAGGCAGAAAATGGGGACGACATAGCCAACGGGGCCAATGACAATGCCTCTGGCACCAGTACGGTAATGGAGTTTGCCCGATATTTTGGGACCCGGAAGACCAATAAGCGCAGTTTGATCTTTGCCCTGTTCAGTGCCGAGGAAAAGGGATTGTTGGGATCCAAACATTTGGCAAAAAAACTGAAGGAACAGGGACTGAACCTGTATACCATGCTCAATTTTGAAATGACAGGGGTGCCCTTGCAAGGAAAGGACTATTTCATGTACATCACGGGATACGATATGTCCAACCTGGCCGAGGTGAGCAACAAATATGCAAAGGAAAACCTTGTTGGGTTTTTGCCAACGGCCAAGGAATTTAACCTGTTCCAACGTTCGGACAACTATCCGTTCGATCAAGAGTTCGGGGTGCCATCGCACACCTTTTGCACTTTCGATTTCACCAATTTTGACCACTACCACAAAGTGGGCGATGAAGCGGATATCATGGATTTTGCGCACATGGCCACCTTGGTGAACAAAACCATACCCGTGTTGGAGGGCATTGCCAATGCACCGACTCAGGAAATCCAGAAAAAATAACATAGTATTGTCACTCCGAGTGGCGTAGCGAAGTAGATGGGAATTTTTAGTTCCCAGAATGAATAAATAGTATCTGCCATGGCGAACATCATTATCACGGGAACCAGTAGGGGCATCGGTTTTGAATTGGTGAAACTTTTTGCGGGAGATGGCCACCATGTGCTGTCCCTGTCCCGAAATGCTCGACCAGTCCAGGACTTGAAGCTTCCGAATGTCCATGCGTTACCATTTGACTTGGGTGAAACCAAGGATTATGAAAAACTAAAGGAATTTTTGGAGGAATGGGATACCGTGGACGTGCTAATCAACAATGCGGGCCGTTTGCTCAACAAGCCTTTTTTGGAGATTGCCCCCAAGGAATTTGAGGACGTTTACAAAGTAAACGTGTTCGGTGTGGCGGAAATGACCAAGACCGTACTGCCCAAAATGGGGGAAAAGGGCCATGTGGTCACCATCAGTTCCATGGGAGGCGTGCAAGGGAGTGTCAAGTTTCCGGGCCTTTCCGCTTACAGTTCCAGTAAAGGGGCAGTCATCACGTTGACGGAGCTTTGGGCAGAAGAATTCAAGGAGAACGGCCCTAGCTTTAATGTGCTGGCCTTGGGTGCCGTGCAGACCGAAATGTTGGAAGAGGCCTTTCCAGGCTACCAGGCACCCGTGACCGCTCTCGAAATGGCTACTTATATCAAGGAGTTTGCCTTGACGGGACAAAAACTGTACAACGGGAAATTGCTTCAGGTAAGCAATAGTACGCCATAACAATGATGATGAAAGTGGTAGTCCAGACTTAAAATGTACCTTTGTTGCAGTGAACACCGCCCTTCAAAAATACTTGCCGGAACGTGCCGTGCCCCCATGTTTTGAGCTCATCAAGACCCATGGCGTGCACCTCAAGATCGTGAACCATAGGGTCACCCGCCATGGCGATTACCGTAGGCTGCCCAATGGTCTGCACATGATCACGGTGAACGCATCGTTGAACAAATACCGATTTTTGATCACCCTCATTCATGAAATTGCGCATTTAGTGGCCTTTGAAAAATATGGCCGCCGTATCATGCCACATGGTGTGGAATGGAAACGTACCTTTCAACATTTAATGGTTCCGTTCATCCGACCAGAGGTGTTCCCAAATCAATTATTGCCTATCATTGCGAACCATTTCAAGAACCCGAAGGCCAGTAGCAGTACGGATGCCCGTCTATCCATTGCTCTCAAGGCCTTTGATGAGGAGGAACGAAAGGACAGCTATGTGTATGAATTGCCCAAAGGCAGTATTTTTAGGCTATACAATGGCAGGCTGTTCAAAAAAGGGGACAAGAAAGTGAAACGATATGAATGTGTGGAATTGTCCACGGGCAGATTATATTTGTTCCAACCCAATGCGGAAGTAGAGTTGGTCCGAGATAGACCCGAAGGGCCATCAATGTAAAAGCAACAAGACAAATGAACAAGAATTATTATGCCGTTTTGATGGCAGGAGGAGTAGGATCCCGATTTTGGCCTGTAAGCACCACCGCCAATCCCAAACAGTTCCACGATATGTTGGGAACGGGGAAAACATTGATTCAAAAGACATTCGATAGGTTGAACAAGTTCATCCCCACAGAGAACATATTGATTTTGACCAATGAACGCTACAACGACTTGGTGCTGGAGCAATTACCAAAGGTAAAACCGGAACAGGTGGTCCTGGAACCGGCCATGCGAAACACGGCACCTTGTATTCTCTATGCTTCATTGAAGATCCAAAAAATGAACCCCAACGCCGTGATGATCGTGGCACCCAGTGACCACTGGATCGAGGATGAGGAAGCTTTTGAAAAGGACGTGACCGTATGTTTTGACAAATGTGGGAGGGAAAACGTGCTTTGCACCTTGGGCATCCAACCTACATTTCCCAACACAGGTTTTGGATACATCGAATTTGAAAAGGGAAGTGACGATAAGCTGAAAACCGTGTCCCAGTTCAGGGAAAAGCCTGATTATGAAACAGCAAAGGAATTTTTGGCCCAAGGCAATTTCCTTTGGAACGCAGGTATTTTTATGTGGAGTGTACAGACCATAGTGGATGCGTTCAAAAGCTACCAACCCACCCAGTATGAACTTTTTGGTAAGGGAATTTCCTGCTATAATACAGGAGAGGAGAAGGGATTCATCCAAGAGAATTATGCCAAGGCGGAAAACATATCGATAGATTATGCTATCTTGGAACAGTCCAGTTCCATATACACCCTTCCTGCTTCCTTTGACTGGAACGATTTGGGAACATGGGGGGCGCTGTACGATAAATTGGACAAAGACCCATCAGGCAATGCCGTGGTCAATGCCAGTGTTGTTTTGGAAAATGCAAAGGGTAATATGATCCGTTCCCCAAAGGGTAAAATTGTGGTAGTGGACGGATTGGAAGATTACATCATCGTGGACAAGGAAGAGGTCTTGCTGATCTACCCCAAGTCCAAACAACAGGACATTAAAAAAGTATTGGGCCAAGTAAAAGAAACATTTGGCGACGAGTTTGCATAACATATGAGTGAAGATCAATTGGAAAAGGGGAGTATTCCCAATCAGGATAGTGGGGATGAGGTAAAAAAGGATTTCAAAGGGCTTTTGGGCAGTGTGCGGAAGTTCCTTTCCGAGCTGTTGGAGATTCGTACCAATACGGATGCTGCGGCCACCAAGGAATCCATTATAGCCGATATTTCCTTTAAGGGGCACACCTCTTGGATCTTGGTTTGTTCCATTTTTATTGCCTCTATTGGTCTGAATGCCAACTCTACGGCAGTGGTTATCGGAGCGATGTTAATCTCCCCTTTGATGGGTCCCATTTTGGGTATGGGACTGTCCTTGGCCATCAACGATATCGATACATTGAGGCGATCCCTGAAGAATTTTACTGTTATGGTGGTCTTGAGTGTGATCACGGCCTTTCTGTTTTTTTACCTTTTTCCGCTCCGGGATGAATCTTCTGAGCTTTTGGCACGTACCAAACCGGACATCCGCGACGTATTGATCGCTTTTTTTGGTGGTCTGGCATTGGTGATTGCCCGTGCCAAAAAAGGAACCATCGCCAGTGTGATTTTTGGAGTCGCTATTGCCACAGCACTGATGCCGCCTCTTTGTACGGTAGGCTTTGGACTTGCCATAGGGAAACCTTTGTATGCGGCCGGCGCCATGTACCTTTTCACCATCAATACGATTTTTATTGGTCTGGCCACGTTTTTGGTCATTAAGTTTTTACGGTTCCCCATGGTGCGCTACGCCAATTCACAGCGAAGGCGTATGATTGCCCGACTGGCTTCCATTACGGGTATTTTGGTGATGATCCCTGCCGGTTTCACATTTTATAACGTCTTTCAGGAATCCCTTTTTAGAAAACAAGCACAGCAGTTCTTGGAGGAGACCATCGAAGTGTACCAGTTCAACGGTGCGGGAAGGTATGTGGACAACCTTACGAAGATTGAATATGTGGACGACGGGGCGTCTCTTTTAGAAGTGGTCTGTATGGGGGACGAACTTATACCAGAGAATGTGATAAACACCTGGCGTACCCAAAAGAACCAGTATTCCCGTTTGAAGAATGCAGAGCTCCATGTCATACAAGGAGGGAAGGACGATTCCGAGGAAAAGTTCAATTTCGTAAGCGAGCTCTATGAAAGGAACAAGGCAGATCTGCTGAACAAGGACGAACAGATCAGGTTATTGGAAGAGGAAGTGGCCAGCTTGACAAAGAATATGGGCAAGCAGGTCCCCTTCAAGGATGTCAGTGCCGAGGCCAGGGCCAATTACGGTAATATCGAGAGGTTGGGATTTTCGTACCAGATCCAAACCGATTTCAAGAAATTGGACACAGTTCCGGTCTTCGAAGTAAAATGGAAACAAGGGATACAAAATGCCCAAAAAGAGGCAGATATCAAAAAAATGCAGGCTTGGCTAAAAATACGCTTGCGGGATTCCACCATTGTCTTGAAGGAAGTGGAGTGATGTTTGGTTGGATTTCAGGTGTCAGTTCGTAGAATGTTGGACTTTGTTGATATGAATCTTCACCAAATAACCCCAGCAATAAAATAAGCGAACAACCATAGAAATCAATTCCGTTCCTCGATGTACATCTGCCGCACTTTTTTGAAAAGCTCGGAAGAGTAGACAAAATCGGTCACCGCTTCGTTATCCGTTTTGAAGATTTCCTTGTTGGTGCCTTCCCATTCCTTATACCCATTTTTGAGGAAGATGATTTTTTCACCGATTTCCATCACCGAGTTCATATCGTGGGTGTTGATAATCGTGGTGATGTCATATTCTTGGGTAATCTCGTGGATCAGGTTGTCGATCAAGATGGCGGTCTTGGGATCAAGACCAGAATTGGGTTCATCACAGAACAGGTACTTTGGGTTCATGACGATGGCCCTGGCAATGGCGACCCTCTTCTGCATCCCTCCTGAAATTTCCGAAGGATATCTCTTGTGGGCATCGATCAGGTTGACACGCTTCAGCACAAAATCCACCCGGTCCTGCATTTCCGATTTGGATTGTTTGGTGAACATATCCAAAGGGAACATCACATTGCCCTCCACGGTCATGGAATCGAACAGGGCACTCCCTTGGAACACCATGCCCATCTCTTGCCGCAGATCGCGACGTTCGCTGTTGGAAAGTTCCGAATAATATTGGCCGTTATAGCAGATTTGTCCTTCATCGGGTTCAAAAAGACCCAAAAGACACTTGAGGAAAACGGTTTTTCCCGAACCACTCTGACCAATGATGAGGTTGGTCTTTCCTTTTTCAAAAACGGTAGAAATGCCTTTTAGGACATGGTTGTTTCCAAACGATTTATGTACGTTTTCTACTTCTATCATCAGCCCAAGAGTAATTGCGTTAGGATATAGTTCGTTATGATGATGACCACACTCGTCCAAACAAAGGATGTGGTACTGGCCTTCCCCACTTCTAGGGCACCGCCTTTCATGTAAAAACCATGGTAGGAGGGCACTGTGGCGATCACAAAAGCAAATACTACCGATTTGATGAAGGCGTAAGTAACATGGAACGAGTCAAAATCCAGTTGAAGACCCTTGATGAACTCACCACTTGGGGCATATCCTCCAAAAACAGCGGCGATCCATCCGCCCAATATCCCGACGAACATAGAAATGGCTACGGCGAAAGGATACATCAAAGTGGCGATGATCTTGGGGAAGACCAAATAGTTGAGTGAGTTCACGCCCATCACTTCAAGGGCGTCTATCTGTTCGGTCACCCGCATGGTACCAATGCTCGATGTGATATAGGACCCCACTTTCCCAGCCATGATGATGGAGGTGAAGGTAGGCGCAAATTCCAAGATTACGGACTGTCTTGTGGCAAAGCCGATAAGACTTTTAGGCAATAAGGGACTGTTCAGGTTGAGGGCCGTTTGGATAGTGACCACCCCGCCGATGAAAAACGAAATAAAGATGATGATACCCATGGACCCATAGATCAGCTCATCGATTTCCTTTAAGATCAAGGATCTCATGATGGGCCATTTGGTCGGTTTTTTAAATACTTCCCAAATCATGATGAAGTATTTTCCAATCGCTTCTAGGTGTTTCATGTATTCGATATGGACTTGAGGTGATAAAAATAAGAATATTGTTGAGCATTTAACCTTGATTTAAACTTTTTAAAAGTGATAATTGAATAGCTTTGCCCTTGTTTGATTAAATCCACACCATGAAAAAAACCAACCTCGTTTTATTGCTTTTAGTAATGTTGATGACCAGTTTATCCTTTGGTCAGCGAAAAAAGAAGGACATTCTCGAAGAACAGCCCGAACCCATAGCCCATACGCCCAAATTGGTGGTGGGCATTGTTGTGGACCAAATGCGCTACGACTATCTTACCCGTTTCTGGGCCCAATATGGTGAAGGTGGCTTCAAAAGGTTGGTGAACCAAGGATTCAATTGCAAAAACCATCATTATAATTATGCGCCGACCAGTACGGGTCCAGGACACGCATCGGTCTATACCGGGACAACCCCGGCCACACACGGGATTATCGGAAATGATTGGTACAACAAGGAAACGGGCACCGATGTGTACTGTGCTGGTGACGATAGTTATACCTCCGTAGGGACCACTTCCGATGCAGGGCAAATGTCACCCCACCGAATGCTCACCACAACCGTTACCGATGAGTTGCGTATGCATACCCAAAAAAGGGGCAAGGTGATCGGAGTGGCCCTCAAGGACAGGGGCGCCATACTTCCCGCGGGCCATGCGGCAAATGCCGCTTATTGGTTTGAGGGAGGTGCAGCAGGAAACTGGATCACCAGTTCCTATTATATGGATGCACTGCCACAATGGGTGGTTGATTTTAACAATTCAGATGCCGTGGAAGTCTATAAAAAACCATGGAACACCCTAAAGCCAATAGAGACTTATGTTGAGAGTGGTACCGATGCCAATACCTATGAAGGGATGTTCAAAGGGGAGGCCACTTCGTCTTTTCCGCATGACCTTCCCGCCTTGTGGGAAGCCAATGGACAGTTTGGTCTGCTGCGAACCACTCCCTATGGGAACAGCATGACCGCTGACTTTGCCTTGGCAGCCGTTGAAGGAGAAAGTTTGGGCGTGGATACCATTACCGACTTTTTGGCGGTCAGTTTTTCCAGTACGGACTATGTGGGCCACTTTTTTGGGGTGAACTCCAAGGAAATTGAGGATACCTATATCCGGTTGGACCGAGATTTGGCCCGTCTCTTTACTGCTTTGGACGAAAAAGTGGGCGAGGGCGAATACACTGTTTTCCTTACTGCCGACCATGCAGCCATCGATGTACCGGCTTATTTGAAGGATTCAAAACTGCCAGCGGGCTATTTGGACATGAAAGGGCTGCAGGCTGAGTTTGCGGAATTTCTAAAGTATAAATATGGTACTACCGATGTGGTAAAAGATCTCTCCAACCATCAACTCTTTCTTGATCATAAGATTTTGACCAATTTGGATATCGACCTAAAGGAGGCCCAAGAGGATATTGCAAAGGAGCTTTTAAGCTATGAGGGCATTGGTCAGGTATATACGGCCCATCAAATGTGGACAAACAATTATACCAAGGGCATTCCCTATATTTTGCAGAATGGCTATAACCAAAAACGATCGGGAGATGTGCTCATCGTGCCCAACCCAGGGTTCATTTCGTATGGAAGAACGGGTTCCACGCACGGCTCCCCACAGATCTATGATACGCATGTGCCTCTATTGCTCTACGGAAAGGGCATAAAACAAGGCAGTACGGTGAACCGAACCGAGATTCCCGACATTGCCCCTACCATTTCGGCCTTGTTGGGTATTGCGTTCCCGAGTGGAACTACGGGTAGGCCCATTGGAGAGGTGTTGGAGTAAAAAAGAGCTGTTTTAGCAATGAGTTTCCAGTTCAGACCAAAAATCACTGTAAAAATTTTGTGATTTCATCAATTTGTGATGTGTGCCAAAGTTTGATGTGATTTTGTTCTCTATAACATAGATCTGATTGGCAATTTTTGGTAGGTGATGAATTCTGTGTGAAATAAGGATGACCGTCAGTTTGGATTTCAGTTTTTTCAACAGTTCAAGGACAAATTTTTCTTTGGTCCTGTCCATTGCGGATGTTGGTTCGTCCAAGATCAAAAGTTGAGGTTTTCGATATAAGGCTCTCATTAAGCCGATGATTTGTTTTTGCCCACCAGATAAATTGATTCCTTCTTCTCCCAAGATTGTGGCATACCCTTGGGGAAGTTCGGTGATGAAATTGTCGAACCCATAATCCTCGCAAAATTGTTTTAAGTTGTCGAAATTTTCTTTCCTTCCCAAAAGGATGTTGTCCACTACATTTCCTGAAAAAATTGTTATTTCTTGGGGGACAATACCTATAAGGGTTCGCCAATCGAGAGTGGAAATATTCTTAAGTTCAAAATGATTGTTTATGATGATTGACCCGTTTTCAATAGGGTAAAATTTTTGTAGTATCTGTGCCAACGTACTTTTTCCACAACCACTTTCACCTACAATGGCCACACACTCATTTTTTGAGATGGAAATATTGATGGATTTGAGTAGTTGACTGCGTCCAGGGAAACGGAAGGACAAGTCCTTGATGGTCATTTTTTCAAATGAAGCCAAATGAATGCTGCCAATATCTTCTTTGTCCAATGAAGCAAATTCATACATTCTGTTGAAGGCCACCTTTGCCTCATTTATAGGGATTGCAATCAATGCCAAACTGGCCATTGATGGCAAAAGCGACCCCGAAATACCCAATATGGCCATCAACTCTCCCAGCAAAAGATTATCGCTATAAACTTCTATTGAAGTATATGTTAAAATGGCCATCAGAAAGAGTACACTAAAAATAGCTGAAAACAATGATAGCCTAACATTGATTTTCCCTAAATCAAATACTTTTTCTTGATAGCTCCCATAAATTATTTGATTGATCTTTTTGAAGAGCTCCTGTCCATTGCTATTTTTAATGCTTGCTATTCCTTGGATGGAGGAAATATAGTTACTTTCACTATGCGCATACCCTTGCATTACATTTTTTTGAGCGTTGATAATTCGTTGATTGAATCCATGGACCAGAACAAAGTATAGAGGAATACTGGCAAAGGCTATCAACCCCGTTTGCCACGAATAGTAAAAGAGAAATATCAATGAGGTCAGAGTAATTAAAATGTTTATGATGACATTGGCAACAATGGTTTTAATTACCCTTTGCACCCGTTCAGTATCGTTGAGTCTACTTGCCAACTCGCCTATTTTTCGGGTGTCAAAAAAAGGTTTGGGCAAATTTAAGAGAGAGGAATAAAAACTGTCAATAATCCGGTTGTTGAAATCCTTTGTCTGTCTAATCAGAAAATAATCCCGTAAAGCGATAAACACTATCTTCACAAGCAATAAAACAGAGACTAAGACAATGCCGGTAACCAATTTATTGAAGTCCTTGGAGGGTAGTATTTCATCTATGAGTTTCTGGGAGAATATGGCCATGGCCATTCCTAATATCGCTATGCCAACTCCTAGCAGAATGCTGAAGTTTATCAATCTGAAATCTTCTTTTAAAAGGCTCAGGAACCATTGTCTTTTATCCTTGTGGAGGTTTTCTTTTAGGTTAAATTTTTTATTTGGTGTTAGGGTAAGGCAGGTCTTGGTCTTCCATATTTTTTCCAACTCTTCAGGGGAGCACATGGAAATACCCTTTGCAGGGTCGCCAATTATAAATGTGTCATTTTGATAGCCATAAGATACCAGATAATGTTGTAACCTTTCTTCCAATGTCACGTGCAAAATTATGGGCTCCGGGTGCTCTTTCAGAATTCTTATGTTTGCTTTATTGCCTTGTGCCGTAAAGCCAAGTTGGTTTGCAGCTTGGTAAAGTCCCAGTAGTGTAGTGCCTTGTTTGTTTGTGCCACTGAGTTCCCTAAGTTTTTCCAAAGAGTTTTGGCCACCGTAAAAATTGATCAAAGATAACAGGCAGGCTACACCACAATCACTTTGGTCATGTTGTAGAACGAATGTTTTCTTTATTTTCCTAGTGTCCAGAAGTGCGGCCCTGTTCATATCTATTTTTGTTTGATGGTATTTAGAATACCATGGACACTCAACTGCCCTTTTTGGATTTTCAAGAGTTTTTGATCTTTGTCATAGATGAGGCTAAAAGGTATTGAAGAGGGTTGGAACAATTTGGAAAAACTGTCGTCCTTATCACGTAAGAAATTCACGTTGGGTATGTTGCCAAGACGGTTGTGTTCTGAAAACTCTATGATTTTCTCCATGGATTCTGTTGAAACAAATACAAGATGGGCACCTTTTAATAGATGGATATTCTCGGAGATGTTTTTTGCTTCGTGTTGACAAAACTCACAGTCGGAATTAAAATACAGGAACACGGTGGGGATTCCTTCATGTAAATGTTCTTTTGTGAACAATGAATCATCGAGTGTTTTGAAACTAAAATTGGGTATGGTTTCAATACTTTGTACAAGCTTCTGTTTTTCTTGAACTTTGTCCACTATTTGGTGGCCGAGAAGGACGGAAATACCAAGAACCAATATCAAGATGATGTTTTTTAACTTTCTTTTGTGCATTTTAGCCCATACTTAAGGTGAAGAACATGATGCCGATGACCCATATCAATAATCCGGTCCCATAACTGCTCGCCACGATTTTTATTCCAGTGTTTTGCTTTTTTGGGGTTTTTAATGCCTTGTCCAAGAGATAGGCGAGAACGATCCAGTAGGTAATTTCAAAAACATTGATTGTTTGGAGGGGATAAACCCACCAAATATCCAAGCCTTCATGTCCCACAATGTTCAATGCCGAAAAAGGATAGAAATATTGAAGGTCTTCCAAGGTATAATCTTTCTGGAAAAAATGGAACCAAAGGGTTTTGAGGATAATGGGTACAAGAAAAATAAACTCACTCAACAATACAATACCGAACAAGCGGCCATACTGTATTTTTTTCTCCATTAGGAAACAGCCTGTATCCAAAATAACGGCTATAATGGAAATTTTGATCAATAAAATAAGGGGAACCAATATGCTCCAGGTGAATTCCCATTTTTTTTGAAAGTTGATGATTTCCTCAATCTGTTCAATGGTGTAGTGGTTGGAAAGTGATTCTATCAATAGGTTATCCCCATTCAATAGTTCCTTTGATAGTAAACCAATGCCAAGTGATAGGACAATTAAAACTGAAAAATAGAATATATTCTTTGTCGTCAAAAGAGATAAGTCTATTAATTTGAAAGTTTAGATATCCTTAGGTAATTATTTCTGCCAAAGATTTGCCAGCCAACAATAATGGCTATGGGGGAAATAAGGGCCAAATAAGCAAATGGATTGATGTAATCGAGAATCATTAATAAATTACCTATTATGAAGCATCCAAATATTAATATGAACAAACCATTGTGGATTTGACTAGATATAATTAGAGAATCTTTGTTAGCAATGTTTTGATTTTCCCTTTTTGAAATTTTAATGGTGTTTGAAGAGCACCAATCAACTTTTATATTCAACGTTGAACCGGCTTCGACTACAATTTCTTTACTTTTTTCATTCGGTTCGAAATAATCTATAAATTCACCATTCACATAAATTTTCAAGGCTCTGAAAATAATCATGTAATCTTTACTTCTCTTTAAAATGATTGTTGACATTTTTTCTGTTTTTTAAAGATGAATCCTGGACTCTCACATTAGGGAATCCAGGACTTTAATGATTTTCTTTGTTAACACCCAGCTAAATCTGCAGCATATGCCGCTGCGCTTATTGCCAGTGCAATTCCTGCTCCAACACCAGTCCACCATGAAGCCACTCCAAAAATTAGAGCAGCTCCTCCTAACCCTTCAGATAGACCGTCACATTCTACACGGCCACCTTGAACATTTTCCATTTCATTAAAATTCATTGTTCTCATAATTATTACATTTTTTGGTTATACCATCCAGGTTAAGTTTGTGGCAAAGAATTGGGATGGCAAAACAATTCTCTGTCTTTGTAAGAATTGGTTCACTTATATAGAGTAATATATTTATTTTTGTAAGGGAAGTTCCTGTAAATTGATAGATGTCTGTTTTCAATTGACGGATGGGCCATTTGAATTGATGGATAAAGATTTTGATGGTCATTTTGGCTAGAAATACCGGGCATTGCCCCTACCATTTCGGCCTTGTTGGGTATTGCGTTCCCGAGTGGAACTACGGGTAGGCCCATTGGGGAGGTGTTTGAGTAAAGGAATTCTCTACCTCAATACAATCATTTTTTTTCTGATGACCTGCATGGAAGAAGGGTCTGTATAGATCAATAGATAAGTGCCGCTGGAAAGGTGATCAATCTTGAGGGTGGTTTGATTTGTCACTCGCAGCACCAATCTGCCGTTGGCATCAAAAATTTGGACCACGAAATCTGAAGCATTGTCTTTTTTGATAAATATTTGATTTCTTGCTGGGTTGGGATAAATGATTACCCCATTTTTAATTTCTGGTTCTGGTTCTGGTTCTGGTGTGGTCTCCAATAGTCCATCGCAGTTTTCGTCCACTTCATTATCTGGTATTTCATCGGCTGAGGGATTGATACTTGGGTCATTGTCATCACAGTCATCCGCATTGTCAAATCCATCTTGGTCGAGATCATCGTCCAAGGTTAAGGGATCACAATCATCATCGACGCCGTTGTATGGGATTTCCACGACAGTTGGATTGATGTTGGGGTCATTGTCATCACAGTCATCCGCATTGTTGAACCCATCCTGATCAAGGTCATCGTCCAGAGTAGCGGGATTGCAATCGTCATCGACGCCGTTGTATGGGATTTCTACGACAGTTGGATTGATGTTGGGGTCATTGTCATCACAGTCATCCGCATTGTTGAACCCATCTTGGTCAAGGTCATCGTCCAGAGTAGCGGAATCGCAGTCTTCATCGATACCATTGTACGGGATTTCCACAACACTTGGATTGATGTTCGGGTCATTGTCATTACAGTCATCCATATTGACAAAGCCATCTTGGTCGAGGTCATCGTCCAGTGTGGCGGGATTGCAATCATCGTCGATGCCATTATATGGAATCTCAGCTGCATTTGGATTGATGTTCGGGTCATTGTCATCACAGTCATCCGCATTGACAAAACCGTCCTGGTCGAGGTCATCGTCCAGTGTGGCGGGATTGCAATCGTCATCAATGCCATTGTATGGGATTTCTACGACAGTTGGATTCATGTTGGGGTCATTGTCATCACAGTCATCCGCATTGGCAAAACCGTCCTGGTCAAAGTCGTCGTCCAGCGTGGCGGGATCACAATCATCATCGATGCCGTTGTAGGGAATCTCCGCGGCAACGGGATTGATGTTCGGGTCATTGTCATTGCAGTCATCCGCATTGTCAAATCCATCTTGGTCAAGGTCATCGTCCAGGGTAGCGGGATTGCAGTCCTCATCGATACCATTGTACGGGATTTCAATCGAACTGGGGTTGATGTTGGGGTCGTAATCGTTACAATCCTGTTCGGAAGTAAATCCGTCTTGATCAAAATCTATCACCCCAATGTCATAATGTAGACTCAAATATTGGGTTAAAGTGAGGGTCAAGGCATCTACAAAAAGTGCTCTATCTGCGGGGTCGAAACGTACATCTTGGTTGACTTCAATTTGAATCCCATCAATTTCACCAGCATTTAATCGGGACCCATGTATCCAAACGTTGTAACCGCCATTGTAATAATCCTCGTTCGGATTGGGATAAGGGTCCACGGAACTTGGAACTGTCGGATAACCTTTTTCATGGAGCAAGGTTCCAAAACTATAAGGTCCCTTCAGTAGTTCCACATGCTTCAGTCCACC
Organism: Flagellimonas taeanensis; assembly: GCF_003584105.1. Classification (GTDB taxonomy): domain Bacteria; phylum Bacteroidota; class Bacteroidia; order Flavobacteriales; family Flavobacteriaceae; genus Flagellimonas; species Flagellimonas taeanensis. The sequence continues at coordinate 49,401 of NZ_QXFO01000022.1, forward strand.
CTGATTATCGTTGATCAAAGTCCGGATACTGTTTTTGTTGATATAGGCGTTGGTGTTCAAGGTGGCATCCGAAAGCCGAAGTTCATCCCCTGTCAATGTGTAGCCCAGTTCAACTCTTTCAATGGCATGCGCATGTCCATGAAGGTCCAAGAAAAGGCCACGCCCAAAGTTTTGGATGATATCTACTTTCGCGGATTCTATATAACCGTGGTAATTGTCAAAAGCCAATTCTACGGTAGGGTTGCCATTCGCTGCTTCGGGCTTTTCACGGTTTGCATCAAATTTTGCCCGGGAGAGTCTGTTGATGATGACATAAGGGTAGAAACCAGTTTCATTAAAATAGGCTTGGGCAATGGCCCTTCCCATGGACTGGGTATGAGTATCATTGCCAGTGATGCAGCCCATGCAGTTCCTGTCGGGGATTATGTTGGGATTCATATCCCCATCATGTGGAACGGAAATGATGATGGGGTGGTTACCATGGATGTATTCCACAAATCCCGTATTGTCGAAATAGGCTTGTCCGGGCTGCTGGGCCAAGACCCGACCCGATAGTAGGGTAAGGACCAATGTGAAAAACAATGCCGAAGGGGAAAATGGGTATGGTTTCATATGCATAACCGTTTTGCGGCCCTATCCTGATGATCATATCAGGTACGGTTGCCATTATTGGGTTATGCCGTTCTTGGATTAAAGGTAGGGGGATTTGATTCTTGGATATGGGTCGAATTGATGGAAGTCCGTTTCCAATTGACGGATTGATTTTTGCTTGAAATCCTGTAGGACAATCAATACGATAAGAGCTGTAAATACGTGTGAAATCTTATATTTTGGACCAAATCCCCTTCCAACGGTAACTTCGGATAAACTTTCCTTCTTCCTTGGAAACATAAAAGGCGCTTTGTTGGAACCATGCTTTTAGGAACCCGAAAATGGTTTGAAAGTAGAGTCTTGGGCTTTTGGCCAGCAAAGCCATCTTGAGTGCCGCCACTTTGGTCAGAACAATACCGTAGCGCATTTTGTAGAGTGCTATCCCCTTGGCCTGGTAGTTCTTGGAACTGTACCCATGTCCGGTAGGGCGGAGGTGTTTGACCTTCAGTTCTGGAACGGTCTGTGTGTCAAAACCATGGTATTTGGCCAAGAGGGTGTCCACAGTATCCCAGCCCACTCCGGGCCGCAACCCTCCAATCCTATTGAAACAGGCTTTGTGGTACAGTTTGATAGGTCCACGGATATGGGTTTTGTCCGCAATGTTCTCATATGCCCAATCCCTTCCTTTTTGAACAAAGAGCAGACCTGAGCACATACCCAGTTTCCAATTGGCTTGGAACAGGTTTACCATGCTTTCAAAATAATGGGGAGGTAGGATGATGTCCGCATCAAATTTTCCGATAAGATCAAATTCAGCGGTGTGTTGCAAGCCGAAATTAAAAGTGTCCACCACTTTCTTACCGGGGATGTGCTCATCCGCAGACATTCGTTGAAGCACTTTGATCCATGGAAATTCTTGGGCAAAGTTTTGTGCAATCGCAAAAGTGTCATCTGAAGAGTTGTCGTCCACCACAATAACCTCATTGGGCAAATGGGTCTGTCCCACAAAGGAATCCAGACAATCTTTTAAATAAGCCGCCTCGTTATGTGCAGGAATGACAATGCTGATCCACATGCGTTAAAATTCCAAAAAACAAACCACAAATCCCAATTAAGTTATTAGGTTATTTAGTTGTTGGGTTCCTGTTTCTTGACTCTTGTTTTCTTTGTCTGACACAAACTCCATGAACTAGGGCTAACCTATTTGCAGTTGAACTTGAGCTTGTTGTTTGGTCATTGCGCTCCAATTTCTTGATTCCTGGGTCCTGTGCCTTATTTTGACACGAATTTCACGAATTTCCACAAACCTTTTATCAATTGAACTTCAACCTGAGCTTGTCGATTAAATTATCTTTCCGCGTAAACAATATAGTATCGATTGGTAAAATATCTTAACAAAGGCCGGATTCCGATTTTTTTGGCGGGATTGGTCCATTTTGCAGAATCTTTTATGGTCCACCCGGCTTTTTCCAACAACCAATCAAATTGCCAGTCCTCAAATTCATGGTAATGCCTGTCCCAAAGATCGGTCTTGCTCCGATAGGCAGGGGAAAACCACAACCGCATCGGGATACTGGCCACCAATTTATTGGCCTTTATCTCTTTTAGCACATTGTAGGGGGCTACCATATGTTCAAAGATTTCAAAGGCGGTCACCACACTGGCATCGGATCGGGAAACGGCTTCAAAATCAACGTCCAGATCCTCACCTTTGGTGTTTTCCACATGGTACCCACTCGCCTTCATGATTTCCGAAAAAGGATTTTCAACTCCCAGATCCAATATGGATTCTGAAGTACCAATGTGTTTCTGTAAAAACGCCAAGGTGTGCTTGTAACGTTTGTTGGGAAAGTTGTTCTCGTACATTCGCTAAAATTCCAAAAAACAAACCACAAATCCCAATTAAGTTATTGAGTTATTTGGTTATTGGATTATTGTTTTTTGAATCCTGCATCTTCGTTTGACACGAGTTACACAAATTACACGAATCTTTTGAACTTGAACTTGTCATTTAGTATCGATAAACAATCGCATTGATGTTCATACCAGCGCCAACACTGGCAAAGATGACCACATCCCCTTTTTTGAGCTCATGTTGGGGCAGCCCACCTTTCAATACCATGTCATACAGCGTGGGTACTGTGGCGACAGAGCTGTTGCCCAGTTCATGGATGCTCATGGGCATGATGTTTTCGGGAACATCTTTTCCATAGATCTTGTAAAATCGCTTGATGATGGCCTCGTCCATTTTTTCATTGGCCTGATGGATGAATATCTTTTTGACCGCATCGATCCCCACCCCGCTTTCATCCAAACAGCTAGCCATGGCCTTGGGTACGTTGATACAGGCAAATTCGTAGATTTTACGTCCAAGCATTTTAATATATCGGGTATCCTTGCAGCCCTCGGCACTGTTGGTCTTGTCAAAATAGAGATAGTAAGCCTCCTCGCCCGCATAAGTGACAGAGTCATGTGCTAAAATATCACCCGAATTCTCTGTTGATTCTATGATGGCCGCCCCGGCACCATCGGAAAAGATCATGCTGTCACGATCATAGGGGTCCACCACCCGAGAGAGAGTTTCGCTGCCAATCACCAAGCATTTTTTTGCCATACCGCTCTTGATGAATGCTGAAGCATGGATGACCCCTTCTATCCATCCTGGGCAACCAAAAATAAGATCGTATGCCACACATTTGGGGTTTTTTATCTGTAAAAGGTGTTTTACCCGTGTAGCTAAACTTGGCAAGGTATCCCCTTGGACTTTACCTGGGGTCATATCGCCAAAATTATGGGCAAAGATGATGCGGTCCAGTTCCTCTTTATCGATTCCAGCATCAACAATGGCCTTCTCCGCAGCCAAATACCCAAGATCGGAAGTCTTCAGCTCAGGTTCGGCATATCTCCGCTCCGCAATTCCGGTGATGGCTTTGAACTTATCAATGATGATTGCATTGTCCTGCTCAAATTTACTACCATCAACCCCCAAGAACTGATGCTGCAAAAAGGCTTCATTTTTGGTGATGATGGAGGGAATATAGCTCCCGGTGCCTGTAATCCCAATTTTCATGTTGAGGTTTTTAAAATTGATAGAAGATACGCATTGATAACGACATATATTATGCATGCATAATAAACCTTACAATGTCCAAATGCTCCTATCTTGAATTTTATAATGGAAAAAGCCTCGACCTAAACTATAGGCCAAGGCTTTTTGTGTGTATCTATAAGGGTTTGTTATGCTTCTGCGTAAGCTTCAATAGGAGCACAAGTGCATATCAAATTACGATCCCCAAACGCTTCATCTGTCCTTCGGATGCTGGGCCAAAACTTATTTTCCGCTACGTAGGGCAACGGAAATGCCGCTTTTTGTCGGCTGTAGGGATGTTCCCAGATATCGTTGGTGATCATGCCCAACGTATGTGGGGCATTTTTAAGGACATTGTTGGGTTCGTCGGCACTCGCCTCATCAATTTCCTCTCGAATGGAAATCATGGCATTGCAGAATCGGTCAAGTTCGGCCATACTTTCACTTTCCGTAGGCTCTATCATCAGTGTTCCGGCCACTGGGAAAGATACTGTCGGGGCATGGAAGCCGTAATCGATGAGCCGCTTGGCAATATCTGTTACCTCAATCCCATTGGCCTTGAAAGGTCGGCAATCGATGATCATTTCGTGGGCGGCCCTTCCTCTTTCACCGGTGTAGAGCACATCAAACTTGCCTTTGAGTCGATCTTTGATATAGTTGGCGTTCAGGATGGCCGCTTTCGTGGCGTTTGTGAGTCCTTCGGCACCTAACATCTTGATATATCCGTAAGAGATCAAACAGACCAATGCACTTCCCCAAGGGGCTGCGGAAATGGCCGTGATAGCCTCTTTTCCTCCTGTTTTGATCACGGGGTTGGATGGAAGGAAAGGTTTCAATTGCTCTGCCACGCAGATGGGCCCTACTCCTGGTCCACCACCTCCGTGCGGGATGGCAAAGGTCTTGTGAAGGTTGAGGTGGCAGACGTCCGCACCAATAGTGGCAGGATTGGTCAACCCGACCTGTGCGTTCATATTGGCACCGTCCATATACACTTGTCCCCCGTTATCGTGGATCAATTGGGTGATCTGTTTGATGGACGATTCAAAAACCCCGTGGGTGGATGGGTAAGTGACCATTAAAGCAGCAAGATTTTCAGAATACAGCTTAGCTTTTTCTTCCAAGTCGGCCATATCGATGTTGCCTTTCTCATCCGTTTTGGTCACCACCACTTTCATGCCTGCCATTACAGCGGAGGCTGGGTTGGTCCCATGTGCGGAAGCGGGGATCAAACAGATGTTCCGATGTCCCTCGCCCCTGGATTCGTGATAGGCACGGATGACCATCAGACCGGCATATTCTCCTTGTGCCCCAGAGTTGGGCTGAAGGGAAGTGGCCGAGAACCCGGTAATGACATTCAACTGTTCTTCCAAAGATTTCAATACTTCTTGGTAGCCCTGCGCCTGTTCCAATGGAACAAAAGGGTGGATGTTGCCCCAATGCGGCCAGCTCAAGGGAAGCATTTCGGAGGCTGCGTTCAACTTCATGGTGCAACTGCCCAAGGAGATCATGGAATGGTTGAGGGCAAGGTCCTTACGTTCCAATCGTTTGATGTAGCGCATCAACTCGGTCTCGGAATGGTAGGAGTTGAACACTTCATGCTCCAAGAAAGGGGTTTTTCGTTGTAGTACAGCCGGTATGGCCTCTTCTTTGGCAACATTGGCTTCTTTTCTTTGGATGTTATGGGCTTCCAAAAAGCAGGAAACCAATATTTGCACATCTTGATCGGAGACCGCTTCGTTCAAAGAAATGGAGACCGTTTCGTGGTCAACATAATTTAGGTTGACTCCTTTTCCTTCGGAAATCTCTTTTAGTTTTTCAATCTGTTTTACCTTGACCGTTATCGTGTCAAAGTAAGCGGTATTTGTCTGTTGGAACCCATGGGACTCCAGTGTGCTTGCCAACGATCTGGCGTGCTTATGTACTTTGTTGGCAATATATTTCAACCCTTCTGGGCCATGGTACACGGCATACATGCCTGCCATGACGGCCAACAATACTTGTGCGGTACAGATGTTGGATGTGGCCTTGTCCCTTTTGATGTGCTGTTCCCTGGTCTGTAGCGCCATACGTAGGGCACGGTTGCCATCGGTATCCTTGGTCACACCTATGATCCTTCCAGGAATACTTCTTTTGTATTCTTCCTTGGTGGCAAAAAAGGCCGCGTGGGGACCTCCATAGCCCAACGGAATACCAAATCGCTGGGTGGTGCCCACCACTACGTCCACGCCCCATTCACCGGGAGCCTTCAACATGATCAAGCTCAGGATATCGGCGGCTACGGCCACTTTGATCTCATTGGCCTTTGCTTTTTCCACAAAAGAACCATAATCATGTACTTGGCCATGCTTTCCAGGATATTGCAAGAGTACGCCATAGAATTCAGAAGAGAAATCAAAGGTTTCATGGTTACCGATCACCAACTCAATACCTAAAGGTATGGCACGGGTCTCGAGTAGGCTCACTGTTTGTGGGAGCACTTCCTCCGACACAAAGAATTTGGCGGCACCATCCTTTTTTTGTTGCCTTCCGCGAAGTTCGAACAACATGGTCATGGCCTCGGCCGCAGCGGTACTTTCATCCAATAGGGATGCATTTGCGATTTCCATGCCCGTGAGATCGCTCACCATGGTCTGGAAATTGAGCAGGGCCTCCAACCTTCCTTGGGCAATCTCTGCCTGATAAGGCGTATAGGCGGTGTACCATCCTGCATTTTCCAAAATGTTCCTTTTGATGGGGGAAGGAGTGAGCGATTCATGGTAGCCCAAGCCTATGTAGGTCTTGAAGACCTTGTTCTTTTGGGCTAGCTCCTGCAAATGGTTCAGGAACTCGTGCTCACTGATCCCTTCGGGAAGGTCCAGTTGTTTTTTGAGTTTGATATCATCGGGAATGGTCTCATGGATGAGCTGTTCCACACTATCGACCCCAATCGTTTTGAGCATTTGGGGAAGGTCTTTTTCTGATATGCCGATATGTCTGGCGGCAAACACTTCTGTATTCATGTTCAATCCAATAAAGTGCACAAAATTAGGGATTAATTCAATGAAAATAGGCAATTTTGAAGGTCAGTGAAGCAAAGTTGTTAACCACTGATCAACCTTTTGAGAGCGAAGGAAAACCCTGTGAAGATGAAGACCTTGAAGTCCATTTTTGATTTTTATCTGGATGCCAGTATCCATGTGGCCTTGGCCGTATTGTCGTTGGCAGGTGTTACCTTTCATTTGTTGGGCATTTCTTCCGATATCGACCTATTGGGGTTCATTTTTTTTGGGGTGATCGTCTGTTACAATTTCATCAAGTATGGGGTGGAGGCCTATAAATATTTGATAGTGTCCAATGCCTATCACAAGGTCATCCAAGTCTTCAGTTTTGTATCATTTGGCTTTTCGCTCTATTTTTTGCTGCAACTGGATGCCATGATCTGGTGGGCCACGGGAATCTTGGGCCTGTTGTCCGCATTGTATGCCGTTCCATTTTTGCCCAGCACAAAAAACCTAAGGAGCCTCGGTGGTTTGAAAATCTATATTGTGGCCATTGTATGGGCCGGGTTTACGGTGCTTTTGCCTGTTTTGGATGCACAAATGCCCATCAATTGGGATTTTTGGGTGCTTTTTCTGCAAAGGATGGTATTGGTATTGGTGCTCATCATACCTTTTGAGATCAGGGACCTGCAATGGGACGACAAGGACCTTAGGACCTTGCCACAGGTACTGGGGGTTAGGCGGGCCCGAAATTTGGGCATCGTCCTATCTGTCGTTTTTTTTCTCCTTACTTTTTTGAAAGATGAAATCCATCAAGTTGAGGTTATACTGAGGTTGACCCTGACAGTGGTCTTGATCTTTGTACTTATCGCCAACGAAAAAATGAAATCCCGATACTTTGTATCGTTTTGGGTAGAGGCCATCCCGGTCTTCTGGTTTGGGATGTTCTGGTGGGTGGAGCGGTTTTTTTAGAGCCTTTTTTCGAGGTCACGTTTCATGCATTCCTTGTCATGTTCGGACAGAGTGGAAAGGCCAGCGCGATCACAAAGGGAAGTCAACTTGGAATTCTTTTTGGAATACGTTTTACAGGTCTTGCAATACCACAGATGGAACCGAAGCTTTACAATGTCCCAAAAGCTTGCCTCCTTGTATTGGGATTTGTTACAGATATGTGACGCCTCTTCGCATGAAATCTTCATAGCTAAAACCAATTTTCGTTCAAACAACCCATGAGCGAGGTCCTTGCCCTATGGATCATTACCCACAAATTGGACGGATTAATGTCCAACTCATTACAAATATCTTCAGTTTCCATTCCTTGGATAGTCTTCATTTTAAAGACTTGGGCCTGTTTTTTTGGCAATTTGTCCAAGCATTCCTGCAAGGCGAGTCCCAGCTCCTCGTTCTCCAATATGTTGTCCCCATCCCTGGTAAACGGGTCGGCTACTTGCTCTTCCAACCAATCTCCTTCGGATTCGGAATCCGTGCTATAGTTGATGCGTACCTCAGCCTTTCCTTTTTTGGAATTGCTCTTGCGGTAATGGTCTATGACTTTTCTTTTCAATATGGAGACCAACCAAGTACGTTCGGCGGCGTCACCCTTGTAGTTTTTGGAGGAATTGAGACCGGCGAAAAAGGTTTCCTGTACCAGATCCTTGGCAATTTCTGCATCGCTGACCCTGGCTACGGCGTAGTTGAAGAGGTAATCTGCATAGAGATCTACCCAATTCTGTGGATGGAGTTCGTGCTTGCCCATAGTTTCGAAGTAGCAAAAATAGTGGTTTTTATGCAGCAAAGGATGGCCAGGAAAAAGTTGTGTCCCAATTTTGGCCCAAAACCATCAAACTGTTGCACATCCACTACGTTCAACTGGCTTTTTTGATGAGTCCGGCCCTTTCCAAGAGCGCATCGATATTGGGTTCGGCTCCCCTGAAACGTTTGTAGAGTTCCATCGGGTTCTCCGTTCCTCCTTTGGAGAGCACATTCTCCTTGAACTTATCAGCGACCGTTTTGTTGAAAACACCATTCTCCTTAAAATAGGCGAAGGCATCTGCATCCAGCACCTCGGCCCATTTATAACTGTAATATCCAGAGGAATAGCCGCCTTGGAAAATATGGGAAAACGATGTGCTCATACAGGTTTGTGGGGTGTCGGGGAACAAATCCGTACCTTCAAACGCCTTGGCCTCATATGTCTTTACATCTTTGATGTCTGCAGGGTCGTTGCTGTGCCATGCCATGTCCAAAAAACCAAAGCTCAACTGGCGCACCGTGGCCATTCCCTCCTGAAAGGTGGCGGATTCCTTTATTTTTTCCACCAATTCCATGGGGATCAACTCGCCGGTCTCATAGTGAAAGGCGAAAAGTTCCAAGGCCTCTTTCTCGTAACACCAATTTTCCATGATCTGACTGGGCAGTTCCACAAAATCCCAATACACTGAAGTGCCCGAAAGGCTAGGGTAGGTGGTGTTGGCCAACATGCCATGGAGCCCGTGCCCGAATTCATGGAAAAGAGTGGTCACCTCATTGAAGGTGAGCAGCGAGGGTTTGGACTTGGTCGGTTTGGTGAAATTGCAGACGTTGGAAATGTGGGGCCTATTGTTCTTTCCGTTCAAGGTGTACTGGGATTTGAACGAGGTCATCCAGGCACCGCCTCGTTTGCCGGGTCTGGGATGGAAATCGGCGTAGAAGAGGGAAATGAAGTTGTTGGCGTCGTCATACACTTCATACGTCTTTACCTCCGGATGGTATTTTTCAATGGTCTGGACCTCTTTGAATGTAAGTCCGAACAGTTTTTCGGCCACTTTAAAGACACCGTTGATTACATTTTCCAGCTTGAAATAGGGTTTCAGTTTCTCATCATCCAAATTGAAGAGCTTTTGTTTCAACTTTTCGGAATAGAAGGCGCTGTCCCATTTTTCCAATCGGTCGATTTGGTCCAGTTCTTTGGCGAATGCCTCCAATTCCCCGAATTCCCTTTCTGCGGCAGGTTTTGCCTTTTCAAGCAGCTCGTTCAGAAAATCCATCACTTTTTCAGGGGTCTCTGCCATGCGCTCTTCCAGAACGAAATGGGCATGGGTGGCATAGCCCAGAAGGTTGGCACGTTCGTGGCGCAATGAAACTATTTTTAGAATATTTTCTTGGTTGTCCAGTTCATCTCCATGAAAACCCTTACTGCCAAACGCAATGGAAAGCTCTTTGCGAAGTTCCCTGTTCTCCGCATATTTCATGAAGGGGATATAGCTGGGGTAATCCAACGTGATCAGCCAGCCATCTTTTCTTTTGGATTCGGCCAATTGCGCAGCGGCCTCTTTTTCACCTTCAGGCAGACCTTTGAGGTCATCCTCGTGGGTGAGGTGCAGTTCATACCTATTGGTCTCGGCCAAAACATTTTCCCCAAACTTCAATTTCAGTTTGGAAAGTTCGGCATCGATTTCCCGTAACCTCTTTTTGTCCGAATCGTTCAAATTGGCCCCGTTCCTGCTAAAACTTTTATACTTTTTTTCCAAAAGGGTTTCTTGTTCGGCAGTAAGCTTCAAAGTGTCTTTTTGGTCATAAACCGCCTTGATGCGTTCAAAAAGGCCTTGGTTAAGGGTAATGTCATTGCTGAATTCGGACAATAATGGGGAAATCTCTTGGGCTATCTTTTGGATGTCCTCATTGGTCTCCGCAGAATTCAAATTGAAAAACACACTGGAAATGCGGTCCAACTGTTGCCCTGCAAAATCCAAGGCCTCCAAGGTATTTTGGAAAGTGGGAGCATCTGGGTTTTCCACGATATCGTCGATTTCTTTTTTGGCATCATCAATAGCCTGAAGAAAAGCTGGTTTGAAGTGCTCGTTTTTTATTTTGGAAAAGGGAGCTTGGTCAAAAGGCTCCAATAGTGGGTTGTTCATGGGTAAATCGGTAATAGTATGTGATAACCTGAGCTTTACAAAGTAAAGTGGTTTTGTTTAGGACGGATTACTTCGTTTTTCTAACCTCTTCCGCTCCTTTGATGACTTTTTCCTTCAGCCCTTCTTTATAGGATTGGATCTTGTTGAGGATCTCCGCATCGGAACTGCCTATGATCTGTGCGGCCAAGATGCCTGCATTCTTGGCGCCGTTCAACGCTACGGTGGCCACAGGCACCCCGCCGGGCATTTGGAGTATGGAGAGGACAGAATCCCAACCATCTATGGAATTGCTGCTCTTTACGGGCACGCCTATCACGGGCAATGGGGACAATGAAGCCACCATTCCGGGTAGGTGGGCAGCGCCTCCGGCCCCGGCAATGATCACCGAGTATCCGTTTGTATGGGCATTTTTGCCAAAATCGAACAGTTTTTCGGGGGTGCGGTGGGCGGAAACAATGTCCACATAAACAGTGATCCCAAATTCTTTCAATATATCGATGGCATCTTGCATAACGGGAAGGTCGCTGGTGCTTCCCATGATCACGGCTACTTTTTTCATAAAATTCCAAACTATAAATTCCAAAAGCCAATTGGTCTGGCATTTGTAATTTGATTATTGTGATTTGTTTGTTGTTACCTTGATGGTTTCCTTTACTTCTTGGGCCACTTGTCTGGCTCTGGCCATATCCTCATCCACAATGGTGACGTGTCCCATTTTCCGGAAAGGTCTTGTCTCTCTTTTTCCATAAATGTGTGGGGTCACGCCCTCCATTTTCAAGATATCGGCCATATTCTCATAGACCACATCGCCCGTATGTCCTTCGGCCCCTACCAAGTTGACCATGATTCCGGCCACTTTGCTGTCGGTTTTTCCCAAGGGAAGCCCCAAAATGGCACGAATGTGTTGTTCAAACTGGTTGGTATAGCTGGCTTCAATGCTATAGTGTCCACTGTTATGGGGTCTGGGTGCCACTTCGTTTACCAAGATCTCATCGTCCTGGGTCTGGAACATTTCCACAGCAAGTAGGCCAATATGTTTCATCTGTTCCGAAACCTTCAAAGCAATTTCCTGCGCCTTTTGGGCAACGGTCTCATCGATTCGGGCGGGACAGATCACATATTCCACTTGGTTGGCCTCGGGGTGGAATTCCATCTCCACCACTGGGTAGGTCTTCACCTCACCTTTGGTGTTCCTTGCCACGATAACGGCCAGTTCGTTTTTGAAACCGATCATTTTTTCTGCAATACACTCCACATTGGGCAGGCCCTGGAGGTCTTCCAGTTTTCGTACCACCTTCACGCCCTGGCCATCATAACCAAACTGGGCACTTTTCCACACAAAGGGCAGTTGTAGGCCCCCGTTGTGAATGCTGTCCTCGATTTCCGAAGTATAGGCAAAACGGGTAAACGGCGCCGTAGGGATGCCATGGTCCGTGTAAAAAAGCTTCTGTGTAGCCTTGTTCTGTATGGTCCTCAGGGTTTTGGTAGGGGGGTAGACCCTGATACCCTCGTGTTCCAGTTTTTCAAGGGCGTCCAGGTTTACGTTCTCGATTTCGATGGTGAGCACGTCCACGTCCTTTCCAAAATGGTAAACGGCGTCAAAATCCATCAAATCGCCCAACACAAATTCGTTGGAGGCTATTTTGCAAGGAGCTTCGGGCGAGGCGTCCATCACCTTCGTGCGGATGTCCCATTTGCGGGTCTCGTAGAGCATCATTTTGCCCAATTGACCGCCTCCCAAGATCCCCAGTTTAAAATCGGATGAAAAAAATTGCATTGATCAGCGAATTGGAATGAAAGCAAAAATACATGAATTCCTTGAAGGGATAAAAGATAGGTGGACATACCACCCCAAAAATACTATCTTTGCCAACCTGACTTATAATTGCACAACATTGATCAAGCTTCACGACAAGTATTTTAAGCCCTATTTAAAGGAAGAGGAAATCCTTGCCGCCATCAGGAAAATGGCCGAAGATATTGCCAAAGACTACAAGGACGAGACACCTCTTTTTGTAGGTGTACTGAATGGAGCCTTTATGTTCGTTTCCGATTTTTTGAAGGCCTACCAGAATCCCTGTGAGGTTTCTTTTGTACGGTTGAGCTCTTACCAAGGGTTGACTTCCACGGGAATCGTGGAGACCTTGCTGGATGCCCCGGAAGAAATCGAGGGCAAGAGCGTGATCATTTTGGAGGATGTGGTGGACACGGGCCGCACCTTGAAACAGTTGGTGCACCTGTTTTCCCATACCAATGTGAAGGAATTTAAGATAGCGGCCCTTTTTTACAAGGCCGAAGTATATAATGGTGAGTATGCCATCGACTATGTGGGTCTGGAGATCCCCGACAATTTTATTGTGGGATATGGATTGGACTACAATGAGTTGGGCAGAAACCTTAGGGAAGTTTACCAATTAAACCAATCAGATATGATCAACCTAGTGCTTTTTGGAAAGCCAGGAGCTGGAAAAGGGACCCAAGCGGGGTTTTTGAAGGAAAAGTATAACCTGAAACACATATCCACAGGGGATGTGTTCCGATACAATATTAAAAATGGCACCGATCTGGGCATGTTGGCCAAGTCCTTCATCGATAAGGGCGATTTGGTGCCGGACGAAGTAACGATAGACATGCTGAAGGCCGAGGTGGAGAAAAGTCCGGATGCCGCAGGGTTCATTTTTGATGGTTTTCCCCGTACGGCTGCCCAAGCAGAGGCACTGGACAACTTTTTGGAATCCAAGAACATGAAGGTGAACGCTACCATTGCCCTGGATGCCGATGATGACGAATTGGAGAAAAGGATATTGGAAAGGGGCAAAACCAGTGGAAGGACCGATGATCAGGATCCAGGGAAAATCCGCAACCGATTTGCCAACTACCAAAAAGAAACTGCCCCGCTAAAGGCCTACTACGAAAAACAGGGCAAGTTCCATTCCGTGAACGGGATAGGCAACATAGACGATATTACAGGGCGACTGAGCAAGATAATTGATACCTTGTAATAAAGAAGGGGTCGTTTTAAAGAGGCTTTTTTTGACAAGCAATACAATACCAAGAGCATGACCGAGGGCAATTTTGTGGATTATGTAAAAGTGTACGTCACCTCCGGAAAAGGGGGCAAGGGCTCTGCGCATTTGCACCGCGAAAAGTATGTGGCCAAAGGAGGTCCCGATGGAGGTGATGGGGGCCGTGGTGGCCATGTCATCATCAAAGGGAACAAAAACCTATGGACCTTGGTCCATTTCAAGTTCAAAAAGCATTTTAAGGCAGAACATGGGGAGCACGGCAGTAAAAACCGTAGCACTGGGGCCGATGGGTCCGATGTGTATCTGGAAGTGCCCTTAGGCACTGTGGTCAGGGACACGGAGACCAACGAGGTATTGTTCGAGATTACCGAGGACCAAGAGGAAAAGATTGTTTTGGAAGGAGGAATGGGAGGCCGCGGCAACTGGCATTTCAAGAGTCCCACCAACCAGACACCGCGATATGCACAACCCGGAATGCCCGGGCAAGAGGCCAATATCACTCTGGAACTCAAAGTGTTGGCAGATGTTGGTCTGGTGGGTTTTCCCAATGCGGGAAAATCGACACTACTTTCTGTGATGACATCAGCAAAGCCCAAGATCGCCGATTATGAGTTCACCACCCTCAAACCCAATCTGGGCATCGTGGAATACAGGGACTTTAGAAGCTTTGTCATGGCAGATATTCCGGGAATCATTGAAGGTGCGGCCGAAGGCAAGGGGTTGGGACACTATTTCTTGCGCCATATAGAACGGAATGCCACCTTACTTTTCCTGATTCCCGCCGATAGCAAGGACATTAGTCAGGAATACGCCATTCTTTTGGATGAATTGCGAAGGTACAATCCGGAGTTGTTGGATAAAAAACGTTTGGTAGCCATTTCCAAATGTGATATGCTGGATGCTGAGCTCATCGAAGAAATGAAAGAGGACATGAAGGAGGATTTCAAGGATGTTCCCTATCTCTTCATCTCATCGGTAAGTGGCTTGGGCATACAAGAACTCAAGGATAGGCTTTGGGTGTTTTTGAACGAATAAAGCTTTTACTTCCATACTCATAATCAATATATTGATTATTTTTAGGAAATCCAGAAACGACCGTTATGCGCAATACTTTGATCGTGGTTTTCAGTTTGTTGTTGGCGTCCTGTTCTTCCGTACGGGTAAGTTATGATTACGACAAGGAAGTCGATTTTTCTGGCTACACCACCTACAATTATTTTCCTGAGATGAATTCTGGATTGAGCCAGTTGGATGAAAGACGGCTCGTCCGTATTTTGGATTCTACCCTTCAATCTAGGGGATACCGCTTGGCCGAGGAGCCTGAAATCTTTGTGAACATAATAAGCAACGAATACCAGGCAGCCCCCAAAAATTCTGTGGGAGTAGGTCTTGGTGGGGGCGGAAGAAATGTTGGTGGAGGGATATCCGTGGGATTGCCCCTGGGCAGCCCAAGCGTCCAACGTAGTATCCAGTTCGATTTTGTTGATGCCCAAAGGGACGCCCTCTTCTGGCAGGCCACTGCGGAAAGCGGATATCGGGAAAATGCATCGCCCAGTGAAAGGGAGCACAGGCTCGAAGTAATGGTTAAAAAAGTGTTCTCCAAGTTTCCGCCGAAGAACTAGTACGGTTTTCCAAATCTTTAATATAAAAACCGGAATTCATTACCGTTCAGGTGATCCATATGACCATTGGTCATAAACCCATTTGGTGCCAAGCCATCTTCCATTACTTTAGCCATGCGTAATATAAAAGCAAACCACCATGATAGCACTGGCAAAATTGATCATCACCCTTTTGGTTAGCATTCTTCTTTAGTCCAACTGTAAAATCCGATAAGATGAAAAAATTCAATACATCCCAAAAAGTGGTTCTGACCATGGGAATTTTAGGAGGGATCATAGGTGTTTATGGTAGGTTCACCGACTGGGAATATGCGGATTATTTTCCATTCTTTTATACCGGCATGACCATGGTCTGGATAGTCTTTTTGCCTTCCAGTAAAACGTGCTGTGGTCTTTTCAAAAGAAAGAGCGCGCAAGAATCATAGCGGCATTGGACAAATTTCAAGGAAACAATGGATTATATTTGGCGGAATAGCCAAGTGATATGGAATTAAGCAAAAAAAGGAGAAACCAGATTTTTTGGATCTTGCAATTTTTGGGTTGGGGCTTTATCAATTCCATAGCGGCCTTTGTACCGAAGGGCATCAGCATGGAATTGACCATCTATTCCGTGGTTGTTGGCACTTTCATTGGGATTCTACCCACTTCCATATTGAGATGGTACTTAAAAAGAAATGTGCATCTTGATTCCTTTGGACCAAAGGATATTCTAAAGATTCTTGCTTCCTTGACATTGACGGCCTTGGTGTTTGGGCTGCTGAACATGTTCTTTGGATTCCTATATGGAAAATTTGGCCCTGCACTGACCGAGAACGAGATCCACATGTTCAAGAGCTACAACAATTTTTGGATCCAAGTGGTAAATTCCTTGTTCTTGGTAGGGGCTTGGATGGTCACCTATTTGGTCATTACCTTATTGCTCAAGTTGAATCAGGATAGGATAGAACGCTTGGAACTGAACACGAATTTGAAGCAGGCGCAACTGAACACCTTGAAGGGGCAGATCAACCCACATTTTATGTTCAACAGCTTGAACAACATACGCGGTCTTATGCTGGAAGATGTGGAAAAATCCAGGGAAATGCTCACAAAGCTGTCGGAAATCTTGCGGTACTCATTGACCAAGAACAACACCAACGATATTGCGGTAAGGGAGGAACTGGAAGTGGTGGACAATTATATCGATCTCTCCAAGATCCAATTTGAGGACAGATTGGAATTTGTCAAAAAAGTGGATGCGGATACCCTCGACCTCAGAATTCCGCCCATGGTGATCCAATTGCTGGTGGAGAATGCCGCCAAGCATGGAATCGCCAATCTGAAAAATGGGGGTAGGATCCTTTTGAAAATCCTCCAAAAAGAAGATCATTTGCTCATAGAGGTAAGGAACACGGGACAACTGAACATATCCAAAGATTCCACACAATTGGGGTTGAAGAACATAAAACAACGCCTAAAATTGTTATATGGCGACCGGGCATCATTTACATTGGAAGAAGTGACCGATGAAGTAGTGGCCCAAATAAGCATTCCACTCACATGAATATCAGGGCAGTCATAGTAGAAGATTCCAGATTGGCACGCAATGAGCTCAAAGAGCTCTTGAAAAAGTACGATGACATAACGCTTGTGGGAGAAGCGGAGAACGTAGATGATGGCTATGCGTTGATACAGGCCGAAAATCCCGACCTCTTGTTCCTGGACATCAATATGCCCGAGAAAGACGGTTTTGAGCTTCTTGAGATGTTGGACGAGGTGCCCATGACCATTTTTACCACGGCCTTTGATGAATATGCCATCAAATCGTTTGAATACAACGCCCTCGACTATCTGCTCAAGCCCGTGAACGAAAAGCGTTTTGCAATGGCACTGGAAAAAGTTAGGGGTAAGATGGAAACATCGAAACGGGACAGTGACAAGGCAAAGAAACTTACGGAGAGCAGCCAAATATTCATCAAGGATGGGGAGTCTTGCTGGTTGGTAAAGATCGGGGACATTTCGTTGTTCGAGATTGTCGGCAACTATACTAGGGTGTTTTTTGAAGACAAAAAACCGCTGCTGTACAAATCGCTCAACCAAGTGGAGGAAAAACTCCCAGAGGACACTTTTTTTAGGGCCAATCGACAACAGATTGTCAATACCAATTACATCGAAAGCGTGGTCCCTTGGTTCAATGGGAAGTTGAAACTCACCTTAAGGAACGGGGAAGAGGTGGAAGTGTCCCGAAGACAATCCTATATCTTTAAAGATCGAATGAGTTTATAATAAGGTAGAAGACTGCAGTTTGGATTTTGTCAGGTTGAGCGCAGTCGAAACCTCTTGATTGTCAGCAACCAATAAATTCCCGACTGCGCTCGAATTGACAGAAAGTCTTTTATATTGCTATGCGCGTAACAAATCCTTGTATCGATCCTTGTAGCCGACCAAAACAACAATGTTCAATATCAACAATGCAAGGGCAGGCGGTATGCCTTCGGGTGAAAGAGTAACATGAAAAAGTACGGCACAGACCGAAACACTCATCAAAATGAGGGCCATCAGTGCACCATATTTGTTGAAGATCAAGGCAAGTCCTGACAGTACTTCGACCACGGCCACCAATTTTAAGGTGTAGGTCGATGAAAGTGCTCCAAAATAATTCATGACCGCATCCGGCATTTCACCGCCGGCTGGCAGAAAGTTCAAGAACTTGTTCAGTCCGAAGACCAGGACAAATAGTCCCAAAAGTATACGGACCACCAAAAAAACTTTTGAATTCATAGAGTTGGATTTTATGGTTTATCCAATAAATGTATTCAAAAAATAAATATATGTTAATTTTTTTGGATTATATTTTTATTTATAATAAAAATGATTATAGAGATTTCAATAATCCTCCATCAATGGGTATGTTGGTCCCGGTAATAAAAGCCGCTTGGTCCGAAGCCAAAAAAGTGACCAAAAAACCATATTCTTCGGGTTTTCCTATCCGCTTCATGGGAACTTGCTCTTCCATGTTGGAGCGCACTTCATCGGGCGAAATGCCCAGATTCTCCGCTTTTTTCATGTTGAGTTGGGCAATGCGGTCCGTATCAAAATAACCCGTCAAGGTGCTGTTTATAGTAATCCCGTCCTTGGCCACATCATAGGCCAAGCTTTTTGCCCAGGTCACCACGGCCGCCCTTATGGAATTGGAGAGCGCCAAATAGTTCAGTGGTTCCTTGACTGAAATGGAGGCCACGTTGATGATCCTTCCCCATTTGTTCTGTTGCATGTGTTTCAATGCAAGTTCCGTAGTGAAAACCACGGATTTGAACAACAGGTCAAAGGCCTCTTGGTAGTCCCCGACCTTCTTTTCCAAGGCGCCACCGGCTTGTGGACCTTGGGTATTGTTCACCAAAATATCGATGGTATGGTGTTCAAAAAATGCCGAAATGCTGGTTTTGAACGCTTCAAAATCGGAGAAATCGACCACCAGATATTGATGTTGCTGCCCTTGTGAGGTATCCATTTCCTTTACGATGGCCTTCATGCGTTCCTCGCTCCGTGCCATAAGCGTTACACTGGCCCCGCTGGAGGCCAACTGTCTGGCTATGGCCTCGCCAATTCCTTTGCTGCTCCCGCCCACTAGGGCAGTCTTTCCTTTGAGTGAAATGTTCATGGCTATCTGTATTCTTCGCGGACTGGACTGAAAATGTCCATCAATTTGCAAGGCGTGATGGCTTTTCCACTATGTGGTACATGGGAAGGGATGATCACCACATCCCCTGGGCCATAGGTGTCTGTTTTTCCGTCAAGGGTAAATTCAAAAGTTCCTTCCACCACGTGCATGATCTGTTCGTGCATATGGCTATGCTCTGGCACTGCGGCATTTTTTTCCACATCCCAGAACACCCAGCTCATCTGCTCCCCGTGGACCAATTTTCCATGGTAGCCGGGCATGATTTCCTTTGATTTTAGTTCAGATAGGTTCATCGTGACAAATTTTTGGCAAGATAGAAATTAATAAGATGGTTTCTTTGTTTGTATTGGTAGGTCCAATGGCTATTTTTGGACCATAAATCGTATTGATGCACATACACTTTATAGCCATCGGAGGCAGTGCCATGCACAATCTGGCACTGGCATTGCAGGAACAGGGGCATGAAATAACAGGGAGTGACGATGTCATTTTTGAACCATCCAAGAGCAGATTGCAGGCCAATGGCCTTTTGCCGGAAGATTTTGGTTGGTTCCCCGAAAAAATCCACGGCGGTCTGGATGCCGTCATCTTGGGCATGCATGCCAAGGCCGATAACCCAGAACTGTTGAAGGCCCAAGAGTTAGGGTTGAAGCTATATTCCTATCCCGAATTTCTCTACGAACACTCCAAGCACAAAACTCGAGTGGTCATTGGAGGGAGCCATGGCAAGACCACCATTACATCCATGATTTTGCATGTGCTCAGATACCATGACATTGAGGTGGACTATATGGTGGGGGCCCAACTGGACGGCTTTGATAAAATGGTGCATCTTACCGAGGAAAACGATTTTATGGTTTTGGAAGGGGATGAATATCTTTCATCGCCAACGGACAGAAGGCCCAAGTTCCATTTGTATAGGCCCAACATTGCCCTGTTGAGCGGCATTGCATGGGATCATATCAACGTTTTCCCCACTTTTGAGAATTACGTGGACCAGTTCCGCATTTTTGTGGACAGCATTGTAAAAGGTGGGAGCATTACCTACAATTCGGAAGATCCCGAAGTGAGCAAAATAGTGGAGACCACAGAAAATCCCATACGAAAGTTCCCCTACAGCACGCCTTCGTACCGGGTAGAAGACGGGAAGACCTTGCTGGATACGCCAGATGGCGAAATGCCGCTTGAAATTTTTGGAAGGCATAATTTAGGCAATTTGGCCGGTGCCAAATGGATCTGTCAGCAAATGGGAGTGGACGAAATGGATTTTTATGAGGCCATGGCCACCTTTAAAGGTGCGGCCAAGCGTCTGGAAAAACTGGTAGAAGGAAAGGATAGGGTGGCGTTCAAGGATTTTGCCCATGCCCCGAGCAAGGTCAGTGCCACCACAAAAGCGGTGAAGGAGCAATATCCCCAACACCGGTTGATCGCCTGTTTGGAGCTACACACCTACAGCAGTCTGAACCCTGAATTCCTGAAGCAATACCGAGGGGCCTTGGATGCTGCGGACACAGCGGTGGTCTTTTATTCCCCGGAATCGGTGAAGGTGAAAGGTTTGCAGGAAGTGACCAGGGAGCAGATCATGGAGGCCCTGAATCGGACGGATGCCCAAATTTTCACGGATTCCTTGGCCTTTCAGGACTACCTATTCGCCCAGAATTTTAAGGACACCACTTTGTTGTTTATGAGTTCCGGGAACTATGGGGGCATCGATTTTGAAAAATTGGGGACTATCTTTTTGAAATAGGTCTAAACACCGAACTGCCTCAAATGGTGGTCCAGGTGCTTGTACTGCATCTGTCCCCATTGATCATAGGTGAAAGAACCAAAAACCGGATGTGGGTCCCACACTTTCTTGTCCTTTTGCTGATGGAAATCCTCGATTAGCTTGATCAATTTTTTCTTTTCGGTTGAAAAATCCTTGTCATCCGCAACCTTGAGGTCCTTGGCCGTGGGCAAGTTGTGTCGCCAGGGCTTGTCATCATACATACTTTTTTTGAAACTTTTCATGAGGAGTTTCATCAGGGGATTCACTTTTTTAAAGTTGCCATGATCTCCAAGGGCAATCTTGAGCGGAAACTGGCAATGGCACAGCATTTGGCCCACGGTCATTTTGCCCCAAAGGCCATGGGAAGATTCGGTCAGCTGATTTGTCCTCGCAAGAATTTCAGTATGGACTTCTGTGTTGAACAATGATTTCATCTATGGGCGTTTATCTTGAAAATTACATAAAATTAATCTCCTATCTTTAGACCATGCAAGAAAAACTAGCTTCTTTTTCCATTAAGAATTGGGCCGATGATGACAAGCCAAGGGAAAAATTGGTGCAGAAGGGCTGTTTTGTTTTGTCGGATGCCGAACTGATCGCCATTCTGATAGGTTCCGGGAGCCGTGATGAAAGTGCCGTGGAGCTCTCCAAACGC
The DNA here is from genome assembly GCF_003584105.1 of Flagellimonas taeanensis. Lineage (GTDB taxonomy): Bacteria > Bacteroidota > Bacteroidia > Flavobacteriales > Flavobacteriaceae > Flagellimonas > Flagellimonas taeanensis. Next base: position 70,686 of record NZ_QXFO01000022.1, read on the forward strand.
ATTTTGGCCTCAGTGGACCACAACCTCAATGAACTGGGCAAACTTTCCGTCAACCAATTGATGAGGTTCAAGGGCATTGGTGAAGCAAAAGCAGTTAGCATAGCTGCGGCACTCGAGATGGGTCGTCGAAGGAGAATGGAGGATACCAAGAAGATCACGACCATAACCAGCAGCAAGGATGCCTTTGAGTTGTTGTACCCATTGATAGGGGAGCTGCCGCACGAAGAGTTCTGGATCTTGTACCTGAACAACTCCAACAAGGTCATCCATAAATCGCAGTTGAGTAAGGGAGGCATCACCGGTACTTTGGTGGATGTGCGGTTGGTGATGAAACAGGCGTTGGAACTTGGGGCCGTGGGCATCATTTTGGCGCATAATCATCCATCCGGCACGCTCAAACCCAGTTTGGCGGACAAACAGATCACGGAAAAGCTTAAAAAGGCATCGGAAGCGCTGGATATAAAGATCTTGGACCACTTGATCGTGGCCCATCACCAATACCTGAGCTTTGCGGATAAAGGAATCTTATAACCATGTTGCTGATATTCACCCATAAGATCACGAACAGGCTCACCTATACGGCGAAACAGCTATTTGAGAAAATACTGGGTATGGAAATCACTTTTACCACTAAGGTCGAGGATTTTATCAAGCATTCCGGGCCCAAAATGACCTATTCCAAGCAGCCCCTCCAAAATGAATTTTTTATACGAAGCAATGATCTATTGTTTGAGCAGGGTATCAATGATTTGGATATCAAGGTGATGGACTGGGAAGGAGTTCCCTGTTTTTTCTCGGCGGGGGACAAGAGTACTTTGCCTTTCGATATTTTTTCGGCAAGTTTTTTTCTTCTTAGCCGGTATGAGGAATACCTTCCCCATGTGAAGGATAGTGTGGGTCGGTTCCCGGTCAAGGAGAGCATTGCCTACCAGAACAAATTTTTGGAATTGCCGGTGGTGGACCTGTGGGCCTTCAAACTATTGGATGCGCTCAAACAGCGTTTCCCAGATCTTGAGCACAAGGAAAAATCGTATCGTTTTTCATCCATTATCAATGTCACCACTTCGCATGCCTTTGCCATGCGTGGATTGGCCCGTACCCTTGGAGGTTTTTTCCTTGATCTGGGAAATTTTAAGTTTCGCAGTATCCTAGATCGTTTCTCGGTGCTCCTGGGCTTGAAGAAAGACCCGTTTGACAATTTTTACGAGCTGATCGACATCCATAAAAAGTTTCCCATAAAGACGATGTTCTTTTTTCAGTTTGCCAAACATTCGGCCCACGACAAGAATGTCTCCACAAACCACAATAAGTTCAGGTACCTGATAAAATCAGTGGCAGATTATAGTGAGGTGTCGCTCAGCACTTCGTTTTTGTCGTCAACGGACAAAACTGTTTTGAAGGAAGAGAAAAAGCAATTGGGCAACCTGATCAATAGGCCCATAAGCTATTCCAGACTTCGGTACAACAGGGTGAATGTCCCTGCTACCTACCGTAATTTGGTGGAAACAGAGTTTACGGACGATTTTTCCATGGGCTACACCCACGAGGTCGGTTTTCGGGCCGGGACCTGCACACCTTTCCATTTTTATGACATCAATATGGAAGTAAGGCAACCGCTGAGAGTACATCCCTTTGCCGTACACGACTACGCTTTGGTGAACTATCGGGACAAGGAGGAGATCTTTGAAAAAATGGACAAGATGTACCGCATGGTCAAACAGGTGAAAGGGGATTTCATCGTGGTGTTCTCCAACGAACTGTTGGGCGGCAAGCAACACTTGGACTGGATGGAGCTCTATCAATCTTTTTTAAAACGGTATTATGTTTGAGCATAAGGTGACGGACATCTTTTTTGATTTGGACCATACCTTGTGGGACTTTGAAAGAAATTCGGCACTCACCTTTGCCAAGATCTTGGAAAGCAACCGGGTGAATGTGGATCTCAAGGGTTTTTTGGAAATCTATTCCCCGATCAACCTTGAAATGTGGAAACTGTACCGCGAAAATGGAATCAATCAATCGGAACTCCGCTACCAACGCCTAAGACGCACCTTTGACACCTTGAAAGAGTCCGTTACGGATGAGACCATCCATGCGTTGTCCCACGAATACATAGAACACCTGCCCTCGTTCGTACATCTTCTGCCCAACGCCCTAGAAGTGCTGGAATATCTTTTTCCAAAATACCGGTTGCATATCATCACCAATGGATTTGAGGAGGTCCAGGAGCGGAAGCTCAAGGGAAGCAATATCCATCATTACTTTGACCAGGTCATCAATTCTGAAATGGCCGGGGTAAAGAAACCCGACCCCTACATTTTTGAGCTGGCCCTGAGCAAGGCCAAAGTTGAACCAAGGCATACGCTTATGGTGGGGGACAATCTGGAAGCGGATATTTTGGGTGCCAAAGCCATGGGCATGCAGGTGGTACACTTCAATTCCAATAACGAAGCCAACCACGATGTTTGCAAAACTATCTACGATCTTATTGAAATAAAAAGCATTTTATAGAGTTATATAGTAAGAACGGCATACCCCTGTTACACTACTCTTGAAAAATGCTTTTGGCTATGAAGAAATTGTTTTTCCTTGTGCTTATTGCCTCAATTTCCATTTTGATGCTTTCTTCTTGCACAGAGGAACAGGATTTCAGTCAAATTGATGACCTCAGTGTGACACCAACTTTGGCCTCCGGTATTTTTTACTTGGAATCGGATGAGGAGACCATCAATTCCGCTGGGAGTTTTAGTGCATTCTATTCCCAAACCGTAAATTTTGACGCGTTCAACGAAGCCTATGTGGCAGAGCGCTTATTGGAAGGTGTGATGATCTACGAAATTGAGAATACGACGAGTAAGCGCGTAGACATCAGCATAGAATTTTTGGATGAATCAGGGAATATCCTAGATGTCGAGACATTCACTGTGGAAGCCAACCCTTCTGAAATTTTTACAAGGGAAGTGGTCTACGGTCCGGGGGGTAAAAACCTTTCCATTTTGGCCAACACATCCAGTCTTAGGGTCACAGCAAGAAATTTGGGCGATGCCACTAGCACATCTTCACTTCCGGAACCCAAGATTTCGTTGAGTTCCGCCGCAGAATTCATATTCCGTTTGAAATGAGAGGATTCCTCAAAACTGTTCTTGTGGCTGCTTTTGGGATTTCTTCCATCCATGCCCAAAATAGACAATTGCTCTACGATTTCAACGAAATTCCACAGGCATTGATGCTCAATCCGGGTATGAAGACCTCACAACGTTGGCATGTTGGGGTCCCAGTGATATCGGGACTATTTTTCCAAGTTTCGACCAGTGGGGTCACCGTAAATGACCTTTTTGCCAATGATGGGGTGGATTTTACCACAAAGGTGCAGGAACGTGTTTTGGACGTGATGACCCGAAGGGACGATTTTGGTTCCACCAGCCAGATAGAGGGCTTCAATATCGGTTTTCGGGGAAAGAACAGGCCGGACGACTATTATTCCTTCGGGATGTATGGTGAAACGGATATTATTGTCTATTGGCCCAAGGATTTGGCCCTATTGGCCTTTGAGGGCAATGGTGGCGCCAATATTGGTAGGAGTTTTGACCTGGGCGATTTGAAATTAAGGGGAGAAATGGTGAATGTGTTCCATTTTGGGATCAATAGGAAGGTGAGCAATACCTTGACCATTGGGGCCAGGGCAAAATTATATTCCAGTATTTTTCAGTTTCAATCCATCAAGAATTCAGGCTCGTTCCGAACCGTGCAGGGACAGGACAATATTTATAGGAGTACCATTGTGGCCGATATGCAATTGCAAACTTCGGGCGTCAAAGGGTTTTATGACATTATTGATGAGGATACCGGAACCACCAGAAAAGACTTGACCAGCCTGTTCACGGAGCGTGTATTGCTCGGAGGAAGCTTGGGATTGGGCTTCGATGCAGGGTTTACCCATCAATTGAACCCTCAGACCACCATAACGGGGAGTATTTTGGATGTGGGGTTCATTTATAATTCCAACGACGTTTGGAACTATACCTTTGAGGGTGCCACAAGTACAGAAGGTATCACGGTTTTTCTCCCTGAGGATATCGATACTGTGGACAATGACCTTTGGCAAGACCTTGTGGATGAAATCGATGAGGCCCTGCCCCATGGGGAAAACCAGTCCAGTTATATTTCCTTTAGACCGGTAAAGGCTTATGGGTCCATTCGTTATGATTTTGGGGAAGGAGGGAGAAACTGGTCGGAGAACTGCGGTTGTGCCATAAACACCGGTGGTGGCTCCAATAGCGATTTTTATAGGAACAGTGTGGGAGGACAGCTCTATATGATTAAAAGGCCAAGGGGCATTCAGGCCGCATTGACCGGATTCTACCAAAAAAGATTGGGAAGGACCCTGTCATTGAAGACGACCTACACCGTGGATAAATATTCTTTCACCAACATCGGTCTTGGACTGAATTTACAGGCAGGCCCCATAAATTTTTATGTCCTGGGGGATAATCTTTTGAGCTACGGGAACATTGCCGATAGTCACTACGCTTCTTTACAGTTCGGATTTAATATCATATCTTGGAACGATAATTGATTTATTGTTCAGTATGAAATCGAGATTGCTATATATTTTGTTGTTTGCCCTAGGGCTGAATTATTCCGTCAGCGCACAGTTGAATGAGTACAAGTATATCATTGTACCCAAAAAGTTTGGAAGTTTTAAATCGGAGAACCAATACCAGACCAGTACATTGGTCAAACATTTTTTAAGTGAAAATGGTTTTACGGCGGTATATGATGATGCGCTTCCTGCCGATTTGGCGGCCAATAGATGTTTGGGGCTTGTTGCCGATCTTTTGGATGCTTCCTCCATGTTCTCCACAAAGTTGCACCTCACCTTGAAAAATTGTCAGAATGTGGAAGTCTTCAGAACTGTGGAAGGGAAAAGCAAGATCAAGGATTTTGATTCAGCCTATAAAGAGGCATTGGAACGTGCCTTTGTTTCTTTTTCCAATATGAACTATCAGTATGAACCCAAAAAACAGGATGTCGTTTCGCAGGAAAAGCCCGTGACCATCAGTTTTAAGGATGATGTGAAATCCTTGGAAGAAAAACCCAAGGAATATGTTGTGGAACATAAGGCGACTTTGGAAGAGCAGACCTATAAGAGCGTGGAACCACGTCCTTCCACCATCCAAAGACCTACAAATGTTTCGGAACCACAGACCCAATTGCCTTCAGGAGTGCTGTATGCGCAACCGATAGCGAACGGGTATCAATTGGTGGACAGTACCCCAAAAATTGTATTGAAGCTAGGAGAGACTTCCATGGAAAATGTTTTCTTGACAGAATATGCAGGCAACAGTGCCGTGGTCTTCAAAAAGGATGAAAAGTGGGTTCTGGAATATTCCGAGAATGGAGAGAAAAAAATGATGGAGCTGAATATCAAGTTCTAAAAATCATATTTGTCCTTCCATCTACTTTTTAAAAAATCCTTCATGGCTTTTTCCCTGGGATTGTTTCCCGGTTTGTAGAAAGTGGTGCCCGAAATTTCATCGGGAAGAAACTCAAATTCCGCAAAATTGTTCTCATGGTCATGCGCATAGGCATACCCCTTGCCATAGCCGAGGTCCTTCATCAACTTTGTTGGGGCATTCCTGATGGCCATGGGTACGGATAGGTCACCGGTCTGTTTTACCATTTGCAGGGCTTCATTGATGGCCATATAACTGGAGTTGCTTTTTGGGGAGCTGGCCAAATAAGTGGCGCATTGGCCCAAAATGATTCTGGCTTCCGGATATCCAATGATGTTCACGGCCTCAAAGGTGGCGTTGGCCATGACCAGTGCCGTGGGGTTTGCGTTTCCTATGTCTTCCGATGCCAGAATGATCATACGGCGGGCAATGAACTTCACGTCCTCTCCACCCTCTATCATCCGGGCCAACCAATAGACCGCTGCATTGGGGTCACTTCCCCTGACCGACTTGATGAAGGCCGAAATGATATCGTAATGTTGCTCCCCCGTTTTGTCATAAAGTACCGTGTTCTTCTGGACCTTGCTAAGGACCAAATCATTGGTGATGGTGACGTTGTCGCTAGCTTCCGAATTGATGATCAGTTCAAAAATGTTGAGCAGTTTTCTGCCATCACCACCCGATAGCCGTAAGAGTGCTTCGGTTTCCTTCAGGGTTATTTTTTTGTTTTTCAGTGTACTGTCCGTTTTGATGGCCCTTTCCAACAGGGCCACGAGGTCCTCCTTGCCAAAAGGGTTCAGGATATAGACCTGACATCGGGACAGTAAGGCCGGAATCACTTCAAAACTTGGGTTTTCCGTTGTGGCGCCGATCAATGTCACCCACCCCTTTTCCACGGCACCCAGTAGGGAATCCTGTTGGGATTTGCTGAATCGATGGATCTCGTCAATAAAGAGGATAGGATTTTTTGAGGTGAACAGGCCACCACTTTGCTTGGCCTTATCGATTACTTCCCTTACATCCTTTACGCCACTGCTTATGGCGCTCAGGGTATAGAACGGTCTTTGGCTTTCCGTGGCAATAATATTTGCCAAGGTGGTCTTTCCGGTTCCCGGAGGCCCCCAAAATATTAGGGAGGGAATGACCCCATTTTTGATTTGTGTGGTCAATGCGCCATGTTCGCCCACCAAATGTTGCTGGCTGATATAATCTTCCAGTGTTTTTGGGCGTATCCGTTCTGCCAAAGGTTCGTTCATAGGTGTAAAAATAAGACAATTTTGATGTTGATTTTGCTCTCCTTTTCTGATGTAGTGTCGAGGAATATGACAATTTGTGTATTTTCAAGGTTCTGGTAACATAATTGCAGAGAAGGATCTATGGAATTGTCCAAACCCTACAAATTTTCCCAAAGTGTAGTACTGGCCCCTCTTTTGGCAGTGCTGGTCATTTGGACCGTGTTTTGGGCAGAGGTTCGATTTGGCATCAACCTGAACGAATATGGCATATACCCCAGAACCATATCTGGGTTGAAGGGTGTGGTGTTGAGCCCGTTCATCCATGGGTCGGTGGAACACCTCTATAACAACACTGTTCCCTTGGCCGTGCTATCGTCCTTTCTGTTCTATTTTTATCGCAAAGCTGCTTTTAGGGTCTTGTTGTTGGGGATATTGCTTTCCGGGTTTATTACTTGGGTAATAGGTAGGCCATCGTACCATATTGGGGCAAGTGGGGTTATTTACGTATTGTCCAGCTTTATTTTTTTTAAGGGAATCTTTGCCAAGCACTATAGGTTAGTGGCGCTTTCTTTAGTGGTCGTTTTCATTTATGGGAGCATGATCTGGTATATTTTTCCCATTAAGGAGGATATTTCATGGGAAGGACATTTGGCAGGATTCGCAACTGGGTTGTTGCTTGCATTGGCCATTAAGGTCAAACTTCCCTTGGAAAGAAAGTATGAATGGGAGCGGGAAGATTATAGCGAGGACAATGACCCTTTTCTCAAACATTTTGATGAGAATGGTAATTTCATTGAGAATCGGGATGAGGAGGGGGAAGGCACAGTGGAGGTCAGATACCACTATCGCCCTGATAAAAAGGACTGATGCTACTTTTTTCGTTGCCTGACGACTTCGTATAGGAATACCCCACATGCCACGGATACGTTCAACGAGCCTATTTTGCCCAAAAGGGGCAATTTCGCCTTTTGATCCACAATGCCAAGGATGGAAGGGGAGATGCCCTTTTCTTCTGACCCCATGATGATGGCGGAAGGTTGGTCAAAATCCACGACATAGATTTCATCTTCGGTTTTTTCAGTGGCAGCTGTAACGGATATCCCGGATGACTGCAAATAGAAAACAGCATCTTTAAGGTGGTCTACTTTGGCAATCGGCACATTGAAAGCTGCCCCGGCAGAGGTCTTTACCGTATCGTTCGTTATGGGTGCAGCACCGTTTTTGGGAACTATAATGCCATGTACCCCGCAGCATTCTGCGGTACGGATGATGGCACCAAAATTCCGGACATCGGATACTTGGTCCAAAAGCAGAAAAAGAGGAAGTTTTTCTTTGGAGATGACCTCTTCCACAAGTTGTTCAAAATCTTTGAAAGATACTGGGGAAATCTGGGCCACGACACCTTGGTGGTTATTTCGCGTCAATCGGTTCAATTTCTCAACGGGAACATAGGATGCGCTGATACCATTTTTCCGTATGGAGGATTCCAGTTCTTTGAAAAGCTCTCCCTTAAGGCCCTTTTGGAGGAATATTTTGTTGATGGGCTGTTCGGCGCTGATGGCTTCAAGTACTGCCCTTATCCCATAAATGTGCTGGTCGTTCTCCATGAGGGCAAAAGTAGGTAAAAAACCTTGTTTTATTTTGTCATAAGACAAAAGGAAATCAAGGCGTCAAGCTGAGTAGGATTGTCGAAATCTATATTGTTTGCTTTTACATAATTTTTTATCTCCTTTTTGACGTCCGGGTATGCTTTTGCAATTGCCCTTTCACCCAGGTTGCTGGATTCTATATATTTGCCTTCGGGGCCTTTTACGTAGAAGGTATTTTTTGTTCTATACTCTTCATAGGATTTTTTATCGAAGTTGTTTGTGGTGTCAGTGGCATTGTCATGAAGCCTTTTGGAAATCTCTTCGATGACATAGTCTGTATCTTTTGTACGCTGTCTGTAGTATTTCGTTTCTTTTACTGAACCACCAAAATCAGAAGGCGACTTTTTTACAAAAGTATCAGTGGTGGAGCCATTTGTCTTGTCCCCAACTTGGGTAAGGGTGAATTTTTCCACAGTGTTCATGTTCACTATGGTTCCTTTGGTATCATCTTGGTCGTCTTTGACAAGCAAGTTGTTCAATTCCAGATCGACCTGTATAAGCATAGGCTTGGAAGTGGTTTGGTCTGAAAAGGTGATTTTTCCGGCACCCCAACCATTGAAATAATATTTTGTGCCCTTGATGGAGCTATCGCCACCCATGAAACCATATTTTCCTTGATTTCCACCATCAATAAGTACAAGTTGTTGCCCAATGCCTAATTGACATGCAAAAAATAAGATGAAAAAGAATACATTTCTGTTCATGATATTGAATGTTTAAATTCATGTAAAAGTTAAGAATAAAATACGAAAAAGGGAGGGCATTTGCCCTCCCTTTTGAAGCTTATAGTTGAGCTAAGACTGATTGTTATTGTGCCCACCAAAGAACTGTGTCAAGGTTGTCGGGTCCTTGTGTAGCAACTGCAGCATTATAGTTTTCCTCGTTGCTGGCACTGGCGTTGGTAGCATAGGCTTGCCTTTGTGGGATACCTGTACCGCTCAAAGCAGTAGGAGGAGCCACAAGCGTAGGGGCGTCGGCACCAAACTTTCTCCATTCTGCCCATGCCTCATAACCTTGCAAGTATAGGGCCACATACTTTTCATAAGCAATATCAGCTATGTCTGTATATGGGTGCGCAGCAATATAGATGGCGGCATCTGCTGGGTCAACTCCCCATTGTTCCATAGAGGCTGCAATACCTTCTTCATAGAAAGTAGCGGCACTTCCACCTATCCAACCCAATTCAGCTGCTTCGGCTCTAGCGAAAGCGACTTGGGCATAGGTGAACATATAACCGGGAGCCTCTTGGTTGTAGATTACATCTGGTGTGATAAAAGAGTAATCAGGAGTGTTTCCATTTTCTTCACCATAGGGTGCTCCTACAAAAGTACCTGAGATTTCCGAAGGCACGGCATATTGCTCCAAGCGAGGATCCTCAGGTGCTGCAGGTGTTCCGCTGCCAACAAGGAAGTTTACAAACGTATCGCTCAGAAGGTAGTCCAAACGGAAGTTGGGGGCAAGAAAACGGTCTTCCCATGGGTTGTCATTGTTTTCCTCGGCACGATAGGTATAGAAAAGATTGTCATCGTTGGAAGCGATGGCCCCTGAAATCGCCTCGTTGAACTTGGTGGCTGCGTAGCCTCCAGGAGCGGGGAATCTTTTTGAAAGCCTGATGGCCATGTTCATTTTAAGCGTATTTGCAAATTGTCTCCAGCGAGCCATATCACCACCCAAGATGATGTCACCTGTGGGCCCCGGATTACCCCCTTCGATAAGGGCCAAGGCTTCGTCAATCTCATTGAAAAGCCCATCATAGATAACCTCTTGGGTATCATATGCGGCAAAGATGTCATCCAAACCTTGTAGTGCCTCTGTATAGGGAAGCATTCCCCAACGATCGGTCATCAATTGATAAGTGTATGCAGTAAGAATTTTTGCTACGGCTATCTGATTGTTGTTCGATCCATTGGCCTGTGCAGCAACCATAGTGCTTTCATCCATATTGAGTTCAATCACCCTTTGCAAAACCACAAGGATATTTGTGTAAGATGCTCCGTAATCGTAGTTGACAGTCGCATACTGTGATTCTTCAGGATACTGCCCGTTGCTCAGGTATTGAACATATAGATTGGGCGTAGTAGCTGTAGTGTATCCACTAAGCGAAATCTGTGCACTGGTCATCAATGATGCAGTCGAGGGGTCGCTAGGGTTATTAGGGTCAATATTCATATCTCCAAAATCCACATTGTCACATGATAATATGGTGAGGGAGATAATCGTAAACAGTACTTGTTTTATATTTTTCAGTTTCATCATTTTTGCTTTTAGAATGTTAAGCTCACGTTTAGACCTAAAGTCCTTGCAGGAGGCAACTGCCCACCTTCAATGAATTTGTAGTTGCTAGCCCCTGTACTCCATCCAATGTTCTCCAACTCAGAAGGATCAACAAAATTGAGGTCTGAATCGATCAACCAAAGGTTGTTTGCATACAAAGCGATATTAGCAGCTGTAAATGGGGTCTGATCCAATAACTTTTTAGGAATGTTGTAACCCAATCTAACGGTTCTCAATTTCAAATAAGTGGCGTCATGAAGGAAGAACTCAGAAAGTCCGAATAACCTTCCATAGTATTGTACTGGGTCAACATAATAGGATGCAGGTGCTCCTGTAGTGGCGTCTACACCTTCGACCAATATACCTCCTGAATCTGCTCCAGCAGTAGCAGCAGGTACGGCGATATCATTTACTATTCCAGTACCAGTAAGAGGATCACGTTTTGGGTTGCCCAAAGCATTGTCTCCGACCGATTCTATACCCAATCCTGAGTAGTTGATGAACATATCGGTGACAGAGAAGTACTGTCCTCCTTTTTGAAAATCGAATCCTAGGAAAAGGTCAAAATTCTTGTAGGTCATATTACTGGTGAAACCACCGGTGAAGTCTGGGAGCACATTGCCCAAGAACTGGTTAGTGTCATATTGGATGGCACCAGTGGATGAGAGCAATAGATTGCCAGCATCGTCCCTTTGGGCTTTTCTACCGTATAATACGCCCCATTCTTCGCCTTCCCGTTCTTGCAGCAATAATCCACCCCAACCTTGTGAAGTTCCATCAAGTGTATTGACAAGAACTCCTTCGGCCAGTTTGTTCACCCAACGTGATAAGGTAGCCAAGTTGGCTGAAATTTCCCATTCGAAATTTTCAGTCCTGATGGGAGTTGCGGTAAGTCCGAATTCCAAACCTTTGTAGAACTGTTCTCCTGAGTTGGTGCTAACTGATGTATAACCAGTTGAAGAATCAAGGGTCAATGCCACCGGGAGGTCCGTATCTGTTTTTTCGAAGTAAGTGATATCGAGCCCTATCCTATTTTTGAAGAACTTGAGTTCTCCTCCCAATTCAATCTCACTCCTAACACCGCCAGTAAGTTCGGGGTTACGAAGTTGGTTTGGCACGGTCATGGCACCATTGCTGCCGTATGGGTTTTGATTGGAATAGATGGCATTCAATCTATGTGCGTTAGGAAAAATGGGGGCTTCTGCATAACCGGCCCTCAATTTTCCGAAAGTGATGATATCATTCTGAGGAATGAACTCAGAGAACACAAAACTTCCGGAAATACCATAGGTTTCCACTTTGTTGTCTTCCGGATTGGCCGTTGAGCTCCAATCCCATCTTGCAGTACCGTCCAAGTACAAGAAACCGCCATAGCCCAAGGAAGCAGCGGCAAACACAGCCCTGTTCTGAGATTTGGTTCGATTGCTGTCCACATTGGGGCGGTCAACAGAGGTGTCCAAGGAATAATAGTTTTCCACGGTCATACCACCATTTGTGCTGGCCAATAATTCTTTGAATGTATAAAAACTGAATTCACTACCCAATTTTGCGCTGATGTCAAAATCTCCGAAGCTGTTCTGATAGTTCATGATACCGAACAATTCATCACGGGTTTCGGTGTTTTCGTTTTCGGCATAGCCTTCTTGGGTCAATCCTCCCCATCCTGTACGAGCTTCATAGTCATAAGCATTGTACGTTTTACGAGCTTCGATGGACAAGTTCAGGTTGTCACTAAAAGTATAGGTTCCACCAACTCTTCCGTTGAACATGTTTTTGACCTCATTGTTCACGCTTTCATGCAAAAGGAAATAAGGAGAATCCCAATAAAGTGGTCTTGGGTTGGTTGGTCCATTGATATTCCAAGATACGATCTGACCATTCCTGTTGTAGTCCCTGATACGATCCATGTCGATTTGGCGTTGCCACCACTGGTTGAAGTTGGATCCGATACTTCCATATCCAAGTGCGGCAAAGTTCTTTGTCTTTCTGGTTTGGAAAGATAGGTTGGTGTACATCTTGAATTTTTCGCTCAAGGTAATGTCCGCATTGGTAGAGAAGTCGTATTGTGTACGCCTAGTGTTGGGTACGATACCTTCTTTTTCGGTACGGGTTACCGAAGTGCGCACACCATAGTCCTCGCCACCTTTCATGAAAGTGAGATTGGTCCTGTTGGTCATCCCCGTATTGTAGAAATTTTTGATGTTATTGGGGTTTGGAGAGAAAGGTCTTAATTTTCCAAACTCAGGATCTCCTTCGATCCAACTGTCCCAATGTCTCACGGGAGTACCGTCCATACGTGGTCCCCAGCTCTCATCCGCATAATATTCCACCATGGGTTGGCCATCGAAAGCTTGCCATGAAGCAGGATGTTGAGCAGGATTATACTCGAAAACATTAAATTCTTGTGAGTAACCGCCTCCGTATTCATTTTGGTATTCTGGGAGAAGGTACACATTCTCCAAAGAAGTGTTTTGGTTTATTGTAATTGTTGCTTTTCCTTCTTTGGCCCTTTTTGTTGTGATGACAATGGCTCCATTACGCCCTTCAGGACCGTATAGTGCGGTCGCAGTAAGGCCTTTCAATACTGTCATGTCGGCAATATCGTCTGGGTTGAGGTCCGTAGAGGAACCTATCTTGATGTTGTCAACGATATATAGTACATTGGTGTTACCTCTGAGTCGGATGCTGGATTCTCTAAAATCCGAACTGGGTGCCCCCAAGAACTGAACACCCGAAACTTTACCGGCCAAAGCATTGTTGACATCGGTGTCACGTGCTTTGATAAGATTTTCACCATCTACTTTCTGGGCGGCAAAGCCAAGAGATTTTTGCTGACGGGTCAGACCAAGTGCGGCAGTGACCACAACCTCATCAAGGCTTTGCGCATCCTCTTCCATTTGCACATTGACCACATTGCTGGAACCAACAGTTCTACTGGCCGTTTTTAGACCTATATAACTAAAGAGAAGTGTTTGACCTTGACTTGCACTGATTACATAGTTACCGTCAAAATCTGTTTGGGTACCTGTGGTGGTCCCTTCAACGACAATATTGACCCCAGGCAGTGGGAGGCCATTGGCATCCGTGACTGTACCTGTGATCGTTTTGTCTTGTGCAAAGGATATATGCACAACAAACGCCAATAATAGCGTTAACAATCCATTAAGTTTTGTTCTCATTGTTAAATTATTTGAATTAGCTGATGGCTAAAGTCATAATTTCATGTTAATAATCCAAACTAATTTTACAAAATGTTTGAGAATGGTCAACTAAATGCAATAAGCTCAAAATGTTTGTTGTTGATTGTTGACTATGTAATTTTTAGGGGGTGCTGTTGGTTTTTATATAAATATTAGGATAAATACCCCCTAAAAAATAGCGCAAAAGATTTTTTTGTTTTTTACTGATTTTTTGATGTCATTTTTGGGAGTCATGCCTTGTAATTTACATTAAGTTAAATTTAACATAAAGCGAAAAGACACTGCTCCATATACCTTAAATATATATAATAGATTTTTGGAGTCTGGATGTAATGTTTGAGTAGGTGTATATATAGGTCTGTCCAAATATTTTTTCTCTTCCGTCAAAATTAACCGGTTAGGATTTGAATTATTCCAAAATATCACTACATTTGCAGCCCTCAAAATGGGGGTTATTCAGTTTTTAAAAGAAATTTAATGCCAACAATTTCACAATTAGTACGAAAAGGAAGGGCCACGATTACCAAGAAGAGTAAATCGGCTGCTTTGGATTCGTGTCCTCAACGAAGAGGGGTTTGTACGCGGGTATATACCACTACGCCGAAGAAACCAAACTCTGCAATGCGTAAAGTTGCAAGGGTAAGGTTGACCAACGGTAAAGAGGTGAACGCATACATCCCTGGTGAGGGGCACAATCTCCAAGAGCACTCGATAGTATTGGTAAGGGGCGGAAGAGTAAAGGATTTGCCTGGTGTTCGATACCATATCGTACGAGGGGCGTTGGACACTGCCGGTGTTGCCGGTAGAACACAACGTCGTTCGAAGTATGGTGCTAAGCGTCCTAAAAAGTAATCAACTTTAAGAAGAAGCGATGAGAAAAAAGCAGGCAAAGAAAAGACCATTGTTGCCAGACCCAAGATTTAACGATCAACTTGTGACGCGTTTTGTGAACATGATGATGTGGGATGGTAAAAAGTCGATTGCATTCAAGATTTTCTATGATGCCATTGATATAGTTGACGAGAAAAAGACGGATGAGGAAAAAACAGCCTTGGAGCTATGGAAAGATGCCCTTTCCAATGTAATGCCCCATGTCGAGGTTCGCAGTAGAAGGGTTGGGGGTGCTACCTTCCAGATTCCGATGCAGATCCGTCCGGACAGAAAGATATCCACTGCCATGAAATGGTTGATCAATTACTCCAGAAAGCGTAATGAGAAATCCATGGCTCAAAAACTGGCCTCTGAGATTTTGGCGGCAGCCAAGGAAGAAGGTGCGGCAGTGAAGAAAAGAGTGGATACGCACAAAATGGCCGAGGCAAACAAAGCATTCTCACACTTTAGATTCTAATCATTACAATGGGAAGAGATTTAAAATATACAAGGAATATAGGTATTGCAGCTCACATCGATGCTGGGAAAACAACTACTACAGAACGTATTCTTTTCTATACAGGTGTGAGTCATAAAATTGGTGAGGTGCACGATGGTGCGGCTACTATGGACTGGATGGAGCAAGAGCAGGAGCGTGGTATCACCATTACCTCTGCCGCTACTACCTGTACTTGGCAGTTTCCTTTGGAAAACGCGCAGCCTACACCTGATACTAAAGGATACCACTTCAATATCATCGATACTCCCGGGCACGTTGACTTTACTGTTGAGGTAAACCGTTCCCTTCGTGTATTGGATGGATTGGTGTTCTTGTTCAGTGCTGTAGATGGTGTTGAGCCACAGTCTGAAACCAACTGGAGGTTGGCTGATAATTATAAGGTGCCACGTATCGGGTTTGTGAACAAAATGGACCGTCAAGGTTCCAATTTCTTGAACGTGTGCAAGCAGGTTCGTGAAATGTTGGGCTCCAACTCCGTGCCGATCGTATTGCCTATTGGTGACGAGGCCGACTTTAAAGGTATCGTTGACTTGGTAAAGAACAGGGCCATTGTGTGGCACGATGACAACTTCGGTTCTACTTTTGACGTAGTTGATATCCCTGCCGATATGAAGGATGAAGTTAGGGAATACAGGGCGGCTTTGATCGAGGCTGTTGCCGAATATGATGAGAACTTGATGGAGAAATTCTTCGAGGATGAAGATTCCATCACCGAGGAAGAGGTGCATGCCGCTTTGCGTGCTGCGGTTATGGATAGGGCCATCATCCCGATGATTTGTGGCTCATCCTTCAAGAACAAAGGTGTTCAGTTCCTTTTGGATGCTGTTTGCCGTTATTTGCCCTCTCCATTGGACAAGGAGGCCATCATTGGTACCAATCCAGATACGGAAAAAGAAGAAAAAAGAAAACCGGACCCCAAAGAGCCATTTGCCGCTTTGGCGTTCAAGATTGCCACTGACCCGTTTGTAGGGCGTTTGGCATTCTTTAGGGCATATTCAGGTCGTTTGGATGCAGGTTCTTATGTCTTGAACAATCGTTCAGGGAATAAGGAGCGTATCTCTAGGATCTATCAAATGCACGCCAACAAGCAAAATGCCATCGAGTATATCGAGGCAGGTGATATTGGTGCCGCTGTTGGGTTCAAGGACATCAAAACGGGTGATACCCTTTCTGATGAAAAACATCCGATTGTATTGGAGAGCATGCAGTTCCCCGATCCCGTAATCGGTATTGCCGTTGAGCCAAAAACAAAGGCCGATGTGGATAAAATGGGTATGGCTTTGGCCAAATTGGCCGAAGAAGATCCAACCTTCCAGGTTAAAACTGATGAGGCTTCGGGGCAGACCATCATTTCAGGTATGGGTGAGCTTCACTTGGATATTATTGTTGATCGTCTTCGACGTGAGTTCAAGGTAGAGGTGAACCAAGGTAAGCCTCAAGTGGAATACAAAGAGGCCCTTACCGCCAAGGCGGATCATAGGGAAGTCTATAAGAAGCAGACTGGTGGTCGTGGTAAGTTTGCAGATATTGTATTCTCCATGGAACCTGCTGAAGAAGGAAAAGTGGGTCTTGAGTTTTCCAACGAGATCAAAGGTGGTAACATTCCTAAAGAATATGTTCCTGCCGTAGAGAAAGGTTTCAGGGAAGCTATGAAGAACGGACCTTTGGCTGGATTTGAGATGGACAGTATGAAGATTACTCTTAAGGATGGATCTTTCCACCCTGTGGATTCCGACTCATTGTCGTTCGAATTGGCCGCAAGACTTGGTTACAAGGTGGCAGCCAAAGCAGCTAGGGCAGTGTTGATGGAGCCTATCATGAAACTGGAGGTTCTTACTCCTGAGGAAAATATGGGTGACATTGTTGGTGACTTGAACCGTAGAAGAGGTCAAGTGAACAACATGGACGATAGGGCCGGAGCCAAAGTGATCAAAGCTGAGGTTCCTCTTTCGGAAATGTTCGGATATGTGACCTCATTGAGGACCTTGTCTTCTGGTAGGGCAACATCCACCATGGAATTTTCGCACTATGCAGAAACTCCTTCCAATATTGCAGAGGAAGTGATCAAGGCA
Source organism: Flagellimonas taeanensis (assembly GCF_003584105.1). Taxonomy (GTDB): domain Bacteria; phylum Bacteroidota; class Bacteroidia; order Flavobacteriales; family Flavobacteriaceae; genus Flagellimonas; species Flagellimonas taeanensis. The sequence continues at coordinate 87,962 of NZ_QXFO01000022.1, forward strand.
GCAAAAGGAGTAACCGCTTAATAATTCAGCAAGATGAGTCAAAAAATCAGAATAAAATTGAAATCTTACGATCACAATTTGGTGGACAAATCTGCTGAGAAGATCGTAAAAACAGTAAAGACAACTGGTGCCGTGGTGACTGGACCAATTCCGTTGCCCACCAACAAAAAGATATTCACCGTTTTGCGTTCACCCCACGTGAACAAAAAATCAAGGGAGCAGTTCCAATTGAGCTCATACAAGAGATTGTTGGACATTTATAGCTCTTCGTCAAAGACCATTGACGCCCTTATGAAGCTTGAGCTTCCCAGTGGTGTTGAGGTTGAGATCAAGGTTTGATGAGGACTTGACTTTCTGCAGGCCAGAAAGTCGTAGCCGAACAAACACTGAGCGAAGTCGAAGTGTCTTAATGAAAAGATGCTGAAAAAGATTCAGCATAAACATGTCTCTGACGATGGTCAGGGAAAAACGGAGAAAGAAAAAAATCTGGGTCAGAGCAGAATTCTTTTCTTGACCCAATTTTTTTGCCGAGAAATTGGCGCAATTATAAAAAGTAAACAATTAATAATTAATAAATATGTCTGGGTTAATAGGTAGAAAAATCGGTATGACCAGCATCTTCGACGAGAATGGAAAAAACATTCCATGTACCGTTCTTGAAGCTGGACCATGCGTGGTTACCCAAGTCAGAACCGAAGAGGTGGACGGGTACAGTGCCCTTCAACTAGGTTTCGATGACAAGGCAGAAAAACGTGCTAACAAGGCCGAAACAGGCCACTTCAAAAAAGCAGGTGCTTCTCCCAAGAAAAAAGTCATCGAATTCCAAGGATTTGAAGGAGAATACAAATTGGGCGATACCGTTGGTGTCGATATTTTCATGGAGGGTGAGTTTGTTGACGTTGTCGGCACATCCAAAGGAAAAGGATTCCAAGGGGTTGTTAAGCGCCATGGTTTTGGCGGTGTAGGTCAAGCGACCCACGGTCAGCACAACAGGTTGAGGGCTCCCGGTTCCATCGGTGCCGCGTCATACCCGGCCCGTGTTTTCAAAGGAATGAAAATGGCCGGTAGAATGGGTGGTGACCGAGTAACGGTCCAAAACTTGAGAGTGTTGAAAGTGGTTCCAGAAAAAAACCTTTTGGTTGTAAAAGGATGTGTGCCTGGCCATAAAAATGCATATGTAACTATTCAAAGGTGGCAATAATGAAGGTAGCAGTTTTAGATATCAACGGAAAAGAAACAGGAAGAAAGGTTGACCTTTCTGACGATGTTTTTGCGATAGAGCCCAATCAGCATGCCATCTATTTGGATGTGAAGCAATATTTGGCCCATCAAAGACAAGGTACGCACAAAGCCAAGGAAAGGGCTGAAATTGCAGGTAGTACCCGTAAGATCAAAAAGCAAAAAGGTACAGGTACCGCAAGGGCCGGTAGCATCAAATCCCCAGTTTTCAGAGGTGGTGGTAGAATCTTCGGTCCAAGACCAAAAGACTATACCCAGAAGCTGAACAAAGGGCTTAAGCGGTTGGCCAGAAGATCAGCCCTTAGCCTGAAGTCCAAAGAGAACGCTTTGGTGGTTGTGGAAGACTTCAACTTCGAGGCACCCAAGACCAAGGATTTTGTTGCTTTCCTTACTTCTTTGGGCATCGACAATAAAAAGTCCCTGATAGTGTTGGGTGATACAAATAATAACGTATATTTGTCGTCGCGTAATTTGGAACGCTCCGAAGTTGTAACCAGCTCACAATTAAATACTTACAGTATAGTTAACGCTAAAAGTCTAGTATTGACCGAGAGTGCTTTGGAAGGAATTGAATCGAACCTAAAGAAATAAGAGCATCATGAGTGTGTTGATAAAACCGATCATTACGGAAAAAATGACCGCTGACAGCGAGCTTTTCAATCGCTATGGTTTCTATGTTGAGCCTAAGGCCAACAAGTTGGAGATCAAAGAAGCGGTAGAGGCTACTTATGGTGTTTCAGTGGAAAAGGTGAGGACTATGAACTATGGTCCTACCCGTAAGAGCCGCTATACAAAAACAGGTATCCAGCATGGTAAAACCAATGCCATGAAAAAGGCAATCGTAGATGTTGCCGAAGGTGATATCATTGATTTTTACAGTAATCTATAAAGACGAGAGATGTCAGTTAGAAAATTAAAACCGATAACCCCTGGTCAGCGTTTTAGAGTAGTGAACGGATTTGACGCGATCACTACTGATAAGCCGGAGAAAAGCTTGCTTGCTCCGTTAAAAAAGACAGGTGGTAGGAACAGTCAAGGAAAAATGACCATGCGCCATAGAGGTGGAGGTCATAAAAGAAGATATCGTATCATCGATTTCAAAAGGGACAAGCAGGGAGTGGATGCCACAGTGGCCTCTATCCAGTACGATCCGAACAGAACTGCATTCATCGCCTTGGTGGAATATCCTGATGGTGAGAAAAGATATGTGATTGCCCAGAACGGGATGCAGGTGGACCAAAAGATAACTTCTGGTACCGGTTCTGCCCCTGAAATTGGAAATGCATTGCCTTTGGGCGAGATTCCATTGGGTACCATTATTTCCTGCATTGAGCTTCGACCAGGCCAAGGAGCCATTATGGCAAGAAGTGCCGGAACTTTTGCCCAGTTGATGGCTAAAGACGGGAAGTTTGTTACCATTAAGCTTCCTTCTGGTGAGACCCGTATGATCTTGGCCACTTGTTTGGCCACTATAGGAGCGGTTTCCAACTCCGATCACCAATTGTTGGTATCCGGTAAAGCCGGTAGAAGCAGATGGTTGGGTAGAAGACCAAGAACAAGGCCAGTTGCCATGAACCCTGTCGATCACCCAATGGGTGGTGGTGAAGGAAGGGCTTCTGGAGGACACCCAAGATCTAGAAACGGTATTCCTGCAAAAGGATACAGGACCCGTTCCAAGACCAAGGACACCAATAGATATATCATAGAACGTAGAAAGAAATAAAAGAAAAAGGAAATGGCACGTTCATTAAAAAAAGGACCATACGTTCATCATAGCTTGGAAAAGAAAGTCCAAGGTAATATAGAATCAGGTAAGAAGACAGTTATCAAGACTTGGTCAAGGGCCTCCATGATAACCCCGGATTTTGTGGGACAAACAATTGCAGTGCACAACGGAAGACAATTTGTTCCCGTTTACGTGACTGAGAACATGGTAGGACACAAGCTTGGAGAATTTTCACCTACGCGATCTTTCCGAGGTCACGCAGGAGCCAAAAACAAAGGTAAAAAGTAAGTAAGCTATGGGAGTTCGTAAAAGACAAATGGCCGAAAGGTTAAAGGAAGAAAAAAAGCAACTTGCTATTGCAAAGCTTAACAATTGCCCTACATCTCCAAGAAAGATGCGTTTGGTAGCCGACTTGGTAAGGGGAAAACAAGTGGAATTGGCATTGGCCATCCTAAGGTTCAACTCTAAGGAGGCGTCCAGGAAACTGGAAAAGCTGTTGCTTTCCGCCATTGCCAACTGGGAGGCCAAGAATGAGGATGCCAGCATTGAGGATGCCGATCTTTATATCAAGGAAATCCGAGTGGATGGAGGTACCATGTTGAAACGTTTGAGGCCTGCTCCCCAAGGAAGGGCCCACCGAATCAGAAAACGTTCCAACCATGTGACCATGATCGTGGAATCCAATAACAACGTTCAAAGCTAGAAGATATAATATGGGACAGAAGACCAATCCAATAGGAAATCGCTTAGGAATTATCAGAGGATGGGAATCCAACTGGTATGGAGGAAACGATTACGGCGATAAGCTGGCTGAGGATGATAAAATAAGAAAATATGTTCACGCACGTTTGGCCAAGGCCAGCGTGTCCAGAGTGATCATTGAAAGGACTTTGAAGCTGATCACCATTACCATTACTACGGCAAGACCTGGTATCATTATCGGTAAAGGTGGGCAAGAGGTGGACAAGCTTAAGGAAGAGCTTAAGAAAATCACCAACAAAGAGGTCCAGATCAATATCCATGAAATAAAGAGACCGGAGCTCGATGCCAATTTGGTCGCTGCCAGTGTGGCAAGACAGATCGAAAGCAGGATTTCATACAGAAGGGCCATCAAAATGGCTATTGCAGCTGCAATCCGTATGAACGCCGAAGGTATCAAAATCCAGATCTCAGGACGTTTGAATGGTGCCGAGATGGCGCGTTCCGAGTCCTACAAAGAAGGAAGGATTCCATTGTCCACTTTCCGTGCCGATGTAGATTACGCACTACAGGAAGCCCACACTACCTATGGTAGATTGGGTATCAAGGTGTGGATCATGAAAGGAGAGGTCTATGGAAAAAGAGAACTTTCCCCACTGGTAGGATTGTCCAAGGCTCAAGGAACAAAAGGCGGTAAACAAGAAGGTGGCAAAAAACCACGCCGTAGAAAGTAATAAGATAAAGTAAGGTAAGATGTTACAGCCAAAAAGAACAAAATTTCGTAAGACCCAGAAGGGGCGTATGAAAGGGATATCCCAAAGGGGGCACCAACTTTCCAATGGAATGTTCGGTATCAAATCCATGGATTCGCATTTCATTACTTCCCGTCAAATCGAGGCTGCGCGTATTGCTGCGACTAGGTACATGAAAAGGCAAGGCCAGTTGTGGATCAAGATATTCCCGGACAAGCCCATCACCAAGAAACCTCTTGAGGTTCGTATGGGTAAGGGTAAGGGTGCACCAGAATATTGGGTGGCCATCGTGAAGCCAGGGAGGATCATGTTCGAAGTAGCCGGGGTTCCCATGGATATTGCCAAGGAAGCATTGAGGCTAGCGGCACAAAAGTTGCCGGTAAAGACCAAGTTTATCGTAGCAAGGGATTATTCCGCCTAATTTTTTAATTGGAGAAGAAAGATGAAACAATCAGAAATAAAAGAACTTTCAATTGAAGAGCTAAAGGAGAAGTTGGTCGAGTTGAAAAAGCAACATGCCGACCTCAAGATGGCACATGCCATTACTCCTTTGGAAAATCCTTTACAGATCAGAAAGACAAGAAGGACGGTGGCAAGACTTGCGACAGAATTAACAAAAAGGGAATTACAATAATTGGTTCTGCCTTATGGAAAACAGAAATTTAAGAAAAGAAAGAATAGGCGTTGTTACCAGCAACAAAATGGAGAAATCTATTGTGGTTTCTGAGGTAAAACGAGTAAAGCACCCTATGTACGGTAAATTCGTTTTGAAGACCAAGAAGTATGTAGCCCACGATGAGAAGAACGATTGCAACGAAGGTGACACCGTTAAAATAATGGAAACAAGACCATTGAGCAAAACAAAATGCTGGAGATTGGTCGAAATCCTTGAAAGAGCTAAATAATTATGGTACAACAGGAATCAAGATTAAAGGTTGCGGACAACACTGGTGCAAAAGAAGTTTTGACCATCCGCGTACTGGGAGGAACCAAAAGAAGGTATGCTTCCCTAGGTGACAAGATTGTTGTGTCCGTTAAGGAGGCAACTCCAAACGGTACTGTAAAGAAAGGTTCTGTTTCCACGGCCGTTGTGGTAAGAACGAAAAAGGAAGTAAGAAGACCTGATGGCTCTTACATCCGTTTCGACGACAACGCCTGTGTATTGTTGAACGCTGCTGGCGAGATGAGGGGGACCCGTGTTTTTGGTCCTGTTGCAAGAGAGCTAAGGGACAGACAGTTCATGAAGATTGTTTCATTGGCGCCCGAAGTGCTATAAAAGAAATATCAGAGAGATGAAGTTGAAAATCAAAACAGGGGATACGGTAAGAGTCACAGCAGGCGACCACAAAGGTAGCGAAGGCAAGGTGCTCGTAGTGGACCGCGAAAAGAACAAGGCCATCGTGGAAGGCATCAATATGGTGTCCAAGCACGAAAAGCCAAGTGCAAAGAACCCTCAAGGAGGCATAACAAAAAAGGAAGCTCCCATACACATTTCCAACCTGTCCTTGATCGACCCTAAGTCTGGCGAAGCCACAAGGGTAGGTTATGAAGTAAGGGATGGCAAGAAAGTAAGGGTCTCCAAAAAATCCAATGAAGTAATTTAGTCATGAGTTACATCCCAAGATTAAAGCAAGAATATAAGGAGCGTGTGATCAAAGCTCTTACCGATGAGTTTGGTTACAAGAACGTAATGCAAGTTCCAAAATTGGAAAAGATAGTTGTGAGTAGAGGTGTTGGTGCCGCTGTGTCCGACAAAAAGCTCATAGACCACGCGGTGGACGAGCTGACCAACATTACAGGTCAGAAAGCCGTTGCCACCATTTCCAAAAAGGACGTTGCTACCTTCAAATTGAGAAAAGGAATGCCCATTGGGGCCAAAGTGACCCTCAGAGGAGAGCGTATGTACGAATTTTTGGATAGATTGATCACCACCGCCCTTCCAAGGGTACGTGATTTCCAAGGAGTAAAGGCCACCGGTTTTGACGGTAGGGGCAATTACAACCTAGGTATCACCGAGCAGATCATCTTCCCAGAGATCAACATAGACAGGATCAACAGGATCAATGGAATGGATATCACCTTCGTTACTTCTGCCGATACTGATAAAGAAGCAAAATCATTGTTAACCCAATTGGGAATACCCTTTAAAAAGAACTAGTATGGCCAAGGAATCAATGAAAGCCCGTGAGAGAAAAAGGGCAAAAATGGTTGAGAAGTATGCCGAGAAAAGAAAGGCACTGAAAGAGGCTGGAGATTATGAGGCACTTCAGAAGTTGCCAAAGAACGCATCTCCCGTACGTATGCACAACCGTTGCAAATTGACCGGAAGACCGAGAGGATACATGAGAACATTTGGTATATCCAGGGTCATGTTCAGGGAAATGGCCAACAAGGGCTTGATTCCAGGTGTTAAAAAGGCAAGTTGGTAATTTAGACAAAGAAAAGAAATGCTTACAGATCCAATTTCAGATTATCTGACCAGAATTAGAAATGCCAGTAAGGCAGGTCATAGGGTAGTGGATATTCCCGCTTCCAATCTTAAGAAACAGATTACCAAAATATTGTTCGATCAAGGCTATATTTTGAGCTACAAGTTCGAGGAAGACAAAGTACAGGGAAATATCAAGATAGCCCTTAAGTATGACAAATCCACCAAGGAGCCCATTATCAAGAAGCTACAAAGGGTAAGTAAACCCGGACTTCGCAAATATGCAGCTTCTGATGAGCTTCCAAGGGTGTTGAACGGTTTGGGTATTGCCATCGTGTCCACTTCACACGGAGTGATGACCAGCAAGCAGGCCAAGCAGGAAAACGTCGGTGGCGAAGTATTGTGCTACGTATATTAATAGAGAAAAGAGAAGAAAAATGTCAAGAATAGGTAACAATCCAATTACAATTCCTGATGGGGTGACCGTAGAGGTGAAAGATGCCGTGGTGACTGTAAAAGGTAAATTGGGGGAACTTTCCCAGGATTTCTCGGAAGTTGATGTAAAGTTGGAAGATGGAAGCGTGATCGTGGAAAGACCTTCAGATTCCAAAGAGCACAAAGCAAAACACGGACTGTACCGTGCCCTTGTAGCCAATATGATCAAAGGTGTTTCACAAGGTTGGACCAAGCAATTGGAACTCGTTGGGGTTGGATATAGGGCCAGCAACCAAGGACAGAAATTGGACCTTGCCCTAGGATTCTCACACAACATCGTTCTGGACATCGCTCCAGAGGTGCAAATTGAGACCATCTCAGAAAAGGGGAAGAACCCTATCGTGAAACTAACATCTCATGACAAACAACTGGTAGGACAGGTAGCTGCCAAGATCAGAGGTTTCCGTAAGCCAGAGCCTTACAAAGGAAAAGGTATCAAGTTTGTGGGTGAGCAACTAAGAAGAAAAGCAGGTAAATCAGCTTAATGATATAAGACTATGGGATTATCTAAGACTGAAAGAAAATTACGCATCCGAAGAAGAATACGCAAAGTATCCTTCGGAACTGAAGCAAGACCAAGATTGTCCGTTTTCAGGAGCAACAAGGAAATATATGTCCAGTTGATTGATGACAACAAAGGGGTTACCCTTGCCGCTGCATCGTCTAGGGACAAAGGTGTCGATGCTAAAGGATCCAAATCCGATGTGGCCACTGCCGTTGGTAAGGCCATTGCCGAAAAAGCCCTTAAGCTTGGTGTGGATACCGTGGCTTTTGATAGGGGAGGAAACCTATACCACGGAAGAGTAAAATCATTGGCTGAAGGAGCTAGGGAAGCAGGACTAAAATTCTAATAAGAGCTATGTACCAAAATTATAAGAACGTAGAGATTGTTAAGCCAGGTGGACTGGAGTTGAAAGACCGTTTGGTTGGAGTACAAAGGGTTACCAAGGTAACTAAAGGTGGTAGGGCCTTCGGTTTTTCTGCAATTGTTGTGGTTGGTGATGAAAACGGTGTTGTTGGACATGGTTTGGGTAAATCAAAGGAAGTTGCAACCGCTATTGCAAAAGCCATCGAGGATGCCAAAAAGAACTTGGTCCGCATTCCTTTGAACAAAGCCACACTTCCCCACGAACAAAAAGGGAAGTACGGAGGTGCAAAGGTTTACATCCAGCCAGCTTCCCATGGTACCGGAGTGATCGCAGGTGGTGCGGTTAGGGCCGTACTCGAAGCGGTTGGTGTACACGATGTATTGTCAAAGTCACAAGGTTCATCCAACCCCCACAACGTTGTAAAGGCAACTTTTGATGCCCTATTGCAGTTGAGGAGCGCCGATACCGTGGCAAAACAAAGAGGCATTTCTTTGGAAAAAGTCTTTAAAGGATAAAAGAGGATATTATGTCAAAGATTAAGGTAAAACAAGTAAAGAGCGCCATCAAAAGGCCACAGAACCAAAAAAGGACTTTGGAGGCCCTTGGACTGCGCAAGATCGGGCATGTTGTTGAACACGATGCAACGCCTAATATCCTTGGAATGATAAATAAGGTAAAACACTTGGTTTCCACAGAGGAAGCCTAAAAATATAACGGCACATGGATTTACATAATCTTAAACCAGCGGAAGGCGCTGTTCACAAAGAAGGAAAACGTGTAGGAAGAGGAGAGGGCTCTGGAAAAGGAGGCACTTCCACCCGTGGACACAAAGGGGCCAAAGCAAGATCTGGGTATTCCAAGAAAATTGGTTTTGAAGGAGGCCAGATGCCCTTGCAGAGAAGGGTTCCCAAGTTTGGTTTCAAGAACATCAACAGAAAGGACTACAAAGCAGTCAACTTGGCCAAACTTCAGGAATTGGTGGACAATGCCGGTGTAAAGAACGAAGTTACATTGGACACCTTGATCCAGAACGGATTGGCGCACAAGAACGATTTGGTGAAGATTTTGGGCAATGGAGAGTTGAAGGCGTCCCTAAAAGTATCTGCACATAAATTTAGTGCTTCCGCAAAAGCTGCCATTGAGGCTGCCGGAGGTGAGGCAATAAGTTTATAAGTACATATAGCATGAAGAAATTTATCGAGACCATATCAAATATCTGGAAAATTGATGAGCTGAGACAGCGCATCATCCTTACGCTCGGCCTATTGTTGGTATACCGTTTTGGTGCCCAGGTCGTGCTTCCCGGTATTGATACTGCCCAATTGGCCCAATTGGCCTCCCAAACCGATTCGGGTATTTTGGGAATTCTTAATGCTTTCACAGGAGGTGCTTTTGCCAATGCATCTGTATTTGCATTGGGGATCATGCCCTACATTTCCGCATCCATTGTGGTACAGTTGATGGGAATCGCCATTCCTTACCTGCAAAAATTGCAGAAAGAAGGGGAAAGCGGTAGAAAGACCATCAACCAGATTACCCGTTGGTTGACCATCGGTATCTGTATTGTCCAAGCACCAGCTTATCTGTATGGTCTTGGAGCTTTGGGAGTGCCGGACAGTGCCTTTGTATTGGGAAAAGGACTGGATTTCATCATCCCTTCCGTTGTGATCTTGGTCACCGGATGTGTGTTTGCCATGTGGTTGGGTGAAAAAATCACTGATAAAGGAATTGGAAACGGTATTTCTTTGTTGATCATGGTAGGGATCATTGCTACCATGCCACAATCTTTTGTGCAGGAGTTCATCTCTAGGACTACGAACAACACAGGGGGCATCATGTTCATGCTGATAGAAGTGATCGTATGGTTCTTGGTCATCTTGGCCAGTGTGCTATTGGTCATGGCAGTGAGACAGATACCGGTACAATATGCCAGAAGGACAGCTTCTGGAGGTTATGAAAAAAACATCATGGGAGCTAGACAATATATCCCATTAAAATTGAACGCTTCCGGGGTAATGCCCATCATTTTCGCCCAAGCGATCATGTTCGCGCCAAGTTTGTTGGGAAGAACGTTCAACAATACTGCAGTGGGACAGTGGATGGAAGTCCAATTCGCCGATATCTTCGGATTGGCCTACAACATCCTGTTCGCTGTACTGATCATTATCTTTACCTACTTCTATACAGCCATCACCGTGCCTACCAACAAAATGGCCGATGACCTGAAAAGAAGTGGCGGTTTCATACCAGGTATCAGACCTGGAAAAGAAACCGGGGATTATTTGGACAAAATCATGTCATTGATTACCCTGCCAGGATCTATTTTCTTGGCCCTGTTGGCCGTATTGCCCGCATTGGTGGTCAAGTTGATGGATGTGCAGGCAGGCTGGGCCCTGTTTTACGGTGGAACATCGCTGTTGATCATGGTGGGTGTGGCCATTGATACGGTACAACAAGTCAATTCCTATTTATTGAACAGGCATTATGACGGCTTGATGAAAACCGGAAAAAACAGAAAAGTAGCATAACCCTATGGCAAAGCAGTCAGCAATAGAACAAGACGGGACTATCATTGAGGCATTGTCAAACGCAATGTTCAGGGTAGAATTGGAAAATGGGCACGTTGTAACAGCACACATCTCTGGGAAAATGAGGATGCACTACATCAAATTGCTCCCAGGGGACAAAGTAAAGTTGGAAATGAGCCCATACGATTTAACAAAAGCAAGAATTACTTATAGATACTAGTTACAATGAAAGTAAGAGCATCAATAAAGAAGAGGAGTGCCGAGTGTATAATAGTACGCAGAAAAGGCAGATTGTACGTAATCAACAAAAAGAATCCTAGATTTAAACAAAGACAAGGGTAGTTATGGCAAGAATTGCAGGTGTAGATATACCTAAACAAAAGCGTGGCGTTATTTCACTTACCTATATTTTTGGAATAGGTAAAAGCAGGGCGCAAGAGATTTTGAAGATGGCCCAGGTAAGTGAGGATACCAAGGTGTCCGACTGGAACGATGACGAGATCGGTAGGATCAGGGACGCCGTTTCCACTTTCACCATCGAAGGAGAGCTTCGTTCAGAGACCCAAATGAACATCAAGCGTTTGATGGACATCGGTTGTTACCGTGGAATTCGTCACAGAGCTGGACTACCACTTAGGGGACAACGTACCAAGAACAACTCTAGGACCAGAAAAGGAAAACGTAAAACAGTTGCCAACAAGAAAAAGGCAACCAAATAATAAGAACAGTCATTAGTCTTTAGACGTTAGAAGAATCTGTTTGAAATGTAAAAGTCTAGGATTCCAATAACTAAGAGCTAACAACTAGAAACTAAAAGATATGGCAAAGGCAAGTACCAAAACAGCTACCAAAAAGCGCAAGGTAATCGTAGAATCTACCGGGGAGGCGCACGTAGTGGCATCTTTCAACAACATCATCATTTCCCTGACCAATAAGAAGGGGGATGTGATCTCTTGGTCATCAGCAGGAAAAATGGGATTCCGCGGATCCAAAAAGAACACTCCCTATGCCGCACAGGTGGCAGCAGAGGATTGCTCCAAGGTAGCCCATGAAGCTGGATTGCGTAAAGTGAAGGTATATGTAAAAGGACCAGGTAACGGTAGGGAATCTGCTATACGTTCCATCCACAATTCAGGGATTGAAGTCACCGAGATCATCGATGTGACCCCACTACCACACAACGGTTGTAGGCCACCCAAAAGAAGAAGAGTTTAATCAAGTATAATCAAATGGCCCCTAGAGGGTCTTCACAGAAAGCGCAGTTAGATTATCGAAGGATAAGCCTTAATTCATAATCGCGCTTTCCAAATTAAAGAAGATGGCAAGATACACAGGACCAAAAACAAAGATCGCTAGAAAATTTGGAGAAGCGATTTTCGGAGATGACAAATCCTTCGAAAAGAAAAATTACCCTCCAGGGCAACACGGTAACAACAGACGTCGCGGCAAGAAATCGGAATATGCCGTGCAGTTGATGGAAAAACAAAAGGCCAAATATACCTATGGTATTTTGGAGCGTCAGTTCCGTAACTTGTTCGCCGAGGCCAAAAGAAAAGAAGGAGTTACCGGTGAGGTATTGCTCCAGTTGTGCGAATCCCGTTTGGACAACGTAGTCTACAGAATGGGAATTTCCCCTTCAAGAAGAGGTGCACGACAGTTGGTCTCACACAGGCACATCACTGTAAACGGTGAAGTAGTGAACATTCCTTCATACAAGCTGAAAGCAGGTGACGTGGTAGGTGTAAGGGAAAAATCAAAATCCGTTGAATCCATCGTAGATTCATTGGCTGCCAATAGTTCCGTTTATGAATGGATCACTTGGAATTCTGAAAAGAAGGAAGGTACTTTCGTATCTGTTCCCCAAAGAATCCAGATTCCTGAAAACATCAAGGAGCAGCTGATCGTCGAATTATACTCTAAATAAGAATTCAACATTAATCCAATTATGGCATTACTTAATTTTCAGAAGCCCGATAAAGTTATAATGATAGATTCAACAGATTTCGAAGGGAAATTTGAATTCCGCCCTTTGGAACCTGGTTATGGATTGACAGTTGGGAACGCGCTGAGAAGGGTATTGCTTTCCTCTTTGGAAGGTTTTGCCATCACTTCTGTGCGCATAGATGGAGTTGAACATGAATTTTCTGTCGTCCCTGGCGTTGTTGAGGATGTAACTGAAATCATATTGAACCTAAAACAAGTTAGGTTCAAAAGACAGATTGATGATGTTGAGAGCGAGACCGTTTCCATTTCTGTGAGCGGAAAAGAACAATTGACAGCCGGAGATTTCCAGAAATTCATTTCTGGATATCAGGTGCTCAACCCAGATTTGGTGATCTGCAACATGGGTCCCAAAGTGAGCATCAACATGGAAATCGTCATCGAAAAAGGACGTGGATATGTTCCTGCAGAGGAGAACAAGAAATCCAATGCACCGCTTGGTAGCATCGCAGTGGACTCTGTGTACACTCCCGTAAAGAACGTAAAATATAGCATCGAGAACTACAGGGTAGAGCAAAAGACCGATTATGAGAAATTGGTTTTTGAGATCATCACCGATGGTTCCATCCACCCAAAAGATGCATTGACCGAAGCCGCTAAGGTTTTGATCCACCATTTTATGTTGTTCTCCGATGAGCGCATCACCTTGGAGGCTGATGAGATCGCACAGACAGAGACCTATGATGAAGAGTCATTGCACATGCGTCAACTGTTGAAAACCAAATTGGTGGACATGGACCTGTCCGTAAGGGCATTGAACTGTCTGAAAGCCGCCGAAGTGGATACTTTGGGAGATTTGGTTTCCTTCAACAAGAACGACCTAATGAAATTTAGGAACTTTGGTAAAAAATCTTTGACCGAATTGGAAGAGTTGGTGATCAACAAAGGACTTCAGTTTGGAATGGATTTGAGCAAATACAAATTAGATAAAGATTAAATAATCATATTTTGCTCTCCCTCTAAACCGGGGATTTGGCAGCAAGATGATAAACTGTAAACATGAGACACGGTAAAAAAATCAATCACTTAGGAAGGAAATCGGCCCATAGAAAAGCAATGTTGGCCAATATGGCCTGTTCCTTGATAGAGCACAAGAGAATCAGCACCACTGTTGCCAAGGCCAAGGCTTTGAAGCAGTTCGTTGAGCCTTTGATCACCAAATCAAAGACCGAGAACAACCAGACTGCCGAAAAAGGTACGCACAACAGAAGGATTGTTTTCAGCAACTTGAGGAGCAAGGAAGCGGTGACCGAACTTTTTGGAACTGTGGCCGAGAAAGTAGGCGACAGACCAGGAGGGTATACCCGTATCATCAAATTGGGCAACCGTTTGGGTGACAATGCCGATATGGCGATGATCGAGTTGGTGGACTTCAACGAGCTGTACAACGCTGGTAAGCCCGCCAAGAAATCGACCCGAAGAAGCCGAAGGGGAGGCAGCAAGAAAGCAGAGGTGGTCGCACCGGTCGCTGAGACTGAAACCAAAACCGACGATTCTGAAGAGTAAGAAGAATGTTATCAACTATTATATTAGTGGAAAAAGGATAAGTGAGAACTTATCCTTTTTTTATGTTTTTTTGTCAAAATAGAAATTAGAACACAGCATGAAGTATCACACAAAGAAAAGCGCATTGATTTTGTTGGCCGATGGGACCATTTTCTATGGGAAATCCGTTGGAGGAAAGGAAGGTACCGCCGTTGGGGAAGTCTGTTTCAACACGGGGATGACCGGTTATCAGGAAATTTTTACCGACCCTTCCTATTTCGGACAGTTAATGGTGACCACCAATGCCCATATCGGCAACTACGGCACCCAGGAAGACGAAGTGGAATCCGAAACCGTCAAGATCGCAGGGCTTATCTGTAAAAATTTCAGCTACGAGTATTCCAGACCAAGTGCAGATTCCAGCCTTTTGGAATTTTTGGACAAAAACAACCTCTTCGCCATTTCGGATGTGGACACACGTGCCCTGGTGAGCTATATCCGGGACAATGGGGCCATGAATGCCTTGATCTCCACTAGGGTCGATGAGATAGATGCCCTGAAGGAAGAGCTCAAACAAGTGCCCAGCATGGAAGGGTTGGAGCTTTCTTCCAAGGTTTCCACCAAAGAACCCTATTATTACGGGGACGAAAATTCAACATATCGGATCTCTGCTTTGGACATCGGGATCAAAAAGAACATCTTGAGAAACCTGGCCAAAAGAGGAGCCTATATCAAAGTGTTCCCTTACAACGCTTCTTTTGAGGAAATGAAGGCGTGGAACCCCGATGGTTATTTTATATCCAACGGACCCGGTGACCCAGAGCCATTGACGGATGCCATTGCAGCGGCCAAGGAAATGATAAAATCCGACAAACCCTTGTTCGGGATCTGTTTGGGCCACCAAGTACTGGCCTTGGCCAATGGAGTGTCCACTTATAAGATGCACAATGGGCACAGGGGGATCAACCATCCCATATTGAACCTGGTAACGGGCAAGGGGGAGATTACTTCCCAGAATCATGGCTTTGCAGTGAACCGGGAGGAGACCGAAGCAAACCCAGAACTGGAGATCACCCATGTCCATCTGAACGATCAGACCGTGGCCGGAATCCGGATGAAGGGCAAGGACGTTTTCTCGGTGCAATACCACCCAGAGGCTAGTCCTGGACCCCATGATGCAGACTATCTGTTCGATCAGTTTTTTGATATGATCAAAACAGGAAAAAACTAAATCGTTATAGTTTTATTTTTAGGTTATCAAGAGGGTTTTATCGAGAGCAACATAGTATCTAAAAGGCGCTCCTTTTGTATCTTAGCCCAATAAAATCAAAACATTAATAAAGCGTTACAATGAGCATTATCATCAACATTCATGCAAGACAGATATTAGATTCAAGAGGTAATCCTACGGTAGAGGTAGACGTCGTTACCGAAAATGGTATTTTAGGAAGGGCCGCAGTGCCTTCAGGAGCCTCTACGGGAGAACACGAAGCTGTTGAATTGCGTGATGGAGGAAGCTCGTTTATGGGAAAAGGCGTGACCAATGCCGTCAACAACGTCAATACCATCATTGCAGAGGAATTGGTGGGGACTTCGGTCTTTGAACAAAATCAAATAGACCAGATCATGATCGAACTGGATGGCACGCCGAACAAATCCAAGTTGGGCGCCAATGCCATTTTGGGTGTTTCCCTCGCCGTGGCCAAAGCGGCCGCGAACGAGTTGGGCATGCCCCTTTACCGATATGTGGGCGGGGTAAGTGCCAACACCCTTCCTGTGCCCATGATGAACATTATCAACGGAGGTTCGCACTCCGATGCGCCCATTGCGTTCCAGGAATTTATGGTAATGCCCGTAAAGGCGAAAAATTTCAGTCACTCCATGCAGATGGGTACCGAGATTTTCCACAACCTTAAAAAAGTGTTGCACGATCGTGGATTGAGCACCGCTGTAGGGGATGAGGGAGGTTTTGCACCAAACTTGGCCGGAGGTACGGAAGATGCTTTGGACACCATCGCAAAAGCTGTGGAAAAGGCTGGGTACAAATTGGGTGACGATGTCATGATCGCCTTGGATTGTGCCTCTGCCGAATTCTATGTGGACGGAAAATACGATTATACCAAGTTTGAAGGTGACAAGGGGATGGTGAGGACCTCTGCCGAGCAGGCACAATATTTGGCCGACCTTTGTGCAAAATACCCTATCATTTCCATTGAAGATGGAATGGATGAGAACGATTGGGACGGATGGAAACTGTTGACAGAAAAAATTGGGGACAAGGTACAATTGGTAGGCGATGATTTGTTCGTGACCAATGTGGAGCGTTTGTCCAGAGGCATCGAGAACGGCATAGCCAACTCCATTTTGATCAAAGTGAACCAAATCGGTACCCTTACCGAGACCATTGCTGCTGTGAACATGGCAAAAAATGCAGGATACACCTCAGTGATGTCGCACCGATCTGGGGAAACCGAGGACAATACCATCGCCGATCTCGCAGTGGCGTTGAACACAGGTCAGATTAAGACCGGTTCGGCTTCAAGGAGCGACCGTATGGCCAAGTACAACCAGTTGCTCAGAATAGAGGAGGAGTTGGGAAGTGTAGCCTACTATCCGCAGGAAAAAGCCTTCAAGGTCAACTAATGAAAAGCGATTTTTCAGCTATAAAAGCCCTTCCAAATTTGGAGGGGCTTTTTTTTGTTACACTAACAAAGTTTGGTTAAATTGATGTTCAACTAAACATACCTTTTAAAATTTCCCTGATGAACAATTTTCTTTTCGTAGCGGCCGAAAATGATGCCTTGGAAAACTGCAAGGCTGGAGGCATGGGCGATGTTGTACGGGACGTCCCAAGACAGATTTCCGAACGTGGGGACAGGGTCCATGTCATTGTACCATCCTATTCAAGGCTCCATCATGGGGGTGTGCCCAAGACCACGGTCAATTTCTCCCTGAGGGGGATGGGCTATACCGCGGAACTCTACGAAGTAAAGCCAAAGAAGGAATTTCCGAACATCTTCCACTATGTACTGCACCATCCTGAGATAGAGGCCGGTGACATTGCACACATTTATCATAACGACCCGGAAGAACCGTTCTATACCGATGCCATAAAATATTTCATTTTTTGTACCGCAGTGGCAGAGGCTATCAAAAAAGGCGCATTTGGGAAGTTGGATGTGGTCCATTTGCACGATTGGCACTCCAGTCTTTTGCTGTTCTTGAGAAAATTCCATCCCGAGTACACCAACCTTAAGGATATCCGGTTTGTGTACAGTATCCACAATTTGGCCATTCAGGGCATAAGGCCGTTCGAAAACAATTATTCATCCGTGAGGAACTGGTTTCCTGATATTGCCATTGACCATAGGGCATTGATGGACTACAGATACCGGGACTGCATCAACCTCATGGCCGTGGGCATCCGCTTTGCGGATGCAGTGCACACCGTTTCCCCATCCTATAAGGAAGATGTGCTATTGCCCAGCTCCCCGCCCGAGTTCATAGGAGGGGAAGGTCTGGAACGGGACCTGCAAAAGGCCGATGCCGAAGGAAGGCTCTTCGGTATCTTGAACGGCTGCAATTACAAAAACATCAACAAGGAGAAAAAAGGAAATATCTACCGCAACACCGTCAAGGCCCTATTTCGATGGTTGCAGGAAGAGTCCAAGAAGTACAAAGCGGATTTTCTGGCCCATACCGGGGAAAAGATTATGGATTATGTGGAGAACAGGCCCAAGTTCATCGCATCCAGTGTGGCCCGTTTGACGGAACAGAAATTCTATTTCTTTATGCGTTCCCCCGAAGCCTTTGTGGAAATCCTGAAACGTTTGGAAAAAGTGGACGGAATCTTCATACTCTTGGGAACCGGGGCACCCGAGTACGAGGAGCTTTTCAGAAAACTGAGTTACGAACATAAGAATTTCATCTTTACCAATGGCCAATCGGAGAAATTGATTGATTCCATGTACTTGGAATCCGATCTCTATTTTATGCCTAGTCTTTTTGAGCCGTGCGGCATCAGCCAGATGTTGGCCATGCGCAATGGGAACCCATGTCTTGTCCATCACACTGGTGGCTTGAAGGATACCGTGGAGCATATGGTCACAGGTTTCAGTTTCGATGGCGACAGTTATGATGAAAAGATAAAGAACATGTTGAAGGCCTTGGATGAGGCACTGGATGTGTTTGAAAACGACAAGCCCAAATGGAAAAAGATCCAGGCTTCCGCCAAGAAAATGCGCTTCACTTGGCAAAAGTCCGTGGACGAATATTATACACAACTTTACAAAACAAATTGAGGATTTCTTGTCATTGATATTTTATTGTTAATAACAGCACAAATCACAACAGTAAATTGTTAATGGTTCCGCTTTTTCGTAAATTCCGCATTCTATTTTTACTAATCTATTTAATTGTATAAATGTCGGATAAAGCTATACTCGAATATGGGGGTAAACGGTATGAATTCCCCGTAATCAAAGGTACTGAAGATGAATTGGCTATAGATATAAAAACGTTGAGGGCCGAAACGGGAATGGTGACCATAGACCCGGGCTACAAGAATACGGGATCCTGTGAAAGTGCCGTTACCTTCCTCGATGGCGAAAAGGGGATATTGAGGTACCGAGGTTACTCCATTGAAGAGTTGGCCGAGAAAGCCGACTTTTTGGAAGTAGCTTACCTTCTTATTTTTGGCGAGCTGCCCAATAAGGCGCAATTGCAAAAATTCCATAACGACATTAAAGAGGAATCCCAAGTGGATGAGGAGATGAAGAAGATCTTGGACGGATTTCCAAAATCTGCCCACCCCATGGGCGTGCTTTCGTCCCTGACGAGTGCTTTGGTCGCCTTTAACCCCACTTCCGTGGATGTATCCTCCGAAACGGCCATGTACAACTCCATTGTGCGAATTCTGGCCAAATTCCCGGTATTGGTGGCGTGGACGCTCCGTAAAAAGAAAGGTCTTCCGTTGGATTATGGTGATGATTCATTGGGATATGTGGAGAACATCCATAAAATGATGTTCAAAAGACCCAACCAGGAATACAAAAAAGACCCTATCGCCATAGATGCATTGGACAAATTGTTGATATTGCATGCCGACCATGAGCAGAACTGTTCCACATCTACCGTGCGAATCGTGGGATCATCACACGCAGGCTTATTTGCTTCGTTGTCCGCTGGTATTTCGGCCCTTTGGGGACCACTTCATGGTGGTGCCAACCAAGCGGTTCTCGAAATGTTGGAAGCTATCGAGGCAGATGGTGGCGATACCAAAAAATATATGGCGAAGGCCAAGGACAAGGACGACCCGTTCCGATTGATGGGCTTTGGACACCGAGTCTACAAGAATTTTGACCCAAGGGCCAAGATCATTAAGAAAGCCGCAGACGATGTGCTTGGAAACCTGGGCATCCAAGACCCGATTCTTGATATTGCCAAGGGACTGGAAAAAGAAGCTCTGGAAGATTCTTATTTTGTGGACAGAAAACTGTACCCCAACGTCGATTTTTATTCTGGGATCATATATCGTGCCCTCGGCATCCCAACAGAGATGTTCACTGTGATGTTCGCATTGGGAAGATTGCCCGGTTGGATAGCACAATGGAGGGAGATGCGATTGCGAAAAGAACCCATAGGAAGGCCTCGTCAAGTATACATCGGGGAAAACCTTAGATCCTTTGTGCCGTTGGAAAAAAGGTAAGATTTGGGACAACAATTATACAGAGAGGGCGATAAATCGCCCTTTTTGCATTCTATAGCCTACTGGCCGAGCCAAGGTTCAGGGCCTTATCGTTGTCATAGCATATTTGCATGATTTTCCGATGGTAGTGTTCCTGCACCTCGGAAAGCTCCTTGTTCTGGAGGTAGCCTTTGGAACGCTGGAACTCTTGGTGTATAAAATTATGCGCGTCTATATAGTTCAGGTTTTTGGTCGCCGTTTCCATGGAAATTTTATACTTCACCAAGGAATTTTCCACCTTTTTGATGTCCCATTCGTTGTGGGCCTCCCCATTGTTTGCCTCTGAAGCATAGTTTTCAGGAAAATCCTCCTGGTCTATGCAGTCCTTATACTTTGCAGCATAGATAGTTGACATCCCATCATTTGAAACGGCAGTGTCAACAACCTCCCTTTCACCATGAAATGCGTCAATACCTCCAAGTATGGCAAAGGCACCTGCGAGGAGTGAGGTCAATAATATTATTTTTTTCATTTGTAAGAAAAATCTTGATACAAATGTAGTGATTAAAAATGTACTGCCAACATTTGATAAATAAAAAATGGAGAAAGAAATTAATTTTTAACTATCTGTAAAACATGTAGTTGCAATTTTGTGGATTTCCATTTTTGGGCGATGGAAAATTGACAGGATTGTTGTGTTTTTTCCTTTTTCGTAGGAGAGAAATAGGTAGTAAAACACTAGATTTGCCCTAGAAATTTTAAGGTATTTGTTCAACGTTCAATACGGTTCACCAAGATGATACGATTGCACATCGAAAACGAAACGAGTCCATTGAGGGCGGTGCTGTTGGGAACGGCCAAAAGCTGTGGCCCCACACCGAAACCTGAGGAGGCTTACGACCCTAAATCGTTGGAACATATCTTGGCGGGCACATACCCGAAAGAAGAAGATATGGTACGTGAAATGGACGCCTTTGCCCGAGTGTTCCAAAAATATGGGGTAGAGGTCTATCGGCCAGAGGTATTGGAAGATTGCAACCAGATTTTTGCCCGTGACATTGCCTTTGTGATCGAGGATAAGCTGTTCCATGCCAATATCCTTCCCGATCGCGAACGGGAGTTTGTGGCCATCCACGAAGTGTTGGACATGATCGCCCCGGAAAACATCATCAGGCCGCCAGCAGAGGTCCACATTGAAGGAGGGGACGTAATGCCTTGGAACGACCATATTTTTATCGGCACTTATACCGGGGCGGACTATGCAAGCTATATCACCGCCCGAACCAATAAGGAAGCCGTGGCCTATATCCGAGAGATGTTCCCCCACAAAACGGTAAAATCCTTCGAGTTGCGGAAATCCAATACCGACCCCAGGGAAAATGCCCTGCACTTGGACTGTTGTTTTCAGCCAGTGGGGAAGAATAAGGCCATTTTGCACAAAAATGGGTTCTTGGTGGAGGAGGAATACCACTATTTGGTGGATTTTTTTGGGCCGGAGAACATTTTCGAGATCGATAAGGACGAAATGTACCAGATGTTCAGCAACGTATTCTCCATTTCGCCCGAGGTGGTGGTCTCCGAGAAAAACTTTACCCGCTTGAACCACTGGCTCCGTGATCAGGGCCTTACCGTGGAGGAGATTCCGTATGCCGAGATTGCCAAGCAAGAGGGACTTTTGCGTTGCAGTACCATGCCCTTGATCAGGGAGCGAATGTCATCCTGAGCACAGGCGAAGGATCTCGGCATTACACAGATTTTAAAACACACACGAGTGAAAAAACAGATTACCGATACCATTCTTATGGTTCGTCCCGTGAATTTCAGGATGAACGAACAGACTGCCGTGAACAACTATTTCCAGGAAGACCTGGATGTGAGGAACACGGAGATCAACCACAAGGCCCAACAGGAATTCGACCAGTTTGTACAGGTGCTCCGCGACCATGGGGTAAATGTGATTACGGTGGACGATACCAAGGAGCGTGATACCCCCGATTCCATCTTTCCGAACAACTGGGTGTCCTTTCATGAGGATGGGACTGTCTGTCTGTATCCCATGTTCGCCGAAAACCGTCGGAAGGAACGCCGGGAGGATATTTTGGCCTTGTTGGAGGAACAGGGATTTGTGATCGACCACGTGATGGATTATACCGCTGCAGAAGAGGAAGGTGTTTTTTTGGAGGGTACGGGCAGCATCTTGTTGGATCGGGTGAACCAAAAGGCCTATTGCGCCCTTTCCGAGCGCGCACACGAGGAGCTTTTTATCGAGTTCTGTGAGGATTTTGACTGTTTCCCCGTCATTTTCACGGCCAACCAGACCGTGGACGGGCAGCGGTTGCCCATTTACCACACCAATGTGATGATGGCCATGGCGGAGACCTTTGCCGTTATCTGTTTGGCCACCATTGACGATAAAAAGGAGCGCAAGAACGTGGTGGACCACATCAAAAAGGACGGGAAGGAGATCATTGACATTACCGTGGATCAGATGTACCACTTTGCGGGCAACATGCTCCAAGTAATCGGCGCAGACGACCAACGTTACCTCGTGATGAGTTCCGCGGCCTACAACAGCCTGCGCAAGGATCAGATTGCCGCCATAGAAAAGCATTGCAGTATCATCCACAGTCCGCTGGACACCATTGAGACCTGTGGGGGTGGGAGTGCCCGTTGCATGATGGCCGAAGTGTTCCTGCCAAAATCATAAATTGTCCCCTTGAGGCCTGCCTGCCGTAGGTAGGGGACTTTAGGGCTGTAAAGGGAGACAATGGACAATATCCAATAAACAATGAACAATGGTGCCCTATGTTGTCAGGTCGGGTGTTCCAAACGTGTTTGGAATGTATCGAGACCGCTTATTGGGAGTAAAATGGGTTCGTACTTCCACCTTCGTACTTCGTCCTCTTGGTCTGACACGAATTCCACGAATGTTCACAAATTATAATAATCAATGAAAAATTATCAATACCGCAAGTAGTTGTCAGGTCGAGTGTTCCAAACGTGTTTGGAATGTATCGAGACCTCTTCCGGATTAAATTGATTCGTCCTCTCTACCTGACACACCCGTCTGTCATTTCGAGATGTCATCCTGAGCGCAGTCGAAGGAGCAGTCGAGAAATGCTTTTGGGTACTTCTTTTGCTTGGACTTCGACTGCGCTCAGTCGGACAGCAAAAGCATCAGTCATTTTGACTATATCGAAACCTCTTCAGTGGTAAAATGATTTGTACTTCCACCTTCGTATATTGTACTTTGTTCTTCGTCCTTCAACTACGCTCAGTCTGACAGTAAAAAATCCGTAACTTCACTTCCAAAAACCGACCTTGCGAAGAAATTTTGAGATTTTGGGGCTATGTATGGGCTGGTTCGCGGTGATGGCCCAACTTTACCTGATGCTCCAAAACCGAGAAGTGGGCGTTGCCGAGAGCTTGGTGCGCTTTTTCAGCTATTTTACCATATTGACGAACGCTTTGGTGGCCCTTTTCTTTACGGTCAGGGTATTCGGGGCCAACCAAAAGCGATTGGCCCTGCTCCACGGAAAGGCAACCCCGATGGCCCTCACGGCCTTCATTATTGTGGTGGGGCTGGTGTACCAAGTGGTGTTGCGAAAGCTCTGGAACCCCACGGGACTGCAAATGGTGGTGGACGAACTGCTCCATACCATCATCCCCGTATTGGTGTATATCTATTGGGTCATGTTCCATGCGCGGACGCCCGTTGCATGGAAACAGCTTTTCCAATGGCTGCTATACCCTTTAGGGTATGTGCTGTTCGTGATGCTGCGCGGGCATTTCTCCGGATTTTACCCCTATCCGTTCCTGAACGTGGGAGCGTTGGGGCTGGCAGCTACCTTGCTGAACATTGCGGTGGTATGTGCTTTGATGGTATTGGTCATGGCCGCACTTTTCTATTTGGGCAAATTGATGCAACCCAGACAGGGGACAATTTCCAATAAACAATGAACAATGGGGCCTAGGTTGTCAGGTCGAGTGTTCCAAATGTGTTTGGAATGTATCGAGACCTTTTCAGGGGTAACAATTGATTTGTACTTCCGCCTTCGTACTTCGTACTTTTTTCCTCGTCCTTCTGCCACGCTCAGTCGGGCAGCAAAAGCCATCTGTCATTTCGAACGGATGTGAGAAATCTAGGGGTTGGTCGGGATTTCTCAATCGTCCCGATGACTCTCGGGCCTCATGTCGAAATGACGCTTTAGATATTCCATTGACAATTGTCAGCCCCTGAAAGCTTTTCTGTTGTCCTTGTAAGATATTTTAGCGAAATAGTGTATATTAGGTTGATTTTTAGAAGTTTCCCTCCCCAATTTTTAGTGAAGATAGATTTGTGCCTTTGAATAATATACTTCTGGACAATGTATGAATAATTTGATGATGAGTAGACTTTCAAGCAAATTTTATAAGCTAAATATCCAAAAAGTAAAATCTGAACAAGAAAGTTCTGGAGCCAATCAACTTTTTAATTGTATAAAATCTATTGAGTCTAGTGCTGGTAAAATTTCATCTTGGTCTTTAAGTGTTTTAGGAGGATCTATCCTCACACTTTTAAGTGATAAATATCTTCACCCTGAGAATATTGAATTACGACTACCCTATATTTTATTTTTCATTGGATGGGTATTTTTGGCCATTTCTCTATATAATTCAAAAGAGATTTTAGGTAGATCTATTGCAGCAGAGTTATACAAAGTAGACAAGGATAATCTTAAACCTATTTTTAGAAAATGTAATAAGCTGTATAAGAATCAACTGATGTTTTTTAATTTATCTCTATTAGCTTTTGGAATATGGTTGGTTATTTATCTTTCTTGGTGGATTTTCGGTGATTGCATTTTAGCTATTTTAATAAAAAATTGGTATGAATTGTAATTTTGATAGGCATTGTACTAAGGTTCCGATACCTAATGAGTGTATTGAATATTGTACAGAAAAAATTCTCAGGTTGGCGACGCCGGATGAAAAGCAACTTATTATTGGATTAGATATTGATCTTGCACAAAAAATATTCATGATTTATAATACATATTCAGTACAATCCTTTGAAGATTTACAAAGAAATTTAAGTAAAACCGAGATTAATGTGCTTAAGAAAGCCTTTTTTGATTTGACACAATCACGGTTGAGCTTCTTTCAAAAAAGTAAATGGGAAAGAGATTATATTATTAATCAAATTAAAAGAGGAAATCTCAACGCGGATAATCTTGATGATTTATCAACCGACAATGGTTAGTTCTTATTGATTTCTTAATCCCACAACAATCCCTCTCATCGCAGCCACCACCTGTTGCACCTCTTTACGGTCAAAAGCATCTTCTTCCAAATAAAATAGCATTTCAATACCATAATCCAGAATTTTAGCCAGTTCTTCGGGAGAGGCGTAGGTATCCACAATCCATTCGGAGAAAGTCTTTGGGTCCATTCTTAGCTTTTAGGTAAGCAAGAAAAGATTTATATTGACAACTTTAAATGTCGGATATGGCAAGTATTGAAGAAAAAACGGTTTTTAAAAATCAAACTTTCCAAACACTCGTAGTAGCAGCTTTGGGCATTTTGATGGCAGTAAATCTATTTAATGCAATTTTTGCCTTAAGTTATATTTCCCTGCTACCTTTTGCTGTTCAAGCAACTGTATTGGTATTGGTTCTCACAAAAGATAAATATGCAAAATCGTCCATCAATATATGGTCAATCCTATTAATGGTTGGGTCAGGGTTTTCATTGTTGGGCAAAATTATTTATCTGACTATAGGAGATAATGTCGAACTCAGCTCTTTGTTCCTTCAAGCTATATTTCTAAGCATAGGAATCGCAGTATATTATTATAATATGGAAACGACAGAGGTAGTATCTATGCCAACAAAAGGGACTAATCGTCCTCCTCCACCGTAAACTCCCTAATCGCCTGATTGGGTTCCATAATGGTGTGGCCTTGCCAAAACTCGGGATCATAGCGCGGCATATAGGTGGCCCGCACGGTCTTGTCCTCCTTGAAGTTGGCAAACTGCGGTTCGTCCACGAGGTCCTGCCCAAACACCACCAGTTCCCACTTTTCGGTGGGGCTCATTCGAAAATCGATGTTCAGTTCCAGTTCGTTCTGCTTGCGGCGACCTTTTACGTGCTTGTTCTTTTCCACCACTTTCAGCGGACGGTCCACGGCAAAGTAGTTCCCCAAGGTAAGGTCCATGAACTTGAGGTCGTACCGGCCGTTGGGCAGTTGGGCAAAGCGGGCCGTGCCCTTGTAGAGCACCTCGCGGTAGGTAATGCCCAGCAACCGGAAGTTGCGTAGGCGGTCGGTGTTCTCAAAATCCATCCGCATCACGGCAAAGTCCTCGATGTTGATGTAGAGCCGCCCCTTGAAATCGGCACTGCTCCGCTTGGGGAAAAAGTCCACCACATACACCCCCATACCATCGATATCGGCATAGCCCACCAGTTTAAAATCGTAGCGGTTCGTTTTTTCAATAAGGTCCAGCTTGCTGTCCTCCCGGTAGTAGAGCTCCGCGAGTAGGTCCTTGATGGTATGCCGCTGCGAGTCCAACAGCCCCGAAGTGCTGTCCTTTTGGATGCGCTGCTTCACTTTTTGGGCCTGTTCTTCCTCCATTTCGTCCAAAATGGAATCCACCTGCACCTTTTGGCTAAAAATGCCCGACTTGATCTTCAGGTAAGAATCCGGCTTGATGTTCTTTTTAAAAATGGCCTCCATGCGCTTGCCGAGATCTTCAAAAGAGCCCACATTGTTCTTGTCATACAGGTCGGCAGCCTTGACGATGGCCAGTTTGTAGTCCGTTCCTTTTTTGTAGAGATCGCCAAGGCTCTCGGTATAGTGATGGGCATTTTTGGGCACGGAACGGGCAATGCTGTCCATGAGTTCCTTGTCCAGTTCCTTGATGGTGGACTTTTCAAACCCGAAATCCACCTTGGTGATGGTGGCAAACTCGGACCGCCGCAGGAAAAACCGTTGCTTGACAGGGTCGTTGTTGATGTTCTGGGGCAGGCGTTCCTTCATTTTCTCGATGATGTCGTCCACCTCCAGTTCCTTGTCAAACAGATACACGCCACTGAGCTCGATAGCCTTGGGGGTGAGCATCACGAGACTGTCCTGAAGTTGTTGCAGGGCAAAGCCCTTTTTCTCGTACCCCATGGAGGAGATGTGGATGGAGTCGGGCAGGGTAGTGCCGGCTTCCAGCACAAAGCTGAAACGGCCCTCGTCGTTGGTGATCACGCCTTGGTGTTCGCCATATTGGACGGTGGCGTAGGGGATGCCCTTTTTGGTCTTGGCGTCCACCAAGCGGGAGCTGATGGTCTGGGCGCTGAGGGAAGAGACCATCAAAATGAAAAGGGAACAGAGGGTCAGGATCTTGTGGAATGACATGGTTTTGTGTGTTTAAGTATAAAGACGCCAATTGGACGGCCAAGGTTGCTCCGGACATATGACGAACTTAGCCGAATTTTGTGACAAAGTGTTTTAAAGGATTGTTATTTCTGTGGATAGGACACAAATTCCAATGGTCAGGTCGAGCATTATGAATTGTTCCCTTGAGGGGACTTTAGGGGTGTGAAAGGAATGGTGATGAACAATTTCCAATAAGCAATGAACAATAGGACAGTGAGTTGTTCGGTTGAGTGTTCCAAACTTGTTTGGTTCGTACTTCTACCTTCGTACTTCGTTTTTTATCTAGACTTCGACTACGCTCAGTCTGACAGCATACTTCAAAGATCGTCTATGGAAGTGGGCAGATTGTCCGCCCGATGGTCCAGCAGTTTTTTGAAAAACTTTTGGACGGCCTTCGTGTCAGACCGCACCTTGATGAAGTGCTTGTCCATATAGATGGAATGGATGGCCAAATCGCCCTTGAAAAGGTTCAATTTGTAGTAGGGGATGATGAGCCCGTAAGTCTCCAGCAGGGAGCGGAACCGCACAATGATGCCCTTGGGCCTGATCTCGATGTTGCAAGTGTTGAGGTTGTTGTCCAAAAGAAGCAGGTTGTTGATCTCCATACTGGCCTGGGTAATGTGGAGTTTTGGGGAACCGATGCCGCCCATGGCAAAACGTTCCTTTAGCGTTAAGGGCTTGCCCACGGCCTCGTCTATTTTTCGGGTGATGTTTTTGTCGGAATAGGAAACGTTTAGGAGCATGTCACAATTTTTGTCCGAACCGCAGTAGGTTGCCATCGCCATCCAAGGCAGAGAATTCACGAAGCCCCCATGGTTTGTCGCCCAACGGCCCATTGGGATGGATGACCCCGGTTTCTTTCAGCTCCGCATAGAGTTCGTCCACATGGTCCACATAGAGATAGCAACTGGTATTCTCTGGAAATATCTTGTTGTCGCATTTCCAGAAATGAAGCTCTACTTTATCGCGACCGATAACGGCATAATGGTCGTCCACCCAACCTATTTTATTGAAACCCATTTTTTCTTGGTAAAAGGCCACTGATTTTCGAATGTCCAATGAGGCCAGAACAGGAGAGGCACGTTGTAAATGTTCCATGCGGGAGTTTTGTATAAAAATACGGTTTCTATCGGGTCAACACTGCTCGGAATTGCCATAAAAGGGCAAAAAATATGTAGTTTTGCGGGCTGAAAGCCTATGAGATGAGTTTACAGAACGATTTGACCCAAAAAGTGATCGAGGCGGTAAAGCAACTGTACCAGATAGACCTGCCCACAGTTGAGTTCCAACCGACCCGAAAGGATTTTGAAGGGGACCTCACGGTGGTGGTGTTTCCCATGTTGCGCTATGTGAAGGGCAATCCGGCCCAAATTGCGACCCAGATCGGGGACTATTTGCAGGAGCATATGGCCGAGGTGACCAAGTGCAATGTGGTTCAGGGTTTTTTGAACATTGTGATCGCGGACAGCTATTACCTCAATTTTTTCAACACCATCAAAGATGAGGTGAATTTTGGGTATGTGAAATCAACGTCCAATGATGCGATCATGGTGGAATATTCCTCGCCCAACACCAACAAACCGTTGCATTTGGGACATATCCGAAACAACCTTTTGGGCTATTCCGTTGCGGAGATTTTGAAGGCTTCGGGCAAGAAGGTGTATAAGACGCAGATCATCAACGATAGGGGCATCCATATCTGTAAGAGCATGCTGGCTTGGCAGAAGTTTGGAGAAGGGGAGACCCCGGAATCCTCTGGCCTGAAGGGCGATCATTTGGTGGGGAAATACTATGTGGCCTTTGACAAGGCCTACAAGGAACAGATTGGGGAACTGATCGCTGCCGGAACAGAGAAGGAAAAGGCCGAACGGGAAGCTCCCATTTTGTTGGAGGCCCAAGAAATGCTTCGCAAATGGGAGTCCGGTGACGAAGCGGTGGTGTCCCTTTGGAAAAAGATGAACGCTTGGGTATATGCAGGTTTTGACATCACTTATAAAAACCTAGGGGTCGATTTTGATAAGCTGTACTACGAAAGCGATACCTATCTGTTGGGTCGCGATGTGGTCAAGGACGGTCTGGAAAAAGGGGTCTTCTTTAAAAAAGAAGACGGCAGTGTATGGATCGATCTTACCGAGGACGGTCTGGATGAAAAAATCGTGCTGCGCTCCGATGGTACTGCGGTCTATATGACGCAAGATATCGGGACGGCCATCCAACGGGTAACGGATTTTCCCGACATCAACGGAATGGTCTATACGGTGGGTAACGAACAGGACTATCACTTCAAGGTGTTGTTCCTCATTTTAAAAAAATTGGGCTACACATGGGCCGAACAGTTGTACCACCTCAGTTATGGCATGGTGGACCTGCCCAGCGGCAAGATGAAAAGTAGAGAGGGAACCGTGGTGGATGCGGACGACCTTATCCAGAGCATGGAGGATACCGCCGAGGCCATTTCCGAGGAATTGGGCAAACTGGACGGTTATTCCGATGCTGAAAAAAAGGAGTTGTACCGTACCATTGGTCTGGGCGCCCTCAAATATTACATTCTAAAAGTGGATCCCAAAAAGCGGATCCTGTTCAATCCGGAGGAATCAGTTGATTTTCAAGGAAATACAGGACCTTTCATCCAATATACCTATGCGCGGATCCAATCCATTCTCCGAAAGGCGGACAATGCTGGGTCGAGCGCAGTCGAGACTTCACTGGTTCTTCATGAAAAGGAAAAAGAGCTGTTGAAGCAGGTGCAACTGTTCCCGGAAACGGTACAGTTGGCGGCGGAAAACTATAGTCCGGCGCTTATTGCCAACTATACCTATGATTTGGTGAAGGAATTCAACTCGTTTTACCAACAGGTGTCCATTTTGGGCGAACCCGACGGGCAGAAGAAACAGCTTAGGGTATTGTTGTCCCAAAAAGTGGGGGAAGTGATCAAATCCGCGTTCCTGCTTTTGGGTATCGATGTGCCGGAGCGGATGTAGGATACATCCCTCTGTCCTTTGACTAATTAGTCAAAAGTTTTAAAAACTCACCCGAAAACTGAAATTAGGGGTAATGCCCAAGGAGAGATTTTCCACGGCCTCGATCTCATCACTTTCATTCACGCGATAGTATTTGTTCAGACTGTTCTTCCGATTGGTCATGTTCAATAAAGAGAGACCGGCATTGGCATTGATGCCCGTGGTCAGTTTGAAGTTATAAATGGCGGAGGCATCCGCCCTGAAGTATTCGGGCAACCTGCTGCTGTTCGGTGCCTTGTAGTTGATGCGTGCCGGGGAGAAATTATTGTCGAGGGCATCGTCGCCGTCCAAGGGTTCCGTAAATGGTTTGCCAGTGCGATAGTTTACCCCAAGGCTCAACTTCAGGTTTTTATAGGTGTAGGCCCCGGCAAATGTGAGCGTATGGCGGATGTCCAGATTGTTGGGGAATTTTTGGGGTACTATGGAGTCAAAGGTATAGTCGTTCTTGTTGAAGGAATAACTCAACCAAGTACTGAGCCGATCACTCTTTTTGTTGATGAGAAATTCGATGCCCTTGACCTGGTAACTGCCTATCTCTCCAGAAAATTGGTATGGATTTTGGAACCCTTGGGTGTTGGTACTGATGCCGTCCACATTTTTGTAGAACCCTTCCACACCCACATAAAAGTTGTTCTTTTCATAATTGATCCCCGCAGAGCCTTGTTTGCTCTTCGTCACGGGAAGTGTGGTGTCATTGGATAGTACCCACCTGCGTTTTTCGACCCCTAGAAAATTTTGTTCCAGATCGACGACCTGATTGGTGGTCTGGCTCTTGAACTCGCCCAAAATCTCAGCTCTCAGGTAGTTGGCCAGTTTGATGTTCAGGTTGACCCTTGGCTCTATCAACGCTTTGGAAAAAGTGTTCAGGTTTTCAATAAAATTGAACCGCGCGCCCACTTTGGCCATGAACCTATTGTCCGATGAGGCATAGTTCAACTGTGAAAAGGGTGCATGGATTCGGATAACCCCTTTGATTTTACTGCGGAACTCCGGCTCGTTGAGCTCTGTAGCGTTGGTAATACCAGTTTCTATATATTGGTAGCCATTGTTCCAATCCAAATGTTCGCTGATCCCATAGTCCGTGCTCAGTTTCAAGGCATTTTCAATGACCTGGTTGTTCTGGAACAGCAGTTGCACCTGGTTTCCAAAAACGTTTTGGGCATCTAGGTTGTAGCGGGAGTAGTAGATGTTCAGATGGGAAGAGAACCTGTCGGACCATTGGCTTTGGAACTGTCCCCCGACCGAAAGATTATCCTGTTTCAATAGGCTAACGGTCCTTTCATTGTCGGTCACATTGCGCTCCACATACTTTAGGTTGTTCTTGATGTTGATCAGGCTCAACCTGACCTTGTGCCTGTCATTGATGTCATAGAGGAGCTTGCCCCCAAAATCATAGAAGAAAAAATCCTCTTCGCGGGTGATTTCATCATCTACGGTATTGTTGTCCCCATCAGTGATCTCGCTGTCCTGAAAGGCACGGTCAAAAAACTGTTTATAGGAGGGGGTGCTCAAGAAATCGGTCATCGAACGCCTTGCTGAAAATTGGACACCCAGTTTTTCGTTGACGGGAACCTCGGCATACATATCGCCGCTGATGAGGTTGAAACCGGCCCCACCCGTCCATGTGCTGGCTATGTGGTCGCTGGTTTCCATGTGGATCACACTGCTGACCCCGTCGCCAAAAGCTGCCGGGGTTCCATTTTTGTATATGGTCACCTTGTCGGTCAGATAGGGGTTGAAGGCGGAGATCAACCCAAAAAAATGCCCGGATTGGTACATTTTGATACCGTTCCAGAGGATAAGGTTCTGGTCGTTGGTGCCGCCCCTCACATTGATGTCGGATACCGTCTCGTCTATACTCTTGATGCCCGGAAGGGCCTGAACAGTTTGCAGTACGTCGGGTTCGATGAGTCCGGGAAGGATACCAAATTCTGAGGTGTTCAGGCTTATGCTCGCATCTTTTTCCTTGATGATGCCCGAGGTAAGGAACTTGTAGACAATCACTTCATCCAGTTCCTCATAGTGTTGGCCCAAAAGAATTATGGGGCATTCGCCTTGGTTCAAGAGCTCTTCCACACTGATGTATTTGGTGAGGTATCCCAAGTATCGGATTTTGAGTGATGCTTTTCTGGGCACCTGTCTCAGGTTGAACACGCCATTGGTATCCGATATTTGGGCAATGTCCGTCCCTAGGATCTCCACAGTGGCCCCGGGGATGGTATTTTCGGCAAAGTTGTCCAGCACAATACCGCATACATCCACCAAAGAACTCTTGGTGAGCGTATAGTAGCGGTCGCTCAGTTTTTCGGCCTTTATCTGGAATTGGGATTGGATGAAACGTAGAATATCTTCCAGTTCCCCAAGATTTTCTGGTGGGTCGATGGATAGACCGTCCATATCTTCGTTGATGTACGAAAACTTAATACCGAAACGGTCTTCCAGACTTTTGATATAGGAAATAAGGTCAATAGGGGATTGCTGCTCTTCCTGCGCATGTGTGGAATGGAACAGGAAAAACAAAAGGGCGATAAAAAGGCCCGAATGCTTATTGAAGAGTGTTCCCAGCATAAAAAAGTACGTTGTCGCCTTCTATTTTGTATTGGATTTGGGACGGGGTACTTATACTTTTTAACGCCATTTCTAGATTTGTGTTGTTGAAAGTGCCGGTAAACAATAGATTGGTGTTTACATTTTGGGTCTTTACCTTGATGTTGAACTGTCTTTCCAATTCGGCAAGGACATATTGCAACGGAATGCGCTCAAAGCTACTTTCGTTGCCCATCCACGCAGGTCGGTTTCCGTTGGGTTTTGTGGAATCGATGATTTTTCCGTCGATGACCACAAAGGAAGTCCCGGCGGGCAATTTAGTCTCTGTGTTGTTGTGGATAACGCTCACGAGACCTTCATAACAGGTCACTTCAAAAAAGCCCTTTCTGTTTTCCACATTGAACTGGGTGCCCAGAACGGTCACGGTCCCATGTTCGGTGGATACGGTGAATTTTTTTCCCTTGGCGACCTTGAAGAAAGCCTCTCCCTTTAGGGAGACATCCCTTTTTTGATCCCATTTCTTTTCGCTGAACGATACTTGGGAACCGGCATTAAGGAAAATTTCCGAGCTATCGGGAAGGATCACTTCGGAACGTTCGGCAAAATCAGTGGTGATGGATTCATCCAAGGTGTTCAAATAAAAATAAGAACCCACTATGAGTACGGCGATAACGGCAGCGACCCGTAGAAATTTCTTGAAAGGGTTCAGGGCAATAACCTTTGGGGCATTCCCGATGCGCTCGTCCTTAATGCGTTGAAGTGCGCCGTCCACATCAAAATCGGGTGCTTCCATGGTGCTGGAAACCTCCAACAATTTAGCATAGGAAGCATACTCGTCGGATTTTTTGAATTCCGCAAGTTCTTCCGCGGACAGTTCGCCGCTCAGCCATTTTGCCAAATAATTTTCTTGCATGGGTCTATGCTTTACCTTATTACAACAACTAACTTATACAATACCCTACTTTTTCAAATTCCAAGTTCAATTTTCCATTTTGTATTTCACAGTCTCGATTCTTTTTTCTCTTGTCTCTTGTCTGATGATTAAATCCCGTCTATATGTTCCCGCAGGCTTTTCAGGGCCAAATGCATCCTTTTTTCAATGGCCTTTACGCTGACACCTTCCATCTCGGCAATTTCCGCATATTTTTTTCCATCTATCCGATTGAGCAGAAAGGTAGTACGTTGGTTTTCCGGAAGGGCATCCAGTGCTTTTTCCAGTTTTTCCTTGTATTGTTTTTCTTCCATCAAAAATTCGGGGGACTCGTTGGACCGGTCATTTCCTTTATCCGCATACTTTATCCGCACCTTTTCCGCTTTGATCACATTCAGGTAAAGATTGTTGGCCACGGTATAGACAAACGATTTTGCCTTTTCGGGACTTACCTTGGCGCAATTTTCCCATAGTTTCACAAAGGCTTCCTGAACGGCATCGTTGGCCTTTTCCTCGTTACCGAACTTATAATAGATATAGTTGAAGACCGTTTTGGAATGTGTCTTGAAAATGGAACTGAATATATGGTCCTCACAAACATTTTCCATAGGGGGAGAATTGTTTTTTGGTTCAAATATATTTGAAAATTATGGAGCCAAAGTAGGGTTTTTTTGGAAAGAGTTGTTCTAAAGTTGAATTATAACCCCAAAGTTCAAATAGTTATGAAAAGTATTGTGAAAAAGATAGTGTATGTTGCCCTGATAGGGATTGTTTCCCTTTTCTCATCTTGTCAGGAAGAGTTTGAAGATGTCAACGACAACGGCGAAGAACAGACCATCCAGGCCAATTCAACGACGGCAAGTTTGATTGAGAAGACCACTACGTTTGATGGCTCTTATGACGATGTTGTGGATGATTCAAGTTGTTTTGCCATAAAATTCCCCTATACCCTAAGCATCAATGGTACTGCCGCCATCACCATTACTTCCATGGAAGACCTTCAGAACATCAAAGTGACTCTGGCAGGGTTGGATAACGGAGTCCTGGAAATCAGTTTTCCGATCACCATCACTCTTTTCAATCATGGCGAAATTGTTGTGGAAAACAAGGAACAGTTGTTGGAACTTGCCAGGGAATGCGTGGAAAGTGGCGTGGAAGACCACATCAAATGTATAGATTTTGTATACCCCATAGCTCTTTTTACCTTCAATATGGACAATCAAATGACTGGCGAGGTAGTTGTGGAAAGTGATCTGCAAATGAGAAGGTTCTTCTCTGAATTGGAGGACGACCAACTGGTCAGCTTCAGTTTTCCCATTACCCTAAAGAAAAGTGATGGAACTGAAATCGTTGTTGAGAACAATGCTGATTTGCACATGGCCCTTAGCACTGCCGGAAATGAATGTGACCGTAATGCCCTCAGCAAGGAAATCCTGGATGCCTTTCTATTGGCCTGTCAATTGGAAGTGAGGGAAGTACTTAGGGACAATGTGAACAGTACAGAACAGTATTTTGAATCCATCATGACCTTTTCCCAAGATGGGACCGTGGTGATCGGCGGAGGAGCAAGTGCACCATTAACGGGCACATGGACCTCTCAAAACACAGACCATGGTGTACAGTTGACATTACAGTTCAATGCCCTGGCAGATTTTTCCATGACCTGGGATGTATATGAGTGGGAGCCTGGTGTCATCA
The DNA here is from genome assembly GCF_003584105.1 of Flagellimonas taeanensis. Lineage (GTDB taxonomy): Bacteria > Bacteroidota > Bacteroidia > Flavobacteriales > Flavobacteriaceae > Flagellimonas > Flagellimonas taeanensis. The sequence goes on from NZ_QXFO01000022.1 coordinate 123,471, forward strand.
AATTGTATAAAGATGGCGGAAACAGGATCATCCTTAAAAAGAGATGTGATGTGGACCCTGTGGAAGAAATAGACCCTGATACCCTAAGGGCCATTTTGAACGAGTGTGAGTGGATCATCAAAAAGGTGAAGAACAATGGAGAGGAAGTCAGAAGGCTTTTGGGCTATGAGTTCCAGTTCATGGCAGATGGCACCCTAACCTTGAGCAATGGCACAAACGTATCGGAAGGAACTTGGGAAATCGGCCTCAATAGCCAACTCCAATTGTCCGTTATGATCAGTATGAGTAACGAACAAGGGGTCAGTTTTGAATGGCCTCTCAGGGAACTGACCGAGACCCGATTGAAATTTGAAATACCCGGCACTGACCATGAAATGACATTGCTCCGCGTGTGCAACGACAGCGCAGATGATGGCGATGTGGTCGAAATAAGGAATATAGCAATGGACGGGCCATGGAACATTGCACTTTACAAAGAAGGAGAAGTGGACATGACCGCTACTTACGCCGGAATGGACTTTAATTTCAATACGATGTATCAAGTAGAGGTTTCCGTAAATGCCGATCCTACGGCCAATGGGCTTTGGAGGGTACTTCGCGATTCTGAGGATGGATTGAAATTCTATATCAATTTTGATAGTGCCGACGAACTTGGAGATTTAACAGATGATTGGAAGATTGTTTCGGTTTCCTCCACAAGGATAGAGCTTGTGGATGATAGTGATGAAGCCAATCCAGAGACCTTGGTGTTCGAAAAACCATAAAATTTTTCCCCAATTCTTTTTTTAAGAGGACGGCCATCCCCAAAGCCGTCCTTTTTCTTTTTTATTATTCTTAAATTTGTCGCTCCTTTAAAAAACAAGAACTTATGTTCGATAATTTAAGCGAAAAACTGGACAAGGCGTTCCACGTCCTCAAAGGGCATGGACAGATAACCGAGATCAATGTTGCGGAAACCCTGAAGGAAGTACGAAGGGCCCTTTTGGACGCCGACGTCAACTTTAAGATAGCCAAAGATTTTACCAATAAAGTAAAGGAAAAGGCACTGGGACAGAACGTATTGACCACCTTGCAGCCAGGGCAGCTCATGGTAAAGATCGTAAAGGACGAACTTACCGAACTGATGGGAGGCGACGCAGAGGATGTCAACCTTTCAGGAAACCCCTCCGTGATCTTGATGTCAGGTCTGCAAGGATCGGGTAAGACCACCTTTTCCGGGAAACTCGCCAATTACCTCAAAAGCAAGAAAAACAAAAAACCTCTTTTGGTCGCCTGTGACGTGTACCGTCCGGCTGCTATCGACCAATTGCATGTGGTCGGCGAACAAATTGGTGTGGAGGTTTATTCCGATAGGGGGAACAATGATCCCGTGGCCATTGCCAAAGCAGGTGTAGCACAGGCTAAAAGCTTGGGCTGTAATGTGGTAATCATAGATACCGCGGGTCGTTTGGCCGTGGATGAACAGATGATGGCCGAGATTGCCAACATCCACAAAGCCATACAGCCCCAAGAGACCCTTTTCGTGGTGGATTCCATGACAGGTCAGGATGCAGTGAACACGGCAAAAGCCTTTAATGATGTCCTCAATTTTGACGGGGTCATCTTGACCAAACTCGATGGTGATACCCGGGGTGGTGCTGCCATTTCCATCAAATCTGTGGTGGACAAGCCCATCAAGTTCATCGGAACGGGTGAAAAAATGGAGGCCATCGATGTCTTCCACCCCTCCAGGATGGCCGATCGGATTTTGGGAATGGGTGACGTGGTCTCTTTGGTGGAGCGCGCCCAAGAACAGTTCGATGAAGAACAGGCACGTAAGATCCAAAAGAAGATTGCCAAGAACAAGTTCGGTTTTGATGATTTCTTGAGCCAGATACAGCAGATCAAAAAAATGGGGAGCATGAAGGACCTGATGGGGATGATTCCCGGTGCAGGAAAAGCACTGAAAGGTCTTGATATAGACGACGATGCCTTCAAACACATTGAGGCCATCATACATTCCATGACCCCTGATGAGCGTTCCACACCTTCCAAATTGGATGCCAGCCGCAAAAAGCGCATCGCTGCAGGAAGCGGGACATCCGTTCAAGAAGTGAACCAGCTCCTGAAACAGTTCGACCAAATGAGCAAGATGATGAAGATGATGCAAGGAGGTGGAGGCAAAAAAATGATGCAGATGATGAACGGCCTTGGCCGCTAGTATGTAGTGAGCAGTTGCAGTAACCATCAAGAATAAACCAAAATTTGAAAAACCATGTCTTTTAAAAAACTGATGGCCTATGATAAAGGATTTAAACTGGCTATGGAGATTTTTGAAGTATCAAAAAAGTTTCCAAAAGAAGAGACTTATTCGTTGACCGATCAAATAAGGAGGTCTACACGATCGGTTTGTGCAAATATTGCTGAGGCATATAGAAAATCGAGCTCACAATCAAGGGAGTTTGAGGACCAAAGTGAAGAAATAGGGAGACTTATCCAATTTATGATTAATAATCCAGGAAAGTTTGGCGTTCAATAACTGCCAACTGCTACTGCTAACTGTCAACTATAATGGAAATCCTTGACGGAAAAAAAATATCCAACCAAATCAAAGAAGAGATTGCCGTTGAGGTAGCTCAAATGAAAGAAAGAGGGGAGAAGGTTCCCCACTTGGCCGCAGTCCTTGTCGGTAACGATGGGGCCAGCCTCACCTATGTGGGCAGCAAGGTGCGGTCCTGCAAAAAGATCGGTTTCGAATCCACACTGATCCATCTTCCGGAAGATACTACCGAGGAGGCCTTGTTGAAACAGGTAGCAGACTTGAACGCCGATCCAGACATTGATGGGTACATTGTGCAATTGCCATTGCCCAAGCACATCGATGAGGAAAAAGTTTTATTGGCTGTGGATCCCGATAAGGATGTGGATGGCTTCCATCCCACCAATTTTGGGAAGATGGCCCTTGATATGGAATCCTTTATCCCCGCCACACCCTTTGGCATTATGGAACTGTTGCGGAGGTACAATGTGGAAACTGCCGGAAAGCACACTGTGGTAATTGGCAGAAGCCATATCGTGGGGAGGCCCATCAGTATTTTGATGAGCCAAAAAGGAAAGGCGGCCGACTCCACGGTCACCCTTACCCATAGTAGGACCAAGGACCTCAAGGCACTCACCCTTCAGGCCGATATTGTGGTATCCGCATTGGGTGTCCCGAACTTCCTAAAGGAAGATATGGTGAAGGACGGGGTCACCATCATCGATGTGGGCATTACCCGTGTACCCGATGATTCCCATGAAAAAGGATACTACATCACCGGGGATGTCGATTTTGGGAATGTAAGCAAAAAAGCATCCTATATTACCCCTGTTCCGGGTGGTGTGGGCCCCATGACCATTGCCATGCTCCTCAAGAATACCCTATTGGCCAGGGAAAGGCATAAGTCCAAAGAGGTTTAGTTTGCCTTTTCTTTCTGTTCCGTTTTCACAATGGTGGCCTGTTGCTCCTCTTCTGGATTGATACGGTCAAATTCGGTCTCACCCTCATCGTTGGTACAACTGGATATTGCCATGGAAGAAAAAAGCACGGTGATCAAAAGTAGAATTGTTTTCATAAAGGTAACATTTGGGATGACACTGTGGCCTGTTCTGTACATGATAACGAATTCCGTTGCAGAATCTTGTTTTTGTTGTCAAATAATCGATAACTTACCTACCTATAAATCATAACGTTATGGCTGGGTCCGTTAGGAACAAAACAGCTTGGGCCGTATTTGCCATTTTGGCCATAGGGATAGGGCTCTATCCTTTGATGTACTTCTTTTCGGCAGAAGAATTTGGCCTTTTGCAAGGGAAGTCCAAGGAAGTATTGGCAAATGTGCTTTGGAGAATCGGCTTTTACGGACATATTATATTTGGCGGATTGGCCCTTTTGACGGGTTGGTCCCAGTTCAGCAAAAAACTCAGGACCAAAAAAATGGAGATCCATAGGAATTTGGGCAAGCTGTATGTCCTATCCGCTTTGGTAAGCGGTATTTGTGGGGTGTACATTGGGTTTTATGCTACGGGCGGACTTGTATCTTCCTTAGGATTTATCAGTTTGGGAATCGTTTGGTTGTTTACGACCACAAGAGCATACGCTGCCATACGAAAGAAGGATGTTTCCCTTCACCAAGGGATGATGGTCTATAGTTATGCTGCCTGCTTTGCAGCAGTCACCCTTCGTATTTGGCTGCCCTTTTTGACCATTATTCTTGGGGAATTCCTGTTGGCCTATAAAATTGTGGCCTGGCTCTGTTGGGTGCCCAATATCGTATTTGCCCATCTTTGGGTACGGAGAAAGGGACTCACCTTGGTTTGATGGTTTTATTTGGCAAACAATTGCCCAATATCCTTAAAGGCCTTGAATTCCAATGCATTCCCTGCTGGGTCTAAAAAGAACATGGTGGCCTGCTCCCCAACTTCCCCTTTGAACCTGATGTAAGGCTCAATGACAAAGGCAATGCCCTTTGCCTCCAGTTTTTTGGAAAAGGATTGGAACACATCCCAAGGCAGGACCACACCATAGTGCGGCACGGGAACATTTTTTCCATCCACGGGATTGGTGTGGAGTTCCTCTTCGGATTTTGGTTTGTAGTGGATGACGAGTTGGTGCCCAAACAAGTTGAAATCTACCCAATGGTCACTGCTTCGGCCCTCCTCACATTCAAGGATTTCCCTATAAAAAGTCCGGCACTCATCCAGATTGTGCACAGGAATGGCTACGTGAAAAGGAGTTACGTTCTGCATGGAAAATTTTTCTGAAAAGTAGGACAACTTTTTCAGGCTTCCAAAAAAGAGATGATTTGATCGTTCACGTCATCTTGGTGCATGGAGTGCCCCAGACCTTCCGTGCTCACCAAGGAACTGTCCTTCCAATTGGCATTCACCTGAACGGAGGCATGGTAGAGTGTAATGTTGTCCAACTTGTCATGGAAAAGCAGGCCTTTTTTGTCGATGGACCTCGCAAAACTTGAAGTGGAAAATTCATGGATCCTAAAACCGAACCGATCCATTACATAATCATCCAAGTGACTCAACACCCTGTTGTTGAACTTCAAGATTTTCTGGAAATGCGTCATAATCTCATAAAATTCAGAAGGGGAACCAATAGTGACCATTTTTTCCACATGGTCACAAGGATTTTTGTATTGGTTGTACATGATGGTCATACCGCCCACCGAGTGGCCGATAAGGTGCTTTGGGCCATATTTTTTGACCATGTGGTCCACCGCTTCCTCATATAGGGGCACATACAGGTGTTTTCCCGAAGAGTGGCCATGGGATGGGGCATCAAAGCCAATAATGTTGAAATCGGCCTCTTGAAGTTTCTTGATCAGGTTGCGCCAACGGAAGGTATTGCTCTCCCAGCCATGGACCAAGAGAACGGTTTCCTTGTTCCCTGGCCAATGATAGACCTGTAGCTGATGATTTGCCACGTTTTCCACTGTCAACTTTGCTCTTTCCAGGTACTCGGCCTGTTGGGGAAGCACACGTCCTTTCCGTACGGTACAGAACAGATGGAACGCATTGTGGGCCACCTTTTTTGGGGCGATCAAGGAATAGGCATTGTAGTATTGCCCATAGGCCAGCGGCATTATCTTGTTGAGTAGTTTTTTCATTCAGGTTACTTTTTGTAACTTACTCTGTATTTGATACTAAAAATACAGATTCATTTTTGAACAAAAAAGAAGTCACTGTTGCAAAACTAGGTATGGGAATGGAAACTATTATTGATAATCAGAAAGTTAGGACCATAAAAAAATTGGAAAAAATGTTCGGCCACATCGATTACAGAAACCCGCCCGAACTTTGCCCAGTGAGGGATGTGATGTCCGTGGCTTCGGACCAGTGGAGCATTTTGATACTTCTTTGGTTGGGTTATTTTTCCGTACTACGTTTCAATAAGCTCAAGAAATATGTGTATGGCATATCCAACAAGGTGCTGAGCCAACGCCTAAAAGTGCTCGAGGCCGATGGTTATATTGAGCGAAAGGCCTATCCGGAAGTGCCTATTAGGGTCGAGTATAACCTGACCGAATTTGGACGGCTGTATGTGGATAAACTCTTGGACCTGGCCGAATGGATGCATGACAACAGCCCCAAGGTGTTGGCCAATCGCAAGAGATATGGACTGGAATAAAATAGGCTAATTCCAAGGGTTTATTCCCATCCCAACATCAAATATTTGATCTTGGCCTCATCGGGGATCTGCACCGCTTCAATGGTGGAAGTGGTGAACCTGAGTTCCGAGGGTAGTTCCTGCTTATCTATGGTGAAATACAGATTGCTTCCCTTTGGGAAGATCACGATGCTGTTCAACGTGGTCACGATTTTTTTGGACTTGTAATTTTTTTCAATATCCTTGAAAGTACTCTGAAGTCCAATGCCGTTTTCAGAAACATAGCGTGGATCATGGATTCGAATGTTTTCAATGGTCGGGATGCTGTCCGAGCTAGGGGTCAGGGTGAGAAGGTGCTTGCCCCCTTTTTCGAATACCTCTATTTTTTTGTTGGAGTCACCCAATTTGATGGCCGTAGTGTCCTGAACAATGGAATCTTGTGCAAAGACCGATTCCAGTTCACTGACTTTGGTGGTTTGTGACAATGGCCCCACACTGTTTTCGGTGATGAGGAACGAAGTATCTTTTTGGCAGGATTGAATCGATGTCATGCTTAACATCAACACCAGTACTTTTGCAGTTTTTTTCATAAAAATTATCGCATCACTTTTTTTAACACGCCCATCACGCCCCTGATAAAAGTAGCGCTGGTCAAAACTTTGACCACAGGGTTCATCCGGGTACTCCTTCTAGGGGATGAAGACCTGTTGGTGGGTCGTTGCTCTTTTTCTTTTTCGGCCTCTTTTTCGGCCTTTTCAATTTTTTCGTTGAGGATCTCATAGGCGCTTTCGCGGTCTATTTCCTCATTGTATTTTTTGATCAATTTGGATTGGTCCAACACATTTTTGAGCTCATCATCCGTCAAAATGTCCATTCGGCTCATGGGGGCCCGCATTAAGGTCGCGGCCAGTGGGGTAGGCCTGCCCTTTTCGTCCAATACGGAGACCAAGGCTTCCCCTGTTCCGAGGGAGGTGAGCACCTCTGCGGTGTCATAGAACTCGGTAATGGGGTAGTTCTGTGCCGTCAGTTTGATGGCTTTCCGGTCCTTTGCAGTAAAGGCACGGAGCGCATGCTGTACCTTCAACCCCAATTGGGCCAGGACATCATCGGGGACATCGGTTGGGTTCTGGGTCACAAAATAGAGTCCTATTCCTTTGGAACGGATCAATTTTACAATACTTTCAATTTGATCTAAAAGCGCCTTGGACGCATTGTCGAATATGAGATGGGCCTCATCGATGAATAGCACCAGTTCCGGTCTGTCACTGTCCCCTTGTTCGGGGAAGGTGGAGTAAATTTCGGCCAGCAGGCTCAACATGAATGTGGAGAACAATTTGGGACGGTCCTGAATGTCCGTCAATCGGATGATGTTGATGTATCCTCTTCCTTTTTCGTCAATCCGGACCAAGTCATCCACCTCAAAGGACTTTTCCCCAAAGAACAGATCGGCTCCTTGCTGTTCCAGTTCAATGATCTTTCTCAATATGGTGCCTGTGGAACTGGTGGAAATACGCCCATAGGACGATTGGAACTCGTCCTTTCCCTCTTCGGTCGCATATTGCAGCACTTTTTTGAAGTCCTTCAGGTCCAGTAACGGTAGTTTATGGTCATCACAATATTTGAACACCACGGCGACAATGCCTTCCTGGGTTTCCGAAAGGTCGAGGATCCTGGACAACAGCACGGGGCCAAATTCTGAAACCGTGGCTCTTAAGCGGACGCCTCCTTGCTCTGAGAGGGACAAAATCTCCACAGGAAAACTTTTGGGTTCAAAAGGAATCCCGATTTTTTGGTGGCGCTCATCAATTTTAGGATGTCCCGGACCGGGTTGGGCGATACCGCTCAGGTCTCCTTTGAGATCCATCAGCAACACGGGAATGCCCTTGTCCGATAGATTTTCGGCCAACACCTGAAGGGTCTTGGTCTTTCCCGTACCCGTGGCCCCGGCAATGAGGCCATGTCGGTTAAGGGTCTTTAAGGGAACCTTGATCAAGGCATTGGTGATGGCCTCGCCATCCAGCATGCCAGCACCAAGGGTAATGTAATCCCCCTTCATGGCATAGCCCTGTTCTATCTCTGCAAAGAATTTTTCTTTGTTGCCCATGCTGTTCAATTTCCGATAAAAATAGGGTAATTTTAAGCAAAACTGAAACCAGAATTATGAAATGCGCCATGACAATTCTTGATACCCACCGATATGTTCTGGCGAATTGCATCTAACCGATTAAAAAACAGTAAAATTTGAACAGATGAAACCTTTTCAATATACCCTATTGGCCATTTTGATCAGTGGAATCATGGCGACGAGCCATGCCCAGGAAAACACTGAGCTCATTTTTCATCAATCGCACGAACCCAAAAAACAGGACGCTCCCTTCAGCGATGTGGTACAAGCCGGAAACCTGTTCTTTTTGGCAGGACAGATTGGGATGGACCATTCCACGCGCACAGTGGTCCAAGGCGGGATACAGGCCGAAACGGAACAGGCCATTAAAAACATTGAGGCGGTATTGGCCCAGCATGGATTGGGATTGGGGAATGTGGTAAAGTGTACGGTGATCTTGGGCAGCATGGATGATTTTGCGGCTTTCAATGAAGTATACGTCAAATATTTTACGAACAAACCCGCAAGGACCACCTTTGCCGCAAGTGGATTGGCAAGAAATGCCAAAGTTGAGATTGATGTTGCTGCAGTAAAGTGACCCTCAGGGGGCGCATGGTCGAAGATATGGAACAATTGACTGGTAAAATTGGAACCTTTGTCTTACTTTGTGATTTTCATAGCAGAAGGTAAAGGTCCATGCAGAAAAAAAGTTTTTTTAATGCCAACCGTATCCGAAAAACTGGGTTCTTCGGCATTATTGCTTTCCTGTTCCCATTGCTTTCTATTGTTCAGGCCCAGAACAATGTTGCCCCGGTAGTAACTGCGAACGGGGATCAGGTCTATTGCCCGGAGACTTCTATCCCAATAGCCACTTCCTTCAATATTGTTGACCCAGACGACACGGAGATCGATGCATTTTACATTCAAATTTCCACAGGCTATGAAAGAGGGTACGATCAATTGCAGCTGACAAACAACCATCCCTTGGTCACTATGGCATGGGATGCCCAAGAAGGAAAATTGACCCTAAGGGGGCCTTCTGGCGGTGCAGTTTCCTATTCCGATCTGATCGCGGCCGTACAGGATGTGGTTTTTGTAAGCACTTCCGAAGCACCTGTAGAAGAAAAATATTTTTCGTTTACCATTGGGAGTGCCAATTACTTGCCAGAAACAGGACATTACTATGAGTATGTTCCTGCACTTGGTATACGATGGGACGATGCGAAGGTCGCTGCAGGGAACAGGACCTTTTTTGGCCTACAGGGATATTTGGCTACCTTAACTTCGGATGCTGAAGCCCAGCTTGCGGGCGAACAAGCTGCGGGAACAGGGTGGATAGGAGGTTCTGATGAGCAGACAGAAGGTGTCTGGAGGTGGATGACAGGCCCTGAGGAAGGGCAGATTTTTTGGAACGGGGACTATAGTGGCAGCAGCCCCAACTTTGCTTTTTGGAACACCATGGAACCCAATAACCTGGGTGATGAGGATTATGCCCATATCACAGCACCGGGGATTGGGATAACGGGCTCTTGGAACGATTTGCCCATAGCGGGGGACACCATGGGGGATTATCAGCCCAAGGGCTATATTGTGGAATATGGGGGCCTTCCAGGAGACCCTGTTCTGACACTCTCGGCCAGTACCAGAATAAGCACGCCCAAAGTATTGGAAGTTATCCCCAATACAATTTGCGGACCGGGAGAGGTAACTTTGCAAGCCGAAGCGAGCATGGGTGATATTCTATGGTTTGCTGCAGAAGATGGTGGGGCTCCTTTGGGCATGGGGACCACGTTCCAGACCCCTTGGCTGACCCAAAGCACCACTTTTTATGCCTTGGCTTCCTACAATGGATGCCTGACAGGGGAAAGGGTGGCCGTGGAAGCAGTTGTAAAGCAAAGACCGTCCATCAATGATGGCTTTACGATCACCAATTGTGATTCCGACGGAGCGCTCGATGGTTTCATGGATTTTGACCTTACCCAATATCTATATCTCATTGGACCAGATCATGTCAATTTGGACATCACATTCCATCTGTCCGAAAGTGATGCCGAAAACAATGTGAACCCACAGATAGCTACGCTTTTCAACAATAACATTGCCAATGAGCTCTATTTTAGGGCCGAAGGTTCGGGGGAGTATTGCCATTCGGTGGGCAGGTTGTTTTTGGATGTGACAACGACCTCACTGCCCCAGGACTATCAGTTTGAACTGGAATCCTGTGATCAGGGTGTCTCGGACGGTATAACTTCATTTGATTTGGAGGAAGCGGCCGCAGCCATTCTTTCGCAGTTTCCCAATGGTCAAGATTTATCCATTTCCTTTTACCAAAATGAAGATGATGCCTATTTGAATCGAAACAAGATCAGCGCAACCAATATCCATTCCAACACAACACCGTATTCCGAACTTGTGTATGTGCGGGTCGAGGATGAACAGTCGGGTACCTGTTATGGGGTCGGGCAGCATTTGTTGTTGACGGTCCATCCAATCCCGTCCTTTCAGATGGAACAAAACCACATATTCTGTACAGGAGGAAGTGTAACGGTGCAACCCTTCGGCGCGGATGGGGATTATGAATACGAATGGTATGATGCCAATGGTCAACCCATGGGAAATGCCAATTTCAATACCATTTCGCAACAGGGTTCCTATAGTATAGTGGCCATCTCGGAGTATGGATGTGCATCGGAACCTATGTCATTTGAGGTCCATGAATCGGGGCCTCCCAACTTATCGCCCCAATATGTGAGTGTCGAGGATGATGGGGAAACCGGTACCATAACCATTTTGCACCAAAATGGACAATTGGGCCTGGGAACTTATGTGTTTTCATTGGATGGTCCGTTTGGGGATATGCAGTCAGAAGGTGTTTTCGCCGATTTGGAACCTGGACTTTATACCCTCTATGCCACGGATGTGAATGGTTGTGGGTCCGATATGATCAAGGTTGGGGTCACGGGCGTTCCAAAATTCTTTACCCCAAATAATGATAATGTCAATGATCAATTGAAGGTTTTGGGGGTCACGGAGGAATTTTATCAGAGCGGTGCATTTTACATTTATGACCGTTATGGAAAATTGCTTGCCCAAAGAGATCCAATGGTTGAGAGCTGGAACGGGTTTTATGACGGAAAACCCTTGCCGCCTTCCGATTATTGGTATGTCATGGAACTGGTGGATGTCGATGGAGCACTACATCGGAAGCAAGGACATTTCACCTTGAAGCAATAATGGACAAGTTGCACCATTTTGCAATTTCTTAGCATTATCTTTGCACCATGGTAGAAGAAAACGTGATGGATTTGGTGGACAAGGGGCTGATGCTTCCCTTGATGGAAGAATTTTATACCATTCAAGGGGAAGGGTTCCATAAAGGGACGGCCGCCTATTTTATTCGTGTTGGAGGTTGCGATGTGGGCTGCCATTGGTGTGATGTGAAGGAAAGCTGGAATGCGGAAACACATCCACCGACCTCCATTGACAGTATCATTGCCAATGCAAAAAAATACTCCGATACCATTGTCATAACAGGTGGTGAACCCTTGACCTGGGATATGGGACCATTGACCCATGGCCTCAATAAAGAAGGGATGAAGACCCATATTGAGACTTCTGGCGCCTATCCGTTGACCGGGGTTTGGGATTGGATCTGTCTTTCTCCCAAAAAGAACAAATTGCCTATAGGGGATATCGCCAAAAAAGCGGATGAGCTCAAAGTAATCGTGTACAACAAGCACGATTTCATATTCGCGGAGGAACAGGCGGCCCAAGTGGAGGACAACTGTATTCTCTATCTACAACCGGAATGGAGTGTTCGTGATAAGATGGTTCCCTTGATCGTGGACTACGTCATGAAAAATCCCAAGTGGAAGATTTCCCTACAGACCCACAAGTATCTGAACATTCCTTGATTTTAAGACTTAACGCCCCCCATTGTTCTGAAGGTCCAGCAGGCATTCGGCATCCAATTGGGGCACCGAGGCCAAACCTTTAGAAATGTTGCTTTGCATGGATTTCACCATGGGGCCTCCAAACTGGAGCTCGGCACGCATCAAACAACCGTCCACATTGCAGTGGTTGTTGCCTGTTTCTACATCATTTTCACCAATTTCTGTGTCCTCATGCTCGGGGTGGACAGGGTCGGTACCTAGATTGACTAGGCCCAATAAGTGCCCAAATTCATGGTTGAGAGTGGCCGCTTCCAAATCGGCAACGGAAATGGACAAACTTCTACTGGCCAAATCCCTTACGGTGGATTCATAGATGATCATGGATGTATTTCGATATACCGCACCCAAGGTGACCAAGTCCTCGCTTTCATCATCTGAATCGGAAGGGGCATCGGCAAAATAAATATAAATGGCTAAAGTGCTTCCATCGTTATAAGCCGTCCTATTATCCCTTTCCAGTTCCGCTACCTCATTGAGGGTAAGGGTCTCCTCACCAGGCGAAGAGAGCGGGCTGTATTTGAATTCTACATCTTCTTTAAAAGTCCTGGCCCGAATGAATTCTTCAAGGGTGTCAATGGCATCTACCGTAGGTTGAAAACCGGAGACATAACCTATTTCTATAAGGAGTTTGTCAAACGAACCATTGGATAGGATATCATTGGCGGAAGCCCCAGTTGCCAATAAATTGGCAGACCTGTTGGGGGTCGGGTTGGAGTCTGGATCATTCCCGGAATCCTTGGAACAGCCCAAAAAGAGCATCAAAGAAAGAACGGAATAAAGGGCAATTTTCTTTTTCATGATCTTGAATATAAGATAAAAAACGTTCCATAAAGGAAACTATTATGGTTCCATGGTAAGTTTGGCCAAGTAATCATAATGTTCGCCCTCCATGACGAGCTCACAATGGATATGGTTTGCCAAACATGCATTTTGCAAGGTATTGAAATCCACATAGACCCAGTCAAAAGGCTCACTTTTCAATCCCTTGTATTCCATGGTAAAGTTGACTTCGCCATAATACCCACCATTGTCAGGAATCCAGTACCCACCATCTTCATCTTGATCGAACATATAGATGATGTCGCTACTGTCCAACAATATCTGTCCATTGGGCCGCAATAATGAGGCCAAATGCCGCAAAAAAACATCCAATCGATCCAAAGTGCCAGCCAATCCAATCCCGTTCATCAGCAAAAGGATGGTGTCGAACGTATCGTTGCTATACTCCAAGATGGGGCTTTTCACCGTGTTGGCTATGCCACGTTCCTTGCACACCGAGATGCATCCCTCCGAGCTGTCCAGAGCGGTAACATCCAGACCTTTTTGCTGAAGGTACAGGGAGTGGCTCCCGGCCCCGCAACCAATATCCAGTACTTTACCATGGGCCATTTGAAGGGCCATTTGCTCCATTTTTGGCATTTCGTCAAAATCGCGGAACAGATAGGGTATGGGGATGACATCCTCTTCATCCAAAGAGGAATAGGTTTTTATGTCCTCGGTGTACTTGCCGTGTTGAAAGTCCATCAACGCCTTGCCAAAAACATCTGCCATGGGTCGGAAAAGTTTCTGCAAAGGTCTGACTTTAATTGTTTGGAAAGGTTTAAAATGGATAAGTTTGTGGTGTTATGGACGAATTTTTGGAAGAATTGCCCCAAAGAGCCAGGGAAAAGCATGCAGAGAACAAGAAGTTTTTTGCGAAGCTGAAAAAAAAGCCGCCCAAGGACCTTGACTACGTAATGCAGGAACTGCATGAAGAAGAGTTTAGGCGCACGGACTGCCTTGCCTGTGCCAATTGCTGCAAAACAACAGGGCCTTTGTTCACCAATGCCGATATTGAACGCATTGCGAAGCACTTTCGGATGAAACCTTCCCAGTTCATAGATCGGTATTTGAGGATCGACGAAGAGAACGACCATGTGCTCCAAGAGGTTCCCTGCACTTTCTTGGGGGCGGACAATTACTGCTCCATTTATGAGGTAAGGCCAAAGGCCTGTCGCGAATTTCCACACACCGACCGCAAAAAGTTCCAGCAGATCAGTAATCTCACCCTGAAGAACGTTGCCATATGCCCTGCAGCTTTTAACATTGTAGAAGCGATGAAAAAAAGCATAAAAATTTGACGATTTTTTATATTTGGGGATATGGAGCAGATCATATCCTATTTTGAGACCATCCCATCCTTGCACCGAAGCTTGATCTTGGTAGGGGGGATTACTTTTTTTTGGGTTTTGGAAGGAATCGTACCCTTGTTCAATGTACCCTATAAAAAATGGAGACATTCCGTTCCCAATTTCTTTTTTACATTGACCACGATCATCGTAAACTTTCCGTTGGCGTTTCTGTTGCTGAAGTCCTCGGATTGGGCGGTGGAAAACCAGTTTGGGATCATCAACTGGTTGCCAGAAATGCCCTTGTGGCTCTATGTAGTCTTGGGGGTCATGCTCTTGGACCTGATAGGCGCCTACGCCGCACATTGGGTGGAGCATAAGGTAAAGCCGCTTTGGATGGTCCACTTGGTGCACCACTCCGACCATAATGTGGACACGACCACGGCCAACAGGCACCATCCGCTGGAAAGCCTGATCCGATATACTTTTACCTTGGTAGGGGTTTTGATCGTGGGTGCGCCCATTGGCATCATCATGCTCTACCAGAGTCTTTCCGTGGTGTTTTCGCAGTTCAACCATGCCAATATCCGTTTGCCCAAAAAGGTGGACAATGCCATCAGTTGGTTTGTGGTAAGTCCCGACATGCACAAAGTGCACCACCATTATCAGTTGCCCTACACCGATTCCAATTATGGCAATATTTTCTCCATCTGGGACCGACTTTTTGGTACCTACATGACCTTGGACGTGAAGGACATTGTCTATGGAGTGGATACGTTTCCGGATGAAAAAGAGAACAGCAGCATCAAAGGACTTTTAAAACAGCCATTTCATAAATACCGAAGGCCGACTACTAAAGGGTAAGTGGTCATTTCGAAAAGAGATGCTTTCCATCTATTGAAAAACCTTTACTTCATAAAATATCTCGACTGCCCCTTCGACTTACTTCGACTACGCTCAGCAACCAACGCTCAGGGTGACAACTCAGGATGACAGTTTGATGTGACGAATGCAATCAATATTCGAGAAAATTCGAGCAATTCGTGTCAAGGGTTATATCAATCATAAATTAAATACTTAGCCCTAATTTTTTTGAATTTTTCCAGATCATCTTGCCAAGTGGCCTTGATCTCTGCATTCGTCATCCCTTGTTCAATCTGTTTTTGCAATAGGGGAGTACCAGCATGTTTGGTGAATCCATCCGTTAAAAAGAATTTAGATTTATCCGTAGTGTTTTGGTAGGCATCAATGACCCATTCCATGGTCACTTCGTTCATTCGTGGTGTTTGGGAAAGATCCTTGCCATAACAGGTCTTGCCTTCCTCTTTCGGGGTTTTGGAACCGAAGTTGGGTTCCGGCACATATTTGAAATCATACTGGGTGCTGTCCATAAAGGAAGCCCCATACCGCTGGAACTGAAATTCGGTGCCGCGTCCCGCATTCACATTGGTACCTTCAAAAAGTCCCAAACTGGGATAAAGGGTAATGGAAACATCGTTGGGCAGGTTGGGCGAAGGCCGGATGGGCAAATGGTACTCGGAAGCATGGGTGTAGTTTTCCAATTCCACAACGGTGAGATCGGCCTTTAGGCCGTTTTCCAACCATCCTTCCCCATTGAGCATCTGGGCATATTCACCCATGGTCATTCCATACACCAACGGTATCGGGTTTAGGCCAAGATAGCCTGCGTGTTCTTTCATCATGGTGGGGCCATCCACGTAATGTCCGTTCGGGTTGGGCCGGTCCAGCACAATAATGGGGGTTCCGTTTTCCGCACACGCTTCCATCACCAATTGCAACGTGGCAATGTAGGTATAGAACCGAACGCCCACATCCTGGATATCGAAAACCACCACATCCAATTCTTCCAATTGTGCTTTGGAGGGCTTTCGGTTTTTTCCGTACAACGAAACAATGGGAAGACCTGTTTGTGAATCCACACCATCCTTTACATGCTCCCCAGCATCGGCCGTGCCCCGAAAACCATGTTCGGGCGCAAATACCTGTTTTACCTCCACATTATGGGAAAGTAGGGAATCCACCAAGTGGGTATGACCATTTCCATGGAACACAACGCTAGTGGGATTGGCCACGACGCCCACTCGTTTTCCTTGCAACAAGGGAAGGTAGGCCTCGGTCCGGTTGGCGGCCACGATGATTTCCGGTGCCGGTTCCATAATGGGTTCGGTTGTGGCAATAGGATCCTGTTTTTGTTGGCCCTTGCACGCGCAAAGGATCAAAAACAATAATAAAACTGTACTTTTGACTTTAGATAAAATGGGCATTCGTTGAATTTAGAATTGTTTATTGCCAAGCGCCTGATCACAGGGAAGGAACATAAAATTAGTATTTCCGCCCCTATTATAAAAATCGCGATCGCTGCGATTGCCATTGGCGTGGTCATGATGCTAATTGCCATTGCCACCGGCGTGGGGCTAAAACATAAGGTCAGGGAGAAAATCGCGGCCTTCAACGGGCACATCCAAGTTTCCAACTACGACAATAACAGTTCCGAGGTTTCGGTCTCCCCCATATCCATCCATCAGGATTTTTATCCCCGATTCAAGGATGTGGAAGGGGTGCGGCACGTCCAAGCGGTGGCCACCAAAGGTGGGATCATCCGTACCGAGGATACATTCGAAGGGATGTTGGCCAAGGGAGTGGGCACCGATTATGACTGGACAGCTTTCAAGGACTTTCTTGTGGAGGGCAGATTGCCCGACTACTCCGGAAAACTCAACGATGAGGTGCTGGTCTCCAGAAGAATGGCCAATAGGTTGCAATTGGGAGTGGGGGATACCTTCTTTTCCTTTTTTCTAAAAGATGATGATGCTTCGCAAATACCCAATAACCGACGCTTCAAGATCGTTGGGATCTACGACAGTGGTTTTGAGGAGTTTGATGCCACCTATGTCTTTGTGGATATCCGCCACATCCAGCGCATGAACAAGTGGGAGGACAATCAAATCGGCAATTTTGAGGTCTTTTTGGACGATTTTGACCAGTTGGAAGAAAAGAGCAATGAGATCTATGGCAAAACCATTTCCAGCCTTGACACTCAGAACATCCAAACAAAATACTATCGAATTTTTGAATGGTTGGGCCTTTTCGACTTCAATATCGCCCTGATCATCGGGATAATGGTCATCGTGGGGGGCATCAACATGATTACGGCCCTTTTGGTCTTGATCTTGGAACGCACCCAGATGATAGGCATTCTAAAGGCGTTGGGATCTGCCAACTGGAGCATCAGAAAGGTGTTTTTGTACAATGCGGCCTATTTGATCGCCATCGGACTTTTCTGGGGCAATGCCATAGGACTGGGTTTCATTTTCCTTCAGGACAGGTATCGTATGTTCAAGTTTCCCAATCCTGAGGAATATTACATCGAATATATCCCGATAAGCATTGACCTGGCCACCATTTTGCTATTGAATGTAGGGGTGATGCTCCTTTGTCTATTGATGCTCTTGGTACCATCCTATATCATCACCAAGATCACTCCGGTGAAGGCCATACAATTTGAGTAGTATTTGAAATCTAGATTGATCTATACCATATCATGATACAGCTTAAGAACAATACATATACTGTGGGAATCGATGCAGGAGAACTGGTCAATTTTGTGGTCGATGGATATGAATTCATCCACCAAAAGGGAAGTCCGGGCTGGGGAAGTTCGGACACGGAGATGTTTCCCATCATCGGCCCAGTGAACGAAGCCAATTTCAGGGTCAAGACACCCAAAGGGGAAGCAGTCCAGGATCAACACGGATTATTGCGGCAAATGGAGTACGGGTTGGAATCGCAAACGGAAACATCTGTCTTTTTTGCAAAGCGATACCATGCGGGCAGTGCCGTGAACAATTCCAAGTACCCCGACAAATCCACCGAGCCCCAATTGGCGTGGCCCTACGATTTTGTTTTTGAAAAATCCTTTCTGTTGAAGGACGGTGTGCTGGAAATCACGTTCAAGATCACCGGCGAGAAGGGAATGCCCTTTATGTTGGGGTACCATCCGGCCTTTAAGTTGCATTCCAGTTCCCCAAAGATCGTGGCCAAAGGCAGGGAAATCTCTTTGGATGAGGTCCTCGCCGTTGGGAACAGGGCGTTGCAGGTGCCCAATTGTAGCTCCATCACACTACAGGATAGCAGGCAGATAACCGTGGAGACCGAAGGTTTTGGAAATTTTATGTGCTGGACCGAAGTGGACAATATGGTCTGTATCGAGCCGATTTCGTTTTATCCCTATGACGTGAAACAATCGAACCTGCACGAAGGCTTTCTGCATTTGGACGGAACAGCAACATTTAAGGTGAGCTTGAAACCAGGGGTCTAGCAGGATCAATTTTAAGGGGCCAGAACGTTGGTCTTGGCGTGTTTCAACAAATAGGTAGCCAGAATGCTGTCCGTTTCCACCGTATTCTTTTGTGGGGTGATGAATGCCTCGATATCATCAAATGAATTGATCTCAACATCACTGTCGATAAAGCCATAGCCTCTATATATTCCCTCAGAGATGAGCACTACGGCATTTTCATTTTCATCCCTGCCTTTTTCCTTGATAATCTTCACTTCGGAAGCCAACATCTTCATGTGGTCAATGGCTTCCTGTACTTTTTCATTGTAGGATGCAACGGTTTCCTCCCCTCTGCAGATTCCTTCACAGGTGTTGATTTGGTGATGGGAACAGGCGGCATTCGTCTGTTGCAAATGGCAATACTTGGGGCAAAGCGCAAAATTTTTGCACAGTTCTTCCAAATAGGCCCTGCAATCGGTCTGGTTGTAGAAAATCTTTAGTGGGTTGGGAACTCCTTTGTTGGTATTGAAGGCCAGGTGCACAATACCGTTCCTGTCCTCATAGGCAAAAATCGCATATTGCCGCACCGTGCGTTTTTGGGCACGGTTGTAGGGGGGAAAGAGTCTTTTGATTTCGGCGGATTCCATCAGCAGGGCGACCAGTTCGTTGCCGGAAAGCTTAAAATCGATGTCGGCCGTTTCACTGCACATTTGGGTTTCCTTCACGCTTTTGTCATAAAAGTGTCCGAGCACCCTTTTTTTCAAGTTGATAGCCTTTCCGACATAGATGATTTCCCCTTTTTGGTTCTTGAAATAATAGATGCCCGGTTTGGGTGGGATTTTGTCAAAAACGGACTTGGGCAGGTGGGGAGGGAGGGTGGCCTCTTGACTCCGGGCATTCAAAAATTGCTTGAAGACACTTTCGGAAGTTGGAATGGCCATCAATTTTTGAAAGAGCAGTACGGTGGCATGGGCATCACCTCGGGCCCTGTGCCTGTCCACTAAGGGAATCTGGATGGCAGAGCACAGTTTTCCCAAGCTGTAGGATCCCAATCCGGGGATGAGCTTTCGGGACAACCGTACCGTGCACAATTTTTTTCTTGTAAAATCGACCCCGATCTGTCTGAACTCCTCCTTGATCACCCCGTAGTCAAAATTTACGGAGTGTGCCACAAAGACACAGCTTTCCGTTAGGTCCAGAACATTGTTTGCTATTTCGGAAAAAGTGGGCGCACCCTGCACCATTTGGTCATCGATGCCTGTGAGGCCAGTAATAAAATGTGGAATGGGGCATTGGGGGTTCACCAGAGTGGTGAACTCGTCCACAATCTGGTTTCCATCATACTTGAAAATGGAAATTTCAGTGATCTTGTTGCCTTTGATGCCGTTGCCCGTGGTCTCTATGTCGATGATGGTGTACAAAACGATGGATCCTAATCGACCCTGAAATTAGATATAAAGTAAACAGTTACCAAACGGATGGGCCATTACAGTAGCTATGCACATCAGGGGCAATGTGGCGATAATCGCTCCTATAGCATGTATAAAGGAATTTTTTTTTGAAAGAATGGAAATCTGCCTATTGGTCAAAGTCAACTTTTTCATCCAATAAATGTTTCTTCAGATAAAAAAAAGAGTGGAATCGAAGCCATTTTATCAAAGGTTTGAAAGTGTAAAAAATATACTTGTAATTTGATTTTTGATAGAATTTTTTGACCAAATCCCCAAAAAAGGGCTTAATAAATCAATATAGTATCAAAACAGGATAATATTTCCATAAATCTTCTAATTCATAAAGTTACATTTACAAGTGTAAAAATAACGCTTATTAATTTTTGACAAAATTTCAAAATCAAGAGTGATGAGTTTTATGCGAGAGATTAACTAAACAAACTAAAAATGTATTTATGAAATTGGCTAGCTTTTTATTCAAAGAATGTCAGGGAACAAATCGTTTCAAAAAACAGGTTTTGTTTGCCATGTTCTGCCTTTTTGTGGTGCAGGTTGGACTTTCCCAACAGAAGGTTTCAGGTACTGTGACCGATGAGCAGGGAATTCCCATTGCAGGGGCGGCAGTTATGCAAAAGAACACGACCAACGGTACCGCCACGGATTTTGACGGGAATTTTGAGATCACCACCACTGCTCCCAATGCCGTACTGGTATTTTCCTATTTGGGTTTTGTGGCACAAGAGATCCCCGTTCAGGGATCCACTATAAATGTAATGTTGAAAGAGGATCTACAGCAACTCTCTGAAGTGGTGGTGATTGGTTATGGTACGCAAAAACGTGCCGATGTCACCAGTTCCGTGGCCACAGTGAAGGCCGAGGATTTTGTGCAGGGCAACGTTAGGGATGCTGCACAGCTTATCCAGGGCAAGGTTGCGGGCCTATCTGTTTCCGCACCTTCAGGGGACCCCACCAAGGGGACCCAGATCAGTCTAAGGGGTATATCAACGTTATCGTCAGGAGGATCCAATCCCTTGGTGTTGGTGGATGGTGTTCCGGGCAGCTTGAACACGGTGGCCCCTGAAGATATTGAGTCCATCGATGTTTTGAAAGATGGCTCCGCCACTGCGATTTATGGTACGCGGGGTACCAATGGGGTGATTATCATTACCACCAAACAGGGTACCAATGATATGAAATCCACCATTGAATACAACGGGTATGCCTCCTTGGCCACCATTGCTGATAGGATGGACTTTTTGGACGCATCCGAGCTCAGGGAAAAATTCAACGAGGGATACACTTTTACCGGTGCCAACCTACAGGATTTTGGAGCCGATACGGATTGGGTGGATGCAATTACCAGGGATGCCTTCAGCCAAGTGCACAACATTATCTTTAGGGGAGGAAATTCCACTTCAAACATGACGGCCTCTGTGAACTATAGGGATATTGAGGGAATCTTCCTGAAATCCAATAATGAGAAGTATACGGGTAGAATCAATGTGAACCACGCCATGTTTGATAATAAACTGAAGACCAATGTTGGTGTCATTTTAAGTGAGCAAGTGTACAATGCCTTGGGTGATGGGGAGAGCTTCAACCCATACATTTATCGTCAGGCCATTATTCACAATCCAACGGAACCCATTCGAAACGAGGACGGAAGCTGGTTTGAAAGAGCCGTATATTTTTATGACAACCCAGTTTCCTATATCGAAGAAACATTTGGGGAAAACCGGTACCGAACCAGTAGGATAGATTTCTCCATGAGCTATGATTTTGGGGACCACCTTACCGTAAAAGGTTTATACACCCGAAAAGGGGAAACCAATATCAGGGGATTCTATCAGACAAAGAACCACGTGTCCACCACTGAAAATGGACAGGGTGGATTTGCATCCAGAGGCACGGATAATTACGTAGGGAACTATGGTCAGTTCACCGTGGATTACGACAACAGTTTTGGTGCCCACAAAGTAACTGCACTGGTTGGGTACAACTACGAGGATAACATGAACGAGGGTTTCTGGGCCACCAACCGAAGGTTCCCCACCGATGGTTTTACCTATAACAATTTAGGTAGTGGGCAAGGACTACAGTTGGGAGAGGCTGGTATGGGCAGCTATAAGAATGCGGACAAGTTGATTGCATTCTTCTCAAGGGTGACCTATAACTATGATGACCGCTACCTTTTGATGGCCAGTATGCGTCGTGAAGGCTCCTCCCGTTTTGGTGAGGATTACAAATGGGGTAATTTCCCTGGAATTTCCTTGGGATGGCGTATAGACCAAGAATCCTTCGCTGATAACTGGAACTGGTTGTCCAATTTGAAACTACGTACAGGTTTTGGGGTCACTGGTACCAATGCGGGTAACAGATACCAATCCTTGAGTGGACTTACTTATGGGGATTATTTCTTGAACAATGGTGAATGGGTAAGGCAGTTGGTGCCTTCCCGTAATGCCAACCCCAATTTACGCTGGGAAAAGAAGGAGGAATTTAACGTGGGTCTGGATTATGGAATCTTGGACGGACGGATCAATGGTTCCGTGGACTATTATAACAGGACAACCAAAGATGCCCTCTTCAACTATAGCGTTCCCACACCACCTTATTTTTATGGCAATATAGCGGCCAATGTGGCGCAGATCAAGAACTCTGGTCTGGAATTCTTAGTGAACGTGACCCCGTTCCAAACGGAGAATTTCCAGTGGACCGCGAACTTGACCTATTCCACCAATACGAATGAGATTGTATCCCTGTCCAATGATGAATTCCAATTAACCAACGATTTCTTCGATCAAGGATATACAGGAGAACCCATTCAGATTGCTACCCACAGGGTTCAGGAAGGGCAGCCCATCGGCAACTTCTTTGGATTGAAGAGCGTGGACATCACTGATGATGGAATCTGGATCATTGAAAGACCGGACGGAACACGGGTTCCTGCAACTGAGGCTACCAACGATGACCGTCAGGTATTGGGGAATGGTCTTCCGAAAGCATACTATAGCTGGAACAACACCATGAAATACAAGAACTGGGACCTTATGTTCAACCTTAGGGGTGCATTGGATTACCAAGTCCTGAACTTTTCCCGCATGTTCTATGAGAATCCCACCATCGGTTACAATACCTTGGATTCCGCTTATGATCTGGTGTATGGTAAAGCAGTGCTGCAAGATGTGCAACGTTTTGTGAGCCACTATGTGGAAGATGGTGACTTCTTGAAGATTGACAATGTTACCTTGGGGTATACCCTTCCCAAAGATGCCATTAAGTTTGCCCAGACATTCCGCATCTACGCCTCTGGTCTGAACTTGGCAACCTTTTCAAAATATAAGGGAATCGACCCAGAAGTAAATCGGGATGGATTGGCACCAGGCAATGATGAAAGGGATAAATACCCTACCATCAGGACATTTACATTGGGCATCAACTTCACATTTTAAAATATAAGACTATGAAAAATATACGAAACAAAGTGATTGCACTTAGATTGAGATTTTTGGTGCTGTCGGTCAGTGTGATTCTGCTACCGATAGGCTGTACTGACCTAGAGGAGGAAGTTTTCTCGGAAGTGACCGAATCCTCCTTCGTGCCAGCGGAGTCGGATATCATTTCAGTGATGGCCTCCGCCTACACGCCCATGCGCTATGTTATGGGATGGCAGGGATACTTTGACCTTCAGGAAGAGCCTGCGGATATGTTTGTTACCCCAACAAGGCCCAATGGATGGGATGATGGGGGAACCTATAAAAGGATGCACTTCCATGAATGGACGGAGACCCAGTGGCAGCCAAGGAATACATGGATCACCTGCTTTAATGGCATCAACAGCGCCAATAGGGTTATTCTTCAAATCGAGTCAGGGGAACTGCCCGTGAGTGAGGCCCAAGCTACATCCATCATTGCAGAAATGAGGGCACTCAGGGCCCTCTACTACTCTATGTTGGTAGATACACACGGAAATGTGCCCATCATTGCCAGTTATAGTGATGAACTTCCTGTTCAGAATACCCGTACCGAGGTCTATGATTTCATCGTCTCAGAATTGAACGAGGTGATTCCAGACCTGACCGAAATAGTAGATCAATCCACTTATGGGCGTATGACCAAATGGGCGGCATACCATGTTTTGGCACGTGTGTACCTGAACGCCGAAGTTTATACAGGTACTGCTCAATGGGCCAATGTGATCACTGCTTGTGATGCAATTATCGGTAGTGGGGCTTTCACCCTCTCATCCAGTTATTCCGACATATTCGCCACAGAGAACCAAGGTAATCCCGAAATGGTCTTTGCCATTCCGTATGATCAGATTTTTGCGGGACAATGGAACGCCCACATGAAAATGTTGTTGCCCGACCACCGATTGGTATTCGGGATGCAGGCACAGCCATGGGGAGGATCCAGCTGTAACCCACAGTTCATAGATAGTTACGAACCTACGGATAACCGTTTGGCCGATACTTGGTTGATGGGTGACCAGTTGAACTACTCGGATGGAAGCGTTGTCATGACCCTAAGAAAAGAAATGCCGAGTATATATAACTGTGATTTCACAGATGGGTTCAGGTGTGGAAAGTACGAAATAGAACCAGGGGCCACAGGAGGTCTTAGCGTCGATTTCCCGTTCTTGCGGTACACAGATGTATTGATGATGAAGGCAGAGGCATTGCTCCGAACCAATAGAAGTGATGAAGCTGCTGTCATAGTTACCCAAGTGCGTCAAAGATCTTTTGATGATTCGGCCGATGCAACGGTCACCGGAGCCGAATTGGAAGGGGATACCACGGTCCAGTACGGAACTTTGGCCGAGGATGGCACCATCGATCAACCAGGAGATCAATCCGTAGTGCCCTATGGACGTTTTTTGGACGAACTGGGCTGGGAATTTGCGGCGGAGGCCAGAAGAAGGACAGATTTGATACGCTTTGGAGTATATCAGACCAAAAACTGGTACAACCATACTCCTAAAGGAGACTATACCACTCTTTTCCCTATAGGTTTGGAAGAAAGGAACACCAACACCAACTTACAGCAGAACCCTGGATACCCCAACTGATCGGTAAGTATATAGCATTTCATTAATTGTTTTGAGTTAGTAGTTAGTGACGAAAGCGAATGGATTTCCATTCGCTTTCTTTTTTATGCAAGGACAATTTTTGACTGGAAAATGAGGTGTCGGCAGTATGTATATGGGGGCACTTTTTGCATCTCAAATGACACTTGACAATATGTGTCGAATGCTCCATTGGGAGCCATAAAAAGAGGGGCTAAAGTTAAAAACACCATGGATGTAATAACATATTATCGTATATGCATATTATATTATCCCACACCATTTAAGCTCTTCAAATTTTTTATAAGTTTCGGTAAGGAAATCGTTAAATCCTTTCAAACAGCCTAGCTAAGGATAATAGTGTAATAAATAAAATGCATTTATGGTACCGCTTCTATAGGTACAGATAAATGCGGCCGTGCCAAGTGGATTTTTGGCCCAAGATCCAATTGAACATGGATAGATCTTCAAACTTGGTGCTTTCTCAGTGCGCCAAGGTTCAGAATGCAATTGTAATAATTAATGCTTATATGGAGAAAGAACCCAGAAGTAGTCTTGGTCACTTGACAGTATAAAAGATTGGAGTGAGCCATTAAAAAACCAATTAAACTTAAACCACTAATTCAAACATGAAAAACCTTAAAAAGTTATCCAAAAGGATAACAAACCTATTGTTACTGGTCTGTACGTATATGATTTGTTTTATCGTTGGGACCACAGAGACCTATGCCATGCACCTGCCCCTTTTGGAATGGGAAAATGAAGAGGGGCTGTTCAAGATTTCCGAACTTGGTCTTAACACGAATGGAAAAGATGTCCCAAATGCTAAAAGCACCGAGAATGACATGGACAATCTTCAATTTTCGGCCAGCGGAAATGTTTCGGACGGTACAGGGGTGCCACTCCCCGGTGCCAGTGTTGTGGAAAAAGGGACTTCAAATGGGACCCAGACCGATTTTGACGGTAATTTCACCATCCAAGTTTCCGGTCCGAATGCCATTTTGGTAGTCTCATACATGGGGTACGATTCCCAAGAGGTTGCGATAAATGGACAATCCAGCATTTCTGTGGCCCTAGAAGAGAGTGCGCAGGCCCTTTCCGAAGTGGTCGTTACCGCTCTGGGTATTAAAAGTGATAAAAGGGCATTGGGCTATGCCACGGCCCAAGTGGATGGGGACGACATAAGTGGGGTCAAGGCGACCAACAACTTTGTGAACTCCTTGAGCGGAAAGGTGGCAGGGGTACAGATTTCCAGTACCTCCAGCCAGCCAGGTAGTGGTACCCGTATCGTGATCAGGGGTGGATCTTCCATTACAGGGAACAACCAGCCTTTGATCGTAGTGAACGGTGTTCCCTTTGATGCGGCCAACTCCAGCACATCATCCGGTCTTGGAGATATTGATCCCAACGCCATTGAGAGCTTAAGCGTTCTTAAAGGAGCTTCAGCTGCAGCCCTTTATGGAAGTAGGGCGGCTAATGGTGTATTGCTCATCACCACTAAATCTGGAGAATTCGAATCCAAGCCAGTCATCACTTTCTCCAACTCTGTGAGCTTTGATAGAATTTATGAAGTACCCCTCCAGAAAACATGGTCGCAGGGATTTTGGGATGGTACGGATTGGAGCTATGTAGATGGTGAAACGTCATTTACATCCACCAGTTGGGGTCCAAGAATATCGGATGTGCCGGGGGCACAGTACTATGATAGGTGGGACGTTTTTAAAACGGGTATCACCAATGAAAGTACGATCAATGCTTCTGGAGGATCCTCAAAAGCATCTTATTTTGTGAGCTATAGCAACTTGATGAACGATGGTATATTGGACCCCATGAAGTTTAGGAGAAACTCCATCAATGCCAATACCTCCTTTAAGTTCACACCAAAGCTGACCGTGTCATCCAGTATTCTATATACCACCCAAAAGAATTCCCGCTTGGACGAGGATAGTTCCAACAGTGCGTTCATGAATACAGTTTTGGCGGCGCCTAATACATGGAACCCCTATCCTTTATATAACGAGGAAGGTAATTTAAGATCCTATCGTGGAGGTTCTAGGGACCCCTATCTATGGCTGTTGAACAATGTTGGGGATAATAATATTAGAGATCGTTTCAATGGTACCATCACTATAGAGTACCAGATTTTGCCCAAACTGAGCTTCAGGTCCGTTACAGGTATCAGTACCTCCAGTTTGCATGAAGATGCCCATTATAACAAGGGAGGGTATGCATCTGTTCAAGGATCCTACTCAACTAGTGAGCGATTTGATAGAAATATAGAATCAACAGAAACATTGACCTATGACAATGACTTTGGAGATTTTAGTGTAACGGCCTTGGTGGGGCATAACATTTCCGAAGAGAGAAGACGTCAGGTATATTTCAATGGTACAGGCTTGGTCCTGCCCGGCATTTATAATACGGCCAATGTGAGTGGTTATTCTGCTGGGGAGTATAATAGGATGTTTAGGGCCTATTCCTACTTTGGTCAAGCTGTGATAGGGTACAAAAACTTTTTGTACTACACCGTAACCGGCAGAAATGATTGGGCTTCGAGTTTGGCGGACAGCTTTTTCTATCCTAGTCATAGCTTAGGCTTTGTGTTCAGTGAATTGTTGCCGAAATCAGATGTGTTCAACTATGGGAAATTAAGGGCCAGTTATGCAAAAGTAGGCGCACCAGCTGACCCATATACTCGCAACGTAGTGCTTGGAAGCCCTCTTAGTGATGGTGTTTTATGGCCGTTTAATGGTCAGCAAAGCTATCTGTCCACAACACAGATTGCGAATTTTGGATTGACCAATGAGTTCAAGAGCGAGGTGGAATTGGGTGCCGAATTAAAGTTTTTCCAAAACAGATTGGGAGTCGATTTTGCCTACTATCATAACTGGAGCGACAACCAAATATTGGGGGAACAGTTCCTTGCTTCTACGGGATATACCTATGGAAATGTCAATATTGGGGGCATAACCCATAAAGGTGTCGAATTGGGAATTTATGCAACACCTATCCAAACAGAAGATTTTGAATGGGATGTCAATGTCAACTTTTCCAAGGACAACCCCATGGTCGATAATTTGGGCAACACTGACGAGCCCATTGGTGTAGGATCTTATGGTACTGCAGTTGTGGGCCAACCTTATCCTGTGATCTATGGCCCCGGTTTCCTACGGGACGATCAAGGTAGATTGGTATTGAGTGATGCTCCGGGAACAGGATACGGACGCCCATTGGCGGATAACTCCCAAAACCAAATATTGGGACAGACCGTGCCAGATTGGATGGGAAGCTTTAGAACAGGTTTCAGATATAAGAATCTTTCGTTTTCCGCTTTGTTGGATGTCAGCGTTGGAGGATATCTGTACAGCTTGAACGATCACTATCTTACCTATTATGGTATGGCCAAGCACCAAGAGAACAGGCCCGAGGACAACATGATCACCTTTGATGGTGTCATGGGACATTATGATGCGGGAACCGGTCAAGTTGTTGTGACCAGTGAGACACCCGAACCGACCCGATATGACCTATACTGGCAGACCGTGGCACAGAACGTTTGGGAAGACAACATCATGCCCAGGGACTATATCAAGTTGAGGGAAGTGAACCTGTCCTACAGGATTCCAAAGGATATGCTGTCGAATGTTGGCCTTACCGCTTTGGACATCTCCCTCTCGGGAAGAAACCTTTGGAGAAAGTTCAAGGATGGTTTTGAAGGAGCGGATCCTGAAGTGAATACCGATGGGATTACCAACGGGAATGCCTACTTGGGGTACAGTATGCCGGCCACCAAGACCTATACACTCACCTTAACCGCCAAATTTTAATACAAAGACTATGAAAAGAACATATATAAAGCACTACGCTATTTTGGTCGCTATGATGACCCTGTTGATAGGTTGTGACAGTTGGATAGACGTTGACCAAGATCCCAATAGTATTGTGGATGGTCCGCTGATCACAGAAAATGTGATGTTGATCGGGATAGAGGCCGAATGGGCCGCTTTGGCCACCAATCAGATGGATACCTGGGAAGGTTTTGCCCAATGGTTGTCCTGGCATTCCATTGAAGGTTCAACCTCAAGATCTATGGATATCAATGCCGGTTACGGGAATGAAGTTTGGAATTCCTATGCCTATTCGTTGAAACACGCCGTGGAATTGTATGACAAAGCAGAGGCAAATGGCAACACCCATTACCAAGGTGTGGCCGGTATCATTGCTGCCTTTCATTGGTTCTATATCGCTGATGTATACGATCAGGCACCATTGGAAGACGCTATCCAGGGACTGGATGCGGTACAACCCACCTTGGCAAGCCAAGCGGAACTTTATGCACATGCCAATGGACTTTTGGATGAAGCGATTGCCCTTTTGGGTGCCCCTAACCAAGGGGATCGAGTTCCGGGAACTGACGATTATCTTCTTGGAGGGGATATGGACAAATGGATCAGGTATGCATACTCAATGAAGGCCAGACAAGCTTTAAGATTATCCTATGCTCCCGGCACGACCGCCACGGCCCAGGCCGATTTGGCCCTATCGTACCTCCAAAATGGCATGACATCCAATGATGACAGTGTGATGTGGAGGCATTTGGAAGAATTGGCCAATGCAAACCCTCTATTCAACTATATGAACAGGGCATACTCAGGTGGACTTGGATTGACACCGGGCAACTTTTTGATCGACTTGATGAATTCCTACAATGACCCTAGGAGACCCATGATGTTCACCTATTCAGAGGAGTTCCCTGATGGATTTGTCGGTTTACAGTCCGGAGCAGTTGTCCAACCAGGGCAAACGCCCAGCCACTGGAAATATACCTACATTTCCATGTCCTATCCGGCACAGATTATGTTGTACTCAGAAACCCAGTTCATCAAAGCAGAGGCCCATGCACTCAAGGGACAGTGGGCTTTGGCTGAGGAAGCCATGAAGGCTGGGGCAAGGGCCGATATGGAATTTATTGGAGTGGATGCAGCCGAAATTGATACCTATCTGGCACAAGCATCATTGACCATGCCCACCAATGTGGAAGATGCACAAAAGCTTATCATTGAGCAAAAGTACATGGCGAATGTGTTCAGGACCCATGAAAGCTATTTTGACTTTGTAAGGACAGGGTATCCAGAATTCGATTTTGACTACATGTTGTTGAATGTCTACAACACCGAAACGTTTCCCCGAAGGTTTCCCTATCCGCTCAATGAGGTGGAGCGAAACCCAAACGTTGCCGCTGTTGGTCAACCGGATTGGTTTGCCAAAGGGACCACTTGGGACAATAAATAACCAACCAATGAAGATGGAAAAGGGGCCGGGCCAATGGCCCCCTTTTCCTTTTTTGGACAAGGTATAACAATGGATTGGGTATTTTTGGTAGGGTCTGTTTTTAAATAGACCTTGACCAATGGACATAAAAATGAACAAAAACATGAAGAGATTTTACAAAATGCACCTCAAGGCCCTATTATTGGCTTTGGGCATGGCATGGGCCGGACATTCCCAGAACGGTGTAGGGAACGAACCTCCAGTTAGTGAACTATATCAATTGATGAACGAGATGTCCGCCGATGAAGGAAGTCTGGGCAGGTTTTACATTGTGGACAGTTCGCCCGAGAAAAGGGAACGTTTCATACAGTTTTATCAAGATTACTTGTCTAGGTTGGAAAAGTTTTCCTTTGACCAATTGTCAGTGAATGGCAGGGTAGATTACCTTTTGGTCAAAAGTGACATCAACCGGAATTTGAGAAACTTGGAGGAAGAGAAAAAAGAATATGCCAAAATTGAAAAATGGGTGTCCTATGCAGGCCCCATTTACGAAACGGAGAAATTGCGCAGAAGGGGAATCCATTTGGAATCTTCCAAAATAGCCGCCGAGTTCAATGCGATCAGTAATGAGCTGGAAAGCCTGTCTGCAGCACTTTCCAAGGAACCGCCATTGTTTGACCGTAACCTGGCCGAGAGAGGGCAGGATGTGGTCAAAGGCCATCAGACGGCCCTGGAAAGCATCTATCAATTCTACAATGGATACGATCCAGAATTCACATGGTGGATGGAAAAGCCCTACGCCAAGCTTATGGAACAACTCAAGGCCTATGGGAAGCTTATCATGGACAAAGTGGATGAGAGCACCCTTTCCAAGGATGATGGCAGCGGAATTGTAGGCAACCCAGTGGGTGCAAAGGAACTCAAGAACCTTTTGGAAGATGCGTTCATCCCCTACACGGCAGAAGAGTTGGTGGAAATAGCCAATAAAGAATTTGCTTGGTGCGATAGGGAACTGTTGAAGGCGTCCCGTGAAATGGGGTTTGGGGATGATTGGAAGGCCGCGCAGGAAAAAGTGAAACAATCCTATGTGCCAGAAGGCCAACAGCCCGAAGCGATGTTGGACCTTTACAATCAATCCATAGACTTTTTGAAGAAAAACGACTTGTTGACCATTCCGCCTGTGGCCGAAGAAACCTGGAGAATGAGCATGATGAGTCCTGAAAGGCAGAAAATCGCACCTTTTTTCTTGGGAGGAGAGGTCCTGCAGATCTCATATCCCACAAACACTATGGACCATGATGATAAAATGATGAGCATGAGGGGAAATAACCCACACTTCTCTAGGGCCACCGTGCACCATGAACTGATAGCGGGACACCACTTGCAAGGGTTCATGAACAGGAGGAACAAGACGTACAGAAATTTCAGGACCCCTTTTTGGACAGAGGGATGGGCACTCTACTGGGAACTTATCCTTTGGGATATGGATTTTCCCCGATCCCCGGAAGACCGCATCGGTATGCTCTTCTGGAGAATGCACCGTTGTGCCAGGATCATTTTCTCCCTCAACTACCATTTGGGCAAGTGGACCCCACAAGAATGTATCGATTATCTGGTGGACAGGGTGGGCCATGAAAGGGCCAATGCGGAAGGAGAGGTCAGACGGTCGTTCACCGGAAGGTACGGCCCATTGTACCAATTGGCATACATGACCGGAGGGATGCAGTTCTATGCACTCAAAAAAGAACTGGTGGATTCGGGAAAAATGACCTATAAGGAATATCATGATGCCGTATTGCGGGAAAACAGCATGCCTGTGGAAATGGTGAGGGCCATACTCACCAACCAACCCTTGGACAAGAATTATAAAACTTCATGGAAGTTTTATGATAGAAAATAGTTGTTTTAATTGTTTTGAGTTTAGTTCCCTGGGGCCACCAATTTATTGGTGGCCCTAGGATTTTGTAGGAGCTCTTTAACCCCCGGCCAAAGGGTTACGTTCCAAGGATATCTGCTTGAAACTACATTAGATAATATAATATCAATTACAGTTAATATGCGATTACGGGACGGCATAAATCTACAATACCTTTAAAGTGTCTACGAAAATTCAAGTTTTCGGCTATGCCCAAAAATGATTCGGACCACTCCAGTGCCCATTTCATTTCCTTTAGGCATTTCATTTTTTTTAAACCAAACCAACGATCAGGATGAGAAATAAAAAAATGTTTTGGATGGCCTCTTTAATTCTTATGATGGGGTCAATTTCAACCTCCTTGAATGCACAGGCAAAACAAGAAGCTCTATATGTGCCTTGCGAGGAAATACCGGATTTGATGACCAAGTACGGCGCGGATTACAGTGCATTGGTACGTTTCTATGCGCCAGGTGCCCGTGGATCTTGGGGAAGAACGTCCGACCCAGGGGGCTCACCCGAACGAAGGGAAAGAATGACCAAACTGCGAAACGACTATTTGGCAAAGTTGGCAAAGCTGGATTTCAATGCACTTCCACAAGAATGCAAGGCCGATTATGTGCTCTTCAAACGGGATTTGGAAAAAGAAAATACCGAGGCCAAGGAACAAGAAGTTGTATATCAAAAAATCAAAAAATGGTTTCCCTTCTCGGACAATATTTATTCCTATCTGAAGGGCAGGAGAAGAGGACATCAACCGGACGCCACAAAAATGGCCAAGGAATGGAACGATGTGGTGCAACAGCTTAAAACCTTAAAAGGACAGCTTGAAGCCACTGTTTCCTTGGGAGAGGACGAGGTTGAAGAGGCCCTGCGTGTTATCGAAGACTTGAAAAACTCTGCGGAGAACGTCTATTCTTTTTACAACGGATACGACCCGCTCTTCACTTGGTGGATACCTACCGTGCACGAAGAAATGGGCAAAGGTTTTGATGCCTATGCCGAGGTGTTCAAGAATAAGATAGATAAAGGAAAACCTGTTGATGAAAGTGGCATTGTGGGCAACCCTGTGGGTAGGGAAGAGCTGATGAAACAATTGGAGTATGAGATGATAGACTATACTCCGGAAGAATTGATAAAGTTGGCGAATGAAGAGTTCGCTTGGTGCGATGCCGAATTGTTGAAGGCATCCCGGGAAATGGGATTTGGCGATGATTGGAAGGCCGCCCAAGAAAAGGTGAAGAATGCCTACGTGGAGCCCGGAAAACAACCGGAACTGATATTGCGCCTTTACAACGAAGCCGTTGACTTTCTCAAAAAGAATGACCTGATCACAGTTCCCCCACTGGCTGAAGAAGTTTGGGGTATGGGAATGATGTCTCCTGAGCGCCAATTGGTAAATCCATTTTTTACCGGTGGCTCCTCCATCAGCATCTCATATCCCACTGATGCCATGTCCTATGAAGAGCGTATGATGAGCATGAGGGGCAACAACCCACATTTCTCTATGGCGACTGTGCACCACGAATTGATCGCAGGGCATAACCTGCAAGGTTTCATGAACAGCCGTCACCGCACCTACCGTAATTTCCGCACCCCATTCTGGACAGAGGGATGGGCCCTGTATTGGGAGCTTTTGTTGTGGGACAAAGGTTTTCCACAAGGCCCTGAAGATCGTATTGGCATGTTGTTCTGGCATATGCACCGTTGCGCACGTATCATTTTCTCCCTCAATTATCATTTGGGAAAATGGACGCCACAAGAATGTATAGACTTTTTGGTAGATCGTGTTGGGCATGAGCGTGCCAATGCCGAAGGCGAGGTGAGACGTTCCTTTGTGGGCAACTATCCACCGTTGTACCAATTGGCATACCTGACAGGAGGGCGTCAGTTCTACGCCTTGCACAAAGAACTTGTGGATAGCGGTAAAATGACCGACAAGGAATTCCACGATAGGATCATCACCATGAACGCCATGCCGGTCGAGATGGTCAAGGCCATCATGACGGACCAGAAAATCAACAAGAACTATAAGGCCAAATGGAAGTTCTACGATCCGCCAAAACAATGAAAATGAGAAGTACTTTTTGGGGACTTTTAAGTCTGGCATGGATGGCTACTATTCATGCACAGGAATTTAAGAAAGGGGATTTCATTCCTTGTCAGGAGATGCCATTTCTCATGGAGAATTTTGAAGCGGATTTCCAGGTGTTGGATAATTTTTATAGTCCTTCCACAGGGCCATACTATGGTTTTGGACGAAGAGGTCAATCAGCTTCATATCCGGAAAAATTGGACCGAATGGACCGCTTGTACCATCAGTATTTGGACAAGCTGACCGCTGTTGATTTTGAGGCATTGCCCCAAGAATGTAAAGTGGACTATATCCTGTTCAAAAGAGACCTCAATGAAAACTTGCGTCAATCCCAAGTGGAAAGACGTGAGCTGGACAGCGTGGCCCAATGGTTCCCTTTCAGCGACACCGTGTACGATTTGTTCAAATTGAGAAGAAGGGGAATTCAGCCCGATGCGCAACAAGTGGCAAAGGATTGGTCCAGTATCTTTGATCAAATTGATTCACTGAAAACCGTCTTGAGAAATTCCGATGACCTGAGCGTTTTGGTCATCAGAAAAGCAACTGAGGTTGGCAATGGATTGCAGCAGACTTTGGCTGATGTTCATGGGTTCTATAATGGATACGACCCTATGTTCACGTGGTGGGTCTCAAAGACCTATGAAGATTTGGATGCATCCTTAAAGGAATACACCGAGCTGTTCAAGCAGAAGCAGACCCCGGACAAAAATGGGATCGTTTCCCGAAAACCAGTAGGTCGCGAGGAACTTATCCGCCTATTGGAATATCAAATGGTTCCGTATACGCCTGAGGAGCTCACCAAAATAGCTAATGAGGAATTTGCCTGGTGCGAAAAGGAAATGTTGAAGGCATCACAAGAACTTGGGTTTGGAAACGATTGGAAAGCCGCCCTTGAGCATGTGAAGGATACCTACGTTCCCCCAGGAAAGCAACCGGAGGCCATTTTGGATCTTTACGACACCTCTATCGATTTTTTGAAAAAGAACGACTTGATCACCATTTCCCCCTTGGCCGAAGAAGTTTGGGGGATGTATATGATGTCACCGGAAAGACAGCGTACCAATGCCTTTTTTACAGGCGGATGGAACATTACCATTTCCTATCCTACAAACACCATGGACCACGAGTTTAAGATGATGAGCATGCGCGGAAACAACCCTAATTTTTCGTTTGCTACCGTACACCATGAATTGATCCCCGGACATAACATGCAGTACTTTATGAATGCCCGGCACCGTACCTATAGAGATTTTGGGACCCCATTTTGGATGGAAGGATGGGCATTGTACTGGGAGCTCTTGTTGTGGGACATGGATTTCCCGACCACACCTGAGGAACGGATAGGAATGTTGTTCTGGCATATGCACCGTTGCGCCAGGATTATTTTCTCCTTCAATTTTCATATGGGCGAATGGACACCGCAGCAGTGTATCGATTTTTTGGTTGATAAGGTCGGCCATGAACGGATCAATGCGGAAAGCGAGATCCGCGGACCCTTGTCAAGCAATAGCAATCCGCTATATCAAGTAGGCTATTTAACGGGAGGTCGTCAATTCTATGCCTTGAAAAAGGAAATGGTGGACAGTGGAAAAATGGAGATCAAGGAATTCCATGACAAGGCCATCAAGTTGAATGCCATGCCCATGGAAATGATACGGGCCATCATGACGGATCAAAAATTGACCAAGGATTTCAAGACCAATTGGAAGTTCTACGAATAGATGGGCAACCATGATCGGACTACCCTATTGGAGTTTGTTTGGTTCAAGAAGCCTTGGATTGGTTGTTCCATTTTTCAATGGAATATCTCCTGTACTGGGTTGGGGTAACACCTTTCAGTTCCTTGAACTTCCTGTTGAAATTGGCAATGTTCAGAAAACCACATTGTTCGGAGACCATGGCAATGGAAAGATCGTTGTTCTTGAAGAGCAATCGGCATGCATGTTCTATCCGGATCTCGATCAAAAATTGAAAGAAGGTCTTGTTGGTCCTTTTCTTGAAATAACGGCAAAAAGCATTCTTGCTCATATTGGCCCTATCGGCCACGGAATCCAACGAAAAGGATTCATGGAAATGGTTCAGGGCAAACTCGAACACATTGTTCATGCGGTTGCCCTCGTCGTTCGTGTAAATTTTTCGATACACGAAAGTGGACAAGGGTTGTCTTTCGGAGGAGATCATGATATCGAGTATGTGCAATAAGGTGGCTATCCGTTGTATGCGGCTTTGGTTTTTGAGATGACCGAAATGGAACGATAGCTTTTCCAGATTGGTCAATATTTTAATGCCATATCCTGATTCTTCGAAAAAGAGTTGGAGCCTGGTCATATCCGACAGGTTGAAGAAATCCTTGCCAAAGGATTTTTTTGTGAAGAACAAGGTGTACATGACCGATTTGGAAGAGTTTTTCGGGTCGCTCCTGAACACATGGGGCACATTTTCCCCAATGACCACCACATCACCTGCATTGAAATCGTTTACTGTGTCTCCCACAATGAGGGATCCCTCTCCCGAAGCAACATAGCTTATCTGTATTTCTTCATGTTGGTGCAGTTTGTCATAAAAGACAATGCCGGTATCTTCTTGATACACCAGTGCTTCTTGCTCAGGTTTTGGGATTTTAAAAGGTAGAACTTTCATAGCGCGGAGGTTTTGTATAAAATTAATGACTTTATTGGTTGAAATGGCATATTGGGGTAATATAGTATTGGTTTTAGATAATAAAAATCAAGAAAGGGGCTATGTCCCTTGTTCTGGCTGTTGATATCCTCCGATTTTTTAGCTAAATTTTGCCCATTGAATTGGGTATGTCCCGTTCTTCCGTCAATATAGTATCATAAAAGGCTAATAAATAGACTCGATCTTGGTAAATGGTCTTTTACTTTTGTAATTAAAATACTAAACATTATGATACAATGGGAAGGCATTATGCCTGCTGTAACGACAAAATTCACTAGCGAGGACAAATTGGACCTTGCCATGTTTGAGAAGAACATCAAGGCCCAAATGGATGCTGGAGTCCATGGGATTATTTTAGGTGGCTCACTGGGGGAAGCCAGTACGCTTACCCAAGAGGAAAAAGAAACCTTGATCAAGGCTACACTTAAAATGGTAGGAGGCCAAATTCCTGTTGTGATGACCATAGCCGAACAAAGCACTAAAGAGGCTATTTTCATGGCCCAACAAGCCGAAAAGGCAGGTGCCCAAGGAATTATGGTGTTGCCTCCAATGAGGTATAAGGCAACCGATCATGAAACCGTTGTGTTTTTTAAGTCCATAGCCAACAGCACCTCACTTCCCATGATGATCTATAACAATCCCATAGATTATAAAATTGAGGTAACTTTGGATATGATGGAAGAATTGTTGGAGTGCGATAATATCCAGGCCGTAAAGGAATCCACAAGGGACATTACCAATATCATTAGGTTGAAAAACCGTTTTGGCGACCGTTTGAAGGTCTTCACCGGGGTGGACACTCTAGGACTGGAGAGCCTGGTGAGTGGTGCCGATGGTTGGGTGGCCGGATTGGTATGTGCCTATCCAGCAGAGACCGTTGCCATATACGAATTGGTCAAAGCGGGAAAAATCGATGAGGCCCTAGAGATCTACAGGTGGTTCATGCCTTTGTTGGAGTTGGATATAGTCCCTCAATTGGTGCAGAACATCAAGTTGGCGGAAGTGGCCACTGGGATCGGTACCGAAAACGTAAGGCCACCAAGATTGCCCTTGCAAGGAAAAGAAAGGGAGCGGGTCCTCAACATTATAGAGACTGCCATGAAGAGCAGACCGGTGCTCCCAGAATATAAGAATATAAAAAGCACAGTATGATTACAGGTAAAAACTGTATTGCAGGAGATTTTAGCGGAAAGGGGAACGTTGAGTTCAAAACAATGAACCCCAAATTGAACAGTGAAAACCCAACAACTTTTGTGGAAGCCACAAAAGAAGAGATTGAGGAGGCCGTTTCCGAAGCATGGAACGCCTTCAAAACGTATAGAAAACTACCAGGGGCAAAACGAGCAGCTTTTTTGAATGCCATTGCCGATGAAATTTTGGCCCTGGACCAAGAATTGGTGGATACCTACACCACAGAATCCGGGCTTCCCGAAGGAAGGGCCGTCGGGGAAAGGGGCAGGACCGTGTTCCAGTTGAGGACCTTTGCCGAACTGGTCGCCAATGATGATTGGAGGGAAAACACCTTCGATGCTGCCCAACCGGACAGAAAACCCTTGCCAAAGGATGATTTGAGAAAGACAATGATTCCCTTAGGGCCTGTGACCGTATTTGGCGCCAGTAATTTTCCATTGGCCTATTCCACGGCAGGTGGCGACACTGCAAGTGCCTTGGCTGCAGGTTGCCCCGTAATCGTGAAATCGCATCCCATGCATGCAGGGACGTCTGAACTGGTTGCTTCGGCCATTGTAAAAGCTGCTGAAAAAACGGGCATGCCCAAAGGAGTGTTCTCCAGTATCAACGGGGGCATTCAGGCTGGGGTCGATTTGGTGAACCATCCCAAGGTAAAAGCGGTGGGATTCACGGGAAGTATCGGCGGGGGAAGAGCCCTGTTCGATTTGGCGGCAAAAAGAGAAGAGCCTATTCCCGTATTTGCGGAAATGGGAAGCATCAACCCGGTTATCATCACTCCGAGTGCCATATCCAAAAGGGCAGGAGAGATTGCCAAGACATACGCTGGTTCCATCACTTTGGGAACGGGTCAGTTTTGTACCAATCCTGGTCTATTGTTGACGGTAAAGGATGGTAATACAGAGAATTTTGTAAATGAACTGGCCAAAGAGACCATTGCCCTGGACCCACAGTGCATGCTGCACCCCAATATCAAAAGCGGGTATGACAAAAAAGGTGCCGATGTAACTTCCCAGGCCGGGGTAGAGGTCGTTGGAAAAGTGGAAGGAACACTGGAACCCAATTATGCGGCCTCAGTGGTGGCAACAGTATCGGGGACCGAGTTTTTGGCCAATCCCAAATTGCACCAAGAAGTTTTTGGGCCTTTTTCCATGGTGGTCCAGTGTAAGGATGAAACTGAGCTCCTTCAGATCATAGAAGGATTGGAAGGGCAATTGACCGGTACCCTTATTGCGGAGGAGGATGACGCCTTGGACTTGGTAGAAATTGTGGATGCCCTTCAGAATAGGGTGGGCAGGGTCATCTATAATGGCGTTCCCACAGGAGTTGAGGTCTGTCCGGCCATGCAACATGGCGGCCCTTATCCGGCCTCAACGGATTCGAGGTTCACGGCGGTGGGCATCCATTCCATAAAAAGATGGGTAAGGCCTGTGAGCTATCAGTCCTTTCCGCAGTCATTGTTGCCGGAATACCTCAAGGGATACTAATTGCAGATTGATCACTAATAAATAGATGGTTTTTTAAAGAGCTACTAGTGGCAAGAAAAACATTTTTTTGTGTTGATGCACATACCTGTGGCAACCCGGTTAGGGTTGTGGCAGGGGGAGGTCCCAACCTTTTAGGGGCCAACATGAGTGAAAAAAGACAGCATTTCCTCAAGGAATATGACTGGATAAGAAAAGGGTTGATGTTTGAGCCCAGGGGACATGACATGATGAGCGGGAGCATTCTGTTCCCGCCCCATGAACCCGAAAATGACTTCGCCATCCTTTTCATAGAGACCTCCGGGTGTTTGCCCATGTGCGGGCACGGGACCATAGGGACCATAACCGTGGCTATTGAAGAGGGGTTGATTGCTCCCAAAGTGCCTGGAAAGATACGGATGGAAGCACCGGCCGGGTTGGTGGAGATCGAATACCAACAGACCGGAAAAAAAGTGGATTGGGTGCGTTTGGTGAATGTAAAATCCTATTTGGCCGCCGAAAATCTGACCGTGGAGTGCCCGGAATTGGGAGAAATCATTTTTGATGTGGCCTATGGTGGAAATTACTATGCCATTGTGGATCCCCAACAAAACTTCAAGGGAGTGCACCATTTTTCCGCAGGCCAGATCATTCAGTATTCCCAAGTGGTGCGAAATAGGATCAATGAAAAATATCCGGACAAGTTCATCCATCCAGAAAACAGTACCATTCGCGATGTAAGCCATATGCTTTGGACGGGAGACCCAATTGACCCGACCTCATCCGGAAGGAATGCCGTTTTTTACGGGGACAAGGCGATAGACCGCTCCCCTTGTGGTACAGGAACCTCGGCCCGAATGGCCCAGTTGTATGCGAAGGGAAAATTGAAAGTGGGGGAACCTTTCATCCACGAAAGTTTTATAGGCAGCAAGTTTATCGGGAAGGTGGTAAAGGAAACCACATTGGCGGACAAAATGGCTATCGTACCCAGTATCCAGGGATGGGCCCAGGTCACAGGATACAACAACATCATCATAGATGATGACGACCCGTACGCACACGGGTTTCAAGTGTTATAAATCGTTCCAAAATGAAGAAAGTGATTGTTGTGGGGGGAGGCATCTCCGGACTTTTTAGTGCCTATTATTTGGTAAAGGAAGGGTATGAGGTAACGGTATTGGACCAGACCGATATGACCAGTGGGGCCTCTTACATCAATGCAGGATACATCACCCCGAGCCATTTTATACCCTTGGCCGCCCCAGGAATCATCACACAAGGCCTCAAATGGATGCTGGACAGTTCCAGTCCGTTCTACATCAAACCCAGATGGGACATGGAATTCTTCAAATGGGCCCTGCTCTTCAAGAAATCGGCCACTGTTTCAAAAGTGAAAAAAGCAATGCCTGTTCTCATGGAACTCAACCTGAAGAGCAGGGATTTGTATGAAGAAATGCTGTCCGCCCAGAATTTTGACTTCCATTATGAAAGAAAAGGGGTACTGATGGCCTATTGTTCGGACAAGGCCGAAGAGGAAGAACACGAAGTGGCCGAACAAGCCATAAAAAAAGGTCTGGATGTTTCGGTGCTTACCAAAGAAGCACTGCACGAAATCCAACCAGTTTTTTCGGACAAGGTAAAGGGAGCGGTACACTATAAATGTGATGCCCATATGACCCCACACCATTTCATGCAACAACTAAAGGATTGGTTGCTATCGCAAGGAGTGCGGTTCAGAATGGGACAAAAAGTAGAAGATGTCATTGTTGAGGGCAAAAAAATAGTGGCCATCAAAACCCACAATACGGTTTTTGAGGCCGATGGATTTGTTCTGGCCTGTGGAAGCTGGACCTCAAAACTGGCATCCACTATAGGGTTGAACATTCCCATTCAAGGTGGAAAGGGGTATAGCATGGATGTGAACCGCCCCACCGGAATTACATTGCCTACCATATTGGTCGACGCCCGGATGGCAATCACCCCAATGGATGGTTTTACGCGTTTTGCCGGGACCATGGAATTCTCAGGCAACAACGATACCATCCAAAGAGAACGGGTCGAGGCCCTTGCAAAGGCGGTAAAGGCACATTATCAGAATATTGAAATACTGCAAGCAGAAAAGGATAGGGCGACTTCAGGATTGAGGCCAGTATCCCCGGATGGATTGCCATATATTGGAAAAACCTCCAAATACAGCAATCTTGTCATCGCATCGGGACATGCCATGATGGGGTGGAGCCTTGGTCCTATAACAGGCAAGTTGGTAGCACAGGAGATGGCCAATGCACAACCCTTGATCGATCTTTCCCCACTTTCCCCCGACCGATTCAACTAATACATCCTCATCTACTGGTCTCTTGGCACTAACCTATGGTACGCTGCATTTTATATAGGTACCATTCAAATCGTACACTTTTTTGCATCTGAATAGGCATTTAGGGTAATATAGTATCAGTATCAGGTAATAAGAACTGATGGACAATTGGAGATTATCTCTAGTTTTAACCTTATGTATACTATGGAATCTTTTGTCAAAAAAATAAGTGTAT
The DNA here is from genome assembly GCF_003584105.1 of Flagellimonas taeanensis. GTDB lineage: Bacteria > Bacteroidota > Bacteroidia > Flavobacteriales > Flavobacteriaceae > Flagellimonas > Flagellimonas taeanensis. The sequence goes on from NZ_QXFO01000022.1 coordinate 165,751, forward strand.
TTTTTATACTTATAACTTCGGGAACAGCATTTGCCCAAGGTACTTTAGCGGAATATAAAAAGGCAATTGCCCTGGATTCGTTGTTTCGGGACAAGGTCATCAACTCACCTTCCAGTTTTCATTGGTTGGAAAATGGGTTGTTGTGGTATGTGAACAATACTTCCGAAGGAAAGGAATACTTGTGGGTAGATCCTTCAGGTGAGGCCCAACAAAAATGTTTTGACCATACGGTCTTGGCCAAATTGTTGTCCGAAACATTTGACAAAGAAATTGATGCGGCCCATATTGATATCAGCGAACTGGAGTTTGATAAAGACATGGGTGAAATCAAGTTCATTTTTGACAAAAAGAAGATTTCCTACCGCACAAGCACCAATACGTTGACCATCATCGATGCAGATCCAAAGGATAGGGACCGAAACAGGGGCTATTGGGGCAGCAGGTTTGATGAGACCAGCAATCCGCCCGTGATGTCGCCAGACTCCAGCATGATTGCATTTATCAAAAACAGCAACCTGTACATCAAGAACAACAAGACCGAAGAGGAAACCCGATTGAGTTATGATGGGGCGCCCGGTTTTTTCTATTCGAGTTATATCAAATGGTCTCCCGATGGGAAAAGGATCATGGCCTACAAAGTGCGTCCGGGCGATGACCGAAAAATCTATTTTGTGGAATCCAGTCCGGCAGATCAGTTCCAGCCCAAACTGCAGTCCAGGGACTATTTGAAACCGGGGGATGAACTTCCCTTCAAAAGCCCGCAATTGTTCTTGGTGGACTCCAAAAAGCACATCCCGATCCCAACAGACGAATTCAACCATCAATTTGGCCTGAACCGAATCGATTGGAGGGAGGACAGCCGGGCCTTCTCCTTCGAGTTCAACCAGCGGGGCCATCAGGCCTACAAAGTGATCGAAGTCGACGCTTTGACGGGGAGCCTGAAAGTTTTGGTGAACGAGACCAGTGACACCTTCATTGACTATAGCAGTAAAAAGTACCGATACGATGTGGCAGATGGCAAAGAGATCATTTGGACCTCAGAACGGGACGGTTGGAACCATATTTACCTCTACGATGGAAAGACAGGGCAGGTAGAAAAGCAACTCACGAAAGGAGAATGGGTCGTACGACAAGTCATCCATGTCGATGAAGAGAACAGGCAAGTCTATTTTACCGCCAGCGGGGTGGACAAGGATCAAGATCCCTATTTCATCCACTATTTCAAGGTGGGTCTTGATGGAAAGAACCTCACCCGCTTCACAGTGGAAAATGCTGACCATGAAGTAACGTTCTCAAAAGATTTTTCATATTATGTGGATCAATACTCAAGAGTCGATGCACCGCCAGTGACCCTCTTGAAATCATCAAAAAATGGCAAGACCATCATGCAATTGCAAAAGGCGGACCATTCCGCTTTGCTGAAAGAAGGATGGATAGCTCCCGAAGTTTTCACGACACAAGGGAGGGACGGTGTCACCGATATTTGGGGCATCATCATTAGGCCGACTTCCTTTGATCCCAACAAGACCTATCCGGTCATAGAATACATATACGCAGGGCCCCACAGTTCCTTCGTGCCAAAAGATTTCAGTGCCTACTATTGGTCTATGTCCTCCTTGGCCGAGTTGGGCTTTATTGTGGTGCAGATCGATGGGATGGGTACTTCCAACCGATCCAAGGCCTTTCACGACATCTGCTGGCAGAATTTAAAGGATGGCGGTTTTCCCGATCGGAAGATTTGGATCAAGGAAGCGGCAAAAAAATACCCCTACATGGATGCGGAAAAAGTGGGGATTTTCGGAACTTCGGCAGGAGGACAGAATGCGGCCGCAGCCCTGGTCTTCAATTCGGATTTTTATGACGTGGCGGTCTCATCCTGTGGGTGCCATGACAACAGAATGGACAAGATTTGGTGGAACGAACAGTTTATGGGCTATCCCATTGGTCCCCATTACGCAGCCAGTTCCAATGTGGAAAATGCAGCCCAAATGGGCGGTAACCTGATGCTCATATTGGGTGAGGTGGACGACAATGTGGATCCTGCTAGCACCATGCAGTTTGCCAACGCACTGATCAAGGCCAACAAAGATTTTGAATTGGTCACCATACCCGGAATGGGACATTCCTCTGGGGGAGATTTTGGGGAGCGTAAACGCAAGGACTTTTTTGTAAAGCACTTGATGGAAGTGGACCCACCTTCATGGGAAGCCATCTATGGTCAGAAAACCAATTAATTTTAAATAGAGGAAAAAGATTTGATTATGAGACTAGCTAAGTTATTCATTTGTACATTTTTGGGTTTTGGCGCTTTGGGACTGAACGGTTTACAAGCACAAAATGGCAACCAAATATTGGATGGTATAGGCGAGACAGGGATGATTGCCCGGTATATTTTCAACGGGGATGCGAAGGATTGGTCCCGAAACAACCTACATGCTAGGATATATGGTCCCAGTGCCAAGTTTGAGGATGATGAAAAATTTGGTAAGGTACTTTCCCTCGCAGCAGATGGCAAGTCATACATTGCTATTTCCGGTGAAGCCGTGGAAGGGGAAGAATCATTGAGCATATCCACATGGGTCAATTTCAGGTCCATGCAAACTGGCCAACATCTTTTTGATTTTGGAAAAGATGACAGGACGCATTTTTTTGTGGCCCCTTCGGGAATCCAAGGCAAAGAGGGATATCAGGCACAGATAGTAAAAGATGGCAAGGAGCAGTTCACGGCCATTGCGGCTAGCTCCAAAATTGAATTGGGCGAATGGGTACATCTGGCCATAGTGCTGGATATTCCCTCCAAATCCATGAACATTTTTATCAATGGGGAACAGGTGGGGAAAGCCGAGAACATGGATATGGAACTGGCAGAACTGTTCACCCATGAGAACCTGCTGTATATCGGGAGGTCGATAACATCCAACAACACCTATCTCGATGCGAAGATCCATGATTTCCGATTGTATCGAATCCCCTTGAGCGAAAGGCAAATAGGAAGGATCCGATACATCGCCCTAAGAGGAGGGGAGGGAACAGCAAGAAGGGAAAGGCCAGAGGACAACTTACCACAATTTGAAGCGGGAACCCCCCAATTGTACAATACGTACCTCACCGGGGTATCCAATATTGAAGTGGAGACCGAAGTGGGCCATCTGCCCAGATTGCCACGTTACGTCCAAGGCACCTACCGTAATGGCGTCAAAGGTCCCGAAGTAAGGGTGTTGTGGCCATCCCCAACGGACAACACCCAGGTGTTGCAGACAGGGACCTACGAGATCATCGGTCAAGTGGCAGGCACGGATTTTCAGCCTAAGGCCAAGGTCACGGTAAGAACAGGCAAAGAAATGGGCACACCCAGCCGCAAACTGGAGGTATTCGGATTGGATGAGGTGTCCTTGGATGCCGATGCCAATGGCCAACAGACAAAGTTTATCGAGAACAGGGACAAATTCATCAAGACATTGGCGCAGACCAATCCAGATTCCTTTCTCTACATGTTCCGAAATGCCTTTGGGCAAGAACAACCGCAAGGCGCAAAGCCATTGGGCGTTTGGGACAGTCAAGAGACCAAATTGAGGGGGCATGCCACGGGCCACTACCTTACCGCCATTGCCCAAGCCTATGCCAGCACAGGTTATGACAAGGAATTGCAGGCCAATTTTGCCGATAAGATGGACTATATGGTGGAAGTACTCTACCAATTGTCCCAAATGTCCGGACAGCCCACCAAAGCAGGAGGGGAACATGTGTCCGAACCAACGGCCGTTCCCCCAGGACCAGGCAAGTCTGCCTATGATTCCGATATTAGTGAAAATGGCATTCGGACTGATTACTGGAATTGGGGAAAAGGGTTCATCAGTGCCTATCCGCCCGACCAGTTCATCATGTTGGAAAATGGGGCCACTTACGGGACCCAGCCTACCCAAGTTTGGGCCCCTTATTACACTTTGCACAAGATTTTGGCCGGTTTGATGGATATTTATGAAGTCAGCGGAAATGCGAAGGCCCTTGAAATTGCCAAGGGAATGGGCGATTGGGTATATGCCCGATTGAGCCAAGTGCCCACAGATACCTTGATCAGCATGTGGAACACCTACATTGCAGGGGAATTTGGGGGCATGAACGAGGCCATGGCCCGTTTGGACAGGATCACCGATGAACCACGCTACCTGAAGGTCGCCCAATTGTTTGACAACATCAAAATGTTCTTTGGTGATGCAGGACATTCCCACGGATTGGCCAAAAATGTGGATTCGTTCCGAGGGCTGCATGCCAATCAGCACATCCCTCAGATCATGGGCGCGCTCGAGATCTATCGCGATTCGGAATCACCTGAATATTATCGGGTGGCCGATAATTTCTGGTACAAGGCCAAGAACGATTACATGTACAGTATCGGAGGTGTCGCCGGGGCCAGGAATCCCACCAATGCGGAATGCTTTATTGCCCAGCCCGCCACATTGTACGAGAATGGGTTTTCAGCAGGAGGACAAAATGAGACCTGTGCCACCTACAATATGTTGAAACTTACCAAAAACCTGTTCCTGTTTGACCAGAGGACCGAGTTGATGGATTATTATGAGCGTGGACTCTACAACCATATCCTTGCCTCTGTGGCTGAGGACAGTCCGGCCAACACCTATCACATATCGTTGAGGCCCGGTTCCGCAAAAAGATTTGGGAATGCTGATATGAGTGGCTTTACTTGTTGCAACGGCACCGCTTTGGAGAGCAGCACCAAGCTCCAGAACTCCATTTATTTCAAAAATCTGGATGCGAATGCCCTGTATGTGAACCTCTATGTGCCCTCCACATTGAACTGGGAAGAGAAAAATATTATCATTGAGCAGAAAACAGCTTTCCCGAAAGCGGACGAAACCCAATTGATCATCAAGGGGAAGGGGAAATTTGACCTGAACCTTAGGGTACCCCAATGGGCGACCAAAGGTTTTTATGTAAGGGTGAACGGCAAGGAAGAAAAAGTAATGGCCCAACCGGGTAGCTACCTCACCTTGAGCCGCAAATGGAAGGATGGTGATATTGTGGATATCCAAATGCCGTTCCAGTTCCATTTGGAGCCCGTGATGGACCAACAGAACATTGCCAGTCTGTTTTACGGTCCTATACTATTGGTGGCCCAAGAACCTGAATCCAGGAACGATTGGCGCAAAGTGACCTTGGATGCCAATGATATTGGTAAGACCATTGAAGGTGACCCCAAGGCTTTGGAGTTTACCATTGACGGAGTGGTCTTCAAACCGTTCTATGAAACCTATGGGCGCCACTCGGTGTATTTGGATGTAACCTTGAAATAAAATTGGATCGTAATGGAGATGAAGCATAAGAAATATGGATTGGCCTTGGTATGTTGTTTGGCGATCCTATCGGGACTGCAAGCACAACGAACTTATTGGAGCAGGGTAGAGAACAGGGAATCTACCTTGGGCATTGCCGATGTCTATCAGAAATTCAGCACACCAGATTTTCAGCTAAAATTGGTCAAGGCCTCGCAGACCGTTGCCGCCCTTAGACCCAATAGTGAACCTTATTTTGATTATACCCCTGGGGAACGCCTTGAGATGAGGGACAAGGACAGCCTTTATCATTTGGGCGACATCAACTTAAGAATCAAAAATGTAGAGGGTATATGGAAATCGTATTCCACCGCTACCAGCCGTGCAGCCGTAAAACCTTTGGAAGTCAGTGGAAGTGTGCTTGCCGCTGCCGATTTGGCCAATACCTTGCCCAGTGATATTCCCGTTTCGGTAAAAAGGTATTATGAATTGGACAATGATCAACTGATCATGCGCTTTGAGATCAGCAACAAGCAAAATACACCTGTGGAAATTGGGGCATTGGGCATCCCGATGACCTTTAACAACATCCTGGAAGGGAAATCATTGACGGAGACCCACGCGCAAAACGTATTTTTTGACCCCTATATAGGAAAAGATGCCGGCTATCTGGAAGTGAAAAGACTGAGCGGAAGAGGCCCTGCACTTTTGGTACTGCCCAAGGAAAACATGGCCTTTGAGGCGTACCGACCCTTATTGGACGACCCAACGCCAAAGAGCATCGTTTTTGAAGGCTTTCATGAGTGGATGGCCCATAGCAAGGCCTATGCGGAAAAGGAATGGCAGGGAGTGGAGCAGTGGAACAACCCCACCTCGCTCATTCTTCAGCCCAAGGAGACCAAAAACTTTTCCTTGAAGTTTGTCTTGTCCGAAGGCATTAAGAACATCCAGGAAACATTGGTAAAGGAAGAACACCCAGTGGCCGTTGGGGTCCCAGGTTATGTGTTGCCCCAAGATGTGGAGGGCCAATTGTTCGTGGATTACATAAGTGAAGTGGCTTCTTTGGAGATTGAACCTAAAGGTTCTTTGGAGGTCAAGGAGAATGGGAAGACCCCATCAGGAAAGAAGAAATATCGTGTCCAAGGGAAAAAATGGGGTAGGGCAAGGCTTACCATAACCTACGCCGATGGTGTGGAGCAGACCATCAATTACAAGACCATCAAACCGGAAACCGAGGTTATCAAGGATTTTGGACATTTTTTGACCACGGAGCAATGGTTTGATGACCCCAACGATCCCTTTGGACGGAATCCATCAGCCATCACGTATGATTATGAGAAAAAAGAGCAGGTGGTGCAGGACGAAAGGGTCTGGATCAGCGGGTTGAGCGATGAAGGTGGTGCCGGAAGTTGGTTGGCCGCCATCATGAAACAATTGGTGCAGCCCAATAAAGAAGAGATCCAAAAGTTGCAGGGATTTGTGGACGAGACACTTTGGGGAGGTATTCAGTACAATGAAGGTCCCCACAAGTACGGCGTGAAAAAGAGCATATACTACTACGAGCCCGATTCGCTGCCCAAGGGCACATACAGTGACAAGATCAATTATAAGACCTGGGCGGCCTGGGACCACAAGCATGCCAACGACCCGGGAAGATCCTATAACTATCCCCACGTAGCGGCTGCCTATTGGGTCATGTACCGCCTGTCCAGATATCATCAAGGGTTGGTGGACAATAGGTCCTGGGATTGGTATTTGGAAAATGCCTACCATACCAGTGTGGCCATGGTAGAGCAGGCCCCTTACTATGCCCAGTTCGGGCAAATGGAAGGTTCTGTGTTCCTTTTCATTTTGGAAGATTTGAAAAATGAAGGGTTCGCGGAAATGGCCACAGATCTGGAAAAGCGGATGAAGGAAAGAGCGGACCACTGGAAGGCATTGGACTATCCCTTTGGCAGTGAAATGCCCTGGGATTCCACAGGACAGGAGGAAGTCTATATGTGGTCCAGTCATTTTGGATATGACCGAAAAGCGATGGTGACCCTAAATGCCATATTGGCCTATATGCCCACCATGCCCCATTGGGGCTATAATGGCAATGCCAGAAGATATTGGGACTTTTTGTACGGTGGCAAGGCAGGAGAAACTTCCCGTGTGGAGCGTCAGATACACCACTATGGATCGTCGTTGAACGCCATTCCCGTATTGAGCCATTTCCGTAAAAAACCGGACGACCTATATTTGTTGAAAGTGGGTTACGGTGGCCTTTTGGGTGGAATATCCAACATCACCCAAGATGGATTTGGTCCGGCGGCCTTTCATTCCTATCCATCAACGCTAAAAATAGATGGGATTTCTGGGGATTATGGCTCCGGTTTCTATGGTTATGCCGTGAACACTTCGTCCTACCTTGTCAAAGATGAGGATATGGGATGGTTGGCCTTTGGGGGCAATTTGTCCCAAAAAGGGGGTGTGGTGGAAATGGAACTGACCACCGCTGCACGGTCAAAAGTATATATCGCCCCAAAAAAGATTTGGCTCACCTTGGATGCGGGATCGTTTGAAAAAGTAATCTACAAGGAAAGTACTGGTGAGGTGACCCTTATTTTGGGTGCAAGAACAGCTCATGCCCCCAATGCCTATTTGCGGATGGATGGAGAGGCAGAACTGCCATATCCAAAAGTGCGGGGTGCCTACGAAATTGCACTGGACAAAAAGGAAACGGTGATCAAACTGTAGGATTTGGGGAATAGAACGCTGAACATAGTATTGCTGACCTTGGTGTTGGCGAATGCCTTTGGCCAGCAGCCTATGGGCCAACTCCCCATGGAAAAGGTGAATCCTATCCTCCCCGGGTATTTTGCTGATCCCACCATCAAAAAGTTCGGGGACACCTACTACATCTATGCCACGACCGACAACGAAATGCTGGCATCCGGTGTTCCCACGGTCTGGTACAGTACGAATTTTGAACATTGGTACAACTATACCATGGAAGTTCCTTCCTTGGAGTCCGTCAACCTCAGGAATTTTTGGGCACCGGATATCATAGAAGGGGATGATGGCAAATATTACCTCTATTTTGGCAATTGTCAGGCCGGGTGCAACATCTACGGATATGTGTCCGATACCCCTGTGGGCCCTTGGGAAAAATTGAACAAGGACGATAGTCCGGTAATCGCACACAACTATCCCAGAAAAGGGTTTCCTTCCCTCGATGCCCAATTTTTTGAGGATAGTGACGGGCGGATCTATGCCTATTGGGGCACATGGGTGCATTACAATGGTGGATATGCCGTAGGGGAGTTGGACACGGATACTATGGCCGAGGTCAAGAATTCGAAGAACATCCCTTTGGAAGAGACCCCGGAACCTTTTGAGGCCGCTTATATGATGAAAAAAGGGGACAAATACATTTTGATGTATTCTGGCGGTTCCTGCCATGATGAAACCTACAATGTAAGGTATTCCCATTCAGATACACCCTATGGGCCATTTGTTCCGGGGGAGAACAACCCCATTTTGTCCACCAATGAAGAAGGAACGGTCCATGGTCCGGGACACCATTCGGTGTTGGAGGAAAACGGGAAATATTACATGGTCTATCACAAACATGATTACCCTATGACAAGGGGTGGCCTGTCCCGACAAGTTGCTGTGGATGAAATGGTTTTTGAAAACGACTCTACCATTAGAAAAGTGGTTCCGGGACAAAAAACCCTTCAGGATTTGAGGGCACCCGACCTACCGAGGAATTTGGCATTGGGAGCAGAAGCCACGGCATCGTCATTTTATCATTTGCAATCCCTTCAGTACGATTATGCCCATAAACCCTCTTTTGCCACGGATGACCATAACGCCACTATGTGGAAGGCGGCAGACAATTCCTTCCCACAACAGTTGACCCTTGACCTAGGAAAAGTGACCGACATCAAAAGGGTGATGACACAGTTCGAGTTTGCAGGGTACTATTACCAATACAAACTGGAACATTCCACGGATGGAGAAAACTGGAACCTTTATGCAGACCGTTCCAGCAACAAAACACCGGGAAGTCCCATGGTCGATGACAATGATGTCAATGCCCGCTATTTGAAACTAACGGTCTCGGATGTTGAAAAAACAGGGCTTTATGCGGCAGTTTGGAACATCAAGGTGTTCGATTCCTTGTTCGAAATCCCATTGAACTTGCAGGGCAAGCCCTCAAATGAGAGCAATGGGGCAAAAAGTGCTCACCGGAAATTGGTGGATATTGATGCAAAAGGTTTTCCTTCCCAAAATGAATTTGTCCATCTGCCCAATAGTGGGAGCCTAGGTGGAAATTTTGAAAAGGAAGGGGAAGTGGTAATTGAAGAGGATAAAGAGGGAATTAGGGCCTTCAACTTTACAGAAGGAGCCTTGGTTTTGGACCAAGCTGTTCCACGAAGTTTAGAGTGGAATGGGGCTTTCACCGTGGCTACTTGGGTAAAAAATCCACAAATAGCCAAAGAAGGGGAGTGTTTGTTGTCTTGGTGCGATAGGTTCAGGTTCAATCTGGCCAATTCATACACTGCCTTGCATTTCAATAGTGGACATTATGGGGCTGCCGCACATTTGGATGGTCATTTCGACATGGGGTACAATACCCTTCCTATGGCCAATGAATGGCACCACATTGTACTTACTTTTGATGGGGTGGTCGAAAAAATATATGTGGATGGTCAACTGGACAATTCCCAAAACATGACCTTGGCCTCACAGATCACCAATGCGAAAATCAGGATAGGAGCTTCGGATGTGGGCGAGCATTTTTCTGGACACATGGCCTCCTTGCAAATGTATGACTATGCCTTGACCCAAAAGGAAATAGGTGAATTGATGTTGTTGACCACACCTTTACGGAAAAAGTAGTTTCATTGTGGGAAGATCATTCCCAAAACCATGCTCAGAGCTTAAAGCTGAACCCGTCTTCCTCGACCTTCTTCTTGTACTTCTCCTTATCAAAAACAAAAAGATAGGCTCCTTTTCGGGAAACGGTCATGTCCTTCTCGTTCAATTTTACCAGGACATCCAAGGAATTCACCTTGTTGATAAAGTTGCGCTTGTCCAGTTTTTTGTTCAGAATGGATTCATATAGGTTTTGGAGCTGGCGCATGGTGAATTTTTCGGGAAGCAGTTCAAAACCGATGGGCATGGTCATGGCCCTGCGCCGCAAACGGGCTATGGCCTTTTGGATCATTTCCTCGTGGTCAAAGATCAAGTTGGGGGCTTCGTTGAGGTCGAACCATCGGGCGGACTCGATCTGTATGCCATCGAACTGATGCGAATCTACATCGATCAGCGCAAAATACGATACCGAAATGGTACGTTGACCGGGGTCCCTGTCTACTTTACTGTAGGTGTACAATTGCTCCATGTAGATATTGCTCAAGCCGGTCAAGGTGTTCAATACCCGTGTCGCAGCTTGGTCCAGGTTCTCATTTTTCTTCAAAAACCCACCAATGAGGGACCATTTCCCCTTTTCAGGCTCAAAATTCCGTTTGATGAGCAATATTTTCAAGTTGGTCTTGTCAAAACCAAAAATAATACAGTCCACAGCCAGTAGTACTTGGTCTTCTTTCTGATAAAAATTAAGCTGCCTGTTAATATCTGTGGACAAATCTGCTTCTTTGGGTATTTCCATAAGGGCTAAAATCCTAAAACTAAATTTTTTAAACAAATATCTTTTGATGAAAAACCTTAAAAAAAATCCCCTAAATCCATAAATGGAAAAAGAAAATACATCATTTACACATAATTCCTTTATATGTATCTGAAAATGAGAAATTAATGTTTAATTTTATATATGGTGTAAAATTGACACATTAAAATTGAAATTTAATTTGTTTTAACAAAAAAACTTTTGTTAATTTATAAATGTAAAAACAACACTTGAATAATGATTTCAACACGCAAATTGAGTTGATCTATTTAGGTTAGTTTAAGTTTAGTAATTATAGTTCAAGGCCATGACTGGTTCGTGGCCTTTTGACTTTTACAACAATTAAAAAAACGTTTTTATGAGATACCTGACTTTACTCTTGGCCTTAATGCTCTCGTCGCAGTTGTTTGCCCAGCAACCTGTTTTGATAAGTGTAACCGAAGCTTCCGATTCTCCGCAGATCAGTAGGCACATTTACGGCCATTTTACCGAACACTTGGGACGTTGCATTTATGAAGGCCTGTATGTTGGAGAAGAAAACAAGATCATACCCAATACTGAAGGTGTGCGCAATGACATTATTGAGGCCCTCAAGGAACTCAATATCCCCAACCTGAGATGGCCTGGAGGCTGTTTTGCCGACACCTACCATTGGAAGGATGGAGTGGGGCCCAAGGATGAAAGGCCGACCATTGTGAACCGTTGGTGGGGCGGGACGACCGAGGACAACAGTTTTGGCACACATAACTTTCTGAACCTTTGCGAGGTGCTTGGTGCAGAACCTTACCTCTCTGCCAATGTGGGCAGTGGCACTGTACAAGAACTGATCGACTGGGTACAGTACACCAACCATGATGGCGTTAGTCCGATGGCCGATTGGCGCCGGGAAAACGGCCGTGAGGCCCCATGGAAAGTAAAATACTGGGGCGTGGGCAACGAGACATGGGGATGTGGTGGAAACATGACCGCCGAATACTATGCCGATATCTACCGTCAGTATGCCACTTTCATGCCTGGATGGTCCGGGGAAACGGAAATCTACAGAATAGCCTCGGGAGCTTCCGAAGATGATTACCATTGGACGGAGACCTTGATGAAGAATGTACCCTACCATTTGATGGAAGCAGTAGCCCTTCACGATTACGCAGTTTTTGATTGGTCCGACAAAGGGCCGTCTGTCAATTTCGACGATGAGATCTACTTCAAGTCGATGGAACAGGCACTGAAAATGGAAGAGTACGTTACAAAGCACATCGAAATCATGGATAAGTACGATCCCGAGAGCAAAGTGGCCCTTTTTGTGGATGAGTGGGGCGGCTGGTACGATGCCGAACCCGAAGTGAAAAATGGCGTGCTCTACCAACAGAACACCATCAGGGATGTGATGATCGCAGGGACGGTGCTCAATACGTTCAACAACCATGCGAGAAGGGTGAAAATGGCCAACTTGGCCCAAATGGTCAACGTGCTCCAGGCCGTGATCCTCACCGATAAGGAGAAGATGATCAAAACCCCCACCTACCATGTCATGCATATGTACAAAGTGCATCAGGATGCGCAATTGTTGCCTTCCAAAATAGAGGGCAATATGGAGTTCAGGGAACTTCCGTCCATCTCCGTTTCTGCCTCCAGAGACAAAACGGGGAAGGTCCATATCTCCCTAGTGAACATCGATCCTGAAAATGAGATACCTGTGGAATTGGATGTGGCTGGCTTGGACATCAAAAATATAGATGGACAAATCTTGACATCGGACAAGTTGCAGGACCATAATTCCTTTGATGCGCCCGAAAAAGTAACGCCAAAGGAATTCAAGGGTGCCAAACTGAAAAAAGGAAGCATATCCCTTACCATTCCAGCCCATTCACTCATTGTTTTACAAGGGAAATAAGCACAGATGAAAAAAATGATATGGATAGTCGCCAGTCTATTGGTGTTGGTGACCTCATGCAAAAAAGAAGCGGAAAAGCAAGCGGAGACCAAAGATGGAATCTATGCGGAATCCGGTTATCCCATTGAACCGGTGAACATTCAAAATGTAAAAATCAAGGATGAATTCTGGTTGCCGATCATACAGCGTGTTCAAGAAAAAACCATCGAGTATGCCTTGGAAAAATGCAGGGAAGAGGGTCGGTTCGATAACTTTCTGATCGCAGGAGGTAAAATGGAAGGGGCGGTAAAAGGGGCCATGCCCTTTGATGATACGGATGTCTATAAAATCATAGAAGGAGCTTCCAATTCCTTGATTAGCGCACCGAATCCACGACTGGAGCAATTGTTGGATTCCTTGGTGTCCATCATACAAGTAGGGCAGGAAGCAGATGGTTATTTGACTACCTGGCGCACCATAGACCCTGCAAATCCCCCCGCAAATTGGGTGAATGTAGAAAAGGGAGAACGTTGGGAATCCTTGGCAGCAAGCCATGAATTATATAATGCAGGGCACTTGTTCGAAGCTGCCGTGGTGCACCATAAGGCCACGGGCAAGCGCAACTTTTTGGACATCGCCATAAAAAATGCAGACCTGATGGTGGAGACCTTTGGCGAAGGAGAGGGTAAAATTGCCGCCGTACCAGGACACCAGATCATTGAAACAGGCCTGATCCAATTGTATCAAACCACAGGGAAAAAGGAATATTTTGACCTCGCCAAATATTTCTTGGACCATAGGGGCAAACCGGAGCACCATGAACTTTTTGGGGCCTATTCCCAAGACCATCTGCCCGTGGTGGACCAGGACGAAGTGGTGGGGCACGCCGTGAGGGCCGTGTACATGTATGCCGGGATGACGGACATTGCCGCCATTGAAAAGGACTCGGCTTACCTTAAGGCCGTAAACGCCCTTTGGGACAACATGGTGAACAAAAAAATGTATATCACAGGAGGGATTGGCGCCAAACATGATGGAGAAGCCTTCGGCGAAAATTACGAATTGCCCAACCTGACCGCTTACAACGAAACATGCGCATCAATCGGAGATGTCTATTGGAACCATAGGTTACACAATTTGACAGGAGATGTAAAATACTTCGATGTCATTGAAAGAACCCTCTACAATGGTCTCATTTCGGGGCTCTCTTTGGACGGACAAAAATTCTTTTACCCCAATGCATTGGAATCGGATGGGGTGTATAAATTCAATCAAGGGGCTTGTACCCGAAAGGATTGGTTCGATTGCTCTTGCTGCCCCACCAATGTGATTCGTTTTATCCCAGCTATGCCCGGTTTGATTTATTCCAAACAAGATAACACCCTGTTTGTGAATCTATATTCGGCCAACACAGCCAAAGTCGAACTTATGAACCATACTGTTGCGGTGGAACAAGAAACTTCCTACCCTTGGAACGGCAAGGTGAAATTTACGGTAAAACCGGATGAGGCAGGTGAGTTCACCATCAAACTTAGGATACCGGGTTGGGCCAGAAATGAAGTCTTGCCTGGGGATTTGTATCAATACGCATCCAAAGATGAAGCCGCCAATAAGCTTTTCCTGAATGGCGAGCAGCTTGAAGGGGTAGTTGATAATGGCTATTTCACAGTGACCAGAACATGGGAGCCTGGGGATGAGGTGGAACTCGAATTTCCAATGTCCGTTCGAAAAGTGATCGCCAATCCAATGGTAGAGGAAGACAAAGGAAAAATGTCACTCGAATATGGTCCCGTGGTGTATGCGGTGGAGGAAATCGATAACAAGGGCAAATTTGATGACATCCAACTATCTACGAATGAAGAATTCAAGGTGGAGATGCAACCCGATTTGTTAAAAGGGGTCAATACGATATCAAATGAAAAGCTGACCGCAATACCTTATTATGCATGGTCGAACAGGGGCATTGGAAAAATGAAAGTTTGGTTGCCAACTGAAAAGCAAGGTAATTACTGAAACTATGAAGGGATTTTCGAAAGTGGTTTTTTTAGGGGGACTGGTGTTTATATTGGGTCTTTTCTCATGTAAAACTGAGAAAGGGGATACTGTTCAAGGTGCCACTGGGGAAAAGCGTAATCTGGCAATCGATTTGGGCGATACCGGAATCAAGATACAGCCTACCATGTATGGAATTTTTTATGAGGATATCAATTTTGCCGCAGATGGGGGTCTATATGCTGAATTGATCAAGAATCGCTCCTTCGAATTTCCCGACCCAAAAATGGGATGGGAAGAGCCCAATAGTGTAAAATACTCCTTGAACAAAGAATCAGGTTTTTCCAAGATCACCGATTATGTCGAGCCAAAAGGAGGAAACAAAAGGTTCAGTCACACCGTTGTCCAAAACGATGCAAGGTACGAACTCTTCAACACCGGGTTTCGCGGTATCGGTCTAAAAAAGGATGCATCATACCATCTTTCCATTATGTTGGCCAATGCCACAGGGGTAAAAAAGCTGAAAATTGCTTTGGTGGATACCGTTGGAACTGTTTTGGCCTCCTCTGAAATCATTCCGGATAATAAGGACTGGAAAACGTACGAAAGGGTTCTGGTTCCCAATACAATAGAAGAAAAAGCCAAACTCAAGATCACTTTTGAGGGCAATGGAAGCATTGATATGGATATGCTCTCCCTTTTTCCCAAAGACACATGGAAGGGTAGAAGGAACGGTCTTCGCAAGGACTTGGTAGAATTGTTGGAAGGATTGAACCCTGGATTTTTAAGATTTCCCGGAGGATGTATTGTGGAAGGGAAAACCTTGGACCAACGTTACCAATGGCAAAATACGGTCGGCCCTGTAATGGAACGGGAGCTGTTGATCAACCGATGGAACAATGAATTTGCGCACAAATCGGCACCGGATTATTACCAAACCTTTGGCCTTGGGTTCTTTGAATATTTTCAATTGGCCGAAGATTTGGGTGCACAACCTGTTCCCATTTTGGGATGTGGAATGGCCTGCCAGTTCAACTCAGGCGAATTGGTACCATTGGAAAACCTTGGTCCGTTTGTGCAGGAAGCTTTGGATCTAATTGAGTTTGCCAACGGCAATGTAAGCACCCCATGGGGAAAATTACGGGGAGAAATGGGACATCCTGAAGCTTTCAATATGAAATATTTAGGTATTGGGAATGAACAATGGGGGCCGGAATATTTTGAACGGTACAAGATTTTTGCCAAGATCATTGGCGAAAAGCACCCCGAAATCATATTGGTCTCCACACCAGGCCCTTTCCCTGATGGTGACATGTTCGACTATGGTTGGGAGCAGATGAGGGAATTGAATGTGGCCTTGGCAGACGAGCATTATTACAAGCCACCGGAATGGTTTTTGGAAAATGCCAATCGTTATGATAGCTATGACCGCAATGGCCCGAAGGTATTCGCGGGTGAGTATGCCGCGCATCCCAAGGAAGTGGAAGACGGTACATTGGAGAATAATTGGAGAGCGGCACTTTCCGAGGCGGCCTTTATGACGGGCCTTGAACGTAATGCAGACTTGGTTCACATGACATCTTATGCCCCTTTGATGGCACATGCCGAAGGGTGGCAATGGGCACCCGATTTGATTTGGTTCAATAATCTTGATTCGTATGGCACGGTCAATTACCAAGTGCAAAAGCTATATTCCAACAATGCAGGGACGGATTTATTGAAAATAACCGAGGAAGGCAAAGCCTTGATTGGACAGGATGGATTGTATGCAAGCGCCGTTAAGGACGCCGATACCGGAGAGCTTATTATTAAAATAATAAATACGGAATCGCATCCACAGCAACTCAAGCTTGTAACCAATAATGGAACTCTGGATAAAACAGGTGCAATGTTCAGCCTGCAAAGCAGTGATTTGCAGGCGGTGAACTCATTTGAATTCCCAAACATGGTAAGTCCAAAGGAGAGTACATTGACAGTCATTACTGACATGGTCGAAGTTGCCGTTGAACCCTATTCGGTGAATGTTTTGAAAATCAAAATACTATAAATGTAAAATATGTTTTGGGCCATAATGGCCCAAGCACTGACCCACACAATGAAAGCATACGTAATAGGACTTGATTATGGTTCCGATTCGGTAAGGGCTGTACTGATCGACACCCAAAATGGTACAGAGCTGGCCTCTGAAGTGTTTTGGTATCCCAGATGGAAGGCGCAAAAATATTGCAGGCCGGAGATCAACCAGTTCCGTCAGCATCCATTGGACCATATCGAAGGATTGGAGCAGACCATACGGGCCGTGATGAAGCAAAGCGGCGTGTCCCCGGAAACCGTCAAGGGAATCTGTATCGATACCACTGGATCTTCCCCAATGCCGATTGCCGAAGATGGAACAGCATTGGCCATGGTGCCAGGATTTGAGGAGAACCCAAATGCCATGATGGTGCTTTGGAAAGACCATACCGCAGTAAAAGAGGCCAACGAGATCAACGAATTGGCCCGAACTTGGGGAGGGGAAGATTTTACCAAATACGAAGGGGGCATCTATTCTTCCGAATGGTTCTGGGCCAAAATACTCCATGTGGCCAGAGCTGATAAAGAGGTGGTCAATGCCACCCATACTTGGATGGAACATTGTGATTATGTCACCTATCTTCTGGCTGATGAAAAGGATCTTAAAAAATTCAAGAGAAGCAGATGTGCAGCAGGCCACAAGGCGATGTGGCACGAAAGCTGGGGCGGACTTCCAGACGCGGAATTTTTAGCAAAACTGGACCCTTATCTGGCATCGCTTCGCGGAAACTTATACCATGAAACCTATACTTCCGATGAGGTGGCAGGCCATCTAAATAAAGAATGGGCAAGTAAACTGGGTTTGACCACCAACACGGTCATTGCCGTAGGAACTTTTGATGCCCATGCAGGTGCCGTAGGTGCCAAAGTGGACCATCATGCCCTGGTCAGGGTCATGGGGACTTCCACATGCGATATTATGGTGTCTCCCAAAGAAGCAGTGGGCAGCAAAACGGTCAAGGGAATCTGCGGGCAGGTAGATGGTTCCGTAATCCCGGGAATGATTGGGCTTGAGGCAGGGCAATCCGCTTTTGGTGATGTGCTCGCATGGTTCAAAGATCTATTGGAATGGCCCATGGACCATCTGATTATGGAATCAACCGTGCTTTCAGAGGCGCAAAAACAAGAACTTCAGGCTGAAGTGGAATCAAAATTCATTCGCACCTTGTCCGAACAAGCAGAGGGGATTCCTTTGACGGAGTCTGTTCCCATTGCTTTGGATTGGGTGAACGGGCGAAGGACACCGGATGCCAATCAAGAGTTGAAAAGTGCCATTGCCGGTATCTCATTGGGGACCACGGCACCACATATATTCAAATCCTTGGTGAATGCTATCTGTTTTGGTGCCAAAATGATCGTGGACCGTTTTGAAGAAGAAGGGGTAAAGATCGAGACCGTGATCGGTATCGGTGGGGTGGCACGAAAATCCCCTTTCATTATGCAGACTTTGGCCAATGTGCTGAACATGCCCATCAAGGTGGCCGAGTCCGATCAGGCCCCTGCATTGGGAGCGGCAATATATGCGGCCGTGGCATCGGGAATCCATAAAAATGTGATCGAAGCTAGCAAGATCATGGGCAGTGGCTTTGAAGCGGAATATGTGCCAGAGCCCTCCCAAGTGGAGACCTATGCCCAATTATTGGGAGAATACAAGGCCCTTGGGAGCTTTGTGGAAGAACGAACCAACAAAAACAAATAAGATATGGGCTCAAAATACAAATCGCTTAAAGAAGAATGTTATGAGGCCAACATGGAGCTGAATGCCCTTGGTTTGGTCATCTATACCTTTGGGAACGTGAGTGCCGTGGATAGGGGAAATTCGGTTTTTGCCATCAAGCCCAGCGGTGTGCCTTATGAAACATTAAAACCTGAGGATATTGTCATCGTGGATTACGATAACCAAGTGGTGGAAGGGAAATTAAGACCTTCATCAGACACCAAGACCCATAGCTATCTCTACAAAAATTGGGAAAACATCGGCGGAGTGGCACACACCCATGCCATGTATTCCGTATCCTGGGCACAAGCCCAATTGGACATCCCGATTTTTGGTACCACCCATGCGGACCATCTCACACATGACATTCCCTGCGCCCCGCCCATGGCGGACGAACTCATCCAAGGGAACTACGAGCACAATACCGGAATCCAAATCTTGGACTGCTTCAAGGAAAGAGGGTTGGATCATAATGAAGTGGAAATGATATTGATAGGAAACCATGGTCCGTTCGCTTGGGGCAAAAATGCGGCAAAAGCGGTCTATAACACCAAAGTTTTGGAAACCGTGGCACAAATGGCCTATTTGACCCTACAGATAAATCCCGATGCACCAAGACTAAAAGAATCACTCATAAAAAAACACTACGAGCGTAAGCATGGTAAAAATGCCTATTACGGTCAATAATATAATTTTACATCTAAATGAAAATAGCTTCTAAAGAAATCTGGTTCGTGACCGGAAGTCAACACTTATATGGCCCAGAAACCTTGAAACAGGTGGCCTCTAATTCCCAAAGTATAGTGGACGGACTCAATGGATCGGGCCAATTGCCCATCAACTTGGTCTTTAAACCGATAGTGACCACTCCCGATGACATCCTAAAATTGTGCCGCGAAGCCAGTAACGACCCTTCCTGTATCGGCCTGGTAGCTTGGATGCACACCTTTTCGCCTTCCAAAATGTGGATTGCCGGACTTACTGCACTGAGCAAACCCTTGTGCCACCTGCATACCCAGTTCAATGCAGAGATTCCCTGGGAAAATATCGATATGGACTTCATGAACTTGAACCAATCTGCTCACGGTGACCGGGAATTTGGATTTATGATGTCCCGCATGCGAAAGAACCGAAAAGTGATTGTGGGCCATTGGAAAAGTGAAAGGGTGCAACAAAAACTGGGTGTTTTTGCCCGTGTGGCGTTGGGCGCCGATGAACTTCGGCATATGAAAGTGGCCCGTTTTGGGGACAATATGAGGGAAGTAGCCGTTACCGAAGGTGATAAAGTGGCCGCACAGATGCGTTTTGGTGTGGCTGTCAATGGATATGACTCTTCGGATATCACGGGCCGTATCGATGCGCTGGACCAAAAGGGAGTGAATCAACTCCTTGAAGAATATGAAACGACATATACCCTGTCGGATGCATTGCAAAAAAATGGAGCGAAACGCCAATCCTTGGTGGAAGCGGCCAAAATTGAACTCGGACTTCGCACATTTTTGGAAGAAGGAGGCTTCAAGGCATTTACCGACACCTTCGAAAATCTGGGCGTTCTAAAACAATTGCCAGGAATTGCCGTGCAAAGGCTCATGGCCGATGGTTATGGATTTGGGGGCGAGGGTGACTGGAAAACAGCGGCCATGCTCAGGAGCATGAAGGTGATGGCCCAAGGACTGAAAGGAGGCACCTCTTTTATGGAAGATTACACCTACCATTTTACCCCGCAAAAGGAATATGTGTTGGGATCCCATATGCTGGAAATCTGCCCGTCCATAGCCAGTGAAAAAGCTTCATGTGAGGTACACCCCTTGGGAATCGGGGGCAAAGAAGACCCTGTTCGGTTGGTCTTCAATTCCCCTGCGGGAAATGCGATCAATGCTTCTTTGGTCGATATGGGAAACCGCTTTCGGTTGATCGTCAACGAAGTGGAGGCTGTGGAGCCTATGGCCAATTTGCCAAAATTGCCCGTTGCTAGGGTGCTTTGGGAGCCAAAACCCAACCTGGACATAGCGGCAACGGCATGGATCTATGCAGGTGGCGCACACCATACCGTGTATTCCCAAGCATTGGACACTGAATATATGGAAGATTTTGCCGATATTTTCGGAATTGAACTCTTGGTGATCGATGCCGATACCAAGATCAGGAATTTCAAAGACCAATTGCATGCCAATGAAGCCTACTATCATTTGTTTCAGCATGGTATGTAGCCAATACAGACTAAAGATTAACTAACAAACAAACAGATTATCATGAGGACAGCACAACCTTCCCTTTTTTGTTTTGTTTTTCTCCTAACACTTTTAAATTTGGGATGTAAGGAAAACAAAAAAGAAAGCCAACCAAGTATGGAAACCACAGATGCCCAACAAGGGAAAGATTTTATTGAGAAGCGCATTTTTGGAAAAATGCCGGATGGGCAGACAGTGGAAAAATACACCTTGAGGAATGCCTCGGGAATGGAAATCGATGTGATCACCTATGGTGGTATCATCACACGTTGGACGGCCCCGGACAAAAATGGTTCGTATGAAGACATTGTCCTAGGGTTTGACGATTTGCAACAATACCTTGATGGAAACCCCTATTTTGGGGCCTTGATAGGCAGATACGGCAACCGTATCGCCAACGGAAAGTTCAGTTTGGATGGTGAGACCTATACCCTCGCTACCAACGATGGCGAGAATCATCTCCATGGTGGCGAAAAGGGCTTTGATAAGGTACTTTGGCAAGCCAAAGGGGAGAGTGCCGCCGATGGTGCATCACTGGAGCTGATCTATACCAGTGCCGATGGGGAGGAAGGATATCCAGGCAAACTGGACGTGAAGGTCACCTATACCCTGACTGGCGACAATGAACTGGATGTGCGCTACGAGGCCACAACGGACAAGCCTACCATTGTGAACCTTACCCAACACAGCTACTTTAACCTTTCGGGTGATTTTACCCAAAGTGTACTCGATCACGAACTTTTCTTGGATGCCGACAGTTATCTGCCCGTTGATGGTGGACTTATCCCGACTGGGGAGTTTCGTGATGTGTCGGGAACCCCGTTTGATTTCAAACAACCCAAATTGATAGGCAAGGAGATCAATGCCGAAGATGGGCAGTTGAAATTGGGCAAAGGATATGACCACTGTTGGGTACTCAATCCCAAAGAAGGCAATTATGGTCTGGCTGCAGCCGCATATCATCCTAAAACGGGACGTTTATTGGAGGTGTATACAAATGAGCCCGGAATTCAATTCTATAGCGGAAACTTTTTGGATGGCACCTTGCCCGCACAAAAAGGTGGAACCTATGGGCAAAGAGCAGGATTTTGTTTGGAGACCCAACATTATCCCGATACCCCCAACCAAGAAGGATTTCCTTCCGTTAGGCTGAACCCTGGCGAGACCTATTCATCCAGGACCACGTTTAAACTATCTACCAAATAAGCAGGACATGAGGACATTGGATACTTTTGATTGGATTACTATATCCGCTTATTTTGTTGTGCTTTTAGGAATCGCCGTTTGGGTGATACGCAAGAAAAAGGAAAGCACGGAAGATTATTTCCTTGCCGGTAGAAATGTGGGATGGTTTGTGGTGGGTGCCTCCATTTTCGCCTCCAACATAGGTTCCGAACACGTTGTGGGACTTGCTGGTGCTGGTGCCGGTAACCGTTTGCCCATGCTCATTTATGAGATACAGGCATGGGTGGTGCTCATCTTGGGATGGGTATTTTTGCCTTTCTATGCACGGGCAGGTGTCTTCACTATGCCAGAATTCTTGGAGAAGCGTTTTGATGCACGGTCCAGATGGATTCTTTCCGTATTTTCCATTGTGGCCTATGTGCTCACCAAAATATCGGTGACCATTTATGCAGGTGGAATCGTGGTTTCTGCCTTATTGGGCATCGATTTCTGGACGGGGGCCATCGCTACTGTGGTCTTGACAGGGGTCTATACCGTTCTGGGCGGGATGCGTGCCGTGGTCTATACCGAAACCCTTCAGGCCATAATATTGGTTATCGGTGCTGCTGCCCTTACCCTCATCGGTCTGGACCATGTGGGAGGTTGGCAGAGCATGAAAGAGACCGTTACCCCGGAATACCTTAATATGTGGCGATCCGCTTCCGATCCCGATTTCCCATGGCCATCCCTTTTTATTGCGAGTACGATCACGGGAATTTGGTATTGGTGTACGGATCAGTACATTGTCCAAAGGGCTCTTACGGCAAAGAACATCAAAGAGGGTAGGAGAGGGACCATTTTTGGCGCCCTGTTGAAGTTGATGCCTGTTTTCCTCTTTCTGATTCCTGGCGTTATTGCTTTGACCTTAAAAATGCGCGGTGAACTGGATTGGGACAGCCCAGATGAGGCTTTCCCCGTTCTGATGAGCAACCTGTTGCCATCCGGATTGCGCGGTCTGGTCGCGGCAGGACTTTTGGCAGCATTGATGAGTTCCCTGGCCTCTGTTTTCAATTCATGTTCCACGCTGTTCACAGTAGATATCTACAAAAAATTACGACCCAACACACCAGAGAAAAAATTGGTAAGGACGGGACAGATTGCTACGGTGATCGTGGTGATCATCGGTATCATTTGGATTCCTATCATGGCCAACATATCGGGAGTCCTTTACGAATACCTTCAAAGTGTACAATCCTATATAGCCCCGCCGATCACGGCCGTTTTCCTGTTGGGGATATTCCACAAGCGTATCAATGCACAAGGAGCTTTTATCACCCTTGTTGTTGGATTTATAGTGGGGGCACTAAGGATTATTCTGGAATTGGTGAAAGAATCCTTGGATCCTGGAAGTTTCTGGTTCCTTTTGGGAGATATGAACTTCCTATCCTTTGCATCGTGGTTCTTCCTGTTCTGTATCGTGTTGATACTGGTGGTAAGCTATGCGACCAAGGCACCTTCGGAAGAAAAATTGCAGAACCTCACCTATGCCACTATTTCTGAGGAGGAAAAAAGTAAGAACAAAAGCAGTTACAACTGGAAGGACATTGTCATTTCCCTCCTTATTGTGACCATTGTCATCTATGTGATGGTGTGGTTCAATGGGAAGTAGTATTGTCCAAAGAACTTCTTAGCTGTCAGTTCGAGCGCAGTCGAGACCTACATCCGTATCAAAACCAATAGGTTTCGACTACGCTTAACCTGACAACACCTGAATTTGATTCAAGGAATATCCGAATATCAGCATAGATTTAAGACAAAGTCCAGTTTCTTGACTCTAAAAGCGAAGCGGTCTTTTATATGCCCTGTATCAAGACAATAGTTTTGAGGTTTATATCTCCAGGTTTCCCGCCAATTGTTTCAGCACAATCTCGGATAGTTTGGCCTGGAATTTTGCATTGCTGAGCCGTACACTGGCATTGATGTAGTTCAACTGTGCCGTTCTGAACTCTATGGTGGGAATGATACCGATCCGGTATTTTTCCATGGTAATCTCCAGATTTTCTTTGGCAATGCTCTCGTTCCTTTCTTCAAGCTCCATGAGGCTTATGTTGGTCAGATAGGTCTGGTAAGTGGTGTTCACCAAAGATATCAGCGCCTGTTCTTGTTGGGCAATGGCAATTTCAGCATTCTCTAGGGCCACTTTTCCCATTTTCTCGTTCCTGTTCTGGTTGAAACCATCGAACAGATTAAGCGTAGCCCCGAAACCATAGCTGAATCCCTTGGATTCTGAACTTATGGCAAAGCCCAACTCTGATTTGGAATTGCCAATGTTGTACCCAGAGGTCACAAATACGGACGGATAACGGGCCGCCTTGATCTGCTTGAGTTCCAGTTCGCTGATGCGCTTGTTTATTTTTTCGGCCTGCAGTTGTGGGTTTTCCTCAGCTACCTTGGTTTCCAGTTCGTCCAACACCAATTTCTGGTCCACGAAAATCTCAGGAATTACCTTGAAATCGATTTTCAGGTCACGGGCCAATTGTTCATTCAGTTGGGTCTTGGTGTTCTTGTAGAGTTCTTGTTGGCGCTGCATCAGGGTCTGGTCCGTATTGAGGTCCACTTGGGCGTTCAGTACTTCCAATTTGGATGCCTTACCTATGGTAAAACGGTTCTGGGCCAGTTCCACACGTTGCTCCGAAATGATGAGGGTACTGTCCAAGGCAGATAGCTGTTGCTGTTGTTGTACGAGGTCATAGTAGGTGATCATGACCTCTCCAACAGTGGTCAAGATCGCCTGTTTCAATTCGGCTTCACCCAATTTTTTGGTTTCCTTCAGCTGCTCGTAATTGGCGAACATGCGAAGACCATCAAAAACGGTCCACTCCAAGGCCACACCATAATTGAAGTTGCTGTTTTTTACATTGTCCCGATCCTGAACAGTACCATCATTACGGACTTGGGTCAAACTTTGTATGGTGTTGTTGTCATTCAGATTGGCCCCGACCTGAGGAAGCATTCCAGCCTGTCCCGGGGTAGTGCCCAACGCGTCTATCTTCAGTTCGTTACGGGCTGTCTTTATTTGATAATTGTTCTCAAGGGCTATTTTGACCGCATCTTGCACGGTAAGGATTTCCTGTGCATTGGCCAAAGCAATGCTGCCCAGTACGAATATAAAAATGCTTATTCGCTGCTTAATGTCCATGTGAGGAAAGTTCTAAGTTTTTGAATTCTGGACGAATGACTTTTTTTCTGGACCACATAAGGTACAGGGCCGGGATGATGAACAAGGTGAGCACCAAGGAGAACAAGGTGCCACCAATGATCACAACGCCCATGCCGGTACGACTGGCAGATGCGGCACCGAGCGACAGTGCTATGGGGAGTGCTCCCAACGCAATAGTGAGACTCGTCATCAATATGGGCCGTAACCGTGATACCGATGCCCTCATGATGGCGTCCATTTTGGATAGACTCTGGTCCTCTTCTTGTAACTGATTGGCAAACTCAACGATAAGAATCCCGTTCTTGGTCACCAAGCCTATCAGCATGATGGTACCGATCTGGCTGAAAATATTCCAAGTTTCGCCGAACAACCACAACGAAAACATTGCTCCGGCAACGGCCATGGGCACGGTAAGGATGATGATGATAGGATCAATAAAACTTTCAAACTGGGCAGCGAGTATCAGAAATATCAACAGGAAAGCAAGGCCAAACGCAAATGCGGTGTTGGAGCTACTTTCAACAAAGTCGCGGGATTCACCGCCAAGATCGGTGGTAAATGTGTCGTCCAAGACCCTGTCCTTTATGGCGTTCATGGCGTCAATTCCATCACCGATACTCTTGCCTGGGGCCAAATTGGCCGAAACTGTTGCCGACATATATCGGTTGTTGTGGAACAATTGTGGCGGACTGCTGTGTTCTTCGGTCGTCACCAAATTGTCCAACTGGATGAGCTGGCCCTCGTCGTTTTTTACAAAAATGGAGGTAAGGTCCGTGGGATCGTTGCGATCTTGCTTGTCGAACTGACCGATTACCTGATATTGTTTTCCGTTCATCAAAAAGTACCCAAAACGTTGCCCGCTCAAGGAAAGTTGTAAGGTTTGTGCCACATCCCGTACGGAAACCCCGAGGCTTTCCGCTTTTTCCCTATCAATGGAGACGTAGATTTCTGGCTTGTTGAACTTTAGGTTCACGTCCACAAAGGAGAAGGTTGGGTCTTTTTCTGCCTCGGCCATGAACTCAGGAACCTTTTCTTGCAACTTTTCAAAATTCTTTGCTTGGATGATGAACTGTATGGGCGGTCCTCCGCGTCGGTTTACCGAGATGGTGGGCCTTTCGGATACATTCGATCTTCCGCCGACATAGGCCTTGGCCCATTCTCCAAGATCCTGGGCTATTTCCTGTTGGGAGCGTTCCCGTTCACTGGGATCTACCAAAGCTACATTGGCCCTTCCACTGTTCACCGATGAGGTGCCAAACCCAGGGGAGGTCAAGATGAGACTGACTTTTTTCTCTGGGATGGAGTCATTGATGAGTTCCGTGATCCCGTTCATCAACTTGTCCATGTATTCATAGGAAGACCCTTCGGGAGCGGTAACGCTCAACCTCACAAAGCTACGGTCGTCATAGGGTGCAGTCTCTTTTTGGAGCAGGGAATAGAAAAGCACTATCAATCCCAGACATCCGATAAGAATGGGGAAACTGAGCCATTTCTTCTGCATGAACTTTCCCAAAGCACTTTTATAGGATTCGTTCATGGCCACAAAATATTTTTCAGTAACCTGATAAAATTTTGATTTACTCTGCTTACCTGGTTTGGTAAGGTATGCATTCAACATGGGCGTGAGCGTAAGGGAAACAAATGCCGAAACCAATACCGCTGTCCCCAAAACCACACCGAATTCCCTGAACAATCGACCCACAAAACCTTCGAGGAAGATAACGGGCAGAAACACTGCTGCAAGGGTGATGGAGATGGAGATGACCGCAAAAAAGATTTCCTTGGAGCCTTTTACGGCCGCTTCAATGGGATTCATGCCCTCCTCAATTTTTTTATAGATATTCTCCGTGACCACAATACCGTCATCTACCACCAATCCAGTGGCGAGCACGATGGCCAATAGGGTAAGCACGTTAACGGAGAATCCCAAGAGCCACATGAAAAAGAAAGTAGCGATCAGCGAAACAGGAATGTCCAACAAAGGACGTAAGGCCAGGGACCAGTTCCTGAAGAACAGATAAATTACCAAGATGACCAGGATAATGGATATCAGAATGGTCTCCGCAACTTCTGTCACCGCTTTCTTTACGAATACGGTATCGTCGATAACAACATTCAGTTTAAAATCTTCGGGGAGGTCGTTCTGTAATTTTTCATATTCTTCATAAAAGGCATCGGCGATTTCGAGATAATTGGTCCCAGGTTGGGGAATCACGGCAACGGCCACCATGGGCTGTCCAGAATCACTCATTTTGGTTTCCATGTTCTCGCCTTCAAGGCTGGCACGGCCTATATCGCTCAATTGTACCAATTTTTCACCGTCGGCCAATATGATGATGTTGTTGAACTCCTCTTCGGTATTGAGGTTGCCAAGGGTTTTTACGGTCAGTTCGGTATTGTCCCCTGTAAGTTTACCAGAGGGCAATTCGATGTTCTGGGCCAAAAGTGCAGCGCGCACATCGGCCACGGTAAGTCCGTAGGATGCCAGTTTTAAGGGATCTATCCATAATCTCATGGCATACCTTCGTTGTCCCCAGATCTGCACTCCACTCACTCCGGGAATGGTCTCGATCCGTTGGGCGATCACATTTTCGGCATAGTCCGAAAGCTCCAGAATATTTTTGTTGTTGCTCTGGACGGTCATGGAGATGATTCTGTCGGCATCGGCATCGGCTTTCGACACTACGGGCGGCGCATCCAGATCTTCGGGCAAGCTACGCAAAGATTGTGATACTTTGTCGCGTACATCGTTTGCGGCAGCTTCCAGGTCCTTATCCAGTTCAAACTCAATACTGATGGAACTGGAACCCTGTACACTTGATGATGTAATGTTGCGTATCCCATCGATGGAGTTGATGGCTTTTTCCAGAGGCTCGGTGATCTGGGACTCAATGATATCGGCATTTGCTCCAGAATAACTGGTTCGAACCGATACCACTGCAGGGTCTATGGAGGGAAACTCCCGAACACCCAAGAAAGTGTAACCAATGATCCCAAAAAGGATGATGGTTATGTTCATCACAATGGTGAGGACCGGCCTTTTGATGCTTATCGTGGAGAGATTCATTGTGTTTGGGTCAAGGGTTCAAGTTCTTCGAGAACGACTTTCACCGGAGAGCCGTTCTGCAGTGCCATCACACCATAGGTGAGTATGGTGTCGCCAGGGTGGAGATTGGTCAGCACCCGAACCACTTTGCCGGTACGCGCCCCGATTTCAACATCCACTTCTTTGGCCTTTCCATCTTCCAGGATAAAGATCCTTTTTCCATTTTGTACGGGAATCAATGCTTCTGAGGGCACCAGTAGGGCGTTGTCCACTGTTTCCAAAGGCAACTGGACACTGGTGTAGGCGCCTGGATATAGTTTGTTGTCCCTATTATCCATGATAGCCCTCATCCTGAGGGTTCTGGTGGTGATGTCCACTTCAGGGTCTATGGCATAGATGGTGGCACTGTATTCTTCCCTTGAATCGGAAGCGGTAAAGGTCAGCACAGTGCCCACTTTTACTTGTGAAGCATATTTCTCAGGAACCGAGAAGGTGATTTTCAGTTCGTCGGTATTCACCAATTTGGCAATGACTGTAGTTGGGGTCACATAGGTGCCCTCGGAAATGGCACGCAGGCCAATGGTTCCTGAAAATGGGGCCCTAAGGGTAGTTTTGGACAATTGCGCCTGAATCAGTTCGGCTTCGGCACTTGCCGATTGGTAGTCCGCACTGGCAATATCGTATTCTTCTTGGCTTATGGCCTGTTTTTCCAACAACAGCTTTGCCCTTCGCTCATTTTCAGAGGCCAATTTTTTTGCGGTCAGCGCCTTGGAAAGCTGGGCACGTAGCTCAATATCGTTCACTTTTAACAGTACCTGCCCTTTTGATACTTTACTTCCTTCCTTGAAATTGATGCTCTCGACAATTCCCGATACTTCGCTTCTGATCTCGATCTGTTCATTGGCTTCGAGAGTCCCGGCTATGGAAATGTTGTCCTTAAAGATCTGGGGTTTTAGGACCATGCCGGAAACTGTGGGGATGCTGGGGCCTGGACCGCCCGATTTGCCCACTTCTGCATTGGACTTGATTCTGTAGGCGATGAGTGCACCTATTCCAATGACTAATAGGATGTAAACAATGTTTCTTACTTTCATTTTGGTTTGGTGGATGGGAACACTATTTTAAAAAAATAGTGTACGGTCAAAGATAAAGTTTACCTGTTGTTCCATGAAGATCGATAAGGGTATTTTAACACAGGAAACCTTTGAACGTCCACTTGTTATGGGTTAACGACGAATACTGGGGCACAAACCGCATTTCAACTACTGAACTGTTAATTTTTTTTTTTGCCCTCGGGATTGACCAATGTCATTTCACGTCCAAAAAGTGACCTTTATCTTTGGGTAAAACAGAGATTCCGATGAAAACCGTACTGATCCCCACAGATTTCTCCACAAATGCGCTCCAGGCGCTCAAGTATGCCCAAGAACTCTTCAAATGTGAGCGGGCATGCTTTTTTGTGTTACATGCCTATGCGGAACAGGTGTATGGGATGTATGGGACCACTCCGCGGGAAGATGTTGACAAGCTCAAAAAGGAGATAAGTGAGCAAACACAGAAGAAATTGGATCAAATGCTGGAACCCATCATTGGAACGCCCCCGAACCCTTTGCACAATTTTGAGGCCATCGCCTGTTTTGACAGTTTGGTGGACGGGATAAACGATGTGGTGGATGAAATGAACATAGACCTGGTCATTATGGGGACCAAAGGGGAGACCAGTGACCATAAGACCACTTTTGGAAGTTACACCATAGAAGTCTTTAAATATGTAAAGTGCCCCGTACTGGCCGTTCCCGAAGGTTTTGGGTATAGGCAGCCCAAGACCTTTCTTTTTCCTACGGACTATATGCTTCCCTACAAGCGGAGGGAGTTGAAACTTTTGGATGATCTGGCCAGCAAGTTCAAGTCGGAGGTACATTGTCTCTACATTACGGATTTTGATGACCTCAGCCCACGGCAACTGGACAACAAACATTTTTTGGAGGGAACACTTTCCCGCTCTTATCTGTTTTTTGAAACCATGCCCATAAAGAACAGGGCAGAGGCCATTTTGGAACAATTGGAACAGAAAGCAGCCGATATGTTGGTCATGGTGAACTCAAGACACTCTTTTTTTGAGGATATGCTCTATCGTTCCACAGTGGACCTTTTGAGCTTGAAATTGAAAATACCCTTCTTGGTGATGCAAAACTTGAATAGATGAAAAAGGTAAACAGGAAACGGGTGGTGCTGCCCACGGATTTTTCAAGTAATGCATGGAATGCGATAGTGTACGCGCTGACCCTGTTCAAGGATGTACCCTGCGATTTCTTTCTCCTGAACGCCTTTCAGGTGGGCACTTCTGGGTTGAGCACCAGAATGGGGCAGGCGAACGATACCCGTTTGTTCCATTTGCTGAAGGAGCAATCGGAACGCGACCTCAAAAGGACTTTGGAACAGGTGGAGGATATGGATCTCGGCCCAGAACATACTTTTGAGACCGTATCCATTGCTGACAACCTTGTCAATGCCATTGGGAAGACCGTGTACAACAAAGGGATGGATTACATCATCATGGGCACCAAGGGCGCCACGGGTCTCAAGGAAGTGTTCATGGGCAGCAATACGTACAAGATCATCAAGGAAATTGATTTTTGCCCCATAATCGCTGTTCCGGAGGATTTCAAAAGTGACGGGAGCATCGATACCATTTTATTGGCCACAGGATACGAGCACCTTTTCGAATCCTATGAACTCAGGCCACTTCTGCAACTTGCCAAACTCTTTGGTTCCAAGATTTGGATAACCCATGTGGGCAATTTGGAGGAACTGACACCAGAGCAACAGGCATCGAGAAATATCATCAAAAAGCAGTTGAAGACGGTGGTATATGACTTTGTGTCGGCGGAAAAGGAGACTTCCATCAACCATACCATCCAAAAAATGGTACAAGCGAACAGCAACATTCACATGGTGGCAATGATCAATCAGGATAGGGGCTTTTTTGAGCGTCTGACCCGTGAGCCTGTGATCCAAAAAGTTTCCTTCAATTCCAAAGTACCCTTTTTGGTCATCCACTTGTTCGAGTAAGGGCGGCGGGCAAATTATGCGGACATCACAGATAGGACCTTACCACTTGCAACAACTCAGATTTTTGAAGCACTCCCGATTGTCTCCAGAGCTGTTTCCCCTTTTTGAAGAGCATCATGGTGGGTACGCCCCTTACCTGATATGTGCTGGCAAGGGATGGGTTTTTGTCCACATCGATCTTTACGATTTTTAGCGGGTCGCCCACTTCATCTTTTACCTCTTTAAGGATTGGGGCAAGCATCTTGCAGGGGCCGCACCATTCTGCAAAGAAATCGATGAGCACTAGTTGGTCCGAATGTATCAGGGCAGAAAAACTTCCTTTCATGGTTCAAAATAATGATGGTATGCAATTTAAAGAATCTGAATGGCTTTGAAATTGACGGATATCATTTTCATGCTTTTTCTTGAAAAAGGATTTTTGGGAGCTGGAAACGGGATGAAATAAGCCTGTGTCTATGCCTTACCAATAAGGAAATCTTCGGTCATGCATTTTCTTTCATCAGCCTTGAGAGCGTTTCGGGCCTCATCGCCAAAAAGGAGGCCAAATATTTTCTTGGGATCCTATTGACAATCTGGGCCTTGCTGTTCTCCATGAAATAGATGAGACGTTTTCGGGCATTGGGTATCCTGGCCAAATATACCCTGTGCTCGGCAAGAATGTAGTATTCTTCCAGCATGATCCTGTTGATCTGTCGCATTTCAGGAAAATTTTCCAGACAATATTTATAATCATCATACTCCAAATAATCACAATACGTGTCTTCAAGACTTTGGATGTATTCACGGCTCTTCTCGTTCCTGAAAAAGCCTGTTATGGATGTAAATATTTCATTTTCAGCATCTATCCATGTGGTTATCTCCGTAGATCCGCTGATGAAGTAGCCCCTTACCATGCCCTGTTTGATAACATATAGCCTATTGCAGATTTCCCCCTCCTTGCTTATGATCTCATTTTTGTCAAAAACACAGCTCTTTATCTTCTGGATCAAAAAGGCCTTAAGGCTGGGACTAAGGGGGTAAATGGAATTGAGGTAGAGGATGATGAACAGGTTTTTCTCAATGCTTTGGTTTGCTAACATGAAACTGGTTGTTTTTTGATTGGATAAATTGTTTTGCAAAAATAACACATAGAAGTGAACTGAAGTTTTTTCTTGTCGGGGGTAAAAACGTATGTCCTGGTCTCCCCTTGTGAAATCAAATGCAGAATGACTGCTTTTTTTATCACAATATCCATACATTTACTGGTTCAAAGGGACCTGGATGCAGGGCCCGATTAAAAATCGGAAAAAATTAATTTTTTTGATTTGAAGTACTCCAAGGTCTTTTTTCAGGTCACGTTCTATACCAGTATTTTTGGGATATTGCTCTTTGTTGCCGATTTTGGCTTTGATAAGCCCCGACAGGTACAGGAAGTGTTCAACACGATCTACTTTTTTGTAATTGGTCTGGGCATTGTTTCCACCGTCGTCCGTTATCTGGAACGCCAAAAGGAGATGAAACGTTCCGTCATCTTTTTCGATGCGGCCACCATTTTGGCCACCCTTGTGATACTCTATGTCCATTTTCTTGGGGAAGAGGCCCATCGGCACATTTCGTTCCTCTATAGTGATAATTGGGTAAAGTTTGCCATTATCCTCACTTTCATCAGGGAGTTTTCTGAACGGAACATCAACTATAAACGTACATTGCTCAACCCGGCGCAGCTCTTTATCGCAAGTTTTCTGGGTATCATATTCGTGGGGGCCTTGCTGTTGATGCTGCCCAATGCGACACATGATGGTATCTCTTTTTTGGATGCCCTGTTCACATCGACCAGTGCGGTGTGTGTCACGGGTCTTATCGTTGTGGATACCGGCAGCTACTTCACCCTTTTTGGTCAATCCATCATCCTGTTTCTCATACAGGCAGGGGGTATCGGCATATTGACCGTGGCCAGTTATTTCAGCTATTTCTTTAAAGGAGGGGCTTCTTATGAGAACCAGTTGACCTTGGGCGATATGACGGGGAGCAATAAGTTGGGGGAGGTGTTCTCTACCTTGAAACGTATTCTTGTCATCACATTTTCCATAGAGTTGGTGGCCGCACTATTGATTTACCTGAGCTTGGAAAAAGGATATTTTGGTTCTTTTTTTGAACGTTTCTTTTTCTCTGTGTTCCATGCGGTATCCGCTTTCTGCAATGCAGGGTTTTCCACCTTGCCCAACAGCCTTTACGAAACAGGGTTCCGCTTCAATTATGCCTTGCAAGGGGTCATTCTATTGGCTTTTGTATTGGGAGGACTGGGTTTCCCCATCGTGGTGAACATTATAAAATACCTTAAATATTTTGTCCTTAGGAAACTGTTCTATTTGGCAGGTCATGAACAGAAGTACAAGCCTTGGGTATTGAACCTGAACAGTCGCATCACGCTTGTCACCACGGCCACATTGACCATTTTGGGCACAGTAATGTTCTATTTCAACGAATATGACAATACTTTGGCAGAACATAAGGGAATCGGGAAGATAGTGACGGCCCTGTTCGGTGCCGCCACCCCACGAACGGCAGGGTTCAACAATGTGGATATGACAGCCTTGGATTTTTCCACAGTGATGATGATCTTTCTCTTGATGTGGGTCGGGGCATCCCCGGCTTCCACTGGTGGTGGGATCAAGACCAATACCTTTGCCATTGCCACGCTCAACTTTTTGAGCCTCGCCAAGGGAAAATCGAAAATAGAGATCTTCCGAAGGGAAATTTCCGAAATATCCGTGAGGCGCGCCTTTGCGGTCATATCTTTGTCCTTGCTGGTCATAGGATCGGGCATTATCTTGATTTCCGTCTTTGATGGTGAAAAAAAATTATTGGACATTGCCTTTGAATGTTTTTCGGCCTATAGCACCGTCGGACTCAGTCTGGGTATAACGGCACAACTGAGCGCTGCCAGCAAGTTTGTTATCATCGCGATCATGTTCATTGGAAGGGTAAGTATGCTCACCCTATTGATAGCGATGTTCAAAAAAGTAAAACAAAAGCAGTATAAGTATCCTGTTGAGGAACTTACCATAAATTAAATGCAGCACATGAAATACATTATAGTTGGTTTGGGCAGTTTTGGTGCATCATTGGCAGAAAAATTGACAGAGCAGGGAAATGAGGTCATCGGCATAGACACGAACATGGACAAGGTGGACAACTACAAAGAGCGCATTTCCCATACCATTTGTATGGATGCCACGGATGAGTTTACTGTTTCCGGTCTACCTTTGAAAGATACCGATATTGTGGTGGTGGCCATAGGGGAAGACAAGGGGGCCAGTGTGATGGCAACTGCCCTGTTCAAGAATTTTCAGGTGAAAAGATTGATAAGTAGGTCCATTGATGAACTCCACGAAAAAGTACTGCATGCCATAGGGGTGGACGAAATTGTACACCCTGAGGAAGAATCGGCCGAACGTTGGGCCAAGAAATTGTGCTTGAAAGGTGTGGTGGACTCCTTTGAACTGAACGATGATTATAGCATTGTGGAGGTCAGTGTTCCTTCACGCCTCCACGGAAAGACCATCAAGGAGAGCAATATCAGGGAAGGGTATAACTTATTGGTGTTGACCACTATTGCAAGCACACAGGAAAAAGCTTTGATAGGTAAGGTTAGGAACGTCACCCGGGTAAAAGGTGTGGCCCACCCTGATGACATGCTCAACAAAGAGGATTTCATTGTAGTCTATGGGGCCAACAAGGACATAAAAAAATTCTTGAGGGAAGATTGATCTCACACAATCTACTTATGTGCATTCACCACGACCCTGAACCCAATGTCCTGACGACGTAAATTTTGAGGGAACTCTTTTCGTGAGTGCACTTTCACATTATCTGCATCCTCAAAAAAACTGCCACCCATTACGGAAGGTCCCCATCGGTTTCCCAATTCCTTCAGTGTCCACTCCCAAACATTGCCGCACATGGCGTATAGCCCCATTTCATTGGGCTGCATGCAGGTAATGCAATCCGGCTTTTCCTTGCTGTTGCCGCTATAGACCACGTATGGGTTGGGCAATTCCGCATGGTACACAAAATCCTCGGTATCGAAATTTCCGGCCCGAGCAGCGTATTCCCACTGTGCAACGGTGGGCAATGTAAAGGGAATCCCATGCTTTTTTGTAAGCCAGGCACAATACTGCAGCGCATCGGAATAGGTGACGTTCACTACAGGCAGTTTGGGATCTCCCCAGCCCCAATCAGGTGGTGGTGGCATATCGCGCTCTGTCTCCTTACAGAATTGCTTGAAATCCTGGACACTGACCTCCGTATTGCTCATACGAAATCCTGGAATGTCATGGGACGGATAAGTTTTGGTCGTGTTGGAGATGCTGTCATAGGTCTGTATGCCGTAGGTTCCTCCTTGAACATAGACCATATCCTCCGGCAGGTTGTTCTGGGCATGCAAGGCCATTGGCAAGATGGATAGAATCATCAACAGTTTTTTGTAGGTGTCCATTGTTGTGGTATTAATTGTTCTGGGTTTCCATAAGCTGTCTTACAAGTTGTTCCAATTCCTTTGCCAAAGAAAGTTGGGAAGGGTCAAAATCGAAAGGTAGGCCTAAGTAGGTGATCCTTTCGGTTTCCAATGCCCCATCTTGTTCAAATTCCAGATTTTGCAGACAGCAAAAAATGATCTGATGGCTATCTTCATCCACAGTAATTGGAAAACTTTCAGGAGGTGTGTCCCCAAAGCCCATGGAAAATTCCCCTACTTGCATATCATGTTGGTAGATGGTGATGTCCTCATTGGGCAGCAATGCCTTAACAATGGCATTGGCCTTGTTGATATGTAACATGGTCTCAAAGTCCTGGGCGTTGGCCATAGGCCTGAAGCCGATGTTCATGTCTCCCATGTCCTCACTCACGGCAAACCTTGTTTTTGGAGACAGGCTTTTGGGCAGTTCCTGGAAGTCACCGCCCTTAATGATGAAGTAACGTTCGTTCTCTTCGGTTTCGGGTGTGGAGGTCCATTCCCAAACATTGCCCAACATACCGAACAATCCATACTCATTGGGGGCTGAACAACCAACACAGCTGAGTTCCCTCGTCCTTTTGGGCGTAGATGACCCTTTGGCGGCCAATTCCCATTCGGTTTCGCTGGGCAGCCGAAAAGGGATGTAGTAGCCATCCGAAATGTCCGCTAAATACCTTTCGGCTTCTTCTTTGGTGACCAAGGCAGGCAGGTTGGCCTCTTCATCGGACAGCTCATGGGGCGAGGCTTCGTCCCATAGTTTCAAGGACTCATTGTATTCCCCTGCACTGATTGCATATTTGTAGATGTAGAAATGATGCCCATCCGCTTTGATTTCCACAAAATTTTCCAGAAAACTATCTTGTTGTGCCGTGGCACCATGACCCAATGAAAAAGTGGCAACCAGAGTAAGGATTTTGATTTTTTTCAGTTTCAGTTTCATGTTTAGTCTCTAATGGTTTTGATGTATTCTGAACTACTGCCATCCCAATGACATTTTACACATCGGCCGTTTTGGAAATCGTGCGGGCAGTTTTCATATCCGTACAGGAAATGGGCACATTCGGGGCATAGTTCCTGCATAGGGGATGATGCGGCATAATAATCGCTCCCGCATTCGGAGCAGGTTCTTCTTATTTCATTGTTCTTTACTATCATACGGTTGATGTTTCCGTACATGCTTTTACAATCATTTCCTCCCGTAACCTCATTTGCATCTCTTTTTCGATTCGATAAAATTTTTCGAGCAAGTCATGTTTCCATATCGTTTTATAGATGCCCGATTCCGTTGTAAGCCCACTGAAAACCGATTGATAAAGATCCAAAAAGGGTTCCGCTTTTGCCGAGGCATATAGCGGTAACCGTAACCGGACTTCCAGTAGGGAAAGAAAAACATCCAAAGGATGTGTTTTGTTTTCCATTTGTAAAATATCCTTCCAAATATCCTTGAACCTTATTTTCAGGTTTTCCATCCCTTGATAGGCATAGTGAACCGTCCCAGTGGAAAAGGAACCAGCTTCCCAATTTACATCGAACAGTGCTTTTTTGAAATAATTCCCGCCTTTTGTCCCACTAAGGGAAAACCCCAAGAGGATGCCTGCATTACAATCCGTGGAACAAAGGGTGCTGCCAAATGTATAGAGCTTGTGTAGCAGGTGTCCATTTTCAGGTATTTTGCATACCAAAGCAGGTACAAATTCCGAGAACAAGGGTTTCTCCATTACTTTTTCAATTTCATGGGTGACCAGTTCCACATGTGGCCCACAATCGAAATGGAGCAGTCCCATTACGGCGTTTTTGGAAATTTCGTGGTCGTTTTCCTGAAAGGCATATTCCAACAATATGGGCACAACTGGCCGGTACCCCATGCTCCCCAGCACTTGGAACACTTCTGAATAATCGGGATTTACCAGGTTTTCCTTGTGTATGAATGTATCGTACAACCTGTGGGCATCCCCTTTCTTTCCAAATCGGTTAAAAATAGGACGGAGCAGTTCCGGTTCAATGTCAAAAGGATGGTCAAAAACGGTCTGTATGAGGGCTTCGCCGTCCTCTTGCTTGCCGAACAGCATAACGGGGGCCAAGAGTGCTTCCATAATGGAAAAATCCTTTTCCCCAGGGTTTTCCCATAAATATCCGATAAATTCTTTAGTGGCTGGAAGCATTGTTTTCTAGGGTCAGGATATATGGTTAAAAAGTATTCTCTTTAACTACGGGTTTTGGTCTTGCCCCCTTTAGTTTTGCCAAATGCAAAATGGCCTTGGCAAAGCGGTGGGCATTGTCCTCAACTTTAAAGTGTAATGTAAAGTCAGCTGCCGAGTAGCCATAGTTTTCCTTTACCTGTACATATACTGGATGGATTCCTTTGGGAAGGTTGAACCATAAGAGGAAATTAGTGCTGTTGGCATCTGGGGGATATATGCCATAATCCAGGAACATCTTGCCAAAATCATTTATGTTTATGCGTTTTTCGACAAAGTTTCCACCATACCCATTGGTTCCTTTAGTATATTCTTCCCTCAAAATAATCATATTGTTTTCGATTTCCATACGGGAGAAATAGTTTTCAGGATTCCAAGGGGCTATCATTTTTAAACCATATTGCTCTAGCCATAGGATGGTTTCTTCCTCCGTTTGCGCCTGTGCTGTAAATGAAGTTGAAAAAAATACGATTGTTGTCAATAGTACTTGGGTTATTTTTTTCATGGCTTTTTATGATTAAAATGTTTCTTTCTTCAAAGGCTTTGGATAAAAAATTTTTAAATGCTGGATGGCCTTGTTGAAACGGTTGACGAAATCTTCTTCTGGATCATTTTGGAAAGAAATCCTCAAGACGGTATTGGAAAATGCCAATTGCTCGGTTTCCTCCATGTATTTTTCCCATTGTTCTGTTCTGCTCAATGAATTATTTGGGATCATTCGTGCTTTCGTATATTTATATTCACAATATTCCTTTGAATACTTATCTACATTAAAGTTGAGAAATGTGTCGCTATATTCACTATACCCCTCATCATAACCATTTTTGTTTTCTGACCTCAATGTGACTTCACCTATGGCCCATATCGGAAATGTCCAATTTCGAATGGTATATTTGTTGCGGTAGCTAGTCCCACCTCCTCTCCCATTGTAACTCGCATCTATGTACTTTACTGAGGTGATTGTGAGAAAACGCATTTTAACATAACCATTAGTTGTAAATTCTATTGTGTTGTACACTTCACTTGTAGAACCTCCTTTATGGCTTGTGTATTTGAAGATTTTTTCCCTAATCCAATTTTCTGTTTCCTCCTTGGTCTGGGAAAATGCCCCCGTAACGGTTGCCAAGAGCACAATGGTCAATAAGATTTTTTTCATAGCTATGGTATTTTAAAGTTATTCTGCTTCTTGTCTCCAAACGATTATCTGCAACTGTAGGAGAAACGGTTGTCCTGTTTGATATTGTATTTGACCGTACTGTTCCTGTAATTTGCAATAGCTTGGCTACGTGCCGACTCCGCTTCCGAGCGGCTACCATACAGGCGTCTGTTTCCAAAAGCATCGAATCCTGTATTATAAGTGTAGGGGTTGCTGTATTGCGCCCCGAACCATTGGTCAAAGGCAATGGCAATATGGTCTATGGCATCCCGTCCATAGCCATATTTGGAAGTGTTGTCCCAATCACAGGTGGCTGATTTCACTTCGGAAAAGACAACATCATAGCTGTAATCACTGTTCTGATCTTTTTTGGATATTTCCAGATAGTAATAATAGGTTTTGTTCAATGTTTCCTCCTTGGGAATAGGATATAGGCTGAACAGTAAAGCACTGAATGTGATAAGAAATGGTTTCATATGGGTTTGTTTTTATGTTTGATGTCTTATTTTTTATTGTTGTGATCAATGAAACTCTGATTTTACATATTCATCATTGGACCATTTATAGAGTTTCCATTCCCCCGTGAGCTTGCCATCGCGGTATTCGCCTATGGCGTAGTTTCCCGTGAACAAACGGTTTTCTTTCCAGCGGCCCTCTTTTTGGCCTTTTACATAGTTTCCTTCGGTAGTCACCGATTTCGGGTTGTGATCATTTTCATAAAATCTCCAAAATCCATGCTTGAATCCATTCTCATAATGCCCTTCTTCTTTCAGCACACCCCACTTATATCTTTTATAGACCCCATGGTTTTTCCCGTTCACATAGTTGTTTTCTGACCAAAGGGAACCATTTTCCTCATAGGAGATACATTGTCCATGCAATTCTCCGTTCACATAAGTGCAATCTGAGATTACCTGACCGTTTGCCCAAAATGATCTGTCTTTGGTGATTTTCCCTTCATTGTAATCAGTGATTCTGGAAACACTGCCATCTTCATGGAACTCTTTGCGCTCGCCATGCAGGGCATCAATTTTATAGTGCTCGATGACGCGGGTTTTGGGAGGACCGTTTTTGAATAAATAGTCTTCCGTTATAAAGTATAGTTTCCATTCCCCGTGTTTTTTATCGTTAAGGACCGATCCTTCCTGTACCACTTTTCCATATCGATACTCTTGGAGATAGGTGGCCTGTCCGTTCTCGAAACGTATTTTTCGGCCAATGTTGCCATCTTGGTAATTTTGGGTCCATTCCCCAGATTGTTTTCCATTTTGGTAATATCCTTGGGTGCTGATTATCCCGTTCTCGAAATATGAGGTATAGGAGCCGTGTAAATTTCCATTCGCCATTTGGGCCCTTTCCCTGATTTTTCCATTGGGATAGTAGGTCAAAGTGTCTTTTTGCGCAAAGGCCAGTGCGGAGAGGAGCATCAGGCCTATAAATGACAATAATTTTGGCATAGGAATTTTATTGTATGGTTTTGGTCAATTTCACTGAAGGGTCCTGTATGACCCCTGCCAGCATTTCGGCACTCAATTTGGCCGTTACCACTGCACTGTCATGGGGTGAGAGCAAATTGGCCCATTTGAGCACTTTGTTCATGTCCCCCAGCAAAGCGGTGATTTCTGAAATCTCGAAGGTGTCTTCCTCGTTATCGGTCGTGTCATTGGAAATTTCTGTGGTTGCATCGATATCCTCCACCACTTCGGAGTTCCATTGGATCCGTCCCAAAAAGGAGTAGTTTTTCAATGTCTTGTTCAACATTCGGATATTTTCCATGGCCTTGACCCCAAACTTGCTGTTGGAATTGTAAACAAAGGTTGCCGGCATCACGATCCCGTCTTCGTTCACATAGTGAATGATCAATTTTGAAGCATCTACATTAGCTTTGCCCACTTTTGCGCCACCGGTCTGCGATGCGGCACTCACAATGGTCTGCGCCATCCTTCGGCCCACATCGGCACCGACCCTTTTGAGCTCCCTGCCCTCTGCCAGGTCCACGACCTCAAGCTCCAAAATGGCGGCCAATGGGATTTGGCTGAACTTATTTTTCAAAGGGGTGTTTTTTTCCTGCTCTTGGGGACTGGAATGATGGAATTCCAGAATCCCATCCTTTATCTGGGCCACAGTGAACTGTTGTTTCAACTCGGAAGGTCTCAACAGATTGGCACCGGGAAGCCCGCTTACATAACGGTGGAGCGGTATGGTATAATTGTCGCTCGCCTCCGAGATGCTTTTTTGCAGGGCAAGGCTTTCATAGTTTTTACGGTTCCTGATGTTTTCCGCCTCGGCTTTTGTATAGGTGGCAGTGCCCAACATTTCGGCATATTGTTGTTCTGAAGTATTATCCTTGGTGTCCTTTTTGGCAGCGCTTCGTTCCGCTTGCGCCCCAGAAGTATCGGCACCGTAATCGAACGCTTTTTGCTTAAGGTTGGTGAACCAGTTGTAGAAGCGCAGGACAAATGGCAATACGAGAAGCACCCACCAGTATTCCACAATGGCGGATTCCATGCTGTCATACCCTTCAATGACCCATAAGAGAATGGCTCCGGTAATAAAAAGGACAAGGGTAAGCTTAAAGTTTTTCCATATTTTCTGTATCATGGTGTTGGTTGGTCTTTTTGGTTGTTGATATCATTCCTTTTCTAGGCGAACGGACAGAATAAGTTGCTTGGCCTTTCTCATGGCTTAGATCTATTTCTGACAATGGAATTTGAATTGAAAATGAATAAGATAGCTTTTTCCATAATCAAGTTTTTTAGGTATAGATTTAGGACTATCAACAAAAATAAATAGGTACAGACATTGTCCACAATACCCAATTTTGGGTATTTTGGCCCTGTGAATCACTTAGATAACGTTGAAAACGGGCTTTTTTATATCTAGATATAGCCTTTTCTGATGCAATCAGCTACCAGTTCCGAAGTGTTCCTGGCATTGGATTTGCGCAGAATGTTCTTTCGGTGGGTGAAGACCGTTTGGATGGAGATGTTCAGTTCCTTGGAAACCTCATCTGTGGATCGGCCCTTTGCCAATAACCGAATGACCTCCAGTTCTCTTTTGGTGAAGGATGGGCTCTGCGTTTCATAATCAAAGGGAACAAAATTATCGAAGACCTGGTCCTCGAACACATCGATCTCAAGAAAAGAGGGTTCCCCGTTCAGGCCGATGAGGGACAGCTTTCGGTTGCCGATGGAAGTGATGTGGTTGATATCGGTGTGGGTGCCAAAAACCTTCAACAGTGCGCCATTTTCCGTGGTCCTCAAAGTAATGGTCTGCATCAGGAACAATCTGTAGGTGCCATTGGCCATTCTTTCCCTTAGACTATAGGTGATCTTATAGTTGACCATCTTGTCCGGGCTTATGCAGTTTTTTAAAAAGTGGGCCACCACATCTTCACACCGAAGGAAAAAGTCGAGGTCGTCAGGGTGTATCGCATTGATAAACCTATCCAACGAGAAATCGTTTGGTGCTATGCCCAATAGGGTTTGGACAGAATCACTCACCACATCCAAGGTAAGGGTAGGGGAGTCAATGATGTAGTAGTAATAGGGGCCCGGACAAAAAAGATTGGCCATGTAGTCAACGATGTTGACAGCCTTGAGCTCCACTGATTTTTTGGCCAGATAATTACTGTGCGACTTCCAAATGTCCACAACGACTTCATGGTTGGTCTTCATGTGCTTATGGATAAAATAGGCTCGGTCTGTTCCATAACAGAACAGGAAATTCTCGGTTTTTAGTATGTAATATAG
The DNA here is from genome assembly GCF_003584105.1 of Flagellimonas taeanensis. Lineage (GTDB taxonomy): Bacteria > Bacteroidota > Bacteroidia > Flavobacteriales > Flavobacteriaceae > Flagellimonas > Flagellimonas taeanensis. The sequence continues at coordinate 208,708 of NZ_QXFO01000022.1, forward strand.
GATAAAAACTGCAAATTTTGGACACCTCCATTGTAGATACTTGAGGTATTTTCTCCATATATGTTGTACTACTGGGGTATTTTTTCGACCAGTATTTCATTTCCTTTTTTATCGAAATAAGTGCAGGTCATTTTTTTCATGGATACCGCCCATTTCTCGATACCCATTTGGGCACTCATGACTATAAAAGTGAGATAGTCCGTATTCCCTTTTTGGTGCTCTTTCAATTCAATCATGAACTGCTCCCGGTTGCACTCATCCGCAATGGCAATGGCCTCGTATTTGGCAGGAGCCATTATGGTCTGTCCGTTTGCCCCGTGATAGTCAATGTGACCATCTGCCACATAGGTTTCATATTGAGTGACCCCCAGAGTTTTGATTTCCTGTATGTAAGCGGGAAAATCTGCACCTGACCTTACTTTGTTATGTGCGGCTTTAATTTGTTCTATCGTAAACATGATCTTTCATTAATAGATTGCACAATTTTCATAAATCGATATAAATTATCGAAGAGAAAAATGAAAGAGTCGAACAACTCTTTTACTTCATCCCCATAGATGTAAATGTAGTGGAAAATCGATGATGTATGATCACCAAAATGATAGTGGTCAGGAAGGACAAAACCAAAGAAACTTATTTTAGGGTTCTCTCACCCACAGGCAATCCACTTGGGGATGCAGCCATAAAAAAGTTACGGGAAAATGGGTGGTGATGGTTTTTTTTAGGAGCATGGTGGTCGCTTCCTCCTTTCCGTTTCCACAAATCAATAAGATGATCCTTTTTGCGGACAGGATGTCGTGCATTCCAAGGGTCATCCCATATTCTGGTCTTTGAGGCAATTCGCTTACCATGCCGTGCGCTTTGGATTCCTCCGACAGTTCGGCAACATGGCAAAAAGGTTGGAGCGCGTCTGCAGGTTCATTGAAGCCGATATGTCCGTTCTTTCCCAGACCCAGAATACAGAGATCTATCTGTCCTTTTTTTTCGATGAGCTGTTGAATCCGTGCGCATTCGGCTTCGGGATCTTTGGGGTTAGGAAGAAAACCTGTATAGCGATCGTTGGTTATTTTGAGGGGATGGAGCAGCTGTTCTAGCAAATAGCGTTCGCAGGAACTTGGATGGTCTGCGGGAAGTCCTCCCCATTCATCCAACTTTAGAACATGGAGCCCCTCAAAAAGTTTGGGGTCGTCCATAAAAGCATCTGCCAATAGCTGATAGGTTCCTGTGGGCGAATTGCCCGTAGCGGCACAAAGGGAAAAGTTTTTTTTTCGTTCCAATTCATCCATGATGATCTGGGCGGCATGGGCGCTCATTTGCCCATAATGGTCAAAAATATGTATGTTCATTACGCCCAGGCATTTTCACCATTATACGGAATGCAGCCTTCAAACCTGCCCGGGACGGGGTTGTACCGAAGGGCCTTTGTGGCCCCAGGCTCAGAGGAGAAATACCCCCACAGGGTCAGTTCTTTGAGCATGCCAAAAAAATGTGGTTTGCCGGATAGACGGTATTTTCTTGCCTCATCATCAAACTGGGTCAATAGTTCTAACTTTTGTTCCTGGGTCAGGTCAAGAAACGCCTTTCCGTATGTTTCTTCAGATTGTTCGGCAATGGTTTCGAGTCCGTTGATGAAGATGGAAGCCTCATCAAGATCATAACAATCGTTCACCATGGCTTTGATGAATGTCCCGACATGGGCCGCTTTGGCTCCGGGCGATTGGACGGTGTCGGGGAGAATGGTCTCACTGATTTCATCCAATAATGGTACATCGGTAACCGTGATCAGTTGCGCCCTTTTTTTGGGAGGAGCGGAACAGCCTGACAAAAATAGTTCGGCTCCGATGATACTGCTGCCCAGTGCAATGGTCGTGAGTTTTAAGGCTTCTCTTCTTTCCATGGTTTGTTCTTTATAACTACTGCTTCCATAATTTATAAGGTTTGTCCACTTCGGTCTTGAAGGGCAGTTCCACTTTTTTTCCAGAACCTGCCGATTCATAAGCCGCAAAAATGACCTCCAAAACGGCCTTGCCGTCCTCCCCGGTCACCAAGGGTTGCTTGTCGTTTTTGACGCAATCCACAAAGTGTTCAAACTCTTGGGGAAAGCCATAATTCCAGCTTTCCTCATACATGGTGTAGCTCCATCCAATGGTGTTCCCTGCCTTTTCCACTGCGTAGCCGACCCCTTTGTTGCTATAGGTCTGGATGGAACTGCCTTGGAGCAGGTCGGCATAGGCCACACCTTCCGAGCCATGTATCTCCGCCTTGTCGTCCATACCGCCCAGTTTGGTCCAACTTTCCTCCATCATGGCCACTACACCATCCTCAAATTCCAAAATGATGATGGCATTGTCCTCTCCCTTGGTCTTGTCCGCATGGACACTGGTCATCATTTGTGCATATACCGATTTGATGGCCTTTTCGGGATGTAGCCAACGAAAAAATTGGATGGCATGGCAGCCCATGTCCATGGTGACCCCACCACCGGAACGTTCCACGTCCCAGAAATGATCGGCATGTGGGCCGTCGTGCTTTTCGGATTGTTTGAAGAGGACAGGTTTTCCTAGGGCACCTTCATCCAAAAGTGCCTTCATGCGAACATATTTTGGGGCAAAGCACAGTTCCTCTGCGTACATGAGCTTGACATTGGCCTGTTTGCATGCATCGATCATGAGGTCGGCTTCCTTTAAGTTCATGCACAGGGGCTTTTCGACCACGACATGCTTGCCTGCCTTTGCAATTTTCAGTGTGATCTCACAATGAAGGTAATTGGGAGCCCCGATGACCACCATGTCAATTTCAGGCATGGACAGCATCTGGTCCAGGTCGGTAAAGTGGTTGGGGATGTTGAATTTTTCCGCAAAGTTCTTGGCATTCCCTTCGGTGGGCGACATTACTGCCAAAATTTCCGCATCGGCCACCCTGCCCAGCGCATCTGCATGTATGCTCGATATAAATTGTGAACCTACGAGTCCGATCCCTACTTTCTTGTCCATTGGTGCATTTTTATGTTATAAAATCCCACTTTTGAATTGTGCTACTGCATAAGTGGCCGCCCTGGCCGTAAGTGCCATGTACAAAATGGAAGGGCTTTGGTTCCCTGTGCTGGTCATGCAGGCGCCATCCGTGACAAAGACATTCTTGCAGGCATGTAATTGGTTGTGCTCGTTCAACAGGGAGGTCTTTGGGTTTTTGCCCATCCGTACACCGCCCATTTCGTGGATGTCGAGGCCGGGGGCCTGTTTGTTATCCAATGTCTCAATGTCCGTACAACCCATTTGTTCCAGCATTTTTCGGCTTTCGGCCAAAAAATCGTTGACCATTTTGTCATCGTTTTCATCATAGCCTACATCGGTCACCAATAGGGGAATGCCCCAATCATCTGTCTTGTCAGGGCTAAGATATACTCTGTTGGAAGCCTTGGGAATGGTCTCGCCCTGCATGTACATGTAAATGCGCCAATCACCCGGCTTACTGATCCGGTGCTTAAAGTCGGCCCCAAGTTGGGGGACATTTTCAGGCACTTCTTCGGTCCTGTTCCTATAGCCCCCTGTGAAAATGGTATAACCGCCCACAAAGTCGGTATCCTGTTCCTTGAGGTTACGGTAATTGGCTATGATGCATTCCGAAGGCCTTGATCCATAGTAGTATTTGTCCTCGAATCCACTGATTTTGCCGCCCGCACTGGCCCTATAATTATGGAAGCCGACATATCTTCCCAACAGATCGTGGTCATTGCCCAAGCCGTTCGGAAAGCGTTCCGATCTTGAATTGAGTAAGATCAGGTTGGAATTGAGTGCTGATGCATTTACAAATATGATACGGGCATTATAGATGATCTCTTCTTTGGTGTTCGTGTCGATGACCTTGACCCCTGAAGCTTTTCCGGTAGCATCATCATAGATGATGGAGTGCACTACGGAAAACGGACGTATGGTGAGGTTCCCGGTTTTTTCCGCCCAGGGCAAAGTGGAAGCGTTGGAACTGAAATATCCTCCAAATGGGCAGCCACGCATACACTTGTTACGGCATTGGCATTTGCTCCGACCTTGGTCCAGATGGATTTGCTCCGGTTCGCTCACGTGTGCCCATCGGCCTTGGGCCAAGTACCTTCCAGGAAACTGTTTTTCAAGAACATCCTTCATGTGCTCTTCCACACAGTTCAGCTCGAAAGGGGGAAGAAATTCGCCATCGGGCATGGCTTCGATGCCGTCCTTGTTACCACAGACCCCTATGAATTTTTCTACATGGGAATACCAAGGTGCGATATCATCATAACCAATGGGCCACGCTATCCCGTAGCCATATTTTTGGGGCGCCTTGAACTCATAATCGCTCCAACGTTGGCAGGCACGCCCCCAGATCAGTGACTTACCACCCACTTGATAGCCCCTGATCCAGTCGAACGGTTTTTCTTGGACGTAGGGGTGATCGGCATCCTTGATGAAAAAATGGGCCGTGTCCTCGCCAAATCCCGCAGCTTTGGTGATCAGGGGATTTTCTTGGTAGAACTCCTTGGCCATCCTGCCGCCATGGGCAAAATCCCAAGGATCCATGGTCATGGTCGGGTAATCCTTGATGTGCCTTACATCCCGCCCCCGTTCCAATACCAGGGTTTTGAGACCCTGCTCACAGAGTTCTTTGGCCGCCCAACCCCCGGATATGCCCGACCCGATCACGATGGCATCAAACTGGTTTTCCATTGGAGATATGTTTGTGGTTGTTTTAAAGTTATAAAACCTTTTGTACAATTTCAGGTTTTCACCTCATACATAATGGTCTATTTATGAGGGATTTCTTGCTCGGCGGTTTATGGCCAGATTTCCAAAGGTGGTTGTTTCATCCGACACTCTTTTTGTAAATTACCCCATATTTTTTGTAAAATCGTGATGGGACAATGATCAAAGAGGCAGATTTAAAACGCTTTTACTTTGAACTGGATGAAGAAACACCTGTCCAAGTGCTTCTGAACAGACATGAAGATATTGGTGAAGGCTGGTTCGATATGCATTATGAACTGGAACTGGGGGTAGTGGTAGAAGGAAGAATGGTCAGGGAATACTTTGGTCACAAGGTGGAAATCGGACCTGGGGACATTTGGCTTTGCAATATGTGGGAGCCACATGGTTTTGAGATAGTGGAGGCTCCCTGCGAAGTGGTCGTTTTTGTAGTGGACCCAAAATATTGTGCCACATCCCATTTTCTGAACAAGGACATTTCCATGGCATTCATGGCTTCACCTGCCGAAAGACCTAGGACATTGTCCAACTCAAAGCAGGAGATGAAAGGTTTGGCAAAAAAGGTCCAAGTACAGTTCTCCGAAGATGATGATCCTGATTGGGCCAAGCTTTATTTTTTTCAGGCCATGCTTTCATTGATTGAAAAATGGGAGCCGCAGAGTCCTATGACCAGTTATGGTTCCCGAACATCCATTCAAGGTGCCCTTCGGTTGATTTTCAGGGAAAGAAGATTGATCACGACCAAAGAGGCCGCATCGGTCTGCAATATGTCGGTCACCAAGTTCACGGCCTTGTTCAAGGACCTTATGGGGTCTACCTTTTCTGATTTCGCCCTGCAATATAGGATAAAAGGTGCCGCTTCCCAATTGAAGAACTCCGACCTCACCCAAGAGGCCGTGGCACTGAATTGGGGATTTACCGATGCAAGCCATTTGCACAAGCACCTTTATCACGTAGTGGACAAAAAGTTATGAGCCAAGGCGGTATACATGCCCTACTTCCCATCAAAAAGAAGGAGGGGAGTGATTGGGGCTATTCTTGGGTTCCGGTGACCCATTGTTGGTTGTGCCTTGGCGGCCCTTTTGTATGGAATTTCGTCTTGGGCATGACACCGCTATTATTTGGATCAAATTCAGACGATTGTTTATATCGGCTGTTTTGTTTTCATGTGTTGGGCATTCCTCTTTCCATTTCTTCGCAAAGAAGTTGTTCAGCAGATATACGTCAATTGCCGTATTGAGCCAATTTGTTTTTCCCGTTAGGTTTGTGCAACAACCATTTTAACAACCAATCCCATGGGAAAATTTAGATTGATTTTGACTTTTGTGGCACTTTCAACATTCGTTTCAACTGCCCAACAAAGCATACAATGTGTCAAAGGCGATTGCCAAAACGGATATGGTTTTGCCACTCTTTCGGAAGGCAACAAGGAAATTGGCTATCAGGTCGGTTTTCACGAAAATCAGCTTTTGCAGGGAATAGGAAATCAGACCGGCGACTTTGGCAAGTATTGGGGCAAGTTCAAAAATGGAAAGAAAGAGGGCTTTTTCAGCTATGAAAGCGAAGGCAACATGTATGCTTTTGGTATGTACGTGGATGGTAAACGGGAAGGGCTGCATGTGATCAGGAACAAAACGGGCTACGAGTTCAGGGACTACCAAAATGATAAGCATGTTAGCAACAGTCCATTGGTGACCACAGGCATTACGCCATGTGTGATGGGCAACTGCGAAAATGGCAAGGGGGTCAAGGTCAATGGCAACGACGCCGTTTACAGCAACTGGAAAAATGGACAAAAGAACGGGATGACCATGGAATTTTTGATGTTGGAGAAAAAAATCATTTTTTCTGAGTTCGCCGAAGGTATTGTTGATGGTCTGCAAATGATATGGCATTTTGATGGAAGTAGGGAAATCATGCAAATGCAAAATGGTACCATAAATGGTCAATACTTGAAAAAGAACCAGAACAATACCCATGAGGCCGCCATATACAGGGATGGCCAACCAACAACTTCCTTTTAGACTTTCAAAACCTAGTCCTCCAACCTAAAAACATACCATGCGATATTCTACCTTTTTTGCGTTTATGTTCGCCCATGTACTTTGTTGGTCACAAGTGACCATTCCGCCAAACGATCCCACGTCCCACCCCGGCTATGCCGCTTTTTTGGAGGCGGGGAGATTGAAGAACAACAATGCCCGATTGTCCACCGCAGGGGAACTTTTGGAGGTCTATCCGGAAAATGCAAAGACTTTTGGTTGGGTGGCCAGCGCCCTGTATGGCAATAATAGACCTGATGATGCGGTGATGTTCTCGCAATGGGCAATGGCCTTTGACAGCTACAATCCTGAGACCAGTTTTTATGGGTTTACGTATGCCGTATTTGCCAATAGGCCAACTGAGGCCAAACTCTTTTTGGAGAACATGCAGGCCGTGGGCCAAGATCAGGCAACCATGCAGCGAGACTATCAAGCATTGAGTGGCTATGTGAACTCCTTGGCCAATTATCCCCAATTGTCTGCAACGGTGCAGATGGCGAACGGATTTCTAACCGACTATAACAACCGGAGCATCACACGGGCAAAGGCCACTTTTGAAAATTTGGGATCCAGTCTGGGGGCCACCTATGAAGACATAGCCCAGAATGCTACCGCAGATAACATATTGTCCGATTGGGTCAATGCCGGAAAAGCGGTGGAAGAAGGTTTGATTTCCAGAGCCCTCTATACCGAAGCCTTGGTCTCTATGGCCCAGTTGTCGGAAAAGGTCAACTTTTCCTTTGGACAAAAACTGGAGCCATATTTGGAAAAAATCGTTTTTGACCAGAAAAACTATTCCTTACCCTCCAGGTACAGGGCGTTTTTAAAATTGGCCCGTGTGCAGGCCGCTTTAAAAAGGTGGGATAAGGTGTTGGCTACCAGTAGTTTTATGATTGATGAACTTAAAGGGAAGACCCCTTCTACTGCGGTACTGGCAAAAACCTATTTCTATACGGTCATGGCCCTTACCGGGCAGCAAAAATATGACGAGGCAGCCATCATTGCAGATGCATATGTCAATCTGTTGCCCAAGATAAAGTCACCACAATATTTGGCCGAAGCCTATCATGTGTTGATGCGTGCCTATGCCTTTAACAAAGATGTGGAAAAGGGCAAAGCCATACGCAAAAAAGCTCAGGAATTTCTGAAAATTCCCGGAATGGAAAATCAACCCTTTATTGGTTTTGTGACGGATGGGTTGTCTGCTACGGAGAATATTCTTGGGGAAGGGGTCGTTGCGTTAACCGGTAATGCCTATAATGACGGTGTAACATTGGTAGGACTTAAAAAATATACCGAAGCCGCTCATCAATTTGAAAAAGCGAAAGAAGAGGAAATCAAAGTGCTGGAAGGTTTGTCCACCTTGGCCCAAAGAGGCTATTTGGACAAGTTCCAACGGATAAATGGTAATTTGGCGGGTACCTACTACGAGACCCAGCAGTTTGAAAAGATTTATGACGTTATCGAATCCAACCGGTCCTATTCCTTGTTGAACGATAAAAGAAGCAACGTGAAGCAGTTACCGTTGAAAGAGCTTCAGGCTGTTCTCGAACCCAATGAGGCCTATCTTTCCTTTATCGATGTTTCCAAAGGAAGCACCTATGAGGGTACCTATTTGATGTGCTTGGTACGCAAGAACGATATCACCATAAAATACAACAGATCTGCCGGGGCCTTTGCCGATATGTTAGAAAATGACAAGGAACTCATCGCACTTGAAAAGGAAATGGCCAAAAATGAATTCCGTCAACCCAATCTGGACTATTTCAATGGGGCGAAGGCAAGAAAGTCCGGGATGTTCGCCCCCGGGGAATTCAAACTGATGACCCAATACCTTCGCAAACATATGGAGGCCAAGGTGGTGGATGGGCAATATGTGTTCTATCAAAAAGAGAAGATGCCGGACCTGCTCCGCCGATTCTACATCACATTTATAGATGGGTTGGAGGATAAATTGCAGGGTGTCACCAAGCTTACCATAAGTCCCGAAGGATTGACAGGCACCATTCCTTTTGATGCCTTGATGGATTGGCAGGGGCGTTATCTGGCTGAACGGCTTGAAATAGGGTATGTTCCCAGTGCTTCGCTCCTGTACAGCCTCAGAAAACAGCCTAAAAGAAAGTTTGAAAAGAATGTGTTGGCTTTCGGAGGTGCCACCTATGATCTATATACCGCTCCCAAGGCCCCATTGAATTCCATTGGGGACCTGGAAAAGTTGCGTTACCGAGTGCGGGAAGACCTAAAAAAGGGATTGCCATTGGACTATGCCTTTGCCACTTTTCAGAGTGATGAGCCCATGGGCTTTTTGCAAGGGGGGAGAAATGAAGTGGTGTTGATCCAGAAAAAGGTACCGCTCACGGATACCCGGCTTGATGAGATGATGACCGAAAATGAATTGAAGCGAATGAGCAAGGCCAATGAACTGGGAAAGTACAGGGCACTTCACCTTTCAAGTCATGCCAGTGTGCACCCTTATGTGTTTGATCTGAGTGCCTTTGCCATGACCGTAAAGCCCGAACCGGTAGATGGTGAAGATGGCATGCTGGTTGTGGGCGAGGTGGAAAAATTGAACCTACCCATCGATTTTGTAATGCTAAGCGCATGTCAGACTGCCTTGGGCATTGAGTCGCCGGGGGATGGGATCAAAGGACTGAACCAAGCCCTTTTCAACGCAGGAGTGAACAGTACGTTGACTTCCCTATGGAGCGTCAGCGATTCGGGAACTATGTTCTTGAGCGTGGAACTTTACGACAGAATGTTCAACAAAAATATGGCCACGTCTTCGGCCCTGGCCGAAGTGAAGCGCAATTTCATTGCAGGGGTGTACGGCAATCAGACCCACCCTTATTTTTGGGCACCATTCATCTATACGGGGTATTGATATCATTTTGTAGAGATAGCTTTCTATGCCCATAAAAGAGATCTTGCCCTTATCGTCCGCCGATATCAAAAAACTCAGGCAACAGTTGTTCGCCATGTTGGTATTTCCTGTGGTGGTGATTGGGATGTTTCTGTTGCTCATTTCCTTTGTGTTCAAGGATTTCAGGAACAGTTTTGCAGGGGACACCATGGTGTTGTATGTGTTCATCGGTTTTTGCCTGTTCTTTTTTGGCATCATCGCGTATATGATCGGGACCACTGCCATCGATTTACGGCGCGGGATAAAACACCGCATCTCAGGGAAGATAACGGACAAAAGACTCAATGTACAGACCACGGGCGGAGAATCGGGAACAGGAGGGAAAACTAGGACCACCAGACAGTATTACCTGTATCTGGATGATGATGAGTTTTCAGTGGACTACAGGGAATATGCCAAAGTAAAGGTAGGGATGGACGTGGTGATGGACAGGGCACCCAAATCCAAAAGGACGCTCAAACTCGATATTCTTTCCCAGTCCGATGCAACAAATGATTCCCTTCCCCGCATGGATACGGATAGGTTCCTTGAAAAACGGATTCCCCATACCCGATATACCCCAAAGGACTTTGAGGCCCTTAAAAGAATTTGGCACGCAGCGTTAAAAAGACGTTTGTTTCTGGCCGCTCCTTTTGTTTCAGTTGGCATCTTATTGTTGATAAGCGGCTTTTGGGGTTTTGCAGTATTGCTCTTCCCACTTTGGATGGTTCCCTTGTACCAGACCTATAAACTCTTTGTTGCCCATAGAAATTATCGACGGGATAAGTTCAGTGCCCATAAAAAGGGAATAGCGGCACTGGTTGAGGACAAACTGACCATCACATCCAACCGTAAGTCCAATACAAATAATATACGAACCACCCATGGAACATTGACGGTCAATACGGTACTGTACGACAAAATTTCCGTGGGCGATGGGATTACCATTTTTAAGACCCAATTTGGAAATACACCGATCAGTGTTTGGACCATGGACGAGGAAGAATTCTATCTGGTGTAGTACCAATGGATCAACCAAACCGAAATTTATGATAGGCATTGTTTTTTTATTGATTGCATTGATCGGGCCCATGGTGCTGCTTTCCACGTTCTTGTATTTCCGCTATCCGGATGCCGAAGTGAGAAGGGTGGACCGATGGATTCCTCCACTGACATCCACATTGGCCCTTTGGTCGTTTTGTACCTGTTGGTTGTGGTTTTATCTGTTCAACCTGTATATCGGTTTGCCGGTATTACTGATGGCGATCGGTTTGCACTTGTACGCCATGTCCAAGAACTTGAATCCGAAGCTTCGTCGGATCAATGCCATTCTGATTTGGGCCGCATGCGGCGTTGGCTTCCTCAGCTATTTTTATTTTGACGTGTGACCAAGGATGGTATGAGGACATTTTACGTCAATTGCCGTATTGATTGCCAAAGGGTTCAGGTCTATGTTTGTCCTAATCTGAAAAGAACAATTCAAACTTTAAAACAAATGAAGAAAATATCCTTTTCGATGGCAGTGTTCCTGTTTGCCATCCTTGCCGTATCTGCCCAAACTGTGGGTGAAGTAAAGATCAAAACGCTTGGTCCTGCCAACCTCAGCTACAGAAAAAGTCCCAAAAAGGTGATGATCTCCGATTTTCAGGTCAATTACCAAACCGCCCTTAACCTTGAGGATTCCAAAAAAGGGGGCAAGCTATGGAGAGGGGGGCTCAAAGGTGACGCGAAAGCATCCCTTACCTTGGTGCTTGACGGACTCAATCCAGACGACCTTCAAAAGTTGACAGATCAACTCTATCAGGAATATGTGGAGGATTTGAAATCAAAGGGCTTTGAAATTGCCCCTATTGAAGAACTATGGAACAACAAGGCCTATGAAAAGAACCGTGAGAAAAGATGGGAACTCACAGCCGGACAAGGACCTGAAAAAGGAAAGGAGTTCGGGATCATTCTCACACGGCCCACCACCCAGAAGTTTGTGGTACCGTTCAGGACCATGGGGAAAGATGCAATACCTCTCGCCGGCTTTGCCGATTATGCTGGGAATACCGAAAGCCGGGTAGTGAACCAGAAAACCGATTTTATCTTCAACAAAGTTATTTTGGTGGTCAATGTTTTTGAAGATAGCCAAAGTGAGGTTTCAAGAACTTTGAACCGACACGCGGGAAATGCCAGGGTAAAGGCGGAGACCACTTTTGTGATCAGCGAGGAAAGCAGTATAATGTTTGATATGGGCCACTTTGTCCCACGGGGAGGGGTCGAGGTCTCTGGGGTCATGGAAAGACAAAAATTTGATGTGGCCCAAACTCCGGACAGGGACAAACTGGGAACCGATTGGGGAGTGCTTAGGGTCTGGAGTGTGGACCATCAGGAAAAGTCCAATTTTTCCATCGTGAAGTGCGATCCTGAAAAATATTTGCAAGGTGCCAAAAAAGGATTGAATGCCTATCTGGATGCCGTGGTGGAAAAACTGGCGGATAAGGCGGATTAATTTTGAAAGGACAAGCGTCATAAGGCCCGAAAATTTATCTATTTTTAGAAAATGTCTTCGATAAAACAACTTCTTACATCCTTGACGGTATTAGTGCTGTCAGGGATGTTCCATACAACTTTGAGTGCCCAGACACTGGAGGAAGAGCTTAAAATGCTTAAAGACTCTGCGGCCATAAAAAAGGGTGGGGACAAAGTGTTGGCCCTTAAGGATGTCGGAATGAAGTTTCGATCCATAAATGTGGACAGCGCTAGATATTATGTCGACTTGGCTTTTAAGGAAGCAGATGCATTGGACGATGATTATTACAGGGCCAGGATTTGGATGACCTATGGTATTCTTTCATGGGATGCTGGCAGACCTAAAGAAGCGTTGGAGTACCACATGATGGCCAAGCCCATTTTGGAAAATTCAAAAGACTACTATGTATTGGGAAGCCTCTATACCAACATGTCCAATGCTTATGAGGCCCTTACTGAATTTGACATCGCCGTAGATTATCAGTTCAAGGCCTTGGAGAACTTTATTGCGGGAAAGGATAGTATTTGGATTGCGGGGTCCTATCTGAATCTGGGAAACAGGTACAAGTTGATCCAAGAACCGGACCTGTCTTTGGAATACTACCTGAAGGCATCGGATATGTACAGGAAGATAGGGAACGATTATTTTGTGGCGATGAGCTATAACAGTGTGGCTGCGGCTTATCTCGAAAAAAAACAGTTTGATGAGGCATTTGACTATGCCAAAAAATCGTTGGAGGGCTATGACACCATCGGCGCAAGGTTGGATAAAGCTTATCCGTTAACGAACATGGCCTTGGCAAGTTGGGGGCTTGGAAATTTTGATACTGCAGAACTTTATTATAATCAAGCCATAGCCCTTCAAGAGGAAAGGGGGGAGCGTTTGGCCCAGATTTCTTTAAAAAATGATTTGGCCAATATATATCTTAAACAGGGAAAAGTGAATAGGGCCGAAGAATTGGCCTTGGCTACCTATGCGGAAGCGGAGCAAATCGAATTTCTTCCAGGCATAGATGTGCTTTCCAAGACTTTGTCGTTGATTTATGAAGAAAAGCCAGATTTCAAAAAAGCATATCAGTATCATCAAAAGCACAAAACGGCAAGGGACAGTCTTTACTTTTTGGAAAAAGCACGGGAAATGCTCAACCTAAAGGAAAAGTATGAGACCGAACAAAAAGAGAACGAAATCCTTCGCCAACAGAACGAACTGGTTGAAAGCGAACTGTCCATAAAAAAACGCAACAATATGTTGATTGGAAGTGGGGGGCTAATGGCCTTACTTTTGATCATCGGCTTTGTGCTGTTCAGGGAGCAGAAAATAAAAGCAAGGAACTTGGCAAGGGAAGCCGCTTTGGAAAAGGCCATATCCGAGGCCAAGGCGCAGGAGAACCTGAAGGAACAGCGTATTCGTATTGCCCGCGACCTGCACGACAATATAGGGTCCCAACTCACGTACCTCACATCGATAACCGATTCCGCCAAAAGAGGGATTGACAAGGGCGAGGTTTTTCTTATGGAAAAGTTGACCCAAATGAAACAATTTTCATTGGTCACCATCTCCGAACTTCGGGACACGATTTGGGCCATGAACAAGGACGAGATCAGTTTGGAAGACATTCGGGAACGCACCCAACAATTGGCCGCGACCGTCCATGAGGCCACAGACAATAAAATTATGGTGCGTACCGAGGGCAATCCTTCCGACAAAGTGCTCAATGCCTTTGTGGGGATGAACCTGTTCAGGATCATACAAGAATCCGTAAACAATGCCGTGAAGCATTCGGAAAGCCCCGAGATAGTCGTAACGTTTACAGAGTTGGAAAATCAGGTCGAGATCGTGATCGAAGATTTTGGTAAAGGATTCGATACGACAAAAGAATCAACAGGAAACGGACTCCACATCATGCAAAATAGGGCGCAGAAAGCAGGCATCGATTTTAGCCAAATAAGTGTACCGGGAAAAGGGACCAGAGTCGAGCTAAAGGTGAACGTGTAAACTCAAAGACAAAGCGATGGGCAAGATCAAGTTGGCCATAGTGGACGACAATACATTTTTGGCAAGGGCCATCCATGAAAAGCTTGCCGATTATGGAGATTTGGACATCAAATACATGGTGTACAATGGCAGTGAGCTTTTGGCCAAGTTGGAAAAGAGCCATAACCTGGACTTGGTGCTCATGGACATTGAAATGCCCATATTGGACGGGATAGAGACCGTGAACATCATAAAGCAAAGATATCCGCACATTAAGGTGCTCATGCTTACCGTTTTTGACAACGATGAAAATATTTTCAATGCCATACAAGCAGGGGCCGATGGCTATTTATTGAAAGAAATTGAGGCGGACAAACTACACAATGCCATAACGGAGACCATAGGTGGGGGTGCGGTCATGAGTCCTTCCATTGCGGTGAAGACATTAAAGCTATTGCGATACCCCGAGCGACAGGAATCTTTGTCCACAAAGGAAGATGGGGTCGAACTCAGCACGCGGGAGCTGGAAGTATTGGAACAATTGGCAGAAGGACTCAGCTATACGGTCATTGCCAACAACCTCTTCCTTTCGCCCAGCACAGTGCGAAAACACATCGAGAATATCTACAAAAAGCTACAGGTGCACAACAAACTGGAGGCCGTGCAAAAAGCAAGGAGGCAAAGCTTAATTTGAAATTGATTCAATAGAGGTCTCAATTGGTCAAAAAGCATGCTTCTCTTGTATTCCAGATTGATACCCAAAGACTTTCCATTTTTTAGAATCATGTGATTTGGGCATCACATACCAAAATCTTCTTTTGGTATTTTCCTCGCACCAGATCTGTACTTCCATGTTACCAAGGATATATATATGACCCATAACACTATTGGCAATATGTTAATTAATAGTAAAACTATTATTTTATGATAGTTTTACTATTATTTTTGTGGCATTTTAATTTTTATACGTACTGAAAATGGAGCGATTGATGCAATCCCTACGTATGGGAATCAATGAAAAACTGTATTTAAAGGACCCTGAATCCTCAGCGCTTGGCAAAAAGATCATAGAGGAAAGCATATTGATGATCAATGAAATGGGGTTTGAAAATTTCAATTTTAAGAAGCTTGGTTCCAAAATTGGTTCCAATGAAAGTTCCGTATATAGGTACTTTGAGAATAAACATAAATTATTGCTTTACCTGGCTTCATGGTACTGGCGATGGATGGAATATAAAATGGTCCTGGCCACCCATAGTATTTCAGATTGCTTTGAAAAACTGCAAAAGGCAGTGGAGATATTGACGCAAAATGTAGAAGAGGACATCGCTTTCTCCCATGTTAACGAAGTCATATTGAATAAAATAGTCATTAATGAATATTCCAAATCTTATGTGACCAAAAATGTGGAAAAGGAAAACAAGGAAGGATACTTTGCGATCTACAAAAGATTGGTGTATCGGCTTGAAGAAATGATAGCTACCCACAATCCAGAATATCCCTATTCCTTGAGTTTGGCCAGCACTATTTTGGAAGGGTCCCTCCATCAGCATTTTTTAAGGGAACATTTTCCGGGCTTGACCAACTGTAACCAAGATGTGGAACCAGTACACTTTTTTATGGATTTGATAACAAGGTCTCTAAAATCAAAAGCCAATGGCTAAAGACATTCTAACCGCCTGGCAAAGGCTTATGCGCATGCTTGCGTTGGACAAGAAAGACATTTTCCAAGTATTCTATTATGCAATTTTTGCAGGTTTGGTGAACCTTTCCCTTCCTTTGGGGATCCAAGCGATCATCAACCTCATACAAGGTGCACAGATCAGTACATCATGGGTAGTTCTGGTGGTTCTGGTGACTGCTGGGGTTGCCTTTGTAGGTGTCCTGCAATTGATGCAGATCAGGATCATTGAAAATGTACAGCAAAAAATATTTACACGGTCTTCCTTTGAATTTGCCTATCGCTTTCCAAAAATTCGAATGAGCCAGTTGAGCAATTATTACCCACCGGAACTGGCCAACCGTTTTTTTGACACCTTGACCATTCAAAAGGCGCTATCCAAGATATTGATCGATTTCCCTGCTGCACTGCTCCAGATAGTCTTCGGGCTTATTTTGCTCTCTTTTTACCACCCGTTTTTCATTATCTATGGACTGCTCCTGATATTGTTGATCTATGTGGTGTTCAAATTCACGGCACAAAAAGGGTTGGAGACCAGTTTGGAAGAGTCCAAGAACAAATACAAGGTAGCACATTGGATACAGGAGATTGCCCGGTCCATCATCAGTTTCAAACTTTCTGGGAAGACCTCGCATGCCATGGAAAAAAACGACCGTCTTGTGGCCAAGTATCTGGATGCCAGGGAAAGTCATTTTAGGGTGATCGTGTTGCAATTCATCCAGATGGTCGGATTTAAGGTGTTGGTCACGGCCGGCCTGTTGCTGATCGGTGGTTTACTGGTCTTGGACCAACAAATGAACATTGGTCAGTTTGTGGCCGCGGAAATCATCATCCTTTTGGTGATCAACTCTGTGGAGAAATTGATCTTGGGATTGGAAACTTTTTATGATCTTTTGACATCCCTTGAAAAGTTAGGCCAGGTGGTGGATAAGAAACTGGAGCCCCAAGAAGGCGAAACTCCTTTCAATGGTTATGATGGGCTCACCATCGAACTTCATAATGTGACCTATAAAGTGCCGGGGAGGGACAAAAAGATCCTGGATGGCATATCGTTTACCATAACTCCCCATTCCTCCATATTATTGAAGGGGCCTAGTGGATCAGGACGATCAACACTGCTCCGGTTGATTGCGGGTATTTTGGAACCGGCAGAGGGGAAAATATATATCAACAATGTGGACCTCAAAGGCATATATTTGAATGAATACCGTTCCCATTTAGGGCAGTCCCTTACCGAGGAATATCCTTTCGAAGGGACCATGCTGGACAATATTACCTTTGGTAACAAGGACATCCCAATGGAAGATGTGTATTGGGCCATAGAAAAAACGGGCCTTACGCAATTTGTGAAGGAGCAGCCCCATGGACTTCAGACCGTGCTCTATCCAGAAGGTAAAAAGATTCCCTACATCATTTCAAAGAAGATTGTTTTGGCCCGTAGCATTGTTCGTCGCCCTAAGCTATTGATTCTCAAAGATCCCTTGGACCAATTTTCCGAGGAGGAGACGGATAGAATCATGGAGTTTTTGGCCGATATATCCAATGGGTGGGCATTGGTCGTCATCAGTGAAAACCCCAAATGGACACGATTGTGCAATAGGACAATTGTTATAGAGAATGGAAGGTTGATCAAAGAAAGCTAGAATATCATGCTGAACATATCACATAATAAACTCAACCAAAAGGTTGATATCACAGGGTACAAGGCTGGAGCAAAAGTGTTCCATAAGCGCCACTACAAACAGTTCAATCGCTTTTTGGCCCTATTCTTTGTCCTGGTATTCGTGGTCCTGTTCTTCCCGTGGACCCAGACCATATCCGGAAGGGGGTTTTTGACCACATTGACTCCAGACCAACGGCCCCAGACCATCCAGTCCCCAATTCCTGGCCGTATCGAAAAGTGGTTTGTGAGAGAGGGTGATTTTGTGGAGAAAGGCGATACCATCCTACAAATTTCAGAAGTAAAAAGCGAATACTTCGACCCCAGATTGGTGGAACGCACCGGTCAACAGATCAGGGCAAAGGAGATGTCCGTAACCTCTTATCAGGAAAAAGTAGGAGCATTACAGACCCAGATCCAGGCATTGACCCAAGAACGTCAGCTAAAGCTGGAGCAGGCCAAAAACAAACTGATACAGTCCAAACTTAAGGTGAAGAGTGACAGTATTGACCTGGAAGCGGCCAAGACCAACATCGCCATAGCACAGCGACAATACGATCGGGTGGTGCAGTTGGAAAAGGAAGGATTAAAGGCGGTCACCGACTTGGAAGAGAAACGATTAAAACTTCAAGAGGCCCAGGCAAAGATTATCTCACAGGAGAATAAGCTATTGGCCAGTAAAAATGACGTCATCAATGCCCAGGTCGAGATCACCAGGGTCCAAGCAGAGTATACCGATAAGATCTCCAAGGCCCGTAGCGATCTGTACTCGGCCCAGTCCAATCAATTTGATTCCGAGGCACAGGTGACCAAGTTGGAGAATGAATACACCAACTACGAAATGCGCAATAGTCTTCAATTTATTCGGGCACCACAAAGCGGGTACATCAACAAGGCCCTGCAGTCCGGCATCGGTGAAACTTTCAAGGAAGGGGACCGGCTCGTTGGGATCATGCCCGATAAATATGACATGGCCGTGGAAACCTATGTGGATCCCATTGACCTGCCCCTTATTCATGTGGGCGAAAAGGTGCGTATCCAGTTTGATGGCTGGCCAGCCATTGTGTTCAGCGGATGGCCCAATGTTTCCTACGGCACCTTCGGCGGAAAAATTGTAGCCATTGAAACCTTTATCAGCCCAAACGGAAAATATAGGGTGCTGTTGGCGCCGGATGAAGAAGATGCGGAGTGGCCAAAGGATATTCGTGTTGGCTCAGGGGCAAGTACCATGGCCTTGTTGGAAGATGTCCCTATTTGGTTTGAACTATGGAGACAACTCAATGGTTTCCCGCCCAATTATTACCAACCTCAAAATTCAAACATCGATGCCACTAAGCAGTAGGACAACCCATTTTTGTTGGATTTTTTTCCTTGTCGCTTTTGCTTCACAGGCCCAACAAGATAGTTTGGTCTTGGGTTTCAAGGAGTATTTGGGGTATGTGAAAAAATACCATCCGATTGCCAAACAGGCCCAGTTGACGATTGCCACAGGACAGGCCAATCTTATGAAGGCCAGGGGAGGTTTTGACCCCAAAGTTGAGGTGGATTACGACCGAAAGCAGTTCAAGGACACCGAATATTGGGACCGGCTCAATACCACTTTTAAAATACCGACGTGGTTTGGGATTGAACTCAAGGGGAATTATCAGCAGAATGCAGGGGAGTATCTCAGTGCCAGTGAGACCCTTCCCAAAGATGGACTGTACAGTGCTGGGATTTCCATGTCTTTGTTGGATGGTTTTTGGGCCAACGAACGCATGGCCACCTTACGAAAGGCCAAGTTTTTTAGTGAGCAGTCAAAGGCCGATCAAGATATTTTGGTGAACGAGGTATTGTACAAGGCATCCATTGCCTATTTTGACTGGATGAAAGCGTATCGGGACGCCGAAGTTTTTAAGGACTTTTTGGACAATGCCGATATTCGGTTCCAAGGTATCCGTAAAAGTGCCTTGGCGGGCGATATCGCCATGATCGATACGGTGGAGGCCAAAATAGCGGTCAGTAATCGGGAACTGGGGTACGAACAGGCCAAGGTGGAGTTGATGAAGAAATCCCTTGAGGTATCCAATTTTCTTTGGATTGAGGATGTACCGGTCGAATTGCGGGAAGATGTGACCCCAGACCTCAATACAGAAAGTGAGATTGATGTCACCTTGGAAATTTTGGGCAAACCGTTGGACAGTTTTAGTCTGGAGAACCATCCCAAATTACGGTCGTTGGAATACAAAATAGATGGGCTTACGGTTGATAAACGACTTAAAGCCAATAAATTGCTTCCAAAACTGGATGTGGAGTACAATTTTCTTTCGGAAACCCCAGATCAGATAAACTCTTTTGTGACCGAAAATTACAAGGGTGGAGTTTCATTCCAATTGCCGTTGTTTTTACGGAAAGAGCGTGGTGACCTAAAATTGGCCAAATTCAAACTGATGGATGCCGAGTTTGAACGCGACAATGCGCAAGTTGAGATTCAGAACAAGGTAATTGCCATCTATCGAGAGTTGGATTCGTTCATCACCCAAAACCAATTGATAGCGGACATTGTTCAGGATTATAGTACCCTATTGGATGCCGAGGAGCGTAAGTTCAGTTTTGGGGAAAGCTCCCTGTTTTTGGTCAATTCAAGGGAAAGCAAGCTGATTGATGCCTATCTGAAACGAAACGAAATGCAGAACAAATTTTTCCATACCAAAGCCAAATTGTTCAAGAGTCTGGCCATCAACCCTGAAAACTTGTAAATAAACCTTGTTAAAAATGTTTAATGTTTGATTTAAAAAATTAAACATTTCATATCTTTACAAGAAACAAGGACAATGGCCAAAAAGAAGAATTTTTCCAAACAGCAAATAATCACATGGTTCATGGACTATATATTGGAGCAAGACCAAGAACCATCTTCGGTATATAAGTTTTGTAAGACTTACAATCTGGACGAAAGTAGTTTTTATGACCATTTTGGGTCTTTTGGAGCTATAAAATCCTCTATATTCTCGACTTTCCTTGACCATACCTTGGAGTTGCTTCAAAAAGATGAGACGTATGCCAATTCCAATGCTCGAAATCAACTGTTAAGTTTCTATTATACCTTTTTTGAAATTTTAACGGCCAATAGGAGCTATGTTGTATTGGTCTTGCGAAATAAAAAGCAAGCGCTGGACAATTTAAAAACGCTGTATAAACTTCGGGAAGGCTTTACTGGCTATGTGGATAGCTTGGACATAAAAACCTTGGACATTGACCAAGAGCAGATAAAAAAGTTTCAGCGTAAGGCCATTTCAGAAAGTGCATGGGCACAGCTACTGTTTACGCTGAAGTTTTGGTTGGATGACAACTCACCTTCCTTTGAAAAAACAGATATCCTCATCGAGAAATCCGTGAACAGTTCTTTTGATGTCTTGGAAGCGACCCCATTGCAAAGCCTTGTGGACTTGGGGAAGTTTATTTTCAAGGAAAAAATGGCGATGTCGTAAATGAAAACAATAGATAGTATCCCCACTTCCAAAATTCAGCGCGCTACAAAACTGGTACAGACCGGAGCCAAAGTCGGTGTAAATTACCTCAAATATTATGGAAATAGGATGACCACCTCGGAAGAGGAGGCCAAGGAAAAATTGGATCAGGACAATGCAGAGGATATTTACGGCAGTCTCCGGGAGTTGAAGGGCAGTGCCCTTAAAGTGGCCCAAATGCTGAGCATGGAAAAAAGCATGTTGCCCAGGGCCTATGTGGAAAAGTTTTCCCTTTCCCAGTTTTCTGTGCCCCCATTGTCCGCACCTTTAGTGAACAAGACCTTTAAAAAATATTTTGGAAGCGCTCCATCCGAAGTTTACGATTCTTTCAATCCCGAAGCGGTCCATGGTGCCAGCATCGGACAAGTCCATCAAGCGGAAAAAGATGGAAAGAAACTGGCCGTAAAAATCCAATATCCCGGGGTTTCGGACAGTATTGCCACGGATTTGGCCCTTGTAAAGCCCATCGCCCTAAAAATGTTCAACATTAAGGGAAAGGACAGCGATAAATATTTTAAGGAGGTCAGGGATAAGTTGATGGAAGAGACCAATTATCTGCTGGAAGTTGAACAAAGTCAAAGTATTGTGGATGCTTGCAGCCACCTGCCCAATCTCAAATTCCCATCGTATTATGTGAATCTTTCTTCGGAAAAAATCATAACCATGGATTGGATGGAGGGTGAGCATCTGTCCGAATTTACGGCGCACAACACGGACAATGCTGTATCCAATGTTTTGGGCCAGGCTCTTTGGGATTTTTACATGTACCAAATCCACCGATTGAAAAAAGTCCATGCCGACCCGCATCCGGGTAACTTTTTGGTATCCAAGGACAACCAATTGGTGGTATTGGATTTTGGTTGCATCAAAGCGATACCAGATTCATTTTACATTCCCTATTTTGAGTTGGCCAAAAAAGAAAATATTTCCAATCCCGAATTTTTTCAAAGGAAACTCTTTGAGTTGGAAATCCTTCGCCCTGAAGATTCACCGGAAGAAATCAAATTCTTCACGGCCATGTTCCAGGAAATGCTGAGCCTATTCACCCAACCTTTCCATAATGAGGTTTTTGATTTTTCCGACAAGGTCTTTTTTGGGAAAATAACCGAGCTGGGCAAAAAGTATGCACAGAACACCGAACTGCGGCGGATGGATGGCAACCGCGGCTCGAAGCATTTTATTTATATCAACAGAACGTTCTTTGGACTCTACAACCTGATGCACGATCTTAAGGCCAACATGGTCAAGGTAAACAATTTCAATATGTTGGCATGAAATGTTTTACGCAATCGGACTTGGATTCCATGGATAGGCTGTATCGCATCAATTTGGTCAACAGTCTTTCTGGGTTTAAATCGGCCAATCTCATAGCAACTGTGGATGACGGTGGCAATGAGAACGTAGCGGTTTTCAGTTCGGTGGTGCATTTGGGTTCTGACCCGGCCGTTCTGGGATTTGTGCTAAGGCCCACTACGGTAGCTAGAAACTCTTATGATAACATTAAAGAGATGGGTTATTATACCATAAACCATATTTCCAAGGAGATTATGGAAGACGGACACCATACTTCGGCCAAGTACCCCAAGGGAGTGTCAGAGTTTGAGATGACCAACTTGCAATCTGAATACATTAATGACTTCAGAGCTCCCTTCGTGGCTCAAGCACCTATCAAGATGGCCATGAAATTTGCTGAGGAATATGCCATAAAGCAGAACGGGACCATCCTTGTGGTGGGTGAAATCCTTTCGGTCTATATTCAAGATGACTTGCTCGAAGAAGATGGCTTTGTAAACCTTTCCAAAGGAAACATCGTCAGTATTAATGGTCTTGATGGATATACTTTGCCCCAGCTACAGGCAAGATATCCCTATCAACGTCCCAAGAATTAAAAAAGACACCATACATGCGGATTCTCATCACAGGTACAACAGGGTATATTGCCAAGCGATTGGTACTGAATCTGCTGGCGAAAGACCATCAAATCATTTGTTGTGTGCGGGATTTAAACCGGATTCCAGATGAAATGGAATCCAAAAAAGGTATTGAATTCATTAAAGTGGACTTTTTGGATACGGAGGATGTGGTTTTTCCCAAAGATATTGACGTTGCTTATTATCTCATTCATTCCATGGCCGCCACGGGCGATGACTTTGAGGACTTGGAGCAACAATGTGCACAAAACTTCAAGGATTTAATGGATAAAACGACATGCCGACAAGTCATTTATTTAGGCGGAATTGTGAATGATGCGTCGCTTTCGAAACACCTTAAATCCAGGTTGGCGGTTGAAAAGACCCTAAAGTCCAATGCATATGCGCTCACAACTTTTAGAGCGGGCATCATTGTGGGAAGTGGTAGTGCTTCCTTTGAAATTATCCGTGACATTGTTGAAAAATTACCGGTCATGGTGGCCCCCAAATGGCTGAATACCCGAACGCAGCCCATCGCCATTCGAGATGTGCTCCGTTTCTTGGAAGGGGCAGCAGGAAAAGAGGAAGTCATGGACCAATCCTTCGATATCTGTGGGCCGGAGATACTGACCTACAAACAAATGCTGTATCAATTTGGGGAGGTTCGGGGATTAAAACGATATATTCTGACATTACCCGTGCTTACCCCGCGCTTGTCCTCGTACTGGCTCTATTTTGTCACATCCACCTCTTTTAATTTGGCTAAGGCATTGGTCGACAGCATGAAAGTGGAGGTGATTGCAAAACCAAGTCAGGTGAATGAAATTTTACAAGTAAAACCACTTTCCTATAAGGAGGCAGTACGGCTTGCATTTCAAAAAATTGAACAGAATTCTGTCATTTCCAGTTGGAAGGATGCCATCAGCAGCGGGGTCTTCCACGACCAATTGTCGGACCACATTCAAGTGCCCAATCATGGCTGTTTTAAGGATGTACGCTCCAAAATTGTGGTGGATGAAACCTACACAATCAATAAAATCTGGTCCATTGGCGGGAAAAATGGATGGTATGGGTTTAATTTACTCTGGCGCATTCGCGGGTATTTGGACAAAGTATTTGGTGGGGTAGGACTGCGTCGCGGCCGTAGACACGACACCAATTTAGAGGCAGGTGATCCCTTGGACTTTTGGCGGGTTTTGTTGGCCGATAAAAAACAAAAGCGATTGCTCCTGTTCGCTGAGATGAAATTGCCCGGGGAGGCGTGGTTGGAGTTCAAAATAGTGAAGAACACCTTGTTTCAGCGGGCTGTTTTTAGGCCCAAAGGGCTTTGGGGCCGCTTGTATTGGTATATGGTACTGCCTTTTCATGCTTTTGTGTTCCGGGGAATGATCAATGCTTTGGTGGGCAAATGAAAAGGGCCAGCATCCGTTTTCCGCATCAACTTTTTAAAAATTTGGATTTGCTTCCGAAATACGCTCCTGTTTTTTTGATGGAAGAAACCTTGTTTTTTAATCAATACAATTTTCACAAGCAGAAAATCCTGTTTCATCGGGCCTCCATGAAATGTTATGCGGATCATCTATCTCATAATGGTTTCGAGGTTCATTATATTGATGCCCAAGAAGACCGCTCGGACATAAGGGTGCTGCTAAAAGAGTTGGTGACTGAGGGATATGGGGAGTTTCATATAATCGACCCAACGGATAATTGGTTGGAAAAGCGAATCAAATCAAGCGTATCTGAAACCATGGTCAAGTGGCACGATTCTCCACTTTTTTTGAATACTATGGATGATTTGTCCCATTTCTTCAAGCCAAGCAAGAAAAACTTTTTTCAGACATCCTTTTACAAACAACAGCGTCGCAAACGCAATATTTTAATGGAAGGTGAGAATCCAAAAGGAGGGAAGTGGACCTACGATGTGGACAATCGGAAGCGATATCCCAAAAACCGAACTCCTCCGGCAATCGCCTTCCCTGATGCCGATACCTATTTTACGGAGGCAAAATCCTATGTGGAATCCCATTATAAGAACAATATTGGATCACTTTCACAGACCCCGTTATATCCCATCAATTTTGAGTCGGCAGAGCGCTGGTTCCAAGATTTTTTGGAAAATCGGTTTCACAAGTTTGGTGATTATGAGGATGCCCTGGTTAAGGACGCTTCCTATTTGCACCACAGTGTGTTGACACCTCTGCTTAATGTGGGTCTGATTTCTGTGGAAGATGTCTTGCAAACATCGATTTCATTTGCAGATGAACATAAAGTGCCCATCAATTCAGTGGAGGGTTTTGTACGGCAAATTATCGGTTGGCGCGAATTCATCCGGGGAATGTATCAGGTAAAGGGGGCCGAAGAACGAACCCGTAATTTTTGGGGATATTCCCGAAAGATGCCAAAGTCATTTTATGATGGTACTACTGGGATTGTTCCGGTGGACATCACGATAAAAAAGGTGTTGAAAACGGGCTATGCCCATCATATAGAACGACTGATGGTCCTCTGCAACTTTATGCTTCTGTGCGAGTTCGACCCGGATGATATTTACCAATGGTTCATGGAACTGTTCATTGATGCGTATGATTGGGTAATGGTGCCCAATGTCTACGGAATGGGGCTCTTTGCGGATGGTGGGCTTATGAGCACCAAACCGTACATCAGTAGTAGCAATTACATCAATAAAATGGGAGATTATGAAGGTGGCGAATGGGAAGAAATTTGGGATGGCCTATTCTGGAACTTTATGGACAAGAACCGGACATTTTTTGAACAAAACCCTCGACTTGCCATGCTGTTGCGGAATCTTGATAAGATGTGCCCCGAAAAGAAAGAGAGGCATTTACAGAATGCAGAAGAGTTTTTAAATCGGTTGGATACTAGGGAATAAACAACAATGTGTTGACTACAAACAAAAAATACTTGTACACGACTTCATCATGAATCTATAAAAGCCAATTTTTGGATGATTGGTGTCATCGGGGCTATCTATGTTCTTAATAGAATTTATTTTAATAAATAATTGAAAATTATAATCTTACATACATTCCTTTTTTATGCTCACCGAATAGGTCACCATTTTAACGAATATATTTAATTCATTGATTATTAAATATTTATATCTTATTTTGATTTTTCTGCGGTCAGACAACAATTTATTCTATCCCTTAATAAATTGAATGCAAAAAATTGGATGAGGAAGGGTTCATATCCACGTCATTTATGTCACTAACTTTAAATTCTTTTTTCTGTTGTTCATTGATACTTTAACTAAGTTCAATTTTTCCCAGAGGGGAAGGAATGCTATCATCATTTTTTGCAGAATATCAATAGAATTTAATACACGCACTGAAAAAAGGACGCTTTAAAATATTTGTTTGTTCAATGAGGAATAAATCTACCTCCACCTACTTTTGTCATGTTCACTGACCCTGTAAAACTGGGGACAATTCGTTAAAAATGAAGCAAGAAAAGTATTATCGTTACACTAAAAAGTTCTAAAATCAGACAATGTTTTTCGGGCAACCCAAATTATTTTATATGCTAATTAAATGATCATTGGATTACTCTCTATCTATTTTCTGAAAAGAGGCATTTGCTCAACTTCAGGGCATCCAATTTGTTCCATTACCTGTTTCAATTGCGTTTTGAGCAAGGAAATGGTGTGGTCGCCCCCTTTGCTTCCCATAGCTGCAACGCCATACATAAAGGAACGGCCTAAAAATGTAAACTGGGCCCCACTGGCTATTGTTCGGGCGATATCGGGTCCGGAGCGCACACCGCTATCCATCATCACAGTGAGTTGATTGCCATATTTTTCCGATATTCGGGCCAATGGCTTTATGGTGGATTCCCCGGCATCCAATTGCCTCCCTCCATGATTGGATACAATGATGCCATCCAGTCCCAGGGATACTGCTTTTTCGGCATCGGCCTCAGTGATCACCCCCTTCAATACCAATTTGCCTTTCCATAGGTCCCTGATGGAAGCAATCTTTTCCATGTCCATACGCTTGCTAAAGGTCTGGTCCATGAACTGTCCCAACTGTTTTAGGTTGAGCCCTTTGGGCATGTACGGTTTAAGCACTTCAAAATTGGGTTGCCCATGCCGTAAAGTCTCAAAGGCCCATTGGGGCTTTCCCAATATCTGAAGGATGTTGGAAAAGCTCATTTTTGGGGGCATGGAAAGTCCGTTCTTTATTTCTTTGGGACGGAAACCAAAAACCGGGGTGTCGCAAAGCAACACGAGAACGGGGCAACCAGCAACTTGGGCCCGATGGATCAGGTCATTTCGAACGGATTCCTTCGTGGGATGGTACAATTGAAACCAAGCATTTCCCTCAGTGATCTCGCTGATACGTTCGATGCTGGAAGTGCCCACGGTACTCAGAATAAAGGGAATATTGTGTTGAAATGCGGCTTTGGCCAGGATTTCGGAAGAGTTGGGCCACATGAGCCCTTGGAGACCAATGGGGGCAATCCCAAAAGGGGCATCGTATCTTTTTCCAAAGATTTCTGTAGTCATGTTGGCCTCTTTGTAGGTATCCAGATATCTGGGCAACAATTCAACCTCTCTGATTTCACCAGTGTTCTTTCGGAGGTTCACCTCTTCATTGCACCCCCCGTCCAGATATTCAAAGGCAAATCTGGGAATACGCTTGCGGGCTTTTTCTCGAAGATCTTCGATGGAGGGGTATTTGGGGTTGAATGTGATTTGTTTTTGGTTGCGCATACGATTACAACTTGAATATTTTTTTCATGGGCAGCCATTTTTCACCTTTTTGGGCAAAGGGAAGTGGTTTTTGGAACGTCCACATAAACTCTTCCCATTCCTGCACCTTGGGATTTTGGGCATCGGCCTGTTGTTTTTTCTCAAAGGAAAACGAATCATCCACCTCCATGATCATGGACAGCCGATTGCCTACTCTATATATTTCCATGTTTTGGATGCCAGATTCCTTGATGCTCTCCAAAATTTCGGGCCATACATTTTTATGATGCTCTTCATAGGCCATGATGCTTTGCTCGTCATCCACAAGATCAAGTGCCAAGCAATATCTTTTTAGATTTCCCATATGCGTTCATTTTTTAAAGTGTCAAAACCGAACCAGGCAATGTAGGCGAAACAGAACAAGGGGAGGGTAAAGGAATAATTCACCTCGGCCACTCCCATGATTTGGGTATCGGCCACCCCATGGCCCCCAATATCAATGATCATTCCCTGTAATTTGGGCATCAGGGCTCCCCCAACAATGGCCATGACCAATCCGGCCGCACCCAATTTGGATTCCTCCTCGGTCAATCCGTTCAAGGCAATTCCATAAATGGTCGGAAACATGGGCGACATGAAGAACGAAATGCCCACTAACGAAAGTAACCCCAAATGGCCTTCAATGAAAATGGCGGCTAAGGAACAGATTCCGGCCATGAGGGAAAACCACATCAATAGTTTGCCCGGACTGAGAAAACGTAACAGATACGTGCCGATGGCCCGACCCACCAAAAACAAAATGAACGCCGCAAACTGGTAATTGGCTGCCATATCGCTTGCCATACCCATGGCTTCGGCATATTGATAGATGTAGGTCCAGCACATGATCTGCGCACCGACATATAGGATCTGTGCCAATACCCCCAACCTGTAACGGGGCCTTTGGAACAGTAGCCTGCCTGTTTCTTTCAAGGACGGAATTGTTCCGTTTCCTTTGGCCTGGGGCATCTTGTTGACCATTATGAGAACGAATACCGCCAGAATGACCAATCCCAGAACCACATACGGGTCCCTGATCACCATGAGATCCGAAGTACGGATCATAGCTTTTTTGACAGGGTCCAAGGATGAATAATCCACGATGTCATCCGATTGTAGTTTTTTGAGCACAAATTGCTGCGCAATGAGCAATCCCAATAGCAACCCTACAGGATTGAACACCTGGGCCAGGTTCAGGCGCTGCGTTGCCGTTTCCCTTGCACCCATGGCCAATATGTAGGGATTGGCCGTTGTTTCCAAAAAAGCAAGTCCAAAGGTAAGCACATATAGGCCAAGGCAAAAAAACCAAAACTTTTCCATGATGGCCGCTGGATAAAACATGAGCGCCCCTACTGCATAAAGGGCCAGCCCTATCAATATCCCTACCTTATAAGAGTATTTCCGGACAAAAAGTGCCGCGGGCAAAGCCATGCAAAAATAACCGCCATAAAAAGCCATTTGGACCCAAGCGGCTTGGGAATTGGAAAGCTCCAATACTTTTTTGAATGCCTGTACCATAGGGTCCGTAACGGCATTGGCAAAACCCCAAAGCGCAAACAGGGAAGTAATCAGGACGAAGGGCAAAAGTGCTTTTTTGGATACAATTTTTGGTCTGGTCATGGCTATAGGTTAAAGTGAACGATCCAGATGGGTGTAGCCCCCATCCACAAAGATCAGTTGGCCAGTAGTATGGCTGGATTTTTCGGAAAGAAGAAAGGCCACCGTGTTGGCAATTTCTTCTGCGGTTGTCATTCTATTCCCCAAGGGGATGTTATCCATAATTTCCTTGAGTTTTTCTTCAGGATTATCAAATGAATTTATCCAATTCTTGTACAATGGGGTATAACATTCAGCGACAATTACGGCATTCACCCGAATGGAATAGGGAAGAAGTTCTAGCGCCCATTCCCTGGTAAGTGAATTTCGGGCCCCGTTCGCTGCCGCATAACCCGAAGTATTGCCCTGGCCTGTCACCGATGTTTTGGAACCGATGTTCACAATGCTGCCTTTGCGTTTCTTCAAGTGGGGCAAGGCATGGTGGGCCATCAGATAATAATGTCCCACATTGCGCTCCAAGGAACGTTTAAAATCGGCATAATTGCCATTTTCGAGCCCCACTCCGTCATTGATCCCGGCATTGTTCACCAATCCATCTATTCTTCCGAGCTCTTGAAAGGTTCTTTCAACGGCATTTTTGCATTGCATAGGGTCGGTAAGTTCTGCAAGGGCGTAAAAGGCTTTGCCTCCCTTGTCCTTGATTTCTCCCACAGTGGAAAGTACGTCGGCCTCATTTCGCCCAATAATGACAGGGACGGCATTTTCTTCGGCCAAAACACAGGAAATCCCTTTCCCAATTCCTTTGTCACCCCCTGTGACCAATATGACCTTGTCCTTCAATCTTAAATCCATATATCATTGATTTGTGGTGAACACACCGATTTCAGCAAAGGAAGTCCTGGTATCACCATTGTGTTTTTCCAAAGCATTCAATTTTATATATCTGGCCAATGTTGGATTGAAATTTATTTTTTGTTCAATGCGATTGTTGGCCACATTGCTGAACTCCCCTTCTGATACTGACTTCCATGTTCGGTTATCCTGACTTACCCAAAATTCATACTTGGTGATGATTCCAAACGGATAGCGTTCTTGGATGGGCCAATAGCTAAATCCAGTAAGTGTATGGGATGCTCCCAAATCTATGGTGATCTCGTTGCTGTTCGAAGAATTTTCATCCGTTGCCCAAAAAGTATTGGGATCATCATCCATAAGTTTAACCATATCGGTATCATTTTGAAGGGCCCCAACCACTTTCCAATCTTTTTTGGCCAGATCAAAGTATTGGCTCACCGTCTGTGTTTGTTGTCCATTGTTCGGGTCCACGGCAATGACCTTTACGTTTGTTGGGGTCAAAACAGAAAATGGGGCGTCATATTTTTTGGAGGTCGTTGTTGGTTCCTTCCCATCGGTGGTCACATAGACATCCACTTCATCGTCCGGTATTTCAATGGAGACCATCCCATCCCTATTTCTGGTGATTTTAGGGTCCACCAAAAGGGGAGGGGCATTATAGAGCTCAAGCGTGGAGAGTGTAATTGGGCCTTTGGCGTCCAAAACATCCACTTTGATTTGGGTAGCGGTAACGGTTTCAAATCTAAGAATACGTTTGTACCCCACAGTGGTCTGTTCATCCAAAACTTGCCATGTTCCATCCACTTCGGCACTTACCGTGAATTTTTTGATGCGTTGTCCCAAAGGAATATACTCTTGGAGCAGTATGCGGTTGACTTTGGTGGGCTTATCCAAACTGATGGTGATGGAAGCCTGTGTTGTTCCGTCATCTGTGGCCCAATAGGTTTCAAAATCCCCATCGATGGCCTTTTCGGCATTGAAGGTGGAACTGTTGCCACGGACATTCGAGGCACTGGCAGTATTTCCCTGTGCCAGTTCTTGGGCAAAATCGGTATCGATTTGTGCTTTCAGGGCCATCAATTGTTGTACATCGTTTTCATGCACCAAACCTCTATCGTCCACCGGAAGGTTCAACAAAAAGTTTCCGTTCCTGCCGATGGATTCGTAATAGGTTTGCACCAAACGGGGCAAAGTTTTTACCTGATGGTCCTCACCGGGATGGTAGTACCACCCAGGACGTATGGAGGTATTTACCTCTGCGGGCAGCCAATGTGTCCCATCTTCATGGCCCGAACGCAACTCCACATATCGCGGCCATCCAGGATGGATCTCATCCCTTCGCATCACGCTCCAGTTGGTCTCGTTGGCCCAACCTTCCTCGTTGCCGACCCAGCGTATATCCGGTCCGCCATCACTGAAAATGACCGCATTGGGCTGTAATTCCCGAATCATCTCGGTGGTCTTTTCCCATTCGTAATAGGTTTTGTTGTCTATTTTTCGGGTTTCGTTGGCACCTCCGTAGTATCCGGAACCTCCATTGGCACCATCAAACCATACCTCGAAGAGTTCCCCGTAATTGGTCAATAGTTCCCGTAACTGTTCATGGAAGATCTTCACATATTCCGGTTTCCCATAATGTTCGTTGTTGCGGTCCCAAGGGGAAAGATATAATCCCAATTTTAGACCATGCTCTTTGCAGGCATCGGCCAATTCTTGGACCACGTCCCCTTTTCCATCTTTCCAAGGTGAATTTTTAACGGAATGTTCCGTGGTCTTGGTGGGCCACAAACAGAATCCATCATGGTGCTTTGCAGTTAAAATGATTCCCTTCATCCCGGCATCTTTGGCCACTTTGGCCCACTGTCGGGTGTCCAGTTGGGTAGGGTTGAAAAGGGCAGGGGATTCTCCTCCTGTGCCCCATTCCATATCGGTAAAGGTGTTCATGTTGAAATGGACAAAGGCATAATATTGCAGTTCATGCCAATCCATTTGCCGTTGTGAAGGGGTTGGGCCAACAGCTTTGGGCGGTTCCACAGTCTGGCAAGCTACAAAGAGCAAGACCAGGGGCAAGGTTAGGATGTAGGCTTTTCGAATCATTTTTTCAAAGGTTTATTTTTAAGAAACACAATCTCCTTCGCTACCCATTTTCAGGTGTGGAGCAGGTTGTTTTCAGGGTTGGATTTTTGATTTTCAAAAGGGTCAAATTGTCGCACAACCCCATTTTCCGAAGTATTGCGCAACATACGATTTCTTGTGACCCTCATCATTTTAATTGCTTTCAATTACTGAACCATCTTCCCGGTACAACTCTATTTCACCATCCAAGAGCACGGCCAGCACGGTCATGTTTTTGTCCAAAACGTAGTCCGGGACCTGGATGTATTTGATGCCTGGATAATGGCTCCAATAAATTTTTCCCACTACTTTGTGGGAGAGTTTGGTGCCATCACCCACAACCCATATCCGATTGATTTTGTTCTTTATTCCACGGAGCACAATTTCCCCGTTCGGATTTCCTTTTACGAAAAGGTACAGGATACTTTTATCTTTTGAAAGCGTAGTGGGACCATAGAAATGTTCTTTTGGGATACCGGCAACAGTACCAAAAATGGCCTCTTTGTGCTTTTGGGTCCAACGTCCCAAACCGGTCAACAGTTCTTCCTGTTCCTTTGGGATGGAACCATCTCCTTTGGGGCCAATGTCCAACAATAAGTTTCCACCCGCAGAAATGACATCGGTGAAAATACCGATCAACTGATCCAGGCTTTTGTAGTCATGGTCATTTTTTTGATACCCCCACGAATTATTCATGGTCATACAGAGTTCCCAATAGTCGTCCTTGGGGCGGGTGACGGGCATGCCTTGCTCGGGAGTGGCATAATCCCCATGTCCCTGTAATCTGGAATTGATGATGGTCTGGGGATTTTGATCAAGCAGCATTTGTCGTACCTTGGGGGCTTCCCACTCTGCAGAAGTGTGCTCCCAATCCCCGTCAAACCACCAAAGGTCTGGATTGTAGGTTTTTGAAAGTTCTGTGAGCTGTCCTTGGTAATAGTGTAAAAAGGTGTTCCATCGTTTGGGGTCGTCCGCGAGTTTGTACCGCATGGAATCCCGGGTGTGGTGGGTGTAGTCTTGATAGGACCAATCGGGAAGCGAATAATAGATGCCCACTTTTATTCCTTCTTTTCTAATGGCATCCACAAAAGGGGAGAGTACGTTCCTTTTGGCCGCCGAGGCCTTTTTGGCATTGAAATCCCCAAATTTGCTGTCCCAAAGGGCAAATCCGTCATGGTGTTTTGAGGTAATGACGGAGTAACGGGCCCCACTTTTTTTGATGAGATCGGCCCAGGCCAAAGGGTCATAGTTTTTGGCCGTAAATCCATCGGTCTGTTTCAGGTAATCGTTATGCGAAATATATCCGTTGAAAAAAGACCAAGACTCATCAATCCCATTTACGGCGTATAGGCCCCAATGGATGAAAATACCCAATTTGGCATCTTGGAACCACTGCATTTTCTCTTCAGTTTGCAAATTATTTTGTGCCGTTCCAGGGACCGATATCAAAAAGAACAAGATGATAAGACCCAATGGGGTCAACTTGTTGACCACTTGTACAATGTTCTTTTGAAATGGCAATGTCATGTTATGTAGGGTCATTTAATCGTTCTGTTTTTTAAGCATTGCATTTAGCTGGATTTCCTCATTGGCTCTTAGTTGTAGGTCAACGAAGGACGAGCCATATTTTACGGAAATGTTTGTGTCTGATGGGGAACGAAAGGCAACTTCCTCCAAGGTACCATTCTTCCAACTCATATCCACTTCAACATTGCCCCTGGCCTTTAGGCCAGTTATTTTTCCGTTCTTCCAGTTGGGAGGGAGGGCAGGCAACAATCGGATGAATCCTTCGTGCGATTGGATCAGCAGTTCTGCCACCCCGGCGGTATAGCCAAAGTTACCATCGATTTGAAAAGGGGGGTGCATATCGAACATATTGTCCGCCAAAGAGATCTGGAAAAATTTTTGGATGTTTTCCTCCGCAGAGGCGCCATCCAGCAAACGGGCGTTCATATTGATCATCCAGACACGGCTCCAACCGGTTCCGGCACCGCCATGCTCCAATCGGTAATCTATGGTTTTTTGGGCAGCGGCAAAGGCTTCGGGATTGTTTTCCGTAATGTCATCACCTGGGTGTAGGGCATAGAGGTGAGACACGTGGCGATGTCCTTTTTCGGGTTCGTCATACGGTTCGTTCCATTCCAAGATACGACCATCTTTTCCAACAACTACCCCGGGATGAAGGGAAGCCTTTTTGGTTTTCACCTCTTCCACAAGTTCGTCTTCGATACCCAATATTTGGGCCGTTTCCAGAAAATTATCGAACACCTCTCCAATAATTTGATGTCCCATGGCACTCCCCATGGAAACCGCGGCAGATTTGCCCTCTTGGTTGTAATAGGAATTTTCCGGGGAGGTTTCCGGTGTGGAAATCCATTTTTGGCTTTTGGTGTCCCAAGTCAACCAATCCAGATAAAAAGAAGCAATGTCCTTAAAGATAGGATAGGCCCTATTCCTTAAAAAATCTTTGTCTTGGGTGAATTGGTAATGCTCCCAATAGTGCTGTGCACACCATCCGCCCCCATGGATCCACGATCCCCAATAGGCTCTTTCGGCCCTCATGAATGGGGTGGCCCAAAGATCTGTGGTATGGTGGGCCATGCTGCCCCGGGTAATGCCATATTGCCCCTTGGCGGTCTTTCGCCCTCTTTCCAATACCCTGTCGATCAGATTGAAAAAGGGTTGGTGGAGCTCACTGAGATTGGTGACCTCGGCCGGCCAATAGTTCATTTGTAGGTTGATGTTGAGGTGGTAATCGGCATTCCAGGGTGCTTCAAGATGTTCGTTCCAAATCCCTTGCAGATTGGCAGGATTGGTATTGGGGCGCGAAGAGGAAATCAGCAAATACCTTCCATATTGAAAGAGCAGGGATTGCAATCCTAAATCAGTGCTTCCTTCTTTGCAGCGTTGTAGGCGTTCATCCGTAGGAAGATGGGCCATGTTGCTTTCATCCAGCTCAAAATCGACCCTATGGTAGAGTTGTTGGTAGTCTGAAATATGTCGCTCCAATAGCGATTCAAATGATTGTTGGGTGATGTTGGAAAGGGTCTCCTTATTTTTTTCAGCAAAGCTGTCCCCATGATAGAAGGAAGTATTGCCCACGATAAAGATCAAAACCTTTCTTGCCCCTTTGACGGAGACCTTGCCTTCCTTGGCTGTGATTTTTCCATCAGGAGCCACAACTTGTAACCGTACCTCAAAACGTACCCCATGATCAATGGGCAAGGGTTTGGAGAACCGCTTACCGCCATATTGGGTCACTTGCCCCACCATGCTGATTTGATTTGGGGAAGGGTTGGAGACACTCACCGTGGGTTTGCCGTGGTCTTCGGGTCTGCTTAGGGAAAGTTCGAGGTTCAAACCTTTCGGGGATGTGGTGGTGAGCTCCATGACCATGGCATCATCGGGTTGGGAAGCAAATACTTTTTGGGTATAATGATCACCGTTAAGGGTATAGGAGGTAGATGCCAACGCTTGGTCGAGGTCGAGTTCCCTTCGGTAGTTGGAAATTTCCCCGGTTTCTTTAAAATCAATGAAAAGGTCGCCCATGGTTTGATGGGAGCGGAGGATGGTCTTGTTGGAGAATTTTTCAACAATCAGGCTATCCACCTCTGTAGTTTTGCCCTCACGCAGTAATTGTCGCAACTCCTCCAGATTTTCGGGGGTTCCCCGTGTGTCTTCCCAATCCGGTCCTCCCGCCCACATGGAGTCCTCGTTGAGTTGAAGGTGTTCCTTGAATGGATTTCCAAAGACCATGGCCCCAAAACGGCCGTTGCCAATAGGAAGGGCCTGCATCCATTCTTTGGCTGGGGCGGAATACCATAAAACTTTTCCGGAATCCTGTGCTTTCAAGCTGGAAAAGATAGTGGCCAAAACGAAGACCAGCACCCATGTCGATTTTGACACAAAGGATTTCGTCGTGAGAGAAGTATTGGGTTTGGCGATCATATTCTATAAAATTTTTGGGCGTTTCCTCCCATGATCTGTTCTTGGGTTTCCTTCGGATATTTGGTCAGATATTGGATCAAAATATCTTTTACTTGTTCGTATTCGGCAGAGAGCAGACAAACGGGCCAATCCGAACCGAACATGATTCGCTCAGCACCAAAGGAATCGAACACCACATCCAGATAGGGGATGAAATCACTTTTGGACCATTTTCCCCAAGCCGCTTCCGTGACCATTCCAGAAGCCTTGCAATACACATTCTTCCGTTTGCCAAGTTCACCCATATAGTGTTCCCAGTTAGGATCTATCTTTCCATTGATATTTGGCTTGGCGATGTGGTCCAAGACAAAAGATTGGTCAGGGAACAGTTTTACAAGTTCCAATGCAGGGGACAAATGCTTCGGATAGATAAGAATGTCATAAGTGAGGTCATATTTTTCCAATAGGGATAGCCCTCTTTGGAATTCGGGGCGGAGCATAAAATAGTCGTCCGGTTCATCCTGGACAACATGCCGTAATCCTTTCAACAATGGATTTTTTGCATACTCCTGTAGTTTTTCCCCGATATCCTCGGCACATAGGTCCAGCCAGCCCACAACTCCCTTTATAAACGGATGTTGCTTTGCAAGGTCCAGCAAAAACAAGGTTTCAGTTTCGGATTGCTGTGCCTGGATGGCAATACAGCCATCCATGGTATTTTTTTGCAGCAAGGGATATAGGTCCGCAGGTAAAAAATCT
This sequence comes from Flagellimonas taeanensis, assembly GCF_003584105.1. GTDB lineage: Bacteria > Bacteroidota > Bacteroidia > Flavobacteriales > Flavobacteriaceae > Flagellimonas > Flagellimonas taeanensis. The sequence continues at coordinate 245,597 of NZ_QXFO01000022.1, forward strand.
TTTTTAATGGCCTCCATGGAAGGACCGATCCATTCATGTGTGTTTGGATGGTATTTCCAAAAATGCTGGTGACTGTCGATTTTTACGTTGCTCATAAATTTTCTGTCTTCAAGGTTGACAGCAGTTCCGTTTCGCTGGTGTCGGATGCTCCAACAAGTTGGACCATGACCTATATTGATTGTTCAAGGCACCCACCGATCAGGGCAATACCGTGAAATTGGTTCTGATCAAATCCGTACTGTTTCCTCCGATCATCACCTCAAACTTGCCCGGTTCGACCACATATTCCATTTCCTTGTTCCAGACGGCAAGTTCTTCAGGTGTGAGGGTGAAGGTGACTTTTTTGGTCTCTCCCTTCTTGAGAAAGATCCGTTTAAATCCCTTCAATGTTTTTTCGGGGGTGGTCACACTGCTATATACATCATTGATGTAAAGTTGTACCACCTCTTCTCCGTCTAAATCCCCCGTATTCTTTACGGATACGGAAACCGTGACATTTCCATCTTTTTGTATCTCTGGAGCATCCACTTTGATATCGGAATATTCAAAAGTGGTATAGCTCAAACCATGGCCAAAGACATATAATGGATTTTCACTCTCGCTCACATATCTATGGATGGCAGAGGGTTTTTGATTGTAATAGATGGGCAGTTGTCCCACGGATTTGGGGAAGGTGACAGGTAACTTCCCGCCGGGATTGTACTCCCCAAAAAGCACTTGTGCAACCGCTTTTCCTCCAAGTTCCCCAGGAAACCATGCTTCCACTATGGCCGGAACATTGTTCTGGACCCAGTTGATGGATAGGGGGCGTCCGTTGAGCAGGACACACACGACGGGTTTTCCGGTCTGTTGTATCGCCTGTATGAGTTCGTTTTGCATGCCGTGAAGATCCAAAGTGGCGACATCCCTGTTCTCTTCCACCAATTCCTTGGATTCTCCCAAGACTACGATGGCCACATCGGACTTTTTCACCAGATCCAGGGCAGGTTGAAAATTGACCTTTTCCCTGTTCCAGCGCAAATGTGCCCTAGCTCCCCAGCCTCCTTCCCACATTTCAATGCGGACTTTATAGGTTTTGCCAGCCTCTATTTTTTGGGGTACTGTGACAATGTTTGTGCTTCCCTTTCTCCAATTGTCAATGACCAATTGATCGTCCAACCACATTCGGATGCCATCATCTGAACTCAATCCCAGCCAGCCATCAAATGCCTTGTCACTTTTTATATAACCGGTCCACCGGATGGAAAAGTTATCATCGTCCACACCAATACCGGGCGACCAGGGCCAATCAAAGCCTAGTTGCTTGTCTATCCTTACCAAGTCCGGCTCACCTTCTAGGTTTCTGTTGTTGAAATACTCACCCTTCAGGCCGTTCTGCGATCCATCCGGAACAAACAAATATTCGGATGGAATGACCTGCCCTTTTACAATCAGGGGAACGCCCTCTTCATACTGCACAAGGGTATTGGGGCCAACGGTCTGTTTGATTCCTTCAAGAACGGTTGTTGCCACCTTATTTTTAACAGCGTACCCTCCCAATCTCGATTGGTCCGCATTGGGGCCTATGACAGCTATCGATTTGATGTTTTTGTCCAAAGGCAGAAGACCGTCTTGGTTTTTGAGCAATACAATCGACTTGAGGGCAGCTTCCAAGGCAATTTTTTGATGCTCTTCTGAGTGGAACCTTTCCTGGATCAATTTTTCACTGGTGTACGGATTTTCAAAAAGCCCTAGCATAAATTTAAGTCGAAGTACGCCCCCAACGGCCCTGTCAATAGCTTTCATGCTCAATTGGCCTTCGTTGACCAATGCTATCAAGGTCTCTTGCCAAAACTCATTGCTGAAATCATAAAATTGCATGTCCACTCCAGCCGATACTGCTTGTCGAATGCTCTCTTTTGGGGAATCGGAAACCTTATGTGTGGTCTGAAGGTATTTGATGGCCCCTAGATCAGAAACCACGATGCCCTTAAAACCATATTCATTTCGTAGGACCTCTGTCAACAGCCAATGGTTCGAGGCACAAGGAATACCATCCAACTCGGAATAGGCACACATGGTACCGAGGGCACCCCCTTTCATGAAGGCTTTTTGAAAGGATGGCAGGAAACTTTCCCGCGCCGTACGTTCGCCGACCAGGGCAGGGGAGGAGTTTCCACCAGCCTGAGGTATGCCGTGCACGGCAAAATGCTTGGGTTCGGCAATAATGGAGCGATTGGAGGCCAAACTTTCACCTTGAAGCCCTTGGACCATGGCGGTTCCCAATTCACCGGCCAAATACACATCTTCCCCAAAGGTTTCGGCAATCCTTCCCCAACGGGGTTCCAGACCAATATCCAAGTTTGGGCCAAGACCAAAGTGGACCCCATGTTCCCTTGCTTCCGTAGCGATCACTTCCCCGACCTTCTTCAAGAGTTCCGTGTCCCATGTGGCCCCTAAGCCAATGTTCATGGGAAAGGCGGTACTTCCCTCCGCCATATAGCCATGGAGCATTTCTTCCATGATAAGGGCCGGTATGCCCCATCTGTTGCTTTCGATCACAAATTTTTGAAGGTCGTTAATGGTCTGCGCGGATTCTGGATAAAGGTCATGGATGGCGCCCACGCCCAAACTGCCTATTTTATTTTTTGCCTTATCCACGGAAAAATTCTGTCCGTCCACGAAAAATTCCCCCTTGTACATATCCATTTGGCGGACTTTTTCTTCAAGGCTCATTTTGGACAACAGATCGGTCACACGCTCTTCCACAGAAAGTTCAGGGTTTTTGTAGCGATTCCCCGTCTGTCCGAAAAGGTTTGGGGACAGAACAGAGGTCAATAAGCAAAGGGTGACGATTGTTTTCCTAATGTTGGCCTTATCCATAATTGAAATGATCACTATTGATTTTTTACTGGACATTTTTGAAAAATGTGTTGGATAACTCTTGAGATGTCCAAGTTCCTATTTTTTATATGCAATACAGGTTTGTTTTGATTTTCCCAGACCTTCAATCCCCAGCTCCATACGATCTCCTGGTTTGAGATATCTGGGAGGGGTAAAGCCAAGACCAACACCAAAAGGGGTCCCGGTGGAAATAACATCCCCTGGTAATAGGGTCATATATTGGCTGATGTAGGAAACCACTTCTTGGACATTGAAAACAAAATCAGATGTGGATGAATGTTGCAAACGCTCCCCATTGACGTCCAGCCACAGTTCCAAATTGTTCGGGTCCTTGATCTCATCGGTGGTGGCAATGTAGGGACCAAGTGGCGCGAATGTGTCACAGCCCTTTCCTTTGCACCATTGTCCCCCCTTCTCGATCTGGAAGGTTCTTTCACTGATATCGTTGTGAAGCACGTAACCGGCAATATGATCAAAGGCTTCCGATTCTTCAATATAGGAAGCTTTTTTGCCCATTACGATGGCCAGTTCCACTTCCCAATCGGTCTTTACACTGTTTTTGGGGATGATGACCTCGTCATAGGGGCCGCATATGGCGGTTGTCGATTTAAAAAAAAGTACAGGTTCCGTCGGAACGGCCATCCCTGACTCTTCGGCATGCTTTGCATAGTTCAATCCCACACACACAAGCTTGGAAGGTCTGGCCAATGGCGGTCCCAATCGGGTTTCCTTTGGAATTTCGGGACAATGGGCGGCATTTTTTCCGAGCCATTCCCTCAAATGGGCAATGCCATCATCCCCGAAGAATGCTTCGTCATAATCCTGGACAAAGGCCGAGACATCCAACCATTTTCCATCTTCGGTCTGTATCCCCGGTTTTTCTTTTCCTGTTTCTCCAAATCGTATCAGTTTCATATATCTTTTCTGGCTTTGGTTATTATTTTATTTTTGACTTAGTTCAACTTGATCGTAAATGCCACGGTTCCCTTCAGGCTGTTCTTGGCCGATGATGGAATGATGAAAACTGTGGTGTCGCCTTCTTTTTTCCATTTGACCTTCCCAGAGCTTCCCAAGATGGTGGCCTTTCTGATGCTTTCCTTGGGAAGACCCACAAATTCAATGGTATCGGGAAGCGTCTCCTCATTCTCATCCATCAAATAGATCAGATAAAGGGTGTCGTCCGGTTTTGAGGTGAGACAGACCTTTTCATATTTATAGGGAGCGATGGCCTCCGTGCTGTAGACTGCCTCGCTATTGGTGTCCATCCAGTTCCCAATGCCCTGTAGGAGGTTATAGGCCCCCTGGTCCCATTCGCCTTCTGGGCTAGGGGCAATGTTCAACAGCAGGTTGCCCCCTTTGGCCACAATATCGACCAAGGTGTGAACGGCCTTTTTGGTGCTCATATAGTTGGCATTGAAGGCATAGGACCAACCACCACCGGCAATCATACACGATTCCCAAGGGTAGGGAAGGGCCTTTTCGGGTACACGGTTCTCCGGGGTCAAGTAGTTTTGGTTTTTTCCGTGCACGGCCCTGTCCACTACGATAAGACCGGGCTGTTTTTCGCGGGCCTTTTCCACCAACTCGTCCATATGGATGTCCTGGTTCACGATACGGTGTTTGAGATACCCATTGTGATTGTTCACAAGTTGTTGGTCGTACCAGCTGGTGATCTCGGATTTGGGTGTTTGTGCCACCCAACCCCCATCGAGCCATAAAATGTCCACTTTACCGTAATCCGTGAGCAGTTCCAAGATCTGGTTGTGGGTAAACTCCACGAATTTGTTCCATTTTTCGGGATTGGCCTCTGGTTCGTAATTCACGTTCCGGTCCCTTGGAGGATAGTAGGGATCCCAATAATTGGGATTGTGCCAATCAGGTTTTGAAAAATAGGCGCCGGCCCAAAGCCCCTCTCCCCGAAAGGCATCAAAGACCTCCTTGGTTATATTGGCCCTGGGATTTTTACTGAAAGGGGTCTTGGGGTCGGTGATTTTATAATCCGTGTATTTTGAATCGAACATGCTGAAGCCATCGTGGTGCTTGGTGGTAAAGACCACGTATTTCATGCCGGCATTTTTGGCGGCCTTGGCCCATTTTTCGGGATTGAACTTGACCGGGTCGAAAGTGGACTGCAAACCTTCATACTCTTTTTTGTACGCAAAGTAATTAGTGGGATTGGAACCTTTTTTTCGTTCACACCAACCATATTCCTCTGGACAAATCGACCAAGATTCCACGATACCCCACTGACTGTAGGGCCCCCAGTGCATGAGCAATCCAAATTTCAGGTCCTGCCATTCCTCCAATTTTTCAAGGACCAAAGGATCGGTCTCAGGAACATAGCGTTCGTCCTCATAAACGGCTTGGGCCGAAAGTTGCCCAAAAATCATCAAAAGGAGTAGGATCAAAGAGCTGTTGAATGTTGCTCTGCTATGGGTCATATTCTTCTTGTTTTATGCATTCAATTTGATGAATCCCCCGTCTATCGGAAAGTCGGTGCCTGTTATGAACGAAGCTTCATCCGAACAGAGGTAAAGGGCCAGATTGGCCACTTCCTCTGGTTTTCCCATACGGCCAATGGGTTGGGTCTTGGAGAGTTTTTCAAACATCTCCTGTTCCTTGCCTGGATAGTTTTTGGAAATGAAACCATCCACAAAAGGGGTATGCACGCGAGCAGGGGAGATACTGTTGCAGCGGATGCCATGTCCCACATAGTCCTTGGCCACGGAATAGGTCATGGTCAATACGGCACCCTTGGTCATGGAGTAGGCAAACCTCTCCGGAATACCCACTGAGGCAGCAATCGATGCCATGTTGAGGATGACCCCCGAGTCCCGTTCTTTCATTTTTCCAATAACGGCATACATGCAATTAAAGACCCCTTTGATGTTCACTTCATACAGTCGGTCGAGGTCAGATTCCGAGGTGTCTTCAATGTTGCCCACATGGGCAATGCCTGCATTGTTGATGAGTACGTCCAATGAATGGTCGGCGGCAATGTAGTCGATTACCTTTTGGACCTGACCATGATTGGAAACATCGCATAGATGCGCTTGGGCCTTATGGCCCAAGTTGGTTATTTCTTCAACGACGTGTTGGGCCCTTTCCCATTGAAAGTCCAAAATATGTACGTTGGCCCCATTGATGGCAAACTGTTTGGAGAGGGCTTCGCCTATTCCGCTGCCGCCCCCTGTGATCAATACCGTTTTATTGTTATAGTTGAAGGATGCCATTTTTATTTCAAGGTGATTTCTATGATAGTGTCCAAGGGATCTAACTTGTCTTTTGGGATTTGGACCAGCAATCCAAAACCGTTTTTTTGATGCACCAAGGTACTTTTGTCCTTGTAGAGTTTGACCGTTTTGATGTTGAGGTCAAAATCCTTCACGAACACTTTGTCGTCCTGCTCCAGTAGGTGCAGGTATATTGTTTTTTCTTTTTGGGTAGAGGCCATTTCTTCGGTAGGAGGGACAGGTCCTGCTGATGTGGCATAGATGGTTTCCCCGTTTTCACGCATCCATTGCCCCATTTTTTTGAGGGATTCCTTGTGCTCTTCCTGAATTTTCCCATTGGGCATGGGGCCAACATTGAGCAACAAGTTGCTTCCATGACCTGCGGCCTTTACCATATAGTGAACCAACTCTTTTTCCGATTTATGGCTTCTGTCCTGAAGGTTAAAGCCCCATGATCCGTTGATGGTCTCGCAGACTTCCAAGGGCAACTGCCCAATATCCGATGCCGGGGTGCCAAAGCCGGTAGTGTTCTTTCCGGGCAGGTCTTTTTCGAACATCTGGAAATCCTCTCCTTCTATCGGGGCCAAATGATGGTTGTTTCCGATAAGACACTGGGGCTGAAGATCATGGATCAATTTATAGATTTCATCATAATGCCAATCCACTTGGAGTTTTCCAAATTTTTTGCCGTCCCATTCTTTTTGGTCCCAATGCCCATCGAACCAAATGCCGGCAATGTCCCCATAATTGGTCAAAAGCTCTGTGAGCTGGGCCTTCATAAAGTTGATGTACTTGTCCCAATCGCCCGTACCCCTGCCGGGAATATTGGTCCCTGTCCTTCCCCTTGGATAGTAATCATCTTCGTGCCAGTCCAGCAGGGAATAGTAAAAGAACAGTTTGATTCCCTCTTTATGGCAAGCATCGGCCAACTGTTTCAAAACATCCTTTCCATAAGGAGTGCTGTCCACAATATCGTAAGAACTGGCCTTGGTGTCGAACATGGAGAAGCCATCGTGGTGCCTACTGGTAATGGTAATGTATTTCATGCCCGCATCCTTGGCCATTTTTACCCATTCCTCCGCATCAAAGGCTACTGGATTGAAGAACGTGGGCAACTTTTCATAGGCATCAATGGAAATGTTCTGGTTGTTCATGACCCATTCGCCATCACCCAAAATACTGTACACGCCCCAATGGATGAACAGCCCGAACCTGGCCTCTTGAAACCAATGCCTTGTTTCCAGGTTTTCTGGGGAAGGGCTATAATCCTTCTGTCCTTGGCCATGTGCCAATGTGCTGAGGAAAAGTAACAGAACCACGGAATTTTTCATTATATACCTCATAAGGTTGCTGTTTGATGGGAGGACCACACTTTTCCCTGCGGGAAGGTGTGGTCCTTCAAGGATTCTTTTTTCATTTGGATGCTATACCCAGGCATGAGCGGGAGCATGTATGCTCCATTTTTAATGGTCACCGGGTCCAAAAAATGTTCGTGGAGGTGGTCCACATACTCAATGACGCGACCCTCCATGCTGCCACTGATGCTTATATAATCCACCATGGACAGGTGCTGTACGTATTCGCAGAGACCAACACCTCCGGCATGGGGGCATATGGGAATTTGGAACTTGGCAGCCATGAGCATTATGGCCAAGTTTTCATTTACACCGCCCACCCTACAGCTGTCTATCTGGCAGATTTCAAAGGATTTTGCCTGCATCAATTGTTTGAAGATGACACGGTTTTGGCAATGCTCACCCGTGGCCACTTTAATGGGGGCAATGGCTTTGGCGATTCTGGCATGCCCTAGGACATCGTCTGGGCTTGTGGGTTCCTCGATCCACCATGGGTCAAATTTTTTCAATTGTGCAAGATTGTCAATGGCCTCCTGGACATCCCATTTTTGGTTGGCATCCATCATCAATTTGATGTCATGGCCAATTTCTTCCCGAATTAGGGCAGCCCGGCGCATATCGTCCTCAAGGCTGGAGCCCACTTTCATTTTGAGGTGTTTGAAACCTTCTTCCTTTGCCTCGCGGCACAATCGCCTCACTTTCTCGTCCGAATATCCCAACCAACCAGCTGAGGTGGTGTAGGCAGGATACCCGTGTGCCATGAGATGGTCGATACGTTCTTGCTTGGTCGCCTCAATTTTTTTGAGGAGATTCAAAGCCTCATCGGGGGTAATGGCATCGGTGATGTAGGTGAAATCCACGCAGGATACCAATTCTTCAGGTGTCATATCGGCCAAAAGTCTCCAAAGGGGTTTTTCCTCTATTTTGGCATATAGGTCCCAAACGGCATTGACCAAGGCCCCGGTCGCCAGATGGATGACCCCTTTTTCTGGTCCAAGCCATCTCAATTGACTATCGCTGGTCATCATTTTCCAAAAGGCACCCATGTCCGAGGTGAAACTTTCGAGACTTTTTCCCACAACTAAATGCGACATTGCCTTGATGGCAGCCACACATACCTCATTGCCACGGCCTATGGTAAAGGTGAGCCCATGACCTTCAATCTGTTGGGGATGGTCTGTCTGTAGGATAACGTAGGCGGCAGAATAATCGGGATCGGGATTTGTTGCATCCGACCCATCCAGTGTCAGGCTGGTGGGAAAACGGATGTCTTTTACTTTAATGTCTGTAATTGTGGTCATAGTTTTGGTATGGGAAAATTCCCGCATAAAATTAGAAGTACATTTGATGATGGGCTACCAAAAAAAACACCAAAAACGGTACTTTTTTTGCCTTTTTATCATTTATTCTGATTTTTTGTAAGATTTAATATAGTCTTTTGGGGACATCTTCTTTATGGTCCTGAACTGACGGTTAAAATTTGAAATGTTGTTAAAACCTGATTCATAAGCGGTTCCCGTGATATTGTTTTCGTTTTCCAGTAATAGTTTGCAGGCATACCCTATCCTGACCTCATTAAGGTACCGCGTGAAGGTTTTTCGGTGTGTCCTTTTAAAAAAACGACTGAAAGCAGATGGATTCATTCCTATGAGTTGGGCCACCTCACCTAAATTGACCTCATTTTTAAAGTTATCAAAAATATATCCATAGACCTTGCGGAGCTTTTTGTTTTCATTTTGTTCAAAATTGTCCATGTACCCTATACTGGACAAGAATTCATGGTCTTTATGCTTGGTCAATTTGTTCAATAGTTCAATCAAGGCAATGGTCTTTGAAAATGAATCCATGACGGGCATGTTTTCAAAGTATTTTTGGATGTCTGTACCTGTTGATTGGAACTTAATGCCCCTTATGGCTGTCTCCAGCATGAGGCCAATATGGGAAAGTTCAACAGACTTGAAAAAGGCTTCCCCCAAAAAGTCTTCTGTAAAATGGATGGCCACGGCTTCGGCGGCATTGGGGTCTTCGGCTTCAAAATAGTGGTCATCGTTCAGCCACATATGGGGAAGGTTCTTGCCCAAGAGCACCACTTCCCCTGGCTGGAACTTTTGGATGCTGTCCCCAATAAATCTTGTGCCTGTACTCTTTTTGATAAAGACCAATTCAAGCTCAGGATGGTAATGCCAAACTTTTAAAAAGTAGGGGTAACTATTTTGGGTGACGGAAAACGATGAACTGGCATCACTTTTACGGTTCAATAAATGAAGCTTCATACCATTCTGCTTTTAAACCAATTTATAAACATATTGAATAGCTGCTTTTTCTGTTTCTATGCCCATATGGCACCTTTCAAAAACCGGGGACTTGGAATCTTGTTTGGGGTCTTGTCCAAAGCTTTGATTCAAAACTTCTTAGACTCGTTTTACATGCTATATTTCCAAAAATAAAGGTAATGAGGTATAATGGGCAAAAAAAGTATCATTTTATGTCAAATAAGAGGTGGTGAATGTTTTTTTTTAACAATTCATTTGCATTAATCATCGGAAGGACACGATGAATTTGATGTATAAAATCATCAAAATATACAATTAAAATTCACTAACAACTCAAAATTTTAACCAGTACACTAAACAACTCGCAATCTTATGAAAAAAAAGCTAATCTTGATTTTAATGCTTGCGCTAAGCTCAGGGTATGTGTTTGGCCAGAGCATTACAGTGACGGGATCGATAGTCGATGCCGAGACGAACCAACCCGTACCAGGCGTTACTGTCTTGCAAATGGGAGCCGCCAATGGCGCTTCGTCCGATTTTGATGGGAACTATTCCATAGAAGTGCCCTCGAATGCCACGTTGAGGTTCACCGCCATTGGGTACGAATCCCAAGAAATAGTGGTCAATGGAAGAACCGTTATCAATGTGGTGATGTCCATAAATACGGAACAACTAAATGAAGTAGTGGTGACGGGTTTGGGCATTACCAGGGAGAAAAAAGCCTTGGGCTATGCAACGGCAACCGTAGAGGCCGAGGCCCTTACAGAGGTGGCCACTCCCAACATTGCTGCAGCGCTTTATGGTAGGGCCCCAGGGGTGCAGATCTCAGCAACTCCGGGAGGCGCCACCAGTGCCGTCAATATCACGATTCGCGGTGCACAGTCCATTACAGGGACCAGTACTCCCTTGATCATTAAAGATGGTATCCCGATCAGGAATGGGGACGTGAACAACGGTAACTATTGGGACGATCAACGGATACGTGGAAACGGCCTTAATGACATCAACCCAGAAGATATTGAAAGCATTTCCATTCTAAAAGGGGCTTCGGCAGCTGCGCTTTATGGGTCTGAAGCCACCAACGGGGTAGTGCTCATTACCACAAAGAAAGGAAAAGGAAGAGGCTGGAGCGCTGATTTCAACACGGCCTACAATTTTGACAGGGTGGCGTATCTGCCAGAATTTCAAAATGAAAGAGGGCCGGGCTACCCCTTAAGCATTTCAGATGCTGGACAGGATGAGAACTTGTTCCTGTACTACGATCTGGATGGAGATAATGTGAACGAGACCAGGGGCCTCATAGGCACCACGTTGAACTTTGGTCCTCGGTTCGATGGACAACCCACTTTGGCCTGGGATGGAAAAATACGTCCCTATTTGCCCCAGGACAGTTACTCTGGATTGTTCAATACGGCACATACCACAAGGTACAATACATCGGTATCGAACGTTACCGAAAATTCGAATACACGTTTTTCCTTTACACGCTCGGACAATGGTTCCATTGTTCCCAATTCAAGCAGCTACAAGAACATATTTAACTTGAATACCACGATCAATTGGACAGAGGGGTTCCGATCTACGTTGGTTGTTGATTATATCAATGGCAGAGTGAACAACCGTCCTTACAAAATTGATCGGCTTATGAACAATTTTGGCGGGATGATGAGCCGTTTTGACAGTGCCGAATGGTACAAGGACAGATACCAAACCAGTTTGGGATATCGTTGGGTCACCGGGGCCAACCAAAGTCTTACACCCGATGAAAACATTATTTATGGTGGCTATAAGGAGCCTGTGCTGGAATACTTGTACAGAGCGAACAGGTTCCAATCCGAAGAAAGGAGCGATAGGGTGATCGGTAACTTGACCCTGGAGTGGGACCTGGCCGATAACCTTACCCTAAGGGGAAGGGTCTCCAATGATTTTACTACGGAATACATTGAGAACAGAAATCCAAACGAGGTACCCATCGCTTTTGGCAACTCGGGCTATTTTAGCATGTCCACCCGAACCAATTCCATCAAATATGGGGAGCTTTTGTTGAGCTATACCGCCCAAATCAATGATGACTTTTCCCTTTTGGCACGCTTGGGCTATAATGCAACAGAACAAAAAATGAGATATACCAGCGCCTTCACGGATGGAGGGTTGAGTGTTGAAAATTGGTTCGATGTTGCTGCCAGTGTCAATCAAGCCAGACAGGACAATGATAGGGAAAACCTGATCAAGGATGCCATGATCGGTCTGCTCAATCTGGACTATAAGGGTATTTTTTATGTTGAAGGAACGATAAGAAGGGATAGGACCTCTACCATGTCACCACAGAACAACAGCTTTATCTACCCGTCGGTGAACAGTAGTTTCATCCTTTCTGACGCGTTCGCAATGCCCGAAGCGATCAATCTTTTGAAAATACGCGGTTCTTGGGGAATTGTGGGTAACTATCCCAGCATTTATAGCGCCAATATTGCCTATAATCAAAACAACCTTGGCGTACAGGGCGGTGGTTCCTCCATACTCTACACCACCTTGCCCACCGATTTTGGGAATGATAACATAAAGCCCGAGGAAAAGCACGAATATGAGTTTGGAGTGGAAGCCAATTTGTTCGACAATAGGTTCATTTTTGAAACGACCTATTACAATGCTCAGATCCAAGACCAGATTTTGGGGCTCACCATTCCCATAACCGCTGGGGGCTCATCAGTCCTCTCAAATGTGGGGACCTTGCGAAACTCGGGTATTGAAGTGGGATTGACATATTTTCCCATACGCGGCCAAAACGTGAACTGGGAATTGGGGATCACAGGTTCCAGACAATGGAACAAGGTAGAAAAATTGGCGCCCGGGCTCGATGAGATCATCCATGCGGATTATGATGGAAATGCGGCCCAATTGGTTTCAAGGGTAGGGCAGCCCATGGGAGATCTGTTGGCCCACCCGGTAGCTACAGACAGCCAGGGCAGAAAGATTGTTGACCCCAACGGGATGTATAAAGTAGATCCAGATACCCTTGTGACGGTTGGAAATGCCCAACCCAAAGTGATTGGAGGTATCCGTTCTGGGTTGACCATCAAGAATTTCAGCCTGAATGTATTGGCCGATTATAGGATTGGGGGGCATGTGATGCCCACGGCCCTTAATTGGATGACATCACGCGGTCTAACCGAAGAAAGTTTGAACTACAGTACATCGGAAAGAGGGGGACTCAGCTATTATGAAACCAACGATGGCACCCGTGTCCAGATAGCGGCCAATGCCACTTCCGGGCCTAACGGGGAGCAGGTATTCCATGATGGTATCCTTTTGGAAGGGGTACAGGCCGATGGCTCTGAGAACGATGTGATCGTTTCAAATCCTGAGTACTATTTTACAGTCTATAATTGGGGAGGACCACAGTATAGCCCCAATACGCGCTACGAACTGTACATACAAGAGAACAATTATCTGAAACTAAGAGAGATATCATTGGGGTATTCGCTAGCAAGGAAAGTGGTGGATAAAATAGGATTGAAGTCCCTTGATCTTTCCCTATTTGGCAGAAACCTCTTTTATATCTATAGGAGTATAAAGAATATGGATGCCGAGCAGACCACCGCCGGTTCAAATTGGTTCCAGAACGTGAACAATGTGGGGAACGGTTTTTCTACCCGTTCATTTGGACTCCAAGTAAGGGCGAGATTATAATATAAAGTTGAACAACTGAATTATGAAAAATTTTATGAAACAGATATCAAAAACAATCGTTTCGATGTTGGTGTTGGTTGTGCTTGTCTCTTGTACCGAGGACAAATTTGCAAACTACTACCCAGATCCGTCAAAATTATCACAGGGTACTGTGGACAAGCAGTTCACAGGATTTCTTCAGACCAATAGGGAATATGTATTGCCTGCCTATTGGAACTATTTTGTTGTGTTGCGCAATACCTTACAATATTACAACCAAGCCGTAGGGTGGATAAACGCCAATAACCAATATGTGCCCGGGGCCGCTTCGATCAGTGATCGATGGAGCAACTATTATCAGCTGTTGTCCCAGTACAGGGAATTGGAGAAGATATACAACAATCTTTCGCCGGAAGAGCAGGCGTTGAACGAAATCTATATGATCACGGCAACGATTTACCTGTATGACTTTACCCAAGTGACCATCGACCTCCATGGGGACATCCCTTTCACCGAAGCGGGCAAACTGAGCCAGAACGGTGGCGATTATATCGCTTCCTTGGCCCCTTACGATAGTGCGGAAGACCTCTATACCATGATGCTGGATGATTTGAGTGACTTTTCCCGAAAGTTGGGAACCATAAATGTCAACCCAGGCATCTTGGTGGGTTTCGGGGCCCAGGACTATATCAACAAAGGAGATATTGAAAAATGGCAAAAATTCTGCAATTCGTTACGGTTGCGGATGTTGACAAGGGTTTCCGGAGCAGGGGAGTTTTCAAGCAGGGCGCAGGCAGAGATCAATGAGATCCTGAACGATCCCACTACTTATCCAATTGTGGAGACGAATGATGAAAACATCCAGATCACCGTCTATGACTTGAGTACCCCATTGGATTCCGAAGGCTTCCAGACCGGTTTGGAGGATTGGAACGGAAACATTGCAGGAAAAGCAATGATTGACCACATGCTGGCCAATGGTGACCCAAGACTACGTGCCATGTTCGAGCCGGGCGAGAACAATGCCGAGGAGGAATATATCGGATTGGACCCCTTGCTGAATCCGGGCACCCAGGAAACCTTGATCAACTCTGGTGAATTGACCATTTACAATCGGTCCACCCTCAGTAGGAACGATTATTTCCCTGGATTGATCATCACGGCATGGGAAGTGAACTTCTTGAAGGCCGAAGCCTATATGGGTGTGAACGATGCCATGGCAAAAGAGGCTTATGAAAGAGGAATCACGGAATCCATCAATTTTTACTATCAGGTAAGGGAGTTGAGCAATGATGCAACCTCACCCGAACTGGTGGCCCTAGGGGATACCGAAATATCGGATTACCTCGCATCCGCGGCGGTCAGTTGGGACAATGCCACAAGTGAAGAGGAAAAAATGAACCTTATTGCAACCCAAAAATGGCTCAGTTTCAATGTTATCCAACCCTATGAAAACTGGGCAGAACTTAGAAGGCTGAACGCCCCTGAACTGGATTTTTGGGTCGACCCGGCCAATGCCCAATCCCTTCCACCCAATCGCTGGATCTATCCGAACAGCGAATTGGTGTACAACACTGAAAATTACAATGCCGTCAAGAGCAACGATAACCTATCCACTAAAATATTTTGGGACATAGATTGATGAGTTTAGTTTTTTTGATTTAGTTTTTTTAATTCATGCCCGGTGGTAAATCTCCCTTACTGCCGGGCATTTTTAATAAGATAGCGACTATGGTAGGGACAGTCCGATCGATATTTGAAAATACCTGCTCTTATGATCCGATACGGGGAGATGCTTATTGTGAAAATCCAGAAATGTAACGTATAAGTCAGATGAAGGTTGTAATATAGATGTAAATAAAGGTGAAAGACCATCCAAATATGAAACGAAGAGATTTTGTAAAGAACAAGATGATTGCTTCCACTGCTTTGGGTTTGGGAGGAATCGGGGTACTGTCAGCTTTTAGGGAGAGTCCCGAACAGGTGAAGACAGGGTTCAAGCTCAAGTATGCCCCACACCTCGGAATGTTCAAGGAATCGGCAGGGGAAGACCCTATTGACCAGTTGAATTTTATGGCCGATATCGGCTTTACCGCCTTTGAGGACAATGGCATGAAGGGCAGGCCCCAACACCTGCAAGAAAAAATGGCCGCTACCATGGCCAAACGGGGCATTTCAATGGGTGTGTTTGTGGCACATACAATTTCTTGGGACAAGCCCAATCTTGCCAATGGCGATGCTTCACTTCGTGAAAAGTTTCTTGCGGAGATAAAGGAATCCATTGAGGTTGCCAAAAGAGTGAATGCCACATGGATGACCGTGGTCCCAGGCCATGTGGACCTAAGGTTGAGAAAAGAGTTTCAAACGGCCCATGTGGTGGAAACCCTCAAACGGGCCAGTACCCTTTTGGAACCCCATGGCTTGGTAATGGTACTGGAACCGTTGAATTTCCGTGACCATCCCGGCCTGTTTTTAACGGATAGCCCTCAGGCATATGAGGTATGCAAAGCCGTGGACAGCCCTTCGTGCAAGATTCTCTTCGATATTTACCATCAACAGATCCAAGAGGGAAACCTTATTCCCAATATCGATGCATGCTGGGACGAAATTGCCTATTTTCAAGTTGGGGACAACCCCGGAAGAAATGAGCCCACCACAGGTGAGATCAATTATAGGAATGTCTTCAAACATATCCATTCCAAAGGGTTTGAAGGTATCGTGGGTATGGAGCATGGCAATTCCAGGAAAGGCAAGGAAGGGGAACAGGCCGTGATCGAGGCTTATAAAAGCAGTGATACATTTTGATTTGTTTTAGATGAGATGAAGCAATCGATCATTACACCCCTATTTTGGCTATTGTGCGCCATGGGCACCCTATATTCCCAGAGCGAATCAAACTATACCCAGGGCATTCCGGGTGTGGATATAGGTCTGGAAATGGTGGCCATACCATCGGGTACATTTGAAATGGGCAGTGCCTTGGATGAGGAGGGAAGAAAAAGTGATGAAGGCCCCGTCCGCGAAATTGAGATGAACGGTTTCTGGATTTCCAAATATGAGATCACATGGGAACTGTATAATCTTTTCATCGAACGGGCCATCGACCAACTCGAAAATGAACACAAGGCCGTGGATGTTGACCTGGACGTTGATGCAGTGTCGGGAGCTACCACACCCTATGTAGATATGAGCCTTGGTATGGGAAGGGGAGAAGGTTTTCCAGTGGTGAACATCACGCAAAAAGCAGCTTCTACCTTCTGTGAATGGCTTTCTGCCTTAACGGGCCATTTTTACCGTCTTCCCACAGAGGCGGAATGGGAATATGCCGCACGGGCGGGAAGTGATGGACCGTATTATTTTGGGGAAGATCTCTCAAAATTGGAAGATCATGCATGGTTTGAGAAGAACAGTGAAGGAAAGTATCATAAAGTTGGCCTCAAAAATCCAAACCCATGGGGACTGTACGATATCTACGGAAACGTTGCGGAATGGACACTGGACCAATATAGTGAGGAAGGTTATACCGATACCACTTTACCCTTTGAGCCTACAGTGAGAGAATATCCTGTGGCTGTTAGGGGCGGTTCCTTCAACAGTACATCCGATGAATTGCGCAGTGCTTCCCGAATGGCATCAGATCCCGTGTGGAAGGAGCGTGACCCACAATTCCCCCGGAGTAAATGGTGGTTTACCGATGCCGGATTTGTGGGATTTAGGGTAGTAAGGCCAATGGAGACCCCTTCCCCTGACGAATATTCCCGTTATTGGGGAAAAGAATAAAATGAGTATTCAAACAAATAGATAGATGAAACCAAAAAACCAATCCAAGATCAAAGCAAGACGAGAGTTCATAAAAAAAGCCTCATTGGTATCAGGGGCTATGGTTCTTCCCTCACTGGGCACAAGTGCCATGGCAAATGTGTTCAACGAAAAAAAATTGAAGATAGCCCTTGTGGGCTGTGGAGGCCGGGGCACTGGTGCGGCCAACCAAGCGTTGGAGGCCGATAATCATGTAGAGCTGGTTGCCATGGCAGACCTGTTTGAAGACCAATTGAATTCCAGCTATGGACACCTTTATGAAAAATATAAGGATACTGAAAAGATGCAGGTAAAACAGGAACACAAATTTATCGGCTTTGATGGTTACAAGAAAGCCATAGATCTTGCCGATGTGGTCATCCTTGCCACACCACCTGGATTCAGACCCTATCATTTTGCCTATGCCATTGAAAACGACAAGCACGTATTCATGGAAAAACCAGTAGCAACGGATGTTCCTGGAATAAGAAAAGTGCTTGAGGCTGCCAAATTGGCCGATCAAAAAAAAATGAACGTAGTGGTCGGCCTGCAGCGCCATTACCAAGAAAATTATATAAAGACCCATGAGCTCATCAAAAGTGGAAGTTTGGGTAAAATAGTGGCAGGACAGGTATATTGGAACAGTGAAGGGGTATGGGTACGACCCAGAAAATCTGGACAATCGGAGTTGGAATACCAAATGAGGAACTGGTATTATTTTAACTGGATATGTGGAGACCATATTCTCGAACAGCATATACACAATATTGATGTTGCCAATTGGTTTATTGGGGAATACCCGCTGTCGGCACAGGGTATGGGAGGAAGAATGGTAAGGACCGGGCCGGACCATGGCGAAATATTTGACCATCATTTTGTTGAATTTACATATCCGAGCGGAGCGGTCATATCAAGTCAGTGCCGCCACCAGCCCAACACCATGTACAAGGTCGGTGAAGCTTTTCAGTTGACCAATGGTACCGTGGTGACCAACGATGCCGGTGCGGCCAAGATATATGACCTCTCTGGTAAGGAAATGGAATCCATAAGCAATCCAAAAGGGCACAATCCTTATCAAGAAGAGCACAACAGATTGTTTGCATCCATTCGAGAGAAGGGTGCCATCAATGATGCAGAGAATGGGGCGAAAAGCACCATGAGCGCAATTTTGGGACGAATGGCCACCTACAGTGGAAAAGTAATCAGATGGGAGGAGGCCATGAACTCCAACCTTCAACTTATGCCTGAGGCTTTGACATGGGATTCTCCCACGCCAACAAAACCAGATCATGAGGGAAAATATCCCATACCTATACCAGGCAAGGCCATTATCCTTTGAAAAAGCATTCTAAAGATTGGGGAATCTACATCCAAAATGTCAATGAAGAGATAAAACCCTCGTAAATGCTATATATACGAGGGTGTTTCAGTGGAGCCGGAGGCACCAGAACCTACCTTTTAAAAACCTAGTAAATAAGGGGTTTCAAGCCTTTCGAAATTTTATGCTCACCGAATAGGTACTTTACGCGAAAACCCGTGTTATTTTACCACCTAGAATAATTTTGGTCAAAATTTATTTTAAATATTCGGTTTTGATAAAAAGACGGCAGGTCTGACTCTAAATGAACCCTTTTCTTTCTCAAGTTTTTGTAAAATTCAATATTCTTTTTGGTGTCCCAAAGGGCAATAAAAGGATGAGGGATTACATAGGATTGTTCTTTATGAAACCCATGATAAAGTCGCCTCTTTCTTGAACCGACATTTTTGGTACTTCAACGAGGTCGTATTGATAACTTCGATAGGTTTCGATCATTTTGTTATAGGTAAAGACAGCCTCGTTCCAATCCTGCTTCCTCTGCTCATCGGTCCGATAAATTTCCCTCCAAGGCGGTAAGATGAACACATTGGGATTGTACCTTAATATTTCACATAAGGTTTTCATTTCCTGACCAATGGGAATGCCCTCGAGGGCAGCATAACAAATGGCATCCAAGAAACCACGGTCAAAGAATATTGGAGTACTGCCCTTTGAACTTTGGATAGTTGTTTCAAAACTTTCCACGGAACGGTGGAACATCAATTCCATGTACAATTTTTTGTCTCTCCATGGTAGTGCGGAGCCATCAATATCCTGTTGTTCCTTGATCAGTTCCCGTGCAATTTCGGGAACCACGGTCATGCCCCTACTATGTAGTTCATCCAGCAGGGTTGTTTTACCAACTCCAGGCCCGCCAGTGATAATATAAAATGATGTATGGCCTTTGTTACTTTTCAATGGCAATTGGAAATGGTTTTGTCGGGTAAGTATTCAATGGTCGGCAATATTACAAACTTATTGGGAATCGAAGGGGTCATATCTGTGGCTAAGCCAACTGTTCTGATGTTTTACCAGAGCTATATTTTAGTATTCATGTCCTTGTGTTAGAATAAAACCGTTTTGCAATTTTTAGACTGAGTGTAGATACTCCGATCTTTAGGGCAGATTTTCCACAAAACTGATATTAATATCTACCCGCTCTTTTAAATAGATAGATTGGTCTTTCATGGTCAATGGACTGGAGTCTTCTTTCAAAGATTGTTTTGGAAAAGGGAACTAGCAGTATAAGTACACAGTATAAAGATCAAACGGATTTTTTCCAAAACTCCGCTAAAAACTGTTCCTGCGGACCAATTTGTAGTCACACTTGATTTTCTTCAAGGATTTTTCCAAGATCATCTTTCCAGCCAGTTCCCCCATCTGTTGGAAGTTGGTGGAAAGGGCGGTCAGGCCATCAAGGATGATCTCATTGATCGGGGAGTCGTTATAGGAGATGATCCCTATGTTCTTCCCGATGACATAGTCCTTGGATTTGGCCACCCGTGCCAGTTCGATCAATTCCTCGTCCAACTGTCCATTGAGGATAAGGAAGGCCTCATTCTCTCGGATTTTGGAGGGAACGATCTCTTGGTGCATTTCATAGGGGACCCCATAATCTTGGCAAAACTTTTTGATGCCCTTCTGGATCTGCGGGGCATAGAGACTTCCCGCCATGGAGATGACATTGAGTTTTTTGAATTTCTTGAGGGTGTCCAGCCCCTGTAAAAGACCCAAATAGGTATCCTCTTCATAGTCTTGGTAAATGGAACCAAAATTACCGGGCAGGTGCTCCAGATTGTGGTCCAATAGGATGAGCTTTCGGTTCGGTATCCTGCCCACTATGGACAGTACTTTTTTTTGGATCTTGTCCGTTAAGGGGAAGTGGGGGGTGATCACATAGTAGTCGTAATGATCAAGCCCATCCTCCAAAAGCTCTTCGAAGGCCACAATGTCCTGGTTATGTAGCCTGATGACAATTTCTGCGGTAGTGCCCAATTCCTTGACAAAGGCATTGAACATTTCCTGTTTGTAGGTACCCAATTTATCAAACAACAGGAGAATCTTGATCTTGCCGTTCCCGTTGTTGGTGACATAGTAGCCCTTTCCGTGTGCGGATTCCAAAACCCCTCTTTTCCGCAATAGGGAATAGGCTTTTTTTACGGTTTCCTTGGAGATGTCCAGTTCGGCGGCCAAATCGTTCAGGGAGGGCAAAAAGTCGCCCGATTTATAGATGCCGCTCTCGATTAAGTACTGAATGTTGTTGACCAGCTGTTTGTAAAAGGGTTCATTGGAATCTAAAAGGATTTCTATCTGAGACTTCATATTATCGATTGTTGCATTTTGATGCTCATATTATCAATATCAAGCAAATTATGACTTTAATATTTGAATAATTAATATTTTCATTTATATTTGACACCACACTACACCACAGCACTGGTATAGTACAAATTAACTAAAGGTCTTGGACCGACCATTACAAACACAAAAAGTATGAAAAAATTAGTAGAACTATCAAACACAATCGGTTTTATTGGCTGTTGCCGGACCGTTGTGTCTTGTCTTGTTGTTGTACTGTTCTCCAGTTGGAGCCTTGTTGCCCAGGCACAGGTGAGCGGTACGGTGACCGACAACACTGGCTTACCCATGATCGGTGCCACCGTTCTGGTCAAGGGTACCACCCAAGGGACCGTCACCGATTTTGATGGAAAGTACAGCATCCAAGCAGGACCGGCCGATGTTTTGGTCTTCAGTTTTGTGGGCTTCCTTAAAACGGAAAGGACTGTCGGTGA
Organism: Flagellimonas taeanensis; assembly: GCF_003584105.1. Taxonomy (GTDB): domain Bacteria; phylum Bacteroidota; class Bacteroidia; order Flavobacteriales; family Flavobacteriaceae; genus Flagellimonas; species Flagellimonas taeanensis. The sequence continues at coordinate 266,957 of NZ_QXFO01000022.1, forward strand.
CCAAACTGTGGTCGATGTGGTCTTGGAAGTGGACTCACAACAACTCGATGAAGTGGTGTTGGTAGGTTATGGAACCCAAAAGAAGAGTGATCTTTCAGGAAGTGTGGCCTCCATCAAGGAGGACGAGATCAAAAGTTTTCCGGTGGCATCCGCAGAACAGACCCTTCAGGGTAAGGTATCCGGAGTACAGATCATCCAATCCAATGCCGCTCCCGGTGGGGCGGCCACGGTACGTATCCGGGGCGGGAACTCGGTATTGGGCAGCAGTGAGCCCCTCTATGTCATTGATGGGTATCCTGTCAGTACCACAGGCTCCGATGCAGGTGGAGTCCAGCCTCCCAGTATCCTTTCCTCCATCAACCCGGAGGATATCACCTCCATTGAGGTGCTCAAGGATGCTTCCGCTACCGCTATATATGGGGCTAGGGGTGCCAATGGGGTAATCATCATTTCCACCAAGCGTGGTACGATGGGCAAACCTTCGGTTTCCTTTCAGACCTATGCGGGCATGCAGACCGTTCGGGAAAAGCTCGACCTGATGAATGCCCAGGAATATATGGCCCTCTATAATGAAAAGGCAACCAATTTGGGCCAGACCCTTCCCTATCCTACAGGGGTGGACTATGTGGCCACCGATTGGCAGGACGAGATCTTTCGCACTGCGCCCATTCAAAACTATGCCCTATCCATCAATGGTGGAGGGGAGAGCAATAAGTATTTTGTTTCCATGAACTATTTTGATCAGGCAGGGATTGTCAAGAATACCGGTTTTGATCGTGGTTCCATCCGTTTGAACCTGGACAACCAGATCAATGACTTTTTCAAGTTGTCCACCAGTGTGACCGTCAGCAAATCCAACAACAATAGGTCACGCAACGATTTGGGCTATGCCTCCGGAGTCATTCTCAATGCTTTGGTGGCACCGCCAACGGCGCCGGTGTACAATCCCGATGGATCTTATTATGACCTGGCCGGTAACCCGACCGCGGATCCGGCACTGGACAATCCCGTGGCCGTGGTCAATGAATATTCCAATCTGTCCACGACCAAGCGATTCTTGGGAAATGTGAACGCGGAACTTTCCCTTCTGGAAGGGCTTAAGTTCAATTTACGGATGGGGACCGATATGTTGGGCACCAAGGTATCCACCTATGTGGGGTCGGCCCTGAAGACCAGCCCCGGGGGGATTGCCTCCCTGTACCATCAGGACATTGAAAACTATCTCTTGGAAGGTATATTTTCCTATAGCAAGACCTTTAATGAGAGCCACAACCTCTCCGCTACGGTGGGGTATACCTATCAGAATGAGATCATGGAATCCTCATCCCAACGCAGTGAGACCTTTATCACCGATTTTTTTGGGACGGACAACCTAGGGGCAGGCAGTGTTACTGCACCCAATTCAAGCTATAAGGAAGAAAGCGAATTGCTCTCGTATCTGGCCAGGGTCAACTATGGGTACAAGGGCAGGTACCTGCTGACAGCGACCTTTAGGGCCGATGGGTCTTCCCGGTTCGGGGCAGGGAACAAATGGGGCTACTTCCCATCCTTTGCCGCGGCCTGGCGTATTTCCTCAGAACCCTTTATGCAAGGGCAAGAGCTTTTTTCGGAACTTAAGCTACGCAGCAGTTATGGCCTCACAGGAAACCAGGAAATCGGGTCGTACAATTCCTTGGCCCGATTGAACACCACCCGTTCCATCTTGGGAGAGGGACAAAACCTGGTGATCGGGTTCAAGCCCGGAAACATTGCAAATCCCGATCTGAAGTGGGAGACCACCTACCAATTTGATGCGGGACTGGACATGGGCTTCCTTCAGGGAAGGATCGATCTGACTCTGGATTACTATCGCAAGGATACCAAGGATTTACTTTCCCTGGTCCCCATTGCTGCTTCCTCCGGGTTTTCGGAGATTCTTCTCAATAGCGGGCAGATCCGTAACGAAGGCTTTGAAGTGGGCTTCAATTTCAAGGATATCCTCAAATCGGACTTTCAATGGGACCTTGGGGGCAATGTCTCCTATAATAAGAACACGGTGGTGCAGTTGGCATTGCCCAATGGTGAGTTTCTTTCCCCTAGTTTGGGTAGTCCCATTTCGGCCTCGGTCAATATCATCAGGGAAGGTGAACCCCTTGCGGCATTTTATGGATACGTGGAGGATGGCCTATGGGATGCCGATCAAGGTAGTGGGAGCATACAGCCCGGAGCCTCGGCCGGTAGTATTCGGTACAAGGACCTGAACGGGGATGGAACGATCAATGACCTGGACAGAACCATATTGGGCAGTCCCTTTCCCAGTTATTCCTTTGGACTGAACAGTAATATGAACTACAAGAACTTTGATTTTTCCTTGCAGTTCCAAGGCGTGGCCGATGTGGAGCTCTTCAATGGGATGCAGTTCTGGATTGCTGATGTAGGGGCCAGGAACGGGAATCAATTGCAGGAAGTCACTGATAGGTGGTCACCGGACAATCCCAATGTAGATGCCCGTTATCCGAGGGCGTCCAATACGGCCCTAAGGGTTTCCGACCGTCATGTGGAGGATGCCTCCTATGTCCGATTGCGAAATGTAGTGCTGGGGTATACCGTGCCCTTGGATAAGGCCATTGTCAATTCCCTCAGGATCTATGTCAGTGGACAGAACCTCTGGACCTTGACCGATTACAAAGGGTATGATCCCGAGATCAGCTCCACCTCCGGGTTGGACCTGCGCAAAGGCATCGATTATGGGGCCTATCCCAATAGCAAGACCATCTTGGTCGGGATGAACATTAATTTCTAAGAAGATAAAACAGCAGTTATGAAACAATACAAAAGCTATTTCCGTACATGCCAGATCATTGTGGCTACCCTGGTAGTGGGGCTGGTCGCGAGCTGTTCCGATTTGGAGGAAAAACCCTATTCCTTTATCAGTAGTGAGAACTTTTACCAAACTGAGGAAGATGCCCTTGCGGCACTCAATGCTGCATATGCGGTATATCCGGTACTCTATGAGGCATCCACCATGTTCACCGTTACCGAATTGCCGGCGGACAATGTGACCATCCATAGGAATGCGACCTTTATCGGTCTGGACGATTGGACCATTCCGGCGGATCATCCCTTTGTGACCAATTTCTGGAATGCCAACTATAGGCTGATCAGTGCCGCCAATATCGTCTTGGGAAGGGTACCCCAGATCGAAATGGACCAAGGGACCAGGAACGAGATCTTGGCAGAGGCCCATTTTATCCGTGCCCATGCCTATTTCACCTTGGTGCGCCTTTTTGGTTCCGTCCCCATGCATACCGAAGAGTTGCAGGGACAGGATGGCATCTCCAAGCCAAAATCCCCCGTGGATGACATCTATGGGTTGATCATCGATGACCTGACCACGGCCTCTGCTGGGCTACCGGTGTCCAGGGATGCCTCGCAGTTCGGAAGGGCGACCCGAGGGGCTGCCCTGGCCATGCTTTCCTGGGTGCATTTGACCACCAACGAATTTGAGCTGGCAAGGGATTATGCCAATGATGTGATGGAATTGGGCCGTTACGAGCTATTGGATGATTTTGTCCAAGTGTTCGATCAAAACAATGAGACCAATAATGAGATCATATTCAGTGTACAATATGATGGGGCCATTGTCGGGAGTAACCTTGCTTCTTTCTGTCATGCCTTTGGTCCTTCCAATCCGTTGTGTTTTAGTGGAGTGCAAGTCTTTCAGGTAGATGAACAATCGCCCATGTGGACCGAAAGGGACTTTGGCGTCTATCGTACCGCAAATACTGTTTACGACGAATTGGTGCTGGAAGATGGGGAACTGCACAGTGTCTATGATACCAGCAGGCCGTACCCCGCATTCAGGAAATACATAGCCATAGGAGAGACTGGCCAGTCAAACTGTCCGTTGAACCCTATTGTACTGAGATATGCGGATATATTGTTTATGTATGCGGAGGCTGATAATGAATTGAATGGCCCTACCACGGAGACCTTGGAGATGGTCAACCAGATCATACGTCGTGCCCATAACCTACCCTTGGACCAAGCTTCGGCATTCGATATCGATCCAGGCATAAGCCAAACGGATTTCAAGCAGGTCATTGTGGAGCAACGGAACCTTGAGTTTGTGATGGAAGGAAAACGCATCTATGACCTCTTGCGTCTCAATATCTTTAAATCTACCTTACAGGACCTTGGCAAACCGGCCACGGCAGGGGACCTATTCCCCATACCACAAGCTGAGATTAATGCCAATGACGCCCTGACCCAGGAAGATCAAAATCCGGGGTATTGATTTGGGACGTAAAACAATGGGCCTAAGGGTAAAACATAACTATAATTACGAAAAACAATTTTCATGAAGACACATATCCTAGTAGCACTAACCTTTCTGTTCAGTCCTTTCTTCCCCTTGGATTCCGGGGAAGTTAAGGACGGGACGGAACCTTTGGAAAAGGAGTCCCCCATCATCACCAGGACTATCGATGTGACCAAGACCTTTCGGGAATTTCCCGATTTGGCCGGCTATTGGAACACCTCGGTCCAAAAGGCACCTGCCCCCGTGGTGGCCCAAGTGGCCGAAAAACACCTGGGCAAGGCCAAGATTACCCGATGCTGGTTGAACTTGGATGAAATGTGGGATTACCGGGACCGGGAATTCGAATACGATTTCAAACTGGGTGTGGACAAATACAAGGAAATAGGGGAAAAGTTCCGCGAATCCTGGGACTGGCAGGTGGAATCCCCATCTACTTTTTATCAGTATATGGATGCCTTTTCCGGGAGCAGTGAGGAGATCATGCTCACGATCCGCAGGTATGAAAGGGATGTGCTGGACGGAAAGCTTCCCATTTCCCTGGAGGATTGGAAAATGGTCTTTAAGAAGGGCCTCAAGCACTACAAACAGAAATACCCCAATATCCGCTATGTGGAAGTAGGGAACGAATATGCAGGAAAGTCCTTTATGGACGGTACGGCTGAGGAATATTTCACTTTTTATCGATTGGGGAGCCAGGCGGTTGCCGAGATCAATAGCGAACTCGGCCTTACAGGGGACGACCGAATACTGGTCGGTGGACCTGTGGTGACGGGCCATATCTTGGACAAGATCGATAAGTTTTTGGGATTCTATGCCCAAGAGCCCAAATCCAATAGGGTCCTAGACTTTATAGCATGGCATGACTACCATAAGAACATAGAGACTTCATATGACCGACAGGCCGAGCTGGAAGGATTGTTGGAAAAGCATGGGCTACCCACAGACCTTCCCCTTTTTATGACGGAGCACGACCCTTACCATTACAGCGACGATAAACCGGAATACCATTTCCAGAATGCGGCCTATTTGCCCAAGTCCCTGTATTTCACCAGTCTTAAAAGCCCAAGGGTGAAGATCTTTCCATGGGTGCTGTTCCATAACCGTGAGATCCAGACCAAGTTCATGTGGTTTTCCGGTCCCAACGAAGTGGATACCAAGGAAGCAGAGATATCAACACTGCCCTTGGGCTATTCCATGCAGTTCTTAAGCATGTTGAAGGGCAGGGAAGTGGAAGTGAACAATATCGTGGATGGTAAGGACATGGTTCTTGCCACGGTGGAGAAGGACCGCATGGTCGTGGAAGCGATCAACTATGCGGGGGAGCGCAAGGTGGACTTAAGGCTGAAAAATCTGTTCGCTGCATTTCCCGATAAGAAGGGAAAACAGGTGCAGCTCAAGACCTATGTGATCGACAGTGTCCATAACAATACCTTGGAAAAGGATGCCAAAGGCGTTTCCCTTCAACCACTGAGTGTACAGGAAATCACCCTTACCGATGAACTGGCCCTGACCTATGAGGGCTTAGAAGATAAGGGTATGGTCCTTTGGGAATTGGTATACTAAAAGTAGACCAATCCCATTACGGATGGAAATGGGATTGGTCATGAAGGATTTCCATCCAGGGTCTATGGACCACTAATTCGTAGGAAGATGGTTTTTGGAAAAGGAAAAAACTATAAATGGGAAGTGTTGGGATTGCTATGGATGGCCTTCCTGCTCAACCAAGCCGATCGTCAGGTCTTCAATGTACTGTTGCCCCTGATCAAATCCGATCTTGGACTTTCCGATGTACAGGTGGGGACCATTGCAACGGTGTTCAATCTGGTCTATGCTTTTCTGGTACCCTTCGCTGGCTACGCTGGAGATGTGTTCAGCCGAAAGTGGATTGTGACCATTAGCATTGTGTTTTGGAGCATTGCCACCATGTTCACGGGATTGACTAGTACAGTCTTCATGTTGATCATCATGAGGAGCATAGCCACGGGAGGGGGAGAGGCCTTTTTTGGTCCCGCAAATTACACCCTGCTCGCGGCCTATCATACCAAGACCAGGGCCTTGGCGATGTCCATCCACCAAACCTCCTATTATGTTGGCATCATCCTATGTGGTTATGTGGCCGGTTATTTGGGAGAACACTACGGTTGGCGCAGTGCGTTTTACCTGTTCGGAGGCCTTGGTGTGGTTCATGGACTGGTCATGGCCTTTCGGTTGAAGGATAAAAAACCGGTCCCCAAACCTGGGGAGGTGAAAGAGAAAATCAAATTCCTTGAAGGGCTACGAGTGTTGTTCCGTACCCCTACCGCCCTGATCTTGACCATTGGGTTCAGTGGGTTGATATTTGTTTTGGTAGGCTATTTGACCTGGACGCCAACCTATCTCTACGAAAGGTTCAGTATGAGTTTGACCAATGCCGGGTTCCATTCCATGTTCTACACCCATTTGTTCGCCTTCATCGGTATCTTGGTAGCTGGTAGGTTGTCCGATGCCGTATCCCGAAAGAACCCTGCCAATCGTTTATTGCTACAGGCTTTGGGACTTTTGGTGGCGGCACCCTTTATCCTGATGATGGGAGTGTCCTCCAGTCTGCCGCTGATCTATATCGGCTTTGCCGGTTTTGGGTTTGGAAGGGCCTTTTTTGATGCCAATACCTATGCGGTGCTCTACGATGTAATCCCGGAAAAATACCAATCCTCGGCATCGGGGGTAATGATGATGACGGGATTTGGAGTGGGTTCCTTGTCCTCCATCCTTTTGGGGTACCTCAAACCCATCATAGGCCTATCAATGGGAATTTCTTCCTTGGCCATCATATGGGTAGCCTGCGGCATCCTATTCCTGGTAGGCTATAAATACTATTACATGAAAGATTATAATCGAATTCATAATACGGAGGTAACCCCCGATTAAGGGTACCATTACAAACAGCATATTAATGAGATTTAAAGATAAAGTGGTCCTGGTGACCGGGGCAACAAAGAACACAGGGGTCGGTATTGCTGCCTTCTTCATAAAGGAAGGGGCCAAGGTCTGTATCAACGGGCATTCCCCCAAAAGTTTGGAAAGAGGGGCAGACGAACTAAGGGCCATGGGACTCGAAGGTTTTGACCAGTTTGCCGCTGATATATCCAAGGAGGAGCAGGTGTCTGCAATGTTCGACTATATCAAGGTGACCTTTGGGAGACTAGATATTTTGATCAACAATGCGGCACAGCAAGGCCTTGGATCGACCTTTGATTCCATGACCTCCGATGACTTTTTAAAGGTGATCATGGTCAATGTGTTTGGCACTTTCCAAGTATCCCAACAGGCTGCCCAGCTGATGGAACGCCAAGAGGGGAAAGGGGTGATCATCAATCTGGGCTCCAATGTGTCCACAAGGGCTATCCATAACCGTACGGCCTATGTGACCAGTAAGGGGGCCATCGACGCCCTTACCCGTTCCATGGCCATCGATTTGGCCGGGAAAGGGATTCGGGTCAATACAGTGGCCCCTGGCTATATCCATACCGACCGCTGGAAGGTGTTGCCCAATGCCGAGGCCACACGAAGACGGATGAACGTACCCCTCCATCAAGAGGCTACCATGACGGACATTTCCGCTGCTGTGGCTTTCCTGGCCTCCGATGAGGCCAAGAACATCACGGGGGAGCGATTGGTTGTGGACGGTGGATGCAGTGCACAGCATCTGCCCATGGATATTGATGTGTAGGCCATGCAGACCGACACTTCCATATGGGCAAGCTGGTTGGGACAGGCCGGGTTTATCCTGGAGTTCCAAGGGACACGTTTGTTGATAGATCCCTTCCTGAGCGATATAGTTGAAATTCGTCAGGGGCTCAAAAGGTTAATGCCCCCGCCCCTGGAAATCCATGAGCTACGACCAGATCATATCTTTATCACCCATGACCATTTGGACCATTTGGATCCCAAGGCCCTGCCCGAGATCCATGAACACTATCCCGAGGCAATGATCATTGGTCCTTCAAGTGTGGTATTGAAGGCCAAGGAATTGGGTATGGATGCTTCCAAACTTTTTGAAGTGTTCCCAGGGGAGCGACACCGCTTTGGAGCCATGGAACTGAAAATAGTGCCGGCCTATCACTCGGATCCCTTTTCTGTGGGGTGTATCCTCGGACTGGGGAACAAACAACTCTATATCAGTGGGGATACCTTGTCCCCGATGGGGTTTTGTGAGGAAATCCAAGGGTTGGCCGACGGTGCTGTGCATGGGGTGATGATCTGCATCAACGGAAAGCTTGGAAACATGGACTGGACAGCGGCCGCCGCACTGGTCCAGTGTTTGCAACCGACCTTGGCCTTGCCCATGCACTATGGCATGTTCAAGGAAAACACGGTGGACCCCCAGCCCTTTATCGAAAGCTGTAGGGATATGGGTGTAGGTTCCTTTGAACTATTGCCCGGCAAACGAACAAAATTGATTTTATGAAGATTACCAAAATTAATACCTATATCTGCCATGCCTATCGGACCAATTGGGTGTTCGTCCGCGTGGAAACCAATGTGCCCGGGCTCTACGGTGTGGGGGAGGCCACTCTGGAATATAAAGAGCATACCGTAGCCATGGCCTGTCAGGAACTGGAGCGCGATTTTGTGGGCCATGACCCCCATAACATAGAAGCGTTCTTCCATTTGGCCTATCGCAATGCCTATTGGCGTGGTGGTCCTGTATTGATGAGTGCGATTTCTGCCATTGAAATGGCCCTTTGGGACATCAAAGGTAAGGATTTGGGAGTGCCGGTCTACCAGTTGTTGGGTGGCAAGCTAAGGGACGCCGTTCCCTGTTATGCCAATGGTTGGTTTGCGTCGGCCAAAAGCCCGGATGAGTTTGCGGAGATGGCCAAGAAAGCCGTTGAACAAGGCTTCACCGCGCTCAAATGGGATCCCTTTGGTTCCGCCTATCTCCAGATAGATAGAAAAGGAATGGACCATGCCCTGTCCTGTGTCGCAGCAGTATGTGATGCCATACAGGACAAGGCGGATGTCATTATCGAGGCCCATGGGCGTTTTGATGTGCCCACGGCCATACGGTTGGGACATGCCTTGGAAGCCTTTGATGTCCTTTGGTTCGAGGAGCCCATACCTCCCCAGAACCTGGAAGGGTTGGCCGAAGTAAAAAGGCGTATCAAAGTCCCGATCTCTGGAGGGGAACGCTTGTACAACAAATGGGAGTACAAAACCCTGTTCGACCTTAAGGCAGTGGACTATATCCAACCCGATGTTAGCCATGCAGGAGGGATCATGGAACTCAAGAAAATTGCGGCCATGGCCGAGGCGAACCATATTCCCTTTTGCCCGCACAATCCAAGTGGACCGGTGGCCAATGCGGCCACCTTGCAATTGGCGGCCTGTGTGCCCAATTTCTTTTTGTTGGAGACCATGAGTAGTGATGTCCCTTGGCGAAGGGAAATCTGTGACGAGGAAGTGGTCTTTACCGAAGGAAAGATGGGAATCCCTGACAAACCAGGACTTGGGATTGATATTTTCCCGGAGCAGATGGAAAAGTATCCCTACAAGGCGGTGGGCTTACGACATTATAAGAACACTTTGACCGATATCAGACCGGAAGGTGCCATATCCTATTTTAAAAATTGAACCGAAACCAATGTTTTGTAATCTTCAAATTCGCTTGAAAGCAATCTAACATGGCCCAAAGTTTCGATACCCGATACCCCTCTGTTGACGATCTAAGGGAAAAAGCCAAAAAAAGAATTCCCCGTTTTGCTTTTGAATATTTGGACGGAGGCTGTAATGAGGATATTAATATTAAAAGGAATACCATCGAGATACGGGACATTACCTTAAAACCCACCTACATCAAGGATTTTAAGTCGGCATCCATAAAAACGACACTGTTCGGGGAAACATACGATGCCCCTTTTGGGGTGGCACCCGTGGGCCTGCAGGGCTTAATGTGGCCCAATTCCCCCGAGATCTTGGCCAAGGCCGCCAATAAGCACAATGTGCCCTTCATTCTGAGTACAGTGACCACCATGGACATCGAACGGGCCAGTGAACTTACCGAGGGCAAGGCCTGGTTCCAACTGTACAACCCGGCAGAGGATGCAGTAAGAAATGATATTTTGGACAGAGCAGGGGCCGCTGGTTGTCCTGTATTGGTGTTACTATGCGATGTACCTACTTTTGGTTACAGACCTTGGGATTTTAAAAATGGTCTGGCCCTCCCGCCAAAAATGACGCTGGCAAACATGCTACAGGTCTTGGGCAGGCCCAGTTGGGCCATGCAGACCTTGAAATATGGCATTCCTACCTTTGAAACCCTGCGCCCCTATACCCCAGAGGGCCTCAACCTGAAACAATTGGGCAAGTTCATGGACAAGACCTTTTCTGGTCGATTGAACGAGGAGCGCATCAAACCCATTCGTGATAAATGGAAGGGGAAATTGGTGCTTAAAGGAGTGGCATCTGAAGAAGATACCGAACAGGCCATCCGTTTGGGATTTGATGGTATTATCGTCTCCAACCACGGAGGAAGGCAATTGGATGCAGGGGAATCCACCATAGCACCTTTAACTAGAATCGCCGCCAAATACAAAGATCAAATTACAATAATGATGGACAGTGGTATGCGTTCAGGGCCGGATATGGCACGTTCCCTTGCTCGGGGAGCGGAATTCACCTTTATGGGCCGCTCCTTCATGTACGGGGCAGCTGCCTTGGGAAAGAAGGGTGGCGACCATACTATGACCATCCTCAAGGTACAGCTCCAACAGATCATGGATCAATTGGGTTGTACGCAGATTAAAGATTTACAACAACATCTAACGAACTAGGAAATTGAAAAATACAGAAATGAAAAGAGTGGTAACGTTCGGGGAGATCATGCTGCGCCTTTCGCCGGAGGGCTTCCTGCGCTTCTCCCAGGCCAACAGTTTTGAAGTGGTGTATGGAGGAGGGGAATCCAATGTGGCAGTCTCCTTGGCCAATTATGGGGTCCCGGTGGACTTTGTGACCCGTCTCCCGAAGAACGACATCGGGGAATGCGCACTGATGGAGCTGCGCAAGCGCGGTGTGGGCACGGACAAGATCATCCATGGGGGCGACCGATTGGGAATCTATTTTTTGGAGACCGGGGCAGTGAGCCGTGGCAGCAAGGTGGTCTATGACCGGGCACACTCCGCCATGGCGGAGATCGGTCCGGGCATGGTGGACTGGGAAAAGGTGTTCGAAGGTGCCGGATGGTTCCACTGGACGGGGATCACCCCCGCAATATCACAGGGAGCGGCAGATGCCTGTCTGGAGGCCGTGAAGGCGGCCAGCGAGAAAGGGATCACCATCTCGACGGACCTGAACTACCGTGCCAAGCTCTGGAAGTACTGTGACGATGCGAAGCGTGAGCAGATCATGTCGGAATTAACCTCATACTGCGATGTGGTACTGGGCAATGAGGAAGATGCGGAGAAGCACTTTGGCATCAAGCCGGCGGGACTGGACATCACCACCCAGGGCGACCATGTGGAAGCGGCGGCGTTCCTGTCGGTCTGCAAGCAGATGATGGAAAAATTTCCCAGGGCAAAGAAGGTGATCACCACCCTGAGAGGATCCATAAGCGCCTCGCACAACACCTGGGCAGGGGTACTGTACGATGGCAAGAAGATGTACGAGACCCGCCAGTACCAGATCACGGACATCGTGGACCGAGTGGGCGGAGGGGACAGCTTCATGGGCGGCCTCATCTATGGATTGATGGAATACGAGGGGGACGACCAAAAGGCACTCGACTTTGCAGTGGCGGCCTCCTGTCTGAAGCATACCATCAAAGGGGATGCGAACCTGGTGACGGTGGACGA
>NZ_QXFO01000023.1:2500-121664 GCF_003584105.1 Flagellimonas taeanensis
AGGGGCTCCGACCGCTTGTAGGCGTATGGTTTCAGGGTCTTTTTCACTCCCTTGTTCAGGGTTCTTTTCACCTTTCCCTCACGGTACTGGTACACTATCGGTCTCTCAGGAGTATTTAGTCTTGGCGGATGGTCCCGCCGGATTCACACAGGGTTTCACGTGCCCCGCGCTACTCAGGATACCACTATCTTTAACGCTCCTTGCCCGTACGGGACTGTCACCCCTATCGTGCAGCTTTCCAACTGCTTCCGGTTCGTCACGCAAAGAATCCCGTGGTCCTACAACCCCAACATTGCCGAAACAACATTGGTTTGGACTAATCCGATTTCGCTCGCCACTACTCTCGGAATCACTTTTGTTTTCTCTTCCTCCGCCTACTTAGATGTTTCAGTTCAGCGGGTTCGCCCACCTTGCGGTGTGACAGGCCTTCAACCTGCCGGGTTGCCCCATTCGGACACCCACGGATCAATGCTCATGTGCAGCTCCCCGTGGATTTTCGCAGCTTATCGCGTCCTTCGTCGCCTCTGAGAGCCCAGGCATCCCCCATACGCCCTTCTTTTGCTTGTCGCACCTGTGCCTAAGCACAGATGCCCTCTCGTAATCCTTATATATTCTATTCTACTTCGTGTTTCTTCTTTTGACTTCGCCATGATGGTAAAACCATCACGCTCCGTCCCAATATGTCAATGAACTTTCTGGCACACCGCCACCGATCGGTGGACGGCACTTGCCGTGGTGGAGAATAAGGGAGTCGAACCCTTGACCTCCTGCGTGCAAGGCAGGCGCTCTAGCCAGCTGAGCTAATTCCCCATTACCAGTGGTCAGTTAACAGTTATCAGTTAACAGTACTATAACGGTAACCCAACACCTAGAATTTCCTATTCAATACTTCTTTTAAAGAACTTTTATAGACCCTGGCCCCAAAGGCCAAAAACCTGCGGCACTGCCGCTTCCGTAGTCTCAGGCAGACTCGAACTGCCGACCTCTACATTATCAGTGTAGCGCTCTAACCAGCTGAGCTATGAGACTGCATCGGCCCAAAAATGGGCAGTATACCAAAAAACATATCGCAAGACAGCAAAAGGGAAAAAACCATCCCGATGCGGGACCGGAAAAAATTCCGGGCGTCATCTTCTCTAGAAAGGAGGTGTTCCAGCCGCACCTTCCGGTACGGCTACCTTGTTACGACTTAGCCCTAGTTACCGATTTTGCCCTAGGCCGCTCCTTGCGGTGACGGACTTCAGGCACTCCCGGCTTCCATGGCTTGACGGGCGGTGTGTACAAGGCCCGGGAACGTATTCACCGGATCATGGCTGATATCCGATTACTAGCGATTCCAGCTTCACGGGGTCGAGTTGCAGACCCCGATCCGAACTGTGACCGGTTTTATAGATCCGCGCCCCCTTGCGGGGTGGCTTCCCTCTGTACCGGCCATTGTAGCACGTGTGTGGCCCAGGACGTAAGGGCCGTGATGATTTGACGTCGTCCCCACCTTCCTCACGGTTTGCACCGGCAGTCCCGTTAGAGTCCCCGACTTGACTCGCTGGCAACTAACGGTAGGGGTTGCGCTCGTTATAGGACTTAACCTGACACCTCACGGCACGAGCTGACGACAACCATGCAGCACCTTGCAGGCGGTCCGAAGAAAGGGATGTCTCCACCCCATGCAGCCTGCATTTAAGCCCTGGTAAGGTTCCTCGCGTATCATCGAATTAAACCACATGCTCCACCGCTTGTGCGGGCCCCCGTCAATTCCTTTGAGTTTCAACCTTGCGGTCGTACTCCCCAGGTGGGATACTTATCACTTTCGCTTGGCCACGGAGACAATGTCCCCACAGCTAGTATCCATCGTTTACGGCGTGGACTACCGGGGTATCTAATCCCGTTCGCTACCCACGCTTTCGTCCATCAGCGTCAGTACATGGTTGGTCACCTGCCTTCGCGATCGGTGTTCTATGTGATATCTATGCATTTCACCGCTACACCACATGTTCCGGCAACCCCACCATGACTCAAGACCTGCAGTATCAAAGGCAATTTTATGGTTGAGCCACAAACTTTCACCCCTGACTTACAGGCCCGCCTACGGACCCTTTAAACCCAATGATTCCGGATAACGCTCGGACCCTCCGTATTACCGCGGCTGCTGGCACGGAGTTAGCCGGTCCTTATTCTTACGGTACCGTCAGCCACCTACACGTAGGTGGGTTTCTTCCCGTATAAAAGCAGTTTACAACCCATAGGGCCGTCATCCTGCACGCGGCATGGCTGGATCAGTCTTCCGACCATTGTCCAATATTCCTCACTGCTGCCTCCCGTAGGAGTCTGGTCCGTGTCTCAGTACCAGTGTGGGGGATCCCCCTCTCAGGGCCCCTAACCATCGTTGCCATGGTGGGCCGTTACCCCACCATCAAGCTAATGGTACGCATGGCCATCCCTGTCCGATAAATCTTTAATCACAACATCATGCGATGTAATGATACCATGGGGCATTAATCCAAGTTTCCCTGGGCTATTCCCCTGACAGGGGCAGGTTCCATACGCGTTCCGCACCCGTGCGCCGGTCTCAGGGGTGCAAGCACCCCCTACCCCTCGACTTGCATGTGTTAGGCCTGCCGCTAGCGTTCATCCTGAGCCAGGATCAAACTCTTCATTGTCTATCGTTAAATATCTATCGAGACATCCTCAAAACAAATCCGGTCCTTGACATCAAAATGGCTTTAATTCTCTTTACGCTGTCTTTTGCAATATGTATATGAACTTCTTTTTCCTCCCCCGGTCTACACCTCTCGGCCTTCCCGGAGCGCCCTGCCTTATCAGCTAAGCGGGTGCAAATATAGAGAGGTTTAAATGATACCACAAAACAATTTCGATATTTTTTTTAAAAAAAACACATGTGATTGATTTGCAGCCTATTAAAGTACAATTTTTTTTGATTTCTCCAAAATTTCCATCAAACAAAAACAAGCCATAACCCTAATCCATTGATAGCATACAACTTAGCAAATGGGATACATACCTATTGTAAGCATCATATCTAGTTGGTATCTTTGCCACCATCCAAAAACAAGGAGCGTAGATGATCAAGATTACATTGCCTGATGGCGCGGTTAAGAAAGTTCCCGAAGGAACTACACCCATTGATATTGCAAAAAGCATCAGCGAGGGACTGGCCCGGAATGTCATTTCGGCCCAATTCAACAATACTGTTGTGGAAACTGTGACCCCACTCACCGAGGATGGCACGCTTACTTTATATACATGGAACGACACTGAAGGCAAAAAAGCTTTTTGGCACTCTACATCACACGTAGTGGCACAGGCCTTGGAAGAATTGTACCCGGGTATCAAACTGACCATCGGACCGGCCATTGAAAATGGATTCTATTATGATGTTGATTTTGGGGAGCATGCCCTATCGGAAAAGGATTTTCAAAAGATAGAACAAAAGGCCCTTGAAATTGCCCGAGGCAAACATGACTATAACATGCGAAGTGTATCCAAAGCGGATGCACTACAATATTATAAGGACCAAGGCAATGAGTACAAGATAGAGCTTATCGAAAACCTTGAGGACGGCACTATCACCTTCTGCGACCATAGCACCTTTACCGATCTATGCCGCGGGGGACACATTCCCAATACGGGAATCATAAAAGCTATCAAAATTCTCAGCGTTGCGGGTGCCTATTGGAGAGGGAACGAGAACAACAAACAGTTGACCCGTGTTTATGGAATTTCCTTCCCTAAACAAAAGGACCTTACCGAATATCTGGAACTTTTGGAAGAGGCCAAGAAAAGGGACCATCGAAAGTTGGGCAAGGAGCTGGAACTGTTCACTTTTTCCCAGAAAGTGGGACAAGGTCTTCCTTTATGGTTACCCAAGGGCGCTGCCCTAAGGGAGCGTCTGGAGCAGTTTTTAAAGAAGGCCCAAAAGAAAGCGGGCTACGAAATGGTGGTGACCCCACATATTGGCCAAAAGGAACTTTATGTCACTTCCGGTCATTATGCCAAATATGGCGAGGATAGCTTCCAGCCCATTCGCACTCCCAAAGAGGACGAAGAGTTCCTACTGAAACCAATGAACTGCCCACACCACTGCGAGATATACAACAGCAGCCCCTTCAGTTATAAGGACCTGCCCAAGCGCTATGCAGAATTTGGCACTGTATATAGGTACGAACAGAGTGGGGAGTTACATGGGCTCACACGAGTTAGAGGTTTCACCCAAGATGATGCCCACATATTCTGCACTACAGAACAGCTGAACGATGAGTTCAAAAATGTGATCGACCTTACCTTATATGTATTGAATTCTTTGGGTTTCAATAATTTTACAGCACAAGTATCTGTCCGCGACCTGAACAATCCAGAGAAATATATAGGCAATACAGATGATTGGGAAAAAGCGGAACAGGCCATCATCAATGCTGCCGAGGAAAAAGGACTGAACTATGTAGTGGAAAGTGGGGAAGCCGCTTTTTACGGTCCAAAGTTGGACTTTATGGTAAAGGATGCTCTCGGCAGGAATTGGCAGCTGGGCACTATTCAAGTGGATTACAACCTGCCCAAACGATTTGATCTTACCTATAAAGGTAGCGACAATGAACTCCACCGTCCCGTGATGATCCACCGGGCACCCTTTGGTAGTATGGAACGTTTCGTGGCCCTACTGTTGGAACATACTGGAGGGAACTTTCCGTTGTGGTTGATCCCCATACAGGCTATTATACTGCCCGTCAGTGAGAAACACGAAAAATATGCCGAAAAAGTTTTGAATTCATTGGAAAATCACGAAATTCGCGCGCTCATTGATAAGAGGAACGAGACCGTAGGGAAAAAAATCCGTGAGACCGAACTCAAGAAAATCCCCTTCATGCTCATCGTAGGTGAACAGGAGGAAGCATCCGGAACGCTTTCAGTAAGAAGGCACGGCGGCGAGGATTTGGGCAGTTTGAGCATAGATGCATTTTCCGACTTGGTAACTACTGAAATAAATAGTACCTTAAAGTCGTTCTAAAAAATTTAAGTTTAACTAAAAAGTATACGTCATAGCAATACGAAGAAGATTTAAGCCCCAACCCAGGAGGGAAAACAAGAACCCTCACAATATCAATGAAAAGATTACCGCTCCAGAAGTGAGGCTTGTTGGAGACAATGTGGAAATTGGAGTGTATCCAATTTCCAAAGCAAGGGAAAAGGCCAGTGAACTGGAACTGGATCTGGTGGAGATTTCACCAAATGCCAATCCGCCCGTCTGCAAGATCATAGATTACAAAAAGTTTCTCTATGAACAAAAGAAACGGGACAAAGTATTAAAGGCGAAGGCAACCAAGGTTGTCATCAAGGAAATACGGTTTGGTCCGCAAACGGATGACCATGATTATGAATTCAAGAAGCGACATGCCGAAAAATTCCTAAAGGATGGTGCCAAACTAAAAGCCTATGTCTTTTTTAAGGGCCGTTCCATTGTCTATAAGGACCAAGGTGAAATATTGCTGTTAAAATTGGCACAAGAGCTGGAAGAATTTGGAAAAGTGGAACAGATGCCAAAATTGGAGGGTAAACGGATGACCATGTTCCTCGCCCCAAAGACATCGAAAAAATAAAAAAACTGAACACTGTTCAGCAACAATAAGCGGAGTTAAAAACTAGGAAAATGCCTAAGATGAAAACAAAATCCAGTGCCAAGAAGCGTTTCAAGCTGACAGGTTCTGGTAAAATCAAGAGAAAGCACGCTTTCAAGAGTCACATCCTGACAAAAAAATCGAAGAAGCGTAAGCTAAAGCTGACCCATTCCACATTGGTTCACCCATCGGATGAGAACAGCGTATTGGAACAATTGCGTTTAAAATAATTGTTCAATCGGTACATTATTTATTAACCCTGGAGTTAGGCCAACAAAGTTCCCGTTTTTGGGGCGCCTACTACAAAAAAATGAAACATTATGCCAAGATCAGTAAATTCAGTTGCTTCACGAGCTAGAAGAAAAAAAGTGATGAAGCAGGCCAAAGGTTACTTCGGAAGACGTAAAAACGTTTGGACAGTAGCCAAAAATGCGGTTGAAAAAGCAATGCTTTATGCTTACCGCGACAGAAAGACCAAAAAGCGCAACTTCCGTTCCCTATGGATCACCCGTATCAATGCAGGTGCCAGATTACACGGAATGTCTTACTCTCAATTTATGGGGAAAGTAAAATCCAACGGAATAGAACTCAACAGAAAAGTTCTTGCGGATTTGGCCATGAACCATCCCGATGCCTTCAAGGCCATCGTTGAAAGAGTAAAGTAAAGATTTAATATAAACTTACCCCGCTTATTGAGATCCCGCCTTGTGTGGGATCTTTTATTTTTATACCACTTTCTTTGCAAAAAAAACTGGATAAATTAATTTCAACCAGAAAATCATTCTCGACCACGCTCGAACTGACAACTTCATTGTCTATTGTAAATTGTTCAATTGTTATTGTCCAAAAGCAGTAATCACCAACTTCCTTCCAGAAGCATAGTTCCTATGTTCGCAGAGATAGATGCCCTGCCATATGCCCACGTTCAATCTGCCCTTCGAAATGGGTATCTGCACCGAAGCCCCCATCAATGATGCCTTGATGTGTGCAGGCATATCGTCCGGCCCCTCATAATTGTGCACGTAGTAAGGCGCATTCTCGGGTACCATCTTGCTGATATGGCTCTCAAAATCGGTACGCACCGTGGGATCGGCATTCTCATTGATGGTCAAACTGGCTGATGTGTGCTTGATGAACACCTGCAACATTCCTATTTCTATTCTGTTGATTTCAGGAAGGGCATCCAAAACGGTATCCGTGATCAAATGAAACCCACGGGCGAAGGAGCGTAATTGTATTTCTTTCTGGTAAAAGTACATGGACAAACAATTCTTTCCCGACGAAATTAATATAAAGTTTACCAAAAGTGGTCCTGCCGTTCCCTGAATAAGGAATACCTTTGCAACTTAATTTCTTGAAAATGGATTTATCCCAGATCAAAATGGTGGTGACCGACATGGATGGTACCTTGTTGAACTCCAAACATGAAGTAAGCCCTAGATTTTTTGAAATTTTTGAAGAACTCAAGAAAAAGGACATCATTTTCGTGGCCGCCAGTGGCAGGCAGTACAATAGCATGGTGGATAAATTGGAATCCATCAAAAACGATATCATCGTGATTGCTGAAAATGGCGCCCTCATCAAACAGCAGGACAAAGTCCTTTTGACCACCCCCATCAACAAGGAGGAAGTGGGTCGTATCCTGGACATTGTACGGCCGCTCAAAGATGTACACCCGGTACTGTGTGGACAGTACAATGCCTATGCCAACGATGCATCCGACGCTTTTTTGACCATGCTACGAGAATATTATTCCGAGTTTGACATAGTCAAGGACCAGACTGAAGTGGAAGCCGAAGTGCTCAAAATAGCCATTTATCATTTTGAGGATTCCGAAAAATACATCTATCCCTCCGTGAAACAATTGGAAGACAATCTAAAGGTCAAGGTGTCCGGGGCCAATTGGGTGGATGTTTCGCACAAGAATGCACACAAAGGCTATGCACTGCAAAAGGTCATGGATCAGCACCAAATTGCGGCGAATCAGGTCATGGTCTTCGGGGATTACAACAATGACTTGGAAATGATGCAACTCTCCAATTATAGCTTTGCCATGGCCAATGCCCATCCCAATGTCAAAAAGGTGGCCAAATACGAAACCGTGAGCAATAACGAGTTTGGAGTGGAACGGGTCTTGGAAAAACTGCTATAAAAATATTCTATTTACCTAACTTACAATAAGTTGCTTTGTTAAAATTTGTATCTTCAAGGGCATTCAACCAAAAGCAACAATATGGCTCCCTTAAAAAAAGAAGATATCAAACAAGAGGTCTTTGACCTATACGATGATTATGCCCACAACAAGTTGGACCGGAGGGAATTTATGGAAAAACTCTCCGTGTATGCCGTAGGGGGCATCACCATGGCTTCCCTGTTGAGCTTTATGATGCCCAACTATGTGGATACCCTATTGGTCCAACCCAATGACCCAAGACTCGATTCCGAATTTATCACTTACAATTCACCAAAAGGTGGCGGCGATATCCGTGGATTGCTGTCCAAACCCAAAGATGCCACTGGTAAACTGGGTGGTATTGTGGTAGTACACGAAAACCGTGGGCTCAATCCCTACATAGAGGATGTGGGGCGAAGGGCCGCTTTGGCAGGGTTCATTTCCTTGGCACCAGATGCCTTGACCCCTCTTGGCGGATATCCCGGCAATGATGACGATGGGAGGGCACTGCAACGCCAGCGGGACCGAGATGAAATGTTGGAAGATTTCATTGCTGCCTTCGATTATCTCAAAAACCACAAGGATTGCAATGGAAAAGTAGGCGTGGTCGGTTTCTGTTTTGGTGGATGGATTTCCAATATGATGGCGGTAAAAGTTCCAGACCTTGCAGCTGCCGTTCCATTTTATGGAGGTCAACCCGCTGATGATGAAGTGGCCCAGATCAACGCTCCTTTATTGATCCATTACGCGGGATTGGATGAAAGAGTGAATGCTGGATGGGAAGCGTATGAGACAAAATTGAAAGAACTCGGAAAGGACTATGAAACCCATTTTTATCCAGAGGTGAACCACGGATTCCACAACAATACGACACCACGTTTTGACCAAGCTGCCGCAGATTTGGCTTGGGAGCGGACCATTGCCTTCTTCAAGGAAAAATTGGTCTAGGTCTTCTGTTTTTTCTTTCGGGCGGCAGGAAAAAGGACATTGTTCAAGATCAAACGGTACCCCGGTGAAGTGGGATGTAGTTCCAGTTCTGTTTTGGGGTCCCCTACCCTATGTTGGTAATCTTCCGGGTCATGGCCTCCATAAAAAGTAAAGAAACCCTTACCCTTGATACCATGGATATACCGGGCCTCCCCATTAATCTTGTTCTCGCCCAGGACCATCACGGTAGGCTTTATCTCGTTTCTCGCGAAAGCCGTGGTCTGTCCCATAAAGCCTTTTACCAAACTGGTGTGGTTCTGTGTCAGCATGGTGGGCACGGGATCCCACTTGGCCGAAAACTCCATCAAAGAAAAATAATCAGACTCTTTGGGCACATTTCCCCGTTTGACGGTCATGTCGATGGATGAAAACTCGTACTTCAAGGGATTCCGCTCCAAGATAAAATTGGTAAAGGCAAAGGTATTGCCATAATCCAGTTTCGACTGATAGTTGGCGTCCGATGGGTCACCATCGAACATGGGCTCACAGATATCCACATTTTCCGCTGCCAAGGCGATATCAAAACTGTCCGTTGCCGAGCACATGGCAAACATGAACCCACCACCGATCACATAGTTCCGTATTTTGAGGGCCACGGCCAATTTCTCATCGGAAACCTTGTCATAACCCAATTCACGGGCCAATTCCTCGGCCTGTTCCTTGGCTTCAATATACCATGGAACCGACCTGTAGGCCCCATAGAACCTACCATATTGCCCGGTAAAATCTTCATGGTGCAGGTGCAACCAATCGTATAGTGCCAATTTATCGCTAAGCACCTCTTCGTCATAAATGGTCACATAGGGAATCTCGGCGTAGGTGAGCACCATGGTCACCGCATCGTCCCACGGTTGGTTTTCTTTAGGGGAATACACTGCAATCTTGGGCGCTTTTTCCAGAACAACGGCATCTTGGTTCTGGGATGGGCTACTGATCTCGTCCAAGATCTGTTCGGCCTGTCCATCGGTAAGCACTTCAAAAGAAACCCCGCGGATCTGGCATTCCTTTCGGATGGCATCCCCATCGGGCAATAAGAAAGAGCCGCCACGGTAGTTCAGTAACCATTGTACCTTTTGTTGTTTGGAAAGTACCCAATAGGTGATTCCATAGGCCTTCAAATGGTTTTCCTGGCCTTCGGCATCCATAGGAATAAGGATGACTGAAGCGAAAGACTGTACTGAAAATAAGAGAATAAGAAAAAGAAGACCTCTCGACTGCGCTCGAGGTGACAGAAAAGTAGTTTTTTTAAAACGGTACGTCATTGTCATCTGGGTCATCGTCACTGTTCATTGCGCTGCCAAAAGCTTCGTCCGCACTGGGGAATTTTGGCGTTGCAAAGGGATTTTCCTCATCCGCGTTCATCTTCGATTGGAATTCGAACGGAGAGTCAAAGTCATCCAAGTTATCAAATTTACCCAGAGCACCCACAAATTTTAACCTAATATTATCCAATCCACCATTACGGTGCTTGGCCACAATGAACTCAGCCTGACCTTGGGTCGGGGTACGCTCCTCATCGTCCCATTCGTCAATTTTGTAATATTCGGGCCTGTAGATGAACGATACGATATCGGCATCCTGCTCAATGGCCCCGGATTCCCTCAAATCCGAAAGAATGGGCCTCTTGCTCCCCCCTCGGGTTTCCACCGCCCTGGAAAGCTGGGAAAGTGCGATGACCGGAACATCCAATTCCTTTGCCAATGCCTTCAGGTTTCGGGAAATGGTGGAAATCTCCTGCTCGCGGTTCCCTCCTTTTTGGCTGCCCCCGGCCGTCATCAACTGCAAGTAGTCGATGATAATGAGCTTGATCTTGTGTTGGGAGGCCAATCGCCTGGCCTTCGCCCTAAGGTCAAAAATGGAAAGCGATGGGGTATCATCAATGAACAAAGGTGCTTTTTCCAAAGCCTTTACCTTGACGTTCAATTGCTCCCATTCGTGTTTTTCCAACTTTCCTGTCCTCAATTTCTCGGAAGAAAGTCCGGTCTCGGAAGATATCAAACGTGTGATCAACTGTACAGATGACATCTCCAAGGAGAAAAAAGCGACCGCATTCCCTGAATTAACGGCAATGTTACGGGCCATGGACAAGGTCAGGGCCGTTTTACCCATACCTGGCCGTGCTGCCACGATGATCAAATCACTGGGCTGCCAACCAGAGGTCAGTTTGTCCAATTTATCAAATCCCGAAGGAATTCCACTCAGCCCTTCTTTGTTTGAGATTTCCTCGATTTTCTTTTTGGCCTGGATCACCAAGTTCTGGGCCGTTTCCGCAGAGCGTTTCAAGTTTCCTTGGGTAACCTCGTACAATTTGGCCTCCGCATTGTCCAAAAGGTCGAATACGTCGGTGGAGTCACTATAGGCCTCCTCGATGATCTCACTGGAAATCTTGATCAGGCTCCTTTGGATGTACTTTTGAAGGATGATCCTGGCGTGGAACTCTATATGTGCTGAAGAAGCTACTTTTTGAGTGAGTTTGATCAAATAAAAATCACCACCCACGGCTTCCAACCTGCCTTCTTTCTTTAGTTGGGAGGAAACGGTTAATAAATCCACTGGCTCCGAGGATTCAAACAACTTGAAGATGGCCTCATAAATGTACTTATGGGCATCCTTATAGAAAACGTCAGGATGCAGAATATCAATCACCTCATCCACCCCTTTCTTGTCAATCATCATTGCGCCTAGAACAACTTCCTCTAAATCAACTGATTGTGGAGGTATCTTCCCTCTTTCAAGACTAATCAAGGTTGATTTGTCCACTCTATGTGCTATGATGGGGCTAGGTTTTTCCATAAATGCGAAAGTAGCTAATTAACCTTTAGTTAACTTTAATTCGAATGAATACGATTTTCACAGGTGTTCAACAATACGGTTGTTGATAACTTTGAATACCTGTTGATAACATAAAAAAAAGCGAGGATAAAACCTAATAAAAAAAGTTAGCCTCTGAAAAACAAGAATTATTCGCTGAACACGCCCATGGAAGCATATTTTTCCATGCGGGTCTTCACTAGGTCTTTTGGTGATAACTTTTTGAGTTCTTCGTAATGGGAAGAAATTTTGTTCTTGACCGTTTCAAAGGTTTTTTCCCTATTGGCGTGTGCACCGCCAAGGGGCTCCTTCACGATTTCGTCCACCAGTTTTTGCTTTTTCATGTCGGCCGCAGTCAGCTTCAGTGCTTCGGCGGCTTGTTCCTTATATTCCCAGCTTCTCCATAGAATGGAAGAGCAGGATTCTGGGGAAATCACGGAGTACCATGTGTTCTCCAACATGAGCACCTTGTCCCCCACGCCAATGCCCAATGCACCTCCGGAAGCTCCTTCACCAATAATGATGACGATGATCGGCACTTTCAGGCGTGTCATTTCCAAAATATTCCTCGCAATGGCTTCCCCCTGTCCACGCTCTTCGGCCTCAATGCCAGGATATGCGCCGGGGGTATCGATAAAGGACACTACGGGAATGCCAAACTTCTCTGCAGATTTCATCAAACGAAGCGCCTTTCGATAGCCTTCTGGGTTGGCCATACCAAAGTTTCGGTATTGCCTCGTCTTGGTATTATATCCTTTTTGCTGGCCGATGAACATGTAGCTTTGGTCCCCGATCTTACCAAGACCGCCTATCATGGCCTTGTCGTCCTTCACGTTTCTATCACCGTGCAGCTCCAAGAAAGTGTCCCCACAAATGGCCTTGATGTAGTCCATGGTATATGGTCTGTTGGGGTGCCTTGAAAGTTGGACACGTTGCCATGCGGTCAAGTTCTTGTATATGTCCTTCCGGGTCTCCTCCAGTTTTTTCTCGATCTGCGAACAGGTCTCTGTGACATCTACTTCACTCTCTTCCCCTATTACCATACATTTTTGAAGTTGGTCTTCAAGTTCCTTAATGGGAAGTTCAAATTCTAGATATTCCATGGAAAGTTGCTGTTTTCAATAAAAAATAATGGGGACAAATATAAAACTTTATAGGTTACCCGTGCCAATTGTTCCATGCTTTTAACGCCGGACAGATGACCATTTCGACCATCATCGTTTGGCTTTCATCAGCATATAAACGGCAAAGGCCCCGAAAATAAGGTTGGGGATGAGCACCGCCAAAAGTGGCGAAAAGCCGGACTGTTCGGCCAGTGTCCCAAACACCTTGTCAAAGAAAATATACACAAAGGCCACCCCTATGCCAAAGGCCAAGTTAAGCCCCATGCCGCCCCTTCTTTTTACGGAGGAAACGGCAACGGCGATCACCGTTAGGATGAAGGCCGCAATGGGCAGGGCCCAGCGCTTGTATTTTACCAGCACGTAGGCATTGATGTTGGATGCTCCCTTTCTCCTCTGGTCATCGATAAAATCATTGAGCTCAAAAAGGTTTTTGGTCTCCGCTACATAGGAAACCGGGGTGAGGTCGTCTATCTCAAATGCAAAAATGGTATCCAACCTGCTCTTGGTCTGGATGAGTTCTACCCCGTTCCTCACTTTTCGGTTCACATAATTGGTAAGCCTGTAGACACTGTCGGTATCCACCCAACGG
This sequence comes from Flagellimonas taeanensis, assembly GCF_003584105.1. GTDB lineage: Bacteria > Bacteroidota > Bacteroidia > Flavobacteriales > Flavobacteriaceae > Flagellimonas > Flagellimonas taeanensis. The sequence continues at coordinate 15,812 of NZ_QXFO01000023.1, forward strand.
ATATTACTGGCGGAAATCTTATAATCCAACTGTTGGATGGAATCAAAGTGCTCATAGGTGAAGTTGTACCCTATTTTACGGTTAGGGTCAAAACTGCTCACATAGATATAATCGTTCTCGTTCAACTGGTTGAAGATGTTTTCCGTGACCCGGTCGTTCCTTCCCTTCTTGAAATACTTGTATTCAAATTCGTTGAAACCGATACTGGCATGGGGCACAATGAACATCCCCATCATAAAGATCAGGATAGCTACAAGGGTAGCACCTATAAAATAAGGTCTCAAAAAACGCCAATAGGACACTCCTGAACTCAAAATGGCCACGATCTCGGTATTGCTGGCCAATTTTGAAGTAAAGAAAATGATGGACAGAAAAAGAAAAATGGGGAGCAACAGGTTTCCGATCACCAAGGTAAAATTACCGTAAAAGACAATGACCTCGGACAAAGGGGCCTCGTTGTCTATGATCTTGCCGATCTTCTCCGCCAAGTTGGCCATGATCCCGATGGGCACAAAAAGCATGAGCATCCCCATAAAGGTGATCAAATAGCGCTTTAATATGTACCTATCAAGTATGGTAAGCATTACAGTCTCTTGTCCATTTGTTGTACCATCTTGGTTTTCCACTCCTGGAAATCCCCTGCTAAAATACGTTCTCTTGCCGTACGTACCAACCACAGATAAAACCCAAGGTTGTGAATGGTCGCTATCTGTTTGCCCAAATACTCATTGGCAGCAAACAAATGTCTTAGGTAGGCCTTGGAATATTCGGTATCCACAAAGGTAATCCCCATTTCATCCAAGGGCGAAAAATCGTTTTCCCACTTCTTGTTCTTGATATTGATGGTGCCATGGGCCGTGAACAACATCCCGTTCCTCGCATTGCGGGTGGGCATCACACAATCGAACATATCAACCCCAAGGGCTATGTTCTCCAATATATTGATGGGCGTTCCCACACCCATAAGGTATCTCGGTTTGTCCTCTGGTAGGATATCGCATACCAATTCTGCCATTTCATACATTTCCTCTGCAGGTTCCCCCACCGATAGTCCACCAATGGCATTTCCCTCAGCACCCACCGAAGCGATATATTCTGCGGATTGTTTCCTTAAATCCTTATAGGTGGACCCTTGCACTATGGGGAAAAAACTTTGGGAATATCCATACTTGAACGGCAGTTTTTCCAAGTGCGAGATACAACGGTCCAACCATCTGTGGGTAAGGTGCATGGAACGCTTGGCATATTGGTAGTCACATGGATACGGTGTGCATTCGTCAAAGGCCATGATGATGTCCGCACCTATGGTGCGTTGGATTTCCATGACATTTTCTGGCGTGAAGAAGTGGTTGGAGCCATCGATGTGGGATTTGAACTTGACCCCTTCCTCCTTGATCTTCCTGTTTCCAGAAAGGGAATACACTTGGTAGCCCCCACTGTCGGTCAGGATATTTCGGTCCCATCCCATAAACTTGTGCAAACCTCCGGCCTCTTCCAAGATCCCGGTACCTGGCCGCAGATATAAATGATAGGTATTTCCCAAAATGATATCCGGGTCAATATCGTCCCGTAGTTCTCGTTGGTGCACCCCCTTCACCGAGGCCACCGTGCCTACTGGCATAAAGATGGGGGTCTGTATGGTTCCATGGTCAGTGGTGATCTCCCCTGCCCTTGCCTTGCTCTTATTATCCTTCTGTAGTAAGGTAAACTTCAAACGGTAATCTTTTAAGACCGCAAATATAGCCAACTCCTTTCCGCAATCCCTTAACAAAAAAATAAAGTTTGCAGGGCGGCACTTTTTGTGAAATAATTCTTTTACACTTGTTTAGCCCAACGAATGCGGTTATTTTTGGTATCCTAAAACAAACACAATGCCGAATACTCAAAAATTGCAAGACCTGGTGGTCCAGGTCAGAAGGGACATTTTGCGAATGGTCCACAAGGTGAATTCCGGACATCCCGGGGGATCTTTGGGCTGTACCGAATTTTTTGTGGCCCTGTACAACGAGATCATGGATCTAAAGGAAGGATTTGATATGGATGGTAAAGGAGAAGATCTTTTCTTCCTGTCCAATGGACACATCTCGCCGGTATTTTATAGCGTTCTGGCCCGAAGGGGTTATTTTCCCATTGAGGAACTGGGCACTTTTAGGTTGATCAATTCCAGACTTCAAGGACACCCGACCACTCATGAAGGATTGCCCGGCGTGCGTGTTGCCTCGGGATCTTTGGGACAGGGCATGTCCGTTGCCATTGGTGCGGCATTGGCCAAAAAGTTGAACGGCGACGACCATTTGGTCTTCAGCCTCCACGGGGATGGGGAACTGCAGGAAGGACAAAATTGGGAAGCCATCATGTATGCTGCCGGAAACAAAGTGGACAACCTCATTGCCACCGTGGATAGAAACGGACAGCAAATTGATGGGGCCACAGAAAATGTACTTCCGCTGGGCGATGTCGGTGAAAAGTTCAGGGCATTTGGCTGGGATGTCATGCACATCGAAAACGGCAACGACCTCGATCAGGTCATAGCAGGTTTGAAAGAGGCCAAAAGTAGGACCGGAAAAGGAAAACCCGTTTGTATCGTGATGACCACGGAAATGGGCAACGGAGTGGACTTTATGATGCACACCCATGCTTGGCACGGAAAAGCGCCAAACGATGAGCAATTGGCCAACGCATTGGCACAGAACCCGGAAACCCTAGGCGATTATTAATTCAGAAAAAGATACGATGACCAAATATACAGATCAAGGAAAACAGGATACCCGTAGCGGATATGGGGCGGGAATGACAGAACTGGGCAGGACCAACCCCAACGTGGTGGCCCTATGTGCCGATTTAGTGGGATCATTGAAGATTGAGACCTTTATCGAGGAAAACCCCGAACGCTTCTTCCAAGTGGGGATAGCCGAAGCCAACATGATGGGCATTGCGGCCGGCCTTACCATTGGGGGAAAGATTCCATTTGCCTCTTCCTTTGCCAATTTTGCCACAGGAAGGGTGTATGACCAAATCCGTCAGTCCATTGCCTATTCGGACAAGAATGTGAAAATATGTGCTTCACATGCCGGACTCACTTTGGGTGAGGATGGCGCCACGCACCAGATTTTGGAAGATATCGGCCTAATGAAAATGTTGCCGGGCATGACCGTCATCAACCCATGCGACTTTAACCAGACCAAAGCTGCCACCATAGCCATTGCCGAGCACCACGGTCCGGTCTACCTTCGATTTGGAAGGCCAAAAGTGGCCAATTTCACTCCTGTAGACCAAAAGTTCGAGATCGGGAAGGCTGTTATGCTCAACGAGGGAACCGATGTGACCATCATTGCCACCGGACATTTGGTATGGGAAGCCCTATTGGCTGCCGAAAGCCTCGAAAACCAGGGTATTTCTGCGGAAGTGATCAATATACACACCATTAAACCGCTGGACGAAAAGGCCATTTTGGACTCTGTAAAGAAGACAGGCTGCGTAGTGACCGCCGAGGAACACAACTACCTTGGAGGACTTGGGGAAAGCGTGGCTCGTACATTGACCATGCACCATCCAGTGCCCCAGGAATTTGTGGCCACCTATGATACTTTTGGCGAAAGTGGGACACCTGAACAACTCATGGAGAAGTACGGACTCAACAATAAAGCCATCGAAAAAGCCGTTTTAAGGGTGTTGAAACGTAAATAGTTTCAGATGCCTCCTTTGGGAGGTGCTTCAATCTTTTAAAATGACACTTATGAAAAAAACACTTTTGATTGCTGCGTTTGCCCTTTTTGGGACGGCTGCAATGGCCCAGAGTGGCTCAGGATTCGGTCTCAAGGCTGGATTATCGTACAACAAGAACGGGGATTTGATCAGTTCCGTAGGTGAAGGTGGACAGGACATCGTGGAAGGTGCCAAGGGAAAGGCAGGTTACCATGTTGGTGTTTGGGGAAAGCTGGACTTTCCTAAAATCTACCTGAGACCTGAATTGGTGTATTCCAAGACCAAGAGTTCCTATGATGTGGAGGGCAGTTCACAGGATTATGACATCTCAAAATTGGATCTGCCCGTGCTATTGGGCTACAAATTGATAGGCCCTTTGCATGTCTTTGCAGGTCCTGCTTTCCAATATACCTTGAAAAACGAACTTGAAGGCCTGGAAGTAGAGGATGTGGAAAACGATTTCACTGTTGGCCTGAATGCAGGTGTCGGGGTGAATCTAGGAAATGTAGGACTGGATGTTCGTTACGAGCGTGGTTTCTCCGAGAATGAGGCCGAGATCATCGATATTCCAGATGGTAGGGTAGATTCCAGACCTTCGCAGGTTATCTTTGCCCTCTCCTTGAAACTGTAAAACTTGTTTCTTGAATGGAATAAAAAATCCCGCTTAATGAGCGGGATTTTTTTATGTCTTATTATTTGGTATCCGGATCCAAGAAATCTGGCACTCCGTCTTTATCGGCATCAGGATAGGGAAGTATGATGACGTCATTGTCATCGGTAATCTCCCTACGAGTCAGAACACCATCTCCATCATCATCAATGTCCCTGAAATTGGGGAGGCCATCCTCATCGGTATCATCATCGAACATGAAACCATTTCCGTTCAAATCCTCCTCAATAGAAGGAACTCCGTCATTATCACTATCGGTGTCTTCCACATACAAGCCCAATTCAACCTTGAACAGTAGAACGGAATATATGGGAATCAATGTGCGTGAACTATTGAAATATCCCAGACCAGAGGGTATGATCAAAATACCTTTTCCACTATTGGCAATGGAATAGGTACCATCAGCATTCTCAATCACCTGATCGGGGGTTCCTGATTTCAACTGGGCAATACCATTGGCAAATCCCCTGACCGAGCTGGGCAATTCGAACCAGACGTAATCTTGGTTTTCATCGAACAATGTTCCATTCAACAATGACCCTTGGTATTTTATCAAAGTGGAATCCGCATAAGTCGGGCTCCGCTCCGCTCCGCCTTCCTGGACTTCTATATAGTACAATTTGTGCGGTACATCTTCTTCCCCTGCACTGAGACCTAACTGACTTGATGAAACATTGATAGTGACCGATTGGGCAAACTCCATCATCGGTGTCTTTTCAGAATTCTCCCCTGCAATGGTATCTATCACAATCCTGTAATCAAAACCTTCAGGTTCGTTCTCAAAGTCTTCGTAATTGTAAAAGTGGGTGTTCAAGAATTCCACAATCTCGGCGTCGTCCTCTGGTGCCACATCGCTCAGTAGACTAGGTGGCACTACTGTGGCACCGGAGCCATTATCGTCATTTTTACAAGAAAAAAATGCTAAAGCGAAAACCAAAGAAACAAAAGTCCCGTACCTCATCAAGTTTGTCATTTAGCTGCGCAAGATACAATTTTCAATTATTTTTGTTCCGTCCATTAACAAACATTTGCAAAGACCATGCGCATAGACAAGTACCTTTGGTGCACCAGATACTACAAAACCCGGAACCTTGCCTCGACTGCCGTGAAAAAAGGCCAGATCAAGGTGAACGGTACCGTGGTGAAGCCTTCCAGGGAGGTGTATCCCATGGATCAAATTGTTTTGAGAAAGGACCAAATCGACCATCAACTTACCGTACTGGACATTCCAGAGAGCCGGGTGGGGGCCAAACTGGTGGACATCTACCGGAAGGACACCACCCCAAAAGAGGCTTTTGAGCATAACGAGCTGCTGCAGTTCGCCAAAACCCATTACAGGAAAAAGGGACTTGGTCGCCCCACCAAAAAGGACAGAAGGGACATGGACGATTATTTGGACGAATCTGAATGATCTGTTTCATATCTTTGATACAACAATTCACACCATGAAGAACCGCATTCTTACCCACGAACAGATCCAACATATCGTAAAGCGCATTGCCTACCAAATTTATGAGACCAATGTGGACGAAAAAATCATCGTGGTGGCCGGAATCAATGGCGGTGGGGTCAATTTTGCCAAAAAAATTGTGGCCATGCTCAAAAAGATCACCGACGCGGAGATTGTATTGTGCAAAATGGACATGGACAAAAAAAATCCCCTGAAAAGTGGAGTGTCCACCTCCATTTCAGAAGATACCTATACGGATAGGTCCATTGTACTGGTGGACGATGTGTTGAATTCGGGGACCACCTTGATCTATGGCACACACCATTTCCTGAAAACTCCGATAAAACAGTTGAAAACGGCCGTTCTGGTCAACAGGAACCATAAAAAATACCCCATCAAGGCCGATTTTAAGGGTATATCGCTCTCCACATCGCTCAATGAACACATCAAAGTGGTGTTCGAGTCCAAAAACGATGCGGTGTACTTAGAGTAGCCTTTTTTCTATTTCCTTTACCACAGTCTCTACGTCCTTTCCGCCACAGTCGACCACATGGGTCGCGAGGGAATAGTAGGGTATGCGCTCAAAAAGGTGTTTGCCTATGAACTCTGGAAGATCGGCATCGGCGATGTTTCGTACCAGAGGCCTTTGCTCCTTTTCCTTGGCGATTCTGTCCACTAGTTCGGGAATGGGCAATTGGAGGTAAACGGAATGATCGGCCTTTTCCAAGATGGTCTGCATATTGTTCCCATAGCAAGGGGTTCCCCCACCGGTCGAAAGCACCATGGATGGATTTTCATCCAAGACCCTGGACAGCATTTGATGTTCCAATTTTCTGAAATAAATCTCTCCTTTTTCCAAAAAAATGGTTTTGATGGATTTTTTTTCCTGTTTTTCAATATAGTCATCCAAATCGATGAACCCAGCCCCTAATTGTCTGGCCAACAACTTCCCAACGGTTGACTTTCCGCTTGCCATATATCCCATCAAAACTATTTTCATTTGCCGTAATCGTTTGCTGTTTCAAAAAAACACAAATTTATCATTAATTCACCTTTGTAAAATAGATTATTGATGTTATATTTGCACCCGCTTAGCAAAACAGCTAGGCGTTTTTAAAATGACCTGGTAGCTCAGTTGGTAGAGCATTTCACTTTTAATGAAAGGGTCCCGGGTTCGAGCCCCGGCCAGGTCACTTTTAAGGTACCATTAAAAATAAAAATCCTGTAAATCAATAAGTTTACAGGATTTTGCATTTTTTACCATATCATTTGATTTGATATAATATGGTTTAAAAGAGTTCACAAATCGTCAACATTGCATTTTTAAATCGTCAACATTCGTCAATATGCGAATTTTGACCTGAAAATGGGACGATTTTCCTGTGGTTGATTTGACTTTCGTAGAAGATTGTTCAATTAAAAATCTGTCATCTATGAGATCGACCAACACATTTTCCATCCTTTTTTGGCAATATGCGCAACGTGCCGATGTCAACAATGAAGCAGGGCTTTATGACAAGATCGGTTTGAACGGCAAAAAGGCCAACATCAGTTTAAAGAAAAAACTGAACATCAAATTGTGGGATTCTAAAACCAGACATGCAGGAACATTGTTTCCAAAAATCTCCAATCAAAAGCTCAACAGTTATTGAAGGAAGTAGCGGATTTATGCAAGATCGAAAAAAACCTGACATTCCACATGGCTAGACATACATTTGCCACCACGGTCACACTCTCCCGGTAAAAACAACCAAGGTTTTTATTTTGCCCACTTTGTTCATATCGGATCGGTCTTCGATTTTTTTCATGTCATGCCATTGTTTACCTATGATACAGGAGGGGTGCGTACCCGTTCTGGCACACACAGCAATCTATAGGTGGACTGCAATGGCAGCTACCTTCGCTTGAATCAAAGATGGAATCCTGAGTCAATTTTTGATCTAATCTCGTTAACAAAGCCATATCATTATTAAAAAAACTAGGGAATGTTGGGAAGCAATCTTGAAAACTTGAACATCTAACAAGATTGAAGTAAGAGTCTTTTCCTTGTGATTCGTTTTATGTTCATTATGCCACGAAACCTGCCACATCACATTTCAATCTTTACCAAAGCTACAAAAGGAGCAAGTTTGGGGGTTTGGATGAGGATATCATTGCTTCATTCCCAAATCCCCGGATATTGAAGGAACATCGGAGGAAAATGATCCGGAAAGGGAATTTTAGTACACTACAAATAAGTTGTACTGGTTTGATAGGGTAAGACAATCATAGTAGTTTTTCTGTCCTATTGATTATACGCTGCAGCAAACTCTCCTTCGGTTACTTCAAGTAAATTGTCATCCACATCCCGTAACAAACCGGAGAAAGTCCCTTTTACCCCCCAATCGTCCATACTTGTAATGTTTAAGGTAAAGTAGGTCCCACTTGACCTACCACCAATAAAACATTCTGTTCCTGTATGGGTTTCCCCGTCATAAACTTGCATACAATATTGCCCGTCCAACTCAGGAGATGACTCCCCGGCAACAGAGTATGTGCCTTCAATTATGTTTTCCTCGGAAACAAGCATAATTCCAAATGAGGGGGATTTGTTGATATTCTCTTTCTCAAATCCTCCTACCACAACAAAATGCACGGTTTCCTCTTGTGGTGGGTCGTTTGCATTGACGAAATTATTAAATTCCTTTAGCTCACCATTGAGTCTACATCTCAAAAAACCTTCTCCGGACACCGTATTGCCATCATCTTTTGAGCAACTCTTAAACAATACCGAGAGTAGTATAAGAGACAGGAAAATAGGTAGTTGTTTCGTTCTTAAATGCAGATTTTGAGAGATCATGTTTCAGTTTTAAATACCAAGTTTAGAGCTGAATAAAATTATTGGGCTCTTATGTATTGGGCAATCACTCAAACCATGTAATTTTTTCTAATGATTTTTGAGTACTGCCTTTTGAAAAATGATAAGCTACATTAAAACAATTATGTGCTCTATTCCCTTTATAAAAACCAAAAGTTTTAAGATAAGTCTACCTTGGGGATGTGTTGTCAATGAAAGTTATTTGAATGCTCTAAAGTAGTTGACTCCTTTACGCTCAGTGTCCCCAATCAGCTTGGTTAAGCATGAAATGCTTCTTGCAATTCGGTCCAATTCGGGATGACTGAACCATAAATGTCAGCCCCATTGTTCAAAAAAACATGCAACTTTAGTTATGGTTCCACATAGGTGTTCATACGCTGGATGGTCCCGTCTGGACGATGTTTGAGCTGGGTCATTTTCACACTTCGCAAATGGGTCTTTCCACCCGACATGGAGCTATCATGGAAGAACAACCACCACTTGCCTTGATACTCCACAATGGAATGATGGTTGGTCCATCCCAAAACAGGATCCAAAATCACCCCTCTATAGGTAAAAGGCCCATAAGGGCTGTCCCCTGTGGCATACACAATTTTATGGGTGTCCCCTGTGGAATAGGACAGGTAATATTTGTCCTTATATCGATGTACCCAGGCGGCCTCAAAAAATCTTCGATTGTTATCCCCTGTGGTAATGGGATTCCCGTTTTCATCGAGTATCATCACATCCTTGGGTTCCTCGGCAAAGCCAGCCATGTCATCGGCCAACAGGGCAACTTTGGGGGAAAGTGCAGGAGCATCATCTGCGGGATAGGTATCTTCGCCATGGTATTCATTATTTCTCCATCTCTGGAGTTGACCGCCCCAAATACCGCCAAAGTACATATAATACTTGCCATCGGTATCTTCAAAAACCGCAGGGTCCATACTGTAGCTTCCCTCTATGGGTTTGTCCATGGCCTTGAACGGCCCTTCGGGCGTGGTACTTTTGGCCACCCCAATTCGAAAGATGTCCTCCTTGTCCTTTACGGGAAAATAGAGAAAATACTCCCCATCTTTATGGGCCGCATCTGGGGCCCACATCTGCCTTCCGGCCCAAGGCACATCATCTATGTGCAGTGCCAGACCATGATCGGTCACCTCCCCTCCTACACTATCCATGGAAAACACATGGTAATCCTCCATGTTGAAATGGCTCCCCAGATCGTCCTCGGGAATACCAGACTCAAAATCGTGGGAAGGATAAACATATAGTTTTCCATTGAACACATGGGCCGAAGGGTCTGCGGTGTACAATTCGGAAGATACTGTATAAACTGTATCGGGAGTCTTTCCAATGGTGTCCACTACACTTACACTATCGGTTTCATTATTGGCCCCAGCAGGAGTTTCCTTTTGGCGCTTACAGCCAAAAGTCCCCAAAGCAACTACAGATGACAATAAAACGGGGGAAATACTTCTTATCATGCATTTTTTGTGGATGGAAAATGTGTTTTTCATAAGATACAAGGAAAGTTAATGTGTTAAAAGTAATCATTCTTCTTTAATTACAATCGTTTGCTTTTAATTGTTCAAAATCTATAATACTGTTTATTAACACATTAATCATTTGAATAAACAGGGCATCCTAATTTTAACATGTAAATTTTAAAAAATAAACGCAACCGATTGCGTAAACAAATATATTGTGTATATTTAACACATTCAAAAAAATATGAGCACTTTTTTGCCATAATCGGAGTAATTAACTAAACAGAATCAAAACTTAGTAACATGACTGAACAACTATTATTTGTTTCTACAAAGGGCAAATGGTCCACACCATTGCATTTGTACCTAACAAGCTTTTTGTTATTTGTTTTTTGCACGACTGCTTTTGCGCAGAACACCGTTTCGGTTTCCGGTACTGTGACCGATGGGTCCGGCGCACCTATTCCAGGGGTCAGCATTATTGTGCAGAACACGACAAATGGAACAACCACAGACTTTGACGGGAATTATGTGATCGAACTGGCTTCCAATGCCACCCTTGAGTTTCGCTATCTTGGGTTTGTCACTCAAACGATTGCGGTAAATGGAAGATCTACCGTGAACGTTCAAATGGCAGAGGACACCCAACAACTGGATGAAGTTGTGATAATTGGGTATGGTACCCAAAGAAAAGAATCGATAACAGGTTCTGTGGTATCCATTAAGGGAGAGGAACTGAGCGAGGTGCAAAGTGCCAACTTCACTCAAGCACTTGTGGGACGCGCCGCTGGTGTAAACATTGCCTCTACCAGTACACGGCCGGGAGCTGCACCGCAAATTCAAATTCGTGGCGTACGCTCGCTTACAGCGTCAAACGACCCCCTAATTGTATTAAATGGTATTCCTTTCTCCGGGGGACTCAGTGATATCAACCAAAACGATATTGAGAGCTTGGATATCTTGAAGGATGCCTCCGCCACGGCCATTTATGGTTCCAGGGGTGCCAACGGGGTAATCATCATCACAACAAAATCGGGCAAAAAGGGGCAAAAGGCGCAATTCACTTACAACTCCTATTATGGTACCAAGGAAGTATTTGCCAAGTTACCAGTAATGAATACTGCCCAATTATTGGAATTACGTGAAATTGCCGCTGCCAATGGCACCGGAACGCCCACAGGAAATGATGAAAGTGTTGATAATGATACCGATTGGCAAGATCTATTGTTTGGATCATCGATGCAAACCGCGCATGATATCACTGTACAAGGGGGTACTGAAAATGGTACCTACAATGTAGGTTTGGGCTATTTTAAAGAGACTTCTCCTGTTCCCGGTGATTCTTTTCAAAGGTATTCCCTGCGCTTTTCATTGGACCAAGAGGTGGGCAAATTATTTCGCTATGGGGTAAACTCAGTGATGAACTATAGCATTACCAATAGTATAGTTGGTCCAGCCGGGGTGTATACTGCATCTCCTCTTTTAAGTCCTTATGATGAAAATGGAAACTTTTTGGAATCTGTTAGGCTTACGGATGGTCAAGACCAAGTATTTATCCCCACACGAAATGAGATCAACCGAATTGGAAAACGAAGAGCAAACGAACAATTGGACTTCGGTACCTATAACAACGTTTACGGTGAACTTAAAATGCCCTTTATTGCTGAAGGCCTTAAGTACCGCCTTAACATTGGTCTTAACCTAAGGTCGAGCAGAGATGGTGATTTTACGGGCCAGGGTGTCTTTAGTTTTAATCCGGATCAACCTAACTCGGCCAGTTACGGTACTAGTCTTACCCGGGACTATGTAGTTGAGAACCAATTGATTTTCGACCGTACCTTTGCCGATAAGCACAAAGTGAATTTTGTGGGGCTTTTTTCGGCTCAAGGAAATGATTTTGATAATTCTTTTATCCGGGTTCAAAATATACCGGACGAAAACGATTTATGGTACAATACGGATTCAGCCTTATTGGAAGATGTAATGGATTACGATACCAGTTATACAGAATGGGGGTTGTTATCTTTGATGGGAAGGGTGTTGTATGAATATGACAACCGTTACCTGCTTACTGCTACTATACGATCAGATGGGTCTTCTCGATTATCTCCTGGGAACAAGTGGTATACTTATCCTGCGGTATCCGTAGGGTGGAACATTGCCAATGAAGCCTTTATGGATAATGTTGATGCGATCAACCAATTAAAATTAAGGGCGGGCTATGGAGAAACCTCCAATCAGGCCATTGATCCCTTTTCGGTTCAAGGACGACTAAACGGTGGTGACACCAATCCTGCATATAATTTTGGTGATACCTTTTCAAATGGTTATGTGGTGACCCAATTGCCCAATCCAGACTTAAAATGGGAGTTTTCGCAAACCTATAATTACGGTATTGATTTTGGACTGTTCAATAATCGCCTTTCTGGAACGGTCGAGTATTATGAAACCAAAACCAACAATATTCTGCTTAACCTCGGCCTACCAAGTACTTCTGGCGTAAACAACGTAACCAGTAATGTGGGTAAAACAAAGGGCAACGGTGTGGAAATAGCACTGAATGCCACCCCAATCCAAACTTCGGATTTCACCTGGGATGTAGGCGTTAACTTCTATACCAACAGAAATGAGATTGTGGAATTGGCATCCGGTCAACAAGAAGATGTAGGTAACCTATGGTTTGTAGGCCAACCCCTTAGCGTTATCTATGATTATGAACGATTGGGATTGTGGAATGCCGATGATGAAGGTGCCGAATATCTAGAACAATATGAACCAGGCGGTAATTTAGGTATGATTCGGGTTCGATATACTGGGGAGTTTAATCCGGATGGTTCTCCGGTCCGACAAATCAATGCTGATGACAGGGTAGTTATAGATCCGACTCCTGATTTCCGAGGTGGGTTCAATACTCGTTTGACCTATAAGAATTTTGATCTGAGCATGGTGGGCGCATTTCAGAGTGGCGGCATTTTGGTAAGCACCCTACACAATACTAACGGTAACACCATGAGACTAAATGGTAGGGGAAACAACCTTAACGTGGAGTATTGGACCCCAACCAATACAGATGCCAAATATCCTGCACCAGGGGGCATAGGGGGAGACCGCCCAAAATATGGTAGTACCTTGGGATATTTTGATGGCTCTTACCTGAAAGTACGTGCCATGACCTTGGGCTATAGATTTGACCCCAATGTGATCAAGGCAATGGGAGCCAAAAATTTATACCTATATGCCACAGTACAAAACCCATTTGTACTATTCTCCGATTTCCACGATGAATCGGGCTTAGATCCAGAAATCACAAATTCCGGGGTAAACAACGACGGAGTTAGGCAAAATTCGGATATAGATACCAATCAGATTCTTTCCAAGAATATCCCGACCATCGGTACCAATGTACCATCTACACGAAATTATTTATTTGGATTAAATGTAACTTTCTAAAAAAATGACTGTGAAAATTAATTTTAAAGCTAAAGTGATTACAGTTCTTTCTATTGTCTTTTTACTGAGCGCATGTACAAAAGAAATTATAGAAGAGAACCCTAGAGGACAATTTACCCCTGATTTTTTCCAGTCAGAGACTGGTGTTCAGGGCGGAGTGGTGTTCTTATATGAAACCATGAGGGACATTTATGGGAACAACGGCTTCTATAACGCTACGGAAAACGGTACGGACCATTATACTTGGGCAGAGTCTGCAACGGGTGATTTTAAAAACGTGGACTTGTCTGGAGAAGGACAGATTATATCAGATGAAGGTGCAACTGCTGGAGTATGGTTTTCGAGTTTCCCAGCGATAAACACAGCCAATGGTATTTTGGAAAATGCAGAGGCTGTAGGATTGGACCCTGCCCTTGTTGCCGAAGTAAGGTTTTTCAGGGCATTTTATTACTTCTTATTGGTACAGACCTATGGAGGCGTACCATTGGATCTGGGGTCTGGAGAACTTGCATTCAATAGATCTGCGGTGAGGACTTCAACACGAAACACGGTTCCTGAAGTATATACAAAAGTTATTTTTCCTGATCTGGTTACGGCCGTTAACGATTTACCTGAAAATCCAAGGTTGACTGGTACGGTAACCAAAAATGTGGCTAGGCTCATTTTGGCCAAGGCGTATTTGACCTATGGTTGGTGGTTGGAGAATCCAGAGGGCATTCCCACATACCCCGAAACTCCAAGAAACGACCCTGATGGCAACGGTGCTTCATTTTATTTTCAAGAGGCATACGATTTGGCCATGGAGGGAATACAAAACCCCGGCCCTTACGGCTTGTTGGAGTATTTTTATGATGTCCACGAAGGCTCTAATGATCGACACCAAGAGATGATGTTGTATGCCGACCGCACCCAGGATAATGAACAGTTCAATGGTGCACCTGTAACAGGTTGGGGGACCACCTCGAACAGTGCCAACACCGCAGTTTGGATGGCGACATCAAATTATACTACCATCAGTGTCGATGGTGTTCCTGCAGTGCAACGTCAATCTGTTCAGAGCCTTGGTAGACCATGGACCCGTATGGCACCTACCATCAACGCTTTGACTGAGAACTTTACCGATAAGGATATAGATTCGCGTTATGATGGTACTTTTACGACCAGTTATCGAGGCAATTGGGACCAAGGAGGCGATCCTACCCCATCATTGACTGGTGCCAACGGCTTGGAAATAGAACCGGGCGATGCTGTCATCTCATTTTTGGATGAATATGATCCGGCTGTGGTATATGAAGTGAGTGGAGAACCCATAAACGGTGCCAATATTGGCGGTGGAGTATTACCAGGAAGAGCAGATTATGTGATCAATTTAAACGAATTCAATAGAAGGTTTTATCCCGGTTTATGGAAGACAGGACCCTACCGCACCGATAACGAAGGAGGTCTGGGCCAGCCCAATGTGCCAAATACGCGCCCTTATCCCATAGCTAAGTTTTCGGAGTTCTACTTTATTGCTGCTGAAGCTGCCGTAAAAGGTGCATCCGGAACAATGAGTGCTAGGGATTTGATCAATGTGATTCGTGCCCGTGCGGGTAAATGGCGATTTGACAATGGAGAGCAAGAGGAGCGGATTGAAGACAACAGTGCCGCAATGGTGGCTGCCACTCCCATGACCATTGATATAGATTACATCTTGGCCGAGCGTTCACGTGAGTATTTTGGTGAAAGTGTCAGATGGTATGATCTGGTACGTACCCAAAAATGGATTGAAATTGCTGGATCATTTGAAATTGTGGCAAGTATTATTGCAACAGATCATGGCCCTGCGACTACCATATCACGGGAAATACAGCCTTATCATTACTTAAGGCCTATACCGCAAGGTCAAATAGACAATTTGGATATGACCGATGCTGAAAAAGCCGCATACCAAAACCCAGGATATTAGAATAGTAATTGAGTAAATTTCATATAATTAGTTTGAGTTAGTTATTTTAGTTACGTAAAGAAGGAGGCTGTCCCAAAAGACAGCCTCTTTTGATTATGGAGGGCAACGGGCAGTGAACTGCACGCAAAATTTAATCCCTTGACCAAAGCCCTTCTTTTTATAATGAATACCTTTATTTGGATGAAGATACTTGGAATATCAGCATATTATCACGATTCCGCCGCCGCCTTAATTGTGGATGGGGAAGTAAGGTATGCTGCCCAGGAAGAACGCTTTTCAAGGATAAAAAATGATGCGTCCTTTCCTGTGGAAGCCATTCAATTTTGCCTTACAGAATCCGGATATGCCCTTGAAGACCTCGATTACGTAGCATTCTATGACAAGCCCTTCTTAAAGTTTGAACGAC
Source organism: Flagellimonas taeanensis (assembly GCF_003584105.1). Classification (GTDB taxonomy): domain Bacteria; phylum Bacteroidota; class Bacteroidia; order Flavobacteriales; family Flavobacteriaceae; genus Flagellimonas; species Flagellimonas taeanensis. Next base: position 31,767 of record NZ_QXFO01000023.1, read on the forward strand.
TTTTGGAAACCTATTATGCCTTTATTCCCAAAGGTTTCAGATCGTTTGCCATGGCCATGCCCATTTGGTTGAAGGAAAAACTCTTTACAAAACAAATCATCCGAAAACACCTGAAAAAAATCGGCGGTCCACATGCACAAAAAACTTCCATTGTATTTCCAGAGCACCACCTATCCCATGCCGCCAGTGCCTTTTACACCTCTCCGTTTCCCAAAAGCGCATTTTTGACCGTAGATGGTGTTGGTGAATGGACAACGACCTCTTACGGATTGGCTTCCGGTGACAAAGGAATCAAAGTACTGGGAGAACTCCATTTTCCAGATTCATTGGGGCTATTTTATTCATCCTTCACCTATTTCTTGGGGTTTAAGGTGAACTCTGGGGAGTACAAAATGATGGGGCTTGCTCCCTACAGTAACTCCAAGACCGCACAGCATTTTGTTGACCTTATCAAAGAAAACCTAGTGGACATCAAAGCCGATGGTTCCATCAAACTGAACATGGACTATTTTGAATATCCCGTTGGTTTACGGATGGTCAATCCAAAGAAATGGGAAACCCTCTTCGGATTCAAAAAAAGAACAACCGATGAGCCCTTAACGCAAATACATGCCGATTTGGCTTTTGCTGCGCAAAAGGTTTTGGAAGAAATGGTGGTTAAATTGGTCCATCACATCAAAAAGGAAACACAAGCCGAATATTTGTGCTTGGCCGGTGGGGTTGCCTTAAACTGTGTTGCCAATTCGGCAGTATTCAATGAAAATTGTTTCAAGGACATATATGTACAGCCCGCCGCGGGCGATGCAGGAGGAGCCATTGGGGCCGCATTGGCCACCGCCTATTTGAAACAAGATTTGAACTTCACTGGCCTTAAAAAAGCGTTCAACCCCTATTTGGGTCCATCATGCTCCAACCTGGAAATAGAACGATTGTTGCGCAAACACAAATGCTCTTATCACCATTTTGAATCCACCGATGATCTACTAAAAACAACGGCGCAACACATCGCCAGTAAAAAAGTGGTGGGATGGTTCAGGGGGCGCACAGAATTTGGTCCAAGGGCGTTGGGCAACAGAAGTATACTTGCCGACCCTTCAGACCCTGAAATGCAATCCAAGCTCAACCTAAAAATCAAGTTTAGGGAAAGTTTTCGGCCTTTTGCCCCTGCGGTTTGTGAAGAGGATTATGACACCTATTTTGAGCCGGGTAAACATTCAGCATATATGCTGTTCACAAATCCCGTAAAGGAGTCCCTAAGAATGTCTCTACCCAAAAATTTTGACGAACTTAGTCTGGAAGAAAAGCGTAGAACCCCTAAATCCAGTTTGCCCGCCATTACCCACGTAGATTGTTCAGCCAGGGTACAGGTAGTGAACAAAGAGGTCAACCCCACATTTTGGGGTCTCCTGCAGGCCTTTAAAAATTTAACGGGGAACGGAGTGCTCATCAACACCAGCTTTAATGTTAAGGATGAGCCTATTGTAAACACGCCAGAAGATGCTTACCAATGTTTCATCAACTCAGGTATGGATATTTTGGTTTTGGAAAATTATGTAATTGAAAAATAATGGAGTTTTTAAAAGAATTCTTTCTATTTCTAAAGGAACGCAAAAAGTGGTGGTTGGTGCCCCTGATCATCATATTTGTGCTATTTGGCATACTTATTTTTTTAACCAGTAGTTCCGCATTGGCACCCTTTATTTATACCCTATTTTAATGACCCGGGGAAAAGCTTTTGAGACCATCCTTGTTTTGGCGCTGGCATCGCTCATAATCTCCCTATGGCTAAATGTGGAATGGCTGGATTATGTCGCCATTGCTTTTTTGGTCATTGGCATTATCTCCAAGAGTGTTTCAATGGTCATTGCCAAAATATGGCTGGGCTTCTCACATTATCTGGGCATTGTGATGAACTTTGTGTTGATGTTTACCATCTTCCATTTTATTTTGATTCCCTTGGCGTTCTTACAACGTTTGTTTGGCAACAATCAAATTCGACGCAAAACAAGCGGGAACACTTATTTTCATCATCGCAACCACCACTATTCCAGCAAAGACATCGACAATCCTTGGTAAGCGTCAGAGTAAGGTTTACTCCTGTGAAGCTTTCATTCTCTTGAGGTACCCGCTTTTCTTAAAGTAATATTTCGCATAGGCATCATCCCCTAATTTCTGACACATCTCCCCTGCCATTTCATATACTTTAAACTGCTCCGGGAACTCAAAAATTAAGGTCTGGGCCACTTTAAGTGCATTTTTGTAGTCTCCATCCTCATTGTATTTGTGGTAAGCCTGCGTCATTAGATACTGCCATTGTTCCTGATGGTTATGTAGATTGATGGCGGTTCTTTCCTCAAAGGTTGGGTTTTGGGTCACATAATTGTACCCGACCGGTGTGGTTCCGGACATGCTCAAATCATAAGGCCATGATTGTTTAAGGATTTCCACCGCCAATTTCCCTTTGAGCGAATCGATTTGGGTCACGGGAATATCATCAAAGGCCTCTTCATAAGGCACATAATTTTCCCAGTTGTCCAAGAGGTTCAACGCTTTTACCTTCTCATAAAAAGCATCCGCCATTACAAAATAACCTTCCACATTAGGATGCACATGCTCGGCCACCAATTCATCGCCTAGAATCCCATTAGGTACCTTTGACTCAAATATTTTCTTCATGTCTACCAAAGGTAGTTTGCGCTCATGGGCCTGCAGCATAATCACCTCATTGATTTTCTCCGGAGCCCGAAACCGAAGCAAGTCCAATTCTTTGGCCAGGTGCAGGTACTTTTTGGCGGAATCTGGGTTTCGCTCCAAATAGTGTTGTCCCAAAATGTAGGCGGCATCCGCATTTTTCTGTGCCAATTCATGCACCTCCGGTTTGTTTTTTTCTATTGATTCAACAAAGTTTTTCTTGTCCAGATCATTACTTATAAAAGGTTTGACATCCTTTTCGTTCGCCACCAAAGTGGACAAAATCACAGGAATTCCATGCCGTTGGTATTTGTCCAAAATCCGTTTCAAATTGCCTTCAAATTGGGTTATTCCAGCAGTAAAGGCTTCCGAATGTATGGGGATTTGCTGCTCCTTGGCCATGACCTCCATCAAAGTGGTCTCTGTAACCGACTTTTTATTTGGCATGTCCGATTTCGTCAAACTCCTGACCGTATTTTCCAGCAATTGAAAAAAACGAAGATTCTTGAGCTTCAGATAGCTTCTGACCAAGGTGGGATGGCTTCCAACCGAAGCAGAGGATCCCACGCCTAAAGCACCATAATATTCGTTGTGCCCTGCATAAATGATGACCAAATCCGGCTTCTGATCTATGATCTTGTCGGTTACATCCCACAAGGTATATGAATTGACGGCGGTGATTGCCGTATTCACCACTTCAACGTTCTTTTCGGGAAAAGTACGGGAGAGTCGATGCTTCAACAGTCTTGGAAACGAAGCTCCCCGATAAAATGGATAACCCACCACCGTTGAGGCCCCTTGGACAAACACCCTAAAAGTACTGTCGGTTTTTTGCCGTAGGAACAGATCCGATTGACTGTCAGCTCTAAAATCAGTGTCCTTAAAGTATTTTTTGGATAGATTGGGGTTTACAACAAGGTATTCTACCCCGTTTTCACCTATCACCCTATTGAAAAGCTGGTACCCTTCCCCATATCCGAAGAGGCGTAAAACTACCTCAACCAACAAAATCAGGATAAGTGGAAGCGCGGCAGCGATGATTCGAAACAATATCTTTTTCTTCAAATCCAGTGCATATTAGTATTCAAAATCAAAACTTTTCGGACAATCGGAATGAAGCGACAAACCCATAAGGTTAATGAAATTGTGGTTTGGATTGATTCTACAAAACAAGTATCGCATTTCATACGCAATCGATTGCGTTTTCTAAATTTATTAATTATTTTTGAAGGAAATCACTACCATCGCTAATTTACTGAGATTATTTTAACAATTATGCAAAATCGATTGCTGACCAAAGGAAATGCTGGACAGGGTAAATATGAGGGTTTTTCAGTACAAATCAACGTGATTAATCTATAAACATGCACATAAAAACAAACCATGAACAAATTCCTAATCCTGGTTTTATCCGCAATCGTCTTTGTAGGTAATCGATCCACGCAAGCGCAAACAAACTCCTTGAAAGAAGCGTTCAAGGATAAATTTTTAATGGGCGTTGCCATCAATCGCTCCCAAATAAACCAAGCAAACAAGGAAGAAATCGACCTGATTACATCGCAATTCAACGCATTGACCGCAGAAAATGACATGAAATGGATGTACATACACCCCAAACAGGACGAATTCAATTTTGAACAGGCCGATAAATTGGTGGAATTGGCAGAAGCCAATGATATGTTCGTGGTGGGCCACACCCTTGTTTGGCACAGCCAGTTGGCCCCATGGGTATTTAAAACGGCAGAAGGGGACACCATTGACAATGCCGAACTGACCAACCGCTTAAAAAACCATATTTCAACCATTGTGGGCAAATACAAAGGAAAAATAGAGGGCTGGGATGTGGTCAATGAAGCCTTGGCTGAAGATGGATCCTACAGAAAATCCCCATTCTTTAAAATCGGCGGCGAAGGTTTTATTGAAAATGCGTTTCGGTTTGCCCACGAAGCAGACCCAGAGGCCGAACTGTATTACAACGATTACAACTTGATCAATGCGGAAAAAAGGGACGGTGCCATCCGCATAGTAGAAAACCTCAAAAGCAAAGGAATCAAAATAGATGGCGTGGGCGTCCAGGCCCATTGGAGTTTAAATGAACCCTCCATCGAGGAAATTGAAACTGCCATTGAAATGTACGCGGCAACCGGGGTTAAGGTGATGTTCACCGAACTGGACATTTCCGTGCTGCCAAGCCCTTGGGAAACGTCAACTGCGGATATTTCAACAAGGTTCGAAAATAGCCCTACCATGAATCCATACCCAGAAAGCCTGCCCGATTCAGTGCAGACCCAATTGGCAAACCGCTACGCTGAAATCTTTGAACTTTTCAACAAGCATTCCGATAAAATCAGCAGGGTCACCTTTTGGGGATTGCACGACGGCTTATCCTGGAAAAACAACTTTCCCATCCGTGGAAGAACGGATTACACCTTGTTGTTCGATCGGGAGATGAAACCCAAAAAAGCCTACCACGCTGTTATCCAAACTGTTGAAGACTAACATACACCTTATATTTATACAAAACCCATGAGAACAAGCACGGATTTCCGTTTTTTCAAATCCCATTGCCTAGCAGGATTGCTCCTGCTTCTGTTGTTCGCATCCTGCAAAGCGGAACCAGCGCAGCAAACCGGCGGTGAAGCGAACAATATGGAGAAAATAAACACCCTTCCTACGGAAGATTCATTTCCCGAAACTTCATTCTTGACAACGGATAAAGCAAAAAGTGGGTTTACATTGGTTGAGAACGGAGTTCCTGCCAATATTTTGGTCAGTGAGTCCGATCATACCGGAGTTGTAAAAGTGGCCGGAATGTTTCAAAAAGATCTGGGCCATGTTTCAGGACAAGAAGCGGAATTGATCGTGGGTGAAGCACATCAAACACAAAACCTCATCATTGTGGGGACTATGGGCAAAAGCAGTTTGATCGATAGATTGGCCGAAGAAGGTAAAATCGATGTTACCGCGCTTGAAGGAAAGTGGGAACAATTTTTGATTACTCCCGTTCTAAACCCCATGGACGGTGTGGACAATGCCTTGGTCATAGCCGGAAGCGATAAACGGGGAACCATCTTTGGTATATTCGACCTTTCGGAACAAATGGGGGTCTCACCGTGGTATTGGTGGGCCGATGTACCCGTAAAAGTCCGCAAAAATATCTATGCAAAACCGAAAACGTACACCCTTGGGGAGCCCAAAGTAAAATACAGGGGCATTTTTATCAATGATGAAGCTCCGGCCCTATCGGGTTGGGTGACAGAAAAATATGGGGATTTCAACAAGCAGTTTTATGAAAAGGTGTTTGAACTCATCCTTCGAATGAAGGGCAATTACCTATGGCCCGCCATGTGGGGAAGGTCGCTTTGGGACGACGACCCAACCACTGCCCCCTTGGCAGACGAAATGGGTGTGGTTTTGGCCACATCGCACCATGAACCCCTGATGCGCTCCCATGTGGAATGGGACCGTTATGGGGAAGGTACATGGGATTATGAAAAGAACCAAAAAAAGCTCCGGGAATTCTGGCGAGAAGGTATGGAACGTACAAAAGGACAGGAAAAAGTCGTCACCCTTGCCATGCGTGGAGATGGGGACGAGGCCATGAGCGAAGGAACCAACATCGACCTACTTGAAAAAATTGTGGAAGATCAGCGGGAGATCATTGAAGAAGTCACCGACAGACCCATTGAAGAAACCCCACAGGTATGGGCCCTGTACAAAGAAGTGCAGGATTATTATGATAAGGGAATGCGGGTTCCCGATGATGTAACCTTGTTGCTCTGTGATGACAACTGGGGACAGGTACGCGTTTTGCCCGCTTTGGACAGTGAGCCCCGAGAGGGAGGTTACGGCATGTACTACCACTTTGATTTTGTGGGTGGTCCCCGAAGCTATAAATGGTTGAACACTAACCAAATTGAACGGGTGTGGGAACAAATGCACCTCACCTATTCCTACGGAGTGGATGAAATTTGGTTGGTGAATGTGGGGGACATCAAACCCATGGAATTTCCCATCAGTTTCTTTTTGGAATATGCTTGGAACCCAGAGGATTTTTCTGCGGAAAAACTTCCCCACTACTATACGGAATGGGCTCGAAATCAATTTGGAGCCAAGCATGCCAAAGAAATCGGAGAAATCATAGCATTGTACACCAAATACAATTCCCGTAGAAAACCCGAATTGATAGAACCGACCACATACAGCCTTCAAAACTTCAATGAAGCGGAAAACATGGTGGAAAATTACAATTCTCTTGTGGAAAGAGTAAAAAAAGTGAAGGAACAATTGCCCAAAGAAGCGCATGATGCTTTTTACCAATTGGTGCAATATCCGGTGGAAGCCTGTGCAAACCTCAACGAAATGTACGTAGCTGCCGGCAAGAACAGGTTATACGGATTTCAAGACCGGGCCTCGACCAATTTCTATGCCGATAAAACAAAAGAACTGTTTTATAAAGACGCTGAATTCACAACCTATTATCACGATTCTGTGGCCAATGGAAAATGGAACCACATGATGTCCCAGACCCACATGGGGCATATCACCTGGAGTGATCCCGCTTACAATAAAATGCCTGCGGTTTCCTATATCCAATCCGGCACCGAGGCCAATTTGGGTTATGTGGTGGAAAATGGCATCAGCAGGTCCCGATGGCTCCCAAGTGGGCTCAACAGCCGCAGTTTTTCCACGTTTGACCCCATCAACGATCAAAACTACTATGTTGAAATCTTTAATATGGGCAAAGAGAAACTGACGTACACCATCACTTCAGAGAACGATTGGATACAGTTGTCCTCACGAGGTGGAACCATCCAATACGATGAGAAAATCATGGTCAGCATTGATTGGGACAAAGCACCCAAAGGGCAGGATGTTGGGGAAATTGTCATCACCGCCGCCAATGCGGAGGAAGGCACAAAGGTGAGCGTCCCCATCCGAAATGACATTCCCGAAGGGATAACCGGTTTTGTGGAAAACAATGGCATTGTTAGTATTGATGCGGTGAACTATCAAAATACCAAGGAAACGGATAACGTCTCATGGCAGGTCATACCCAATTTGGGCCGTACGGGATCGGCGATAACATCCATGCCCGTGACCGCATCCAAACAAAATCCGAGCGAAAATGGCCCTTATTTGGAATATGAAGTCTATCTTTTGGATGGAGGAACCTATAATTTGACCACTTATTTTTCACCGACCCTCAATTTTCAAAAAGATGAAGGTTTGATCTATGCGGTTTCCATTGATGGCGATGTACCACAAATGATAAATTTGCACAAAGATGCCACAGCAGCGGATTGGACCTACCCGACTTGGTGGAACGAAGCGGTAAAGGACAACATCATGAAACAGACCGTTCTTGAAAAAGAACTGTCCGCAGGGGCCCACACCATAAAGTATTGGGCCGTTGATCCCGGGGTGGTGTTGCAAAAGATGGTGTTGCAAAAAGAAGGCGTTAATGCAGAGAGCTACTTGGGTCCGCCAGAAAGCAAAATCATTAAATGATTTTTTAAATTAAACCATACCGTAAACCCATCATTGTGAAAAACAGGCAATTTTTAATAACATTCATCCTACTGGTGTTCACGGCCACTGCCGGAATGGCCCAAGTAACACTCCCAGAAATCATTCGGGATAGCATGGTTTTACAGCGCAATGCAAAGATCACCATTTGGGGATGGGCATCCGCAGGAGAGCAGGTAACGGCTACTTTTAACGGCAAGCAACGAAAAGCGACTGCCTCGGCAGAAGGAAATTGGAGCGTGGAATTTCCCAAAATGAAGGCAGGTGGCCCCCATACACTCAAGATTTCAGGTAAAAACGAAATCATCTTGAACAATATTTTGATCGGGGATGTATGGTTGTGTTCCGGGCAATCCAACATGGTGCACCAAATGAATATCCATGATGTTACCTATGCCAAGGATATTGCCAATGCCAATTATCTAGAAATACGACATTTTAAAGTGCCCACAAAAACAGACTTGCAGGGTCCGAGCAAAAATCTGGCAGGTGGGACATGGAAGGCTGCTGTGTCCGATGAAGTCCGCCCTTTTTCTGCCGTTGCCTACTTTTTTGCACTCAAATTGTATGAAAAATATCAGGTTCCCATCGGTTTGATCAATGCAAGTGTTGGGGGTACGCCCATAGAATCATGGATAAATGAGCAAGGCTACCAAGGATTTCCAGATAAACTAAAAATTATAGAGGAAAACAAGGATACCGCTTTTGTGAACAGTCATTCCATGAACCGTTTTTCTGGAAATCCACCATCTCAAAAACCAAAAGACAAAGGCCTTATTGGGGAAAAACCTTGGTACGATGTCAACTTTCAACCCAAAAACTGGCGTAGCATCAACATTCCAGGCTATTGGGAAGATCAAGGGGCCAGAGACCTCAACGGGGTGGTATGGTACCGAAAGGAAATCTCGTTACCGCAATCAATGGCTGGCGACGAAGCCACTGTATTCTTGGGTAGGATTGTGGATGCGGATGAACTGTATATCAACGGTAAAAAAGTAGGAAACACCACTTATCAATACCCGCAAAGAAGGTATGATGTGCCCGCAGACCTCTTAAAAGCCGGAAAAAACATTTTTGTTATCCGAGTGACCAATAATTTCGGAAAAGGTGGTTTTGTGCCGGACAAGCCTTATTACATTTTTACGGACAAGGATACAGTCGACCTAAAAGGATATTGGCAGTATAAGGTGGGAGAAGTGTTCCCTCCCATTGATTTCTCGTCTTTTTCAAGAAATGACGAGGAAGAGCCCCGCAAAAGGACCATAAATCCACAGAATGAGCCCACGGCCTTGTACAATGGTATGGTGGCTCCCTATATTCAACTTCCCATAAAAGGAGTGTTGTGGTACCAAGGGGAAAGCAATGCAGGCAAACCTGAAGAATATTTAGATCTGATGCATGCCCTGATCAATGGATGGCGGGGAATTTACAATGATCCCGAGCTGCCCTTTATCTATGCGCAGCTGCCCAATTTTGGGGATGTGACCTACTCCCCTACCGAAAGCAATTGGGCCGAACTTAGGGAAGCACAGCTCAAAGCGTTGGGCGACCCCAACACCGCAATGACCGTAAATATTGATTTGGGGGAATGGAACGATATCCATCCAGACAACAAAAAAGATGTGGGAGAACGAATGGCCTTGGCGGCAAAAAAGATTGCCTATGGCGAAGATCTAGTGTATTCCGGACCACTTTATGAAGCTTCCCAGATAGACGGAGATAAAATCATCATTTCCTTTTCCCATGTGGGCAGCGGATTAACAACCAATGATGGTGAGGCGCCAAGTAGCTTTGAGATTGCAGGGGAAGATAAAAAGTTTGTATGGGCCGATGCAAAAATTGAAGGAAACAAGGTCATCGTTTGGAGCGATGAAGTCACCAATCCAAAATATGTGCGCTATGCGTGGGCTGATAATCCGAACAATCCAAATTTATATAACGAAGAAGGACTTCCTGCATCACCATTCCAGACGGAATAGATTAACACCGTATTTGGCTCCGCTTAGTTTCTGAAAACAGGATCGTTTCCGGTATATTTCAAATATTCGAATGAGGCTGAGTTATCCGCTTTTTCTCCTGATGAAGTGGCATACATTCCATACAAGCAGCCGATAAATCCGCCTGCCTCCTTGGTACTTAGAAATTTGGCATCCACATCATCTTTGACCAACTGCCAGTCCTTTCCATTTATGGAATATTGGAAACTATACACATCTCCCTTTGACTCAATGGCCAGTTTAACTTCATCGTTCTTGGAATTCAAAGGAACTTCAGCTATTGTGTCCATTACAGAATCATCTGTATTGTTTTTGAAAAGTTGGATAACCTCTTGTCCGTCTTTTTGTGAAACGGCCAAAAAATAAAAGTGTTCTTCGTTTTGAAAGGCCACCAAGCCCGCTTTTTCATTTTCATCCTCCGCACTGAACTGCATTATGGTCTCCACCCTACTGTATAAATGTTGCTGCCGTTTTCCCACAAAAGAAGGGTTACCATACTCCGCAATGGTCTCTGGTTTTAGCTTTAAGACCAAACCCTGTTCTTTGGAAATGTAAAAAGAAGTGCTATCCACCGTTCGCAAAAAAAGTAATGATGGATCCAATCTCTTTTTAAGATCTAGGGTATATTCAAAGTTCCCTGATTGTGGTAAAGCTCCTTCCTGTGGTATTTCCTTATAACCGACCTCATAGGCATATTTCACTTCCTCGCCTCCCAGAGCAAAATGGGGCCAGTCGTTCTTCCATTCGATGGGTGCAATAAAAGTTTCACGTCCGGTGTTGTAATAATCCCCTTCATAGGGTCTTACGGCCAGAAAAATGGAATAGGTTTTCCCATCCGGACCTTCCACAAATTGCGCATGGCCCGTGGATGTGATGGGGTTTTTCCTGTCTTCTGGCAAGTGCCTTTGTGTGAGTATGGGATTGTTCTCGTAAGCAACATAAGGGCCTTTTGGAGATTTGCTCCTAAAAACCACCTCGGAATGGTTGACCGATGTTCCTCCCTCTGCGGCGTACAAATAAAACCATCCATTTCTTTTCCAGATATGTGGCCCTTCAATCCAAATCGGTTTTTGCGAAATGTCCACTCCCCCGTTCACCAATTGTGTTTCTTCGCCGACCACTTTCAGGTTTTCATAATCAAACTCGTACATTCTGATAGTCCTATGCCCAGAATATAATGGTTTGTTATCCGGGGCATCGCTATTATAAAGGATATAAGCTTTGTCGGTATCCTTGTCAAAATAGATGGATGGATCGATTCCCCTGACTTCGGGAAGCCTTACCGGGTCGCTCCACGGCCCTGCAGGGTCTGTGGCAGTAACCACAAAATTTCCCATATTGTCAATATCGGTGCAACTCACATAAAACACTCCTTTGTGATAACTAATGGCGGGGGCAAACAATCCCCTTGTCATCCGTTCGCCCATAAAATCCATTTGTGATGGACGATGGATAACGTTACCGATCTGCTTCCAGTTTTTAAGGTCCTTACTGTGCATAACCGGAATGCCTGGAAAATAGGAAAAGGTGGAATTGACCAAATAATAGTCCGCATCAACCTTTACGATGCTTGGATCCGGGTAAAATCCGGTCAGTATAGGATTTACGATAGTGGTTGATTGGGCCTTTATGTCCTTGGGGCTTAGCAAAAACATTAAGATCAGCGGGAGTAAAACTATTTTCTTCATTATGATTTTGATGGTTTCAATTTATAGGAAATTCCAAGTTCCAATCCTCGTATTTCGGCCAAACCCTTAAGTCTTCCTATCAATGAATACCCCGGGTACTTTTCCTTGCCCTCAAAAGAGTGCAGGAAACCGTGGTCGGGTCTCATGGGAAGTGCCGTTTGGTTCTTGTTCATCAACAGCAAGAACCTTTCGATGATTTCCTCCATGGGATTGTCCCCATTCAAATGCTCGGATTCCCTAAACCGTTTTCCGTTCTCTCTTTTTACGTTCCGCAAATGCAAAAAATGGATGCGGTCGCCATGTTGTTCTATGATCCGCACCAAATTATTGTTGGGTTGCGCTCCCAAGGAACCGGTACAATAGCAAAGTCCATTGGCTTTTACTGGAACTGCCGATAAAATATCCGCAATATCCTTTTCCGTGGACACCACACGAGGAAGTCCCAGGACCGAAAAAGGAGGGTCATCGGGGTGTATGGCCAATTTCAGCCCAAGCTCTTGTGCCACAGGAGCAACTTCGGAAAGAAAATGTACCAAGTTCTCGCGCAAGGCCTCATCATCAATCCCTTCGTAAGCTCGCAACAGTTCCAAGATTTTTTCGGGCGTAAAACTTTCATCACTGCCCGGCAATCCCAGTAGTACATTTTTGAAGAGTTTTTCCTTGTCCAACCCATCCAAGGCGTCTCCGTAGGCCTTGGCCTCATCCAATTGTTCCTTGGTATAATCGTCGATTGCTCTAGGCCTTTTCAACAGATACACATCAAAAAATATGAAGGCTGTCTCATCGAACAACAATGCCTTGGTGCCATCGGGATTGGTGTAGGCATGGTCTGTGCGCACCCAGTCCAAAATGGGCATAAAGTTGTAAGTGATCACTTTTATACCACACTCGGCAAGGTTTTCCAAGCTCTTTTTATAGTTCAAAATGTATTGCCCATAGTCGCCCCCTCGTCTTTTGATATCTTCATGAACGGGCAAGCTCTCAACCACGGCCCATTCCATACCTTCATTTCGGATGATTTGTTGCCGTTCTTGGATATCTTTCACCTGCCAAATTTCTCCGACCGGAATTTGGTGCAAAGCCGTAACAATTCCCGTGACACCAGATTCCCTGATATCCCGAAGGGATACCCCATCTTGGGGGCCGTACCACCGCATGGTCTGTTGCATTTTGATCATAGGTCGTTGCGCTGTTTTCAAAATCCTATACTATTGCCGCCATCAATGGGAAGTACTGTTCCGGTCGCAAATTTTGATGCGTCCGAAGCAAAAAAATAAACGGCTTCCGCAATGTCCTCGGGCATCCCCATCTTGCCCATGGGCGTCCGTGAGAACACTTTGGCCTTTCGTTCCAAATCGGAGTCGAGTGCCTTGGCCGTCATTTTGGTCTTGATGAAACCGGGTGCGATACAGTTGACCCGTATCCCATGTTCCGCCAGTTCCACGGCCATGGCGCGTGTCATGCCCTCAATGGCTGTCTTGCTGGCCGAATAGGCGATCACTTTGGGCATGCCGTACTGTGCCGCCATGGAACTAATGTTGATGATGGTCCCGCCATTCCTTTCCTTCATTTTTTTGACCACTTCCCTACTGATGGCAAAAACACTGGACACATTGGTCCGCATCACTTCTTCAAACTCGGCATCGGTCACCTCCACAAAGTCTTTTTTCATATTGATGCCCGCATTGTTGACCAAAATGTCTATCTGCCCCTCTTTCTTGAAAATGTCATCGACTATGGCCGGAATCCCTTCAAAATGGGTCAGGTCCATGATGATGGGAACGGCATTGGGACCTATTTCGGCACAGGCCTGCGCTGTTTTTTCCCTGTTCCTTCCCAGAATGTATGTCCTTATGCCTTTTTCACAAAACTTTTTGGCGGTGGCAAGGCCCAATCCTGAGTTGCCCCCTGTAACTATGGCTATTTTTTTGTCCATCAATTTTTCTCTGAAAATTAATTCCATGTGGGCCGGATTCCCGGAGCGAATGGAAACTGTAACGATTTGTAATGTTCGAGGATATTCTCCGGCTTTTCCATTTCCTTTGGAAAATCCATTTTTGAGTATGTTTGAAAATACAGCATGCAGGCATCCCGCCACCATTTGGCCTCCTTGAGCTGTATACCCAATAACATGCTTACTTGATTGTGCCTATATTCATCCACAAAGGGCTTCATACTCTCCCAAGTTTTTATCATATCCCTGACTTGATCCACCCCTTCTTGGTATTTGATCCCCAGCCCGTCCCAAAGTGTTCTTCCATTCTTAAGCTGATAATCCCACGGCAAGTGATGAAACCATAAAAGGTATTCTTCTGGACAAGTGTTTGGGTCACTGAATTTTTCTTCGATTTCCGGTGCATATTGGGATAGGGCATTACTTCCGGTTCTCGTTCTATCAAATCCAATACCTTCTTCATCTGCTTTATGATAGTATACAGGGTTCCATTCCGGTCTGGAAAGATTGTCCACCCAAGGTCCAGGGCCATAATGGTGGTTCGTATCAAACATATGGTGCAATCCCAACGGGTTCATGTAGTTGACCACGGCTTCCCTGGATTCCAACATCATTTTCTTCACGGGCCCCACAAAGTTTTCATCATTGGTAAACGTGCATCGCAGCCATTCCTCCGCAATGGTATCCGAATCGAGATAGGGGTCCCATGCCAGTCTTCCAAAGCCATACCAATCTGCCTGCCCGAAAGGATGTCCGGTCCAATTGGCGTCCGTTCCAATGTTGGACACACCTGCCATTCCCGTCACTTTTTTATGGTTCAGGGAACCATCGACGACCTTGGCAACCGTAGATCCTTTTCCTTTTTGATAGGTATCGCTCCGGAGTACCTCTTCAAAAAGCTTGGGCAAATAGACAAGGTGTGTGGCAAAGCCCAAATATTCCTTGGTGATTTGAAACTCCATCATCTGGGAAGTGTTTGGCATGGCGCCGAACATGGGATGAAAAGGTTCCCTCGGCTGAAAGTCGATGGGACCGTTCTTTACTTGAATCAGTACATTGTCACGATATTTTCCATCATCGGGAACAAATTCGCTATAGGCCTGTTTGGCACGGTCCGTATCGTCATGCTCAGAATATACAAAAGCGCGCCAGATGACCACTCCCTTATGGGGCCTTAGGGCATCTGCCAATAGGTTGGCCCCATCCAAATGGGTGCGGCCGTAATTTTGCGGTCCAGGCTGTCCCTCTGAATTGGCTTTCACCAAAAAACCACCAAAATCAGGAATCAGGTCATAAATTTCCTTGGTCTTGCCCTTCCACCATTGGATCACGTCGGTATCTAAGGGATCGGCAGTCTCCAGGCCACCTATTTCAATAGGTGCGGAAAAACGAGCAGTGAGATAAACCTTCAGTCCATAGGGACGGAACACATCGGCCAATGCCTTGACCTTTTCCAGATAATGCGGGGTCAAGACCAGCCCATTGGCATTGACGTTGGTCAATGCCGTGCCATTGATCCCCAAGGAAGCATTGGCCCTGGCATAGTCGATATAGCGTTGGTCTATGTAATCGGGCAGCGTGTGCCAGTTCCAAATGGAAAATCCGGAATAGCCCCGTTCAACGGAACGGTCAAGATTGTCCCAATGGTTCAGCATCCGGATATCCACTTTGGGAGACTCCACCACTTGTAGGTCATCCAATGCTTGGTGCATTTGAAGAATACGGAGAAAATGAAAGGTCCCATAGAGCAATCCAATGTCCGTTTGGGCCGTGACCAACACTATACGATGTTTTTTATTTTCAATAGATCTGATAAAATAACCCTCGCCTGTAAGACCGGCAGGGTCAACCAAAGTCCGAAGGTCCTCCCCCAAATCTGCATATCGGGAAACGATCAATTGATTTTGGAAGGTAGGGTTTGGTTCAAACCTTACCTCTTGCTGCAACAACCCTCCCAGCCCCCTGTCCAGTTCCTTTTTGATGACATCCACAGTAGCCCCACCATCCGTTACGAACACAGTCTGCAACTGGTTCCTATAGGTTTCCAAAAGGGACGAATCATTGATTTTTCCGTAATTCAACCAAAGGTTGTAGCCATTGTCCATGGAAAATGACATATTGAACAGCAAAAGCAACAAACCAACTAAGTAGGCCGCTCTTGTTTTCTTGGTAAGTTTCATCAGTTGAAAGTTCATAATGGAGAAGTTGATAAATTTATATATCAACCAATTGCGCACGGTAAAATAAATAAAATATTTATAGATTTACAAAATATTTACGCAATCGATTCCGAAAATGGAAATTTTTATAAAACTTAGATTCCAAATGCTTAAAAACCAGCCAAACACCAAAATCCTACTACGAGTCCCAACAACAGGAATAGTAAAGAACAGCGCTATCTTGTCACAACCACAATACTTTTCACCCACCTTTAGAGATTGACACATGAAAAACTTTATACATGACGATTTTTTGTTGGAGACCGACCATGCCAAGGAACTTTATCACGATTATGCCAAAAACCAGCCCATCATAGATTACCATTCCCATTTGCCCCCCAAGGAGCTTGCTGGGAATAGAATGTTTGAAAACATGACCCAGCTCTGGATTGATGGGGACCACTATAAATGGAGGGCCATGCGTGCCCTGGGCATCCCTGAAAAATACATAACAGGGGAGGCACCGGACAGTGAAAAATTCAATAAATGGGCAGAAACTGTTCCCTATGCCCTTCGAAACCCCCTATACCACTGGACCCACTTGGAACTTAGCCGTTATTTTGGGATTGGTGACCTTTTGACCCCCAAGACTGCAGGAAAAATATACGAAGAATGCAACGCCAAACTTGGTTTGGAGGATTATTCGGCACGTGGCCTGATCCACAGGATGAACGTTGAGGTGGTCTGTACTACGGATGACCCTTTGGACAGCTTGGACCATCACAAGGACCTTGCCGGATCTGGGTGGCCCGTGAAGGTGCTCCCTACTTTCAGGCCGGACGGGCTGATCACTATTGAAGGTGCGGCATTTATCGATTACCTGTCATCACTTTCCAAGATCACCAATATCAAAATCACTGATTTTAAAACTTTGGGACAGGCCATCAAGAAAAGGGTGGAATATTTTCATAAAAACGGTTGCCGACTTTCAGACCATGGCCTTCCGCATGCTTATGCTATGGATTTTACCGAAGTGGAAATCAATAACATTGTGTCGGACCGTCTGAGGGGCGGGACCATCTCCAAAAAAGAAGTGGCCCAATACAAATCTGCCGTCCTTGGCCTTTTGGGTGGTCTCTACACGGAGAAAAATTGGACCATGCAGCTCCATTTGGGACCTATCCGGAACACCAACGAGGTCATCTTGTCCAAGGTCGGCTTCAATGCGGGGGTAGACAGCATAGGTGATTTTCAACAGGCCGAACAACTTGCCGGTCTATTGAACGGCCTGAACAACAAAGGCCATCTTCCAAAGACCGTGCTCTATAACTCCAACCCCAACGACAATGAACTGTTTGCCACCATGGCGGGCAACTTCAACGGGGATGGCATAAAGGGCAAGGTACAGTTTGGGGCGGCATGGTGGTTCCTCGATCAAATGGATGGCATCACCAACCAATTGAACGCCCTTTCCAATATGGGACTGTTGAGTTGTTCCGTTGGGATGCTGACGGACAGTAGGAGTTTCTTATCCTTCCCAAGGCATGAATATTACAGAAGAATCCTCTGCAACCTATTGGGCAAGGACATCAAAGCGGGTCTTTTGCCGAATGATATGGAATGGATCGGGAAAATTGTAAGGGACATCACCTACAACAATGCGAAGGATTTTTTCCAGTTTCCCAGCTATGTGGAAAAAGCCCCTTTGGAAAATGGATAAGAAGGGCTACGCTCCTACTCGATTGTCTCAACTGGTCTTGGTGGAATGGAGTATCTTGGCTTTCTTCAGAGAGGAGTCCCTTACAATGATCTCCGTACCCAGGACCGTTATCTCCGTGAGGTCTGCATCATAATTTTGGCCGGAATGGTTCAGGATTCTTTTGGCCGAAATGGCCCCCATTTTGCTGGCCGGGTGCGATACGGTGGAAAGGGAAGGCTGCATAATAGAAGCTATCGGGTCGTCATTGAACCCTATCACGGCCAGTTCTTGCGGAACCTCCACTCCCATTTTTTTTGCACACATAATGGCACTCACGGCAGCCGTGTCGTTTGCAGAAAATATGCCGTCGGGCGGTTCTGGCATTTTCAAAAGTTTTTTGGTGGCCTTGTTCCCTTCTTCAAAACTCAAGGTCTTAAAATGGATGATAAGTTCGTCCCTGATGGGCAGGCCAGACTCCCGCAGCGCATCCAGATAGCCCTTTTTCCTTTCCTCATAGATGTTCCTGTGCTGCGCTCCCGCAAAATGTGCAATTCTGGTACACCCTTGGTCTATCAAATGTTTGGTGGCCGAGTATCCCGCAGTATAGTTGTCTATCACCACTTTGTACGAATTGAAATTGTCCGGCACCCTATCCACAAAGACAATGGGAATCCCCTGATCTATAAATTTTTGAAAATGGGCCATGTCCACCGTTTCCATCGATAAGGAAACGATAAGGCCCGTGATCCTGCTATCATATAGTGCATTGCAGTTGCTCACCTCGTTTTCATACATATCGTTGGATTGGCTGATCAGCACATTATACCCCGCCTTTCGAGCGGTTTCCTCGATACCACTGATCAGGGAGGCCATAAATGGTCGATTTATCCGGGAGATAAGCACACCTATGGTATTGCTTTTATTGTTCCTGAGACCTGCGGCCAAATTGTTGGGGCGGTACCCCATTTCCTTCGCAGCCTCTTTGATCAGCTTGATTGTTTTCTTACTGATGCTCTTATGGTTGTTCAAAGCTCTTGAAATCGTCGAGGGGGAATAGTTCAATTCTTTGGCGAGATCATAGATGGTAACCTCCTTTTTAATCTTCATCTGTCAAATACCGTTAGGTTTTCCAAGCACGATAATGGATAAGCTTGAATTTCAATTCACTAAATTAGTTTTTAGTTTTTGTATAGAATAATTTTTTTAAATTGTTCAAAAAACACTTAATAATAAACAATACCTTGCTTTTACATATTTCATCTTAATTATCTCCAATGAAAAAATAAAGGTACGGTATTGTAAAAAAATTTATCCTTTCTGTGGAATTTAAGGAAATAAAGGTACGCAATCGATTCCGTTGTTTATATTTGGAAAGCATAGAAATTAATCTAATCATCAAAATTCATGTATTGGATAGGATTCGACATTGGTAGTTCGTCCATAAAAGCTGCCTTGATAAATGCCGATGATGGCAGCGTTAGGGATATTGCACAACAGCCCCGACAAGAAATGCCCATTGATTCCCCAAACCGCGGATGGGCCGAGCAAGATCCCGACTTATGGTGGAAATATGTATGCGCAGCCATCCACGAGCTGATATCAAAAAACAACATTGTCAAAACTGACATCAAGGGCATCGGTATCTCCTATCAAATGCACGGGTTGGTGACCGTGGGCAAAGACCTTCAGCCACTAAGGCCCTCCATCATCTGGTGTGATAGCAGGGCCGTGGAAACCGGGGAGCAACTGTTCCAAAAAGCTGGAAAAACAAAATGTGTGGAGCACTTGTTGAATGCGCCGGGCAATTTTACCCTTTCCAAGCTCAAATGGGTGAAGGACAACGAACCTGGCATCTATGGAAAAATCCACAAATTCATGTTGCCAGGTGATTACATCGCCCTAAAATTATCCGGAGAGTGTGTGACCACCCCTTCCGGACTTTCGGAAGGAATCCTGTGGGACTTCAAAGAAAATGCTCCGGCCACATGGCTCTTGGAGGAAGCAGGCATAGATCCCTCCCTCGTTTCAGAGGTACGGCCTTCGTTTTCGGAACAAGGCTTTGTGAGCAAACAGGGCGCAGCGGAATCCGGTCTCCCTGAAGGCATTCCCATCATGTACCGCGCGGGCGATCAGCCCAACAATGCATTGTCCCTGAATGTTATGGAACCAGGGCAGATAGCGGCCACTGGGGGCACTTCTGGGGTGGTCTATGCCATATCCGGACACGAAAAGACAAGGGAGCATACGCGTATCAACAGTTTTGCCCACACCAACCATACGGCAAAAAATCCAAGAATCGGCAAGTTGCTCTGCATCAACGGAACAGGAATCCAATACAGCTGGATCAAGAATGAACTCACCAAGGGTCTTTCCTATGACAACATGAACCAACAAGCCGAGTCCATACCAGTGGGTTCCGAAGGGCTACAGATCTTGCCCTTTGGCAACGGAGCGGAGCGAATGTTGGAAAATTGCAATAAGGGCTCACGGGTGTTGAACCTCAATTTCAATGTGCACAAAGCCCCCCATATGTTCAGGGCGGCACTCGAAGGCATTGCTTTCTCGTTTGTGTATGGTATGGAAATCCTTCAGAATGATGGGGTGGAGATCACCTCCATCAAAGCGGGCAACGATAATCTGTTCAGGGCGGAACTGTTCTCCCAGACCATAGCTACGCTGACGAACAGTAAAATAGACATTGTGCAGACCACTGGGGCGGTAGGGGCGGCAAGGGCGGCGGCCTTTGCCCATGGCGATTTTGCGAGCATTGGGGAGGCAACGGCATCAGATGCCATACAGATGACCCATGAGCCTGTAGCCTCATCCGATGCGTACCACGAAGCCTATCAAACATGGAAAAAAGAATTGAAAAAATATATTGATAACTGAATAAACCACGATCATGATCACAACAGGAAACAAAGAATATTTTAAAGGGATAGGAAAAATCCAATATGAGGGAAAATCATCCGATAACCCACTGGCATTCAAGTATTATGATGAAAACAAAGTTGTAGGTGGCAAGACCATGAAGGAGCATTTCAGGTTTGCCATAGCCTATTGGCATACCTTCACCGGTACAGGTGGAGATCCCTTTGGTGCCCCTACCCAAGATTTCCCTTGGCTTTCAAGCACAGACCCCATCCAACAGGCCAAGGACAAAATGGACGCCGCTTTTGAGTTCATGACCAAGATTGGCGCTCCCTACTATTGCTTCCATGATTTTGATCTGATCTCGGAAGGGGCCACCCTTGCCGAATCTGAAAAGCGACTGGACCTCATCACGGATTACGCCCAGGAAAAAATGAGGTCATCGGGGATAAAATTACTCTGGGGAACGGCCAATTGCTTCAGTAATCCCCGATATA
Organism: Flagellimonas taeanensis; assembly: GCF_003584105.1. Taxonomy (GTDB): domain Bacteria; phylum Bacteroidota; class Bacteroidia; order Flavobacteriales; family Flavobacteriaceae; genus Flagellimonas; species Flagellimonas taeanensis. Next base: position 52,852 of record NZ_QXFO01000023.1, read on the forward strand.
TGAACGGCGCTGCGACCAACCCCGATTTTGATGTGGTCGCTTTCGCCGGGGCACAGGTGAAAAACGCCTTGGACGCCACCATCAAACTAGGTGGTGAAAACTACGTCTTCTGGGGCGGGCGTGAGGGCTACATGTCCCTGTTGAACACCGATATGGGCCGCGAACTTGACCACATGGCGCGCTTTCTGCACATGGCCAAGGACTACGCTAGGAAGCAGGGCTTCAAAGGCACTTTTTTCATTGAACCCAAACCAATGGAACCTACCAAGCACCAGTATGATTTTGATTCGGCGACCGTGCTCGGCTTCCTAACCAAATATGATCTTTTGGATGATTTCAAACTCAACATCGAGGTGAACCACGCCACCTTGGCCCAACACACTTTTGAGCACGAGCTCCAAGTGGCCGCGGACAACAACCTCTTGGGAAGCATCGATGCCAATAGGGGCGATTATCAAAACGGGTGGGACACCGACCAGTTCCCTGTGGATGTGTATGAACTCACCCAGGCCATGTTGGTAATCCTTCAGGCAGGTGGTTTTCAGGGCGGTGGAATCAATTTCGACGCCAAGATCAGACGAAATTCCACAGACCTGGAAGATATTTTCCATGCCCACATTGGAGGGATGGACGCATTTTCAAGGGCATTGTTGGCCGCAAATGCAATATTGGAAAATTCCAAATATGTCAGCATGAGAAGTGACCGCTACGCCTCTTTTGACTCTGGGAACGGAAAAGCGTTCGAAGAGGGAAAACTCACTTTGGAAGACCTTCATGCACATGCCTCTTCCAACCCAAACATCGAAAAACGGAGCGGGAAGCAAGAGTTGTTTGAAAACATCATCAACCAGTACATATAAACAATAACCGAACAAGCTAAACCCAACAATTATGGAATCAGTTTTAGAAAGACCGGATTGGATCGTTCTCGGCATTTATTTTTTGGCCCTTATCGCAGTGGCGGCATGGGTGGTCCTCCAAAAGAACAAGGACACAGAAGATTACTTTTTGGCGGGAAGGAACGTAGGCTGGTTTGTGATCGGGGCTTCCATCTTTGCGTCGAACATTGGCTCGGAACACGTTGTGGGACTTGCTGGTACTGGATTCGAGTCGGGCACGCCCATGGCACATTATGAACTTCACGCCTGGATCGTACTCTTGCTCGGTTGGTTATTCCTTCCTTTCTATATTAGGAGCGGGGCGTTCACCATGCCAGAGTTCCTTGAAAAAAGGTTTGATAGTCGTTCGCGTTGGTTCCTTTCCATTTTTTCGTTGGTCGCTTATGTATTGACCAAGGTTTCCGTCACTATTTATGCCGGCGGCATTGTGGTCTCGGAACTTTTGGGCATCCCTTTTTGGTATGGTGCCATCGGAGTGGTGGTCTTTACTGGGATCTACACCATCGTCGGTGGAATGAAAGCCGTGATCTACACCGAGACCTTACAGACCGTCATCTTAATTCTGGGTTCATTGACCATCACCTATCTGGGATTACAAGAAGTGGGTGGCTGGGGACAGCTCAGGGAAACGGTGACATCCGTAAGTCCAGATCATTTCAATATGTGGCGCCCTATGAGCGACCCACAGTTCCCATGGACCGGCCTATTAATCGGTGGGACCATAGTGGGAATCTGGTATTGGTGTACCGATCAATATATTGTGCAACGAACCCTTGCTGCCAACAATATTAAAATAGGAAGACGGGGGGCCATTTTTGGTGCCTATCTGAAGCTGATGCCCATCCTGATCTTTTTGATCCCAGGGATCATTGCCTTTGCCCTGACCATCCAAAACCCCGAGGTTTTCAACGTTGATCGTGCCGATAGGGCATTCCCCATGCTGGTAAAGACTCTTCTTCCCGTAGGGTTGAAAGGTTTGGTGGCCGGGGGACTTATGGCGGCCCTAATGAGTTCCTTGGCATCTGTGTTCAACTCCTGTTCTACCATTTTCACGATGGATATCTATAAAAAACTCCGTCCGGAAAAGACCGAACGTGAACTGTTGACCATTGGTAAGGTAGCCACGGGCATCATCGTGGTCCTTGGAATCATCTGGATACCCATTATGGACAAAATAGGTGGCGGGGTCATGTACCAGTATCTGCAAAACGTACAATCTTACATTGCACCTCCGGTAACAGCCGTGTTCTTATTGGGCATTCTTTGGAAACGGGTCAATTCCAAAGCTGCGATTACGACGCTTTTGGCGGGTCTGGTCCTGTTGGTCCTCAGGTTGGGCTCCGAAATTTACTACCAACCTCAAATAGTGGCCGGTGAGGAGGTTTCTGGCTTCCTATTTCAGTTTGCCACGGTGAACTTTGCCCACATGGCCATTTTTATGTTCATCTTTTCGGTGGTACTTTGCGTATCGGTCAGTTTGGCCACGACGCCACCTGACTATGTGACCATCAAAGGGCTTTCCTTTGGCACCTTGTCCGCTGAGGACAAAGCGGCCACCAAGGGAAGTTACAGCAAAGTCGACGTGGTGCTCTCCGTATTGTTGGTGATCATAGTGATTGCAATTCTATCCTATTTCACGGGATAAAATAAATCACCATTCATCGCAGCGATTACGTTGGTTTTGTGGAAAACAACGGAAAACCTTGACAATCCCAGATTAATCAAGGTTTTTTCTTTTATAGTCCATTTGGGTTGCCCTATTCTCTGTTGGCGACACACTCTACATCCACCTCGTGTCATGGTCCAATGAAAATCCCTACATTTATAAAAGTTCAAACAAACCATGAATATCAAACAAATTTTCAAGAACAATCAAAAATGGGTTCAAAGCAAACTGAACATAGACCCCAACTATTTCAAGAACCTATCGGAAGGGCAAAACCCCGATATACTTTACATTGGTTGTTCCGATAGCCGGGTAACTGCCGAAGAAATCATGGGGGTTTCACCGGGTGAGGCTTTTGTACACAGAAACATTGCCAATATGGTACCCAATACGGATCTTAGTGCAATGTCCGTCATTGATTATGCGGTTCTTCATTTAAAAGTGAACCATGTAGTGGTCTGTGGCCATTATTATTGTGGAGGCATTAAGGCGGCAATGCAGTCAAAAGATTTGGGGATCCTAAATCCCTGGCTCAGAAACGTTCGAGACGTATACCGTACCCATAGAGTGGAACTGAACTCCATCGACGACGAAGAGTTAAAGTACAAACGGCTTGTTGAGCTCAATGTCCAGGAGCAATGCATAAATGTCATCAAAACGGCAGAAGTACAGCGAGCCAACAGGGAAAGAGGGATTACAGTTCACGGTTGGGTTTTTGACATACACTCAGGCAAACTGATCGATCTGGAAATCGATTTTGACAGGATTCTGAAAAATGTGATGGAAATCTACCACCTTGATTAGTGAAAGATACAGGCGCTACAACAACCACGCATGGGTAAATAATCCGAATTGTGGTTCAAATAAACAACAACTTTATCGGCATTGAACCTGCTATTTCTTCCCATTAACATACATAGGCAGTTCAAATATTTCAAGTGAGAAGTAAGGCAGGGCCGCTAAAAGGTGGTCAAAGATATCCGCCATTACGTATTCATAGTTTTCCCAACGCTTGTCGGCACTGAAGACATATATTTCCAAAGGGATACCCTGTGGGGTCGGCTCCAACTGGCGAACCATCAGGGTCATTTTCTTGTTGATCGCCGAATGTTTCTCCAAATAATTGGTCACATACTTTCGGAACACGCCGAAATTGGTCAGGTTCCTTCCATTAATCAAAAGTTCCTTGTTGATCCCATTATCCCGATTGTAGGTAGTTATCTGTTCACTCCTTTGGGACAGGTAATCGGCCACTAATTGGATCTTCTTCAACGCTTCCACATCTTCCTGGGTCAAAAACCGGATGCTCTTCTGGCTGATGATCAGCGCCCGCTTGATCCGCCTTCCCCCAGAAACCTGCATGCCCCTCCAGTTCTTGAAGGAATCGGATATCAAGGCATAGGTGGGAATGGTAGTTATGGTCTTGTCAAAATTCTGCACCTTGACAGTCGCCAATGTGATCTCGATCACATCCCCATCGGCCCCATATTTATCGAAAGTGATCCAATCCCCGATGCGTACCATGTCGTTTATGGTGACCTGTATGCTCGCCACAAAACCTAAAATGGAATCCTTGAATATGAGCAGGACCACGGCCGATGCGGCTCCCAATGTGGCGAAAAATTTCCAGATGGAGGTTTCGGTGACAATGACAAAAATGGTGAGCATCCCCACGATCCAGGCAAATATCATGAACACCTGCGTGTAACTGGCGATGGGCTTGTCCTTGAACTTGGGCAAGATCTTCAAATAGTCCTTCGTGCTCTTAAAGAACCTTCGGAACACGGCAAGCGTCTGCAACACGAACAGGATCTTTACAATCTTTAAAGCGATGCCCCCGGCATAATCAAAATCCACAAAAACGACCGGGAGAAACTCGAACAGGAACAGCAAGGGGAATATATGCGCCACGGAACGGGGCACCTTATGGGCCACCAAAAAGTTGTCATAATTGTTCTTGGTTCTCCTTGCCAATCGAATGGATATGGCCCTCAGTACTTTCCACACCACCAAATCCAGAAGAAAAGCCAAGACCAGGACGACCACCAACAAGAGTACAAAATTGAGGTCGGAGGCCAAACCCTCGCTCATCCCCATTTTCAAGAGATAATCATACAACAAACGTCCCAAGTCACTGTCCATAAAATCTAATTTTATAGGATATTATGGGCAAAATTACATTTTAACCCTACCAATTTGAAGCCAATGCCCTATTTTATTTGATACCATGAAAGAAAAAGCCAAGCTCGTTCAACACAAGCTTGGCATACCCATTCCATTTTAAATAAAACTCCTTCAGCACCGATCCTCCACACAATTTAAATTCATAATCCAATAAAAAGGAACAGGCAATTCCAATTCAGTCCAACAATCTGGAAAACAACTTGGACTTTAATTTCCTATAGCTTTTCAAGTGCTCCATATACAGCTCCCGATGCTTTTCATGCTTGTTCAGATAATAGGTGTCACAGGCCATATCATCACACTCCCATGCATTTCGCATGGCATTTTCATAGCGGTACAGCATTCCTGATTTCAAGGTATTCTCCCTTTGAAGTGCCAGTAGTTCTACATGGAGGGCGGAATCGTTCAGAAAACGGTCTTCCAAAGCCAAAAGCATACGAATTTCTTCATCGATATGTTCGAGGCTTTCAGCCCAATGCCCGACCTCCACTTTATCCTTTTTCAACATGATACGGTCATCGGCTTCATGGTCATTGAAAAGTCTTGAAGTCATATTATCATATCTATGTTTATTGGATTTTCCTCCTGCTCCACTTTCAATATGGTGAGTTGTTGCTCACCGGCCGGGAAGTCCCATATCACGGTATCCCCTTCGGCATATCCCATGACGGCCGCCCCCATGGGTGCCAACACGGATATTTTATCGGTGGACACATCGCTGTTCTTGGGCAATACCAATTTGAATTTCTTGTGCCATCCGTTCTTGGCCCCGATGGTTATCCATGTGTTGAACCGAATCACATCACGTGGCATGTCCTCGTGGTCCCTTATTTGGGCATGTTCCAGTTCCCCTGCCAGTTTTCCTATGGATTTTTGCTGTGTTTGGTCACTGTAATAGGCCGATAGGTTCACCAGTCGCTTGAGCAGGACATATTCCCCTTTTTCTATAATGAGGTTTCCGTGTTTCATAACAGCCATTTATGGGAAAATACCTCGTTGTACGTATGCATCCTCAAGCCGTTCTATGGCAATGATGAAAGCAGCGGTACGCTTGTCCACACCTCTCTTTTTGGAGGTTTCCATTACCCTGTTGAACGATTCCCTCAACTTCTTTTCCAGTTTGGTCATCACTTCTTCCAATTGCCAAATCTCCCCGCTTCGGTTCTGCAACCACTCAAAGTAACTTCCTATCACTCCGCCGGAATTGCACAATATATCGGGAAGGATCTCCACACCCCTTTGCAACAATATCTCTTCCGCTTCGACATCGGTCGGACCATTGGCCCCCTCTGCGATGAGCGCTGCCTTGATCTTGGAGGCATTTTCCACTGTGATCTGGTTCCCCAAAGCGGCTGGGACGCAGATGTCACAGTCCAATGCAAAGAATTCCGCATTGTCTACGGATCGAGCCCCGGCAAAACCAAGAATACTGCCTTTATTGGCCTTTGTGTATTCCAAAAGTTTTTCTACCGATATTCCCTGATCGTTGTGGAGGGTTCCATAGGCATCTTGTACCGCAACCAGTACGGCACCTTCATTTTCCAAGAAATGGGCCGTCCAATAGCCTACATTTCCGAATCCCTGTACAATGAACCTCTTGTCCTTCAAACTGATCCCATTGCTTTCCGCCCAAAACTTTATGGTAAGGAAGACACCATAGCCTGTGGCCCTGTCGCGTCCTTCCGAACCTCCTGCACCGATGGGTTTTCCGGTCACCACATGGGTGTTGGTCGATCGCTCAGCCGGGGATTTGGTGGACATGTAGGTATCCAAGATCCAGGCCATGGTCTGTGAGTTGGTGTTTACATCGGGGGCCGGAATGTCCAGTTCAGGACCGATATTATCGCCCAAGGCATAGGTAAACCTTCGGGTAATCCTTTCCAGTTCGGCCTGGGAATATTTGGAAGGGTCCAATTGTATCCCTCCTTTTGCCCCACCGTAGGGAAGCCCGGCCAACGAGGTCTTCCAGGTCATCCACATGGCCAATGCCCTTGCTGCATCTATATCGACCGTTGGGTGATAGCGAAGGCCTCCTTTGTAGGGACCCAGTGCATTGTTGTGTTGGACGCGGTATCCGGTGAATATTTCTACTTCGCCATTATCCATCCGCACAGGAAAGTGTACCAATATCTCATTGTTCGTCACTTCCAATATTTTCCGGATGTTGGAATTAAGGCCGATGATGGCCGCGGCATTGCTGAACTGTCTCATAACGTTGTCCAACATGCCCTGCTTCAACTGTACTTTTTGTTTGGGTGCTTCTGTTACCATAATTGTAGTTTAAAACCAATTGTTGAATTCTTTCTTTGTTTGCACTCCATCACTTTGGGACCTTTCAAACAAAGACTTTTTTTTATGCCCTTCCATATAGTGTATGTATTCACTACACGAACTAATGTTGCTTTTGTCCTTCGTCAATTCACAAAAGGATAAAAACGTACAGGTGGAACATATGCTCCACTTGTATTTTTTTCTGACCTGTTCCATTTTTCTCAACTGCCATCGATTTTCACCGATCAAACTTGATCGGGGATCCATCGATATTTTACCAATCGTCTTTGGGCAAAAGGCATGCCCATAGACGTGCCAAAACCTTTGGAAACGCACAACCAATTGATAATCAGAATCAAAATGATTTCACGTAAAAGAGAAGGAGAATTTAATATGGGGTATTTTTACCCAGTCGGGGCATTATTCCCATGATAGTCCATGTGTAATCAAAACAAATGCCCGCACTGCACTGGGCAGATTGGGCATCAAAAAAATAAAATTGAATGGGCTACTGAGTTCCCAGTGCCTTAAGAATTTTATGGAAGACCTCTGTGTTTTCATACACCCCGTTGAACCTTTCGGCTTGGGGGCCATAGGCAAAAAGGGGCACCATGATTCCCGTATGGTCCACCGTCAAAAAATCGCCCCGCACCACGCCTTCTTGCATGCTTCCGCCCACAATACCAAAACCAGAGGTTTCATGATCGGCCGTTATGACCACCAAGGTATTCTTATGGACATCCGCAAAGCGAAGGGCCTCCGCAATGGCTTGGTCAAAATCCAACATTTCCTGCACAATGTCACGGGTACTATTGGAATGACCGCCGTTGTCTATCTGGGCACCTTCCACCATCAAGAAAAAGGGCGCCTTGTCCTTCCCTAGCACTTCCAAGGCCTTTTTCACACTTTTCGGCAGGGCATCCCCCCTTCCATTTTCCACAGATGGTGCTTTGTTCTCCCCTACATAAATGGCTTTTGGAGTTTTAAATTCCTGAAAAGTTTCGAGCTGTTGTGTGGTAAAGGCTTCTTTGATTTGATTTTCTTCATTCTTGCCCCCTGCCATGAAAAAACCCAATGGGCTTTGGCTCAAATCGGCAACAAGCCCTGGGGTGTCATCCCTTTCAACGCGGTGCGCATAAAAAGAGGAAGGGGTCGCCCCATATATGGCATCTGTGGTAACGATCGCAGTGTTGAAACCCTTCCCGGCGGCCACATCCACTAGATTGGTCAGCGGCTTCGCATCGGGACCAACCCCAATGGCCCTGTTATTGGTTTTTTGACCCGTGGCCATGGCCGTCGCCCCGGCAGCGGAATCGGTGATCAAATCATCGTGGGAAGCTGTTCTCACGAGCCCAATGTTCTCTATTTGCGTCATGGTGAGGTTTCCCCTATTGGCAATCATGGCCGAAGTGATCTGTGCCAATCCGTTGCCATCCCCTATCATCAGGATGATATTTTGGGGGTTGGAATCCGCATCATATCCAAATTTTGGTTGGTACACCTCCTGTGGGCGTTCCAGTTTAAAGGTGTTTTTTTCGAGTTGATCCAAATAGGGTTTGGCCAACGCCGGCTTGTCCGTATTAATGAAATCCACCCCTAAGTTTGCCAAACGGGCCCAAGCGGTCTTGGTGTCGGGCGTGGCCCAGAAGCGGAAAGGTTTTCCTGTTGCTTTTGCCTTCTGTATGGCAGCCTGTACCGCTTCCTGCTCCGAAGCCACCATTCTTCCATATCCGTTCCACACCGAAAATTGCTTGAAACTCACACTGATCAATGCTACTTTATCCAGATCGATCTTGCCCAACTCGTCCAAGTTCTGATGATCGAACCAGATAAAATCCGGGTAGTTTTTATATGCATCAGGTTGTGGCCGATTCCCTGAAATCACGAACTTCACTTTGCCGCCGTCCAATAAAAAGGGGTAGCTTTTCAAGACCTCAACAAGTTTGTCCAAAGTACCGTATGCCTCGGACTTGAGATCGATGAGCAATTGCACCTCCCTCAATTCGTTGGACTTTTGTAGGCCGTTGAGCTTATCCAAGTATAATTTTTCAAAAGTTCTTCCGTGCTCTATCTCCTTCTCGGCATGGGTCACGTAGAGAGTGTCGTTTTGAAGGAACAGATCGGCCTCAATGGATTCGGCCCCATTGCTATAGGCATACCAAAAGGGCAGTTCCTGTTCATAATCGTTATGGGAATGGACTTTGTAGTTGGTCTGGGCGCTGACTACCACATGGGCATACAAAAGCCCGATGATGAGCATTGAGGTTTGTACTGTTCCTTTCATTTTATTTCTTTTTTTGATCTATTGCTTGGCGTATTTTATGATAAATCTCGTTGTTTTCATAAATACCCTGAAAGTTTTCGGCCCCATGACCAGCGGCAAAAACAGGAATCAGCTCGCCACTGTGCTGATCGGTATTGAAATTTACCGATACCTTTTCAGGAACTTCCTGCTTGTTTCCCGTGCTTTCATCCACCTCATAGTACTTGCCAATGCTGGCCCCTCCCGTTTCATGGTCGGCGGTGACCACCAACAAGGTATTGGGATGCTTTTCGACATAATCCAATACGGTTCCCAAGGTCTTGTCAAAGTCCAGCACTTCGGAAACCATCATCCCGGCATCCTCGGCATGTCCGCCCCAATCAATATAGGAACCTTCCACCATCAAGAAAAATGGTTTTCCGTTTTGCCCAAAATAATCGAGGGCCAAAGCAGTGGCGTCACCCAAGAACTCTCCTCTTCCCTCTGTTTTTGAGGGAACACCCTCCTCGGCAAGAAGGTAAGCATTCCTTTTCCCTAATTCGGTCTTGGAAAGCTCCAAGGTGTCCAAGTGATAATTTTCATCCTCCAAGACCTTAAAAAGGTCTTTACCATCTGCTCTTTTATTGAAGAACTTTTTTCCACCACCTGCAAGGAAATCCACTTTGGCCGTGGCCAATTGCAAAGCGATTTCCTCGTGCATGTCCCGATCTTTTACGTGGGCATAAAAACTGGCCGGTGTGGCATGGGTGATGGTGGTGAGGCTGATAAGTCCCGTTTGGTAGCCCTGCTTTTGAAGTTGCTCCATTATGGTTTCTTGGGGAATGGTGTCGACCGAGACGCCTATGGCCCTTTTGTAAGTTTTTTGGCCAATGGCAAAGGCGGTTGCGCCCGCTGCCGAGTCGGTAATCCTATGGCTTTTGTCGGACGTCTTGTGCAACCCTATATGCTTGAAGCGTGAAAAATTGGGTGTATCGCTGCCAAAATAATAGGCAGTGGATACTTGGGGAACGCCCATCCCATCCCCTATCATCAAAATGATGCTCAAGGGTTCCCCGGTGGTAGTTTCTGGATTCTTTTCTTCTTTCGTACTTGTGGTACAGCTTGCGGTCCCCATCAATAGGGCCATGGCTATATATTTCCAATGTGTGTTCATATTTCTTTGTTGTTTAAAAAAAATGCGGCAAGCGGAAAATTCCTCCTGCCGCATATACTATATAGTATTGGCAAATCAATATCCTTCGTTCTGTTCCAAATAACCTGGCACATTTGATGCACCGTCTATGGCTTTCTGCGGAATGGGGAAGAGCCTATGATGCACATCGGTATCCGTTTTTTCTGTCCATGTGTCCTCGTAGTGCCCGAAACGAATCTGGTCGCTACGCCTAAAGCCTTCCCAATACAATTCAAAACCTCGCTCGCGGAAAAGAATGTCCAAATCAATGGCTCCCAAAGCTTCGGGAGTTTGGTCTGGACGGGCCGTCCTTGATGTCCTTACAAAGTTCACATCGGCCAAGGCACCTGCATTGTCCCCTTTTCTCAACTTGGCCTCCGCGCGCATCAAATAGATCTCGGCCAAGCGCATCAGCACAAGATCCACACTGCTGTAATTGTTCCCATTGGGAGAAGTACGGCTAAACTGGTACTTGGAAACCCTGTACCCATTTCGGTGCAATCTTCCTTCGTTGGTGAAATCCACCTGCAGGGTATGGTTCACATAATCCACGTTCTTGTCCGGGCCATTTCCTTTGGTCTGGATCACGGGATAGATACGGAAACCTCCATCACAGGTCATAAAGTTTCCGCTTTCGTCCTTTCTAGGCCCCCAAATGACTCCTCTGATGATCCCCCTATTGATTTCAAAATCCTCTGCGGACATACAATAGTAGTGGTCCTCGTCATTTTCAGGGGTTACTCCCGTCAAGTCTTGCAATTCGGCTGGAATAATCTGGTTTTCCAGAAAAAAACGGGCATCGGCCTCTGCTGGGTCTTCACCTCCGTAGGCATCGACCCATGTTTGGTAAAAGTCAGAGGTGATGGCCGGACCATCGGTACCATCTGCACTTGGGTGCTCTGGCCTTGGAAACCAGGAACCTGCCAAAGACCAATAGGCCCATCGGCTATGCTCGTTGTTCATGACACCGCGCTGGTCTGCCCCAAAAATCAATTCGGGGTTGGAGTTGTTGTCATCATTGAAAAGGTCAAAATATTCTGGGGATAAGGAGAATGCCCCTGAATTGATGATGTTGTTCGTGTACTCGATCACCCTGTCCATTTCCTCTGTTGAAAAATTAGGGGTTCCGTAGGGATCGCGATACACCGCTGCATTGAGGTTCAACCGTGCCAAAAAGCCCCAAACCGCTGCCTGGGTTATCCTGCCTGGTCCTCTGCTCGTATTGATGACATCCACTACCGATAGGAATTCACTTTCGATATAATCAATGGCCTCCTCACCCCGCAGGATCTCGGAGAGTTCGCTGGATACTTCTTTTTTGAAGACAAGGCCCCAACTGTCCAACATCAACATGTTCATATAGGCCCTCAATGCAATCATTTCATACAGTGCCCCTTCTGCTTCGGCATCACCAGCTTCTGCCAATGGTCTCAATACCTCAATGGCCGACAACGCCCTGGAGATGTTCCTAGTGACCTCGTTCCATGAACTTCCCACCAAATCGTTTCCTGGGGCAATGGTGTGTGAATGGGTCTCTAGAAATCTTCCACCATCATACCAGTCGGTTCCTCCTCGGTAGGGCAAAATGGCCTCATCGGCAGCAATCAGTTGCAGTCCATAATAATTGGTGTGTCTCCACACCCATGCCACTTGTCCATAGGCAGGGGCTATGGCACCGCTCACGGCTTCGGCCTGTCCACTTCCTTCCAGGGATTCGTCAATCACGTCTTCTTCCAAATCGGTGCAGCTAAAATTTGCCAACAGTCCAATACCGAAAAGTGCTATTATGATTTTATTTTTCATTTTGTGAATCTTTTTTAGATTAGAATGATACGTTTAAGCCAAATACAATGGTCCTTGTCTTGGGATAGTTGAAGTAATCGATCCCAAAGGTCTGGATGCCATCGATGGTCAGGTTGGAATTGATCTCTGGATCATATCCGCTGTAATCTGTGATCACGAACAAGTTCTGTCCGGTGACGGACAAACGGATACCATTGACCAAACCATCCAGCCCTATGTATGCAGGATCCAAACTATACCCCAAAGTGGCATTGTTCAAGCGAAGGAAATCCCCATCCTCCAAATAGCGGGTAGATACGGTATTTGAGTTGGTGATGTCCTCATTGGGAAACTGGGTAGCCAGTGAAGTGGTGTTGAAATTAGAGGCCAACAGTCCTTTGGTGAACTGGCTCATAGCGGTGTGATTGTATACCTTGTTGCCCGAAACCCCGTTGAAGTTCATGCCCAGATCAAAACTCTTGTAGCGGAAATTGAGGTAGAAGGCATAGATCAGATCGGGCAGGGCCGATCCCACTACACTTCTTTCATCAGAGTAAACACTCAATCCATCTTCTCCAATACCCAAAAATTCAAGCATGTAGAAAGACCCGATGGGTTCCCCGTTGATATTGCCATTGATGGTTGCCCCTGTCTGGCCCGCTCCTTGGGCAGCACCGGTGGTCAACACTTTATATGGGGAATTGGCCACTTCGTTTTTAGTGTAGGCCAGATTTCCACCGATGTTATAGGAAAAGTCCTTGTCATAATCACTGTGGTAATCCAAGGAGAACTCGATACCGTTGTTCTTGATCTCCATGTCGGGGATATTGGTCCAATATTTTGCCGTAGGCTGAATGGGGTCGGCCGGAGTCACTTCCAAAAGGATGTTCTCGGACACTTTGTTGAAATAATCAACCGTACCGGACAAACGATTGTTGAACAAGCCAAAATCCAAACCTATGTTGGTCTGTTGGGAAACTTCCCACTGGATATCGGGGTTGGCCAAACGGGTAAAAATGGTGCCGTAAGGATAATCTTCGATGGAGCTTTCGTCCCCATTGATAGGATAGGAGTCGTTGTTGTCCTTGCTATCGGTATAGCTGAGCTTGGTGATCTTGGATGGAATTTCCTGGTTCCCTGTCTTACCCCAACTGGCCCTTAGCTTCAAATTGTTGATGGCCGTATTGGAGCTCAGGAAGTCTTCGTTCATGATGTTCCAACCCAATGCCACAGAAGGAAAGTAGCCATATTTGTTGTTGCCCCCAAACTTGGAGGAACCATCTGCCCTCATCGTCGCGGTCAATAGGTATTTGTTGTCAAACCCATAATTGATCCTTCCGAAGAAGGATTGGAGTTCGTTCTCGGTGGCGAAAGTGTTCATATAGGTCTGGTTGCTCTCTCCACTGATCTGGTCCTGGTATTTGGGATCTATACCATTGTTCGAAAAGCCTTCCAGTTCAAACTCCCTTTGGTGCACATAGGTATCCTGATAGGTGTGTCCGGCCAAAAAGGTAAGGTGGTGCCTATCGGTGCTAAAATCATAGGTAAGGGTATTCTCGATAAGGCTGTTCCTATTGGTGGTAAAAGTACTGGTGAGAGTTCCCAAGAGGTAGCCTTCCAATTGGGAGAAGGGCATGAACTGCACATCGCGATTGGTGGTGGAATAATCCACGCCCAAGTTCAATTTATATGTCAATCCCTTGATGATTTCAATGGAGGGGGACAGGTTGGCCAATATTCTGTGATTCAATGCATCGTCACTATATATTTGCTCACGGACCAGCGGATTGAGCCTATTGTCCAACACACTGGGCTCCCCGTTCACATATAGCGGCAAGGTTGGGTTCATCTGCAGCATGTCGCCCACTATGGACCTCGCGTCGGCCCTTTGGTTCTCTGTCCTACTGGCCGTCATATTGAATTCTACTTTAAAGCGATCATTGAATGCTTTTTGGGTCAAGTTCAAGCGACCTGAATAGCGCTTCAGATCATTAGATCTTAAAATACCTTGTTGATCGTTCACTCCCAAGGAGGCATGATAGCTAAACTTATCGCTGGCCCCACTCATGGAAAAGTTCACATTCTTGGAAAAGCCGGTACGGGTCAGGGCATCCTGCCAATCGGTGTTCGCACCTCCATCTTCCAGATTGCCGCCTGCGGCCACAACTTCTCTTCGGAACTCATCTGCAGTGAATATGTCCACTTTGTTTGCCAAGCTGGAAAAGCCGGTCGAAACGCTCAGGTCCATCCGAGTCCTTCCTACCTTGCCTTTTTTGGTGGTGATGACGATGACCCCATTTGCTGCCCTGGAACCATAAATGGCAGCTGCAGAGGCATCCTTCAACACGTCAATGCTCTCAATGTCCTGCGAGTTGATGAAGTTCAATGGATTAGTGGGCACTCCCGTGCTGGAATTGTCCAATGCAAAACCATCAATTACGTACAGGGGGGTTGTGCCGGAACGCATACTGCCCACACCTCGGATGATGACATCCTGCTCAGCCCCAGGCTCTCCGCTCACATTGGAAATATTGACACCGGCCACTTTTCCCTGAAGCAATTGCCCAGGGTTCATCACGATCCCTTTGTTGAAGTCCTCGCTATCCACAGAGGCAATGGAGCCGGTAACGTCTGTCTTTCTCTGGGTACCATACCCAACCACGACCACTGCTTCCAAAAGGGTGGCGTCCGCCTCCAGTTGGACATTGATGGAACTACGTCCACCCACAGATACTTCTTGCGACTTGTACCCCAAATAGGAAATTTGAAGAACGGCGTTGCTTTCCACATCAATGGAAAAATTACCATCAAAATCAGTGATAGTACCATTTCCTGTTCCTTTTTCCAATACGGAAGCTCCTGCCAAAGGCACACCGTTTTCATCCGTGACCTGGCCCGTTACCGTTATGAAGGCGACCTCGACCACCACTGCAGGGGCCTGTGGCTTCACATCTATGGAAATGGTATGGTTGATCCTCCTAAAAGTGAGATCGGCATCTTTCGCCATCAATTCCAAAATGGAACGGAGCGATACATTCCGATAGTCAATATCGTAGGTATTGTGCAATCTTCCCACCTTCCTGTCATACACAAACTTGAAGCTGGTCTGTTCCTCTATCTGTTTCAGGACCTCTACCACCGTGGCATCGGTCACGGTCAGGTCCACTTTGTAGTTTTCCAGTTTCTGTCCCCGGGCATCAGCGGCCAGTACTGGATTCAGCAATGCCAAGATCATGAGGTAGCAAAATGTGTGGAATGTCAACTTGATTAATTGTTTAATAGTTAGTGAATTCATAATTTCACATCATGTTTAAATGGTTATAATTAGTTGTAATCATCGGACTGACAGCCTATATCCGCTCGCCAAAGTGTTATGGGCTGTTTTTTTGTCTGGTCGTTCTATGTCATAGGCTTGTGTATTGGTTCAGTTTAGTCGGTACATTTTCCTTTTATCAAGATTTTATCGTTCTCCAGAAATTCATATCGCAACCCTTTTTTTGCATAGGCAATGCTTTCCATAACCGCTGGTAGCATTTCATTTTTATAGGTGGCGGTGACATGGCAATTTCTGAGGTTTTCATTTTCAAAGACGAAGGTGACACCATACCATCTTTCAAGGGATTCGGTCACTTGGGCCAGGCTGGTGTCCTCAAAATGTATGATGCCATCCTTCCAGTTCAAGAAAGTGGCGATGTCCGTCATTTTTTTGGAAATGGTCTTGGTCTTTTTGTCAAAAATGCCCTGTTCGTTGGGACCAAGGTGAATCTCGTTCTCGTGGGATGCCACTTTTACTTTTCCGCTGGCCACGGTCACGGCAATTTGTTGGCTATCTGGGTAAGTATTGATGTTGAACGAGGTACCCAACACGGTGGTGAGCACTTCGCCCGATCTGATGACAAAAGGTTTGTCGGGATTTTTGGCGACATCGAAAAAGGCTTCCCCTTCCAACACCACTTCCCGAACATCCCCTTCAAACCTGTCCGGATAGGTTATGGTACTGCCCGAATTCAATCGAATCTGGGTGCCGTCGGCCAAGGTGAGGTTCAGTTTCTGCCCCCATTCCGTGGTTTTTGTCATTTCCACAATGGGCTCGACCTTTTCCTCAACTTTTGTATAGATATGTACAGAATAGGCAACACCGGCCATCAAGGCAATCGATGCAGCGACCCTGGCCCACTTTGGAAGGGAAATCCTTTTTCTTGGTCTTGATATGTTTTGGGACAGTTGCCTTTCAATCTGTTTTCTGTGTCTTTCATCTTTAAAAACATCTTTATGGTTTTTGGACAAAAGTCTTCCATCAAACCTTTCAAGAAGGGATTCCTCCTTTTTGGTGATCGTACCATTGAGGTATTTTTCCATCAATCCCTTGATCTTTTTTTCTGTCATTGTGTGTCCATTTCACATATAAGTACCATAGACACACTATCACGCACACACATTCATGGGGTTTTAATGTTTATTTAAACTTCCAAGGGTCCTGTTAACCTTTAGGAAAAAAGAGGGAGATTTAAAAAAACAATGCCTTAACAGTGGAGAGTTCTTTGCGAAGCCTGCGGAGGGCAAATGATATTTGGTTTTCCACGGAGCGTTGGGATATGTTCAATCTTTCGGCAATCTCTCTGTTGTTGACATGGTTCACACGGCTCAGGATGAAAACTTCCTGACATCTTTTGGGCAAGCTGGAAATGGTTTCATCGATACGTTTGGACAGATCGGCCAGATCGGCTTCCATTTCCACTTCCGAATCGATATAGACGGAATGGGCCACCTCTATTTGGATCTTGTTGAATTTCATGTCCCTGAGGGCATTGTAACATTTGTAGCGGATAGCCTTGAAAAGATATGATTTGATATTTTGGACTTCAATGGTTTCCCTCCGCTGCCAATAATCGATCCAAACTTCCTGTACCAAATCCTTGGCGGTGGAATCGTTCATGACCAAAGATGATGCATAAATGTACATGGGCTCCCAAAGTATCCCAAATAGAGAGTTGAATGCGTTCCTATCGGATTGGTTGATCATCTTGGCTAGCTTTTCCGGAGTGGCCTTATCGTTGGAGTACTTTTTATTGGATACAAATTTCATAAAAATAGAAGAGGGCAGAGATTATGATATTGTAAACTTTACTTGGATTTTGCGTAACCCAATCAATATACTAAATATAAGTCGCATTTCAAACTTCCATCCCATGCACCTTGACATGCGGCCCTGCTTTTTTAGTATTGCACAAATAGCCAGAAAAACAGGATCTGCATTGTACCCATTTGTACAAAACGATTATATTTGCAAACCAAAATTTCAACCGCCCACGTGGTGAAATTGGTAGACACGCCATCTTGAGGGGGTGGTGTTCGTAAGGACGTGCTGGTTCGAATCCAGTCGTGGGCACAATAGAAAACCGCAAGAGATTGCGGTTTTTTCTTTTCTGGACCTTTACTGCTGAAAGATTCCCGATCTCTTTTCAAGAATACTGTACTTTTAAAGGAAGATTCCAAAATTTATGATAAAATAATAGGTTGGCATCGTTTTAATCGTAAATTTGTTTAACGTTTACTTTAAAAGTATGAACAACGTAAAAAACTCCTTTAGTATTCGGGATATGGAAAACCTTTCTGGTATAAAGGCCCATACCATACGTATTTGGGAAAAGAGGTACAATCTTTTCGATCCGGAAAGGACCGATACCAACATCAGGACCTATAGCCTTGCCAGTCTACAAAAACTTCTGAACGTTACCCTACTCTACAATAACGGCTACAAAATATCCAAGATCGCCAAACTGGAAGATTCCAAAATTCCTGCCCTGGTCAAGGAAATTGTGGCCAAGAACAGCGAAAAAAGCCACGCGCTCAACTCTCTCAAACTGGCGATGCTCAACTTTGACCAGTCCCTTTTCCTGAAGACATACAATAATCTGATGGAAGGTAGGACCTTTACCGACATCTTCAATAAGGTATTCATTCCCCTACTGAACGAATTGGGACTTTTATGGCAGACCAACACCATCAGTCCGGCACATGAACATTTCATTTCCAATCTGATAAAACAAAAAATCTACATCCACACCGAGCAGCTCCAGATCGAGGAGCCCACAAAAAAGGACAAAGTGTATGTGCTTTTTTTGCCCGAAAATGAGATCCATGAAATAGGCTTGTTGTACATCAACTATCAGATTGCATTGCGTGGCTACAAGACCATTTATCTGGGCCAGACCATGCCCATTGAAAACTTGGTGGACCTGCTTAAGTATTACAACAATATCCGTTTTATATCGTATTTCACTGTAGCTCCCACCCAGCATGACTTGAACGATTACCTGAATAGGTTCAATGAGGTTTTGGAAATGTCTCCTGGCTCCAAGTTATACGTTTTGGGCCATCAGATACAGCATATCAATAAAGAGGGGCTTCCCAATACCATGAAACTTTTCAGCTCCATCGAACACTTTGTAGAATCATTAGGGACCACATGAGAAAAGCCATTGTCATAGGTTCCGGTTTTTCTTCCTTGTCCGCTTCCTGCTATTTGGCCAAGGCTGGATTTGAAGTGGAGGTATTTGAAAAAAATGATACGGTCGGGGGCAGGGCCAGACAGTTGGTCAAAGATGGCTTTACTTTTGACATCGGCCCCAGTTGGTATTGGATGCCCGATATTTTTGACAAGTTCTTTGCTGATTTTGGAAAAACCACTGCGGACTACTACCAGTTGGACAAATTGAACCCAGCCTACAAGATTTTTTTTGAGGATGATACCCTCACCATTGGGGACTGCATGGAAACCATTTGCGAGGAATTTGAGCGTATAGAACCCGGTAGTAGTGGTCCCTTAAGACAGTTTATCGGGCAGGCCCAGGAAAATTATGACATAGCCATCAACAAGGTGGTGCTCCGACCCGGCCTCTCCCCCTTGGAACTGGTCACCAAGGAAACGGTCCTGCGGGTAGACCAGTTTTTCAAGACCATTAGCCAAGAGGTCCGGAAGAGGTTCAAAAACCAAAAGCTGATTTCCACTTTGGAGTTTCCCGTCCTTTTTTTGGGCGCTAAACCGAGTAATACTCCCTCTTTTTACAATTTTATGAACTTTGCCGATTTTGGTCTGGGCACATGGCACCCCAAAGGGGGCATGTACGAAATCATCAAGGCCATGAAGAATTTGGCCGAAGAACTGGGGGTGAAGATCCACACCAGTAGTCCCGCCACCCATATTTTGGTGTCCGATGCGGAAATCATCGGGATCCGCAGCCAAGGAAACAACCATCTAGCGGATTATGTGGTCAGCGGTGCGGACTATCATCATTCCGAGACCTTGTTGGACAAAAAATACAGACAATACTCCGAAGAATATTGGGCAAAAAAGACCTATGCACCTTCCTCTCTGTTGTTCTATATCGGTTTCAACCAAAGGTTGAAGAACATAGAGCACCACAATCTTTTCTTTGATACTGATTTTGAGAGGCATGCCCAGGAAATCTATGATGACCCCCAATGGCCCAGCAATCCCTTGTTCTATGCCAATTTCCCATCCGTTACGGATGCTTCGATGGCACCCGAAGGCCATGAGACCGGATTTTTTTTGGTTCCGATCGCTCCCGGACTGGAGGATACGCCTGAGTTGAGGGAACAATATTTTGATATTGTGATGGACCGTTTTGAACGGTTGACCCATCAACAGATAAAAAATACCATTATCTTTAAGCAGAGCTTCTGTATAAACGATTTTGTGGAGCAGTACAATTCCTATAAAGGAAATGCATACGGTCTGGCCAACACATTGAAACAGACCGCATTTTTACGACCTAACCTCAAAAGTAGCAAGGTAAGGAACCTGTTCTTTACCGGTCAGCTGACCGTACCGGGACCCGGGGTGCCACCATCCCTGATCTCTGGAAAGTTGGTAGCCAATTTAATCACTAAAGATGTAAAAAAATGAAAACTATTTTTGATGATGTCTCGTACCAGTGCAGCAAAATTGTGACGCGATCCTACAGCACTTCCTTTGCACTTGCCACCAAAATGTTGGCACCTTCCATCCGTTCGGACATCTATAATATTTATGGTTTTGTGCGATTTGCGGATGAAATTGTGGATACTTTCCACGACTATGACAAGGAAAAGCTTTTCCATGCCTTTGAAAAGGATATGGAAGAAGCCCTCCAGAACAGGATCAGCCTCAACCCCATCCTCAACTCCTTCCAGCATACCTATCACAAATATGATATACCCCATCACTTGGTGGAGTCCTTCATGGAGAGCATGCGTATGGACCTTACCAAAAAAACATACGAGACTTTTGACGAATATCGAAAATACATCTACGGTTCTGCCGATGTCGTGGGCCTCATGTGTCTCTGTGTCTTCGTGAACGGGGACAAGGAAAAGTATAAGGAACTCAAGGAATCGGCCATGGCCTTGGGCTCTGCTTTTCAAAAAGTGAACTTTCTGCGGGACCTCAAAGCCGACTATGAAGACCTGAACCGCACCTATTTCCCCAACACCAACTTATTGGAACTGGATGAACAGTCCAAAAAACGCATCGTGAACGAGATCAAAGCGGATTTTGCCTTAGGCTATTCAGGAATCACAAAATTACCGGAACAAGCCAAATTTGGTGTTTATACGGCTTATAGGTACTACAAGAAACTGCTCCAAAAACTACAGGGCACTCCCCCACTGGAAATCAAGAATTCACGTATCCGCGTTCCCAACTATCAAAAATTTGGACTGTTGGCGCACTCTTATCTTAACTACAAACTACAAATGGTACAATGAAGATAGCGCTCTGGATACTCATTTTTTTGGGAACCTTCAGTTTTATGGAGTTTATGGCGTGGTTCACCCATAAATATGTGATGCATGGCTTTTTATGGAGCTTGCATAAAGACCACCACAAAAAGGACCACGATTCATGGTTCGAGCGCAACGATGCCTTTTTTCTCTTCTATGCAGCAGTGAGCATGACCTTGTTCTACTTGGGCAGTACCACTTCGTTCTGGTATGGATGGCCATTGGGATTTGGCATCTTGGCCTATGGTATCGCTTATTTCATGGTGCACGATATCTTTATCCACCAACGGTTCAAATTCCTCAGGAATGCCAATAATTGGTACGCGAGGGGGGTGAGAAGGGCACACAAGATGCACCACAAGCACTTGGGCAAGGAAGATGGGGAATGTTTTGGGATGCTGGTGGTCCCCTTCAAATACTTTAAGAAGCAATAGTTTACTCTGCGATAAGCTCGTCCAACAGCATACGGGTCCGTTCGGAATTCCAGTTGGCGGCCCCCTTTTCATCTACCACGATTTTTCCCGATTTGCTGATGATGTAGGTAGCTGGAATAGTGTTGCTGGTCAATTCTTGTGGTGCTTCAGACTCCTGAAAGTAAACAGGCAGTGCATATCCCTTTTTCTCCAAAAACGCTTCCACCTTGGCCTTTTCGTCATTGGCCACAAAGGCAAAGACCACCTTGTCCTTATAATCCCCGTACAGCTCCACAAAAACTGGCAACTCGGCCACGCATGGAGGGCACCAGGTCGCCCACACGTTCACAACTACCACTTTCCCTTTCGTGGATTGAAAATCGGTTCGCTTGCCTTCAAGGTCCACCAAGTTCCAATGGTAATCTTCGAGTGTGATTCGCTCATCATCCTCTACCACATCGGCACTTAGGGTGGCCGCAATCACTTTATTGACCCATACCCGAAGATGAAACCCGACAGGGGTAAAGAGGATGAGCAATAGGACCAATATCCATATCACATTGCTGATCTGTTCCTTGGAAAGCTTCATTCTAGGGCTATTCCGCAATCAATTCATCAAGCCGCCTATACACCTTGTTGGTACTCCAATCCGAGATTCCCTTTTCATGGACAACAATGTTCCCTGACTTGTCAATCAAATAAGAAGAAGGAACCTCACTTGGATCTATGGGCATCTTGTCCCCAATGATCAAGTAGGTCACTGGAAAGGTAAACCCGTGTTTTTCCATAAACTCTTCCACGGGGGGTCTGTTCTCATTGGTGATAATATAAAAGTCCATTTTGCCCTTGTACTTGTCATAAAGTTCCTGAACACTGGCAAGCTCAGCTTCCGAAGGAAGTTTCCACGAAGCCCATAAATTGATGAAGACCACTTTGCCCTTCGACTTTTCAAAATTGAAAAAGTTCCAATCTGCATCCTTCAATCTCCAATCGTAATCGGTAATCTGTTTCCTTGCCTCTTTTTCGATGAAAGACGGTGAAAAAGAAAACACCCTATTGAGTAAAATTTTGCCATAATGGCCCATTGGGGTAACAAAAAAAGAGAGCACAACAAGAATCAAAATAATGTTGAGAACGGTCTTTTTACTGATCTTCATTTACTTAGGATATAAAATTAAAACTCCTGATACTTCGGCAATATCAGGAGTTTTCTTGAATTATCTTGAAAAAGAATTAAGCATTCTCTTTTTTGATCAAGTTGAGTGCCGACCCTTCATGGAACCACTTGATCTGCGCATCATTGTAGGAATGGTTTGCCATGATGGTGTCCTTACTTCCATCTGCATGCACCACTTCAATGGTCAACGGCTTGTCCGGAGCGAATTGGTCAATGTCCAAGAAATTGAAGGTATCATCTTCTTGGATCAGATCATAATCACTTTCCTTTGCAAAGGTCAAGGCCAACATTCCTTGTTTTTTCAGGTTGGTCTCGTGGATCCTGGCAAAGGATTTCACCAATACGGCAGCAACGCCCAAGTGTCTCGGCTGCATGGCCGCATGCTCTCTGGAGGACCCTTCCCCGTAGTTGTGGTCTCCCACGACCAAGGTCTTGATCCCTGCCTTTTTGTACGCACGCTGGGTATCGGGAACTCCGCCGTATTCGCCTGTCAATTGGTTCTTGACAAAATTGGTCTTTTTGTTGAATGCGTTGACCGCACCGATAAGGGTATTGTTGGCGATATTGTCCAAATGCCCCCTGAAACGCAACCATGGTCCGGCCATGGAAATGTGGTCAGTGGTACATTTGCCAAAGGCCTTGATCAACAGTTTCATACCCTTGAGACTTGCAGGGGTGATGGGCTCAAAAGGATCCAAAAGCTGCAAACGCTCTGAATCTGGGGCCACAATGACTTCCACACTGCTTCCATCTTCCTTAGGGGCGATATAACCCGCATCTTCCACGGCAAAGCCCTCTGGAGGAAGTTCATATCCTCTTGGTTCGTCCAGCATCACCTCTTCCCCATCCTCATTGATCAACTTGTCGGTCACCGGGTTGAAATCCAATCTACCGGCAATGGCAATGGCCGTGACCAGTTCAGGTGAGCCCACAAAGGCCAAGGTATTGGGGTTTCCATCGGCTCTTTTCGCAAAGTTCCTGTTGAAAGAGTGCACAATGGTATTTCGGGGTCCATCCGCAGCTTTATCACCGTAACGGTCCCACATCCCAATACAAGGTCCGCAGGCATTGGCAAATACGGTAGCACCTATATTATTGAATGTATCGATGAACCCGTCACGCTCAATGGTAAAACGTACTTGTTCTGAACCGGGCGTAATGGTGAACTGGGATTTGGTCTTCAAATTCTTGTCGGCCACTTGCTTGGCCAAAGAGGCCGCCCTTGAAATGTCCTCGTAGGAAGAGTTGGTACAAGATCCTATCAATCCAACTTCAACGTTCAATGGCCAATCGTTCGCCTTCGCAGCTTCGCCCATTTTGGAAATGGGAGTGGCCAAATCTGGCGTAAAAGGACCGTTCAAGTGGGGTTCCAAAGTGTTGAGATCAATCTCAATGACTTGGTCAAAATAGCTTTCAGGGTTGGCATACACCTCAGGGTCTGCGGTCAAATGTTGTTTTACCGCTAAAGCGGCATCGGCAACATCGGCACGGTTCGTGGCCCTTAGGTAACGGTCCATGGATTCGTCATATCCAAAGGTGGAAGTGGTAGCGCCCACTTCGGCACCCATATTACAAATGGTACCTTTCCCTGTACATGACATAGAAGTGGCCCCTTCTCCAAAATATTCAATGATGGCCCCTGTTCCTCCCTTAACGGTAAGGATATCGGCCACTTTCAAGATTACATCCTTAGGTGCGGTCCAACCGGAAAGTTTACCGGTCAACTTGACACCGATGAGTTTAGGGAATTTCAATTCCCAAGCCATACCTGACATCACATCCACGGCATCTGCCCCTCCTACACCTATGGCCACCATTCCAAGACCACCTGCGTTAACAGTGTGGGAATCGGTCCCGATCATCATCCCTCCCGGGAATGCGTAATTTTCCAAGACCACTTGGTGAATGATCCCTGCACCGGGTTTCCAAAATCCAATCCCATATTTGTTCGATACGGACTCCAAGAAATCAAAAACCTCGTTACTGGTCTGGTTGGCCCTTTTCAAATCGGCCTCGGCTCCTACTTTCGCCTGGATCAAGTGATCGCAGTGTACGGTGGTGGGCACGGCAACTTTAGGCTTACCAGCATGCATGAACTGCAATAATGCCATTTGAGCGGTTGCATCCTGACAGGCAACCCTGTCCGGTGCAAAATCAACATAATCCTTCCCTCTGATAAATTCTTTGGTGGGTGTCCCGTCCCATAAATGCGAATACAATATTTTCTCAGATAGGGTCAAAGGTTTTCCAACCAATTCACGGGCCTTTTCCACGCGTTCCCCCATGGAAGCGTAGACGCCCTTAATCATATCAATATCAAATGCCATTATACAATCGATTTTTAAGATTTTAGTAATTTGGTAAATTTACTAAAATACAGGGTATTTCGGAATTAGAATCGACCTAAATAAATAGTGAAGATTTGATATCTATAACAATTCCGAGATTATTTTCTCCTCAGAAATGCCTTCAGCCTCTGCCTTGTAGTTTTTTAGGATCCTATGACGGAGGATTCCCGTGGACACGGCCTTGATGTCCTCAATGTCCGGTGAAAACTTCCCATGGATGGCCGCATGGGCCTTTGCCGCCAACACCAAGTTCTGTGATGCTCTTGGCCCTGCTCCCCAATCCACATAATTGTTGACGAAATCCAATGAACCTTCCTGACCGGGCCTGGTCCTGTTGACCAACCTCACAGCATAGTCCACCACATTGTCGGGTATGGGAATGCGCCTGATCAAATGCTGGACAGCGATAATCTCATCCGCATCAAAAAGGGTGTTCAGTTGGACCTCCACATCCGTTGTGGTGGATTTGACCACTTGGATCTCTTCTTCAATAGAAGGATATTTCAACTCAATGGCAAACATGAACCGGTCCAATTGTGCCTCTGGCAAGGGATAGGTCCCTTCCTGTTCGATGGGGTTTTGCGTGGCCAACACAAAGTATGGCCTGTTGAGCTTATATTGTTTTCCAGCGATGGTGACGGCCCTTTCCTGCATGGCCTCCAAAAGAGCGGCCTGGGTCTTAGGTGGGGTCCTGTTGATCTCATCGGCCAAGATGATGTTCCCAAAAACAGGTCCCATGATGAACTTGAAGTTTCGGTTTTGGTCCAATACCTCGCTTCCCAATATATCACTGGGCATGAGGTCGGGGGTAAATTGTATCCGTTTGAAGTCCAATCCCAAGGTTTGGGCAATGGTGTTGACCATTAAGGTCTTTGCCAAGCCCGGAACACCGATCAACAAGGAGTGCCCCCCGGTATAAATGGACAATAGTATCTGCTCAATCACCTTGTCCTGGCCCACAATGACCTTGGCAATCTCTTTTTTTAGGTCCTGGTGCTTTTTTACGAGATTTTCAACCGCAACTACGTCAGACATTCACCTACTCCTTTACCCAGTTGTTTGCAAAATCGCAACCCTTATTGTCCACATTCACATGGATGTAGGTGTCTTCAATATGCTCGTCCATCCATTTTTTGATGGCCTTCAATTGTTTTTCCCTTAGGGCCAGTTCCTGTATTTTGATGTAATCTTTTGCAAAATCCGCCTTGTGTTCATCATATCGGTTGGAAATCTTCATGATCTTGAACTTTGGAGCCCCGCCCCTTGGGTCATCTTCTCGGACCGGTCTGGAGATTTCCTCATCCTTTAGGTTACGGACCTGGTTATAGAGCGTGGGATCCATTTTGGTGAGCTCGAAACGGGAGTCAAAATTGATCGGGTTACGTAGCAGTCCCCCATCAAACTTGGTCTCTTTCTCATCCGAAAAGTTCAGTGCGGCATCGGCAAAAGAGTATTTACCATCCAAAATATGCTGCCGGATGGTATCCAATTCCTGGACCGCCTTGTCAATAGAACTCTGCGGAATCTCTGGAATCATGAGGATATGACGAATATCCCTTTCCTGGCCCCTAACCTTTTCCACATAAATGATATGGTACCCGAAAGTACTCTCAAAGGGTTCAGATATCTCGCCTTCGCGAAGGCTAAAGGCCACATCCTTGAATTCCTTGACAAATTGGGTCTCTTTGGTCATAGTGTACAACCCTCCCCTGGATTTGGATCCTGGATCTTGAGAATACAAAATCGCCTTGACATTGAAGCTGGCATCATTCTCCAGAACATCCTGTCTAATCTGCTTCAACTGGTTGATGACCTTTTGTTTTTCTTCCTCTGGTGCCTCAGGCTGTTTCACAATCTGTGCAATTTCCAACTCGGCTCCAAAAACCGGTCTTTCATCTTCCGGAATCTTATTGAAAAACTGGCGAACCTCTTCAGGGGTCACCTCGATTTTCTCCACGATACTGCTCTGCATCTTTTCGGAAAGCATACGAAGCTTGTTGATCTCGAACAGTTCAGTACGGAAACTTTCCACATCTGGTTTCTTGTAGAACTTCAATACCTTTTCCATAGAGCCGACTTGGGCCACCAATTGCTGGATCTGTCTATCACTCTGGGCATTCACCTGTTCGTCAGAGACGAGCAAACTGTCCTGTACCGCTTGGTGGGCATACAACCTGTCCTCCATAAGTTTCCCTAAAAGCCCACAACGGGTAATGTCTTCCGTGGAGGCTCCTTGGCTTTTAAGGTCGATCAGTGTCTTGTCAATATCCGACTCCAAGATCACATAGTCACCGATCACTGCGGCAATCCCGTCCAGTTTTATCCTATTGCCGGAACTCGTCGTATCAGGTTCCACCCTTAGGGCCTCGTCATTTTCCTGAGCGTTCGCAAAACCGAACAGTGCAAGGAATGCAATGGTGAAAAGTGTTTTGTTATTCTTTGTCATAAACCTCAAATTCTTTCTTCTTAATGGCTTCATCTATAATTTCGGTTTCCAGTTTTTTTACATAATTCAACCGTCTGCGGTTGAGGATCAATTGCCTGATGTCCGGCTCCACATATTCAAATGGTGCCGTGTCATTGACTTCCAGTATGTTATTGATCACTCCCAAATATACCCCTAAGGAATCTTGCAACTCAAAAAATTGTGATTTTTTTAAGTGCGAGGCCTCGTTCATGGGTGTAAGTGGTGGAATTTCCTCTATGACCCTGGAGGCGCTTACCCAAACAGAATCGTTGAAATGTATTTTCTTAAATTGTACGGCTATGGAATCCAAGTACCTTTTGTCCTCGTCCTTCCAGGACCTGATCTTGGCCTTGACCCCATCCTTGTCCAAAAATTGGGCCGGCATGCCCACAAAGCGCAACTGCACCAACTTTTCGTTCAGTTTGAAGTTTTCCTTTTCCTGTTCGTAGTACTGCTGCAATTGGCTTTTGGTCACCGCTGTGTCCTGGGCCTGTAACACCAAGGCTTCAATGTAGGCCCTGGTATAGAGATCGGCGCGGTAATCGGACACCAATCGGTCAAATTCGGCCAGTTTCTCTTCGGGAAGGTTGATCTTGGACTTGGTCAAGAACAACTGCTTGGAGGCCCAATTGTTGATATAATTGGTCACGAACAAAGTGCTGTCCTGTTTGGACATATCATCCGGGATAAGCGTGGATATGTCCTCTTTATATAGGTAGGTGTCCCCCACCCTTGCCAAGGGCTCTTTCTCCTCCTCATTATTGAACAAGGAATCGCAGGAAGTGAACAACAGTGCAAAAGCTGCACAAAGCAAGAACAGGTTGTTTTTTTGGAGCATAAGCATTTCGCAAAAATAACAATTACACGATCCCTTACAAGCAGGTTCCTTTCTCATTAACAGATTTTTAGTAGGCAGTGCCAACAAAGAAATTGCTACATTAGTGCAAAACCAAACAAAAATGAAGTACAGCAACGAAATTGTCGTTGACCTTCCCAGGGACGAATTCATCAGAAAAATGGACGCCCCCGAGAACATGAAACATTGGCAACGGGGCCTTATAGCCTATGAACAATTGTCCCAAAAACCCGGACAGGAAGGTTCCCGGATGAGCCTGAGTTACCAAATGGGCAAGCGTGAGATGGTAATGGTCGAAACCATCATCAAACGTAACCTTCCCGAAGAAATGCACACCACCTATGACGCCAAGGGCGTACACAACATCCAAAAAAATTATTTCAGGGAAGAAGACGGAAAGACCCGATGGATCTCGGAATCCGAATTCCAATTTTCAGGTTTCGGGATGAAGCTTATGGGATTCCTGATGCCAGGCGCATTCAAAAAACAATCCTTGAAATATATGGAAGACTTTAAGAACTTTGCAGAAAATGGAATATCCGTACTGGACCAATAACAAGGAAATGGAAAAAATTTTGGACCGAAAAATAAAGATGATCTGGGACTTTAGGGGGCCCGGCGCAGCAAGGACTGCAGAACACTACAGAAAACACCTGGAAGAATTCGTTACCGTGGAGGAGCTGAAATACGACCTCAGCGGAGTGGAACATTTTGGGCCCACCCATAGCATTGCCTTTTTGGTGGTGGCGGAGTTTGAACTGAAGGAAGTGAAGGATATCCTGAAGCCTCATCGGGGCCAGATTTATTCGGGCGAACTGTAAAACGATGCACATGTGGACCAGATGCATGCTTTTTGGGTTGATGACCCTTGGGACCTCCTGTTCGGAAACCGGGACCATCAAACCGTTGGAAAAGGCACTTGCTTCGGAGAATCCGTACATCAGGCAGGTGATGGCAAATCTCGGGGCACACGAGGTCCAAATCCGTTTTACACAAATCAACCGAAGGAACGATAGTATTTTTTTCACGGACCATGATTTTCAGGTAAACGCTGAAAATTATTTCTATCCGGCCAGCACGGTCAAGTTTCCCGCTGCCGTGGCCACTTTGGAAAAACTCAACGAAGTGGATTCGTTGGACATGCACACCCGGTTCTATATCGAGGGAGATTCGGTGGAAACCACTTTTGCCAAAGCCATTTCCGAAATATTTGCCGTATCGGACAATGCCGCAAACAACAGGTTGATCGAGTTTTTGGGACAGGATGACCTCAACCAACGCATGCGCAGAAGGGGCGTGGAACCCATCCGTATAGCGCACAGACTGTCCGCCCCCAATGCGGACGATGTGACCACCGCACCTTTGGTGATCTATCTGAACGATTCCACAACCGCCGTGAGCAAACCCATCATCAATACTTCCGCCAAGCCTTTGGAATTGAATGGCATCAAAAAGGGAAAAGGGTTTTATGCCGATGATGAACTGTTGACGGAACCTTTTGATTTTTCGCTAAAAAACCACTATCCCATACAAGCGCAACATGCCCTGCTCCAACGGATCATTTTTCCCGAGGCATTTCCCGAGGAACAGCGTTTCAACCTAAGTATGGAACAGCGTGATTTTTTATTGGAAGCCATGCACACCCTTCCTCCAAAATTGGGGTACGATCCAGAGGAGTTTTATGACAGCTATGTCAAATTCTTCCTATTTGGTGATTCCACGGACCCTATGCCGGAACACATCAAAATTTACAATAAGGTGGGGTATGCCTATGGCACACTGACGGATTGCGCCTATATCCAAGATACCTTGAACAACGTTGATTTTATGGTCACGGCGACCATTCTGGTGAACAGCGACGGTATTTTCAATGATGATGCCTACGACTATGACGAGGTGGGCATCCCTTTTTTGGCCCAATTGGGCAGGGAATTGTATGACTATGAGCTAAAACGGAAACGTTGAAATTCTAGGACAGTTGTACCGGAACCCCATATAGATCAAAATCCGAAGCATCGGTAATTTCAACCGTGGTAAAGTCCCCAATTTTCACGTAATGTTTGGAAGCATCGATAAGCACCTCGTTGTCCACATCGGGGGAATCGAATTCCGTACGGCCCACAAAATGGTTGCCTTCCTTTCTATCGATGATGCATCGGAAGGTCTTTCCGATCTTCTCTTGGTTCAGTTCCCATGAAATCTGCGACTGGATTTCCATGATCTCATTGGCACGCTGTTGTTTCACCTCTTCCGGCACATCATCCTCCAGTGAATAAGCGTGGGTGTTCTCCTCATGGCTGTAGGTAAAGCATCCCAAACGCTCAAAACGCATTTCCTTGACCCAATCCCGCAGGATCTCGAAATCTTCCTCGGTCTCCCCAGGATAGCCAACGATCAAAGTGGTCCTGATGGCCATATCGGGGACGGCGGCCCTAAATTCCTGCAATAATTTGGTGGTCTTGGCCTGCGTGGTACCCCGCCTCATACTTTTAAGTATGGCGTCCGAAATATGTTGCAAAGGGATATCGATATAATTGCAGATCTTGGGCTCTTCGCGCATCACTTCCAACACATCCATGGGAAAGCCCGTTGGAAAAGCATAGTGCAAACGGATCCACTCAATGCCCTCCACCTTGACCAAGGCTTGGAGCAGTTCGGCCAAATTCCGTTTTTTGTAGAGGTCCAGACCGTAATACGTGAGATCCTGGGCAATCAAAATAAGTTCCTTCACGCCCTTCGCCGCCAATTTTTCCGACTCGGCCACCAATTCCTCTATGGGCTTGCTCTTGTGCTTGCCCCGCATAAGAGGAATGGCACAGAACGAACAGGGACGGTCGCAACCCTCGGCAATCTTCAGGTAGGCATAGTTCTTTGGTGTGGTGGTCAAACGTTCACCAATCAGCTCATGTTTGTAGTCTGCCCCAAGTGCTTTCAGCAAATTGGGCAAGTCGCTCGTACCAAAATATTCGTCCACATTGGGAATTTCCCGTTGCAAATCCGGCTTATAGCGCTCGCTGAGACAGCCGGTCACAAAAACCTTGTCCACGAGGCCCTCTTCCTTCTTCTGCACGTATTCCAAAATGGTGTTCACGCTCTCCTCCTTCGCATTGGCAATGAAACCACAGGTGTTGATTACCACCACGTTGCCTTCCTCTTCATGGGCGACCTCTTTGTTGTTGGCACGTAGCTGTCCCATCAACACTTCGGAGTCATAGACATTCTTGCTACAACCCAGTGTCACCACATTGATTTTGTTCTTCTTGAGCGATTTTGTCCGCATAGTTGCTATAAATGGAGTGCAAAAATACAACAACACAGCGCATTACATCGATTTGCCTGCATAATTTTCCTGTTGTGGAGTTAAACTATTGGCCCCAACGGTGGTCTAAGCTCCAAATTCCAAAGTCATGAAACGATTTGCACATCCCTTCCTTCTACTTTGCCTCGTATTGATTTTCAGTTGTTCTTCGGACGATGGTCCGGGAGATGACGACAACATCCCAGATCCCGAAACAGGTGAACTGTATTTTCCCCCTGTGGGTTCCGCGGAATGGGAGACCACCTCCCCGGCCGATCTGGCATGGAACACTGAGGCTGAGCAGGCCCTTTACGATCTGTTGGAGGAAAAGGGCACCGATGGGTTCATCATCCTGAAAGATGGCAAAATTGTGGTGGAATGGTATTTTGGGGATTTCACCGCAGGGGACAACCATTCGTGGAACTCCGCCGGCAAAACCTTGACGGCCATGACGGTCGGCATTGCCCAAGAAGAAGGATTTTTATCCATCGGCGATTCTTCCATGGACTATTTGGGCGAAGGATGGTCCATGCTCACCCCAGAACAGGAGGCCAATATCACCGTGCGACACCACTTGACCATGACCACAGGGCTGGACTATACCGTGGACGAACCTTTCTGCTATGACAAGGAATGTCTGCTCTACAAAAATGAACCGGGCACCTATTGGTACTATCACAATGCCGCCTATACGATACTCGATCAAATCGTGACCAACGCTATCGGCACGGATTTCAAAACCTATTCCTATCAAAAGATACGGGACAGGATCGGCATGCAGGGCAATTGGATCACGGCGGGCTACAACAACCTTTTCTTCAGCAATACCCGTAGCATGGCCCGGTTTGGATTGCTTTGTTTGAACCAAGGCACATGGGACGACGCTGAGATCTTATCGGACAAGACCTATTTTACGGAAATGACAACCACCTCCCAAAACCTGAACCCTTCCTATGGGTATTTATGGTGGTTGAACGGAAAGAGCCAGCACAAGGCTCCCGGTTCGGAAACCACTTTTGAGGGGGAACTGTTCCCCGATGCCCCTGACGACCTTATTGCGGGACTGGGTGCCTTTGACCAAAAACTCTACCTAGTGCCCAGTGAAAACTTGGTAATCGTGCGATTGGGGGACGATGCCGGGGAAAACCAATTGGGCCCCTCCAGTTTTGACAATCTGCTCTGGGAAAGGCTGAATGCCTATATTGGGGAATAATTGCGCTTGTATAGTTCCTTAAGATTTGGTTTTCCTTGGAAGATCCTCTTCCGCATTGATTTTATGATTATTTTGGGTATTACAGTTAAATAAACAGGTTATCGATAATAAAAAATGAGTAAGAGTAGTTTGGTATATTGTATTAACCCAAGTCAATACGAAATATTTGACGAGAGAATTAATAAGCCAGTATGGTATCGAAAGATTGAAAACGGAAAAGAAACAGGCTCATTGGTTTCTCAAGAAATAGATGAAATTGAATTCCCAAAAAATCCATTTGAATTTTTTGCACCCAACAATGTTGGGATGCTTCTTTCTATAAGTCAACGCTATAAGGTTTTGGCTAAGGGATTATACGATGAAAAGATAAACCCAAACAATGTAAAACACTCCTATGTTGAAACTGAAAAAGACAAAAAGAAGTTTTTACAAGAAAAGTCAATAGTTTCTGCTGATTATATTGAATTAATTCAGATTTCAGTAGTGTTCGCTTATACTGCAATTGAATCATTTGCCAACCTAAGTATTCCAGAAGACTATGAATATAAAGTAAAGGTTAAGAGCAAAGGTATTACAGAAATCTATGATAAAACTGCTATAGAAAGATGGGTTTCTTTAACCGATAAGATTGCAAAAGTTCTTACGGACGTGTATTCAACTTCAAAAATTGAATCTCAAAAATTTTGGAGCAATTTAAAGTCATTAGAAAAAAACAGACACAATATAATTCATCAAAAGTCTATTAATCGAACGGAGTTTTATAAAGAGTACTTCAAAGAAGGGATTTTCAAGCAAATTGACTCCGCTCAAACTGTTTTACAATTCTTTTATGATGCTCATTCTAAGGAAAATAGAACAAATCCGTTGTGGCCATGGGCGATTGGAAAAGAAAAAGCTTTTCCAATTGCTGAATTTGAATCAAAGAATTTTGAAGTTGTAGGAAATTTATTTGAAGGAAAAATGAAAATAAAATGACCGAACAATTAATTACAGAATTAATTGGAAAACCATTCGAAATCGATTGGCGAAAACCAAAAGCAATTGGCAGTGCTGGATTTTATTTAAAGTCGTTTAATCCCAAAAGTCTTGAAATTGAAATTCTGAAATTGAATTCAAAATGCAGCTTTGAAAAACGAACACGTGGAATTCTATTGCGTGCAAATTATTCAAATAAACTAACTGAGATACCTATCCCTAAAGAAAATATAATCGGAATCACTTTAATACGCGGGAAAGAAAATATTAATCCATTTTTTCTATCACCAATGTGGATTTTGCTAAAACTTGGAGTTTCTAAACTGTATGCTCGGTATTTCCGATTCAGACTTAATGAATATTCAATTGACCAAATGGGGCTGAATTTAAATACAACAGAATATGAAATGAATTTTATTGCGAATGGATATTTGTTCGAAAGACAATTAAGTTTCTTTGAGAATCTGAATTACGGAAACAAATTAAAAAAGGAAATAAAAGCCAATACATAACAACGGTATAGTTCATTGAACTGATCAAAAAAAAAAAAAAAAACGGGAAATCCATTCTGAATCATCAACTTAGACCATACCCCAAAGAATCACAATTCGAATTGACCAACAATCCCACCTACTCCCTATAAGCCGTGGGTATTTTCCGGGAATGGGTCAAATCCTCAAAAGCCTTCCCGATCCGTAGCAGATGTGCCTCTGAAAATGGTTTCCCGATAAAGGTCAAACTTTCAGGCTCGCCATTGGGCTTGTACCCCATAGGGACGGTAAGGGCAGGATATTCGGCCACCGCAGCATAACCTGCATGGTAATTGTT
This sequence comes from Flagellimonas taeanensis, assembly GCF_003584105.1. Classification (GTDB taxonomy): domain Bacteria; phylum Bacteroidota; class Bacteroidia; order Flavobacteriales; family Flavobacteriaceae; genus Flagellimonas; species Flagellimonas taeanensis. The sequence continues at coordinate 87,447 of NZ_QXFO01000023.1, forward strand.
GATGCTCAAAATGGCATCCAACGTTTGTCCTTCCATCACATCAAAGAAAGATTTCCCCGCATTTTTCAGTTCGGTCTTGATCTTTTCAAAATCTTCTTGGGACGTGGAATCGGCCAAGATCCCGTCAAAACGGGCCTGCCCATAAGGTATGCGCACCAAGGAATCTTCACTGTTGAAGCGGACCACATCCTCAATATTCTCCACTTTTACCACATCCTTGTTCTTGACCATAGCCTCCAAGTAGTCCTGAAGGTCCTTTTTCATATCCAAATTCAACAACGTAAGGAAATGATCCAACTGGACGTCCTTGGGTTCAAATTCGACAATTTCGGCACCTGCTTCTCGAAGCTTTTCAACACTGAGTGCATAGAGGGAATCCCGCTCCATCAAATTTTTCATCACTCCCAAACGAACAGTTTTCAGGGGTTCGGGTTGTGTCCATGCAGATAAAACCCCTGGTTCAGGTTCCACCGACTTGGGGTCTGCACCGTCTCTGCCCAGCATGGCATCCAACAAAATGGCATTGTCGGTCACGTTTCTGGTCATGGGCCCCGGCGTATCCAAGGTACTGGAAATGGGTACAATGCCTGTTCGGCTCAGCAGCCCAATAGTGGGTTTTAGGCCCACGACCGAGTTTTGACTGGAGGGTGAAAGGATGGAACCCGAGGTTTCGGTGCCCACTGCACCGACCGCATAATTGGCAGCCATCGATGTGCCACTACCGGCACTGGATCCACCTGTGTCAAATTGTTGTCTGCCGTAGGGATTCATGGTTTGCCCGCCCACGGCACTCTGCCCGTTGGGGCACACATCGCAGATGAAATTGGCCCATTCGCTCAAATTCACCTTGCCCAAGATGAGCGCTCCCTTTTCCTTCAATCGTTTTACAATAAAGGCATCCTCCGTCTTGTTGTCCATCAACGCAACAGCCCCAGCAGTCGTTTTCATTTCCGAAGTGCCGATGTTGTCCTTCAACAAGATGGGCATCCCATAAATGGGATGATGGGTTTCCAGACTTTCATCCAATTTCCGGGCCTCTTCCAATACGTTTGGGTTCAATGCAATGATGGTATTGAGCGTAGTGTTGTTCGGAAGTTCGTAGGTATAGATTCGGTGCAGGTAGAACAGGACCAAGTCTTCATAGGTGAACGTTCCCGCATCGATATGTTTCTGGATGGTGGGGATATCCTGTTCCAAGACCAAGGGTTTCATTTTTTCATATTGGGCCGATGAAAATTGGGACACTTCCCCATACAAGGGCTGGAACACCTCGTTTTTGTCCAACACCTTGCTCTGGATGAATTTGTACCGCATCCGTTCGCTTTCGTTGTCGGCACTGGTCGCCACCTCTGTGGAATCGTTATAAGGGGTCCAAAGGACAACTTCCTCCTTCGGTTCCACATTTTTCTGTTTGCAGGCTGAAAGAACAATGATCAAAAAGCCGAGGATGAGTTGTCTGTACATAGGCTTTACATTTTGAAGAATGAATCCACAAATTCATATTTGTTGAACACCTGAAGGTCCTCTATACCCTCTCCCACTCCGATGTATTTCACGGGAATCTTGAACTGGTCAGAAATACCGATCACCACACCGCCCTTTGCAGTGCCGTCCAACTTGGTCACTGCCAAACTGGTCACCTCTGTGGCTTTGGTAAATTGCTTGGCCTGCTCAAAGGCATTTTGCCCCGTGGATCCGTCCAGCACCAAAAGTACTTCGTGCGGCGCATCGGGCACCACTTTTTGCATCACGCGCTTTACCTTGGAAAGCTCATTCATCAGATTGACCTTATTGTGCAACCTACCGGCAGTATCCACCAATACCACATCGGCTTGATCGGCCACGGCAGAGTTAAGGGTATCGAATGCCACGGAAGCGGGATCGCTTCCCATTTTTTGTTTGATGATGGGTACCTGTACCCTATCCGCCCATACCTGCAACTGGTCAATCGCGGCCGCCCGGAAGGTATCACCCGCGCCCAACACCACTTTCAGGCCCTTGTTCTTGAACTGGTGTGCCAATTTCCCAATGGTGGTGGTCTTGCCCACGCCGTTCACGCCGACGACCATGATCACATACGGTTTTTTATCGGTAGGGATGGATATTTCGGTGCTTTCGCCCACATGGGTCTCGGAAAGGAGCCCTGCTATTTCTTCGCGAAGGATGGTATTGAGTTCATCGGTCCCCATGTATTTGTCCCGGGAGACCCGTTCCTCGATGCGCTCAATGATCTTGAGCGTGGTGTTCACCCCCACGTCCGAAGAGACCAAAACCTCTTCAAGGTTGTCCAGTACCTCGTCGTCCACCTTGGACTTTCCGGCCACGGCCTTGCCCAACTTGCCAAAGAAACTGGATTTTGATTTTTCCAGGCCCTTATCCAAAGTCTCTTTTTTGTCCTTTGAAAATATATTCTTGAATAAGCTCATCTCGTGTTCAATAGATAATCCCCCAAAGATAGCAAAGTAAGGGGAGTTATGTTAAATCAATGTTCCTTTGCCGTGAAATGTCTTGGTCCGCTGGGCAATGGACATAAAAAAAGCCGCTCTATATGAGCGGCTCCGTATTTCCTATTGGGAAATTTGTCTTATTGCTTGTTCAACCAATCATTGACCATTTCAGGAGCCATTACAGACTCTACGAAAGTATAGGCACCCGTTTTTGGAGACTTTACCATTTTGATGGCCTTGGTCAATCTTTTGGATGATGATTGAAGCGTTGCTACTGTTTTCTTTGCCATGGCTTATGTATTGTTTGCCTTTTCGTGATGAAAAGGGATTACTTGATTTCTTTATGGACGGTCATGCGCTTAAGGATAGGGTTGAATTTTTTGATCTCCATCCTATCTGGCGTATTCTTCTTGTTCTTGGTGGTAATGTACCTGGACGTACCTGGCATACCAGATTCCTTGTGCTCTGTGCACTCCAAAATTACCTGAATCCTATTTCCTTTCTTGGCCATTGTATCGTACTTAAAACGCTTATACTACTTACTTTTGGGCATTCATCTCCTTCAACACGGCAGAGATACCCTTCTTGTTGATGATTTTCAATCCTTTGGAAGATACGTTCAAGGTTACCCAACGGTCTTCTTCAGGAATGTAAAATTTCTTCTTGGAAACGTTCACATCGAACCTTCTCTTCGTCTTATTGATAGAAAAGGATACGTTGTTTCCAAACATCACCTTTTTTCCTGTAACTTCACAAACTTTAGACATCTCCCTAACTTTTGAGTGATTTTATTGAGGCTGCAAATTTATACCATTTTAACGGGACGTACAAAATTCTTTTTCAGAAATTTAAAATTTCTTTGTAAAGCAGTTCAAAAGCCTTGCTTACAGACTTCTTCACCACCCGTTCCCTATGGTTCCCCATGGCAAATTTATGGGCCGTTGTCCCTCTTGGGGTACTGATCCCAATATACACCGTTCCCACATCTGCATCGGAGTCACCTTTGGTGGGACCTGCATTGCCCGTCGTGGACACCGCAAAATCGGTTCCCAGCAGGTTCCTGACGTTCTCCGCCATGGCCATGGCCACTTCTTCGCTGACGACCGAATGTTGCTCGACCAACGCTTCCGGGACGCCCAACACCTTGATCTTGGTCTCAGTGGCATAGCTGACCACACTCCCCTTGAAATAGTTGGAAGCCCCTGGCACCGCCGTGATCTGTTCGGCAATCCTTCCCCCCGTAAAGCTCTCGGCCGTGGCCAAGGTCATCTGCCTTTGGGTCAAAAACTTGCCTATTTGGCTTTCGATGGTCCCGTCCTCTTCCTCTCCATAAATGATGTCCCCAATGATAGGATACAATTTTTTGGCCTCGGCCTCAACAGATGCCAAGAGCGCTTCCCTGTCCACCCCTTTGGAGGAAAGACGGAGCCTCACCCTACCCAGATTGGGCAAATACGCTAATTTGATATGGCGAGGCAGGCTGTTCTCCCACGACTCAATTTTCTCCGCGATGGCACTTTCACCCATACCATAGGTCAATAGGGTCTTGTGGACGATATAGGGCCTTTCGTAGGTTTCCATGATCTTGGGCAAAACCGAACTGGTAATAAGGTTTTTCATCTCATAGGGGACCCCTGGCAGAAAGAAATAGGACATATCACCCTTTTTCATCCAGAGTCCCGGTGCCGTCCCGAACGCATTGTGGAGCACTGTTGCCTTGGAGGGCACCAATGCCTGTCTGCGGTTCAGGTTGGAAATGGGCGTGGTGATGTACTTTTTGAAAAGCTCCTCTATATGTTCCAAGACCGCTTGGTCCTGCACGAGGGTATCCCCAAAGAAGTTACAGAGCGTTTCCTTTGTGACATCGTCCTTAGTAGGGCCAAGCCCTCCCGTGACAATGATCACGGACGAGCGCTCTCCTGCCTCTTGCAGTGCATTGGTGATATGCTCCCTATCGTCCTGCACCGAAGTTATCTGATAGACAGAAACGCCAATCTGGTTGAGCTCTTTGGCAATGAAAGCGGAATTGGAATCGACTATTTGTCCAATAAGGATCTCATCCCCAATGGTGATGATCTCGGCCTGCATCTATAGATCAAAATCTTTTTTAAGTTCCGCTACGACCTGAAGGACATCTTTCTTGAGCATCGGGAACTTGTTCGCTATCTCTTCCATGCTTGCCTCATTTTTTCCCAAGGTCTCAATTTCCAACGCCCTAGCCCTGGTCTGCTCCATACCCAGAATATCCACATTGGGCTTTATCTTATGGGCCAGTTTATAGACGTTTTCATGATCTCTATTTCCGATGGCCTTTTCCAGGCCTTCCAAGTCTTCTGGAACTTCTTCCAAAAAAACAGAAATCACAGAGGCAATGAAATCTTCATCGCCTTCGGCCATTTCATTGATTTTATCGAGGTTGTAAATCATTATCTTACGTTAATTTCAAATAGCGTTTCTCCTTCAAGCATTCCTGAAAGGTAGTCATTTGGGCTTACTTTACCAACCCCGGCCGGGGTGCCCGTGAACAAAATATCTCCCTTTTTCAGCATAAAATACGTGGACACATGGGCAATGATCTCATCTATCTTCCATAGCATCAGAGCGGTATTTCCTTTCTGGACCATTTCGCCGTTCTTTGATAGGGAAAAATCAAGATTGTCCACATTTTCAAACCTGTTCTTGGGCAACCACTCCCCGATGACGGCAGCCCCATCGAATCCCTTGGCCTTTTCCCAGGGCAGTCCCTTCGCTTTCAGTTTGGCCTGTAGGTCCCTGGCCGTGAAATCTATCCCTAGGCCTATTTCATCATAATAGGTATGGGCAAATTCCCTGGCGATGTGTTTTCCCACTTTTTTGATCTTGACCAAGACCTCCACTTCATAATGGACATCGTTGGAAAATTCGGGGATGTAGAAATCCTGTTCTTTTGGGAGTATGGCCGAATCGGGTTTGATGAAGACGACCGGTTCCTCCGGACGTTCATTGTTCAGCTCTTCAATGTGGTCCACATAGTTGCGACCGATACATATCAGTTTCATAAAATTGTTTGTTGGGGGTGTTTTTTGTGTTTCTCAAAGTTTGGTGTTGAGCTTGCTCAACTTGATCTGGGTAAGTACTTTTTTGGTGTAGAGTGGGAAGTCTGCGTTCAAGATCCAGCCAAAATAACCGGGTTCGGCCTCTAGGACTTCCTCCACCGTTTTTCCCTTGTGCTTGCCGAATGAAAAAATGGCCCGTTCTTCTTCGTCCAAGACTATGAAACCGGCAAAATCCAACGATTGTTTCCTTGTCGTGAACTCCGATAGCTTTTTGACGTTATTCTCCAGCTCCGGGTATCTTTCCAGTTGGGCCAATAGCACTTCATAGGTGGCCATGGTATCGGCCTCGGCACTATGGGCATCGTCCAAATTCTTATCGCAGTAGAACTTATAGGCGGCCTCCAAGGTGCGTTTTTCCATTTTATGGAATATGGTCTGCACATCCACGGACACCATGTTCTTCATATCAAAATCAATATCTGCCCTTAGCATCTCCTCCACCAGAAGTGGGATATCGAAACGGTCAGAATTGAAACCGGCCAGATCACTATCACGGATCATTTTATAAATTTCCTTGGACAGTTGTTTGAAGGTGGGCTCATTGGCCACTTTTTCATTGGATATACCATGAATGGCCTCCGACTCGGGGGAAATGGGCATTTCGGGGTTCACCAACCATGTCCTGCTCTCTTTGTTTCCGTTGGGATATACCTTTAAGATGGAAATCTCCACGATCCTGTCCTTGGCCACATTGGTCCCGGTGGTCTCCAAATCAAAAAAGCATATAGGCTTGGTCAATTGTAACTGCATCTGGGGTCTTTAGATGTTTGTTTAAGGTTTCAGTTCCCTAAATTACACATAGTGAAAAGAAAATGCACCGTTTTTCTCGGTTATATTTCCCTGTTCACATCCCAGGCTTCCAAATAATCGGCCACCGCCTTGACGAACATTCCACCCAAAGCACCGTTCACCACCCTGTGGTCGTAGCTATGCGAAAGGAACATTTTGCTTCGGATACCTATATATTCCCCTTGATCGGTCTCGATGACGGAAGGCAGTTTCCGAATGGCCCCCAAGGCAAGGATGCCCACTTGCGGCTGGTTGATGATGGGCGTCCCGAACACACTGCCAAATGAGCCCACATTGGTCACGGTATAGGTCCCATCCTTTACCTCATCGGGCTTCAATTGGTTGTTGCGCGCCCTATTGGCGAGGTCGTTCACGGTTTTTGCCATACCGACGAGGTTCAACTGGTCCGCATTTTTGATGACGGGTACGATCAGGTTGCCATCGGGCAGGGCCGCTGCCATTCCCAAATTGATGTTCTTCTTTTTGATGACCTTGTCACCGTCCAGTGAAATGTTCATCATCGGGAATTTTTTCAGTGCCACGGCCACAGCTTCCATAAATATGGGCGTGAAGGTCAATTTTTCCCCTTCCCGTTGCTCAAAGGCCTTCTTCATCTTCTCCCGCCAATTCACCACATTGGTCACGTCCACTTCCACAAAACTCTGCACGTGCGCAGAGGTGGAAACGCTATCGACCATATGCTGGGCGATGAGTTTGCCCATTCGGGTCAATGGGATGACCTCGTCTCCATGTCCCACTGGAATGGGGGCATGTTTGGGTTTCTCTTCAGCCATTTTTGCTGGCCTGGGCGCTTCCTCGACCGGTTTTTGCTCTTTAGGTGCCGAGGTAGGGGCTGGTCTTGCATTTCCATTGGAACGGTCTTGCAGATAGGCCATGATATCGGTCTTGGTGACCCTGCCTTCTTTACCGGTGCCTATGATGGCCTCCAATTCTTCCATGGATACCCCTTCTTCCTTTGCTATATTTTTCACCAATGGCGAATAGAATCGTTCTGAACTTGAAAAGTCAGGTTTTGCCATGGATACGGACTCCTTCACATGGACCATTTGGTTTTCCAAAGCCTCAACGTGCTCCGCTACGGGCTCTTCCTCTTCATCAGCGCTGCCACTATCCCCTGAAACATCATCCACATCGCCATCCACTTGGATCACGGCAACCACTTCACCCACTTTTATGACATCGTCCACATCGAACCGCTTTTCCAACAGCACACCTTCCACCTCACTCGGAACCTCGGAATCCACTTTATCGGTCGCAATTTCGAAAACGGCCTCATCCAGTTCCACAGTATCGCCCACTTCTTTTAACCAAGTGGTCAACGTGGCTTCGGCGACACTTTCTCCCATTTGCGGTAATTTTAATTCAAATTTTGCCATATTCCTATTTATCAAAGTGATTTTGGATAGTATTTTGCAAAAATACTAAAGAAATTCACTTATTATTGGTTTGTGTGCATTTTTTAATCATTCCTCAATTTGCCTTTATGGAGCTCTCAAAGGGCACCCTGTTCACGATGCTCCTTCCCAAGGTGACCTCATCGGCAAATTCCAGTTCGTCCCCAACGGAAATACCCCTAGCGATGGCAGAGGTAACGACCTCCAACCCTTCCAGTTGTCTGTAAATGTAAAAATTGGTGGTGTCCCCTTCCATGGTCGAGCTCAAGGCAAAAATAAGTTCCTTGACCGTACCTTTCCTGACCTTTTGGATCAAAGAAGCGATATTGAGGTCTTGGGGACCCACCCCTTCCATAGGGGATATTTTGCCACCAAGCACGTGGTAAAGTCCCTGGTATTGCGAAGTGTTCTCAATGGCCATTACATCCCTGATGTCCTCCACCACGCACACCAAGCTCTCGTCCCGTTTGGGGTTGGCACATATCTCGCATAGTTCGGTATCGGAAATGTTGTGGCAGCTCCTGCAGAAATTCACTTCGCTCTTGAGCTTCATCAAGGCATCGGTGAGCATCTCTGTCCGCTCCTTGGGCTGTTTCAGCAAGTGAAGGACCAACCGCAATGCCGTGCGTTTGCCTATGCCGGGCAATTGTGACATTTCCTGGACCGCATTTTCCAATAGTTCGGATGAAAATTCCATAGACTCTAATCTCCCACAAAATTACGATTTTAGCTTTACCAATTTACTTTCGTATTTTGCAAATCAAAATTCATCTATGTCCGCCACACAAATTCTACTACTCATAGGCGCCTATTTCTTGGTACTTATATTGATTTCATTCATTACGGGAAAGAACGATTCCAATGCTGATTTTTTCAAGGCAGGGAAACAATCGCCCTGGTTTGTGGTGGCCTTCGGGATGGTGGGTGCCTCGCTATCGGGGGTAACGTTCATATCGGTCCCCGGGTGGGTGGAGGACAGCCAGTTCACCTACATGCAGGTGGTGCTGGGCTATTTGGTCGGTTATTTTGTGGTGGCCTTTGTGCTGCTGCCCTTGTACTATAGACTCAACCTCACTTCCATTTACGAATATCTGTTGGAACGGTTTGGGACGGTGAGCCACAAAACGGGGGCATTCTTCTTCTTCATCTCCAGGGTGCTGGGGGCAGCCTTTAGGCTGTACCTCGTGGCCATAGTACTACAGCAGTTCGTTTTTGACGATCTTGGGATTCGATTTGAGTTCACCGTGGTGATTTCCATTTTGCTGATATGGATCTATACCAACAAAGGGGGCATCAAAACGATTGTCTGGACCGATACGCTGCAAACGCTCTTTATGATCGTGGCCGTGGTGCTTTCCATTGTGTTCATCAACCAAGAACTAGGTTGGAGCTTTGGCGAGTTCTTGGCCTCGGATGAATTGAAAGATTACAATGGTTTTCTGGTGACCGAAAGCTTTCTGGACAGGAGCTATTTTATAAAGTCTTTTGTGGGCGGCATGTTCGTAACCATTTGCATGACTGGTCTGGACCAAGATATGATGCAAAAAAACCTCACCTGCAAATCCTTGAAGGATGCACAAAAGAACATGGTCTCCTTCAGTTTTGTCCTAGTGGGCGTCACCTTCCTTTTTATGTTGTTGGGCGCACTACTGTTCATCTACGCCAAACGAAACGGCATAGGCATCCCACTCATGGACGGCACACCAAAAACAGACCTTCTTTTCCCCGAAATAGCCTTGAACAGCGGACTTGGGCTTGCCCTTTCGATTACTTTTATGTTGGGGCTGATCGCCGCGGCATACAGTAGTGCGGACAGTGCACTGACTTCGCTGACCACTTCGTTCTGTGTGGATTTTTTGAACGTCCAGCAAAAGGACGATGCCGAACAGAAAAAAATACGGAAGCGGACCCACGTAGGCATGAGCCTTATGCTGATCTTGGTCATTATTGCCTTCAAATACATCTTGAGCAGCAATGTGATCGACAGTCTATTGACGGTTGCCGGATATACCTATGGGCCACTATTGGGCCTGTTTGCCTTTGGGATTCTGACCAAGCACAAAATCCATGATGGGTATGTATGGGTGGTCGCCTTGCTATCGGTATGTGTCATTGTTTTGATTGCCAATATCCCTTCATCTTATTTGGGAGGTTATCAGGTGGGCTATGAATTGTTACCGTTGAACGGACTGCTGACCTTCATTGGACTGTGGCTCATCAAAAAAAAGGAAAAATTTAATACTGTCCAGTAGCCAACAGTACCAAAGTGCAGGCCACCTCGACCTGAATCCCAGCGTTTTCAAGGATTTGGTAAAATTCGGGGTTCTCCGTACCCGGATTAAAAATTACCCTTTTGGGGTTCAAATCCACTATTTTTTGATAGTATTCCTTCTGTTTTATGGGATTTAAATACAAGGTTATGGTGTCAATATTTTGAAAATCATCAAGTTTGTCTTTAATTTGTACCCCTGATACAGTTCCCCCACGCATCCCAAATGCGGTTGTTTCAATATTGTTCTCAACCAACCTACGTATTGCCATGTTACTGTATCTTCCCGGGTCTAATGATGCCCCAAAAACAAGTGCTTTTGCCATTTGTTAATTATTGTGTTAAACTAATATATAGACTGTAACGATTTCAAAATTAATCCGTCTATTGGTATATAAGATATTTTCATTGGTAAGACTGTATTTTTTATAGTTAATGGTTAGTGTTTAGTATAGCTTATCAATGTACAACCCCGGCAATCAAATTGTCGGGGTTTCTTCTTTTTATACGCTTTCCTTTGTCCTTCAAGAGGTTTCATCCTTACAATTCAATCTCTACTTACTTCTTTGTTTGTTAAAGAATGTTAAAAAAACTATTTGCTGTAACATTCGCTTTCAACCGGCGTCTTAGAAATATCATCAATCAACTCAATCATCAATCAAAAAACGAACAACTCATGAAAAAGTTGACCTTACTTTTTGCACTTTTCTTGTGCGGTCTTAATTCATCATTCGCTATCAACGATTCATCGGACGCAGTGGGCTCCATTTCGGGAACCGTGGTGGACAACGCCTTGAACCAGCCTGTGGCCTATGCCGCGGTGGTCGTAAAATCTGAAGATGGCACAGAGACCATTACCGGGGGAATCACCGCCGAAGACGGAACATTCGAGATCAACAAACTGCCAGACGGAAATTTTCTGTTCGAAGTACAATTCATCGGTTACAAGACCCATTCCCAAAAACTGGTCATTTCCAAAGATAACCGTAACGTGAACATTGGCACCATCACCTTGATGGAACAGACCCAGGAACTCAACGAAGTGGAACTGGTGGGCGAGCGCACCACCATTGAGCAACGGGTGGACCGAAAAGTGATCAACGTAGGAAAGGATCTGACCACTTCCGGGGCCACGGCCTCCGACATCATGAACAACATCCCTTCGGTGAACGTGGATTCCCAAACGGGTGACATCACTCTAAGGGGCAACTCCAATGTAAGGGTCATGGTAGACGGAAAGCTCTCCAACGTACCCGTAGCCCAATTGTTGAAACAGATTCCATCTACATCCATCAAATCCATAGAACTCATCACCAACCCATCGGCCAAGTATAATCCCGAAGGTATGAGCGGCATCATCAACATTGTACTGCACAAAAATGCCAATATTGGTTTCAATGGAAATGTGAGCATAGGGCTCACCAAGGCCATCGAGGCTAAGTTCAACAGTTCCATTGACTTGAACTACAGGAACGGAAAGTTCAATTTTTACGGAAACTATGGCAACAACATCGGCAAATGGGTGAACGATGGAAGCATTCTTCGGGTCGATGAGAACTCACGACAAGAGTTCGACTTCCTCAACAACAACAAATCCCACCTCTACAAATTGGGGGTCGATTTTTACCTGAACGACAAGAACACCATTTCCCTATTCACCAACCAGAACATTTATGACGGTCTCGGTAATGGGGCTACCCAGGTCTCCTATTACAACGACCCTTCCAGAAATGTGACCCAGTTGTTCACTGATGACTCCGACAACAGGAGCGAACAGTACAATTTTGATTATAAACTGGATTTCAACAAGGAAGGACACAATATAGAACTGGAAGTGGACCACAACCGTTTTGAAAGCGGCCAAGATGCCGATTTCAGGTCCACAGGCGCATCGCTATATCCCGATTATATGGATTTTGTGGACACCGAACGCACCCAGACCACGGCCAACTTGGACTACGTGAACCCATTGGACAGTATTTCCAAATTGGAAATCGGATTGGAGTCCAGAAACTTTGAGACCATAGTGGATTATTCCTCTACTGGACAATCTTTCAATTCCAACGGAGAATTGGTGCCTACCCCATCCACCAAGTTCATCTATGACATGGATATCTATTCTGCCTACGCCACTTTTGGCCAGACCTATAAAAAATGGTCCTATCAAATGGGTGTGCGCATCGAGGATGTCCAGGTTCAGGCGGACACCAATGCCGTACGTGCGTTCACGGACAATTACACACAGATCTACCCATCGGCTTTTGTGACCTATAGCATCAATGAAGGGGACCAAGTGCAGGTGAGCTATAGCAGACGTGTGGACCGTCCCGGATTGCAGCAGGTAAACCCCATTAGGGAATTCGCCACGCCATTGATCTCCGCATTTGGAAACCCGAATCTCGTGCCACAGTTCACCAGTTCCTACGAGGCCAACTATACCAAACGTTTGAAGAGCGGAAGCATAACAGCAGGTATATTTTACAGAAGTATAGCCGATGAGATCAACAGGGCCATCTATATTGACCGATTGGACCTGAACAAAACCATCTTGACCTTTGACAATTTTGACAAGACCTCTGCCTATGGCATGGAACTGTCCACCAATTACAGGCCCACAAAATGGTGGAACATCAACGGTAGTTTTGACCTGTTCTCCCAAACACAACGTGGGATAACCGAAACCCTGAACACTACGGACCCCGATCCATCGGAAGAGGACATTGTTGCAGAAAGAGTACAAGTGGACAACACAGCGTGGAACCTTCGTATGAACAATAGTTTTACGGTCACCAAAAAATTGACCCTTCAGGCATTCGGGTTCTACAGGGGCAGGAACAAGAGCATACAGTTCAATGCGGATCCCATGTACTTTGTCAATTTGGGGGCACGCTACAGCTTCGATGAGGGCAAGGGCACCATCAGCCTGAACTATAACGACATTTTCAATACCATGCGTTTTGCTTTTGAAGGTGATTACCCCTATGCACAGGAAGGCGCCTTCAATTGGGAGAGCAACAACGTTTACGTAGGGCTGTCCTATCGCTTCGGAAGTGGGAAGAACCGTGCGAATCAACGCAAGAACAGGGACGACAACACCAAACAAGGTGGCGGTGGCATCCTCTAACTTTTATTGATGGTCCTTGCCAGAGTGTTGGTTGGTTAGTCTTTCAAGGGCATCAATAAAGAACCCCGGTCTCCAAAAGAGGCCGGGGTTTGTTATTTAGGTCGTTTTATATTGAGTTTACCACCTGATGATGACGCTGCCCCAAGTAAAGCCGCTGCCAAAGGCTGCCAATACCACCAGATCACCTTCCTTGACCTTTCCGGCCTCCCAAGCTTCGGTCAAAGCGATGGGAATGGATGCTGCCGTGGTGTTGCCATATTTCATGATGTTGTTGAACACTTGATCATCCGACAGTCCAAATTTCTTCTGGATGAATTGGGATATCCTGAGATTGGCCTGATGGGGAATCAGCATGTCAATATCCCTTGGGGTCAAATTGTTGGCCTGCAAACCTTCCATAATCACCTCACTGAAACGGACCACTGCATTTTTGAACACAAACTGGCCGTTCATGTAGGGAAAGTAGGACGTATCCTCCGGATCTGCATCGCCAATAATATCGGTGACCCATCTTTTTCCCATACCGGGAGCGATGAGGGAAAGTTCTTCGGCATGTTCGCCTTCCGAATGCAAGTGGGTGGAAAGAATTCCCTTTTTGGGATCTTCTTCGCGGGTCAGCACGGCCGCACCTGCACCATCACCGAAGATGACAGATACCCCCCTGCCCCTAGTGGTCATATCCAGACCATGGGAATGCAGTTCGGAGCCAATGACCAGAACATTTTTGTACATCCCACTTTTGATGTATTGATCGGCCACTGAAATGCCGTACACAAATCCGGAACACTGGTTCCTGATATCAAGGGCACCCACTGTTTTGAGCCCCAAATCCCGTTGGACCAAGACCCCTGGTCCTGGAAAGTAATAATCTGGACTCAAGGTAGCAAAAACGATGAAATCTATGTCATTCTTATCTATTCCGGCCCGTTCTATTGCCTTTTGGGCCGCCTTGACCCCCATGGAAGTGGTGGTGTCCTCACCTTTGACCACATGGCGCCGTTCTCTGATCCCGGTACGTTCCTGTATCCACTCGTCATTGGTGTCCATTATCTTGGAGAGGTCATCATTGGTGACCACGTTTTCAGGAACAAAGAAACCCAATCCTGCAATCTTGGAATTATACATGTGAAAATATTTAAGTCAAAAAGATAGTTACAAATTGAAAATTAGCAAATATTCATGCCAAATGTTCAAAAGTCAGCCAAAATAATACTTTTAAAAAATTGTACATTTAAAGATTCATCAAATTCTTAACCCTTAAAAAAATCATCATGAGAAAACACTACTTGGTTTTTCTGGCGTTGCTCGCTTTCGGTTGGGGACAATCGCAGGAGAAACTGACCTATCAACAACCACCTGAAGAAATACTGGAACTGGTCAATGCCCCTACGGCACCCAGTGTCCTGATTGATGACGATGGCGAACATATGCTGCTACTCTATAGCGATTACTACAAGACGATAGCGGAACTTTCGGAAACGGAACTCCGGTTGGCCGGTCTGCGGATCAACCCGAAGACCAACATCGGTAGCCGCACCAATTATTACAACAACATTATCGTGAAGAAAATCGGGGAGAAAGACGGGGTTCAAGCGGAAGGGCTGCCCCAAAACCCTAGGCTTTCCAATTTCAACTGGTCGCCGGACCAATCCAAAATGGCCTTTACCAACACCACTTCCGAAGGTGTAGAGGTCATGGTCCTGGATGTGGAAACTGCCAAGGCAACAAAACTTACCGATGCCAATGTGAACGCCAATATGAGGGATGTGATCAATTGGTTCAAGGATGGGGAATCCCTTCTGGTCAAAATGTTGCCGAGTGACCGAAAACCGTTGATCGATGTGAGCGAAGCTGTTCCGGATGGTCCTACCATTTCCGCGAACGATGGCAAAAAAGCCCAGAACAGGACCTATCAGGATCTATTGAAGAACCCCAATGACGAATTCAACTTTGAGCAATTGGCAAGGTCCGAACTTTACAAAGTAAAATTGGATGGGAGCAAGACCAAATGGAAAGAAACGGATATGTACACTAGCATCAGTTTTTCTCCGGATGGCAATTATGTGATGACAGTGACCTTGGACAAGCCATTTTCCTATTTGGTGCCCTACTACAGGTTCCCGAACACCACGAACATTTTTGACAAGGACGGCAAGTTGGTGAAAAAAATGCTGGAAATACCCCTTATTGAAGACCTACCCCAAGGCTTTATGGCGGAAAGGACCGGCATGCGCGACCTGAGTTGGAGAAATGACAAACCAGCAACCTTGGTCTATGTGGAGGCCTTGGATGGAGGAGATCCCCAAAATGAGGTTCCCTACCGTGACGAGATCTTTGAACTGGAAGCACCTTTCAATGGACAGGCCAGAACATTGCTGAAAACAAAGAACAGGTTCTCATGGATACAATGGGGAAACGATGATATTGCCATTGCCCACGATCGTTGGTGGAACGATCGGAATACCAAAACCTATCTTTTTGACCCCTCCAATCCTGAAAAAGAGCCCAAGATCATTTCGGACAGAAACTATCAAGATGTGTATAGCGACCCCGGGAACTTTATCTCCGAGAGAAATGAAAACGGAAGCTGGGTGCTCTCCCTCGACAAAAACAACAACGCTTATCTTTTGGGCGATGGATATACCGAGGAAGGCCAATTTCCTTTTGTGGAAAAAATGGACCTGACCACTTTGAAAAAGACCCGTTTGTACACATCCAAATTGGAAGGCAAGCTGGAACGCCTCATCGAGTACGATCCACAGAAAGATCAATTATTGGTCCGGATCGAGTCGCCCAACGAATACCCTAATTATTACTACAAAAGTGTGATCAGAAGAAAAGGGCCCATGCAGCTCACCGCTTTTGAAAACCCGTACCAGAGCATCCAAAATGTACATAAAGAGGTCATTACCTATAAAAGGGACGATGGATTGGAGCTGACCGGAACGCTATATCTGCCCGTGGGTTATGATATACAGAAAAAGGAAAAAATGCCCATGATCCTTTGGGCCTATCCCAGGGAATTCAAGGACAAGAACAGTGCCTCGCAGAACACACAGAACCCCAATGAGTTCACCTATCCCTACTGGGGCTCGCCCATTTATTGGGTCACTCGCAGTTATGTGGTGTTGGATGACGCTTCTTTCCCCATCATCGGTGAAGGGGACGAGCAACCCAACGACACTTTCAGGAGCCAATTGGTGGCCAATGCCAAAGCAGCGATAGATGCAGTGGACGCCATGGGATATATTGATACGGAACGTGTTGCTGTTGGCGGACACAGTTATGGCGCCTTCATGGTGGCCAACCTTCTCTCCCACTCCGATCTTTTTGCCGCGGGGATTGCACGAAGCGGTGCCTACAATAGGACCCTGACCCCGTTTGGTTTCCAGAGTGAAGAGCGGAATTATTGGGAAGCCCCGGAAGTGTACTATACCATGTCCCCTTTCATGCATTCCGAAAAAATGAAGACCCCATTGTTATTGGTCCATGGGGAGGCGGACAATAACTCCGGCACCTACCCCATGCAGAGTGAACGTTATTTCAATGCACTGAAAGGACTGGGTGCTACCGTCCGTTTGGTGATGCTGCCCAAGGAAAGTCATGGTTATCGTGCGAAAGAGAGCATTCTGCACCTATTGTGGGAACAGGACCAATGGCTGGAAAAATATGTAAAACAGAAAAAAGAGGAGGAACAGAAAACCCCTTAGGCGTCTATTCATATATTTTACTAAAAAGGCCCCGAAGCATTTTCGGGGCCTTTTTATGTTCGGGAAGCGTATCTTGCCTTTGCTTGGCCAAAAAGAAAATGCACTTTCGGGCGAAAGTGCATTTTCCACAACCTAACCAATAAATAAACAAATTGTTATAGTGCAGTACTATTTCATAGCAATTTTCCCTATAACATTGTAAATATACTTAATTTGTTTAATTTTTTTATAAAAAGAATAAACAAAATTTTGTTAAAGTTGACATTTGTCGCTTCGTATACGCCTCCAGTGTCAGTTTGTCATATTTGGCATTCTGGTATTTTTTTTGCCCCGAAGGCAGTAAAGAAAAACATAGACAACAATGGCAACAGGTAAAATCAATGTTTCGGTAGAGAACATTTTTCCCTTGATCAAAAAGTTTCTGTACAGTGATCATGAAATCTTTTTAAGGGAATTGATATCCAACGCTACGGATGCAACCTTAAAACTAAAACACTTGACCTCTATTGGGGAAGCCAAGGTGGAATATGGCAACCCGATCATAGAGGTGAAAGTGGACAAAGACCAAAAACGCATCCATATTATTGACCAAGGAATCGGGATGAGCGAGGAAGAGGTCAAAAAATATATTAATGAGGTCGCCTTTTCCGGGGCCGAGGAATTCTTGGACAAATACAAGGAAGCAGGTAAGGAAGCAGGCATCATAGGCCATTTTGGTCTTGGTTTCTATTCCGCCTTCATGGTGGCCGAAAAAGTGGAGATCATCACCAAGAGCTTCAAGGACGAACCGGCCGTACATTGGATCTGTGACGGATCGCCAGAATTTACATTGGAAAGTGCCGATAAAAAGGATAGGGGAACGGAAATCATTCTCCATGTGGCCGAGGATTCCACTGAGTTTTTGGAAGAGGCCAAGATCCGGCAACTTTTGGTCAAGTACAACAAGTTCATGCCCATCCCGATCAAATTTGGCACCAAAAAAGAAACCCTGCCCAAACCTGAGGGGGCCAAGGAAGACGAACCGGCCCCGACCAAGGAGGTGGACAACATCATCAACAATCCCGAACCGGCCTGGACCAAACAGCCTACCGATCTGAAGGATGAGGATTATAAGAGTTTTTACAGAGAGCTCTATCCCATGCAGTTCGAGGAACCGCTTTTCCATATCCATCTCAATGTGGACTATCCCTTCAACCTGACAGGTATCCTGTACTTTCCCAAATTGAGCAACGACCTGAACATCCAAAAGGATAGGATCCAATTATACCAAAACCAGGTGTTCGTAACGGACAATGTGGAAGGCATAGTCCCCGAGTTCCTGACCATGCTACGTGGGGTCATCGATTCGCCCGACATTCCCCTGAACGTATCCAGGTCCTATCTTCAGGCTGATGGCGCGGTCAAGAAAATTTCATCCTACATCACCCGAAAGGTGGCGGACAAATTGAGTTCCCTCTTCAAGAACAACCGTGAGGATTTTGAGCAAAAGTGGAACGACATCAAAGTGGTGATCGAATATGGAATGCTGACCGAGGAAAAATTCTTTGAGAAAGCGGAAAAATTTGCCCTGTTCCCCACCGTGGAAGGATCCTTCCATACGTTCGAGGAACTGGAAGCCAAGATCAAGGACACCCAAACCGATAAGGACGGTACTATGGTGGTGCTCTATGCTTCGGACAAAGAGGCGCAGCACAGCTACATCGAAGCGGCCAAGACCAAGGGTTATGAAGTGCTTTTGATGGATTCGCCCATTGTTCCGCACCTTTTGCAAAAATTGGAGACCTCCAAGGAGAAGGTTTCTTTTGTGCGTGTGGATGCAGACCATATCGACAACCTCATCAAAAAAGAGGATACGGCCATCTCCAAGCTTTCGGATGAGGAAAAAGACCAATTGAAGGCCAGTCTGGAAAGTGCCATTGCCGACAAGGGCTACACCATACAATTGGAGGCCATGGACAGTACGGCTTCCCCTTTCATCATCACGGAGCCTGAATTTATGCGGAGGATGAAGGAAATGCAGCGCACTGGTGGTGGAGGTATGTTCGGAATGGGCAATATGCCGGATATGTACAACCTCATCGTGAACACCAACCATGAATTGGTGGGCGAGATTTTGAACACGAAGACCGACAAAAAGAGGGAACGCCTGATCAACCAATCCTTGGATTTGGCCCGATTGTCCAAAGGATTGCTAAAAGGCGAGGAACTCACCAAGTTCATTGCCCGTAGCTATGAGATGATCAAGTAGCACATCTACTTTGATTCCCAGCTGATACAAAACCGCTCAAAATGAGCGGTTTTTCGTTTTAATGACTATATTGCTTCTAGCAATCAATCGACCAAACCGTGGACCATAACGACTACAAAAGTCCATCCTTCAAAAAATTGTTGGACTCCCTTCAGCAGCAAAGCTGGGAGTTGGAACTCATCATTTCCGGATTCTCCATTTTTGGGCTGTTCACGGCCTACGAACCGCTTCGCATAGAAATGGTCAATGCCGAGAACGAACAACACATCTATCGGTTTGTCGCCTATTTTATCCTTCACATTGCCAGTTCCATACTCCTTTTCAACCTGTTGCTGCATGTCATCCTCAGGGGGTTGTGGATCGGTGCCCTCGGGCTGCGTTATGTATCCGGGGACATTGAGTTCGAAAAACTCAGGTATTCTGAATTGTTCACCAACTATTTGAAGAAGAGGATTGTTTCCTTTGATCGATACATCGCCAATTTGGAGAACTATTGCAGTGTGCTCTTTGCCATTTCCTTTTTGCTGATCTTCTATGTGCTGGCCATGACCATGATCATCATTTCCATTGTAGTGGTGGCCACTTTCATTATCCAGGGCGAATGGTTGCCGGAACAGTTGGGGAGCATTTTGGGTTCTATCCTGATCTTGTTCATCATAACAGGGATGTTCCTGACCTTTATCGATTTTTTGACCCAAGGGCTGCTCAAACGGAACAAGTGGGTGTCCAAAATCTATTTTCCCATCTATTGGGTGTTCAGTTTTTTGACCCTCTCATTTCTGTATAGACCTTTGGTCTATAATTTTCTGGACCATCGTTTTGGAAAGCGGTTGACCCTCTTTTTGGCACCGATCTATATTCTGATATTGGTCATCACGAGTTTGGAGTACCGCCATTCCAACTATCTGCAAAAAGACTTGAATTCATCCACCACTTTTGCCAATAAGGAAAATTATGGGGACATGCTGGTCGATGATGAGGATTTTCCGGGCACCATCATCATTCCTTCCAAAGTGATCACCAAATCCTATTTGAACATTTTTGTCCCGTTCTCGGAAAGCATTGAAGAGCGCATTTTTATTTTCAACGATTCGCTAAAACCCAAAAAAGACAGAAGGGGCCTTAGCTCGAACATCCAGTTCACTACCAACTGGAGCGATGAAATCACCACGAGACAGCAAAAGGACAGTATCCGAAAAATGTATTTACGGACTTTCAATGACGTCTATTCCTTCGAAATCGACACCTTGCAAATGGATGGGGATTTCATACTGACCACGGGCCTCAACAATGTTCTTGGTTTTGAGACCTTCCTCAAAATATCGGACTTGGAAGAGGGCAAGCACATCCTCAAACTCAAACGGAAACGAAAAGATAAGGGCGAAATCGTCACCTTGACGGAATCTGTGGTTCCTTTTTGGAAATTTGAAGATTGATCTATGGCACCATGGCACCTTTACTTGATGGCCGGCCTGTATGTTATTGCTGGCACCATGCACTTCCTAAAACCGAAGATATACCTGCGCATCATGCCAAGATACCTCCCTTATCATAAGATTTTGGTGTTCTTGAGCGGGGTGGCCGAGATTCTGCTCGGAATCGGTCTATGCTTTGAGGCAACACGTAAACTCAGTGCTTTTGGCGTCATTTTGATGCTTGCCGTATTTCTGTCCGTCCATTTTTACATGCTTTCCAATGAAAAGGCCGCTGCAGGTCTTCCCAAATGGGTCTTGGTCCTTAGAGTCCCGTTACAGTTCGCATTGATGTACTGGGCCTACTCCTACTCATTCTAGCATCACGTTGCGGTCCAGTTGTTTCTTCAACAAAGGCACTTGTACAAAAAACAACAGTCCAAAGAGCAATACGGCGTACATTAAAATTTTGGATGAGGTATAATTTTCCAACCAGCCCCACACATTGTCAAAAAGAGGCTCCACGGATAGGTTTTCGAACCACCCACCATCACTGTCCAGACCATACTGGGCAATAAAATAAAAAGTCAAGGTCACCATTCCAATGAAAAGCAGGACAAGTACCTGCTTGGGCACTATAGGCTTATATTGGTACACCTCTTTGTGCTGTTGTGCCTCGATGCGCTGCACAAGGTTCTTGGTAAAGTCCGCAGAGGGCGACTCCAGGGGAGCGTCCGCCATGATCTTGTCCACAAATGTTTCCAGTTCTTTTTCTTCGTGCTTATCCATTGTTTCCCACTGTTTCTTTATCAAATCTTTTTTCCATGACAGCGGCCAGTTTTTTTCTGGCCCTGAACAATCTCACCTTTATGGTGTTCGCAGAAAGGTCCAACACCTTTTCCATCTCCAAAAGGTTCCTTTCCTCAAAATAAAAAAGTGTCAGGATGCTTGCATCCTCCGCTGGCAAAGCTGCCAGACATGAGTTGATCAATGCCGATCTTTCCTCCTGTACCATCCTGTCCAAAGCATTGTCCATTACAGAGAATGCCACACTCTTCAAATGGTCCACTTCCACCCGCATTCGTTCCTTTTTGCTCTTTTTCAAGCGGTCCAAACAGGCGTTATAGGCAATCCTATAGATCCATGTGGACAATTTGGAATCTCCCTTAAAGTTACGCAAAGCCGTGAACACTTTAATAAAAACATCCTGCGATACTTCCTCAGCGTCTTCCCGGTTCCCCAACATTCGTATGCACAAGGTATAGACCAGGTCCTTGTGACCGTCCACCAAATCAGAGAACGCCACGGTGTTGCCATTGCGTATCTTCTGGATCAGTTCTTTTTCGTTATTGGTCAGCATTGCACATTGGACGACAAAACATTGAATTGGGTTACATGGATTACTTCTTTTATAAAATTATGTAACCTACCTCTAAAACCTGTCGTCATACCCAATGAAAAACAAATAATTTTAATCATTAAAAACGAACTGTTATGGGATCTGAAGTAATTATCATACCTATTATTTTTGGGGTCATTTTTGCCATCGCGTACCTCTATTTTTCAACCAGGAACAAAGAGCGCCTGGCCTTGATAGAAAAAGGAGCGGACGCCAGTATTTTTGTTAAGGGCAGGCGCGAGGGTGCTGCACCTTTCTGGAAAGTCATCATCCTCAACATTTCATTGCTGCTCATCGGCATTGGATTGGCCATATTTGTGGCCTCCATTTTGGTGTACAATCTTGGGATGGATGATGAGGTAGCGTACCCCGGCACCATCTTTACCTTGGCGGGTGTGGGTCTATTGGTGGGCTTTACCATGACCAAGCGTCTGGAAAAAGAATAAAGAAACCCCATCAAAAACAAATGAAGGAACCACTGCTCAAAAGCAGTGGTTTTTTTATATTGGTAGGATGAAAATCATCTCTACCAACATAGGCCATCCGACCAAAATAATCTGGAACGGAAAAGAGACCACTACGGGTATCTACAAATTTCCGGTACAGGAACCCTTGTTTTTGGACGTGGAGGATGTCCGGGGCGACACCGTCGCCGATAGAAAAGTACATGGAGGAGAATACAAGGCTTGCTACTTGTTCTCTTCCGACCACTATCCCTACTGGCAGGAAAAATACCCCAATCTGGATTGGAACTGGGGCATGTTCGGCGAAAACCTGACCGTGGAGGGGCTGGACGAGTCCAAAATCAGGATAGGAAGCATCTATAGGTTAGGGTCGGCACTGGTGCAGATAAGCCAGCCCCGGGAACCCTGCTACAAACTGGGCATTCGGTTTGGCGACCAGAATATCTTGAAAGCCTTCATAGACCACGGCTGGCCGGGCACTTATCTCCGTATTGTGGAAACCGGAACAGTGGCCGTGGGAGATACCATGGAACTGGTGGAAGAATCCAAAAACCCATTGACCACCCAACAATTTTACCACCTGCTCTTTGCCAAGGAAAAGGACAAAACACTTTTGCAGTGGGCCATCGACAATGAGGCCCTGCCGCCAGGAAAAAGGGAAAAACTAAGAAAATGGGCATAAAAAAAGGGGGCTTCCCAGCCCCCCATGCACATAAAAATTAACTAAACAAACTATCTTACTTCCATAGTCTCTGTGTACGTACCGTTTTTATCGGAGACTACGATGGTATATTTATCTTCAAAAGCCTTTTCAAAGTTGAACGCCTTTTCCACAACAAGTTTTCCACTGATGGACTCGTTGTACACAAGTCTGTCCTGGCTGTCATACACCTTTAGGGTCACTTTGTCCTGTGAAACGTTCAAAAGGTTCATCATTACTTTCTGACCTTTCTTTACGAACACTGGGTCCAACTCTATATTGATAAGTCTTTTCTCAACTTCGTTCTTGGCAGTTACTTTCTTACCAAAATCGGCTGCTGTTCCATTAGCCAATCCCATGGCAGATACCAAAAGGACCGCTACTACTGTTAGGTTTTTTACTACTGCTTTCATAACATTTTCGTTTTTTAGGATTATGATACAAATGTATGGCGCAATAGAGGACAGGAACACCACCATGTTTTCCAGTTTATGTGCAATTTTAACATGGTGTACATATTAACCTTTTATTAATGATAAAATAGCATACATTTTTGGTAATTTTGCAGATAAGTGTTCGACCAACATCGATATACCTTTATAGTACCGAACAAAATTTGGCAAAAATGACCCAAAAACCTGCTTTTGAATCCATTGCACCCAGTTTTGGCCACTCGTTCACTTTTCAGAAGTTCAATGAAAACAACGAGAACAAGAACAATGGCTGGCACTACCACCCTGAACTGGAGTTGGTGTACGTGAACGGGGGGTCTGGCAAACGCCAGATTGGCAGCCATGTCTCCTATTTCAGGAACGGAGACCTTATCCTTATCGGTTCCAACTTGCCCCACTGCGGGTTTACCGATAAGCTTACCGGTAACAAAAGTGAGACCTTGGTACAGATGAAGGCCGATTTTCTGGGCAGTGATTTTTTCAACATCCCGGAAATGAAGAACATCCAAAAACTGTTCGAAGTTGCCAAAGGGGGCATCGCCTTTTCTGGAAAGACCAAGATGAAGGTCGGTGAAAAAATGGAAATCCTGGAATACCAGACCGATTTCCAAAGGTTATTGTCCATCCTCAACATTTTGAACATCTTGGCCACTTCCAACGAAATGAACGTTTTGAACGCCGAAGGCTTTTCCTTGGAGACCGAGGTGAAGGACAACGACCGTATCAATATCGTGTTCAACTACGTGAAGACCCATTTCAAAGAGGACATCAGTCTGGATGAAATTGCGGATATGGTGAGTATGACCGTTCCTTCTTTTTGTAGATACTTTAAAAAGATCACCAACAAGACCTTCACCCAGTTTGTGAACGAGTACCGATTGGTGCACGCTTCCAAACTACTGGCCGAGCAGCCTATCAGCATCACCCAAGTGTGCTATGATAGCGGTTTCAACAATTTTTCGCACTTCAACAAGTCGTTCAAGGCATTCACAGGGCAGAACCCTTCCGAATACCGAAACCAGTTGAAGACCGTTCTATCCTAAAGGATAGTTTTTAATCGAACAGGTCGTTGAGCACCTTTGCCAATCGCAATCCCCCTTTTTGAAGCTGTTGGAACAATAGGTCATTGTATGTATAGGAATACTGGTAGCCTAATTTGTCGCCCACTTTGACAGAATCATAGAGTTCCGCGCAGATATCATGGGATTCGTCCACCCAATCGTAAATAGTCCCTTCTTGGATTTTTTTCCGTTCCTTTTTTGAAACATTGTCCAGTTCATCGGCCAACTCGGTAAAGGTCATCCCGTAGGATTCAATGAGGTTCTTGTCCCAGATGCTGTGCAGGTTGGTCCCCTGTCCGAACCATTGCACTTGGATATCATTACCACCCTTGTCCTCTGCCCTACTGGCATGCATAGGTTGGTGCAGATCACCAATGAAATGGACCAACATTTTAAGATAGAACACACGGTCCTCCCTGCTGTTCGCTTCATTTTTGATGATGGCCGTGCACTCCTCGATGGCCGTGATGATATCGCCCTCATCGCTTTTTTCAGAATCCAGATAACTTATGTCCAAGGGGTAATTGACATAGTGCCAAGGTGAAAACTTGTTATAGGAACAGTCTGCCTTGATATCATCCGCAAAAGTGGAGACAAAGGCAAGACTGTGGCCATCCAATAGATCGGCCAACGCCCTTTTGGCTTTTCCTGTCAAGTGGTTTTGGGCAATCTCGCCCGTGACGCGGTGTCCTGTTTTCCCCCAAATGGTGTTGCCAAAACCAACCATGGGCAACAAAAGCAATACGAATAAGGTTTTTTTCATTTCCGGCTTCTCTTATTTAATAAGGTGTGAATCCTATAGCGATAGACTTAGCTAATTTTCAGAATGTTTTATCGATGGGCAATCGAATTTACAATTTTGGGTTTTTTTTAACTATGTCCAAAAGCTTGTTTCTAGAAGTCCGTACAAAATAAAAGAACAGTTGTCCATATGGACAACTGTTCTTTACATGTGTCTTTCCCTCTCGGAAAAGAACCTGGATTTCCAGTCCTTGAAACAATTACAAGGGCTTACGTCCAGATATAATATTGTAAAGAATGGCAATCACGGCAATCACCAACAAGATATGGATCAAATTGCTGGTGGCCATACCGGCGACCACGCCAAAAAATCCTAATACCCAAATTATTATACAGATAACGGCAACAAGCCAAAGTAAACTTCTCATGATATTATGGTTTTAGTGTTATATCCTAAAATTAGGCAAAAAGTGGTCACATCGTTGTTTCAAATGGTGGAATTGTTAACTCAATTTGAATTCATCGGCGTACATTATGTCCATCAATAGCATGAACACCCCCACCGAATTCCATATATTTGGGCAACTAGCTTAAAATCCATGGACCAACTACCGTTTACCGATGACACTGTCATCTTTGGACTTCTATGTCTCTGCCTTGGCTTTGTTTTTTATACCTCATCCATTGCCTCGGGCTTCTGGAGCAAGTTTTACACGGTGGTGCCCACTGTACTCATGTGCTACCTGCTGCCTGCCATTTTGGCCAGCGTGGGCATCGTGGACGAATCTTCGTCGCAAACCTATTTTGTGGCCAGCCGTTATCTGCTGCCCGCGGCTCTGATCTTGATGACCCTGAGCATAGACCTCAAGGCCATTATGAACCTGGGATCTAAGGCACTCATCATGTTCTTGACAGGAACCGCCGGCATCATCATTGGTGGGCCGATCGCCATATTGATTGTCTCCATTTTTTCTCCTGAGACCGTGGGCGGAAATGGTTTTGATGCCGTTTGGAGGGGCCTTGCCACCATAGCTGGCAGCTGGATCGGGGGCGGGGCCAACCAGGCCGCCATGTTGGAAGTGTTCCAATACAATCAGGAAAACTATGGCGGAATGGTACTTATCGACATTGTGGTGGCCAATCTCTGGATGGCGATCATTCTATTGGGCGTGGGAAAAACAAAACAAATAGACCGATGGCTCAAAGCAGACACATCGTCCATAGAAGAGTTGAAACAAAAAGTATCCGCCCATACCGAAAAAATTGCTAGGGTCACCTCCCTCAAGGATTTCATCATGATGCTTTTTTATGCATTTACCGGGGTAGGCGTTGCCCATTTGTTGGGCTTCCATTTTGCTGATTTTTTGCAAAACAATTTTGAAGTGGTCCGAAATCCCCAAAAAATATTGTCCTCATTGGGTTCAGATTTCCTTTGGATGGTAGTCTTTGCCACGGCCATCGGCATTGGTCTGTCCTTTACCAAGGCCAAAAACTATGAAGGAGCCGGAGCCAGCAAGATCGGGGGGATGTTCATCTACATCCTCGTGGCCACCATCGGTATGAAAATGGACTTGGGCAAGGTATTAGATAACCCAGGGCTCATTGCCATTGGGCTTATTTGGATCACCATCCATGCAGGATTGTTGATCTTGGTGGCAAAGCTCATCAAGGCACCGTTCTTTTTCTTGGCAGTGGGCAGTCAGGCCAATGTGGGCGGGGCAGCCTCCGCTCCAGTAGTGGCTGCCGAATTTCACCCATCCCTGACTTCCGTGGGCATCCTTTTGGCTGTTTTTGGCTATGTGGTCGGCACGGCAGGGGCCTATTTGTGTGCTTTGTTGATGGAAGTCGCCTCCAATGTTTAGATTATTTCAGAAGTTTATGCATATTTGCCCAGCAAAAAAAATTACAATGAAGCGGATTTTCTTCGTATTGCTATTGGGAGCCATGATGGTTTCGTGCGAAAAGAACACAGAAAACACTATGGTGGTCACCGGAAACATCAAAGGTCTGAAAAAAGGGACACTATACTTGCAACAGTTCCAAGATTCCACACTTGTGACCTTGGATTCGTTGGAAGTTCAAGGGGATGGAAAGTTTTCTTTTAATGAAGAAGTGGAAACCCCGGATATTTTCTATCTCTATCTGAAGAAAGAGGACAACAACGACATCAACGATCGGATCACGTTTTTTGGAGAAGCGGGAACCATTACCATCAATACCTCTTGGAACACTTTTGACACCAACTCAAAAATCAGTGGCTCCAAGTCCCATGAAAAATTGGTGGAGTTCTATGAGATGGCCTCCAAGTTCAACATCAAGGAACTGTCCCTAATCCAACAGGCTTCGCTTCCCAAAGTCCAAGAAGATTCATTGGCCTTGGATTCCCTTCAACGATTGGTCGATCTAAATACCATAAGTAGGTACCGATATGCCCTCAACTTTGGGCTGAACAATGGAAATTCGTTTGCCACCCCCTATATCATGATGACAGAGGCAAGAGAGGCCAACCCCAAGTATTTGGATTCCATCTACCAAAGCCTTTCCCCAGAGGTGGCATCATCCAAACACGGAAAGGCATTCAAGGAATTTTTGGACAAAAAGGACTAACCCGCCAGGCTGTTGAACTGTTCCACCAATTCGGTGGCCTTTTCTTCCAGTTCCTTGCGTATTTGGTTAAAGTGGGCCTTTCGGTTTTCAACGTTCTTTTGGTTCACTTTGTCCATCAACTCATCAAATATGGCAATGGCCTTGTCTATAATGACCGTTCCTTCTTCGGATTCTTTGTTGCCCGAACCGGCTTCCCAAATGTAAACCGCCTCAATGATGTCCCCAAGGACGAAATTGATGTCTTTCTTAAGATCGCGAATGCTTGACATACTAGTATTTTTTCAAATGTACTACTTAAATGGTAACTTCTAAAAGTTTGGCCCCTTTGGCTTCAATTTCCACAAAAGTGCTGGATGCCGGAAGAAGGGTCGTTTCCCCTTTCTGGATGGAGGCACTGCCCCAATCATTGGTGATGGTCGCCCTACCTCCCACACACATATAGATCGTAAAGGAATCCCTCTGGGAAAGGTCCTGTTTCATATTTTTTGTCAGCTCCAAGAAGTTGGTCTTGAAATACGGACAGTCCACCATATCGTTCACGGTGTCCTTGACGTTGGGATAGCCCACCTTGAAATCGTCCTTCATTTCATAATCGATGGCATCCACGGCCAGACCGGTGTGCAGTTCCCTTAAGTTCCCGTCCTTGTCCTTTCGGTTGAAATCGAATACCCTGTAGGTAACGTCCGAGGTCTGTTGGATTTCTGCCAACAACACTCCGGCCCCAATGGCATGTATCTTTCCTGTGTTGATAAAAAAAGTATCGCCCTCTACCACCTCTTCATAGTTCATCAGGTCCAGTAAGGTACCTTCTTCAAGGCTTTCGATGTACTCAGTCTTCTCCACATCCTTATTGAATCCCACAATAAGCTTGGCCCCAGGATCGGCATCCATGATGTACCACATTTCCGTTTTTCCAAAGGAGTTGTGCCTTTCCTTGGCCAATTTATCGTTTGGGTGCAGCTGTATGGACAGATCCTGTTTGGCATCGATGAACTTGATCAGGATTGGGAACTCATTCCCGAACCGCTCCACAACGCTCTTACCCAACACAGCCTCGGGTTGTTGCCCTATCAAGTCTTCAAGTGAGGTTCCTTCCAAAGGTCCGTTGGCCACTTCGGAAATATCTCCCTTGACGCCGGAGAGCTCCCAACTCTCTCCTGTTATGTCACTTTCTATCGGTTTTCCAAGTACTTCTTTTAGTTTTGTTCCTCCCCAAAGGCGTTCTTTGAGAATAGGGCGGAACTTTAAGGGGTATATGTCCATTTTATCCGGTATAGGTTACAAAATTTCGAGGGGTCTCATACAGGACCACTTCCAATTCCTTATTGTTTTCAATATGTGGCCGCAATCGGTTCCAAATGACCACGGCTATGTTTTCTGCCGTAGGGTTCAGGTTCTTAAACTCGGGAACATCCAGATTGAGGTTTTTGTGGTCCAAGGCATCTTCCACATGCTCCTTGATCAGGTCTTTCAGTACCTTCAAATCCATCACAAACCCGGTAGCTTGGTCTATCTCCCCGGTAACACCAACGATCAGGTCGTAGTTATGGCCATGGTACCTAGGGTTGTTGCATTTGCCAAAAACGGCATTGTTCCTCTCCTCGTCCCAATCCGGCCTGTACAATCTATGGGCCGCATTGAAACTGGCCTTTCTGCTTACTTTCACTTTCATTGTGCAGGGATGTTCTTCATTAGATGGTCGTAGAACCTTTCAAATATGATCTTGAACCATTCGGTGTACTGTGCCGGGTTTTGGGCAATGTCTTTCTTGATGTCAATGGGCAACATCCATTTCCAATCGGCCACTTCCTCTGGATTGATATTAGGGGCGTCGTTGTGGAAACCTATCATCACATGGTCAAACTCATGCTCGGTAAGGCCATTGTCGAAAGGAGCCTTATACACAAAGGAAAAGAGTTCTTCGAGATCGGCTGTGAATCCCATTTCTTCCATGAGCCTGCGCTTTCCCGCTTCAATATTACTCTCGCCCTCCCTTTGGTGGCTACAGCAGGTATTCGTCCACAACAATGGGGAGTGGTATTTGTCACTGGCGCGTTGCTGCAGCATAGTCTCCCCTTTATCGTTCATGATAAAAACTGAAAATGCCCTGTGCAAAAGGGCTTTTTCATGGGCTTCCATCTTGGGCATCAGCCCAATCTGTTCGTCCTTCTCATTGACCAGTATCACGTTTTCCTCTGTCATACGGTAAAAATATGACCTTTAGAGGAAAAACATCCGATAGCGGTATTTAAATTCTTGCTAAAAGAAGCGAGGGGATTTCAGATTACCGATGTTCCTAATGAAATCGTAACGGATAATGACCTCAAAGGAACCGTCGTTGAAGGTGGCGGCACCCAGTTCCGTTATTTCCCGATCATAGGCAAGACCCAGCATCAACTGGTCGGACAGCATAAAACCAAAAAGCCCACTGAACGCAGCATCCCATCTGTAGGCCACCCCACCGATGAACTTTTCATTCAGCATGAAATTGGCCGAAAGATCTACCTGCAACGGTGCTCCTTGTACAGCTTTGGTCAAAAGGGTCGGCTTGAATTTCAAAAAGGGGTTAAGGTCCCAAACATAACCGGTAATAAGGTACATGTTGATCTGCTCCTTGGCCGTGGACACGGAAGATTCGTCAAAATGGGTGGTCTCCAATATTCTGGGTGCAGAAAGCCCCACATAGAACCTATCCGTATGGTAATAGACACCTGCCCCTATGTTCGGGGAAAACTTGTTGCGGATATCTTGTTGGGACTGCAACTGTGGGTCCACTTCAAACTCATCCAGTTCGGAATAGCGGATATCCAGCATATGGGCACTGGCCTTTAGGCCAAAGCTCAACCTTCCTTCCCATGAGGTTTGGATGGTATAGGAAAAGTCCACATCAAAATAGGTTTCCGATGTGGGCCCTATCTTATCGTTCACAATGGAAAGTCCTAATCCGACACCACGATAGCCCATAGGGGTATGAACGTTGAGGGTTTGGGTCTCCGGGGCCCCGTCAAGGCCCAACCATTGGTTCCTATAGAGTGCCGCGATGCTCAAATGTCCTCGGGAACCGGCATAGGCAGGGTTCACACTTACGGTATTGTACATGTATTGGGTGTACTGGGCATCTTGCTGTGCCTGGAGCATTGGAATTGTCCCTATCAGAAAAATAGCGAACAGCCATCCCACTCTCCTTTTAACGATATTCTTCTCCACAGTACTCATTTTCTTTATCTGTTTATGTATAGATAACCCGAAACTTGTTTCATGGTTCCACTTTGATTCTCATAATCTATTACGTAGAAGTAGGTACCCACAGGGAGTTTATTGTCACTATCCACGGTGACCCTTCCTTGTGATGTGCCGTCGAACACATTTCCACTGGTATTATAGGATTTTGTCTGGAAAACCATGACACCCCACCTGTTGTATATCCTCACCGTATTGTTCGGATAGTTTTCGATGTATTTTATGGTAAACACATCGTGGATCGTATCTCCGTTCGGCGTGATAACGTTGATGGGATCGATTTCGTCTCCATCGACCGTTGTCTCGCCCAGATCTGGGTCTAAATAATTTGGGATGCCATTTTCATTGGAGTCATCGTTGGCATAATTCCCATCTCTATCCAGGTCTTCATCCGTGGTCTCTATACCATCCCCATCATCGTCTGAATCCCTAAAATCGGGAGTGCCATCCGAATCGGTATCTGGCAGGACCGTACTCGGGTCGTCCATTTCATCATTCACATCGATATCGATCACAGTCTCTCCCTCATAGCCATCATCCAGACCATCATTGTCCTTATCCGAGCCTATGAACTCCACATCGGCAATACCATCATGGTCATGATCGTGTCCTTCTATGGCATCGGGCACATTATCATCATCACTATCAAGGTCAACATAATCCGGAATACCATCGTCATCGGAATCCACGGGAATCAAGCCCATGTTCCCATCCACTTCGTAGGCGTCGTCCAGACCATTTCCATTGGCATCGACCAAACTTGGGGATATATAGGATGAAACGGACTGGGCTTCCACATTATCCGGAATCCCGTCATTGTCACTATCGATGTCCAAATAATCTGGAATGCCATCACCATCAGTATCCGTAGGATTGGTGGATGGATCGTTGTCGTTATCTGCATTGAGGTCTTCGAAACTATCCAATATACCATCCCCATCACTGTCCAAGATTTGTTGTGAAGTGACCACCACCGTGATGATGGCCGTGCCACAATTTCCATTGGTATCACAAACGGTATATTCAAAAGAATCCGAACCTGAATACCCTGGGTTGGGCACATAGGTGATGTTGTCATCGGACGGGTTCGCCGCAGTGCCGTTATCATTCAAGACAATGGTTCCGTTGGAGGGGTTGGTAGCTGAAATAGAGCCCACAGTGGGAATATCATTGTCATTGGCCCTCCAGGATATGGTCACATCGGTTCCTTGCTCGGTCGAGGTCAGATCGTCGTTGACATCCAAAATTGGAAGTACATCCACAGTAACCGTTGCAGTGCTACAATCCCCAAAATTGTTGCAAATGGTATAATCAAAGCTATCATTGCCATTGTAATCAGAATTTGGTGAATAGGTAACCTCATCGTCCGTTGGATCGTTGGGTGTTCCATTGTCACTTACGTTCACGGTCCCATTGGACGGACCTGTGATGGTCAAAGTCCCTGAGACTGGCAGATCGGTATCATTGTCAAAGATGGGCACGACCACGGATTCGTCCTCGTTCACTACCACGGTGTCATCCACCACATTGGCAGCTTGGCTCATACACACTACGGTAAATCGGGGCAACTCGCTGCTATTCCCAACCTTGGTGATGGTAGCCGTGTAGTGGGTCACATTTTGTGTGCTGATGACCGTAGGTCGGTTTTGATCGCCACTTAGGGCAGGACTCCAACTCACTGTGGCACCAACAGGTACACTTGCGGAAATATCCAAGGTTACCTCATTGTTTGGAGCTTCACAGTCGGTCAAAATAAAATACCCTGTCGCGTTGGACCCACAAAGGGTGCCATCGTAGGTTGCAAAATAGATTCCAGGCCGAGTGGCTTCATAAAATGAATTTGTTCCCAAGACCGTACTGGGGTCGGATGCCTCATACCATCGGTAATTGTTCTCATCCCCTGTATTGGGTGCCTGAAGCAAAAACTGGGCATTTGCAAAGTTGACCCCCATGAACAGGATGAACAATCCAATGAATAAAGACGTATATGAGGTTTTTGGTTTCAAATCTGTGCGTCCGTATTGATTATTATTTTACCACAAAAACCACGTTGATCAACGCATTGTAATCAGCTGGCTGACCAATAATATCATAGGTAAGGACACCACTTGCATTTATGCTCATATTGGCAAAAACCGTTGGATCTGCATAGGTCACATAGTAATACAGCTCTGTTGCCGCATAGGTTGGTATTGCGGCAGGAGCGCCTAAACTGGTCACTGCAGGAGTACCATATTGAGCTATATATTGTGCGTATAGATTCACTGTTCTATTTGTACCATTCGATGAAGCATCAATTGCTATCGAGGGCGGATAGAAAATCCTTGCTGCTTTAGCCGTGATCGGGGCAATAGCTTGAATCACTTCTTCTACCGTATCCTCTGCTGTCCCATCTCCATCTACATCCACGGGGTTATCAGAATCAACTTCGGATGCATTTTGGTCATCTGTTGAAGGGTCGCCATTACACACATATTCTGTCGAATCGATTTCGCTAAGATCGAGTACTCCATTCCCATTGTCATCAATACCTGTATCCACTTTGATTCCTCCAGCGGAGCAATTAGCTCCAGCAGGTTCAGCTGTAGTGACCACTAAATTGGCAAGTCCATCAGGGCCTTGATCACCGATTGGACCTTTGTCACCAATAGGACCCTGCAGACCTTGTTCTCCAGTAGGCCCTTGTAGACCAACAGGACCTTGTTCTCCCTGTGGACCTTGGATACCGGGGTCGCCCTGTGGGCCTTTGTCACCGGTCAAACCTTTATCCCCTGTCTCTCCCTTATCGCCGGGGTCGCCCTGTGGACCCTGTGGACCTTGGATACCGGGGTCTCCTTGTGGACCTTGCGGGCCTTGGATACCGGGGTCTCCTTGTGGACCCTTGTCACCGGTCAAACCTTTATCCCCTGTCTCTCCCTTATCGCCGGGGTCGCCCTGTGGACCCTGTGGACCTTGGATACCGGGGTCGCCCTGTGGACCCTGTGGGCCTTGGATACCGGGGTCGCCCTGTGGGCCTTTGTCACCGGTCAAACCTTTATCTCCTGT